>NZ_FMWE01000004.1:13085-343676 GCF_900102805.1 Arthrobacter sp. UNCCL28
CGTCGCAGTTTCAGTCGGCGTCGCCGTCGAAGTCGCAGTGGCACTTGGTGTTGGCTGTGGCTCAGGAGTTGTGCACCCGGAAAGAGCCAACGCCATCACCGCCACGAAAATTGAGACCTTGAGTTTCATGACTTGCATTCCTTTGAGTTGCAGCCGCAGTGAAGCTGCCTCGATGCCGTCTCCCCAGCCGGCTCTTTCGCCACCTGCCTTGGCAGGGTTTCAGCCGGGACATCGCCCGGCACGGCGCGGCGATGCGCGTCGGATTCCCGATCATTGCCGCATGCCGCCTGTAGACGGCCCGGTCGAGCGGGAGTTTGCGGCCCGTGTCCGGTCAGGGCCGCCACGACCTTGAGGTACCCGTAGGTGGTCGTCGGCCCAGCATACGGTAAGTCGAAATCCGCCACGCCGCCCACTTCGAGGGTTCCCTGATCAGGGTGCCGCGCGCACGGCACGTTCGGCAGGGAACCATCGACGCCGGTTCTCCACATACGCCAACCCTCCCCTGTGCCGACTCTCCTGTACCTTCGACGCTTGACTCATGACGAAAAGAATCGGTGCCCAGCTGCCCCCGGGAATGGACTTGTGGCGGACCAGCGAACTGCACGAAGCGGGGATCCACGATCGACGAATTGCTGCGCTGGTCCGCTCCGGGGAGCTGGTACGGCTACGCCGCGGTTGCTATATCAGAGGCAGCACGTGGACGCCCCAGAAACCGTGGATCCGCAGTCTGCAGCTCGTTGCCGCGCACGCACACGGGACTCTTACGACGTCGGCCGGCGGCTCGGTTTACAGCCACACCTCGGCTGCGCGCCTTCACGGATTGTTTCTATGGGACGTCGATGACAAGGTCCACATCACTACGGAAACCACAGCGTCTTCCACTTCTCACGGCGGGGACGTAGTTGCGCATACCCGCCGGCTGAACCTGACGGGTGCAATTGCTTTCATCCAGGGCATGCCGTGCACCCCGTTGGAACAAACGGTGGTGGACTGCTGCCGGCTGCTGAACTACAAACAGGCCCTGGTGCTGATGGATCACGCGCTCAGAAAGGGTGCCGACGCGGCGAAGATGCAGCAAATGTGCGCATCGATGGTCGGACGCAGCGGAGTCCGGACTCTCCGGAGGGCCTTGGAAAACGCCGATGCCAGGTCAGAATCACCGGGCGAAACGCTGAGCCGTGAACTTCTCCAACGGCTACGCATCGAACTTCCCGAGCTGCAGGTGGAGGTGTCTTCCGTCGAGGGTCGTCATCGGCTGGACTTTGCGTGGCGGGAGAAGAAAGTTGCCCTGGAGTTCGACGGGAAGGTGAAGTACTTCGAATACGCGCCCACCGACGAGGTCATCTACAAGGAACGACAGCGTGAAAAGGCCCTCATGGCGCAGGGCTGGAAATTCATCCGGGTCCAGTGGAAGCATCTATTTCAGGAACAGGAGTTCAAAGCAACCGTGCTTGGGGTTCTGCGCACCACGAGCCAGGGCGTTCCGTAGAGGCTCCGGGTGAGGGATGCGGCTGACTCGGGCAGGGCTGCGGCGCCATGGCCCGCCAATCCGGGGGTTTACTGCACACCATGCCGGGCGCACGGCACACCCCGCAGCGAAGCATCGAAACGGCAGCCGGCAATGGCCGGGCAGCAAACGACCGGGCAGAGCTGCGGCGACGCGGCCCACCAATCCGGGGGTTCGCTGCACACCATGCCACGCGCACGGCACACCCCGCAGCAAGCCATCGAAACGGCAGCCGGGCAAACGGCCGGGCAACAAACGGGCGGCAGGGCTGGGGCGCCCCGGTCCGCCAACACGGGGGTTCGCTGCACACCATGCCGGGCGCACGGCACACCCCGCAGCGAAGCATCGAAACGGGCGGCCACAGCATACAGGGCGGGGCGCAGGAGGAAGAAAGCACGGAAAAGCGGGCGACACCTCCCCAGGTATCGCCCGCCTCGTTGGCTCTGTTGCGCAGAGTCCGCACACCCTTGGATGCAGGAAAGATCCTAGGGGCGCTGCCGACCGAACACCGGGAGTGCGCGCAGCCAACGGGAGAACCCGCCGGCTTTGCGATCACAGTCGGCCGGAATGTAGAAGTCCGGATCTGTTGCACCGAAGGGCAAGTACAGCTCCTGGCCCGGCGCCGGGAATTCCACGACGTTGTTCGTATCCTTCGAGTCCATCTGTTCCTCCTCTTTCTTATGCACACAGTTTCCGCTCTTCGGAAATCTTTTATTGTTATGTGGAAAGTGTAGGCAGCGGCGAAAGCAGCCGTCAAGACCCACGGACACCCCAACCAAGTTGCCCCGGTCACATTTGGCTGGTTCATAACGATCCTTGGCAACCCATATACACAGGCCGAAATCATGCGCTACTCTCGAATGAGTTCGTGGCGTAGGTCACGTAACCTGAGAGCAGCAGGCAGGGTCGTAATGAGCTGGCATCCATGGATGCTGGCTCTTTTTTGTTGGGTCAGCTCCACCAGAAACGCGGTGGAAACACGCGCTTAATTTCATTGATGGAACGTAGGTTCCACCTCACAGAAGTTGGGATATGACCATGAGCAACAACATCGTCCTCGGCGAAAACCAGTACGGCAAAGCAGAAGTCCGCGTCGTCAAGGTCACTCGGGATACGGACCGCCACCACATCGAAGACCTGAACGTCACCTCGCAGCTGCGTGGCGACTTCCAGGCCGCACACCTCCAGGGCGACAACGGCCACGTCGTTGCCACCGACACCCAGAAGAACACGGTCTACGCGTTCGCCCGTGAAGGCATCGGCTCCCCCGAGTCCTTCCTCCTGCGCCTCGCAGACCACTTCACCGGTGGATTCGACTGGGTCACCGGCGGACGCTGGGAAGCCGAAGCCTACAGCTGGGATCGTATCCAGGCCCACGGCGAGGGACATGACCACAGCTTCGTCCGCAACGGACAAGAGGTGCGTACCGCCGTCGTCGTCCGTGATGGCGCAACCACGCACCTCATCAGCGGCCTCAAGGACCTGACCGTCCTGAAGACCACGCAGTCCGGCTTTGTCGGCTACCCGCGCGACAAGTACACCACCCTGCCGGAGACCACGGACCGCATCCTGGCCACCGACGTTTCCGCCCGCTGGCGCTACAACACCAACCTGGACTTCGCCGGCACGGACTTCAACAAGAGCTACGAGGACATCAAGGCCCTCCTGCTTGAAGGCTTCACCGAGAACTACTCCCACGCCCTGCAGCAGACGCTGTTCGACATGGGCAAGAAGGTCCTGGAAGCACACAGCGAAGTGGACGAGATCAAGTTCTCCATGCCCAACAAGCACCACTTCCTGGTTGACCTGAGCCCGTTCGGCCTGGACAACCCCAACGAGGTCTTCTTCGCGGCTGACCGCCCGTACGGCCTGATCGAAGCCACGGTCCAGCGCGAGGACATCGAGGCTGCACCGGTTGCGTGGAGCGGCATCGCCGGCTTCTGCTAAACCCGCAGAAACACCGCACCAACCCGCAGTAACCCCGCAACAAACCGCACCAACAACGGGTTTGTGTGCAGGTCCCTCCCAACGGCGCCCCGTGACGGCCGGACCTGCACACAGCCAACCCCAAAACCACAAGATTTTGTTAGCCAGACACAGTTAGCCAGACGAAGACGTCTGCCATGAACCCAGAAAGTCTGCCATGAACATCAAGAAGAAGTCCCGCCCCGCGAATACCACCTCTTCGCAGAAACATCAGTCCGAGCGCCCGGAGGACAAGCGCCTTTCCATTGGCAGCACCTTCGCCTACGGCTTCCAGCACGTCCTGACCATGTACGGCGGAATCATTGCCCCGCCGCTGATCATCGGCGCAGCGGCCGGCATGTCCTCCCAGGACATCGGCCTCCTCATTGCCGCCTGTTTGTTCGTTGGCGGCCTGGCCACCATCCTGCAGACCGTGGGCATACCGTTCTTCGGCTCGCAGTTGCCACTGGTCCAGGGCGTGTCGTTCGCGGGCGTTTCCACCATGGTGGCGATCGTCCAAGGCGGCGGCGGGATCCAGGCGGTGTTCGGCTCAGTCATTGTGGCCTCGCTGATTGGCCTGGCGATCACTCCCCTGTTCTCCAAGATCATCAAGTTCTTCCCGCCAGTGGTCACAGGAACAGTGATCACCACCATCGGCCTGACGCTGATGCCGGTGGCCGCCAACTGGGCCATGGGCGGCAACGCCAAGGCAGATAACTACGGCAGCATGGCCAACATCGGCCTGGCAGCAGCAACCATGGGCATCGTCCTTCTCCTGAGCAAGGTTGGCAACGCCGCCATCTCCCGGCTCTCCATCCTGCTGGCCATGGTTATCGGCACCATCATTGCCCTGGTGGCCGGCATGGCTGACTTCTCCAAGGTTGGCCAGGGCGACATCGTCGCATTCCCCACGCCGTTCGCCTTCGGTGCTCCCACCTTCGAAATCGCCGCGATCATCTCCATGCTCATCGTCATCCTGGTGACCCTGACAGAGACTTCGGCAGACATCATCGCAGTGGGCGAGATCGTAGACACCAAGGTTGATTCACGCCGCATCGGCGACGGCCTTCGCGCAGATATGCTCTCCAGCGCCATCTCCCCGCTGTTCAACTCCTTCACGCAGAGCGCCTTCGCCCAGAACGTTGGCCTCGTTGCCATCACTGGCATCAAGAGCCGCTTCGTCGTCAGCGCCGGCGGCCTGATCCTGGTGATCCTGGGCCTCCTGCCGATTCTGGGCCGGGTTGTGGCAGCGGTTCCGACCCCCGTCCTGGGCGGCGCCGGCGTCGTTCTCTTCGGTACCGTGGCAGCCAGTGGTATCCGTACCCTGGCCAAGGTCGAGTACAAGAACAACATGAACCTCATCATTGTGGCGGCGTCGATCGGCTTCGGCATGATCCCGATTGCCGCCCCGAAGTTCTACGACCAGTTCCCGTCCTGGTTCGCCACGATCTTCCACTCCGGCATCAGCTCGGCCGCGGTCATGGCCATTTTGCTGAACATCCTCTTCAACCACTTCAAGGCCGGCAACTCGGACAACCAGTCGGTGTTCGTCGCGGGCACGGACAGGATCGTCAGCGAAGAGGACATCAAGTGCCTCAGCGAGGACGACCGGTTCGAGAACGGCAAGCTGATCGACGCCGACGGCAACGAAGTCCCGCTCAAGACCTCCAGCGCGTCAGAGCACTAGCACCTCCGCAGCGACAGCAGGCGGCAACGTTTCCTTGGGGGACGTTGCCGCCTTTTGTCGGCTTGGATGAAACGTACGACGCCGGCACCGGCCTCTGCGGCGGCCCTCACCTTGGTTGGTGCCCACCTGCGCGGGCCGCCGCAGTTGACTTGGGTGACCACCGCCGTCGAAGTTGACCCGCGTGAGCCGCCCCGCCCGGGCGACCACCGCCGTCGACCTTGACCCGGGTGAGCCGACCGATCCGGGCGATCACCGCCGTCGGAGTTGACCCGCATGAGCCGACCGACCCGGGTGACCACCGCCGTCGAGCTTAAGGTGTGGTGCGGGAAGCCGCACCTCGGCGCGAAACGGCCTGCGCATCCGCCCGTGGGGAACTCCACGCTGACGAGGACCGCCGGCTCAAAACCCACTCCCAGATAACAAAAGATGGCAATGTTTTGGGGAAACATTGCCATCTTTTGCCATCTCGCGCAGGGGGCGCGGGTGGTACAGCCTAGTTCTGGTTGAGCTCCGCGGAGATCGCCATGGCGGCCTCGCGCAGCATGGGCACGGCGCGGTCGGCGAAGCTCTGGTCAACACGGGTGATCGGGCCGGAGACGGAGATCGCGGTAGGCGTGGGTGCGTTGGGCACGGCCATGGCGAAGCAGCGGACGCCGAGCTCCTGCTCTTCCTCATCAATGGAGTAGCCACGCTCACGGATCAACGCCAGGTCCGCGAGCAGGGAGTCGATGTCGCCGATGCTCTTGGCCGTGGGTGTGGGCATGCCGGTGCGGGCCACGATGCCGCGGACAACTTCGTCTTCCAGCTGGGCGAGGATGGCTTTGCCCACGCCGGTGTCGTGCGTGTGGGCGCGGCGGCCAACCTCGGTGAACATGCGCATGGAGTGCATGGAGGGGACCTGGGCCACGTAGATGACCATGTCGGAATCCAACACAGCCATGTTGGAAGTTTCACCGAGGCGTTCCACCAAGGTCTTCAGCTGCGGGCGTGCCACGGCACCGAGTTGCTTGCTGGCGCCTTCGCCGAGCCGGATGAGCCGGGGGCCCAGGGCGTAGCGGCGGTTGGGCAGCTGGCGGATGTAGCCAAGGGACACCAAGGTCCGCAAAAGACGGTGGATGGTGGGCAGGGGGAGGTCAGTGGATGACGAGAGCTCGCTCAGTGTGACGTCGCCGCCCGCATCCGTGATCAGTTCCAGCAGTTCAAAGACGCGCTCAACGGACTGCACGCCTCCGGAGGCTTTTTCAGCCATTCCCTTGTCTCCAATGACTCAGATTCCGACAACTCTTATCCGCATCGTGAAAAGAATTGCTTAGAACACCCAACATACAGCACAGGGCCAAGCTGCGCGATGACACCGATCATGACCAAGCTGGGGGTTGTGTTTCCACTTTGTAGATAATAATATCCATAATACGAAAACATTCAGTTTGGAACGGCGGCCCGGGAACGGGCCTTACAGGAGGAATTTCAATGGCGAATCCGAGCCCCGGAAACTCGATCACCCTGCGCGTCGCCGCACCGTCGAGCTTCACCGCTACCAGCGAACTGGCAGCAGCCGTCGGCGCAGCCGGTGCAGCGATCACCGCGCTGGACGTCACGGAATCCCACCACGAGACGATCGTTGTTGACGTCACCTGCAACACCACCGACGACGACCACGCAGCCCGCGTGAAGGATGCCCTGAACGCGCTCGACGGCGTCACCGTCCAGCACGTTTCGGACCGCACCTTCCTCATGCACCTTGGCGGCAAGCTCGAGGTCGTCCCCAAAGTAGCCCTGCGCAACCGCGACGATCTCTCCCGTGCCTACACTCCCGGCGTCGCCCGTGTTTGCATGGCCATTGCGGAAGACCCGGCCGCTGCCCGCAACCTGACGGTCAAGCGCAACACCATCGCCGTCCTCACTGACGGTTCGGCCGTTCTGGGCCTGGGCAACATCGGCCCAGCCGCCGCCCTTCCCGTCATGGAAGGCAAGGCTGCGCTGTTCAAGCAGTTCGCCAATGTGGATGCCTGGCCGGTCTGCCTGGACACCCAGGACACCGAAGAGATCATCATGATCGCCAAGGCCATGGCACCGGTCTACGGTGGCATCAACCTCGAAGACATCGCCGCGCCGCGCTGCTTCGAAATCGAGAACCGCCTGCGCGAAGAGCTGGACATCCCGGTGTTCCACGATGACCAGCACGGCACCGCGATCGTCACGCTCGCGGCCCTGGTCAATGCCCTCCGTGTTGTGGACAAGAAGCTCTCCGAGGTCAAGATCGTGGTTTCGGGCGTCGGCGCTGCCGGCTCGGCCATCATCCAGCTCCTCAAGGCCCAGGGCGCGCAGCACATCATCGCCGCAGGCCGCTCCGGCGCCATCCACTCCGGTGAGGAATACGGCGACGAACACCGCAGCTGGATCGCAGCGAACACCAACGAAGAAGGCTTCTCCGGAACCCTGCACGACGCCCTCAAGGGTGCGGATGTCTTCATCGGCGTCTCCGCCCCGCACGTGATCGGCGAAGAGCAGGTTGCTTCCATGGCCGAAGACTCGATCGTGTTCGCCATGGCCAACCCGACGCCGGAGATCGACCCCGTAGTTGCGTCCAAGCACGCAGCCGTGGTGGCCACCGGCCGCAGCGACTTCCCGAACCAAATCAACAACGTGCTGGCCTTCCCCGGCTTCTTCCGCGGGCTGCTGGACGCCGGGGCCTCAGACATCACCCCGAACATGCTGGTGGCCGCCGCCGAGGCGATTGCCAACCGGGTGGCTGACGATGAGCTCAACGCGAGTTACATTATCCCCAGCGTCTTCGATCCCCATGTTGCCGCCGACGTTGCGACCGCCGTAGCCAATGCTGCGCACGCCAACGCCGCCAGCGCACTCTAGAAAAAGGAATCCGCTCACATGGCTATCACAGTCACCGATCCCCGGCCGATCGATCGCGCCGAGGAAATCCTTACCCCCAAGGCATTGGCCTTCCTCGAAGAACTGCACAAGCGCTTCGCCGGCACCCGCAACGAGCTCCTCAAGGCGCGTGGCGTCAAGCGCCAGAAGGTTGCCGACACCAGCCGCCTGGACTTCCTCCCGGAGACCAAGGAAATCCGCGACGGCGACTGGAAGGTCGCCGAGGCACCGGCAGCTTTGCAGGACCGCCGGGTTGAGATGACCGGCCCGGCAACCCCGGCCAAGATGGCCATCAATGCCCTGAACTCCGGCGCCAAGGTGTGGCTCGCGGACCTCGAAGACGCCAGCACCCCCACGTGGCCCAACGTCATCGATGCCATCCTCAACCTCCGCGACGCTGCCCAGGGAACCCTGGCCTACACCTCGCCCGAGGGTAAGGAATACCGCCTGCGCACCGACGCTCCCCTGGCCGTTGTGGTGGCCCGCCCCCGCGGCTGGCACATGGAGGAGAACCACCTGCTGATCGACGGCGTACCCGCCGTGGGTGCCTTGGTGGACTTCGGCTTGCACTTCTTCCACATTGCCAAGCAGCTGCTCTTGAACGGTCAGGGCCCGTACTACTACCTGCCCAAGATGGAGAGCCACCTGGAGGCCCGCCTCTGGAACGACGTCTTTGTCTTCGCCCAGGACTTCCTCGGCATTCCGCAGGGCAGCGTCCGCGCCACGGTCCTCATTGAGACCATCCCCGCAGCCTTCGAGATGGACGAGATCCTCTACGAACTGCGCGATCACGCCTCGGGCCTGAACGCCGGCCGTTGGGATTACCTCTTCAGCATCATCAAGTACTTCCGTGATGCCGGCGAAGAGTTCGTCCTCCCGGACCGCGCCACCGTTGCCATGACGGCTCCATTCATGCGCGCCTACACCGAACTCCTGGTCAAGACCTGCCACAAGCGCGGCGCCTTCGCCATGGGTGGCATGGCCGCCGTCATCCCCAACCGCAAGCAGCCGGACGTCACCGCAGCAGCCTTCGACAAGGTCCGCGCCGACAAGACCCGCGAGGCAAACGATGGCTTCGACGGCTCCTGGGTTGCCCACCCGGACCTGGTTCCCACCTGCCGCGAAGTCTTCGACACCGTGCTGGGTGACCCTGCCAACGGCGGGAAAAAGAATCAGCTGGACAAGCAACGCCCCGAGGTGAACGTCACCGCGGAGCAGCTGATCGACGTCGCCTCCGCCGGCGGCACCGTCACCGAAGCCGGCCTGCGGCTGAACCTGTACGTCGCCGTCGCCTATACGGGCGTCTGGATTTCCGGCAGCGGCGCGGTTGCCATCCACAACCTCATGGAAGACGCCGCAACCGCGGAGATCTCCCGTTCACAGGTGTGGCAGCAACTGCGCAACAAGTCCGTCCTGGCGGACACGGGCAACACCGTGACCCGCGAACTGGTTACCCGCATCCTGGGCGAGGAAACCGAGCGCCTGCGCATCGAATTCGGCGACGAGAACTTCGCGAAGTACTACGAGCCTGCCTCCAAGCTGATCGAGGACATTTGTTTGTCCGACGATTACACGGACTTCCTCACCACTCCCGCCTACGAGCTGGTGGGCTGAGATGGGCTCATTCTCTTCCTCTGACCTGGCCCACATCGAGTCGCAGCTTGAAGCGACGGACCAGTTGCTGGACCGCAACTACCCCGGCGACGACGGCTCACGCCAGCCCATCCACACCGTCTACATCCCGGCCGACCGCTTCACGCCCACCTTCGTGGCGGACTGGGGCGCCCAGGCGCTTTCGACGGCGGAAGCCCACGGCGGCTTGGAAAAGCTGGGCCGGCTGTTGGGCCAGGAACCCGACCTGGCTGCCGCTGTTGCCTCCCGGGTAGCTTCCAAGCTGGCTGCTGAACCGATTGAGGACCTTCGGCTGGACTTCGAAGACGGCTACGGCGATCGCGGCGATGAGGCAGAAGACGCCGACGCCGTGGCTGCCGCCAACGCCGTTGCCGCAGCAGTTGCGGCCGGGACAGCTCCCCCCTTTATCGGCATCCGCTTCAAGTGCTTCGAAGCCCCCACTCGCGCCCGTGGCCTGAAGACGCTGGACCTGTTCGTCTCCACGTTGGCTCAGGCCGGCGAACTTCCGGCCGGACTGATCCTTACCCTGCCCAAGGTCACCACGGTGGCCCAGGTGCAGGCCATGGACTTCGCAGTGTCCCGCCTTGAGGAAGTCCACGGACTTCCCACCGGCCGGCTCCGCTTTGAAGTGCAGGTGGAAACCCCGCAGCTCATCATCGGTGCTGACGGAACCTCACCTGTTGCCCAGCTCCCCCACGTTGTTCCGGGCCGCATCAGCGCCCTGCACTACGGGACCTACGACTACAGCGCCTCCTTGGGGATCTCCGCGGAATACCAGTCCATGGAGCACCCCGTGGCCGACTTCGCCAAGGAAGTCATGCAGCTCGCGGTCGCTGGAACGGGCATTCGCCTGTCCGACGGTTCCACCAACATCATCCCCGTGGGCGATGCCGTGGAAGACGCCTGGAAGCTGCACGGCCGACTGGTCCGCAGGTCCCTGGAAAACGGCTACTACCAAGGCTGGGATCTCCACGCCGCCCAGCTGCCGAGCCGTTTCTCGGCGTCGTATGCTTTCTACCGCGAAGGCCTGCCCGCCGCCGCACTGCGCCTGCGCAACTATGTTGAGCGCACCGAAGGCGGCGTCATGGACGAGCCCGCCACCGCCCGCGCCCTTGCCGGCTTCGTCCTCCGCGGCGTCCAATGCGGCGCAGTGGGGACCGACGAGGTCAAGGCGCTTGCCGGCGTCGAACTTTCACAGCTGACCGCACTGGCGCACCCGCGGCTCGCACAACCGACTTCCCACTGATAGGAGCATTTCGCATGGGCAAGTACTACTACCCGCAAGGCGGCCTGCCGCCTCAGACCCACCTCACCACGGAACGGGCGATCGTCACCGAGGCGTACACGGTGATCCCCAAGGGCGTCATGACGGACATCGTCACCAGCAACCTGCCGGGCTTCACCAACACGCGCTCGTGGATCATCGCGCGGCCGATCTCCGGCTTCGCCACCACGTTCTCCCAGCTGATCGTGGAGATCGCACCGGGCGGCGGGGCTCCCAAGGCGGAGTTCGAGTCCGGCGTTGAAGGCGTCATCTTCGTCACCAAGGGCCAGGTCAACCTGACCCTCGACGGCGAACTGCACCACCTCGAAGAGGGCGGCTACGCCTACCTCGCTGCCGGTGCCGAGTGGGGCCTGGAAAACGTGTCCGACGACATCGTCTCCTTCCACTGGATCCGCAAGGCGTACGAGCGCCTTGAAGGTTTCGAAGCCAAGTCCTTCGTCACCAACGAGAAGGACGTGGAGCCCACCTCCATGCCGGACACCGACGACGTCTGGAAGACCACGCGCTTCACGGACTCCAGCGACCTCGCGCACGACATGCAGGTCAACATCGTCACCTTCCAGCCCGGCGGCGTGATCCCCTTCCCGGAGACGCACGTCATGGAGCACGGCCTGTACGTCCTTGAAGGCAAGGCCATGTACTTGCTCAACAACGACTGGGTTGAGGTGGAGGCCGGCGACTTCATGTGGCTGCGCGCGTTCTGCCCGCAGGCTTGCTACGCGGGCGGTCCGGGCGAGTTCCGTTACCTGCTGTACAAGGACATGAACCGCCAGGTGAAGCTCACCTAGTCTTCGCTTTGGGTTTGCCGAGATCGCCGGAAAGCTGCCAGTTCGCTGGAGCTCTCCGGCGATTTCGTCGTTTTCCGGCGGTTTCGGTGCGGGTCCGGCGAACTCAGCTGTTTTGGTGGGTTCCGCGTCGACCGATTCTGAGCCCGGCCCAGAAGGCGAGCATCAGCAGGCCAAGGACCGTCACAGCGAGCCCCACCTGACTGGCTTGGCTCACCATCGTCACACCGTTGCCCAGGAAGAGCGTGTCGCTCAACGGCGCATAGGCAACGAAGCCAAAGTCCGTGCTTTGGTTGCTGAACGCCACGATCAGCCCCACGATCACCGCGGCCAGCCCCAGCAAAGGCACGACGACGGTTGCCAGTTTGCGTCCCGGCTTCGGTTGGTTCTGTTCCCCAAGTGTGTTGTTATCCCCCATGCGCCCGAGTCTAACCTGCGTGCGTGCACCCAACTGGGTCGCAGCACATGGTCCATTGAGCGCTTCAATGGGACGTTTGCTGTCACTCAGTTGGGTTTGCCCGGGCCGCCGGCGATTCTGTACGACTCCTGCAGCAACTCGTCGAGCTCGTCCGTGCCGATTCGTTCGAGCCGGACCAACATGAGCTGGGGTGACTGCTCATGATGCGGGGTCCAGAAGAACGTGTCGGGATTCATGGCTGCGAGCGCTTCGCGTTCGTCGCTCTTCACCGTGCCCACGCCCTCTTCCCACATGCGTGCCATCAGGGTCTTGGCGAACCATGCGGGTTGCCCCCAGCTGGGCCGCTCTGTTACGCCTCGCATGCTCAGGCAGATGCGCCGGACGTCGTCTTCTGTGGCCATGGTTCACTGTGGCATCGTCATGCTGGCTGCGACAAGCGAGTTCGCGGGAATGCTGCGAAATGGCCGTAGGCTTCCATGCGACCTTGCGCGCTTCCCGCGAGCGCGGCGAGCCCGGCGGTGACACGAGAGCCCGGCGAACCCGGCGATGACACCGAAGTCCGCTATTTGCCCATCCCCATGCCCATGCCCAAGGTAAGACCCTCAAGGTCATCGACAAAAACCCGCGCTAGCACCGGCGTCGTATCCTTCGGCTGGCCTGCCAAGTCGCGGGAAACGTGCGCGGTCCCCGGGGAGGCTGCCAGCCCTGTGTAAGTTCCGGCGATCCGGCAGGGTTCCCACGAACCCACGGTCGAGCACGAACCCACGGTCGCGGCGGAGCCCCTCCATCTGGAGGCGGAGCCCCAATACCGTCACACCCCTTCGGTAGAGTGCTCCCCATGGATGACAAAGCGATGCTGCTCGGTTACTTGCGCCTGCGCCGCGCGGACCTGCTGGGCAAAGTGGAGAACCTCAGCGAGTACGACGCCAGGCGGCCCTTGACTCCCACGGGAACCAACCTTTTGGGCTTGGTGAAGCATGTGGCCAGCGTGGAGCTGGACTATTTCGGGGTGACGTTCGGACGCCCCAGCGGCAGGGAGCTGCCGTGGTTGGCGGAGGACGCCGAGCCTGATTCCGATATGTGGGTGCCCGTTACCGAGACCCGGGAGGAGATCCTGGAGCTGCACCACTTCTCGGCCAAGCACAGCGATGAGACCATCGAGTCCCTTCCTTTGGATGCGCCGGGCGTTGTGCCTTGGTGGTCGGAGGAGAAGAAGAACGTGACCCTCCACCAAATACTTGTCCACATGTGCGTTGAAACCGCCAGGCATGCCGGGCACGCGGACATCATCAGGGAGCTCATCGACGGCTCCGCAGGACAAAGGCCGGGCGATCCGAACATTCCCACGCGTAACTCCGAGGAGTGGGCTGCGCATCGGTTCCGGATCGAGGAAGCAGCCCGGGAGGCCGACCGCCGCGGCTTCTGAACCTTCACAGCCCACGCATAAGTCGAGCAAACCTCCTGCGTAGCCTTGCTCCGTAGAAATGAGGCATGACTCCTCCACAGACTGAACACCGTAAGGGCGGCCGGACACGGCGCGCCGTCATCTCCGCCGTTCTGGCGGTCACTCTTTCTGCCGGGGGTGCCGCAGCCTGGGCTTTGGACCGCTTCGTGGTTCCGCACGCTGAGATCACCAACGTCTCCGAATACGAGGCAAGCCAGACCGGCACCACCACAAACGGCTCGACGACGGACGCCACCTCTGCTGAGGACGCCACCTCTGCTGATGCGTCGTCTGCGGCCGCCGTGGTCACCGATACCTCCTACACCTCGGGCGACACCGGCGTCACCGTCTCCACGGTGACCACCGGCAGCGGCGACGACACCGTCACCTACTACGTTGCCGACGTCGTGCTTGATGATGCAACCACGCTGAAGTCGGCGTTCGCCGAGGACACCTATGGCGAGAACATCACCGAAACCACCTCCGCGATCGCCCAGGACCACAACGCCATTTTCGCCATCAACGGCGATTACTACGGTTTCAGGGACACGGGCATCGTGATCCGCAACGGCGTGGTGTACCGGGATGAGGGCGCACGGCAGGGCCTGGCTTTCTACAAGGACGGGACCGTCAAGGTCTATGACGAGACCACCACCAGCGCTGAGCAACTCGTCGCCGACGGCGTGTGGAACACGCTCTCGTTCGGGCCGTCGCTGCTGGACAACGGGGAGATCGCCTCCGGGATCGAGGACGTGGAGGTTGATACCAACTTCGGCAACCATTCCATCCAGGGTGAGCAGCCCCGCACCGCCGTCGGCGTCATCGATGAGAACCATCTGGTGTTCGTGGTGGTGGACGGCCGCAGCCCCGGCTACTCAGCAGGCGTGACCATGACCGGACTGGCAGGGATCATGAAGGACCTCGGCGCCAGCACCGCTTACAACATCGACGGCGGCGGTTCCTCCACCATGTACTTCAACGGCTCCCTGGTGAACAACCCGCTTGGAGAGAACAAAGAGCGTGGCACCTCCGACATCCTCTACATCGCCCAGTAGCCATGATCATCCTGATACCGGCCTACGAGCCGGACCACCAGCTCACTGCCCTGATCCGCAACCTCCAAGCGGCCGATCCCTGGTTGACCATGGTGGTGGTGGACGACGGTTCCGGACCGGACTACCAACAAACGTTCGACGACGCCGCCCGGCTTGGGTGCCATGTGCTCAGTTACGCCGTGAACGGCGGGAAGGGACACGCCCTCAAAAGCGGGTTCGCTTTCATAGCCGAACGGTTCCCGGGGCAGGACGTTGTCTGCGCGGACAGCGATGGCCAGCACGCCGTGGCCGACATCCTGGCCGTGGCCGATCGTGTCCGTCATGTCACAGCGGCGATGGTCCTTGGATGCCGCAACTTCGCTGGAAGTGTCCCGGCCCGCAGCAGGTTCGGCAACACAGTTACCCGCGGCCTGTTCAGGCTGGCAACAGGGCAACGGGTTGCTGATACACAAACGGGCCTGCGCGGATACCGGGCCGACATGCTCCCTTGGCTGCTGACAGTCCGTGGCCAACGCTACGAATACGAACTGAACCTGCTGCTGGAAGCGAAACAGGCAGGTTACGGCATCGAGTCCGTGGAAATCGCCACTGTCTATCTGGACCACAACTCCGGATCGCATTTCAGGCCCGTGGCCGACTCCCTGCGGATCTATGCGCCGCTGTTGAAGTTCCTGGGCTCCTCGTTATCCGCGTTCGTGGTGGACACGGTGATGTTCCTGGTGCTGAGCGCCGTCACGGATTCGCTGCTGCTGGCAGTTGTGGGTGCCCGGCTGGTCAGTGCCTCGGTGAACTTCCTGGTGAATCGTCGGCTGGTCTTTGAGCACGGCAAAGACACCTCGTTGCGTGCCGCGGCTGCTGGCTATGTGGCCCTGGTGGTTGTCCTGTTGTCGGCCAACTACGCCGCCATGGCCACCCTCACTTCCCTTGCCCTCCCGGATGTGCCGGCCAAATTGCTGACCGAGGCGGCCTTGTTGGGCGTCAGCTACGGCGTTCAGCAGCGATTCCTGTTCATCCGCAGGGCCCGCACCGCAGCATCGGAAACCGATGGCACCGAAACACATATCCCCGCCTTGGTCCGGGCACAGTTTCAGCACAGCATGCCCGGGAAAAGTGGAGATCAATCCCCCAAGAGATTCCGGAGCAACTGATGAATACCATCATCCTCATCGCGGCAGACCTGGCCGCCATCACCATATTGACGCTGGCCCTCTACCTGCGCCGCCACCGACGCCGTGACCTGGTGGTCTCCTACCTGGGCATGAACGTGGGCGTCCTGGCAGTGGCCACGGCTTTGTCCGGTTCGGCTGCCGGCGTTGGCCTGGGACTTGGCTTGTTCGGTGTTCTCTCCATCATCCGGCTCCGCTCCACGGAACTGGCCCAGCACGAGGTGGCCTACTACTTCTCGGCACTGGCCCTCGGCCTGATCGCGGGCATCGGCGTGGAGCCCCTCTGGCTCACCTTGGCCCTCATGGCACTGGTCCTCCTGGTGATGTTCGTTGGAGACAACCCACGGGTACTGCCCGCCTACCGGCACCAGACAGTGGTCCTGGACAGGGCCATCAATAGCGAGCCCGAGCTCTACGCCCGGTTGGAGGAAGTCCTCCACGGCACCGTGCATTCGGCCACCATCCAGGAGTTGGACATGGTCAACGACAAGACGATCGTTGATGTCCGGTACGCGGTGCGCCCGCAGCAGCCCCGACGCTCGGATCTGGGCTTCGACCAGCCCTCCGGGGCGCTCTCTCCGGCACCCCGGGAACTGCCGGCGCAGCCCCTACACAGGGCGCAACACACCCAACCGTCCGCACCCACCCAGCCGTCCACACCCACTCCGCCCGCACCGGGCCAACTGTCCACCCCCACTCCGTCCGCACCCACTACGGCCGGTGTAGCGTGAGCCGCGTCGAGGCCCAACCGGTCATGCCGCAACTGGGCCAACTACCCGCCGTCGGACTTGAAGAACTCACCACGGAAGCCGGGCTGCTGACCCGGGTTGACCGCAAGTATCTGGTGCCGTCGGCGACGGCCCGGGCGATCCTCAGTACGTTCACCACGGAGGCCCGGGTGCTGGAAATGGACGGGAACCGTACCTTCGCCTACGACTCCGTCTATTTCGACACCCCGGCGCTGGACAGCTATATGCTGGCTGCCCGTGGCCGGCGGCGGCGGTTCAAGATCCGCACCCGAACCTACCTGGACAGCGGAGTCAGCTTCCTGGAAGTGAAAACCGAAGGTGCCCGCGAGGCAACTGTCAAGGAACGGATTCCGTACCAGTTGAGCGACCGCGAGCGCCTGACCGACGAAGGTTTGGCGTACGTGAATGAGACTCTGGCCGCCACGATCGGCGATGCCGGGTTTGGACCCTTGGACCCTGTGCTGTCCACCCGCTATGACCGCACCACACTGTTCCTCCCCGGGTCCGGAAGCAGGGCCACCATCGACTCCGACGTCACCTGGCAGAGTCCCGATGGCCAGCCTTGGATGCTGGACAACGCTGTGGTGGTGGAGACGAAATCCGGTTCCGCCCCTGGTCCGCTGGACCGGCACCTTTGGGCGCACGGCGTCCGGCCTTGCCGCATCTCGAAGTTCGCCACCGGCATGGCAGCACTCCATCCAGGGCTTCCGGCCAACCGTTGGAACCAAACACTCCGCCACAGGATGCCCCTGCGTCCCGCCTGCTGACATCCCGTCCGCTGACCTTCCCTCCACAGACTTAGGAACCCACCATGCGCTCTTTCCGTACTGCCCTCTCCGTTGCCGCCGTAGCCCTGGCCGTGTCACTGGCAGGCTGCTCCACAGCCGCCACCAGCTCATCGTCCACCGGCACCACCTCAAGCAACACCGGCACCACCTCTTCTCAGCAGGCAGTCTCCGCCGCCACCATCGAGGAAGACACCCATTACGACAGCGACGACCTCACGTGGGATGCCGCCACTGAAGTGGCTGTGAGCCTGGCCGACGACGGCAGCAAAGTGACGTCGTCGGCCTCCACCGGCGTGGCCGTAGACGGCAATACCGTCACCATCAGCGCGGCAGGAACGTACCGCCTCAGTGGCTCATTGAGCGATGGCCAAATCGTCGTAGCGGCGGGCGAGGAAGACACCGTGCGGATCATCCTCGATGGCGTCGAGCTGGGCAATTCGGCAGGTTCGCCGTTTGTTGTGCAGAGCGCGGATGAGGCGATCGTGTATCTGGAAGCCGGCAGCACCAACACCCTGACCGACGCCACCACCTATGCCGACCAAGGGGATGACGCCCCCAACGCAGCGCTCTTCTCCATGGCCGACCTCACCATCGCCGGCACCGGTTCCCTCACCGTCAACGGGAAATCCAACGACGGCATCGTGTCCAAGGACGGCCTGGTGATGGCAGCCGGCAAGGTTACCGTGGACGCGGTGGACGACGGCATCCGCGGCAAGGACTACACCGTCCTGCTGGACGGCGCCTACCAGGTGACCACCGGCGGGGACGGCGTAAAAGCGGACAACGACGCCGATGAAGGCCGCGGCTGGCTGCTGGTCAGCGGCGGCTCGCTGACCAGCAATGCAGGCGACGACGGCGTGAAGGCGTTCAACACCCTCACAGTTTCCGGCGGAACCGTCACCGTGGCCGAGTCGGAGGAGGGACTCGAGGCCCAGCACATCGCCATCTCCGGCGGCGAGGTCACCGTCACATCGAACGACGACGGCGTAAACGCCTCGGGCGGTTCGTCCACCTCAGCGTCCACTGACGCCGGCGCCGCCGGTGGCATGGGCGGCGGTATGGGCGGACCAGCTGGTGGGGGCATGGGTGGCGGCATGGGCGGCGGCGAGATGGCGGCAGGCGATTACTCCGTGGACGTATCCGGTGGAACACTTACCATCAACTCCGAGGGCGACGGCCTGGACTCCAACGGCAGCGCCACCATCTCGGGAGGAACAGTGGTGGTCAACGGCCCCACCAACGACGGCAACGGGGCTTTGGATGTGAACGGCGAGCTGGTAGTCAGTGGCGGAACCGTCGCAGCAGCCGGCAGTGCAGGCATGGCGGTCACCCCTGGCACCTCGTCCACGCAGTCAGGGGTGCAAGTGACCTTCGATTCGTCCGTATCGGCCGGCACTCCGGTGCACCTTGTTGATTCGTCCGGTGCTGTGGTTGCCACATTCGTGACCACAAAGACCACTGCATCGCTGGTCTTCTCTTCCCCGGCCATCACCGACGGTGAGAGCTACACGGTGTACACCGGGGGCAGCGCCGATGCCGGGGCCGGCCTGACCACGGGTTCCACTGACGGAGCCCAGAAGCAGGGCACGGTGACTGCGGGCCAGTACACCCAGGCTCAGGGCCCTGGTGGAGGTGGCGGCCGCCGGTAGGCCCGACTCCCCACCAGTGGCCGATGGCATACGACCTGTGAATTCGAGGGAAGCACCTCTTTCTGCCTGAGTGAGCTGGCCCTGGTGGAACTCTGTGGCTTCGTTACCCCTTTTCACTGTTTTGCTGGATGAAATCAACCTTTTTGGTTTTCATTGAGCGAGCTGAACGGCGAAAGTGGGTAGCGAAGCCACACGTCGTTCGGCAGGGATGAACTTCCGGTCCCAAGTGCGTGCCGCCTGATGCTCACCGCCTTGGACCAGAGGAGGTAGCCCACACCCTTCAGCGCCCGACGACGACACCCGCCTGCCGTCGTCGGGCGCTGTTTTGGTTCGTGCGAAAGGAGGAGACGGGCCCCCCCAAGCCCCCCCCCCCGCAAACTTGATGCGAACTTGAGCCAAACGGAAACGTTCCTTGATAAAGCGGCGCCACGCTGGAATCAGTCGGAACACCCATACCGAGGGGTTTCGGCAACGAATTCCAAGTATGAAAGACAACGATGTGGGGGACGCAATGGAGCAGTCATCAGCACTCAGTGAGGTAGTTGCCGTCAAGGGCATCATCCAGGACCAGCACCCCGTGGATTTCTACGCGCTGGGCGTCGCAGGATGCATCGACCGCCTTGCCGCGCCGCTGCGCCGGACCGGCATCGCCGTCCACTGGCAGACCCCGCATCATGGCATCGAGATCTCCTCTTCGGCCGCCGCCCTGCTCTACCACGTGGCCCAGGAGACCTTCAGCAATACCCTCAACTACGCCAACGCCACGGAACTCACCGTTCGCCTCAACGCCGTTTACCACGGAATCCAGATCACTATCACTGACGACGGCAGCGGATTCGAAATCCACGCAGCACCCAGTGGCCGGCGGCACGGTTTCGGCCTGCTGCTGATGTCCATCGCAGTGCACGACGCCGGCGGGACAGTAGACATCGACTCCGCCCTTGGGCGGGGCACCAGTGTGAGGGTCACCCTGCCGCTGGATTGAGTCCGATTTGGGACCTTTTTTGGACTTCCAACCATGGCCCAATAGCGTTGCCGGACGTATTCTGTAGCTACTTTTCAGCCTGACATCCCGACGGATTGGCACGAAAATGGCGAACAACCAGAGTCCGAAATCAGGTCTCGGCAAGGTCCTCCTGAGGGTCTTCGGATACTTCTTCGTGAGCATTCTCTGCGGGGTGTTGATCTCCGGGCTGGTAGTCCCTGTGGTGGCATTCACCAGCACTACCGTGGGTGGATCGATCGGGTTCTACGAAGACCTGCCCAGCGAACTGAACGTCGATTCCCCCTCCCTTTCCAGCACGCTGGTCTCGGCCGATGGCCAACACATTGCCACGTTCTACGCCGAGAACCGCGTGAAGGTCCCTTTGGACCAGATGTCGCCGTTTATTCGCGAGGCGATCGTGGCCATTGAAGACAACCGCTTTTACGAGCACGCCGGTGTGGACGCCCAGGGCATCATCCGTGCACTGACCTCCAACCTGACCAAAGGCACCCGGCAAGGTGCTTCCACCTTGACCCAGCAATACGTCACCAACGTGCTCAACGAGTCCCGGCTTTCCGAAGGGCGCCCTGAAGATGTGGTGCTCAGCGGCCAGAAAACGATGGGGGACAAACTCCGCGAGATCAAGCTTGCCCTCGAACTGGAAAAGCGGTTCAGCAAGGACCAGATCCTTGAGGGCTACCTGAACATCGTGTTCTTCAACCGGGACGCCTACGGCATTGAAGCTGCCTCACGCTATTTCTTCAGCACGTCCGCGAAGGATCTGACCCTGCCGCAGGCCGCGCTGCTCGCCGGGCTGGTCAACGGCCCCAGCATCTACGACCCCACAGTGGATCCCGATGCCGCGATGAAGCGCCGCAACCTTGTCCTGGACCGGATGCTGGAACAGGGCAAGATCACGGCAGTGGACCATGGCGTGGCAGTGGCAACGCCCATAGAACTGAACGTCACACCCTCGCGTCAAGGCTGCGCGGGTGCCGCGATCGCCACCTACTTCTGTGACTATGTTTCCCACCTGATCCTCAACGACGAGACCTATGGTTCCACCGTCAACGAGCGCGAGCGCCTGCTTTACAGGGGTGGACTGACCATCACCACCACCCTGGACAGCAGGCTCCAGGCCGCTGCCCAAGCCCAAGTCGACGCCTCGGCCGGGGACAATCCGGACAAATGGGGTGCGGCCATGACAACCGTGCAGCCCGGCACCGGGAAGATCCTGGCCATGGCCCAGAACACGGTGTTTGTACCCCAGGAAGGCAAGTACGATACCCAGCTGAACTTCAACGTGGACGCCAAGGACGCCAACGGATACGACCTCAACGGCGCGGGAGGATTCCAACCGGGATCCACCATGAAGCCGTTCATCTACGCCGAATGGCTCAACGAAGGCAAGAACCCCACGGCCATAGTTGACGCCTCGCGAAGGGTTTACCCGGTGGGTTTCCCCTGGCGCTCAAGCTGCGGCAAGGTGATGGGAGGTTACAGCAGCGCCCAGAAAGCACAGAACCTGGGCGCCGACGATGACCTGCAAAACAATGACGCCGGCTATTACCGACCCATGCCCATCAACTACGGCCTTTACAACTCCATTAACACTGCAACCTTCGCCACCGCAGCCCAGTTGGACTTCTGCGGCATCCAAAAAATGGTGGACACAGTGGGTCTTCACAGCGGTCTCGACAACGCTCCGGTGAACATGCACCAGATTGGAAACCTGCTGGGCTCCATAGGAGTGGCACCCGTGGTCCTTGCCAGCGCGTACGCCACCTTCGCCAATGACGGCACGTACTGCGCACCCATCGCGATCACCGGGATCAGTGACTCCCAAGGCCGCCAGTTCGAAGCCCAGAAACCCGAGTGCCGGGAGGCCGTGAAACCGGCCGTGGCCCGCGGTGTCAATGCGGTCCTCCAGGACGTCCTAAAAATGGGCTCCGGCGTCTACATCAACCCAAAGGTCCAAAGCCAAGTACCCGTGGCGGCCAAGACCGGCACGTCCAACAACAACGGCGCCACCTGGGTTGCCGGTTACACCACCACCCTTGCTACGGCGTCGTTCTTTGGGGACACGACGGCGGGACAGCAGCGCGCCGGACAAAATGTCACCATTAACGGCAAGTTCTATAAGTCCTTGGACGGTTACATGATCGCCGGTCCGCAGTGGGCCAACTACATGATGGAAGCCACCGCAATGTACCCGAGTGGTCCTTTCGCGGCGCCCGCTCCCCCGCCGGCACCGGCGCCTGTGACTACTGTTCCGGCCGTCCCGCGCCTGACAGGAGGGTAGGAAGTACGTAGCAATCACCCCGCGTTGCGAGGCCTGCTCTGCACGCAATCCGCGTGCCAAACCCTGCACAGCAGGCCTCACAACGTCTCGCTACAGCGTGACCTCGGCGGCCGCGCGCGTGCCGTCGTCTTCGTAGTTGTCCACGCCCGCGAGGTGGCGGCCTGCGATGTATCCGAACGTCAGCGCCGGGCCAAGGTTGATGCCGCCGGCTGGATAGTGGCCACCCATGACATTGGCTTGGTCGTTGCCGGTGACGTAGAGACCGGGGATGGGGTCGCCGTCGCTGGTGAGCGCGCGCGACGTCCCATCTGTGTCGATCCCGGCGAACGTGCCGAAACTTCCCGGAACCACCCGCACCGCATAGAACGGACCCTTCTCCAGGGTGCCCAGTGACGGGTTGGGCTGGTTGCCGGGATCACCGCCGTAGCGGTTGAAGGCCGTCCCGCCGCGCCCGAAGTCAGGGTCGACGCCGTCGCGCGCGTTGGCATTGAACCTCGCCACCGTGCGGCGCAACTCCGCAGGGTCGATCCCGCATTTCGTGGCAAGCTCCTCCAACGTCCGGCCCTTAATGAGGTACCCGGATCGCAGGTAGGGGAACAGCGGGACGGGCAACGGTTTGGCCATTCCCAGCGGGAACCTGCGCACGAACCGGCTGTCCGCTATCTGCCACGATTCAACGGTGGCACCTTCCGGCGTCGCTGCCAGGAGCGCCTCCACGTAGTCGTAGTAGCCATTGGCTTCGTTCACGAACCGTTTTCCGTCCGCACGGACCCCGATGCTGCCCGGTTTGGCACGGTCCATGATGTGCGGGAACACTCCGGTCCGGCCGTTGCGGTACGGCACCAGCGACACCGGACACCATGCGGCGGGCGACTTCACGTCTGTCCTGAAACGGGCACCCACGGAGGTGGCCAGGCTGATGCCGTCGCCCGTGGTTTCATGCGGCGACAAGGTCCAGTGCTCCCGGCCGGTAGGGGTCTTGGGGAACAGTTCCCTGCGGCGCTGGACATCGTTGGGGAAGCCGCCGGTTGCCAGCACGACGCCGCGTCCAGCCTTGATGTGAAGCTCACCTTCAGGCGAACGCACGACGGCGCCGGTCACCTTGCCGTTGTCGTCGCTGAGCAACGCTGTGGCAGGAGTGGAAACGCGGATATCGACACCCAGGTCATCAGCTGACTTCATGAGCCTGCCGGTAAGGGCCGTGCCATTGACCAGCTGCATGTTGCGGCGGTGGACCAGAACATCCAGGAGGTGGAAAGCGAAGCGCCACCCCGCGTGGAAGATCCCGGCGGGGTTGCCCTTCGATGCCGAGAGGAACTTGCTGAGGTCCGGACCGGCCATGATTCCCATGCCCAGGAAGGACGTCTCGTACAGCTGGTGACGCATCTTGGCACGCAGGGCTGGTTTGATGGCCCGGGCATTGAGGGGTTTGGGACCCACGGAGCGATGGCCTGTGCCCGCGCCGGGAAGTTTGCCGTAAATGTCGTTGATCCTGCTGCCGGGGACGAACTGCAGGGACGTCTTGTCCTGGAAGAATCCCACCATGTGTGGTGACGCTTCCAGGAAGGCTTCCACGTTCCCTTCCCGGTAATCTCCGCCGAGGACTGCCCGGAGGTAGGTCCTGAAGGTTTCCTTCTCTTCGGTGACGCCTTCGGCTTGTGCCAGCGGATTACCGGGAGCCCAAGCCCATCCGCCGGACCATGACGTGGCACCGCCGCAAACATCGGATTTTTCCACGACGATGACTTTCAGTCCGTGATAGGCCGCTGTCACAGCCGCAGCGAGGCCGCCTGCCCCGGAGCCAATGACGAGGACATCGCAGTCCTGGGTGGGGAGGGAGGGGGTGCTGTTCATGAGGTACTCCAGGTAAATGCGGGGGTATTGAGGACAGAGTCCGCTGCTGCCTTCAGCTGTTTGGCCCAGGCGAGTTCGCCCATGGCGGCCACCCTGCTTCCGGAAGGGGTCTCGACGCTGACGGGGACCACTGGGGGGAAGGAGGCGAGCATGGCCGTGAGATCGAATTCGCCTTCCCCCGGTACGCCCCGCTCCAAGCGGGACTCCAGGATCAGCCCTTCCTTGCCCGGCGGCGGGGTGGCCGGTCCATCGCAGAGCTGGATCATGGGAACCAGGTCTGCAGCGTCTTCGAGTTCTGCCCATGTGCCGCCGAAGCGGTTGAAATGGAGCGCGTCCACCACGATTTTGCAGTCGGCAAAATCGGCGAGCTCCACGGCTTGCGGGATTGACTGGACCTTCTGGTAGGAAATGGGCTCCAGCGTGGGGACGATCCCATACGCGGTGCCGTCCTGCGTCATCTGCGCGAGGTGGTCCCCAAAGCGGTCCAAATCAGGATCCGCGCAGGCAACAGTCAGCGTGGATGCGCCCAGAGCCTGGCCTGCCTCCATCATCCGCAACCAGGCTTCGCGTTGGTCAACGCCGTTCTGCAGGCCCGTTCCGTCCAGGAGCAGGAATTCGATGTCTTCCACAGTGATCCCGGTGTCAGCCATCCGCGCCAGGGTTTCCCTTAGCATGGGCGAGCCCGGCTGAAGGTTGTAGGACCGTTCGGTGGCGGTCACCGGGCGGACGCGGGCTCCGATGAAGTCGAACCCGGCCTGGCCGGCGATGGTCACCAAGTCCGGGGGCGCGGTTCCCACCAGGGACAACTGGGCGAGCCCGAGCCTGCGTATCGGTGTGCCAAGGGGTGGAAGGGCAATGGGGGCAGAGTCACCGGCTGGGTGGGACTCTGCGGCACCGGGATCGCCGCTACGCTGCGAGATCGCCGAAAAGCTCCGGCGAACCGGCACGTTTCCAGCGACCTCGGTACCATCGATGCCAGGACGGTCAGCCAAAGCAGCAGCAATCCGTTGCGCAGCGTCGTATCCACTTTTGACTGCGTTGGACACGATGGCCGGAGACGGATCGACGACGGTCCCGGCCATGGCTACAGGGATGGCGGCCACGCTGTCCCCGGATTCCCATGCCTCTACAGTGGCAGATCCTTCCACGGGAAGTACGGATCGTGAGACCAGCAACTCACCCGGGGCTTCGACCCACTGGTCCTCAACACCTTCGCGGCTGATGCGGACGCGGTTGCCGTCAAACTCCTCGATGGTGCTGGACAGGAAGATCCGCACCCGCGGGTTGGCTTCCAGTCGCGGCACTGCCAGGATCTTGGCCCGGCGGCCTGACTCCGGGGCCAACGACTCCTGGGGCCCGATGATCGTCACCGCGGTTCCCAGGGAAGCCAGGGTGTCGGCCACGCTCATCGCCACAGCATCGGCACCCCAGATGGTCACTGCCTCCGGAACGACCGAGCCCCCAGCAGCGGCCGGACCACCCGAAGCGGCCAAGCCACCCGCAGCGGCCGGACCACCCGCAGCGGCCGAGCCACCCGAATCGGCCGTACCACCCGAAGCGGCCGGAGCCACCGGACCACCCGAAAAGGCCGAGCCATTCGAAACGGTCGCACCCCCCGCAGCGGCAGCACCGCCGTCGAGTACTTCCGGATGAGCGGCCAGCCATTCCCGGATATCCAGGACGCGGGGTGAATCTCCGCCGGCAAACCCGGCTGCCGGCAAACGACCCCCGGTGGCGATAACAACTGCGTCGGCTCCGAAGTCACGGGCCAACGCACCGGCGTCGGAGGTGTCAACGCGGGAACCCAGCCGGACGTCCACGCCCAGGCGCTCGTTTTCCAACGTTGACCAGTCGGCAAAGCGGTGGAAGTCCGGCGTGGACCTCATGCGTTCAGCCAGGGCAAACTGCCCGCCGGTCCGCGACCCCTGGTCCACCAGCGTCACACGGGCACCGGCTTGGGCGAGTTCGCGGGCGGCGGTGAGCCCGGCAGGACCGGCACCGACCACCAGCACTGTGGAATCCGGACGGACGGCCGGGGTGGGAACCGGTACCCGGGACCGGCCGACAGCAGGATTGACGGTGCAGGTGACTTGCCCGAGTCCGAGGTTGTCGATACAGACGTTGCACGCGATACATGGCCGGTAGCGTTCGCCCCGCAGGACGCCGCCAACAAAAGCAGGATCTGCATGGATGGCACGGGCCAGGCTGACGAAATCGCAGGTGCCCTCCGAAAGGACTTCTTCAATGATTTCCGGACTGTTGAGCCGGCCGGCCATCCCCAGCGGCAGTCCGAACCGTCGGTAGGCCTTGGCGTAACCGGCAAGGATGCCGGGCTTCCACTCCCCCGACTGGACGATCCATTCGCCGGCGTCGTAACTGCCCGCGGAAAGGTCCAGGAAGTCGAGCTTGTCGAGGTTGGCTTTGGCGATGATGGCAACTTGCTGTTCGGCGCTGATGCCGTCGGCGGGGCCTTCCACCACGGAGACGCGCATGCCCACGATCGTATCCGGCACGGCCTCTCGAACAGCGTCAATGACCAAGTTCATGAAGAACTCCGGGGCAGCAAACTCGTCCGTCCGGTGGTTGGAAATCGGCGACATGAACTGGTGGATCAGGTACCCGTGGGCGCCATGGAGGTTGATGACGTCGAACCCGGCGGCAACCGCACGGCGGGCCGCAGCAGCATACGCGTCAACGAGTTCGTAGCACTGGGAAGCGGTGAGTTCCAGCGGAACCTCTCCACCCGCCGTCGGGCACGGAACCGGCGACGGCGCGAGGTTCTGGAACCCGGAAACTGCGGACTGCGCGGTGCGGCCGCCATGGTTAAGTTCGACGGCGGTTAGGGCACCTTGGGCGTGCAGGGCGTCGGTGAGGCGGCGCAGGCCCGGGACCATCTGGTCGGTGTGCAGTCCAAGTTGGTGCGTCCGACCCTTGCCGTCTGCGCGAACATAGGTGGCTTCGGTGGTGACCATGCCCAGGCCCGCCTTGGCGCGGGTCACAAGGTAGTCGATGTACTGCTCGGTGATGTAACCATCCGCGGTTCCGTAATTGCGTTCCATGGGAGCCGAAGCCAGCCGGTTGCGGAGGGTCCTTGGTGTGCGGCCGTTGCGGCCGAGGGTCAGGGGCGACGCTGCTGATGGTGACGCTGCTGATGGTGACGTTTCCATGGTCAGCCCGCCACCTTCACGGGACTTCCCAGCCGGCTGATCGCTGGCCGGGCGGAGGGAATGGCTGCGTGGGCGGGGTGGGCCGACGCAAAGCGGACCGGCTCGCCCGTGCGTGAGGACTCGTAAACAGCAAGCAGAATCCGCAGCGACTTCAGCGCATCCTGGCCGGTAATGGCCGGCTCGGTGCCGCTCTCGAGGGCCTGGACAAAGTCCTGCACCTGCAGTTTGTGGAACGGGATGAGCTGGCCGTTGATGATGGACAGGTCCACGTTGGGCTCCACGCCTTCGGGATGTACGGGCTCGACGACGATCCTCCCATCCGCCGCCCACAGGTCCAGGCGGCCATCGCTGCCTTCCGGGAATTCCGTGAGGGATGCCGAGGCGCCTGTTTCACCGGTGATGCGGAGCTGGATCCCGAGGTTGGGCGATACCGCTGTGGATGCCTGAAGGGTTGCCATGGCCCCGGAAGTAAAGGTGATCACCGCCGTCGCGGAATCCTCCACCTCTATATAGTCGCCGTGGCGGTAGGTGTTGACCTTCCCGTAGACCTCGGCGACGTCCCCGAGGTACCACTGGAGGAGGTCGATCTGGTGGACGGCCTGGGACATCAGGACCCCGCCTCCATCGCTCTCCCAGGTGCCACGCCAGGCGTCGCGGTTGTAGTAGTCGGGTGCGCGGTGGAGCATCACTGAACACTGGGCCATGATCGCTTTGCCAAGAGTGCCGTCGTCGATCGCGGCGCGGATCTTCTGCGACGCCGGCCAGAAGCGGCGCTGGAACAGGACCCCCAACTGGACCCCGGCTTCATTGCAGGCAGCCACCATGCGTTCGGCCGAGTCCAGCCTGGTGGCAATGGGTTTTTCGCAGAGGACGTTCACTCCTGCGGCCGCAGCCTGGAGCACCACTTCCTCGTGGGTGGGGTGTGGCGTGCAGACGGAGACGATGTCCAGGTCCAGTGCCAGGAGTTCGTCCACGCTGGTGACTGCGTGCGGGACTCCCCAGCTCGCTGCCGTAGCCGAGGCCCGGTCCGGATCCACATCGCAGACGCCCACAATGCGGACGTTGTCCAAGGCGCTGAAGGCTTCCAGGTGGTTGCGGGAAATGGCGCCGCAACCCGCGATTCCTACGCGGAAGATGCGGGGTGCCGGTGCTGGCGAAATCATGGGGTGATCCAACTTTCGGGACATATGAGTCGGTTGCTTGGGCGAGTTGGTTGCTTGGATGTATTGGTAAGGGGCGGTGCCGGGCGGCTGGGAGCCGCCGCCCGGCGTCGTGCGTTCTGTTCTGCCGGGGAGTGCCTACTTGATCCGCGGTTTGCCGAGGTCCTCCAGCGGAACGTTGTAGGTTTCGCGGGCCGTCATGATGGCGATGGCCGAAGCCACCAGGCACAGGATGGTGAAGCCCGCTACGGGCCACCAACCGTTCGGTCCGGGCTGGGCCAGGAGGGTTGCGATGGCCGGTGCGAAGCCGGCCAGGATCAGGCCGATCTGGCTGCCGATCGCCATGCCGGAGTAGCGGACCGCTGCCGGGAACATCTCCGGGAAGAAGACAGTCCACACCCCGTTCCAGCAGGAGTAGAAGACGGTCATGTTGAGGAAACCGAACAGGAAGATCAGGGCAATGTTTTGCTCGCTGATGGCCCAGAAGTAGCCGATGGTGGTCAGTGCGCAACCGAGCGCCCCTACCAGGAGGACCTTCTTGCGGCCGATGCGGTCCGAGATCATGGCCGAGATCGGGATGGTCACCATGGACAGTCCGATGGTTACGGCGTTCACGGTGAGCATGAGGGTGCGGTCGATGCCCACGGCGGGACCGGTGGCGTAGGCCAGGGCGTACACAGTGAAGGTGGTCTGCATGACGGAGAACAGCATCACCACACCGACGCGCAGGACATCGCGCCACTGGGTCTTCATGACGGCGACGGCGGGAATGGCCTTGGGCTTCTCGTTCTCCACGATTTCTTCGAACACCGGTGGTTCATCCAGCCGGGTTCGGATCCAGTAAGCGACGGCGAGGACCACTACCGAAAGCCAGAACGGTACGCGCCAACCCCAGCTCAGGAGCTGGTCTTCGGGCAGCGCTGCCAGCGGGATGAAAACGATGGTGGACAACACCATTCCCGAGGCGTACCCGGTCATCACAAAGCTGGTGAAGAAGGCGCGGCGGCCTTCGGGCGAGTGCTCCATGGTGAGGGTAGAGGCGCCTGCGGCTTCAGCACCGGCAGAGAAGCCTTGGGCCAGCCGGCCCAGCAGCAACAACGCAGTTGCCCAATAGCCCAGCTGTCCATAGGTGGGCAGGAATCCGATGCCGATCGAGGCCATACCCATAATCACGAGAGTGACCATCAGCGCCTGCTTCCGGCCGATCTTGTCACCGTAGTGGCTCATCACCAGCCCGCCCAATGGCCGGGCAAGATAGCCGACGCCGAACGTCGCCATGGCTCCGAGCAACGCCACCACGGGGTCCCCGCCGGGGAAGAAGATCTTGGGGAAGATCAGGGCTGCGGCGGTGCCGTAGATGAAGAAGTCGTAATACTCCAGGGTGGATCCAAGGAAGGAGGCGAGCGCCGCCTTCTTGGGCATTTTGACGTGGTCATCCGGGCCTGTTCCGGCTGGCTGTGTGCCATCCCGGCCTGTTCCGGCCGGCTGTGTGCCAAGCGGCGAGGCCGCGTTGTTGACGTCCGAGGGCGTGTGCTGCTGCACGTGTCCCATACTGTCTCCTCATTGAGTGCCGCGGGAGTGGCACCGCCATGGTGCCTTGCCCGGCAAAGAATTGGACGAGGCCTCGTCGCCGGCTGCTGCTTTGTTGTGCAGCCCGCCCGGTGGCCGTTGATAACGACTCCCGTAGCTGTGCTCCAGATCACAGGCGATTGTTCCTCTGGAATCGACTGTAGGACCCAGGTCACATGGCGCGGTGCAACTTCCCGTTGAACGGGACAGGTCCCGTTCGCTGGCTATTCAGCTCCGGGGTGTGACAACCATGGACGGGAACCGTAGGGGCGCCGTTCAGCACCCATGGTCCGGGACAAACCGCGGCCTGCGGCCACCAGGACCGGAAGGATCAGCCCGGCGTCCTCCTCAACAGAAGGCACGACGACGGAAATGGCACCTATGACGGTTTGGCCCTGGCCGAAGACCGGCACGGAATAGGCCGTGTTCTCCTCGATCAGGACACCGACCAACCGGGCGTAGCCGCGCTCACGGATCAGGGCCAGGTGGCTCCTGATCTTTACCGGGTCGATCTCCGTGGCCTGCGTTGTCTTCTCCAGCTTTCCTGCAAGGAAACGATCCTGCACCCAGCCTGGCATGTGCGCCATCATGGCCATTCCGGAGGACGTGGTGTGGATATCCAGCCGGCCTGCCACCTGTGCCAGGTTCATGACGGTCCCATGCCGGTCCAAGCGTTCGAGATAGAGCACGCTATTGGTCTCCACGTCCGGAATGGAGAGGGCAACGTGCTCCTGCACAGCGGCGTGGACACCTTCCAGGAACGGCAAACCACGGCGCCGGAATTCTTCCAGGGGGTTGCTGCGGGAGGCCAACTCCCACATCTTCATTCCAACGCCGAACTCGCCTTCGGCATTGCGCTCCAGGAGTCCGTTGGCAGCCAGGTCCATGGCCAGGCGGTGGACGGTGCTGCGGGACAAACCGGTGATCCGGACCATGTCCTTCAAGGGAAGCCAAGGACGGCCCTTTGAAAACGCGTCCATGATCTTCACGACGCGTTCGATCACGGACTCCCCCGACGCCGAGTTGGCCATGATGCCTCCGTAGTGCTTTTCCGGTCGGCTGCATCGCGGACCTCGAAACCCAATATAGCCTTGCACTGGAGCGCAAAATCCGGGAGGCAACGTGGAACTGCGGCAAATTGAGGCCTTCCTGGCAGTAGCTGAGGAGCTGCACTTTGGCAGGGCGGCAGAGCGGCTTCGCATGGCACAGTCACCGTTGAGCCAGACCATCAAGAAGCTGGAAAAGGGTCTGGGCGCACCGCTGTTTGAACGCAACACCCGGTCCGTCACCCTGACCACGGCAGGCCACTCGCTGTTGCCGCATGCCCGCAGGATCCTTGAGGAAGTGGACTTGGCGCGGAGGGCCGTCAGCGCCGGGACCGGGACCATCTACGGAAAACTCGCCATCGGCTTCTCCGGCGCGTTGAACCATGCCACGCTGCCCCCACTGATGCGGGCCCTGCGGCAGCATTACCCGCAACTCGACGTCACGCTGCATGGAGGCCTGCTCACCCAGGAAGCCCTTCAGCAATTGAGCAACGGCTCCTTGGATCTGGCCTTCATCGGCCTCCCCATCGACGCCCCCGCGCTGGCCACCCGTCGCATCGCCACAGAGCGGCTGGGGGTCACCCTGCCCGCGGACCATCCCCTGGCTGGAGAGGCCTCCGTGCACATGGCGCAGCTGGCCGGTGATCCGTTCATCACCATGCCCGCCGCCCAAGGCTCCACCCTGCGCGAAGTCACCTTCGCAGCGTGTGCCGCCGCTGGCTTCCGCCCCCGGATCAGCCAGGAAGTCTCCGATCCCTACACTGCGTTGTCGCTGGTGGCCGGTGGCGTTGGCATCAGCGTCATGCCCGCCTCCATCGAGGGGATCATGCCCGCCGGCATCGTATTCCTGCCTTTGGAAGGCGACGACGTGCTGCTGTTTTCCGGGCTCGCCTGGAACCCGGGAGCAACGACGCCCGCGGTCCGGGCTGCGCTCGCTGTGGCCGAGGACGTGCTCCCCACTCCGAAGGACTAGGGACTATGTAGTTTCTACACATAGTTTTAGACAAACTAAGTATTGGACAAGGCCTAATGAGTTGCCCAGCATTGAGGGAAACCACCACCACTCAATGAAGAGGACAACCCGATGCCCACGTTTGCCGTTACATACACCTACTCCGACGCTACGTCCGCCCGCCGGGATGCCGTCCGCCCTGCCCATGTGGAATTCCTCAAGGCCCAGTTCGACGGCGGCCGCCTCCTCAAGAGCGGCCCTTTCGGCCCGGAGGAATCACCTGGGGCGCTGCTGATCCTTGCCGGCGAAACCAAAGCGGACGTCGAAGCCCTCATGGACCAGGACCCGTTCCACCAGTCCGGCCTCATTGAGGAACGGACAGTTCAGCAGTGGAACATATTCTTCGGTGCGGATGCCCCTGAGCCTGCAACCGCGCAGAACTGAGCCCAGCCGTGTTGTCCGCGATCACAGTCGCCAAAGAGACCATTTCCTTTCAGGACTCCCCTGATCCCACCGTTGAACCGGGCCACGCCCTGGTCCGGGTCCACAACGTCACGCTGTGCGGCACCGACCTCCATATCTGGGAGGACGACTACCCCACCGAACTCCCGTTGATCCAAGGCCACGAATTCTCCGGCATAGTCGAAGCCCTTGGTCCGGAGGTCACCGATCCTGGTGTCACCGCACTTGGCGTCCCCGGCACCTCGGGACGGGCCGCAGCCGGCGCCGCTTCCACAGCCGGCGCCGCGGGAGTCACCGGCAGCGCCACCGCCACCGGGCCCGCTTTCAGCATCGGCGACCGCGTAGCCGTCAACCCCATCATCTACTGCGGTGAGTGCCGCCCTTGCCGCACAGGCCGGTACAACGTCTGCCAGAACGTGGGCTGCCTGGGCTGCTATTCAAATGGGGCATTTACCGAACTGATCAGCGTCCCGGTGGAAAAGCTGTGCCCTGTCCCGGACGATCTTCCGCTGGACATCGCCGCCATGGGCGAGCCTGCCTCGATTGCCATGCAGGCCGTTAACCGTGGGCGACCCGAGCCCGGCGAAACCGCGCTGGTGCTGGGAAGCGGACCCATTGGGCTGCTGGCCACCTTGTATCTGACGGAACTGGGCGTCAAGGTCATCTGTGCCGACACTGAGCAGCACCGACTGGATCTTGCAGTGGAATTCGGCGCAGCGGACACCCTGCTTGTGACCCCGGGAACCGACTTCCCGGATGTGCACCAAACGCATCGCCTGGACACTCTGACCGACGGATACGGACCGCAGTTGGTCCTTGAAGCCACGGGGGTTCCTTCCTCCCTGGAGAATGCCATCAGGCTGGTCGCCAGCGCGGGCCGGATTGTCCAGGTGGGCATCTCGCCACGTCTGGCCAACGTCTCCATGAAGGACATTCCCTACAAGGAACTGGATCTCCTGGGCAGCCGGATGAGCTTGAACCTCATTCCGGAGGGGCTCGCCCTGCTGGCCCGGCACCCCGGACAGGCCCGCACGCTCATGACCCACCGTTTCCCGTTTTCCGAGCTGCAGAACGCCTACCAACTCCTGCAGGGCCGGACAGAAAAGATCGGTAAGATCCTGATCGAAATGCCTGCTGGGAGCACCGCATGAGCACCTCAATCATCACCGCGCCCCAACAGCTCAACGGACGCTACGACGTCGTGGTCATGGGCAGCGGCGCCGCCGGTCTGGTTGCCGCCGTCCGCGCCGCCGATGCCGGGCTCAGCGTCCTGGTGGTGGAGAAGGCCCCGCTTTTGGGCGGCACCACCGCTGCTGGTGGCGGCGTGATGTGGGCGCCGGACAACCACCTCGCCAAAGCTGCCGGGTACCAGGACAGCCAGGCCGACGGCGTCGCGTACCTGACCGAGGCAGCGGGCCATGTGATGACGGCCGGGGAAATCCAGTGGTATGTGGCCACTGCGCCGCGGGCTGTGGAGTTCCTCAACCGCAAGACCAAAGTCTCCATGGTTCCCATTGCCCGCCCGGATTACCACATGGAGTGGAAAGGGGCTGCCAATGGTGGCAGGGGCCTGGACAACAACGCGTTCGACCCCCGGGACTACCCCGGGCTTTCGGAGTTGGTCCGGCCGTCGTCGTACTTTCCGCTGCTCACCATGACCGAACGGGATCAGCTCAACGGCCGCGCCGCTGATCCCGCGCTGCTGGAACACCGGGCCTCTGCGGGAATCCGGACCATGGGTGGCGCGCTGGTGGGGAGCCTGGCGGCGAGCGCCCTGGATCGGGGCGTGCAGATCGTGGTGTCCAATCCTGTGGAGGACTTGTCGCGGACGGGTGACCGGTGGGAGGTGGGCCTCGGCGGAACCTCCGCGGGCGCGCGGGTGTCAGCGACCGCCGTCGTGCTTGCCTCTGGTGGCTTCGAATGGAATCCGCGGCTTCGCAGCGCGTTCCTGCCGTATCCGGTAACCCCCATCAGTGCCCCGTCCAATGAGGGCGACGGCTTGGTGCTCGGCCTCAAGGCCGGCGCCGCTGTGGAGGACATGTCCGCGGTGTGGGGAGTTCCGGTCATTTCGACGCCGGCCCATCAGTACGACGGGCAGCGGTCAGGCCGCATGGGAAACGTGGAGATGACCCTTCCGGGCTCCATCACGGTGAACAGCGACGGCAAACGATTCGTCAATGAGGCCCTCAATTACCACGATGCCGGCAGGGTCTTTGCATCCATCAACCCGCACACCGGACGGCAGCAGAACAATCCGGCCTGGCTGGTGTTTGATGCGGACTATCTTGGCAAGTATCCGGTGGCGGGTTCAGTGCCGGGCGAACCCGCAGAGTGGATGGCGTCCGCACCCACCCTGGAACTCCTGGCAAGGGAATTGGGCATCGATCCGGCCGGCCTCCATGCCACGGTTGCCCGGTTCAATACAGACGCAGCACTTGGCGTGGACACCGAATTCGGGCGCGGTGCATCGCCACAAGACCGGTTCCTGGGTGACGCCGGGAACATGCCCAACCCGTGCCTGGCCCCCTTGCTGGCTGCCCCGTTTTATGCCGTTCCCATTCGGGCCGGCGTGCTGGGGACATCGGGCGGGTTGGCCACGGACTTCAGTGGCCGGGTCCTGGACCACGGGCAATCACCGATCCCGGGGCTCTACGCCGCGGGGAACGTCTCAGCCGGCGTCTTCCGCAACAACTACCCCGGCGGCGGGGCAACCCTTGGCTCTGCGATCACCCGCGCCTTCGCCGTGGGGGAAGATCTCGCGGCCCGGCTGGCGTAGCGCCCGGTGTAGGTGTGGGCGCCGCTGGACGTGGGCGCCGCTCGGGGTGGGCGCCGCTGGGGGTGGGGTCAGGGGTCCTCGGTTGAGGGTTTGGTGGCCGGAGCCCGTGCCACCCGGGTGGTGCGCCAGGTGTCCAGCGCAATAACTGCACCAAGGACCACCAGTGAAAGGGATATGGATGCCAGGGTGTCCGTTAGCCAGTGGTAGCCGAGGTACAGCCGGCTCACTGCCTGGGTGAGGATCCCCGCAACGGCCATGCTGAATCCGGCAACTACGGCCCCTGGCCCGTGGCGGCCGCGGGACAGGACGAGGAACGCGCCCACTAAGAGGAAGTCCGAGGCCCCCAGCACATGACCGGAGGGAAACGAGTACGTGGTGTCCCCACCCAGCAGCATCTGTTCCACCGGTGGCCGGGGCCGGTCAACCAGACGGGAAATGACCTGGGCAAGGATCACGCCGGTCAGCATCGCGCCGGCCAACAACAACGGCCGCCAGGCGTGACGGGCCCGGAACATCCAGACCACTGTGGAGGCCACCACAATGATCGGCATGGCAACGGGGCCAAAAACAGTGGCAAGGACGGCCATGGTGACGGTCATCGCCGGGGACCGTTGGTTGTCAAACCACGAATTGACCGGACCATCGACGCCGGCCACGAACGTCTTCTGCTGGACCCCGGTGAGGAGGAGCAAGAAGAACCCGGCACCAACCATCGCCAGCACCAAAGCGGCAACATACAGCCGCTTCCGTGTGGGCTCGGTGATCTCCCGTTCCTGAACGGTGAGCTTTCGGTCCAGGAGCCTGAGTATCCCTGCACTGTGACGACTACCGCTCATTGACCCTCCACGAGTGCACGCGATACCAAATCCTGGACATACGAAGCCCGCGTGTTCAACATACTCCCTTCCCGTTCCACCAGGGAGGTGGTTTTAGCGGGTCAGGGTGACGTGGATGGTGCCGCTTTCGGCCACTTCGGATGTCACTTTGTGGGTCAGCTCGAATGCGCGCAGGTCATCCCACAGCCGGTTGCCGCGACCCAGGAAAATGGGAGCGATCGTCAGGTGGATCTCATCAACCAAGCCGGCACGCAGGAAGTCCCGGGCCGTCCCGTAACCACCGCCAACGCGAACATCCAGATCACCTGCCGCCTCCTTGGCCTCCGCGAGCACCTCCTCGATTGCGGTGTTGCGGAAGTGGAAGGTGGTTCCTCCCGACATCGGGATCGACGGACGCGGTGCTGTGTGGGTGAGGACGTAGACCGGGGTTCCGAACGGCGGATTGTCGCCCCACCAGCCCTTCCAGTCCGGGTCATCGGCAAACGCGTGAAGTCCGAACATCCCGGCGCCCATGATCTCGGAACCGACGCCCTCAAAGAAGGAGACTGCGTGGCGATCATCCAGTCCTGCGGTTCCAGCGCCGCTGGTATCGCCGAACACCTTCTGCCGGAAGGTCCGGGTGGCGGCATAGGACTCAGTGAGGCGCCCCCAGTCAGCACCCATGGGCTGGTCCGGAGTGGGATCGGCAGGGGTGTATCCGTCCAGCGAGGTGAACAGATCCATGCGAACGCGGGTCATGTCGTCATTCCTTCGGTTCGGTGAAGCGGGGGTATGGTGTGGCGCCGGCGACACCACCGGATTCAGCGCGCGTAGAGCTCCGTGAAGTTCCTGAGCACCCGCATGGGCTCAGTCACCCCGGAGTTCCGGGCGACGGCAATAAGTTCGTCAGCCTCGTGGGGTGGGAAGTATCCGGCGTTCTTGTAGATGTTGATGCGCGTGATGAGGCCGTCGGCATCCAGTTCAGGGTGGAACTGCGTGGCGTAAAGGTTGTTCTTGATGCGGAACATGTGAACAGGACAGGCAGCCGAGCTTGCCAACAGCACTGCGTGTCCGGGGAGTTCGCTGCATGCTTCCTTGTGGCCCACAAAAGCATCGAAGGTTTGGGGAACGCCGCGAAGCATGGGGTCACGCGCACCCTCAGCGGTGAGCTGGATTTCCGTTGGCCCCACAGGTTCGCCAAAGCGCCGGTCGATGGTGGCTCCTTGATGAACGCCCAACGTTCCAACTCCATAGCAAGCGCCCAGGAACGGGAAATCCTGGGCCACAATCCTGTCCAACAGCTCCGAGAGTTCCGCCTCCACCCGGACTTGGGCTGCGCTCTTTTCCTCCACAGGATCACTGGAGGTGTACGGGCTGCCACCAACAATTACTCCGGAATAGTCGGCGAGATCAAGGGGCGGCAACGGCTCGGATTCCAAGCGCACGCGGACAAGTTCTTCCGGTTCCAGGCCGCAGTAGCGCAGGTACGCCTGGTACTCGTCATCGGCTGCGGCGTCTTCGGCGCGGGTGGCCAGCAAGAGGAAGGGCTTCACACGCCCAGTCTGCGCGAGGAATGCCTGCCTGACAAAGTGTGTTGCTGGTTGGAGGGGGTTTCTGACAGAGACTCCCTCGCATCGCCGGCGCTGCATAACGTTGTAGGAACCCCATGAAATAACCATCCCCCGAGGAGCCATCTCTTGACGCAGGACCCCGTGATCGTCGGAACGCCATCAGCCAAGGCGTCGACTGCTGGAACGCAGCAACCGAAGAAGATCCCCTGGGGTGGGCTTCTGGTCCTTGCTGCCGCGGGGTTCACCGCGGTGACCACTGAACTCCTGCCCTCCGGCCTGCTCCCCCAAATCAGCCGTGACTTGGGTGTGGACGAGTCGGCCGTGGGTTCCTTGACCGCGGTTTATGCGGCCATCATCGTCTTCACGGCACTCCCGTTGTCCCGATTCCTGGCGGGCAGGTTGCCGCGGAAGACGCTCCTCATTGCCACGGTGCTGGCATTTGCGCTGAGCAATGTCCTCCTCGCCCTGAGCCCCACCTTGGGATGGGCCATTGGCGCCAGGCTCCTTGGCGGCATCGCCCACGGCATGTTGTGGTCCAGCATGGCACCATATGTGGCCCGCATTGTCCCTGCGCACTCCGTGGGTAAATCCATGGCCGTGGTCTTCAGTGGCAACAGCATCGCGCTGGCCGTCGGTGCTCCCATTGGAACCCTGATGGGTTCCCTCATGAGCTGGCAGACCTCCTTCCTGGTCCTGGCCGGGGTGGGTGTACTGCTGGCATTGTTGGCCTTGTGGCTGCTCCCCGGCGCCCATGACCAGGCCAGCCAAAAGACCCCGTCCCTCCGGGCGGCCATGAAACTCCCCGGCGTGGTTGCGATCGCCATTGCCTGGCCGCTCCTGCTGCTGGCGCACTTCACCCTCTTCACCTATGTTGCTCCGTTCCTCCTGGCCTCGGGGCTTCCCGAATCGGCTACCAGCCTGTCCCTTTCCGTGGTCGGAATCGCCAGCTTGGTGGGAATTTGGATTGCCGGCATGACAGCGGACTCCCGGCCGCGCACCTCGGTGATTGCCGCCGTCGGACTCTTGGTTGTTGCCTTCGCCCTGCTGCCGGCGCTGGGCGGCACGTGGGTGGGTGCGTTTGGACTGATGACGCTCTGGGGCATCGCGTTCGGCGCTGTGGGCATCTACAACCAGGCTGCGATTCTCCGCGCCGGCGGCGAGCACAAGGATGCTGCCAACGGCCTCACCGTGGTGACCATCCAGCTGGGTATCGCCGTGGGCGCCGTCTACGGAGCATTCGCCCTGACCACTGTGGGCGCACAGCTGGTGCCCCTGGCTGCCGCAGTGCCAACCGCGATTGCCCTGGTGATCATCGTTGCGAGTCGTCGCGGCGGCTACCCTGCCGGGGGTCGGGAGAAGCGCCGTTAACATTCTCGAAACACGCCAGTGACGTGATCTTCACGAACGGACGATTTCTGTAACTTACCTGCAACTTAGCTCTTCTGAGTCGGAAACATAGCTCACCGAATATTGATCGGGGGGTTGATGTGGGCCGGAAACAACGGCCCCGTTTCGGACAGGCTCAATGAGAAGGGAACGCAGGTGGAAATCTCTGCGCAACACGTCTGGATGATGTTGTCGGCGGCAATGGTGCTGTTCATGACCCCAGGCCTCGGCCTGTTCTACGGTGGCATGACCCGCGCCAAGGCAGCACTGAACATGATCATGATGAGCTTCATCTCGGCCGGCATCGTTGGCGTGGTGTGGGTCCTGTGGGGCTACTCGATGACCACCGGCGACGGCTTCCTCGGCTTGTTCGGCAACCCTTTCGCGCACTTCGGCCTGCAGGACCTGATCGGCTCGCCGGACCTCATCAAGGCAGGTTTCGCTGCCACCTTCGCCATCATCACCGTGGCCCTCATCAGCGGCGCAATTGCCGACCGCGCCAAGTTCAGCGCCTGGGCCTTGTTCGTCCCGATCTGGGTCACCGTTGTCTACTGCCCGCTGGCTTACATGATCTGGGGCGGTGGCCTCATGAGCGCAGACGGCGCCCTTACCCGGATCTTCGGCCAGGTGATCGACTTTGCCGGTGGCGCAGTGGTTGAGGTCAGTTCCGGAACCGCCGCTTTTGTCCTCGCATTGATCGTGGGAAAGCGTCACGGATTCGCCAAAGACCCCAACCACCGCCCGCACAACGTCCCGTTCATCATGATCGGCGCAGCCATCCTCTGGTTCGGCTGGTTCGGATTCAACGGCGGTGCCGCCACCACAGCGGAGCAGGCCGGCCTCATCTGGATCAACACCCTGGTCACACCTGCTGCGGCAATGCTCAGCTGGCTTGTTGTGGAAAAGGTCCGCCACGGTCACCCCACATCCTTGGGTGCAGCGTCCGGTGTGGTGGCCGGCCTGGTGGCGATCACCCCGTCCTGCGCCAACATCAGCCCGCTCGCTGCCCTGGCACTGGGCCTCGTAGCCGGTGCCGCGTGTGCTGTATTCGTCGACCTGAAGTACAAGTTCGGCTTCGACGACTCCCTTGACGTGGTGGGCGTCCACTTCGGCGCAGGCGTCATCGGCACCCTCTCCCTGGGCTTCCTCGCCCTGCCGGTGGACGGCGTTGGCGGCGGGCTCCTCTACGGCGGCGGTCCGCAGCAGCTCATCGCACAGACCGTGGCGGTCCTGGTCACCATCGCCCTCTCGGGCATCGGAACGCTGGTCATCGGCCGGATGATTCACAAGGCCATTGGATTCCGGGTTCCCCTCGAGCACGAAGTCACCGGCGTAGACCTCACCCAGCACGCCGAGTCCGCCTACGAGTTCGGCCTCACCGCCCACGGCCACTTCCGCCAGCAGCAGGCGCACCTCTCGGCCCTCATCGGGGGGAAGCCCGTTCCAGCTCCGGGGGCCAAGGAAGACAGCTTCGCCTGACGGCACGCTCTGGCCTGACCGTATCCCCAGGCCCGATCATGTCTCCTCGGCCGGACAGCACTCCCTGGCCGGACAGTACCCGTAACAAACAGCAGCCGACGGCGGGACTCACGTTCCGCCGTCGGCTGCTGTTTGTCCGCGCCCCACCCAAGTAGGGCGCAGTTGTGCGCGTTTTGAGCGCGCTGAAAACGCGCTCTGCTGCCGCCTGGTTGGGTCAGCCGGAGCCGTTCCAGAGGCGCTGCCACCACGTCCGTTTGCCCTGGGGCTCCGGCTCAGGCTCAGGCGGGGCTGCAGCTGCCCTGCGCTCCCGCCACTTTTGAACCTCGGCGTCCACGTCGCGGAGCTTGGTGATCACTGGTGGGCCGCCCTGGAGTTGCCGCCGGGCTTCGATGACGCGTTTGTTGAAGTCCTCGAGGATGTCGCGGACCTGCTTGTCCGTGTATTGCTGATCCAGTTTGGCCTCGAGTTCGCCGTCCTCGATGCGGAGCAGGATGGCGGGTGGTCCGATCCCGCTCAGGCGTTCGCGCTGGATGAGGCCTTTGACCCACCAGTCGGGGTCATAATGCTCCCCTAGTCCGGGGATTGGTTTGCCGGCGTACTTGAGGTTGTCGAACTTGCCCTGGCTCATGGCGTCGCGGATGAGGTACTCAACCCTTGCGGCGTCGTCTACTTTCCGGCGCTTCTCGCGTTCCTCGGCGTCGGCGGCTTCGAGCTCGGCGTCTTCTTCCGCGTTGCCGCCCCAGGACCGCACGGCCCGCAGTTCTGCGCCGCGCTCAAGCTTGCGCCTGAAGGCGTTGTTCCCGGCGTTCATGTTCCCGCCACCTCCTCACACGGCAGCCCCTCGCCTGCCGGACATCCTCATTCCAGTATTCCGCACGTCGGCTTGGTTTAAGGAGGTACCCCCACCACCCACTTTGAAACCGCCACGGCCCCCGCCACGCCGTAAATGGGGCGTGGCGGGGGCCGTTCGGAGGCCAATGCAGGTGGTGGAGGTGCGGCGGGAATCAGGCACCGCCAGTGGAGCCGCGGCGGGTGGAGGCACCACCGCCGGAGGCACCGCCAGTGGAGCCTCAGCCGGAATCAGGCGCGCACAGCCATGCCCGGATCCAGCTGTTCAATGCCCTCCGCCGTCACCAGCACAACGCGGGCCGTGCAGATGTCGTAGAACAACCCAGTGGCCTGGACCTGGCCTGAACCCAACGCCGGACCGGTGACGGGGTGGTCCTCCAGCTTGCGGAGCTGCATGGCGATGTTCACCATGCTCAGTTGGTCCAGCCGGCTGTACCCCTCGACCTCGGCAGCCCGGGCAACGGGATGGCCGGCGAGCAAAGCCGAGTAACTGGGCCGCGCGTGCTCCAACCACTCATCAAAACCGGCGCCCAGGGCAGCTGCTGAACCCTCAGCATCAGCGATGACGGCCTTCATGGCACCGCAGTTGGAATGCCCGCAAATAACAATCGAATCCACGGACAACGCCTTGACCGCAAAGGACAACGCGGAATCGATGGAGGCGTCCCGGCCGTCGCTGCACACCACGTTGCCAATGTTGCGGAGCGTGAGCAGATCCCCCGGCCCGCTGCTGGTGATCAGGTTGGGGTTGACCCGGGAGTCGACGCACGCCACGAACAAGGTGTCCGGATTCTGGCTTTCCGTCAGGTCCTGGACCAGTGGACGGACCTTGTCTGCGTGCCGCCGATGGTATTTGTCGATGCCCAGGAGGATGGACCGCAGCGGCGGCTGCCCGCCGTCGTCGTCTGCTGTTGTTTTGTCAGCGGAAGGCAACCAGGACGTGCGCGGCGGCAGGGGGAATTCGCGCAGGTCCTGCCGCTGGGGAGTGTTGTCCTCGGCATCGGTGAAAGCAGTGGTTCCGTGTTCTTCAAGGACCACGGAGGCGCCGGTGTTGCGGTGCTGTTTCTGCCAGGCCACAAGTGCTTCACGGAAGGCGTGGTCGAGGTAGTCGGCGTTCAGTTCCACCACGGCGTCCTGGCCGGCGGGCACGGAGTGCAGGACGCGGTTGAGCCGGGGCAGCGCGAAGAAACTGCACGAGCCGGCGATGGTCACGCGCCACGGCAGGCCGGAACCTGCGGGTGCGTGGGCGTGGATCTGTGCCCGGAGCACCCGCCAAAGCACACACAGGGCGGCCAGGGCCAGGCCGATCATGACGCCTTCGAGCAGGTTCAGGACCACCACGCAGATGAGGGTGACGCTGTAGACAAGGAGCTCACCGGTGCGCAGGCTCGTGCGGATGTCGGCGACCTTGACGAGCTTCGCGCCAATGACCAGCAGCAGGCCGGCCAAGACGGACAACGGAATGAGTTGGATGAGTCCGGCGAACAGGGCAGAGAACACCAGGACCCAGACACCGTGCAGGATGGCAGATGAGCGGCTCTTGGCGCCGGCTTCAACATTGGTGGCGCTGCGGACAATCACGCCGGTCACCGGCAGGCCACCGAGCATGCCCGAGACAACGTTGGCGGAACCTTGGCCTACGAGCTCGCGGTTGAGGTTGGTGCGGGAACTGCCGTGCATTTTGTCGACGGCCACCGCGGACAGGAGGGATTCGATGCTCGCGATCAGCGCCACCGTGATGACGGCCATGGACGCGGCCCGCCAATTGCCGTCCGGCAGGCTTGGTAGTGCGATGGCATCGAAGATGGAGCCGCTGAAGCTGATGCGCTCAACGTTTGGTGCCACTGCAACGGCCAAGGCGGTCACGGCGACGACGGCGGCCAACGGCCCGGGAATTTTCCGCACCGCCGCAGGCAAGTATTTCCAGGCCATCAGGATGGCCACCACGGCAAGGCCAAGCAACGCCGAGTGGAGCTCCACGTTGGTGATGGCCGCGGGAAGGGCTGTCAGGTTCTCCATCGCGGACCCTGCGGCCTGCCCGCCGAGCAACACGTGGGCTTGCTGCAGGATGATGGTGATGCCGATGCCGGCGAGCATCGCTTTGACCACCACGGGCGAAACTGCCAACGCGGCCCGGCCAATACGGCTGACACCCATCAGTAACTGCACGACGCCGGCACCCACTGTGATGGCGCAGGTCACCGCCCAGCCGAATTCGTCCACAAGACCGGCGACGACGACGGTCAGCCCGGCGGCGGGGCCGCTCACCTGCAGTGGGGAGCCGCCCAGGCTGCCTGCGACGATGCCGCCCACGGCTGCGGCGATGAGACCGGCCATGACAGGGGCTCCGGAGGCGGCGGCGATGCCCAGCGACAACGGGAGTGCTACGAGGAAAACTACGAGGGACGCGGGAAGGTCCGCGCCGAGGTTGCTGAGGAAGCTGGGCTTGGCTGTTCCCTTGCCCGGGTTGGTACCCGGCGGGCTGTGCGAGTCGGTGGGAACGGTAGCGGAATCGTTGGGCTGTGGCATGGGTGGTCCTTGAGCTCGGGAATGCTGACCCCTCCAAGCTACGGAAACTGTCACGGTTAATGACAACAAGATGTGACAAGCATGACAAAAGCTGTGAAGATGCGCTTCATCTTGAGACCCGAGGGAACTTTTGTGGGGGTCGAGCGCGTTGGGGCGTTCGCGGGTCGCCGTCGTTCTCTTGCCTTCCGCGCACATAACCTAAGGCACCTTAGTTTAGGCTTGGCTCCATGAGTCAACCCGAAGCCAGGCCTGTACGCATCAGTTCCGAACCCGTTCAACTGCAGGCGCTCGAACCCATGCTGGAACAGGTACGGGCCGCGGTGGGTGACGTTCGGGCGTTGTTGGCATTGGCCAAGGAGATCGGCCACACAGCCCCGAAGCCCGGCGAAGGCAACACCGCCAAGCTCTGGGAGTTGCTCGCGTCTGTGACCGCAGTGGATGTGGCCGCCGGGAGGGTGCTTGAGCCACACCTGGATGCCCTTGCCATCCTGGAACAGGCTGACAGCCCCGCCACACCCGAGGGCGCTTGGGGAGTCTTCGCCGCCGAAGGCCCCGGCCTGAAGCTCGAGGCAAAGCGCGACGACGCCGGAAACTACGTCCTCAACGGGTCCAAGCCGTGGTGTTCCCTGGCCGCAGAACTGGATGGGGCAGTGATCACAGCCCACACCGGGCACAACAGTCGGGCCGCCTTTGCCGTGGACTTGAAACACCCCGGAGTGTCCTGCGAAACACCGGTGTGGACCAGCCGCGGCCTCCAGGAAATCCCCAGTGGCACCGTCCACTTCGACCAAGTCCCCGCAACCACTGTCGGCGGTGAAGGGTGGTACTTCGCCCGTCCCGGTTTCGCTTGGGGTGGCATGGGCGTAGCCGCGTGCTGGCTTGGCGGAGCAGTTGCCGTTGCCCGCGATTTCAGGACCGCGCTGGCGAAGGGCGCGGACAACGGCAGGGACCCTGACCAGGTGGCCCTCGCCTCCCTGGGTGAGGTGGACCGAATCCTCACATCCGTCACCGGGTACCTCGCCCAAACCGCCGAGCGGATAGACACCGGCGAGCCGGAGAACCCGGACGGCCACAACAGCAACTCCCCCAGCGCCTGGAGCGAAGCCCTCCGTGTCCGCGGCACTGTTGCGGCCGCCGTCGAGCGCGTCCAAACGGTAGTGACGCAGAACCTCGGCCCGGCGCCGCTGGCATTCAACGAGGCGTACGGCAAACGCATGGCCGACCTGTCGCTGTACATCAGGCAGCACCACGCCATGCGGGACGATGCCCAGCTGGGCGCCCTGACCTTGAAAGGGGACTGCGGATGGTAGCTTTCACGCACGCTGACGTCGGCACGCCGGAAAAGGACTGGGCGGCTTCGGGCGTGGCTGCGCTGCCTGAGCTCCCACTCGACGCATCAGAGCTCGCAGCCATGAAATTCGTGGTGCTGGCTGCGCATCCGGACGACGAATCACTGGGTGCCGGTGGCCTCCTGGCCAAACTGCAGGCGGCCGGCGCGGCAGTAGAGATCATCCTGTGCACCGCAGGCGAGGCCTCGCACCCGGATTCGCCAACCACGACGCCGGAACAGCTTGCCGCTGTCAGGCTCGCCGAGTTCGGCACAGCGATGTCCGGGCTGGCGCCGGGGGCGACGTGGCGGTATTTGGAACTCCCTGACGGAAAACTGGCCGCCTCTGCTGATCGGATCGCCGCCGCGGTTGAGGAGAGCACCGCGGGGCATTCGCCCCAGAGCGTGGTGATCGTGGGTCCCTACCGGTCGGACGGCCATACGGACCATGACACCCTGGGCAGCGTAGCCGCCGGCGTAGCAACACAACGCGGCTTCGGCCTGTTGGAGTACCCCATTTGGTACTGGTTGTGGGCAGGAACTGGAGACTCTGCGTGGAAGGAATGGGTACGCCTGCCCCTGGGCCCGGCAGAACAACACGCCAAAGCGACCGCCATGCACGCTCACGCCTCACAGACCGGGCCGCTCTCCGAACAGGCCGGCGACGAGACGCTGCTGTCCGCGACCTTCCTGGAGCACTTCACCAGGCCGTGGGAAACGTTCGCCTGGCATCCTTCAACGGCGGGGAACAACAGCGCCGCGGATGCTGAGCGGATCTTTGATGAGGTCCACACCCGGGAAACGGACCCATGGAGCTACACCTCCAGCTGGTATGAGCGCCGGAAGAGGGCCCTCACCATGGCTGCCCTGCCACAGGAGAGCTACGAGTCCGGGCTGGAGCTCGGCTGTTCGATTGGCACCCTCAGTGAGGAACTGGCGCAACGCTGCCGGAATTTCCTGGGAGTGGATGCCAGCTCAGCGGCCTTGGCCCAGGCAGCGGAGCGCCTCGCGAACTACCCGTCAGCGGAGGTCAAGCACCTCACCATGCCGCATGAATGGCCTGACGGCAGGTTCGATCTGGTGGTTCTGTCCGAGACTGGCTACTACCTGTCCCCGGAAGAGCTCAGCGAACTCCTAACAAGAATTCAGGCCTCAACTACGCCCGGCGGAACACTGCTTTTGTGTCATTGGAGGCACCCGATCTCCGGCTGGGAGCTCGACGCGGAATCGGTGCACGCCATGGCCCGCACCCAGCTCGGCTGGCCCACCCATGGGCTCTACCAGGAGAAGGATTTCATGGTGGAAGTCCTGGTGGCGCCGGACAGTTCGACATGACCGAAGCACCGCCGGCAGGCATCAGGAACGTGGCCGTTGTGATGCCCGCCCATGACGAGGAACAGCGTCTGGGCCGGGCGCTCAGCGGGTTGCGCAGTGCACTGGACACTCTTGAAGTGGAGCACCCCGGGGTGGGCGTTTCAGTCACGGTGGTCCTGGATAACTGCACGGACAACTCCAAGGAGATCTGCACTGCCTTCAGCGCCGGCGATCCCCGCTTCCGCAATGTCACCGTGAAGCTGCGCAGCGCAGGGGCCAGCCGCGATTATGGCGTGCGGACTGCCCTGGACGACCTCCAACCCCCCGGGACTGAAAGCGGAGCAGGACCCGAAACCGTTTGGCTCGCGAATACCGATGCCGATTCCACAGTCCCCCGTCATTGGCTGGTACGACAGGTCGATCTTGCCAGCAATGGCGCCGACGCCGTCCTGGGCTCGGTGGAACCGGACCCTGCCGATGTGGACCCCGCGGTGCTGGGACGCTGGCTGGCGCTGCACCCGTTCCGCGAGGACCACTCCCACATCTACGGAGCCAATCTGGGCATCAGGGCTTCGGCCTACCTCGCGGCGGGCGGATTTCCTTCGGTGCGTTCCCACGAGGACCGTGGATTGGTGGAGCGTCTTCGCCGCCACGGTTTCACGGTAACGTCCACGGACAGCATCCGGGTGGTGACCTCGGGCAGGACCGAAGCCCGGGCACCGCAAGGCTTCGCGGCCTACCTCCGCGGCTTGGGCGCCGAACTTCCTGCCGCCGCCAGGGGCTGACCACAGGACGAATGGCTAACCGCCCAAAATCCCCTCCACCGCTGCGATCGCAGCCGCAGTAATCGTCTCCCGATCACCCGCCCCCTCGACGTTTACCAGGATCCCGCGCTGCGAGTAGGCGGTCAGAACAGGGTGCGTTTCGTCCCGGTAGAGCTCCAGCCGCCGTTGGATCACCGATTCCGTGTCATCGGCCCGGCCTTGCTCCTGGGCCCGTCGAAGCATTCGCGCCACTAATTCCTCGTCCGGGGCTGCCAAGGCGAGCACCACTTCCAGGCCCCGGCCCTGCGCTGCGAGTATTTCGTCCAAGGCGCCGATCTGGAGAACATTCCGCGGGTAGCCGTCCAGGAGGAAACCGGCGTCAACGTCCCCGTCGTCAAGCCGTTGGCGCAGCATGGCCGTGGTGACATGGTCGGGCACGAACTCGCCCTGGTCCATGTACCCGCTGGCCTCGGCACCCAGCCCTGTCTTCTTCCGAACGTGCTCGCGGAACAGGTCCCCTGTTGAAATTGCCGGGATCCGGAAGTGCCGCGCGATGTGTTCGGCTTGGGTGCCTTTGCCGGAACCTGGAGGGCCCATGATGATCAGTCGCGCCATGTCACTGGTCCGTTTCGAGAGGCGGCCGGGACTTAAACAATACGCCGACGACGACGGGAGGCACCCGCCGTCGTCGGCTTCTTTTTGCTTTTGGTTCAGTGGCTAGTTGGCGCCCAGCAGCGCGTCGATCTGCTCGGTTGCCTCGCGCATTCCTTCTTCCATGCCCATCTCGGCCATCTTCTGCATCTGCTCCTCGGAGTCGAAGCGGGAGGTGATGGTCATGCGCGTGCGGTTGTCCAGGGGCTCGAGCTTCACCGTGGCATGCGTGATGCCGAGGTCATCTACCGGCTCGCCCTGCTCGTCGGCGAAGCCGTCGTCAAATTCCAGGTGGTCCGGGGCATTGATGGCCGTGAACTTCCACCAACCGTGGGCTTTGGTTCCGTCCGGCCCGGTCATGTAGTAGGCGGCCTTGCCCCCGGCGGTGAACTCGTGGGTTTCAAACGTGGCAGGCCAGGTTGGCGGCCCCCACCAGCGTTCGAGCTGCCGTGGGTCTTCCCAGATCCTCCACACGCGCTTCACATCGGCGTCGAACTCGGCCACGATGGTGAAGCTCAGGGCCTCAGCATCCTTGCTAACGCTGACAACAGTCATGGCAGATCCCTTTCGTTTTCTTCAGCGAGTATGTCCGCAATCCGGCCGGCACGCTGCCGCCAGATCAATTCGAAGTGGTCCAGCAGATGCCGGGCTTTTTGCAGTCCGTCATGGTTTCCCCGCACAATCTGCTCCCTCCCACGCTTCTCCTTGGTCACCAGGGAAGCCCGTTCCAGGACCGCAACATGCTTCTGCACGGCCGCGAAACTCATGGCGTACAGCGCAGCCAACCCTGAGACCGAGTACTCCCCTGCCGTCACCCGGGCCACGATGTCCCTGCGGGTGGCGTCGGCCAGGGCTTGGAACAGGCGGTCTAGTTCGACGTCTCCGGAGGGATTTTTACTGAGCTGATCTACAACCATTTGGTTGTACGATACGCCAGCATGCGGGGCAGGTCAAGGGGTTCATCCGATCACCACCCGGCCACCCCTTGCGACTGCGACACAGCACGGGTAAGTTGTTGAAACGTCTCAAAGAAAGCGTTTTCCCAGACTCTTAGGTGGATTTACCATGACTCAGCACGCCCCGATCACGTGGATCGATGGCGAACCGCCCGCCGCGCTCAGCGGCGGCACGACGTGGGGCATGCCGTTCCAACGCGGCACAGTGCAGGACGCAGGTGTCCTCACGGTCCACGACGCCAGCGGCAGCACTGTCAGCGCCCAAACATGGCCCCTTGCCACTTGGCCCGACGGATCCCTCAAGTGGGCCGGCATTGCCATCGGAGCCACGGATCAACCCGCCGGCGCCTATCAGGTGAGCTTCCCAACTGAAACGCACGACGCCGGTCCGGCAGCCGCCGTCGAACGCCCGGACACGGAAGGCCCGGGTTCCGTACGCTCCGCTAGAGGCACGGTGACCGTCACCGAAGTCGGAGGCTCCGTCACGGTCTCCACTGGCATCTTGGACATGGCCATCACCAGGAATAGCGACACCCTGTTCACCGAACTCCGCCGCGATGGCAACGTGGTGGCCAAGGACGGCCGCCTTGTGAGCCTGCTGCAGTCCGGGCCGGCGGAGGGAACAGGCACCACCACCCGCACGGGCTTCACCGGCCACACCACACAGGTCACCATTGAACAACACGGTCCGGTCCGCGCCGTGGTCCGGGTCGAGGGCCGGCACCGCGCCGATGACGGCGGCAAAGAATGGCTCCCCTTCACCGTTCGTTTCTACTTCTACACAGGCGCCCGCAGCGTCAGGATGATGCACTCGTTCATCTGGGACGGCGACGCCGAACAGGATTTCCTGGCGGGGCTGGGCGTCGAGTTCACTGTGCCACTCGAGAGCGAACTGCATGACCGGCACATCAGGATCGCCGGGGCCGACGGCGGCTTCCTGGTGGAGGCAGTCCTGGGCTTGACGGGCCTGCGCCGGGATCCGGGAGAGGAAGTACGCGCGGCACAGATCGCCGGGCGGCCCACTCCTCCGGCGGCCGAGTGGAGTCCGCTGGTTTCGAAACGACTCCACCTCATCCCGAGTTGGAACGACTACACCCTCACGCAGCTGACCGCAGACGGTTTTGATCTGCGTAAACGGACGGCCCCAGGCCACGGCTGGGTAGGGGTTTCCGGCGGCACCAGGGCGGCCGGCTTCTGCTCCCTGAGCGATGTCCGCGGCGGCTTCGGCGTTGGCATCCGCGACTTCTGGCAATCGCATCCGGGACAGTTGGATATCCGCGGGGCAGCTACCGCGGAAGCAAAGATGACCGCATGGCTCTACTCCCCCGAAGCCCAGCCGATGGACCTTCGCTTCTATCACGACGGCCTGGGCCAGGACACGTTCGAGGACCAGCTTGAAGGCCTTGAAATCACGTATGAGGACTATGAGCCAGGCTTCGGCAACGCCACGGGCATCGCCCGTACGCACGAGCTGACGCTCTTCGCTTACGACGCAACGCCCAGCACGGAGTCACTCGCCGCGGACGCCAAGGCGGCATCCGTCCCGCCAATGCTGCAGCCCTCGCCCGCATACCTGCACGCAGCTGGCGTGTTCGGCGATTGGGCTCCGGTGGACCGCAGCACCCCCGCCAGGGCAGAGCTGGAAGACAAGTTGGACTTCCTGTTCGACTTCTACCAGGGCCAGACCGAGCAGCGCCGCTGGTACGGGTTCTGGAACTACGGCGACGTCATGCACACCTATGACACCGACAGGCACGTGTGGCGCTACGACGTCGGCGGTTATGCCTGGGACAACTCCGAGCTCTCCCCCGATCTTTGGCTCTGGTACATGTACCTCCGGACGGGCCGCGCGGACGTTTTCCGCTACGCCGAGGCCATGACCCGCCACACAGGTGAGGTGGACGTCTACCACCTCGGGCCCTGGCGCGGCCTGGGTTCACGGCACAACGTCCAGCACTGGGGCTGCAGCGCCAAGCAGTTGCGCATCAGCACCCCGGCCTACCGGCGTTTCCACTACTACCTGACCGCGGACGAACGCACGGGCGATCTCCTCACCGAACTGGTGGACAGCGACCAGAATTTCCTCGGCCTGGATCCCGTCCGGAAAGTCAGGCCCGACGCCGCGACCTACCGCCCGGACCGTGGCGCCTTGGGCGTGGGACTCGGCACGGACTGGGGCTCGCTTGCCGCCACCTGGCTCACCGATTGGGAACGGACCGGCAACCCGCGCTCCCGCGATCGGCTGCTGGGAACCATGGCCGACATCGGCGCCCTGAAGTACGGCTTCCTGACGGGTGAAGCGCTCTACGACCTGGATGCGGGAAGGTTCGACGCCGGCAGGGAAGCCATCAGCGTCTCGCACCTGAGTGCCGTGTTCGGTTTGGTGGAAATCTGCAGCGAACTGATCAGCCTGGTGCCGGACAAGGATTTCGAGGAGGCCTGGATGCAGTACTGCCGGCTGTTCCTGGCCACCCCGGAGGAACAGATCGCGGAGGTGGGCCAACCCTTGGCCGGTATCTACCTCACCCAGGCTCACAGTCGGCTGACGGCCTATGCGGCGGCCCGGTTGGGGTCTCCGGAACTGGCGGAGTTGGCATGGGAGAGCTTTGCCGAGGGCGGGGAGAACCTCAACCATGCCGAGGCCTTCACGCTGAAGAAGATCCTGCCGCCTTACGTACTCCAGCCCGTGGATGAAGCACCTACGGTTTCCACGAACGACACCGCCCAGTTCGGCTTGGCCGTCATCCAGAACCTGGCCCTGGTCGGTGACCACCTGCCGGCGGGACGGCCCCATCCTGGGGCGGCCGATGCATCCCAGGAGGTCCCGGCGTCGTAATTTCTGTTGCTTCCCCACCTTCTTTGGCGCCGCCGCGGCCGCAAAGTAACCCGAAGGGGTTGTTTTTTGGTCCCGGTGGACCCAAAGAGGGTCAGGAAGACACGGCCCTAGGAAGTTGAGCGCGGGTGCATGATGCGCATCTGATCCCAGGTCCGCTCCGAAGCGGCGATGTTCTGGTTGGAGCGTTCTCGGTCCAGGGAGGCAAGCTCGACGGCGATCGCCTGGACCGCGGTCACCGCACCTGTCAGGGACGGGAAGAAGCCGGCGCCCTCGGTGGGCACCACAATCCTGTGATCGGCGTGCACTGCGACCGGTGAGCCCGCGCTGTCGGTGATCGATGCGATGGGCGTGCCGAGGTTGTGGGCGATTTCCACGGCGCGCATGGTGCTGTCGTAAACCCTCCACAGGCTGATGGCGATCACCAGGTCTTCTGCACCGAGTCGTGCAATGGCATTGGTGAGGGCCGCGACGTCGGCATCCAGGAGCCTGACGTTGTAGCCGGCAATGATCGCGTTGTGCTCCAGGGCTTTGCCTGGGATGGCGTAACTTCCCGCGGCCACAATGAAGGTTTGCCGCGCACCGGCGATCGCCTTCGCAATGTTGTGCAGCGTGCCGGCGTCCAAAGTGCGCTCAAAATGGGCCAGGTTTGCCCTGTCCGTGGACACTGCCGCCTGTGCAGGACTGCTCAGGTGGCCGTTGTGTTCCGCCGCGACTTCGACGGCGCTGAGGGATGCCAGGAAGCGGGACCTGAGCTCGTACTGGAAGTCCGCCCACCCCTTGAATCCCAGTGTTTGCGCGGTTCTTGTGACCGTTGAGGCATTGGAGGCAGCCACTGCGGCGATGTCGCTGACAGAGCCGTAGGAGGCCAGCCGGGGCTGCGAGCGGAGGATGCCGATGACCTGCATTTGGCGTGCCGCGAGCTTGCGTCCTTGGACACGGCTGTCCAGCCACTCGGTCAACGTTGACGAGTCGAAATCTTCTTCCACCTATTGACCTACCTCACACTTTGGCCGTAACTTCGATACATCGCTTCTGCACAGATCCGTGCATATTCCTAAAAATGTACAACTTGGCCCACTTTGGCAGGAATCCCCAATGTCTCTCACAGCACGCCTTGATCGTCTGGCTCTCAGTCGACCACACTACAAGCTTCTCCTCATTGGAGGCCTCGGCTACTCCTTCGACGGAATGGACGGCGCCGTGGTGGCCTTCCTCCTCCCACGCATCCAGGAACTCTGGGGTCTCAGCACCGCCAGCCTGGGCCTGGTAGGCTCGGCCGCCCCGTTCGGCTTCTTCTTCGGCGCAATCCTGGCCGGCTGGCTCGGGGACCGCTTCGGCCGGAAAAAGGTCATGTTGTGGGCGCTGGCCTTTTACTGCCTCATGTCCGTGGTGGCAGCCATGGCCCCCAATTTCGAGATCTTCCTGATTGCACGGATCTTTGCAGGATTGGGCGCAGGCGCCGAGAGCGTCATCATCGCGCCGTTCCTCTCCGAATTCATTCCCCCCAAGCGCCGCGGCTGGTTCATTGGAACCCTGGCCGGCTTCTTCTCCTTCGGCTTTGTGGCCGCCGCACTGATCGGCCGGTTCGTTGTTCCCCTGGGCGAAGACGGCTGGCGCTGGGCCCAGGTCCTCACCGCAATCCCCATCCTCCTTCTCCTGTGGTGGCGCCGCAGCCTGCCTGAATCCCCCCGCTACCTCATCAGCCGCGGCCGCGTGGCCGAAGCAACCGAAGTAGTAGACCGCTTTGAGCAAAGCGTCATCAAGGCCACCGGAAAGCCGTTGGAGCCATTGCCCGCCGCGGAAGAAGAGATCGTCAAGCACGAACAGAAGATCAACATCTGGAACGCCCTGAAGTTCATGTGGTCCAAGGCCATGCGACGCCGGACAGCAGTGATCTGGCTGATCTGGTTCGTGATCACGTTCTCCTACTACGGCTTCTTCTCCTGGATCCCCACCCTGCTGGTGGGCCGCGGAATCACCATCACCAAGAGCTTCGAGTTCTCCATCCTCATCTATTTGGCACAAATCCCCGGCTACTTCTCCGCGGCCTGGCTGTGCGACCGGATCGACCGGAAGAACACCATCGCCCTGTACCTGGCAGGATCGGCCATCAGTGCCTTCTGGCTGAGCCAGTCCAACGATTCCGGCATGATCCTGGTAGCCGCGGCAACCTTGTCCTTCTTCCTCAACGGCACCTACGCCGGCGTCTACGCCTACACCCCCGAGCTCTTCCCCACGTGGATGCGCGCCACCGGCGTCGGCCTGGCCAGCGCAGTGGGCCGCATCGGCAGCATCCTTGCGCCCTCCATCATCGGCATCTTCGCCGCATCCCTTGGCTTCGGCGGAGTGTTCACCATGACCACCGTGGTGCTGACCATTGGCGTCCTGGGCGTAGTGATCTTCGGCGCCTCCACGGCAGGGAAGTCCCTGGAGGACATCAACGCCCGCACCGAACACGATCCCGCAGCGGCAGGAAGCAAGTGAACGCCATGACATCCGTTTTCGAGCAGACCTTCCACGACATGGAGCAGGACCCCGGAGTTGTCCTCTTCACAGTCCTGCAGTGGATTCCGCAGCGCTCCAGCCTCAAGCGGCTCTACACCAGCCACCCGGCCGAGTACCCGGTGGGAGGTGAGAAGACAGTGGAGATCTCCCCCGGCTGGCTGGGAACGGTCATCGAAGACAAGAAGCCTTTCCTTGCCCCGGACCTGGAAGCGCTCCGGAACGTCTTCTCCGACTCCGGACTCATCCAGCAACTCGGCTGCGGCGCCGTGATCAACGTGCCGGTCCTCGACCAGCAGGAGAACGTAGTGGGCGTCCTCGCGCTCCTCGACGCCGAAGGCAAGTACACCCAGCACAGTGTGGAAACCGCCGTCGACGTGGTTAACTCCAACCTTGCCCACCTCGTCCAGGCTTTTGAAGCCCATCCCACGGAAATCCCAGAAGTCCCCGAAGCCCCCGCGAAGGACACCATCTAAATGAGCACCGCCCCAGAAAGCACTCCCCTGATCATCTGCAACGCAAGCGTCCTGGACGTTGCGGCCGGCAGCTACTCAACTGCCGACGTCGTCAGCGTTGACGGGAAGATCAGCAGCGTCGAACCGAACGCCGAGGCGCCTGCCGGTGCGCGGGTCATCGATGGCACCGGCAAGTTCGTGATCCCCGGCCTGATCGATGCCCACGTCCATGTGGTCGCCTCCAGCGCCGACTTCCGGTCGCTGACCTTCACGCCGCCGTCCTACGTTTACGCCCAGACCGCCAAAATCATGGGGGCGATGCTGCGCCGCGGTTTCACCACGGTCCGCGACTTGTCCGGCGCCGACTTCGGGCTGGCGATGGCCCAGGAGGAGGGATTGCTGGAGGGGCCGAAGATCCACTTCTGCGGCCACGCCCTGAGTCAGACCGGCGGCCACGGCGACATGCGCCTGCCCGGTGAAGACCACGACCCCAACGGCCGGGGCTGCTGCGGCATTGGCCGGGTGGCCGACGGCGTTGACGCTGTCCGCGCCGCCGCCCGGGACGAGATCCGCAAGGGTGCCCACCACATCAAGATCATGGCGTCCGGCGGCGTCTCCTCCCCCACGGACCGCATCGATTCCACCCAGTACTCCATGGAAGAGATGCGGGCCGCGGTGGAAGAAGCCCAGGCCGCCAACCGGTACGTCGCCGCGCACGCCTACACCGCCAAAGCCATCAACCGCGCCTTGGAAGCCGGCGTCCGCTCGATCGAACACGGCAACCTCCTGGATGAACAAAGCCTCAACCTGTTCCTGGAAATGGACGCCTTCCTGGTTCCCACCCTGGTCACGTATTGGGCGCTGAAGGAAGAGGGCAAGGAGTTCGGGCTCACCGAGGAAATGTGGGCCAAGGTGGATTCCGTCCTCACCAGCGGGCTTGAAGCGATTGAGCGCGCGCACGAAGCCGGCGTCAAGATGGCGTTCGGCTCGGACCTCCTGGGCGGCATGCACCGTCACCAGAACGAGCAATTCAGGCTGCTGGGCAAGGTCCAGCCCGCGATTGATGCCATCCGTTCGGCAACCACGACGGCGGCGGAACTGCTGGAGCGGGTAGGGGAAATCGGTGTGATTGCACCCGGAGCGGATGCCGACATGCTGGTCCTGGACGCTGACCCCGTGGCTGACATCGCCGTGCTGGCCGACATCTCCGAGCACTTGGAGTACCTGGTCCAGAACGGCCGGATCATCAGCTGATTCGCTCCTGCCGGGCCTGTATTAACCCTCTGCCATGGTCAATAATGTAAGCATACTGATCATTATTGAATCGAGGAGGGCAGCATGGCCACGGAAGTTGCCAGGTACTGGTCATCGCTGCGATCAGTACCGCCTGCAGGCAACGGACGCGCTTCAACGCACCCTGGAATGCCTGGGCGGCAAACTCCATGTTGTTGAGAGGCAGGCTGAGTCGGAATTGAAAAAGTTCAGGGAGTACATCGAGAACCAGGAGCCGGAGTCGGAGTCAACCGGGGCTACGGCGGCTACGGCTCCGGCCGCGGGGCCGGGCGCTTCGGCTCCGGCCGCGGGGCCCGCGGCGGGGCCGGGCGCTTCGGGGCCGGCCGCTTCGGCTCCGGCCGCCCGGGAGACACCGGACGTCGACCCCATCACCCACCCCTTTGACCAGACGAACGGTTTGGCCGACGTGGACGGGGACTCGGACGGAACCTCCGAAAGCGACACCCGCAGCGCCGCGGAGCGCAATGATGACGACCACGGCCCGGGGCTCGGCTTCATCCCGCCCCAGAGCGGCGGGCTTCCCGGCCAACGCTGAACCCTCAAGAGCAACGCGGGGTCACTTGTGGCCCCCTCCGGGCGCCGTAACGGGCCTTAAATGACCCCGCGTTGCTCTTCATCCGGGCTTACTTGGCAGTGCCGGTATAGACGACGGCGGGAATCGCCGGAGCCTGCATACCCTCACCGATGAAGAAGCTCGGGTGCGGCGGCTGGTTGTACGCCACGTTCTCGCGGGCAACAGCCGTCCGGTACACGGTGTCGTGCATCAGAGTCCGCAAGCGCACCTCGGTGGGAGCCGTGGTGGTGTAGATCCGCAGCTCGGTGCTGTCCGTTGAGGGCCACGCGATCTCTTCACGCCAGTCACCCAGGATGTCGGCCTGGATGGACGGGTTGCCCTTGGTGGTGTTGTTGCTGCGGGCGCCGTCGGCGGTCAGGAGCCGATCACTGGTTTCCGTTTCCCAGTTCCATTTGGAGATTGTAGGCACGCCCCGCGACACACTGGCGTCGTAATCGTGGTCCACGATTTCGCGGAGCAGGTCACCGTCCCACCACGCCAGGAAGTTGGCGGCCGGGATCTTCTCGGCAATCAGCTCGCCCTTTGCAGACATCAGCTGGCCAACAGGGGAATCCCATGCCGCAGAACCGCCAATGGCCCACCCTTCAGCCCCTGCGTACCGGGGGTCGATGTCCCCTGCTGCGCCACGGCCGGTGTCCTTGATGGCCGGGATGCTCCACAGCACCTCGCCGGTGGCGGCGTCGCGGAATGCTGCACCGCGATTGCCGCTCTGGCCCATGCTTTCGTGGACGGCAAAGGTTTCCAGTCCGGGCCGCGACGGATCCAGGTCACTGGTGTGGATGGCATCGCCGTGGCCGAGCTTGGTGTTGTAGAGCGGCTGGCCGTTGTCATCAATGGTCATTGAACCGAAGACGAACTCGTCTTTGCCGTCCTGGTCGACGTCGGCCACGGAAAGGTTGTGGTTTCCCTGACCTTTATATTCGTCGCCGGCCTGGTTTGAATCGAAGGTCCAGCGCTTCACCAGCTTGCCGTTGACGAGGTCGTAGGTGACCAGAACTGTGCGGGTGTAGTAGCCGCGGCTGAACATCATGGACGGATGCTCGCCATCCAGATAGGCCACGCCGGCCAGGAAGCGGTCCACCCGGTTGCCGTAGTTGTCGCCCCAACCGGCTACCGCTCCGCGCTCGGGCTCGTAAGCCACGGTGTCCATGATGGTGCCGCTCTCACCCTTGAAGACGGTGAGGAATTCGGGACCGGACAGGACGTACCCAGCGGTGTTGCGGAAGTCGGCGTCGGGGTTTCCAATCACCGTACCCGCCGCGTCCTTGGTGCCGTCGGCGGTCTTGAGCGAAACCTCGGCCTTGCCGTCGCCGTCGAAGTCGTAAGCCAGGACCTGGGTGTAGTGCGCGCCGGCGCGGATGTTCCGCCCAAGATCGATGCGCCACAGCTTGGTGCCGTCCAGCTTGTAGGCATCTACGTAGACGTTGCCCGTATAGCCGGACTGGGAGTTGTCCTTGGCGTTGGACGGCGACCACGTCTGGATGACCTCGTACTTGCCGTCGCCGTCGAGGTCCGCCACGGTGGCATCGTTGGCCGAGTAGGTATAGGGCTTGCCGTCGGGCGTGACACCATCTGCCGGCTTGTCCAGCTTGATGGCCAGGTAGTTTTGCGCCAGCGGCTTCACGGCTTCGGTCAGCTTGTCCTGGCCTTGGCCATTACCCACCGTCTTGATGACGTAGCTGGAGTTTGCAGTGCCGGCGGCGTCCAGGAACATGGTCGCGTTCCGGACGGGTTCGGGGGTGATGTTGACGCCGTCGCGCAGGACTTGGAAGCCCACGCTGTCTTTGTCCAGGCCGAGCATGCGCCAACTGACCGTGACGCCTTGGTCAGTCAGGACGGCCACCGGTGCGCGGTCGAGGTTTTCCACTTGGCGCTTGAGCGTTGCCGGGTCCTTCGCGGCAGGCACGACGCCGGGAAGGTTGGCTTGCGCTGCCTGCGCGGGTTGGGTGGGGGCTGCTTGCGCGAGCGGGACGCCCGTCAGTGCAATGGCGGCGGCAGCGAGGGAAGCCGAGGCCGCAAGCGGGACTGCTTTCCATGCACGACCACTAGGAGTGCCGTAGGAACATTTCGAGGGGTAGGCCAAAGAACATCTCCTTTGATGCGAGGCGGCAGTGGGTCTGCGCGCTCATTTTTGGAACGTTTCACAACTCGGGCCCGATCCACTTATTCGGAATAAGGAGGTGGGGGCGTAGCTCAGAAAACGCTTTCCGCACACAAGATTTACCAGCGGTTCCACGGCACCGTCAAGGGTTTGACAAGAAATGACTGTGAGATTTCGGTGTTTATTGTTCACAAGTGTGATCGGGTTTTGTCCCCGGGCCACCGGCTCTTATGACGAGGCTCCTCCAGCCGCAACCCCCAATCACATCCCCTAGGTTCCAACCCAACCCCCAATCACATCCCCCAGATTCCAACCCAACCCCCAATCACATCCCCTGGGTTGAGCTCCAACGCTCAATCACATCCCCTGGGTTGAATCCCAACGCCCAATCACATCCCCTGGGGTGAACTCCAACCCCCAATCACATCCCCTGGGGTGAACTCCAACCCCCAATCACATCCCCCAGGTTCCAACCCAACCCCCAATCACATCCCCTGGGGTGAACTCCAACCCCCAATCACATCCCCCAGGTTGAGCTCCAACGCTCAATCACATCCCACTCCCTCCCGCTAAGACCACGTGAATAGCGCTTGTGGGTTTTCGGTCTGGTCAATCCGGTGCCCTCGGAGGGAAAACCCCGAGGACGTGAGGGACACCCAACCCCGGGGGATGTGGAAGAGCGCTTGGCTCAGGCCCGGGGGACGTTCGGCCCAACATCGGGGACTGAGCGAGCGCTGGCCGCCAACAAGGGGGACGTGAGATATGGACACCCCCAAAACCCGGGGGATGTGGAAGAGCGTTCAGCCCGAACATGGGCGACGTGAGAGAGCGCTGGCCGCCAACATGGGGGATGTGGAAGAGCCTTAGGCCCAGGCCCGGGGGATGTGGAAGAGCGTTCGGCCCAGGCCCGGGGGATGTGGAAGAGCGTTCGGCCCAAACATGGGGGACGTGAGAGAGCGCTGGCCGCAAACAAGGGGGACGTGAGAGAGGATCAGGAAGCGGCAGGCCGGTTGCCGACGCACAGCGCGCCGAGGTGGACCGCCGGCGGGAAGTCAGCGTCAGCACGGGTTACACAGCGTAACCAGCAACGTGTAATCGGTCACACTTGGCTGGATTCGCTTGTCAACCATGGCGGGCAGCGTGAACCATGAATGAGGGAATTCGTTCCCATACAAGCTGAATCAGCAATCCTCACCGACGAGGATGCGGCCCCGGGCGAAGAGGCTTGGGGCTGTTAACGGCCTGAGTGAAAGTACTGACAATGACGACACATACTGACTCCATCACGCTGAAGATCTGGGACAAGTCGGCCATCGACCACACCATCGACGCCGCCATCCAGTCCCTCTCGCACCGCGCAGCTTCAGAAAACTGCGGAATCGAAGTGACCCTCAGCGGACCGAAGACCTTCACCGTGAGCTTGAGCCGCTAAGCAGCTCACACGCAACGCAAGAGGACGACGCCGGAACTTACCGGCGTCGTCCTCTTGCGTTAAAGGCTGCTGCCTTGAGGCATTGGCCACCGCCTTCCGCTTCCCCGGGATGTGAGGCAGGTTGGTCGGACAAAGAGCCACATCGCTGCGCGAAATTGGGCATTAGTACCCCTTTGGAGCCGTTCGTGACGGCATTCCTCAAGTCCTGAGCAAAACTTGATATTTCCTTGACGCTTTCCCTGCGCGGATCTTGCGTTGCCGTTGGAACTCTAAGTGAGTCAACGCTTCAACGCACGAACGGAGGGATCGCAATGCTCGCGGAAATCACGGAAGTCAGGGAACTCGCTGAACAGACGTCCGGCGCAGACTCACTGGCAACGGCCACCGCACCCCGCGGCTCCCACCGCGCAGCGGGAGGCGTAGTCACCGTTCTGGTTCCTGCCCACAACGAATCCGCCGGCATCACCGAGACCCTCACCTCGTTGAACAACCAGACCCGCCGCCCGGACCGCATCATCGTGGTGGCGGACAACTGCACCGACGACACCGAGACTCTCGCGCTTGCCCAGGGCGTTGAGGTCATGCGGACTGTTGGCAACAAGGACAAGAAGGCCGGAGCCCTGAACTTCGCCCTCAGCGAGCTGCTTCCCGACGCCGACCCCGAGGACTTGGTCCTGGTGCAGGATGCGGACTCGCAACTAGCCCTCGATTTCATTGAGAATGCCACCAAGAACCTGTTGACCGACGAACTCCTCGGCGCAGTGGGCGGAGTATTCAGCGGCGGTCCCGGTGGTGGTTTCGTGGGTCACCTGCAGCGCAACGAATACGCCCGCTACGCCCGCGACGTCAAGCGCCTCCACGGAAAGTGCCTGGTAGTTACCGGCACAGCGGCCCTGTTCAGGGTCAAGACACTCCGTGACGTGGTTTCAGCCCGGCTGGAGGGCACGCTTCCTCCCGGCAACGGCAAGGGCGGCGTTTACGATACCTCGGTGCTGACTGAGGACAACGAGCTCTCGTTCGCACTCTTGACCCTCGGCTACCGGATCGCGTCACCCTCGAACTGCACGCTGGTCACAGAGGTCATGCCCACCTGGCGTGAACTCTGGGCACAGCGGCTTCGCTGGAAGCGCGGTGCTGTTGAGAACTGCGTCCAGTACGGGTGGACAAAAATCACCAGGCCCTACTGGGGACGACAGTTCCTGTCCATGATCGGCGTCGTGGTGACGCTGGCCTACTTCGGCTCCATCATCTTCGCTTTGACCACCGGAATGGGCCTGAACCTGCACCCCTTCTGGATAGCTGTTACTGCAATCTTCGTCCTGGAGCGCATAGTAACCCTGCGCTTCCGGGGTTGGAGGTACATGTTGCTGGCCGCAACCATGTACGAAACCGTCATCGATATCTTCCTCCAGGCTGTTCACGCCAAGGCGTACCTGGATGCAGCACTCAACAGAAAGAAAGTTTGGTAAACGACTCATGTACAACAACCCAGCAGCCCCCCTCGCAGGAGCCACCGCAGCCGGAATGGGCTCAGGAGCACTCGCAATGACCGGAGCAGGAGACCTCTTCTGGTTCGCACTGGCTGCCTTCGCCATGCTGGCACTCGGCCTCGCCGTCAAGAGGATCGTCCCCGTCAAGGCGCAGAAGAACTAACCAGGCCTGGCAGTCCCGCAGTTGTGTCGCAAACCCCCCAGCGCGACACAACTGCGGGTTTGTCATTTAAGCGGCAAGCCCATGTGTCAGGTGACAGGGACAGAGATGGCCGAGAACTTGGCCACCGTGGTGTAACCGGCCTTGGTGCCGGTAACCCTGACCCTCATGGTGTCCGCTTGGTCAGCGCCCACCAGGGTGTAGGCCTTTGCCGTGGCTCCGGTAATCGCAACACCGGAGCGGTACCACTGATACGCCAGGGTGGTTCCGGACGTCCACGTCCCGGGGTTGGCCGTCAATGTGGAGCCGACGCTCAACGTGCCAGTGATAGTGGGTGTAGGTGCCACCAAGGTACCCGGGACCACTGCGGCCGTTTGGGCTGATTCCTTGGTGGTTGTTGCGTACCCGGTTTTGGTTCCCGTCACCCTTACCGTCAGGGTGGTGCCTTGGTCCGCTGCTGCGAGCACCCTTGTTGCAGCGGTGGCGCCGGCGATCGCAACACCGTTCCGGTACCACTGGTACGTCAAGGCGGTTCCGGTGGTCCAGGTTCCGGGGTTGGCCGTCAGGGTTGAACCCACAGCCGCAGTTCCAGACACCGTTGGAACGGGAGCGGTCAACGGTATCCCCGGGACAAAGGAGAAATCACGGATAGTGACGGTTTCGGGAGCTACATGCGCCGGATCTCCGCCGCCGCCTCCAGTAACCCAGAGGTTGAAGTGGATCTGTTCATTGGCCGGAAGCGGAACAGTGGAGCCCTGCAGGACGGTCCTCTTCAGCAGCGGCCCGCCGTAACCCTCCCCCGCGAAGGTCTCAAAAGTCAGTTTTCCTGGTTCCCAGACCATCCTGTGGGTAAGGATCGGGGCGTTCGTGACATCGAAATTGATGGTGTTATTGCCCTGGCCCGGAGGCTTGGTGGCGTCGAACCAATACCCGTGGCCCTGTGTGACCGGCCAGTCTTCGCCATAGGCAGCCCCACCGCCCCACGCCGACGCTTCACACAGGTCGATCTCCGTGTAGCCCGGTTCCGCTGCGGGATCATAGGTGAAGAGGCAGCCCCACACTACTTCCTTCTGCAACGCACTGACATCCTTCTCCACCGTGGTGCTGTACGTGCCGTAGCCGAAGCCTTCACGGGTGGACTGGAATTCTGCGCCCTTCGGAGCAGAACCAGTGGGGTTGCTGATGGAAAGTTTCACATACCCGTTGGCGTCAGGATTGCTGACGTTGTTGGCGTCCCAGCTGGCGTTGTACATGGGCCCGCCGCCCCAAAAACGCTTTTGCCAGTTGAAGCCCTTCCACGCGAAACTGCCCACAGGTCCAGGATCCTCGGCCATGGGCGTGGTATCCGCGGCGTGTGAGGGGTTGATGCCCGTGAACAGTGATAAACCAACCGCCATGACGGCGGCCATTCCCATTATTTTTCTTCCCCCGGTTGGAAGGAGACTCATTGACGATGCCATAGCTGTGTCCTCCAGTTGATGCGCCCAGAAACGTCTCCGGCAATTGCCGGAGACCGCAGTCACGTTCCACCCCCGAGGAACGTGCAACTCCTCGATTATCGAGTAGCCGGGACGCTGCTGGAAGCGAAATAGGCATTGAATATGACTGTTTCAACATCAATTGGATAACGGTCGATAGTTGCGCAGTACTCTGGACAGATCCGTCCCCGCCAGGAAAACCCCTGATCAGCACGTCATCCAGGAAAAACATGACCATCCGAAGTGCCGGCATCCTCCTCCACCGAACCTCGAACAGCGGCGAATTGCAGCTATGGATCGCCCACATGGGCGGCCCTTTCTGGGCGCGCAAAGACCAACATGCATGGTCCATCCCCAAGGGTGAATTTCTTCACGATGAAGACCCATTGGTTGCCGCCAAACGCGAATTTGCCGAAGAGATAGGTTCTGCTGCGCCTGCTGCCAGCTACGAATTGTTGGGGGTTTTCCGGCAGCCCTCAGGGAAGCTCATCACTGCTTACGCAGCCGAAGCGACTGACTTCCAGCCGGAGCAGATCATCAGCAACACCTTTCCCATGGAGTGGCCCAAGGGCTCAGGTGTCATCAAGGACTTCCCGGAAATCGACGATGCCCGCTGGTTTGAAGAGGCCGAGGCCCGGACCAAACTCGTCAAGGGGCAACTCCCCATTGTGGACGCACTGGTCCGGCACCTTGGCGGGGAATCCCTATAGAGCCGACCACCCGCCGTCGGACGCCAAAATGGCGCCGTTGACGTTGGTGCCGTCGTCACTGAGCAGGAAAGTGATGGACGCGGCCAGTTGCGCAGCCGACGCTGGAGTGGGAACCGTGGCTTGCATCAACGGGCCAAGGCGTTCCGCAGCCAGCTGCGAGCCCCAGTTGGCAACGATGTTGGTGATGGTGGGACCGGGAGCTACTGCGTTAAACCGCAGACCTTTGGGTCCGTACATCACGGCCGAGTTCTTGGTGAGGCCCACTACCGCATGCTTGGATGCCGTGTAGGCAGCACCGGCTGCTGAACCACGCAGGCCTGCCTCGGACGCAACGTTCACCACTGATCCGGTCCCGGCGTCGAGCATGAGCGGCACCACGGCGCGCGTCAGTCGCATGAGCGAGGTGACGTTGATGCGGAAGACCCGTTCCCAGAGCTCGTCATCCACCTCATGGATGGGCGCAAAGTTGTCCATGATGCCGGCAACGTTGGCCAAGGCATCCACCCGTCCACCGGCGGCCGCCACGACTGCGGCTACGGTCTCCTCCGTGGAGATGTCCCCGGCGACGGGCACCAGTTCAAGTCCTGCGTTTTCCTCCACCAGGGCATCCAGCCGGTCCTTGCTGATATCCGCCGCAATCACCCTGCCGCCTTCCTTGGCGATGCGCAAAGCGGTGGCCTGGCCGATTCCCGAGGCCGCGCCCGTGACGATGATGGTCTTGCCGGCAAAACGGCCGGAGGTAGTGGCCTCCTGCCATGAAGCGTCGTTGCCCATGATGTCCTTCCAATAATTTCCGGGTGATGAAGCCAGCTTATGACACTCTGTGTCATTATGTAAGAGTGAATACTGGAGGGATGACTTCGGAAGATGCCAAGACCCTGCGTGCCAGTGGTCGCCCCGCTACCATCGACCCCGACGCCGTAGCCGGGCTCGCTTTGGAGCTGTTCGCCGAACACGGGTACCAGAACACGTCCATGGAAGACATCGCACGGGCAGCCGGGATCGGGCGCAAGAGCCTCTACCGCTACTTCGCCAGCAAGGCGGATTTGGTGTGGGGCGGCACCGAGCCTGTGGTCGAAGCGTCAACCATCGCCTTCGGTTCTTTCCACAGGCAGGAAAAGTCCGACGGCGATGTGCTGACCGGGTTGCGCGAAGCAGCTGTTGCCGGGGTCGCCGTCATCCCCGACCTATCTGTGACCCGGGGACGGCTCCGGCTGATTGCCGAGCACGCGGAGCTGACCAGCCGTAGCTACGAGTCCCTGGCACCACAGCGGGAGAGGGCCCTGGCATTCCTGGTCGAGAACGGCCTGTCCGATTCCGCTGCCCGCTTCCTGAGTGCCGCCTACTTGGCCGCGACCTTCGAGGCATGGATGCAGTGGGCCGCCGGCTCCGATCCTGACCCGGCCCCGTACCTGATGGCGGCGCTCGAGGTGTTGAGGGTTCCCCCGCGCTAGCTGCTCTTCCTGGCGACGAATTGCCGGATCCACTCCACCGTCTCAGGATGGTCCAGATGCAGGCCATGACCAGCTCCTGGTACGCGCACCAGTACCGAGCCGCGAATGTGCTCGCGGAGCAGGAGTGCATTCGGCAATGGTGCCAAGGCATCCTCGGTGCCATGCAGGATCAGTGTCGGCGCTTGGACCGATCCGAGGTCACGCCAGGCATCGTGTTCCCGGCTGGCTTTGAAATGACGCGCTTTGGCCCAGGCCGAGGCTGGCGAGTTGAAGAAGGTATGCGTCGCCTCGGGATTGGCGCCTACCCATCCAGCATCGAAGAAGAGTGGCTCAAGCCGTGACATGTCGCCGCTGACCAGGGCTTCCAAAGCTGCCTTATCCGGTTGCGTTCCGGCATCCGGCCATTTCCCGCCACTCGTTGCGGCGAGGATCAGGGTACGGACCTTCCGGGGGTAATCCACAGCCAGCCACTGGGCAACCCGCCCACCCATGGAATGGCCGTACACGTGTGCTGAATCGGCTCCGGCTGCATCAAGGACTGCAACAGCGTCCTCGGCGAAGAGCCGCGTGGTGTACCGGTCCGCTTCGCCCTTCCCACTCCGCCCAATCCCCCGGTGATCAAAGCGGATGACGCGGTAATGGCGGGACAGAAGCTCCGCCGTCGGGCCCCAACCGTCCATGGATGTCGCCTGCCCGGCGATGAGCAGCATTGGTTCGCCGTCGCCTTCGGAAGTCCAGGCGAGTTCAGCGCCGTCGGGGGCTTGCGCAAAGTTCACCGTGCCACAGTATCCGGGAGGCCTTCAAAGCGCTGCGGCGTGGGACACAAGGACCTTACTCCGCTGTGAAGATGTCCTCGATGGCACAGTCGAACGTCCGGGCAATGAGGAAGGCCAGAGGCAGCGAGGGGTCGAATTTCTCTTTCTCAATGGAGATGACAGTCTGCCGGGAAACCCCGAGTGCCGCCGCCAGGTCAGCCTGTGTCCAGCGGCGTTCAGCTCGACGCCCGGCGAGGTTGTTCTTCACTTCAGCGCGCGGTGGCGAATGGCCACGTATCGCAGCCCGGCGTCAACCGCGCTCAGCCCAACAAGACCGAGCAACACCGGGAGTGCTTCGATCTGAAACCGACCAACCGTCAGCACCAGGGCAACAACGATGGTGGCGACCAGGACATCCAGGAACGCACCGGCACCGGCTTGTCTCATCCACTGGAGTTCCACGCTCTGCTCACCATGGGGGTCGCGGGTGACGGTGTGGCGGGAAATGAAGACCTTGGCGCCGAGGGACATCGCCGGGTAGGCGGCACAAAGGGCTCCGATCGCTGCAGCAGGCCAGAAGTCAGCCGGGTTTGATGCTCCGACCAAAAGCGCGACGGCCAAGGTCAGTATGGCCGCGAGGGTGGCAGCCAGGACGTAATGATGAAATGGTGCACGCTTCGATGTAAAGGAAACTTTACTCATCTTTGAAGTAAAGCACCCTTTACACAGGGGGACAATCCTTGGTGCATACTTCCCACGCTGGAGCTAGCGTTGAGGGATGACCACCGAGTACAGGTACGACGTCGAGGTGCTGCACCTTTTGGTGTCGCCGGCCCACGCCTACTTTGGCCGCGCCAGGGAAGGCGCCGCCGATGTTCCCACCACCGATGCCGGGCAGACAGAACTGGTGGCCGGCAAAGGAATTGTTGGCGACAGGTTCTTTGGGAAAGCCGCGCACATGGATGCCGCCGTGACCCTCTTTGCCGTGGAGGCACTGGAAGCGATCGCCGCCGAACTTGGGGCCGGGCCTTTCGATCCCCTGCTGACACGGAGGAACGTGGTTCTACGCGGAGTTGAGCTTGCTCCTTTGCTCGGTCACGAGTTCACGATCGAATCCGGCGGACATGCCGTGCAACTCAAGGCCGGGCGGCCTGCACACCCCTGCGCCTGGATGGATGAAATGCTTGCCCCGGGAGCCCACAAGTCTATGCGTGGGCGTGGCGGTGTCCGTTGCCAGGTCATTGCAGGTGGGCTGCTGCGCCGGGGACCGGCGGTACTGGTCAGCCCCGTTGCCCTGGATCCGGGCAAAGCAGGCGAGGCAAACGTGCTGAGGCCGTCGCGATTGCCGTGATCACCGTCCGCAAATCATAAGGGACCTGTCTTTCAGGGCTGCGCGCGCATAAGGTAAATGCGTGAAGAGATTGAGCAAGAACGCCCAGGCCTTCGCAGGGTCTGCTTTCGCTGCACTATTCCGGGCCATCAAAGTAGTTCGTCCCAACAGGCCCAACCACCCCGAAGGGGTCCATCTTGTGGGGACCCTGGAGAGGGACGGACTTCCGCTCCGGGCATCGGGAATCCCGTGGATGGACATGGCCGGAAGCAACCGGGTGGAGGCACGAATTTCACGTTCGCTGGGAATGCCGGGTTCTTTCCCGGACATCATCGGCCTGGCTGTCCGCTTCATCGAGCAGGACAAACGGTCCGACCTGCTGCTCGCGAGCACAGGAGCCACGGGACTTGGCCGCTTTATCCTCCGGCTCCGACGGGATGCCGCATCAGCAATCTTCACCACGATGATGCCCTATAAATCGCAGGCGGGCCCTGTGCTGATAGCGGCAAGGACCATCGAAGGACCGCCACAGCTGCCGGCCGAACCACGCGCATTCCGCTCGCATCTTGGCCAACATCCCTGGATCCTCGAACTCCATCACGCAAGCCCGTTGGGACCGTGGACCAGGTTTGGAACGTTGGCTCTCACCCTGGCTGATATCCACGGCAATGACACTGCCGAAAGATTTGATCCGGTCCTGAACCCGCTTCCAACAGCCGGGACCTACGGCTGGACCAAGCGTCTCCGGGAACCTTCCTACGCCGTGGCCCGCCGCCGCGTCCAGGACCGTTAGCTTCCTGACCCTCTTTGCCGCCTCAGGACCGGCTATTCAACCCTCCCAGGTTGGAAACCAGCGGTCTGACCGGCAAACAAGGTCAGGGAGCCACACCCGTTGCTTTGCTCTTCTCCCCCGCAGCCTCGAATTCGTCCAGCCGTCTCAATGCCTCTGCCACAACTGCATCCCGGTTGGCATGAAGCCAAGCCGCCGCGCCTGCCTCGTCGCTGAACAACCCATCGTCCTGGGCGTCCCGGCTCTGCTCAATAACAAAGTGCCACAGTCTCCCGCGCGGAATGTCCTCCTCAGCCAAGGCGGCCCCCTTCAACAGAGTGGTCCCTGCAACAGGATCCTTGCCCAGCCGCTCCGCTTTTGCCAGCCAAGTGGGCAGATGGTTGACGCCCTGTCGTGCGCCCGGCCCGCGCCCCTCTTTGTCCGCTTCCACCAGGCGCGCCCAGTCCTTGATGGACGGACCACCGTTGGGTTGGTTCAGGCGCCGTACCAGCCTCCGGACTGCCGAATCACTGATGACACCTTGGGGACCTTCAGGAGTGTGGCACATGTGCTCCCGGATGAGCGGCAGGATCTTGTCCTCGTATCGGCCAGGCGCTCCGATCCGGCGCAGGAAACTCCGGGCGGGTTCAACCCCTGTGACGTTATGTCCGTTGGAAGTGATCCGGCCGTTCGAATCGATGGTGGTAGAGACAGCCTTGCCGAAGTCATGGGTGATGGCGGCCAGTACCAAGGCTGCGGTTTCATCGGCGCCCAGATTGTCGCGCCGCGCGATCCGGGCTGCTTGGTCGCCGGCTAAACCGAGGTGGATGTTCACATCACCTTCCGGATGCCATTCCGGGTCTTGTGGAACGCCCCTTGTCGCAGCCAGTTCCGGGAAATGCTCTTCCCAACCGGACATGAAAAGCGTTTCCAGCGCCTCAGAGATATAGACGCCTTTCGAGGCGAGTTTGTAGAACTCACCCCAAATCCGAGTCCTCGGCAGGTCCTGGAAGGCCGGAGAGAGGCTGCGGCACAACTCCGCCGTTTCGGGAAGCAGCCGAAAACCAAAACGCCCACTGAACTGCATGGCCCGGAGAACTCTCAGCGGGTCATCGCTAAAAGCCGGGCTTGTGTGGCGAAGGATTCCCGCTGACAGGTCGATCTGTCCCCCGAACGGGTCCACAACGGTCCCGCTCAGGTCGTCCCAGCCCATCGCGTTGATGGTGAAGTCCCGCCGGGCGAAGGCTTCGGCCTCGGACTCCTGGCGCGGCAGCGAAACATCAAAAACCTGGCCGTTCACAGTGGCCGAAACGATCCCGAACTGCTGCCCTACTTCCATGACGTATCCAGGCAATGCCGCTGACACCTGGGCAGTGGTCAACCCATAGACCTCAATGTCGATGTCCTTCGAATCCACCAGCACACCGCGGGCACGGGAGAGCAACGCGTCCCGGACGGAGCCTCCAACAATGAGTGGGCGGCCGCCTGCAGCCCGCAGGCCGTCAAGTACCTGCCTGGCTTCCGGGGTGAGCTGAATCAGGTCGGGAATGTTGGTGATGGTCGTCAAGCCCTCAAACCTCAGCCACCGGCGCCGCGAACTGGGCCTCGTAGAGCCGTGAGTAGGCCCCACCCGTGGCAAGCAGCTCCGAGTGCGTCCCCTGCTCCACGATCTGCCCGGCCTCCATGACCAGGATGAGGTCGGCGTCCCGGATGGTGGAGAGCCGGTGGGCGATGACAAAGCTGGTCCGGTCCGAGCGCAGGGCGTTCATGGCCTTCTGAACCAGGACCTCGGTGCGGGTGTCCACGGAACTTGTGGCTTCATCCAGGATCAGTACCGAGGGCCGGGACAGGAAGGCCCTGGCAATGGTGAGCAGCTGCTTCTCACCGGCGGAAACGTTGCCTCCTTCGTCGTCCAAAAGGGTGTCGTACCCCTCGGGCAGCGACTTCACGAACCGATCCACATAGGTCGCCTGCGCCGCTTCAAGGATCTCGTCCTCTGAAGCAGTGGGCCGGCCGTAAGCGATGTTGTCCCGGATGGTCCCGCCGAACAACCAGGTGTCCTGCAGGACCATGCCCATCCGCGAACGCAGTTCCTGCCGCGAGAGCGAGGCGATGTCCACGCCGTCGAGCGTTATCCGCCCTGAATCCAGTTCATAGAACCGCATCATCAGGTTCACCAGGGTGGTTTTTCCTGCACCCGTAGGTCCAACAATGGCGATGCTCTGCCCCGGTTCAGCCACCAGGCTGAGGTCGGTGATGAGCGGCTTGTCCGGTGAGTAGCGGAAGGACACGTTCTCGAACACGAGCCGCCCACGCGCCGGGCCAGTCCCCGGGACAGGAGCGGGCTCCGGGGATTCTTCGTCCTCGTCAAGCAGGTCGAAAACCCGTTCCGCCGAGGCAACACCGGATTGCAGCATGTTGGCCATGGACCCCAGCTGGGCCAGGGGCATGGTGAACTGCCGCGAGTACTGGATGAAGGCCTGTACATCGCCCAACTGCATGGAGCCGGAGGCAACCTGCAGGCCACCCACCACCGCGATCCCCACATAGACAAGGTTTCCGATGAACGTCATGGCCGGCATGATCAGGCCGCTCACGAACTGCGCCCCGAAGCTTGCCTGGTACAGCTCACCGTTCTTCGCGCAGAACTTTTCCTGCACTTCGTTTTGCCGTCCGAAGACCTTTACCAGGGCGTGCCCTGTGTAGCTTTCCTCGATCTGGCCGTTCAGTTCGCCGGTGTTCTTCCATTGGGCGACGAACAGTTTCTGGGAGCGCTTGGCTATCAGCAACGTGGTGCCCAGCGTCAACGGAATCGTCACCAAGGCAATCAGTGCCAGCAGCGGCGAGAGCAGGAACATCATCACCAGCACACCAAGAACCGTCAACAGGGAGGACACCACCTGGCTGATGGATTGCTGCAGGCTTTGGGAGATGTTGTCGACATCGTTGGTTACACGGCTCAGGAGCTCACCGCGCTGGATGGAGTCGAAATAGCGCAGGGGCAGCCGATGGATTTTCGCTTCGATCCGCTCCCGCAGGCGGTAGACAGTGCGCTGTACGACGCCGTTGAGCACGTAGGCCTGCATCCAGCCGAACGCTGAGGCCAGGACATACAGCGCCAGCGCCCACAGCAGCACAGAGGCGAGGGCGCCAAAGTCGATTCCGACGCCGGGTGTCAGGGTCATGGCGCCCAACATGTCGGCCTTGCTGTTCTCGCCTGAGGCGCGCAGCCCCGCGATCACCTCGGCTTTGGAAACCCCGGCGGGCAGTTGTTTGGACACGACGCCGGCGAAGATCAGGTTGGTGCCTTCGCCCAGCAGCCTGGGTCCGATCACGGACAAGGACACACTGACCACGGCGAACGCCAGCACCAGGATCAGCCAGAGACGCTCCGGCCGCAGTGTGCCCAGCAAGCGCCGGGCAGAGGCGGAGAAGTTGGAGGCTTTCTCTGCGGGGATGTTCATCCCTGCGAACGGACCACCACGGCCGGGCCCCATGGCCGGACGCTGGGGACCACGGGGGCCGGCTGCCGCGCCGCTCATGCTGCCTCCTCCGCTGCCAGCTGGGATGACACGATTTCCCTGTACGTTTCGGAAGTCTCCAGCAACTCATCGTGCGTTCCGCGCCCCACGATCCTGCCGTCGTCGAGCACTAATATCTGGTCCGCGTCGGCGATGCTGGAGACGCGCTGGGCCACGATCACCAGCGTGGCACCGTTGGTGTGGCGTTTGAGCGCCTGCCGGAGCCTGGCGTCAGTGGCGGTGTCGAGGGAGGAGAAGGAGTCGTCAAAGATGTAAAGCTCCGGCTGTTTCACCAGCGCCCGGGCAATGGCGAGCCGCTGTCTCTGGCCGCCGGAAACGTTGGTGCCGCCCTGTGAAATGACAGCGTCCAGGCCTCCTTCCATCTCTTCCACGAAATCCCGGGCCTGGGCTACGGACAGTGCCTGCCACAGTTCGTCCTCGGTGGCGTCTGGTTTGCCGTACTGGAGGTTGCTGCGGACGGTGCCCGAGAAAAGGAACGGCCGCTGCGGCACCAGCCCTATATGACCCCACAACAGGTCCGGGTGCAGCTCGCGGACGTCCACGCCATCCATCCGCACGGACCCGGAGGTGGCGTCGAAGAGCCGTGGCATCAGGTTCACGAGCGTGGTTTTCCCAGCCCCCGTGCTGCCGATGATCGCAAGGGTCTGGCCAGCCAGGGCCGTGAAGGACAGGCCGCTCAGCACCGGCTGTTCGGCACCCGGGTAGGCGAATCCGACGTCGCGCATTTCCAGCTCCCCGCGGCGGATACCGCCGGTGACAGGGTTCGACGGCGGCTGGACACTGGACTCGGTCTCCAGCACCTCGCCGATTCGGTCGGCCGAGACAGACGCGCGCGGGATCATTACCGCCATGAACGTGGCCATCATGACCGACATGAGAATCTGCATGAGGTAGCTCAGGAAGGCGATCAAGGTGCCCACCTGCATGGAGCCGTCCTCGATCCTGAATGAGCCGAACCAGATCACCGCCACGGACGAAACGTTCATCACCAGCATGACCACAGGGAACATGAGCGCCATTAAACGTCCGGCCCGGAGCGCAACGTCAGTGACGTCGTCGTTCGCCTTGCCGAACCGGGCGGCCTCCATGTCCTCGCGGACGAAGGCCCGCACCACGCGGATGCCGGTGAGCTGCTCGCGCAGGACACGGTTGACGGCGTCGATCCGTACCTGCATTTTGCGGAACAGCGGCACCATCCGCGTCACGATCAGCCCGACCGCCACCAGCAGCACCGGCACGCACACCGCAATCAGCCACGATAACTGCGCATCCTGTCGCACGGCCATGATCACACCGCCGATGCTCAGCATGGGAGCCGCGACCATCAGTGTGCAGGACATGAGCACCAGTTGCTGCACCTGTTGGACGTCGTTGGTGGACCGGGTAATCAGCGACGGCGCCCCGAACCGGGTGACCTCCTGCTCGGAGAACTCCCCTACCCTGCTGAAGATCGCGTAGCGGAGGTCGCGGCCCATCCCCATGGCAGCCTTCGCGCCGAAGTAGACGGCCACCACTGCACACGCGATCTGCAGCAAGGTGATGAGCAGCATGAGTCCGCCCATGCGCAGGATGTAGTCCGTGTCCCCGGCGGCCACGCCGTTATCAATGATGTCTGCGTTCAGCGTCGGGAGATACAACGAGGCGATGGACTGCGCCAGTTGGAAGACGACGACGGCGATCAGCAACCGCTGGTGCGGCCGCAGGAAACGAACAAGTACCTTCCACAGCATGGAGACTCCGAGCCAAAGCGTAGTGAACCGAAGGCCAGTTTACGTCTGGTTGCTGCGGGCAACTAGAGGATTGCCGGTAAAGTTGCCGCTGGAAATGCACCACGTTGAGTTGGCAAACCAGGAGCCGGCCGGCGAACTATTTTGGGGGTATGGCTTATGAAGAAAACCGCAGCATTGGCGCTGGCATTGGTAATCGGCGCAGCGCTGGCAGGATGCTCCGACGGTTCGCCGGAAGCCACGCAAGCCAAGCCCTCTGAAGCCGCGACCTCCAGCCCTGCGACCAAGCACACCACGGTTCCGGACATCGCAGGGAAGCCGTTCGCCGACGCCAAGGCTGCCTTGGCAGGAGCCGGACTGACCATCTCCATCGTGGGACCTGACGGAACTCCCTGGACCACCCTCGAGCCGGGCCAGCAAGTGGCAGCCGTATCGACGGAACCATCGGCAGGCTCCGAGACCGACGCCAAGACGGTCAAACTGGTTGTGGATACGACCGAGGTGGATCAGCAAATCATGAACGATGCCATCGCGGCAGCAGACGGTGCCGTGGACTCCGCAAATACTGCCGCCTCGGAAGCAGCAGCTGCGGCTGAAGCGGCCGCAGCTGCAGCGGCAGCCGCAGCAAACTCCGGCAAGTAGCCTGCCTGACGAGACCGTTGAGGGGTAATGTCAGGGACTCCCTCGCCCCTCCGCCGGCGCTTACCGTCGAAGTAGCCCACAGCCCGAACACCATAGGAGAGCAACCATGGAAAAGCGCACACTCGGCACCGGCGGACTGGAAGTTTCCGCAATCGGCATGGGATGCATGAGCATGACCGGGGGCTACAGCGAACGGCCTGACCGCGCGGAAATGATCTCGTTGATCCGCACGGGCGTGGAGCGTGGCGTGACGTTCTTCGATACCGCCGAGATCTACGGACCCTACGCCAACGAAGAACTCGTCGGTGAGGCCTTGGCCCCGTTCAAGGACCAAGTAGTTATCGCCACAAAGTTCGGCTGGGACATCGATTCCGCCGCACGTAAGCCAAGCGGCAAGGTCACCAGCCGGCCCGAAGTGATCAAGGAAGTAGTCGAAGGATCACTGCAACGGCTCGGGGTAGATGCGCTGGACCTCTATTACCAGCACCGCGTAGATCCGGAGGTCCCCATCGAGGATGTTGCCGGCGCGGTCAAGGACCTCGTCGACGCCGGAAAGGTCAAGCATTTCGGCATGTCGGAGGCCGCTGCGGGCACCATCCGCCGCGCCCATGCAGTCCTGCCCGTTGCCGCCGTCCAGAGCGAGTATTCGTTGTGGTGGCGGCGGCCGGAGGAAGAGGTCCTGGACGTCTGCGAAGAACTGGGCATCGGCTTTGTTCCCTTCAGTCCGCTGGGCAAGGGCTTCCTGACCGGAACCATCAACGCCTCCACCAACTTCGACTCGGGCAACGACATCCGCAGCACCATCCCCCGCTTCACCCCTGAGGCCATGCAGAACAACCAGGCCGTGGTGGACCTCCTCACCGGAATCGCTGAAAGAAAGGGCGCGACGCCGGGCCAGATCGCCTTGGCGTGGTTGCTGGCACAGAAACCGTGGATCGTGCCGATTCCAGGCACACGGAAACTGCACCGCCTGGAAGAGAACCTGGCCGCGGCCGACGTCGAACTTTCGCGGGCGGAGCTGGACGAAATCGAGGCAGCTGCGGCGAAGATCACCGTTGAGGGTGGCCGGTACAACGAGGCCGGCGAACGGATGACCAACCTTTAGCGGACATCAGCCGCGGATCAACCACCGTGCCGGTGTCGTAGCCGGACAGTAGGCTGGAAACGTTCGTGTTGAACCGCATCGAAGGGACTGGGTTTTGGCTTACATCACCGTCGGAAACGAAAACAGCACTGAGATTGAGCTTTACTACGAGGATCACGGAACAGGCCAGGCAGTGGTCTTGATTCACGGCTATCCGTTGGATGGTTCCTCGTGGGAGAAGCAGACGGCCGCACTGCTCGACGCCGGTTACCGCGTCATCACCTACGACCGCCGCGGGTTTGGGAAGTCCAGCCAACCCACCGAGGGATATGACTACGACACCTTCGCCGCGGACCTAAAGTCCGTCCTGGAAACTCTGGATCTGAACGATGCCGTCCTGGTGGGCTTCTCCATGGGCACAGGTGAAGTTGCCCGGTACCTCGGCACTTATGGCTCGGCCCGCGTTGCCAAGGCCGTGTTCCTGGGTTCGTTGGAGCCGTTCCTGCTGAAGACCGACGACAACCCCGACGGCGTGCCGCAGGACGTCTTCGACGGCCTAGCTGAAGCTGTCACCGCAGACCGTTATGCCTTCTTCACGGACTTCTTCAAGAATTTCTACAACACGGACACTTTCCTGGGCACCGACCGCCTCAGCCAGGAGGCCGTGGACGCCAGCTGGAACCTGGCCAGCAAGTCCGGTGCTTTCGCTTCAGTTGCAGCCCAGCCCACATGGCTCACGGACTTCCGCGCCGACATCCCCAAGATCGACGTTCCAGCCTTGATCGTCCACGGCACTGCTGACAACATCCTGCCCATCGACGCCACGGGACGGCGGTTCAAGGAGGCCCTGCCCAGCGCCGAATACCAGGAAATCGAGGGCGCACCGCACGGCCTGCTCTGGACCCACGCCGCGGAGATCAACCAGGCACTCCTGGGGTTCCTCAAGAAGTAGGTTTCTTGAGCCGGAGCTTCAGCGCCTTCCTGCTGTGGCGGAGGTATTCGGTTTCCGTGGCGTCGGCGACGCTGCGTTCCATGGCGTGCAGCACGCCGTAGGTGAACGCAGCGCTGCCGATGCCCGGCGCTGAACCCAGGTTGAGCAACTCCGCCCGGGCCATCACGCTGTCCTGGTGATCACCCAGGATCGACTGGAGCTTGTGCGCGGCAGCCTCCACTTTCGACGCCCGTTTGCCGTGGGTACTTTCCGCTGCCGCAGCGGCAAACCGCAGTTTCTTGGCGGCCTTCCGGACTTCGTGGAAGGCCGCGTCACGTTCAGGCCCGACGGCGGCACCCACCGCTGCGTCATGGCGTTTGCCCAGCCGTTTGGCTGCTTTGTTGACGAGCTTCGCCACGGTTTTCCGCGCTGGTTTCTCCCCAAGGGCTGTTAAGGGGGGATCGGCGATGAAAGCTTCGAGTTCGTCCAGCAGCCGGAAGTACCTGCGGCTGGTCATGTGGTTCCTGACAGCGGCCATGGCCGTGTCCGCCCTGGCAGCCATGCGTTGGTCCAACTCGTCACGCAGTGGCCCCAGGACCAGTTCCTCCGGGAGTTCTTCAAGGTATTTCCTCAAGCGTGCATGCAGGACCTCTATGTCCCGGTAGTGGCCAAGGGTCTTGGCCAGCGATTTCAGCTCGCGCTCACGTTCTTCCACCGCGGCCGTTTCAAACAGGGTGCGGTACGAGTGCAATACCGACCGGAGACGCCGGATCACTGATCGCATCTGATGAACGGAGTCGTCCCGGCCCAACCGCACATGGGCATCCTGGAAAAGAAGGTCTGCCATCTGGGCCTGGAGAAAGCTGATCACCGGAGCAACGGCGGCCTTCCCGTTGCTGTATTCCGTCCCCTCGGTCTCTTTGGCATCCGGCCAGGAACCACCCAGGGCCGTGGCCAGCTTGGAGGTCCGTTCGCTGGGTTTCGCCCCCGCCTCTGCGAGCTGTCCGGTGAGGTTGTCCAGCAAGGAATCATCGGCACCATCCTGGGCGGCCAATTCGACCTCCCACTCCCGCCACTCCATTTCCCGCGGTTCACCGACTGACACGTGGGCGTGCACGTGGTCGTCAACGAAATCGGCCAGTCGACCGCCGTCGGGCCCGTACAGGGCGTAGCTGGTGCGTTCAGTGGTGAGGGTGGCCACCGCCGCCACCGTGCCTTCACGCGTATAGGCGAGTATCCGGTCCATCAGCTCGTCCGGGACGGTGTCCGCGTTACCCAATGGCGCGTGGATTTCTGTGCGCTTGCCGGGGCTGAGCGGCAGCTTGAGGTGCCAGCCGGCGTCGTGTCCTCCGGTGCGCCGGCGCAGGGAGATGCCGCGCGCAGCCAAGGCAAGGTGGCGGGTATCGAAGTAGATCGCTTCCAGGGTGTGGGTTTCCGGTGCCCCTACGGACGCTACGCCGTCGATGGTGTCGAGTGCAGGCAGCGGGGTGGATGCCTCGGCGTCGAATTTGCGCTCTGCTTCCACTGTGCTGGACGTTGCCATGGCTGTCGGGACTCCCTTCCGGGTAAGCCGGAGGGCCGGCCCGTGATGGTGGCCGGCCCTCCGTGGAGCTGTCTCTTGATGCTGTATCCAGTGTGAGCCAGTCATCAGCTTGGCGCCAGTGACTTCCCACGCACCGCCGCGGGCTGCAACCCCGTGCTGGAACCGCGGGCTACAGCCGCGGGCTACAGTCCCGGAGCGCGTGGCTGGGGTGGTTCAACCGGTCCCTCGCCTGCTGAAGGTGCGGCGAGGTCGGGATCGACGGGAGGAAATTCGGCTGTCACCGCTCCACCGCTGCCAGAAGTTTCCCCCGTGTCATCAACGTCGCCGCCGGATACCGTGCCGCGCCAAGCCCCGGTTTCATGGCCCTGGGCCTCGATGAACTTCTTGAACTTGTCCAGGTCCGCACCAACCCGCAAGCTGTCCGCACCCAGTGCTGAACCTGCTTTTTCGGCGAGGCCTTCGGGTTCCCACACAATTTCAACATTCACCCTGGTGCGGCCGGCGTCGAGGGGCTCGAAGCTGACGGTGCCCCCGTTGCGGGGACCATCAACACTGGCCCAACTCACCAGGGAATCCGGCACCTGCTCGATGATTTGTGCGTTGTATTCGCGCTTCACACCGCCCACGTTGGTTGAAAAGTGCAGACCCGTCTCGTCAATTTGCTCTACTGCCTCCACACCATTCATGAACTGGGGGAACGTCTCGAACTGCGTCCACTGGTTGTAGGCGACAGATACGGGGACATCTACTTCAATTGACTTATTGACCGTTGCCATGGTTTTTGCTCCTTCGATCCAGTCTCGGGTGCTCATGCTGTAATGCTGGTGGCGCGCCATCCAGCTGGCTGCTTAACCAGTGGCGCGCCTGTCTTAAGCGCGCCAGCCAAAGCTCTTAGCCGGCGTCGAAACTTTCTTCGTCATCATCGTTGGGCGACTCTTCCTCCGGAAGGTCGTTGCCGCTGCCGTCCGGCAGGTCCCCATCGTTGCCGTCAGGCTGGATGGACTGCTCAGTGAGGTACTGCTCGTCGGTTCCGCCGTATCGGCCTGCGCCGGGCTCTCCCGAGCTGTCGGAATCTTCCGGATCCAGGTGGCTGAGGTTCGGCGCCCCCGTACCTTCTCCCAATGAGGCCTCCTCAATGTCTTCTTCCACGCGGGGCTGTGCTTGGCCTCCGCCGGCTTCCTGCTCTGCGGTGGGGGTGCCGTAGCCTCCCACTTCCTCTTCCGGTGTGGCATTGTGCTGGTCCATGTGAACTGTCCTTTCCCTGAGCGGTGGAACGTGTTTATGGAACACTTCGAACCTATAAGGCCCCTTAGTGGCATGTCCATGCCTTTGACGATAATAGTCAGCAAACTTAGTAAAAGGCCATTCGAGGCCTTAGGGTTCCACCGCGGAACCGTAAGCTTCGAACCCCGGACGCAGCTTCACTTCTCGCGGCCCCATGCTCGCAATGTCCTCCCACAGCACCAGGAACGATCCCCGGTGCCACCACCGCAGGAGCTGCGCCACAGGCCAGGGCTGGGAGATACGCTGGCGCTCGAAGCCCAGGAACGAGGACGCGGTCCGGGGACTCACCACGATCCCCACCATCCTGGCCTGGCTCAGGAGTTGCCCCGGGGCGGCGTCAACGGCGAAACGCACATCCGACACCTCGCCCAGCCGCTGCCCGTCGCTGTCCACCACATCGCTGCCCAACATGTCATTCAGGATCATGGCGCCCGCCCGGGATCCGCGCGATGACATGGTTCCGCAACCACCGCTCCACCCATGATGCGTCCAGGGAATCCGAGCGGACGCCCAACGTCACCACAGTGTCCACTCCTGCCACCACACTCCACGGAATGCGGATCAACCTGCTCGACGGCGGCCTGCCGCCGAAGATGCGCGTCCCCAACACCGGCCCTGTCAGGAAAGCCGTGATACGCGGCGGCTCAGCGCCCTCCGGGATCAACTCGTCCGGTTCGGGGCCGCTCAGCTCGATATCGTCCACAGTGGTGACGGGGACGCCGTCGACGTCCAACATCTGCCGGTCCAGCAAGTGCAACTGGGCATCGAGCACCAGTCCTGCCGGCCGCGGGGCAGGCCTGATGGTAGGCGGTTGGATGCGTTTGGCCTTACTCACGCTCCTGCTCCTGTCGCAATCATCAGGGGAATGGCCGCCAGGGAAGCCACCAGAATGATGACCAGGTAGACCAGCCCGGCAATATTCACGGCCCGGTTGTTCACGTGCTTGCCCATGTATTGGGGGTCGTTCGCCACAATCAGAATCGGCAGGTACGTCAGGGGTAGAGCTATAGCGGAGAAAACCACTGAGTACTCGGTCACCAGGATGGGATCGATTCCCGTTGCCAGAACAGCAACACCAGCCAGCAACACCACCATCATGGCCACGTGGAAGCGCGAGGCCTCCGCAGGGCGGCGGAACTTGCCCCACGGCCACCCGAAAAACTGCGCCAGCGTGTACCCGCTCGAAAGCGTCGTTTCCAACGCCGCACCAAAGGTAGCAGCCACCACGCCAAGGATCAGGACAGCCAGCGCCAGCTGCCCGCCCGCCTGCGCTACCGGCAATGCCACCTGCGACAACGTTGTGACGCTGATGCCGGCGGGCAAGAGCACGACGGCGGCGCAAGCAGCGATCGCCAGCGACAGGAACCCGCCCAACGGGAAACCCAGGAGGACATTGATGCGCGACTGGACCAGGTCTTTGACCTTCCAGCGTTCCTCAACGGCGCCGGAGGAAAAGAAGAACACCTCATAAGGGGTCATGGCAGCTCCGAACAGGGCAATGGCGTAATACCAGTACGTGCCGGCATCCTCGCTGCCCGGAACTGAAGGAGAAAACGCCTGCCCGGCCAAGGCGCCCCAGTCCGGTTTCAGGAGGAAAAGAGCCACCGCAAAGACCACCAGGGACAGGCCCACAAGCCCTGTGACGTTCTCCATGATGGAGAACTTCACCCGCCAGATCACCAACCACACCGCCAGCAGGGCGAACGGGACCCACAGCATGTAAGACACACCGCTCGCCAGCTGGAGGGCCAACGCGATGCCGCCTATCTCCGCCGTGACCGTCATGAGGTTGATCAGGAAAGACGCGCCCAGGTTGGCCAGTCCGGCCCTTGGTCCCATCCGTTCACGGATGACCTCGAAAGTGGCCCGGCCCGAGACAGCCGCTACGCGCCCGGACATGTTGGCAAACAGGCAAATACCCACGACGCCGACCACCACAACCCATGCCAACGACAATCCGAAACGCGAACCCACCACGGCATTGGTCACCAGGTCCCCGATGTCGACAAAGCCCCCGATCGCTGTCAGGATGCCTAGCGCAACACCGAGGAGCCGCTTCACTGGATGCCGGCCTTTGCCATGAGACGGTCCAACTGCCCAGTGGCAACGCGGAGTTCATCCCGCACAGCCGACAGTTGGTACTGCCCCTCCCCAGGGCCGGCGGCCGGTGCTCCCAGAACGTCCCGGGCGTGCACGAGGGCGCGGGAAATGGTGGAGAAGGATGCCAGCAGATCGTTCCGTACTGCGCGCTCATCCTCCAGCGGGGCCTTCACACCATGGACTTCATGGGTGGCCGACTCCACCTCGCCCAGCATGTCATCCACGGCGGTGGAGGAGGCGGCCGCCGTCGTGCTGTCCTCCATCCTCAGGTCCACCGCGAGGCTGGCCGCCCGGACTGCCGAGGAAACATCCTTGGCGGGGCGTTGCAGTGCGTCGGCGGCAGACGCCGATGAGCATCCAGTCAGCACTCCGGTCATGACCGCCAAGGATGCGAGGAGAACAACCAGGCATCGCGCGGATCTGCTCATGACGGCTGCGGAACCTCACAGCCGCCCTGCGGGTCCAGCCCCGTGTAATTCAAGGGGCCCGCGACAATATTCAGGGCTATGGTTGCAAACTGCGAGCACTGCGCAGGAGGGGCACTGAAATAACCCCGCTGGCCAGCCGCAATTGCGCCGATAACGAGCCAAACAACGACGATCAGCCCGATGATTGAACCGATACGCATTTCTTCACCCATCGCAAAACGTGCAAATTCGCGGAATTAATGGCGAAGGGCAGGAGAAGGTTCACCAACAGCACAGCCGCGGACAGGAAACCTCCCGCCCGCGACCATGCTGTACCGATCAATCCGTGGGATTTGGTTCGGTGGTCAGACCACGGTCGTCCGCGGTCCCTTCGTCCTTTTCTTCTGCCGGTCCCGGCGGGTTGACTGACTCGCTGGGACCCGCGTCGACGGCGTCGTCCGTGCCTTCGGGCGACGCATCGTCTACGGGCGCCCGGCCGCTGGATTCAGGCGCTCCCGGGTCCCTGGGGATGGGGTTTCCGGGGGTTGTGGTTCCATCGCGAACCTGGGCAAAACCGGCTACTTCACTTGGATCAGTGGTCATACGCGCGACCGGCCACGGCCAAGGACCCAGCCCAGGAGGGCCAGCACCAAGAGGATGATTCCCACCCACAGCAAGAAGCTGAGGGCTTGGTTGAATCCGCCCACAAGGAGCAGGATGATCGCGATTACGCCGGCGATTACTAAGAGTGTGTTCATTGAGCTACGCATCCCTTCAATAAATTGTGTCTATTCAGGAAGGCGTCCGCTGGTACCCCACAACGGGGCGCCACCCATGCCAACGGGCACCGATCGAAGAAATAGTTCTCCATATCGCTTTAGTACCCCTCGGAAACAGGTTCAAACCGAACCGATACTCCAAGGAAGCACGTCCACAGCATCATGATAAGCGCGCATTTGTGTTTCGGCGACGTATTTTGAAAGGAAACTTAGTAGCCCTTGGCGGAAAAGGCTCCGAGGGCGCGGCTGATCTCCCGGGCGGTGCCGGCGGCGGCCTCCCCATATTCCTGATACTTGTCCGGGACAATCCTGCTGGAGGGGCCGGAGATGGAGATGGATCCGGCCGCCACACCACCGGGGCCAAGCAGTGGAACGCCAATGGAGGTAATCCCGGTACTGAGCCCTTGCTCGTTGATGGAGTACCCGCGGGCGCGGGTGCCCACGATCATCGTGCGAAGCTGCGCGGGGTCCACCACGGTTTGCGGCGTCAGCGCTTCCAACGGGCCGGCCAGGTACTCGTCAACGAAAGCCTCGTCGGCAGCGGAGAGGTAAGCCATCCCGGTGGAGGAGGCGTGCATTGGCAGCCTGGAACCCAGGGGCAGGAACGCCCTCAGGACGTGCGGGGTGTCCAGCCGCTCGATGATGAGCATGTATCCCCGGTCCGGAACCGCCAGGTGGACGGTTTCCGTGGTGTCCAGCTGAAGTGCGTTCAAGGGCCCCATGGCGGCGTCGCGGATTACTGATCCGCTGCTCCCCCGGCTGGCAACAGCGAATGCATGGTTGGTCAGCACCCACTTGCTGGACTGGACCTCGGACTGCGCCACCCAGCCCAATTCGGCCAGCGTCCTGAGCATGCGGAGCACGGTTGCCTTGGGAACGTCCACCTCACGGCTGAGCTCGGACAGGCCGGCAGGCTGATTGTCCGAGACCGCCTCCAGCACCCTGATGGCCGTGACGACGCTCTGCGTACTCATGCAACCCTCCCGCTTGACCCACTACTTCCAGTGCCCTACATTACAGGCGACTTCCCAAAATGAACCGTTGGTTCATCCAGTGAACCGAAGTAGTTTGATTGGAGACCGGGCCTATGGAATTACAGATACTCGCCTTGGCCATCTTTGTAGGCGTCTTCGTCCTGGCAACCCTGCGCAAAGTGCACATCGGAGTGCTCATGTTCGCAGCGGCAGCAGGCGTCGGCGTCTGGATGGCCGGAATGACCATCGAGAAGGTGGTGGCAGGTTTTCCCATCGGGATCCTTGTCCTGCTTGTCGGGGTGACCTACTTCTTCGCGATCGCCCAAGCCAACGGGACCATCGATCGCATCATCGAGATGGCCATCGCCAAAGTGGGTGACCGCGCTTTCTTCCTGCCCTTGGCCTTCTTTGCCCTCACTATCGGCATCTCCGCCATGGGCTCACCGTTGGCGGGACTGGTCATGGCCCCCATCGGCATGCCGCTGGCCAAGAGGTACGGCATCGACCGCATGCTCATGGGCCTGGCCATCGGTTCCGGCCTCAGCGCCGGAGGATTCGCACCCACCAGCCTGTTCGGCATCGTCACCTACGGCACCGCCAGGGCAGCCGGAATCGATCTTGACCCACTGGTCCTTTTCAGCGTGGCCCTGGGCACCAACATCCTGCTTCTGGCGGCCGCTTACCTGCTCTTCGGCGGGTTCAAGCTGCTCCATACCCGCACGGCTGACGGTTTCGGCACCAACGTGCCGCGCTTCAGCGCAAGCCGCCCGACGCCGTCGCACCCTTTTGAGCGCGAAGGCAACATTGCGCGGGGCAAGCAAGCCGCCGAACAGGCCGTCCAGGTCCTGGAGGAACCGGCCCCTGAGCCGCAGCCCTCACGGCTGAACCGCAACCAGATCATCACCGTGCTGTGTATGGCCGGACTGGTTGTGACCGTCATCCTCATGTCAGTTCTCGGTGCCAGCCCGGACATCGGCGTCCTGTGCTTCGCCTTCGCCTCGGTCCTCACACTCTGCGATCCCTTGTCCGGCAAATCAGCTGTGACCAAAATCGATTGGTCCACAGTCCTCCTGGTGGGCGGGATCATCACGTTCGTCGGAGTCCTTCAGACCATGGGAGCCGTCGCTTTGCTCGGTCAAGCAGCCGGCGCCGTCGGGACGCCGTTGCTTGCGGCACTGGTGATTTGCGCTATCGGCGCCCTCGTCTCGGCATTCGCTTCCACCACCGGGATGCTCGCCGCCCTGGTGCCCCTGGCACTTCCGCTGGTGGCCTCCGGAGACGTCGCCGGGTGGGCTGTCATTGCCGCTCTGGGCGTGTGCTCGTCGATTGTTGACGTCTCGCCGTTTTCCACCGTCGGCGCCACGTTCGTGGCCACCGTCGACGCCGATGAACGCCCCCGCATCACCAGGCTCCTCATGCGTTGGGGCTTGTCCATGGTGGTGGCAGGGCCGCTCCTCCTGGTTGGCGCCCTGGTGCTGCCATCCAGCCTCTGAACCCTTTACAGACAGGACAGAAACCATGCTTCAACCACTCCGCGGAATCACCGTGATCGACCTCAGCCGTGCCCTCGCCGGACCCTATTGCACCGCACTCCTTGCCGACATGGGCGCCAGGATCATCAAAGTCGAGAGCGTCAACGGTGGCGATACTGCCCGTCAATGGCCCCCGTTCCAGGACGGTCACAGCCTCTACTTCGAGTCCGTCAACCGCAACAAGAGCTCCGTGTGCCTGGACTTCTATTCAGCCGAGGGACGCGAAATCCTGGCCGGCTTGCTTGCCGACGCCGATGTCCTGGTGGAGAACTTCAAGCCCGGAACGCTGGAGAAAATGGGCTTTCCGGCATCCCGGCTTGAGGAACTGAACCCCGGGCTCGTGGTGGGATCCGTTACCGGCTTCGGCAACACCGGCCCCCTCAAGGACGACGCCGGACTGGACCAGGTCATCCAGGGAATGTCGGGACTGATGTCCGTCACTGGACCCGGACCGGGTTCCGGGCCTGGTTCCGGACCTGGTTCGGCATACCGGGTGGGCGTACCGATCGTGGACATCACCTCCGGAATGGTCTGCGCGTTCGGGATCGTGTCAGCGCTTTTGGGGGCACGGAACGGCGAGCGCCCTGGCCGCGTGTCCACTTCCCTGCTGGAGACCGCCCTGAACCTGTCCGCCTTCCAAGGGCAAAAGGCGCTCAGTCTCGGCGAAGCACCTGCTCCCCAGGGCAACAACCACCCCGTCATCGCCCCTTATGGCATGTTCGCCACGGCCACGGAATCCATCAATATCGCCGTGGGCAGCGAGAAGCAATGGCGCGCTTTCTGCGGTCTGCTGGGCATGCCCACCGCCGTGGAGGATCCCCGCTTCATCACCGGCGCGGACCGCTCGGCCAACAGGGACCAGCTGACGGAGCTCATAGAAGTTGCCCTCTCCGCCAAGCCCGCGTCCGAGTGGGTACCCCTGATCAGCGAGGCAGGCATCCCCTGCGGCCCCATCTACAACTACATCCAGGCGCTGGCCTCGGAGCAGGTTGCCGCCCTGGGACTCGTCCAGCACAGCAGGCGACGTGATGGGTCCGCACTCCCCCTGCTCCGCGGCCCGCTGACCCTGGATGGCGAGGCCAGCGAAATTCTGTCCTCCCCACCGCTGCTGGGCGAGCACACCGCCCAGATACTCATGGAGCGTGGAATGACGCTCGACGACGTCACCCGGCTTGAGCGCGAGGGCCGCCTTGTCTGCGCACCGGCTTCCGCGCAGGTACCGGAAACGATGGGAGCACAGCGATGACTGTTATGTCCCCTGCGGCAACTGCCCGTCCCGAGGTTTCCCGCGCCATTTCGCTCTCCGTGGCGGACGGTGTGGCCACCGTGGAAATCAGCAACCTCTCCCAGCGGAACGCCCTGACCCGGGCCATGTGCCGGGAGATCCAGGAGTTGATGCCGCGGCTGGACGCCGATCCCGACGTCGCGGTGGTGGTCCTGCGTGGGGCGGGCAATACGTTCTGCGCAGGGGCGGCCATCAGCGAACTCGCGTCAGTGCTGATCGATCCCCAGGAGGACGGCTCCACTGTGGATCACCTCAGCGCCGCCGATGCCGCCATCGCTGCAGTTTCCAAGCCAACGGTGGCCCTGGTGGAGGGTGCCTGCATGGGTGGCGGCTGGCAGCTCGCCTCGGCCTGCGACTTCATCATCGCCAACGAACGGGCGATCATCGGGCTGACCCCGGCCAAGATCGGCATCATCTACCCGCGCCTTGGTTTAGAACGACTCGTCCGGCAGGTAGGTCATGCCAAGGCAAAGTACATCCTCCTCACCGGACAGACGTTCAGCGCCACTGAAGCCCGCGCGCTCGGCCTGGTGGCCGACGTCGTGCCTTCCGAATCTTTTGAGGAGAAGTGCGCAGCGCTGGTCAGTACGCTCCGGAGCCGCTCGCGGTTCTCGGTGCACGCCATGAAGCGACTCGTGGATCTAACCGACTTAGCGGATGTTCCCGGTTCCAGTCTGGCGGTCATTGAGCAAGAGTGGGCTGAGGCGTGGTCCGCGATGCCAGATAGTCCTGACATGGGGATCGGCATCCAGGCCTTCCTGACCCGGGAGCAACCCCAGTTCCGGTGGCAGCCCGGGGCGTGAGCCCCGCCACACCTCGGGACAAGAGGGCACCTCCCTTCGTTGGTCAGGAAACGAGGGGAGGCCTCATGCTCATTGTTCTGACAGGAATTGACGGTTCAGGAAAAACGACGGCGGCCCGCGCCTTGGTTGAATCGGCTCGCGCTGAGGGGCGGGATGCCCTGCTGCTCGCCAACCACGCTGCCCGTCGGCGACTATCCCTGTGGTCCGAGCGGTTCGGGTGGAAGCTGCCACCCCGCGCGGCCGACATCATCGAGACCACCGTCCGGCTCTTCAACGTGCTGGTCAACCATGCCCGCGCCCACAAGTTCGACGGGTTGGTGGTGATGGACCGCCATCTCCACTGCCAACTCGCACTGCGCCAGGCCAACGGGCTGGGCCGGGGGAAGCTGATCCCATGGCTGCTTGGGAAACTGCCCACACCGGACCTTGCGGTCCATTTCGACGTCGATCCCCGCCTTGCCCACCAACGGGTCACGGCCCGCGGGACCGACAACGAGACCCTTGCTGACTTGCAGGCCTTCCGTTCCGCGTACCGTTCGCTGCCCGAGTTCGATGACTTTGTGGTGGTGGACGCCGGCGGGACGCCGGAGCAGGTGCTGGCGGGGTTGAATGGGCTCGTCGCAGGGATCGGAGCCACAAGCATTCCAAGGAACTAGGTTCCATGGAAACTAAATGCTAGGCTTCCGATATGAACAAGGGCATCGCAACCCGTTCCCTGTACCCCCTTTTCAGTGAACTGACCCGGCTGGAAACGGAACTATGGGACGGGCTCGATAACACTCTGCGCAAAGAGTACGGCCTCCCGATGAGCAGATTTGAGCCGATGGCTGTCATGGATCGATTAGGTGCATGCCGGGTTTTGGACGTAGCCACCGCTCTTGCGATTTCAGTCGGCGGCACCAGCAAGCTCATTGACCGCATCGAAAAGTCCGGTTATTGCCGTCGGAGAAACAATCCGGATGATCGCAGGTCCTCCCTCATCGAGCTAACCGCTGAAGGGCGCACCATCCTGGAACGTGCCCGGAGGACGGTTGACGCCGAACTTGAACTGCGGCTCGCTCCGGCGATGAGCCAGCAGGGCGCTGAGGAACTGATGGAACTGCTGAGACGTCTTCGAGATGTCAGTCCGATGGCTGCAGTCGGGCGATCCAGCTGACCCGCTAAGTAAAGGAAGCAAGCAAATGACTGACGAACTTCGTGAACGCATGAACCGTTTTGTTGAATTCATCAATACAGCCGATGAGCAGATTGGTGATGAGATCATTTCACCATCGGCCATATTCCATGTGCCCTTCCTGCCGGAGCCGGTCCAGGGCCCGAGCGGCTACCTCCAAATCATCGGGATCATGCGGCAAGCTTTTCCCGACGTCCAGTGGTCACTGGAGGAGACCGTTATTGAAGGAAACACCGTCGCCGCGCGATTCACCCTACGGGGCACCCACCAAGGAGAATTCCTGGGCATAGCGGCAACCGGTAAAGCTATACAAGCGCAGGCAATGAACATCTATCGCTTCGTAGACAGCCAAATCAGTGAAGAACACGGCCTCCCTGACCTCTTTGGGCTCACGATGCAGATCCGTCCTGCCGACGGGTAGGCTCGCGTGCCCCTGCTGAGGTCCGCTCCTTTTGCGGGAGCCTCCTCGGGCCTGTTCCTCTGGCATTCGACTGTTTGACTTGCTCCCTCCCGGCCGCCGGGTAGGCTCGCCCCATGCCAACTACGGCGTTTTTTTGGGGGGGATTTCATGAGTGCCAAAACCAGACGCAGCCTGCTGGTCTTCGTGTTCGGATTCGGGACGTACGTTGCTTTGCTGCGGCCTCTGGGCTTTATTTATGCCCTGCTGACCGGTTTCGTCGTAGTTGCGGCCGTTCTATATGTTGATCGGCTGGTGCAATCGAAACGTGCGCAGAGGAATTCACTGAGCGAAACGCACGATCTTGAGCGGCAGTAGAACGCCAACGATGATTTCGGAGGCCGGGATCAGCCGCGGCTCTCAGAAAGTCATCGCAACTGTGGTGGGCCTGCTGTGCGTCTTCATCATCGTGACCGCAATTCCCAGTGGCGTCCTGTTGATCAGCGCAGGGCTGGTTGTGCTCATTGCGCTCCTGACAGTCTCAGTACTTCGCATCAGAGTGACCATTGAAGCCGCTGAGCAGAGCCTAAAGGTCAGATGCCGGCCGTTCTACTCCAAGGCGATCCCGCTGGAGGACATCATCGATGCCTCCCCGGCACCGTCCAGTTCCCTGACCGAAGGCTTCGGCGTCCGATACTTGGGCCAGCGAACGTGGGGACTGTTGGTCGGCGGTCCGGCCATGGTCGTGGACACCCCCACCCGCACGTGGTTGATCTCCACGCCTGACCCCGGGTCCACAGCCACGGCGGTCCTGGCCCACGTTGGCAAAATGAAGGACAGATGACTTCCAAACGGTATGGCAGTTTCGGCCAGCCCGCCTTTCAGTTCGGAAGGCTAGGCTAGGGCTTCACCATCCTTGGGGGAATGAATGGCACGTGTCTGGAAGCTTTGCTGCGCAATGGTTATTCTCTTTGCTTTGTCCTCCTGCGCTCGTCCGAGCATCGAGGAAATGGGCCAACGGACCATCCGGGAACGCGCTGCAGAGGGCATGGAGTGGTTCACCCAATTCACTGCCAACGTAGATACATCCGACCGGGATCAGGTGCGCTCACGGTTGCAAGGAGTAAGTGCTCCCTACTCGTTCGGCTGGGACCCCGACGGCAACTTCTTCGCCGACCGGTACTACCGCGAACATCTCACCACCAGTGGTGGCTGGTGGGCGGAGCAGCGGACTGTCAACGCATGTGTCCGATACACGGCGAATGCCGGGGGTCCCGTCATGGCTTCGGTCGCCTGTCCGGACGAGCCTCCATTCACAGATTGGGTCGACGAACACGTCACCATTCCTTGAATGGATGGGCCGGCATGTTCCGGTAAAAGTTCCCCTTGGTGCGCTGCAATGCCCTTTGGAAGACCGGCTTACGGGCTTTGAGCGGCCCTCCCCCATGGAAAAGAATCAGGTTTCGAAAAGATTTTGGAGTCGGGTGTAATTACTCGTTCTTACCTGGAAACAATATGTGTGAGCAGGCTGATCTGCTCGGCTCGTCCAAGGGGAAGGAACCCAGCCATGAAGTACCGCCGATCCGACTACGCGAAGTTTGCCACGCTCACATCGCTTGCTCTTGCACTTACTCTCACTGCCTGCGCGCCGGCTGCACATGTGGCTGCAACGTCAACCACAGCTGCAGCTTCAGAGGAAGTCCCGGCCTTCACACTGCCACCGGCTGTTTCCGTGGAAGAAGAGACTCCCTCCGCCGGATCCGATGCAGTAACGCAGATCGATGAGCCTGCCACGGCCACTGTCCCGGCACCGGAACCGGAACCGGCAGCAGTCACACCGGTGATTGCGACGCCGTCAAGGTCAACACCGGTTTCAGTGCCGGCAGCACCCCTTGTCCCTGCCCAGCCTACGGTCCCCGTTTCAGAGGTGGCCACTCCGCCGGCAGTCAACGTAGAGGCGCCGGTTACCCCCGTTGTCCCCTCAACACCGCATGTCTCCCCTAGCTACGGGAATGGCACGTTTACCTTCCCGGACGGCCACATCTCCTTCGATGTGCCCGCAGGCTGGAGTATTCAGGTGGAGCAGGATTCGTATAACGAAAACGCTGAAAATCCTGGTGGAAAAGAGAATTCGCTGGTGGCCTACATCTTCGACGAGACCGGCGGCAAGGTTGCCCATATCTCCAGCGGAGGTACAGGGGGTCTTGTTGGAGGACCAGTCAACCGCAAAATCCTCGACTCCCAGGAACTTGGCGCGTTCCACAGCCGCGATGGCGCTTCGCACTTCGTTTTCGTTCGGGATGACTATCCCTCCCCTGATTTTCCGGTCCGTTACTACATGGGGGTTGTTGCTGATTACTTCATGACGGAAGGCCCCGGCAGCACTTCCCTGAACAGCTTCATGATCATGCCGAACGGCGCAGCAACAGCGGTCGCCGAGATCGACGCGTCCATGACGGCGGAAACCGCTGAAACGTGGATGAAAACGGACCAATACGTCAAACTGCGGGCACTGCTGACCAGTCTTCGCTACGCTGCCTGACCACGCGCTCTAGATGCCCGGCAAGTCAACCAGAGGCCTGCCGGGCATCTCTTTTTAAGTTTTCGTCAGTTATGTAAGAAACAACCTCCTGCCGGAAACTAAGTGTTTGAATCGTCAAGAGCTAGCCCGGGGGAAAGAAATAAAGATGTTGGCTACCAGAGAGCAGGAACTGAGTGCTCTTCATGCTGAACACTTCAGCCGCATCTACCAATACATCGCGTATCGGATTAATGACCGGGAACGGGCCGAGGAGCTGGCCAACGACGTGTTCCGGATCGTATGGGAAAAAATGCCGGCCGAACCGCCTGGCATTGGGTGGCTGATAGCGACAGCCCGGAATGTTCTGGGCAACGAATACAAGGGCCGCCGCCGCCGGGAAGAGCTTATGGTCCGTCTGGCAGAGGAGGTACGCGTCCAAAGCGCCGAGAGCAACGGTGACCATCAGGCTGAGGTCGCTGACGTGCTTTCCAAGCTCAAGGACCGGGACCGGGAGATCCTCATGCTCTCCTACTGGGACGATCTCAACACCGCCGAACTGGCAGAGAGCCTGGGATGTACGGCGTCGGCCGCGGCCGTCAGGCTTCACCGGGCCCGCAAGGCCTTCGCGAAAGCCGCCCCTTCACATCTCATGACAGAACGGGAAGTCTAACCATGGACCGCATCGAACAACTCATGAAGAACGCCAAACCTTCACTACCCGCACCTGGAACAAGCCCGGGTGTGCTCCCGACCCGGTCGGAAGTCTTTTCCACCGACCCCGAGGTCATGCCGATGGCTCAGCGCAGAACGCGCCGGACCCCCTGGGGCGCCACTGCCGGCGTGGTCCTCGCAGCCGCAGCCGTCGTCGGGGCCGTGGTGGTTGCCGGGAACCTTACGCCACAATCGGCGCCGGCGCCGGCAACCACGAACACAGCAACTGCCTCGGCCACAGCAACGCCCACGGTGACACCAACACCAACAGTGACTCCGACACCTACATCGACACCAACGCCATTGTCGACGGCGGAGGCCACCACAGCGCCGACGCCGACAGTTCCGGTGATACCACCGGTTCAAGCCCCGACGACTACCGCACCGACAACGGCACCGGCCGGTCCCGCCGCGGGCGCTTGCGTACCTGCGAACATCGACATCCGCCGCAACGACCAGGTCCGGGCGATCAAACCCATCCCGGAACCGGAGCAGCAGTACTACACCGTGCTCGGTTGCGCTGAAGGCTGGCTGGCATACTCCATCTCCGATGCCGGTATCAAAGCCATCGGGCTGGACGGAGGCAATGTTTATTACAACCTCGCCAGATTGCAGGACAACGGACGGTACCTGTCAGACTTCGGAGAGAGGTGGACGAGCGTCTACAACTGGGAGTTTCAAGGCTTCGCGGTCCAGAACGACCCCGCCAAAAAGTTCGCCACTCCGCAGGGCTACATGGATGCCGAATTCGCCGCGAACGGCATTCCCGTCCGGCTGAGGGTGCAACTTGTTGGACCGGGCCCCGCCACACCTGGCGGAGCAACCCCCTAAAGCAGAGAAACTAAAGATGGAATCCATCAACACGCACGCTCTCGTAATGTTAGGTGTGGTGATCGTTCACCTCATCGGAGTGACGATCGTCGCCGCGTCCGCCGCCGCAGTAATGACCGCAGTATCTACCGGAGCCCTCGCCGTACGCACCATAAGAAGAGCATGGACGTGGGTTCAGCCGCGCGTGGATGGAACCATGAGACTCTGAAGTGCCCGGCACGGGATGGCGATTTCCAACGGTCGTCGCACCAGGTTTGTTGCGAACATGCCTGCTAACCGCTTCGATTCCACGCCTTTCAGTGGTCCGGACGCCTAGGCTTGTGGCTCTGATCCAAGCAACCCAGTCGCTTCTCGTTGATTCTACCGACGCGCACCGCGACGCAGTCGAGTCCACCATCGACTTTGCGCTAACCGCCGGCCACACCCTAGAGAAGCGGCACCCGTAAGCCCGGAGCTCTCCGAACGCTTCAAAGCGCCCGGTAAAGGCTCCGCTTGCGGGCTTTGGGCGATGTTGGTGAGCCGATGCGGACAATTAGGCGTGAGCTTCCCTTCCAGCTCCAGCGCACTCTTTCGCCTTGGCGTTGCTACTGTAACGAGGTGCCCACTCGCGTTGAACAGTTCCCGTCCCACCTCGACCGCATAAGCGGAGGGATCGAGCTGCGGTACATCCCGGTTGAAACGAATCATCATGGTGTCCGGTGTGACTGTTGTCGTCTACGACGACGTTTCTGAACCCGAAATGCTCACGGGGATCATCTACGGTGTCAGTTTGGGTGACCACCCCAATTGGCGCGTCGGCAAGCCCGAAATCTCCATGAGCGTAAAGTCAAATGACCTTCGGTGGCTCTAGGCACTCGGCTGCATCGCCGAAGCCCAACGGGCAGACAACCAGTACTCGACCGTGCTGACTACACCGGGATCAATGCAGGAGACGCTCTGTCCCTGAACATATGCGGACTCCACCCCATCCATGATGCCGAGCGACGTTATATTCATGACCACGGACTCGAGGCATTCTGGAAGCTGGATTGGGACCCTTATGACGTCGGACGGCCCTCTACCGTCTAACGTCATTTTCAAGCTTCTCACGCACGTTCGGGGATCTGCCACCGGACACTGGAAGTGTGCACACCGGCAGACGGTGCCCAAGCAGATGCCAGCTCGTCAAACCACCGCATTTCTAAGGAGCTGAGGGCCCATCAATGGTGGGAAGCCTTTCAGAGTGTCCCACTGGAATAGTGGACCGGCGGGACACTCATACACTGGCGCCAAAGCAAATCCGCGAGGGACGGGCAGCTTTGTGGCAATGAAGCCATCAAACTTTCACTTAGAAATAAGTTAATAATATCGACCGCAAAGTGAGCAGAAGAAATCGGGCTACATTAAATCGGCAGATTTGTATTGGTCAACAACCGCCAATGTAATACGCGAAGTTGAGGCCACCCAAGTTCGGATTCGCATATAGGCGAGTCTCCCCAGGGGTCACGCACAGGTCGCGTTCGGCGTAGTAATACTGGACTCTGATCTTGACGTTACCAGGACCGCAGTGGTTATAGATCGCTTGTTCCCAGGGCGCAACGCTGCCGCCGATGTTCGAAGTTACAACACCCTGAAAACCACACACGGCTGCAGATGCCGGCGCGGCGGTGACTACCAGGCCGGCGAGGACCAGCACTCCCCCGGTCGTTATCGCAGCGCAAATGCGCTTGAAACTATTGAAATTGCTCATGAAACCCGTCCTTTAGCAGAGACCGACGTAGTAGGCGCCAGTGATTCTGTCACCCTGGTTCACGAATCCCAGCCAGCTGTCACCTGGAGGCACGCATACGTAGCGGTTGCCGTTGGGTGATTCGGTGACGATCTTTACGTTTGTGGGACCGCAGTGACCATAGACAGACACGACTTTTTGGCCGCCGAAGGGGTCTAGGGTTTGACCGAGCAGGCTCAGACTAAGGATGGAATTGTAGGAGCGGACTTCTTGCGAGTAACCACACACAGAGGCCTTCGCCTCTTCCGGCGCCACTAGTGAGGTCCCGGCGATACCACCGGCAACAAGAAGCCCTGCGGACAGGATTCCAACAATTTTTCGAGCTTTCATACAATTCTCCCCATCTTGTTTACAAACCTGTCAAATTAGGTTTGATCAACACGATAGAATATATCCATGGATACTTCAACTGGATCACAGACGACCCGCCAGGGCCGCAGGCAGAAAGTACTGGGGCTGGCGTTTTGCCTGTCGATGGTGGGCCTATTGGCTTCGATCTTCCTAACCGGCCGGAACCCCCTTTTTCCTGGGCTTTCAGGTCCGCTGCTGGTGCTGTTCTTCTTCCTGGCCGCAGCAGGCAGTGTCATCGGGCTAGCCGTTATCAGATTGCGACGAACCGCGAAGGAAATCTCAAACGCGGATAAGTGAGAAGTCGTCGCTCCTGCGGCAGCTGGCCTTCGGCTACGGACGCCCCTTAACTCTTCAGAAGCTGGCTTTAGTGAATGTCAGGAGACGTCAGCACTGGGAATTTGTGCACATAGAGAGGTGGCCCAACGACGCTAGAAGTGTCCGATTAAGGATTCCCTTACGGGACAACCGTGGTCTTAGCCAACTCCGCTGGTGCTGGCACTCAACAAGCTCGTTGTTGCGTGAAGGTTCGTTCTCGCTGGCCCTTCAACATCCTGAACTCTGGGCGAATCCGCTACCGCGACTGCCCCAGTTCAGTGCCAGCCACTCAATCCCTCGGCCGCATCAGCGGCGGGTTCAGCACCGCACGGGCCGGGTGGCCCGGCGTCGGGCGTGCTTCGGGGGCGAGCTTGAAGAGCGCGGCCGGCCGTCCGGCGTCGCCCGCTGTCATCCGCCCGGTGTCCTCGAGGAAACCGGGCGTCCCGGTCGCTTTTCGGTGGAAGTTCCGGGGGTCCAGGCGTGTCCCCCACACAGCCTCGTAAACGGCCCGGAGCTGCGCGATCGTAAATTCCTCTCCGCAGAAGGCTGCGCCCAACGGCGAGTATTCCAGTTTCGATTTGGCGCGCTCCAAAGCGTCGTCGAGGATCCGCGGATGGTCGAACGCCAGTTGGTGCGTCCCGTCGAGGACCTCCCGCACCGGGTACCAGGCGGCCTGCTCAGCGTCGCTGCCGGCTGACAACACCGGGAAGTCCGGCGCGAGCAGCAGGTGTGCGACGGTCAGGACGTCGCCGCGGGGGTCGCGCCCCTTGGGGCCGTAACTCCCCAACTGCTCCAGGTGTCCGGGAAGATGCTCGACGCCGGTCTCCTCCGCCAGTTCCCGACCCGCCGCTTCCAAAAGGTCCTCGCCAGCGAGCACGAAGCCGCCGGGGAGGGCCAGCTTTCCCTTGAAGGGCTCGATGAGCCGGGTGATGAGCAGGACGTTCAGCTGGCTGTTACGGACAGTAAGGGCGACGACGTCCACCGTCACCGGGAAGCGCTCGGGGGCGGAATGGGATGCAGGCATGTATCAAGTGTAGGAAGTTATCGTCATCTTGACAATAAAGGTCCCCGCGCCTATCGTCTAGTTATCGTCAAAACGACGACAACAGAATGTGAAAGCGAGAACATCATGGCCACCATCAAGCGCTACCCCTGGATCAGCCACTTCCTTGGCAGCCCCACTGGATACGTCGTCCACCTGCAAAAGGGCGCCGTCAAACACCAGGGAGTGGGTCAAGCCTTCTTCTTCCGCCCCGCGAACTCCGTGTTGAGCGAGATTCCCGTGGACGACCAGGAGCTCCCTACCCTGTTCCACGCCATCACCCGCGACCACCAGGACGTCAGCGTGCAGGCCAACGTGACGTACCGCTTCATCGATCCCGTGGCTGTCTCCACCCGCCTGGACTTCGGCTTGCAGACCGCGGGCAAGGCACCGGCCACCGGACGCGAGCAGGTCTCCACGATCATCGGCCAACTGTGCCAGAGCCACGCGATCGACCAGATCGCCACCACCACACTGGCCGAGGCACTCGAACGCGGAGTCAGCCAGCTCCGTTTGGTCCTCACTGAGGCCTTGCGGGCAGATGCCCGGTTGCAGTCCACCGGCATCGAAATCCTCGGCGTGCAGGTGTTGGCCGTCCGGCCCGAAGCCGACGTCGAACGCGCCCTCCAGACGCCGGCGCGTGAACAGCTCCAAGCCGAAGCGGACCGGGCTGTGTACGAGAGGCGGGCAGTCGCCGTCGAGCGTGAACGCACCATTTCCGAGAACGAGATGGCGAGCCAGATCGAACTGGCCGTGAGGCGTGAAAACCTGGTAGCCCAAGAGGGTGCGAACGCCCGCAGGGCAGCGGAAGAGAAGGCCGCCGCAGGCTTGATCGAGGCCCAGGGCTCCGCTGAACGGCAGGGCATTGGCGCAGCGGCCGAGGCAAACCAGATTCGCCTCGTTGGTGAAGCCGCCGCCGCCCGCGAGGCCGCCACCATGGAGGTGTACCGCACTATGGATCAGGCCACACTGTTGGCACTGGCCTTGAAGGACGCGGCCGGCAGCCTGCCGAACATCGGGAACCTGACCATCACTCCGGACCTGCTCAGCGGAGCACTTGCGGGGCTGTTCAAGGAACCCACCGCTACCGTTGAAGCCACCAAGTAAGGACCCATCATGGCCACCCCGCGCATCGTCATTGTCCACCGGCGGACCGAACTCCAGGAACTCCTGGACCGGCACGCCACCCGCGGCCAGGCCGAGTTCTTCCTCCGCACCCGCGGCCGCAGCATCCAGGACGTGCAGGGCCGGCACGATCACCTCACCGCAGCCCTGGCAACCATCCGCGCCGCCGTGCCGTCCGATTGGCGTCAGGCCGAAGTGGAACGCGCAGACCTCAGTCGTTTCCTGCTCACCGCCGAGGACATCATCGCCGTAGTGGGGCAGGACGGGCTGGTGGCGAACGTCGCCAAATACCTGAACGGCCAGCCCGTCATCGGCATCGACCCGGAGCCCGGCACCAACCCCGGCGTCCTGGTCCGCCACACTCCGGCAGCGGCGGCAGCGCTGCTGGCCACTGCCGACGTCGGACGGCTGCGCTGCCAGGATCTCACCACAGTGACAGCAACGCTCGACGACGGGCAGCAGCTTTCGGCGCTCAACGAAGTTTTCGTCGGGCACGCCTCGCACCAGTCGGCAAAGTACACCGTGACGGCGCCCAGTTTTACCCAGCCCGGCGGGCAAACCGAGCGGCAGTCGTCGTCGGGCCTGATCGTGTCCACAGGCACCGGTGCCACCGGCTGGTGCGCTTCGATCGCCCTGGAACGCGGCGGACGGGCACTGCCGGCACCCACCGATCCTAGGCTTGCCTGGTTCGTTCGCGAAGCCTGGCCCTCACCCGTTACGGGCGCTTCTCTGACGGAAGGTGTCCTGGAAGCCGGCGAAGTCCTGCGGATTACCGTGGCGTCGGATCAGCTGGTGGTCTTCGGCGATGGCATGGAGGATGACCGGCTGACGGCGTCATGGGGGCAGGAAATCACGGTGCAACTGGGGCAGAAGCCGCTGCGGCTGGTTGTTTGAACGTCCAATTAGTCCACTCGGTGTAGTCTTGGCGGTTGGCCCACCTCCTGGAGGCTGGGCACTCCATGTAAGACTCAAACGAGGAGCCTCGTGAGCCAGCCCGAGCAAACCGTGCAGCACTCCGTGCCGTCCAGGAAACCACCCAGTACTCCCGGCCGTGACGCTCTGCGGGGGTGGCTGATAGGGCTTTTCGCCGGCGTTCTTGGCCTGGCGCCTTGGTGGATTACTGGAGCCACCCTGCCGCTACAAAATTTGTGGGCTACGCAGGTCATGCCAGCGCAGATGCCTCCAGCCCTGCTGCCCCTGAGCCAGTACGAGGCGACCACTATCCTGGCTCTTCTCACAGTTGGTGGCGCCGTTGCCGGGCTGGCAGTTCGCATCTGGTCGCCCGTTCGCCGTCGACTCGCTACGTGGTGCGCCGCATCCGGCGTACTCGTGGTGCACTTCACCGCCACCATCCAGTCGTTCACGGTACTCAAAGAAGGGCTATTGCCTGGGAGCCTGTCCGGGCTTTACTTCGGAGGTCTTCTGGCCGGCGTTATCGGTTGCGTACTTGCAGCACTGGTCGCCTTGTTGCTGATCGCTTCACCTTCAGCCGTCAAGGCGACCATTGGGTTCGGACTCATGGCCATACCAGTCACCTCGTGGGCCGTGGTGTGGGTGGTGAACGTTGTGGGATTCCTGAACGTACCAACTGCTGCCCCAACCGTTGCCCGCTGGGTGCCGGCCGTTTTGGTCGGTTGCGCGCTGGCTTGGTGCGGGCTCCGGCACGCCCGTCACGTGGTGGCTTGGGTGCTCAACCTTGTCTTCCTGTGGTTGCTTCCTGCACTCTTCACCGCGGTCCAATCCGTCCTTGGCACACGTGTACTGGCTGGAGATATTCCCGAGATGCTCGCGATGGGACGCGATGTTTTCGGCCAGGCTCTTGGTCCAGACGGAGCGGCACTTCCGACGCTTTTGCTGGCCTTCGGCATTGGTCTTGTAGGTGTCGGGGTTCAGGCTGTCGCTGCTCGGCGCTCCCCGGCTGCCCGCTAGTTCTGGCGGGCCGTACGGACCATCCGGATGTCCTTTACGCCGTCTTCGACCTTCTCCGCCCCGTCGGCAACAATGGCTCAACGGTACCTACTCAGCGGATCGGTACCACCACCACCTGAACGTCGTCCTCGTAGAGGACACGTCCCGGGGCTGATGAACGAAGTTCCTGCCATTTCACGTCGTGACGATCCAACAGGTCCAAATAACCTGGGATCCTTGTCAGCAGATGAGCCGCACTGGTCTTGAACCACGCTTGGGCGTAAGGGTTGATGGTGCGGTCATACACCGTGGGATCTATGAGGTTGGGATCAGGGTAAGCGGCGTCGTACCAAGCATTCGCGGTCTGCCACCACCGGTGGTCCTCTTCGCCTAGCTTTCCGTCCTTCGCCAGCCCGTTGGCCAAGCCAAATATGCCGACGTAGATCCCGCGGGCATTTACTTGTGTCGACTGGTACCTGACGAATTCGGGAACGGCATACATCAACTAGTTTCCCTCGTGACGTTTCCAGGACACTTCGACCCGGAGTAGATTTCGAGCCTATATGTCCGGCGAAGCTGGTTTCTGAGCGCGCACTCCAGCGCCCCCGCCCAACAACGCCTTACCCCCAATCCGCCCCGAATTTCAACCGTTGTCCCCACGCAGAGCCCCGGGGTAGGGTGACCAAACCGTCCACCCACATCACCGTCTGGAAGAACTCTGGGAGAAACCATGACACATGTGAGACGTCAGCTGGCTGCCGTAACGGCCGCCCTGGCACTAACCGCGACGAGCGGGGCGATGGCCAGTCCGGCCTTCGCCGATCCCCGTGCAACCGACAAGAACGCTACGGCCACCGGCTAAGGGGGTGCCGTGAGCACCGTGGATCCGGAGGCTTCCGCGGCAGCCATCGAGGTACTGAAGAAGGGCGGCAACGCAGCTGATGCCGCTGTTGCAGCTGCAGCCACCCTCGGCGTCACCGAACCGTACAGTGCCGGCATTGGAGGCGGCGGCTACTTCGTGTTCTATGACGCGAAGACTAAGCAGGTGGGCACCATTGATGGCCGGGAAACAGCTCCGGCGGGCATTAAGCCTGATGCCTTTATCGACCCTGCCACCCAGAAACCTTACAAATTCACGCCCGATCTGGTCACCAGCGGCGTCTCCGTCGGTGTCCCCGGCACGCCTGCAACGTGGGCGCGCGCCCTTGAGCGGTGGGGGACGGTGAGCCTGGGCGAGGCTCTGAAACCCGCCATCAAGGTGGCAAACCGTGGCTTCGTTGTGGATGAGACATTCCGCCAGCAGACCCTGGACAACAAGGTCCGCTTCGACGCGTTCACTCCTACCCGCGACCTGTTCCTCCCCGGTGGGGACGCTCCCGCCGTCGGAAGCGTCTTCCAGAACCACGACCTCGCCGAGACCTACCGCCTGCTCGCCAAGGAGGGCACCGACGCCTTCTACGGCGGCCCGCTCGCGGAGGAGATCGCCAAGACCGTGCAGGCTCCGCCGAAGACTGCCGAAACCACGCTTCCCGTCCCGGTCGGATCCATGACCACCCAGGATCTTGCCAACTACAAGGCCCTGGACCAGGACGCCACCAAAGTGGGGTACAGGGGTTACGACGTTTACGGCATGGCTCCTTCCAGCAGCGGCGGCACCACGGTGGGCGAAGCGCTGAACATCCTGGAAAACTACGACCTCAAAAGCATGAAGCCCGTTGATGCCCTGCACCACTACTTCGAAGCCAGCTCGCTCGCCTTCGCTGACCGCGGCGCATATGTCGGCGATCCTGCCTTCGTCAAGGTGCCCACCACCACGTTGCTGAACGACGTCTTCGCCAAGGAACGCTCCTGCGAAATCGATCCGACGGCGGCCGCTCCCAAACCGGTAGCCCCCGGCAATATAGAGACGTACGACGGCGCGTGCCCGGCTGCCGCAGCTCCCCTCGCCGATGAGTCGGATACAGAAAACATCTCGACGACGAACCTGACGGTCGCCGACAAGTGGGGCAACGTGGTGGAGTACACGCTGACGATCGAGCAGACCGGTGGTTCGGGGATTGTTGTACCGGGCCGCGGCTTCCTGCTGAACAACGAGCTCACTGATTTCAGCACGGTCTATGATCCGAAGGATCCCAACCGGATCGAGCCGAACAAGCGTCCCCGTTCATCGATGTCCCCCACCATCATCCTCAAGGACCAGAAGCCGTTCCTGGCCTTGGGCTCCCCCGGCGGGTCGACCATCATCACCACGGTGTTGCAGACCATCCTGAACCGCGTGGATTTGGGGATGACAGTCTCCGAGGCCCTCGCTGCACCGCGGGCCGCACCACGAAATGGCGCCACCGTCAGCTCGGAACCGGCCTTCATCGAGGCTTATGGTCCTGCGCTTGAGTCCTTGGGACATGACTTGGTTCCGGCCGGGGATGCCTTCACATCGGCTGCCGAGATCGGTGCTGCGACAGCCATTGAGTTCGGTAAGGACGGACAGATGACCGCTGCTGCCGAACCCACCAGACGTGGTGGTGGCTCTGCCATAGTGGTCAAACCGGTCAAATCTGGCAGGTAGCGGTTTGCGCCCCGCCCACATGCACTCCGGAGGATCCAGCCTGCACCTGGAGGTGCCTTTAGTCGTGGAGAGGTTCCCCGGTAAGGCGGTGGTCGGCATGATTGACGGTTTCCCTGATCAGCCGTATCAGGTGACCGTCATGCAATGAGTAAATGACGTGACGCCCATCCTTGCGGGTGTCCACCAACCCGCTGAGGCGCAGTTTCGCCAGATGCTGGCTGATCACGGTCCGTGGTGCCCCTGCGACATTGGTGAGCTCGGTGACAGTCTTAGGACCGTCCGCGAGTTGCCAGAGCAGGTGCAACCGGGTCGGTTCGGCCAGCATCCGCAGGGTCTCAGCGGCGGTGTTCAGCAAAGCCGGACCTGGGATGATCTCGTGAACAAGTGAAGATTCCCCGCGCCCGGGAGTGGCATCAGGTGTTGGACTCGACTGGGCGGTCATTGGTCTGCTCCTTGGCGTTGGGTTCTGTTGCCGGCTTACCGGGTCTTGGCCAGGAAAGGAACGCGGCAACGGCGCCCATAACGCCGATAGACGTCAAGGCTGCAGCAGCCCAACCCAATCCCGCGGTGGCCCCGATCCAACCTGCCAGCGGATATGTCAGGATATAGCAGGCATGGGACAGTGAGAACTGGGCGGTAAAAACGTAGGAGCGGGTTTCGTCTGTTGACGCATCGCGCAGCAGCCGCGATGACGGGGTCAGGATAGTGGAGTTCGCAGCTCCCAGCACAAACCACAAGGCCAGCAGGAACCACCACCCCGCCCCGGCAACCCCGGCAGCAGTCACGATTGTCGCCACGGCCAAAGCTGCGGGGATCAGCGAGGCTCCGGTGAGCATCACGGCCCTGTCCCCGAACCGGTCCAGGAACCGTGGAGCACTGAGAGCAACCAGCATGGAACCGACACCGAAGCAGGCCAGGGCAAGCGCCAGATCCGAGTCCGGCCGGTGCAAAACGTTCCGGACGTAGACCACGGTGTTGACCAGAACCAGAGCCGTCGGCGCGGCAACCACCAGGTTTAAGGCCAGCAATGATCGCAGCCGCCGGTTTCGCCAGAAGATCCGGGTACCCAAGGTAGTCCGGTGCCAGAGCGACGTGGTCGGCGATCCAGTCCCTGTGACTCCCCTGGGCAGGTTTGTGAGCGCCACGAGCAATGCGGAGAAGAGGAATCCGGCGACCGTGCCCACGAAGAGGTTGTTGTAGCTGGTTACGGTCAGCAGCAGCGCTGCAAGGGCAGGGCTTACCAATGCTTCCATGTCATATGCCAGACGGGACAGCGACAAAGCCCGGGTGTAGTCCCGCTCAGCGGTCAGGATGGTCGGAATCAGAGACTGGAAGGCCGGAGTGAACGTCGCCGAGGCCGACTGCAGCAGGAAGATCACCACGTAGATCTGCCACACCTCATTGATGAAAGGCAGGCACAACGCCATGGCGGCCCGGATCAGGTCGGCCCCGATCAGCACGCGCTTCTTCGGCAAACGGGCAACCAGGGCATTGATCACCGGCGCCAGTCCCACGTAAGCGAGCATTTTGATTGTCAACGCGGTCCCGATCACGCCACCGGCGCTACTCCCGGCCAGATCGTAGGCCAAGAGGCCAAGAGCAACCGTAAGAAAGCCCGTGCCAATCAGCGCCACAATCTGGGCGGCGAACAATTGCCGGTACGTCACGTTCCGCAGAACCGCTAGCATCTACCCATCCTTTAGGTGCACACGTACATATATGTGCACCTATTGTAATAGACTCAGGCTCGTCCCCGTGCCTCCGGTCGGGATTCTTGGGTGGGTGACAGATCTCGCGCCCCGTCAAGATGGCCGGTTGTTCCTGATCTCCCGACTGTATTTCCACACCATCACCAGCGAGGCCGCTCCGATGATGACTCCGGAGAGCACGGACCACGGCGATTGGCCCGTGCCGGTAACGAAGATCGAGACTGAATAGGCGGCGAGCACCAGGGCCAGCAGCAGCCATATCAAGGGTTTGCGATTCATTCTTGTATTCCTTAAAGAAGAAGGGTTTGAAAGTCAGGCGAGGTCGCGCTTCAGGAAAATGACGAAGGCTACTGCTAAGACCACTAAAAGCCAGGCTGCAGCCCCGGCGAAAGAGCCCCAAACCGGTATGTTGACAGCCGCTTGGGTTGCCCAGTCGGCTGCCAGGACGGGAAAGAAGCGGGAGTCGGGCCCCAGCAACATCTCGGGAAGCAGCAAAGTAAGGGGCACGGCGAACAAGCTCACCAGATGATTGCGGATGAGCGACCCCGCTGCGAAGCCCCAGATGGATCCCATTCCAGCAATCCCCGCAAAAGCCGGGCAAGCTGGCAAACCTAACTGCCACGCTTCACCCAGTAGTTCCCCTGCCAGGACAAAGATCAGCCCGATCAGCGCACCGCTGACCAGCGCTGCCAGTGCTGTAGCGGCTGTCCGTCCCAGGAACGCAGGCCCTCGTTGGAACAGTAAGACACGCCGGCTGAAGCTTCCTGAGCGGAAATCAGCGGTGAAGGCAAAGGAACCCACCACTGCCGACCCCGTCAATGTCAGTGTCAGGCCGGCTTCTGTCAATGGTCCGCCGAGGCTCGCCAGCGTTGGTCCGGCTTCAAGGGCAGCTGCAAGAACCAACAAGGCAATAAACCCCAGCACCAGTGCGGCCCCCACCGCCGAACATTTCCACAGCCACGGCCGTCGCAGCTCTGAGAGGAATGCGGGACCCACCTCAGAGCTCCTTCCGGCGGAGTGACCACCCTGCGCAAAGGCCCGCGACAAGCAGCCATCCAAGGGACACGAAGAAGGCCGGAACCGGTTCAAGCAAGCCTTCAAAAGGCACGGAAGCTATTCCTGCCAAGGCGCCGGACGGAAGCCAGCGGGCCATGTCCGGAGCGTTCGCCAGGAGGGGCAGTTCGACGGCGAGTGGAATTACCAGGGTGATGATCGTCGTCGCGTAGTAGTGCTGAAAGATCCACCCCAACGAGCAACCCCAGACGGCGGCTACAGCGGAGGCCACCACCACCCCCGGCAACAGTCCCAGGGAATCGGGGGCCAGGAGTTGCGGCGCAACGTCAGGCGAAAGCGAGAACGCGATGGTCCCACCCCACACCACGAGTCCCGTTATTAGGGTGCCGATTCCCACTATCACCGCAGCCACGTATTTGCCCGCCACCACGTTCGCCATCCCCGCTGCCACCACCGTGCGGCGAAGTGTCCCGTAATAGGCTTCGCGGGTCACCAGGTAGCTCCCGGCGAACGTGGCTACCGGCGCGATACTTGCGGCCAGTGACCAGAAGATCTTGATGTTGTCCGAAACGGACAAAGCACCCGAGCTGTCCGGCCATCCCAAGAAGTTGGCCACGAACCACGGCACCAAAGCACTGAACGCCACGATGCCCAGGATGGAGTACCCGCTGACGAACCTCAGTAGCTCGGATCGGACTCCGCTGGTCACAGCGGCGAAGGCTCCGCTGCTCATTGGGCACCGGCCAGAATCTTGAAGTACGCCGCTTCAAGGCTGCCACCGCCAAGCACTTTGGCTTCCCCGAGGGTCCCGCGGAACATGACCTTCTGTTTGAGGATGACAACCTGGTCCGCCACTTGCTCCAGTTCCATCAGTTGGTGGCTGGACACCAGTGCGCTTCCCCCGGCAGCGGCGAACTCCCGCAGGAAACGCCGAAGCCACTGAATGCCCTCCGGATCCAGTCCGTTGGCGGGCTCGTCCAGAACAAGCAGCCGGGGATTACCTACCAACGCGGAGCCGATGCCCAAGCGTTGCTTCATGCCCAGCGAGTAGTCGCGGACCCTTTTGTTGGCCTCGCCCGCCAGACCCACTTGTTCCAATACACGCTCCACACTTTCCCTGCCCACTCCCGCAGCGAGCTGGCAGATCTGCAGATGCCGCCGACCCGTCAGCCCTGGCTCCACATCCATCCCGTCCAGGTTCACGCCAACCCTGATGGCAGGCCGCCGGAGGGATCGGTAGCCGACGCCGAACACCGTTGCCTTGCCGGAGGTCGCCTCCAGCAATCCTGTGAGGCCCGCGAGCGCGGTGCTTTTCCCTGCTCCGTTTGGACCGATCAGCCCCACCACCCGTCCGGCTGGGACATCGAACGTCAGATCCTCTACGGCAAAACGCGATCCCCTCTTCTTGCTGAAATGTTCAAAGCTGGCGTGAATTGTCACGGCTGACCTTTCGTGGAGTCTGAGGGCGTCCCGGATTGCGCCCCGGTTTGCCCTGGCCACAAGGGCGAGGTGGTGATGGAAGCCCAGAGCCACTCCCCCAGGCGTATCTCTCGTTGGCTCGCTACTTCGGCCCGCCCGGCGGACGCGAGGTTGGTCCCCGAGGCCAGGTCACTGGAGAAGGTCAGTACCGGCACTGGGTCACCGGGGAAGGCGACCGGGACCAAAGTGTCCAAGGGTGCCATGGAGTTCGACGGCGGCTGGTCACCGATTGTTGCCCGGCCCAGGTTTTCGTGGATGATCATCCCCTGCGATTGCAGCGTGACCTGGTCTCCGGGCGCCAGAACGCCGGAAGGCCCTTGGACCGGCATCACGATCTTCAGCTGGCCGCCTTGGTAGGTGTAGCCCGCTACGGTCACCGCCCTGACGGGAATGATCACCAGCAGCACCCCAATGGTCAGCAACCCGAGCATCACCACCAGGATCCGCCGCCAGCGTGGGCTCCCGTGGGCTGCCGCAGCCCGAAAGAACCGGACCACTCCCCTGAGCGCCATCACCAAGAGCAGGCAGAGGATCGCAAGGACCACCAGATGGCCTGCATAACCCAGCTGAAGGAAGACCGGCATCAGGCGCTGGTACCCGACCACCATGAAGGCGATCCCGGCAACAAAGCTTGCAAGGCCAAACCATGGAAGGTATCGATCCCGTCCTGACATGGGGCGAGAGCCGAGGAGCCGGTAGCCGGCCACCTCAGCCAATGCCTCCAGCGATTTCTTCCGAAGGTGCGGGATGTCCACGGCAGACATCAGGGCAACGTAACCGTCCAGCTTGATGAAGGGAAACAGGTTGAGCACGGCCACGGCGTAGCAAATGACGCCATAAAGGACTGCAGCGTCCTTCACCGCTGACTCGGGCAAAAGCACCTGTGCAGCCAGGACGATGCTGCCCAGGGCGACGTGCACCAAGGGTCCTGCGAGCGCCACGACGACGCGTTGCTTCCTGGAACTCAGCCGCCACCCATCGGTCACATCGCAGAAGAATGCCGGTGAAAGATAGAACAGCATGATGCCTACGCGGCGTGGTGTCCCGCCGAAGTATGTGAGCGCCATGCCGTGGCCCAGTTCGTGCAGGAGCGTGGAGACGAACATCGCCGCCACCACATACAGATACGCCTCCACCGGCAACGGCGTGGAGAGGACCCGCCACATACTCGGGCCCGCCATGAATGCGCCCACGAGCCCGCCGAGAAGGAGGAGAAGTGCCACCACTGCCATACCTGGTCTTGTCATGGCAGCCACCACCGGTCTGAAGAACAGGAGCAAAGGCGCAGGGTTGAACAAGGTGAACTGCACGGTCAGGGGCGGCCTGAACTGGACACGCGGCATCGCAACCGGCGCCGCACCGCCGTCGAATATTCCTGTGGGTGCCAACTGGCGGACGATGCCCGTGACGTCCTGTGCTGTCCAAGGAGACCCGAGGGAGAGCGCCACTTGGGCGGGATTCTTCCTGCCGTCCACCGCTTTAAGGACGGTTGCGACGTCGGCGGAAACCCGCGCTTTCGGCACATCGTTGATGGCCACAATCCAAGGGCCGCTTTCCGTCAGCGGTGCATCGATGGATCCCGACGGGGCAAGCTTCACGGGCCATTCGACCACCCGGCCAGGGGGAACTTTGAGCCGGCTCATATCAGTGGATGCGGGGTGGAGAAGTGACCGGGGAGGAACAGTCCTTTGGTCTCGTCCATGGTGAGTGGCACCGCTCCGGGGCACACCGCTTTGCCGGCCACCCATCCCATGTCCTGAACTGCCGCGGGAAGCCTGTGGCTGAGGCTCACCCAATGGGTTTGGATGTCCCTGCCCGCGAGGTAATTAACCAGACTCCCAACCTCCGGAGTGGGCTGGGTGGCCGGTAATCGGCCCGGCTGGAACGACCGGGTCCAGCGGAGCAACCCGTCAATCACGGCAGGCGTGGCCCAGAAATCGGCACGGGAATCGTCGTCCGTCACTGCCGCCGGAGTCCTGGAAGCTGAGCGGGATTGAAACAGCTCCCGAATTTGGAGTCCCTCCTGGAGTGCTCCCCGCAAAGCAGGGACAGGATGGGCGGACGCTTTCAGCCCCACCGCAGCAAAATGGCCTTCGACGGCGATCACGCACACTGCGGTGACCAACGGGCTGCCTTCTTGGGGGACAAAAGCCAACAACGGTTCGACGCCGGCAGTCCGCGCCGCGTCGAGGAGCAGGAGGAAGTTCCGGGCCTCCGGCGTCGTCCGCACGTCGTCGGGCAGTCTCGCCACATCGAAGCTAAGGAGCGGCGTCCGCTGGTGCCATGCCGCGAGGAAGGCATCCCGTTCCAGCACTTCTCCGATCCCTGCACACTGCGCAAAGTCCTCCGACGGCCCGGACGCTGCACCATTGGGAGAAGGATCGAAGAAGCCGTCCCACGGATCCGCCTCGGCGTGGCCGGGGCAATAGTCCACCACCGGAGCGGGAACCTGCGAGGCCTTTCCGGTCAGAAGGTTGGTGGCCCGGTACCAGGGAAATTCGTAAGCGAGTGCCGACGGCCGCCCCAGTCCCGGGGTGATGAAGTCGATCCGCTCATCAACACTCCCGGCGGGAGCAACAAGATACTCCGCATCCCCTGGCGCTGGAGCCAACGCGAATCTCTCCACAGCTTCTCCCGCACCCCGGGTAATGGAGTCGCGTTTCCTGACGTCAAAGGCGCCGACGACGGAGGCGAACCCGGGGAGCGATGCCCGCCCAAGTGCCAGCACACCAGCCGTCCGCCACAGTCCAACCTCGTTGGGGACGTACACCGCCGATTCCGAGACCAGACCCATTGAGGGATCCAGGGTACGCACGGGATCGATGCTCATACGCCGCATACCCACAGTTCAATGTCGTTCAGCCCAGGGGTCCGCGTGGCGATGCGAACCTGCCTGCGTTCGAGGATCGTGAGGCCCCCTGCAGCAAGTTCCTCTTCAATGAGGCTGTTGCTGACAAAGGCGATATCGCTGGAGTAGGCCGAAGACCGGTAGGTGCCGCCCTCGCCGAAGGTCACGTGGATCATGGTGACGTGGCGGGCACCGTTGGCGGGGTCCCGGCTTTCCGTGGTGATCAGGAACGAGTCCTTGCCCAGCGGCGAAACTGTTGTGCCGCCGTCGTTGTCTTCTGATGCGTGGTGGCTGTCCGCGTTCAGGACGGTCAGGAGAAAGCGCCCCTCCGGTGCCAGGCAGTCACGGACCCTTTGGAAGAGCGCGCGTCGCCCCGCCGGGTCCAGGAGGGTGATGGAACTGGCGCCGAGAACCACGCAACCGTACCCGCCGTCGAGCTCGAAGCCGGACATGTCGGCCTCCACCATGTCCACGGAGACGCCACGCGGATTGAACGCCTGGGTGTCCACCTTGGTCTTGAGCAGGGCGAGCATCTCCCGGGAAGAATCGACGGCGGTCAGCGGACGTCCAAGGGTCAGGAGGGGCCGGGTAATCCGACCGGACCCGGCAGCCAACTCAAGGATGGGTCCCTCCGTTTTGCGGGCTGCCGTCAGGATCTCCGGCAGTTCCGTGAGGTCGTTTGCGGTGACGAGGTCATAAAGGCGGGAGCCTGACACGCTGTAGAGATCCTCGGGAGGATTCATGTGGCCCAGGATCCGCAGGACGGCGTCGGCGGTCTTGTCTTTTGCGGTGTTCATCAACTCGTGTTCTCCGGGAGGTTGAGAGTGGTGGCGGGATGCACGCGGGTGGGGGGACGGAACGTGGCACCACCCGCGTGCACCGGCTATGTGGCGGCGATTCCGACGACGATGCCGGCGATGATGATGACGTCACCAACCCGGATGTACCACGGTGTATCGTCCGGGGTGTCGAGGTTTTCGAGCTCTTCGATGGACAGCTGAAGCGGCGCGTTTGCGATCATTGGTTCCTCCTTTCTAGTTGTTATGTGGATGCTGTTGACGGGTCCTACGTGATGCTGACGGCGATGATGCCGATTGCGACTCCCTGGGAGACCCCGATGAACCAGTTCTGGAAGTCAGGGGTGTCCAGCGATTCGATCTCCTGGATGGAGATGTTGAGCTGTTTTTGCATGCGCGTTCACCTCCCCTCGCTGTTGTTGTGGCGTCCAAACGGGGATCAGGTGATGGCGACGGCGATGCCTACCAGTGCCAATCCGGCTGAAATGCCCTTGATTCGTTCGTCCCAGTCATCCGGGACATCCATGGGCTCGAGTTCCTGGATGTGGAGGTCCAGGCTCTTGAGTGCGTTTGCGCTGTTCATGTGTTCACCTCCTTTCCCCTGCCTGCTGGTGGATTTCCCGTGGGGGCTGGCAAGATGTGGGGTCCTCCTGCGGCGGCATGGAGGACGTGCTGGATCTGTGCGGCGTCGATCCCCCGGAGCATGGGAAGACCACCGCCCCAGTTGCGGATGGCAGCGTCCGTGGTGCGGACCAGGGTTTCCTCGGTGATGGTTTGGAGCCGGGCAATACCCCACTTCCACATCAGCTCTTCGATCCCCGGCCCGGGCTCGGGGTTCAGCGCGGGATCCGTCGCCGTCACCATGCTCCAGAGCCGGTTGAGCCGTGGGGCATCACCCCAGGCCACCGCGCCTTCGCCTATTTCCTTCCAGATGGGACCCATCAACGACGCCGTCGCGGTCATCTTCCGAGCGCCCGTGACATAGGCGAGTTCGTTCGCGACGTACCAGTGCTTGGCACCGTAGGGGTTGCGTCCCATCAGGGCCCAGCCGGTGTGAGTTTCCATGCTGAGCCGGGCAGCGGCCAGTCTCAGCTCCGGCGAGTCCTTTCGGGACAGCTGCCGGCCCAGCCGCACGATCCGCTGAATGAGTACATGGCCGTCGTCGTCAAAAATGCTGTGATGGCTGCCGATCATGGTCCCGGCCACCCTCAGGAACGCTTCCAGCAGCCCCTCGAAAACCAGCTGTTGCGGCAGGGTGGCGAGGTGGCCGGCGTCGAGCAGTGCGGCGTCACCGGTCAGGTGTCGCGAGGCAATCAAGCGGCGTCCGACGGCGGTGTCCAGGCACGCTACGGCGCTGACTTCCGCACCGGTCCCCACGGTGGACGGCATGAGAATGGTTTTGGGACGTTCTTTGGGATTCGTGAGCGGCGGGAGGACCAGGAGCCCTGAACGCTTGGCATGGCGTTCGGCGAAAATGGCAAGGCTCGGGTCGGCGGTGAAAAGTGCTGCCAGCTTGACCGCATCCAGTACCGAACCGCCGCCGAGTCCGGCAACCGTTTGAAGCCCGTTTTCGCGGATGAAGCTGCCCACCGTCCGGACTGTTTCAACGGTGACCGGGGCCGCGCGCAGTTCCAGGACCGGAGCTCCTTTGAGGTTGCCGGCCAGCAGTTTGTCCCGGTGTGCTTCCAGGTGGCTGTCCACCACCAAACCGGTCCGCCCCCGGGCCAGGCCACCGATGTACTTGGCTGCCGTGCCGTCGTCGAGGATCACGCAGCGGGTCCTCCACAGGTGGTCCGCGATCATGCGAAGATCCCGTCCTTTTCAGCCGCTGCCAGTCCGGCATGGATGGCCGTGCCCAGTTCTTCGAAGTTCTCCTCCGTGTAAATGAGCGCGGGCAGAAGTTGGATTCGTCCCGGCCCGGCCTGCACGATTGCACCGGCGTCGTGGATACGCCGGACCACGGCCAGTACACCGTTTGAGGACAGGGGCGTTCCGTTGTGTGAGCGCAGTTTGATGGCCCTCATGCAGCCCCGCCCTGATGAGTTGCCTATCCCCCGGGTGTTTTGCAGCTCCTCAATGAGGTTGTTGAGGCCGGCCGCCACCTGCTTGGTCAGGGTGTTGTGGTCCAGCCGTTTCATCTCCGCGATGGTGCCGAGGATCGCCGCGCACGTTGCCGGGGTACCGGCCTGGGTTTCGCCGTGAATGAAGACCGACTCGTTCTTGTCGAAGGTCTCCGTGACGCGCTGGGCGATCAGCAGGGCTGCGCAGGCGCTGGTGCCATTGGTCAGCCCTTTGGACGTGACGATGACGTCCGGCTGTTGGGACCATTTCTCTGACGCGAACCAGCCACTCACCCTGCCGAAACCAGTTGCTACCTCGTCTGCGACCAGGAGGAAGCCGTGCTGGTCACGGTGCTTGATGACCTCTTCAATGAAGGCATCCGGCACAGCTTCCGCACCCGAGCCCAGAACGGGTTCCATGATGACCGCGGCAATCCTGTGGCCTTCCCTGGACATGAGCTGCGCCAGTTCCGCGCCGTCGTCGTCAAAGCCGATGTGGCGGATGTTTCGCCGGTCCACTCCGTACACGGCCTGTCCCAGTTCGTCACCACTCAGTGCCTGACTTCCATAGGTCAGCCCGTGATAGCTGCCCTTCAGCCCGACGATGAGTTTGCGTTCAGGCTGCCCGTCCAAGACAAAGTACTGGCGAGCCAGCTTCATCACGGCATCGTTGGCAGCACCTCCGGAGGTGGAAAAGAGGACCCGGTGGAAGCTGTGGGCCGGCAGGCTCAGAAGAGCGTTGGAGGCTTCGATTGCAGTGCGGTGAGCTGTGCGGAAGAGCGGCAGATAGGACGCGGTGCGGAGTTCCCGGGCAACGGCTTCAGCGATGTTCTCGTTTCCATAGCCCAGGTTGGTGTTCCAGAGTCCGCTCTTGGCGCAGATGCGTTGGCGGCCGTCTTCGTAGGTGACGTGCACGCCGTTGGCGCTGACTGCGGCATGACTTTCCCCTGCGAAGTCGTGCTGGGTGATGAGGGGTATCCACAGCGGAAGTTGGGTTCTGGGGGTAGGAAGGATCGGCACGACAGTCATCAGTGGCCACCAACAATGTCGATATCGAGTTGCTCAAAGCGGTCCAGGACAGCACGGGCGGACTCCTCGGCGAGCGCGGCCGGAACGTTGAGCGCGGGCGCCACTGCTATGGCCGCTACCTTAACGTCCCGCAGGTTGGAGACGGCTTCGATAATGGCTGCGGCGTCCGGGCCGATCTTGAAGAGACGGCCGGTCCTGGGGTCCAGGAGGGTATGCTCGCTCCCCCGCTTCAGGATGAAGGGAGCGTGCGCTGACGGCAGGCCGTCCCTCAGTGTGGCCCCGTAAAGGCTGGCTCCGAATCCCACCAGCTTGGTGGCGGGGCGGTCCTCGCGGGCCACAAATTTCCAGGCGTCCAAGGCGGCCAGGTAGCGGGCGATCCACGGTTTGGCTGCCAGCGATTCGTAGATGTCCCACGGGTAGTAGGCCGCGGCAACCGCCGACTCGGGCCGGAGGGCGATGGCCCTGACCTTCAGGTCTGGCAGCGCGTCACCAATGGCGCCGATTTTGGCCCCGTAGGGTCCGCTGAGAATCGAACCGTCCCAGGTGATGTGGAGCCGGGCCAGCAGGAGGTTGTCCTTTGGTTGCCCATTCAGCAGTCCCCGCTCAGCCAGCACTGCGTTGACCTCGGTGAGTTGCTGCACGAAGTGCCCTGTACGGCAGGCTTCCTCGGCGTCGTCGAAGAAGGCTTGCCAGTCCTCTTTGGTGGTAATCCTGACTACCGTCACGCCCACCAGGTTCACGAACGGGATGGCCACATAATCCTGGACTTCCAGGCTCAGTGTGCCGTCTACCAGGAGTTCTTCCCCTGCGATATCGAAGGATCCTGTGACGACCACAATGTCTGTATCCGTCCTGTCCCCGTTGATGACCAGGACCGCGGAATCCTCATCGGCGAGGGTCTTCGCGTATTCCGTGTGGTCAGGATTCTCGACAAAAATGACATGGCCCCGGATACGCCCGGGAATGCCGGTGACCCACTGATCCACAGCGGCGGCAATGCTCTGTTGCTGACTCAGCTTCAATGACCCAACCCCCAATAGTTGTGCACTCTTCTCCGGAGCAGTCCCGGCGGAATTTCCGGGTGCTCGTTCTGAGAAGGACACTATGGGCGGGCAGAAGGGCCACAGGGCGGAAAGCGGAAACTAGGTGGTGAATCAGCCGAAATTAGGGGTGTTTTGGGGGCGTCTAGGTGGTGGTTTGGGGTGGCCTAGGTGGTGGCGGATGAGGCCATTTCAGGTGGTCGTGGGCGCGTTCTACGGGCAGATCGGACGCAAGGCGGAGCGCAAGCTTGTTTCGGACAGCCCTGCGATAGTCATGGCGACTACAGCTTTTGCTGTGGCGGGCATTCTTCTGCGCGGCTCGTCAATCGTGGTGTGGGCAGGACCGATCCTGGGTTTGGTCACCTTCATAGGCATGTATCTCTGCCTACGCCGATACGGACGCTTTCATCCGCCTGTTCAGGAGAATTCCTCGAGTGACGAGAGGATTCACACCCGCTGATCTAAGTGGGCGCCGGCGACGTCAGCGGTCGCCGAGTTTCCTTTCGATTTCCGCGCCCTGGGGTGTCTCGAATCCTGCCGAGAGACCCTTGGGGTTGAATCTGAACGTGACGCGGGCGCCGCCGTCGACGTTCCACCGTGCTGATGGGGTGTCCTTGAAATTCTGAAGTGTCGGTTTTCCCCACCTCGCTTGGCCTTCGCGAACCATGAGGGTGAAAGCATCATTGAGGAAATCAGTGGATTCCGACGTGATGTCCCGGATGGTGTCCGAGGTATCGAGGCTCATTGACCTCATGACGTTCTTGACTTCGATGGTCATGACGTCAGGGAACGTGAAGTTGGAAACTGTGTTCATCAGGTAAGACCTGCCGTTCTCGACTTCGGTGGTCCACCCGAACCGCTCCACAGCACGTTGTTGGGTCTCGTCCTCTGACAGCGGCCATGGGGCCGCGATCCAGAAGTCCATAACGTCGCAGACCTCGGCGGGAGGCATTGATTTCCAGGTCACGTGTTTCCCCCTTTTTCTTGGTTTTCGCTTTTTGCCCTCTCCAGCCAGACCCTCCAAGCGGAGTAGCTGAAAAAGTTGAAGTTGTACCCGGCCGCGGCAGCGGCATCCTTCAACGACTCACCCACCTTGAAAACGGGTCGACCGTCAGCGGCTTCGATTGACTGAACAATCTCGGCGTCGGTGGCATTGAGCAGGTGAATCAGGGGGTAGGCCGCCCGGAAGGTCTCAAAACCGCCGATGAAATCCACCCAGTGGCCGCGTCCCCATCGAATCTCTGTGCCATTGGGGCCGACTTTTACATCAACCCCGGGCGCATCCTCAAAGGTGGCTATCTGCTTCTCCGGCCAGAGCATCCCCTGCACCAGGTCCAGGACGAAGGGCCGAACAGAGTCAGCCCGGGCCATTACTTTCGTTGGGTTGGAGCCGGCATGACGCAATTCCAGGGTGCCATCATCGGTCACCGCAATGACCTTCGTCCCCGCCAGGAACCTCCATTCCAGAACACCGTCAGGGTGAGTGAGCAGGCTCAGCTTCACCCTAGGGTTGATCGCTTTCATGGGCGGGGTGCTGAGAATCTCCTCGACCAGAGGGTGGTCCAAGGAGCTGACCCATAGGGTGGGGTGGCGCTCCCTTTCCACTGTCCCCGTTGAGTCGAGTCGGTTCGAGTCCAGCCCCAGTCCGGGGAGTTCCAGGGAAGCGGAACCTGGATCCATCCCGGCTACCCGCTCCGCCGACCAAGTCTGTCCTGGTGCCATCAGTTCTGCCTCATGCCAGGCCCGGTAGCTGAGGTCGTCCGGACTCTTGACGCCGTAGGAGTTTCGCAAAGCGGCCACGCACCGCTCCGCGAGCTCACGGAACTCGGAGGTCAACGCGGGAAGCGGGAGGACAGAGGACCAGTTCGGCTGCCCAACCCCGGGTGCCTGCCAACCGCTGCCGTTGAGCACGGACTCGACGGCGTTGCCCACGACATCTTTCCCCGGGGCCTCTGCTTCAAGACGATCGCCCTGCCTCGCGAATTGCACATACCTGTTCGGGTACACGCTGGAGGTGATGATCAGAATGGCACGGTCCGTTAAGCCTCGGAGCGTTACTGCGAGCCTGTCCCGGAAATCGATCCAGTCGAACGTCGCCCGTTCGCTCGGTGTCCGCTCAGCCCAAGGCATCGGCACCCGCGTCCGGACAGTGCTGAAATGCAGATCCGGGTCATCGTGAGGAATATTCTTTTCCTGATCCCGGTCACGAGGATCACGTCTTTCAAACCCCTCGTCACCGGCCGAGGGGTCCAGGCTGCTCACCAAGAATCCGTGTGGGCCACTCCGATGGACTTCGATGATCAAGCCCCGGTACGTGCCACGATGCTTGACGTCATGGCACTCCAACTGCTCCGCCGGACCGATCTCCCGGATGTATCCGTGCTTGCCCCAAGCACTGAAACCCGGCGTTGGCTGAGCCGTCAACAACACCCAAGCATCTCCCCGGCGCAGGATCTGATACTCAACATTGTCAAGGACGGCATACTTTCCAGGCTTGATGAGCGATGTCGGCTGGTCCTTTTCCAAGGAATGATTCGACGCCGGACTGTTGGGGATGCGGGATTGGCGCCTTTTTGCGCTGGCCACGTTAGTCGCCCAGCTTCCGGTCGATCTCAACGCCCTGCGGAGTTTGGAACATCGCACTGAGACTCTTCGGGTTGCAGTTCAAGATGATGCGGGCGCCCGTGGGCAGATTCCAGCTTGCTGACTCCGCGCCGTCGGGTTTCCGCATTGCCGGCTTTCCCCAACGCTGCTGGCCTTCACGCACTATGAGCGCAAAATTGTCGCCAAGGAATTCGGTGGATTGGGGCGTGACCTGACGGATCACGTCTGAAACCCGGAGGTTGATATAGCTCAGGGACCCCTTGCTGCCTATGGTCGATACGTCCGGAATGGTGAATCCTGAAACCGTATTCATCAGATAGGAAACGCCGTCCTCCACCTCGATGCTCCAGCCGAAACGCTCGACGGCGAGGTTCTGCACTTCGTCTTTAGACAACGGCCAGTCTGCGGCAGCCCAGAAGTCCATAAGGTCACAGACCTCGGCTGGGGACATGGCTTTCCACGTCACCGGTTCTGTCATCTGTTCTCCCCCAAAGCACGAGCCTCAGATGGTTTCTCTGGGCATTTGTCCTCAGTGTAAAAGACGAGACCGACAGTTCATGACACGTAACTATCAATTTTTAGGCCCTCGGCGAGAACGAAACAGCGGCCAAGTAGCATCCCCCCTATGGAGTCTTTCACCTGGGCAAAAGCCACCACTGATAACTCGGAGCAACCCAAAGTAGCTGTTCTGCTTCCCGGTTCCGGATATCCGGTGGAAGGACCCGTCCTCTTCTGGATTGGTGAAATGCTGGGCGCCCTGGGCTGGCATGTACAGGCTGTCCGGTGGACCACCGACGATTCGCCCGGTGCTGACCCACACGAATTTGCGGCCAACGCCGCCAGGCAGGCTTTTGCTGCCGCACCCGATTCCCATCAGCGGTTGATTGTGGCAAAGTCATTCAGCACTTTGTCCATTCCTTGGGCCGAGGAAGTCCGCATCCCAGGGATCTGGCTGACACCTTTGCTCACAGACGAGCAGGTCCGAAGCACCATCCGTGCATCGTCAAAGGATGACCTGTTTATCGGTGGTTCCCGGGACAAGCTGTGGGACGGCGGACGTAAGTCAGAAACTGCCGGCACGTTCTTTGAGGTGCCGGGGGCCGATCACTCCTTGCAGATTCCCAATGATTGGCGTGCCTCTCAACAAGTTCAGGCTGAAGTTTTCACGCGGGTGGAGGCATTCATCGGGGAAGTTTCATGACAATTCCGTACCATTAATGGTACGTTTGAGACAAAGGAGAGGTGGCGGGATGACTTATCGTCGAACACTGCGCGAGCTGGCCTTCGAGACCCACGGAGTAGTGACAAGCCGATCTGCAGAGGCCGCGGGAGTTCCAACAGTGGAGCTGCGAAAGCTCGCTGCGCGGGGGGCTCTCACCCGGCTCGGCCAAGGCGTCTACAGGATGGATGAAGCACCTGCCGGTGAGCTTGATGAGTACGCACAGGCCGTTGCCCTGGTGGGGGAAGGCGCTGTCCTAGCCGACGAAGCAGTCCTTGCTGCTCACCACTTGGCACAGGTCAACCTGCGACGAATTCGAGTGGCATCCGGCCGTCGCGTGCGCGCCCAACTCCCCGGGACCGTAGAAGTTATCCGCCGTGCCGTGCCTGAGGATCAGCGAGACAGCATAGAAGGTGTCCCGGCTATGACTGTCGAAAGCGCCATCCTCGGTGCCCGCGGCAGGATTATGACCGACCGACTTATCGAGGCCACTCATCAAGCCCGTGAGAGGGGCCTGCTGAATCCCGACGCGGAAGCTCGCATCATTGCAGCCTTGGGGACCTCATGACCGCAGAGCCAGGCGGAGTAAAGATGCTCCAGCGCCGAAGCTCATCACGGGCAAAGCAATAGGTTGGGTTGGGCGCTGACGAGCACCCAACCCAACCTCTTTCCAGCTGAATAACTTACAGAACCGTGGTCCGCGACAGCGACAGGTCTTTGGTTTCCCGGAAGAACAGGACCACCACCACCGCCGACACCAATGCCATTCCCATCAGGTAGAAGGCCGGAGCCAGCGGTGAGCCAAAGCCCGCAACCAAGCCGGTGGCTACAAAGGGAGCCGTGCCACCGAACAGCACGTAGGCCAGGGTGTAACCAATCGCTGAGCCGGATGCCCGGACCGACGACGGGAACATCTCCACCAGCGCCGGCACGTTGGACGTTCCGATCACGGCTACCAACGCACCCAGGACGCTCGTTCCCAGGATCGCGAAACCGAGACCCAGCGGCATGATGGAGAACGCGGGAATGGTCATCACCACGAAGCCCACGCAGGCCACCAGCAGCATCCGTTTCCGGCCGTAGCGGTCACTGGCACGTGCAGCCAGGGGACAAACCGCTGTGTACACCAGCATGGTGATCACACTGGTGATCATGGATTCGGCCGAGGAGTAGCCAAGGCTCGAGGTCATGTACGCAATCATGTAGCTGCTCATGAGGTAGTACGCGATTGCGTTAGTGATGCTGTAACCGAAGAGAGTGAAGATTTGGCGCGAACACATCCGGATGGCATCGCCCAAAGGCCGCTTTGCCACTTCACCCGTTTTCTCAAGACCACGGAACACGGGGGTGTCGTCCACCTTTGACCGGATGTAGAGGCCAATGAGCCCAAGCGGCGCGGCCAACAGGAAAGGAATCCGCCAACCCCAAGCCTGCAGATCAGCAGTGCTCAACGTGGAAGTAATCGCCACACCCAGCAGCGCACCGGCAACCGAAGCCAGTCCGACAGTGGCGGGGATGATGCTGGCGTACGTTGCCCGCTTGCCTTCCGGAGCGTATTCGACGATGAAGGCCGATGACCCCGTGTACTCGCCACCGGTTGTGAAGCCCTGAACCGCGCGGAACAGGAAGAGGAGGATGGGAGCCCACACGCCAATCACCGCGAATGTCGGCAAGATCCCGATGCAGAACGTCGCCGCGCTCATGATCACCACGCAGAGGCCGAGCATCTTGTTCCGGCCAATCCTGTCACCGTAGCGTCCAAAGAATGCAGCCCCGAGCGGCCTGGCGATGAAGCCGCCGGCGAAGATCGCCCACACGGCCAGAAGTGACGCCGTCGTGGAGTAATCCGGGAAGAAGAGCTTCGCAATGGTGACGGACATGACCGCATAAGCCGCGGAGTCGAACCATTCGACGAAATTTCCGACGGCGGCCGCCGCGGCTACGCGCTTGAGGCTGCGCCGCGGGGAAGACTCGGTGTCAGCGACTTTCTGGGTCATCGTATTCATGATTGTTGTCCTTCGAGGCGGGGAGAGGCTACAACGTGTGGGAGTTCGCGGAGCTGGGCCCGCTGGACTTTTCCGGTGGCTGACTTCGGCAGCGCGGAGACGTATTCAATGAATCGCGGGTACGCGAAGCGGGAGAAGTTCTCCTTCACATGCGCCACGATGGTTTCGCTCAGTTCCGCTCCCCCAGCGTGACCGGGCATCAGTTCGATCCAGGCCTTGATGGACTGGCCGCGGAGCTCGTCGGGCACACCAGTGACGGACACGTCCCGCACGGGATCGAGCTCACGAATGACTGCCTCCAGCTCATAGGGTCCAACGCGGTAGCCGGACGTTTTGATGACGTCGTCGGTCCTCCCCAGGAACCAGAAGTAGCCGTCGTCGTCCGCGTAGGCCTGGTCTTTGGTGTGATACCAGCCGCCCCCGAATGCTGTGGCGGACGCCTCCGGCATGTTCCAGTATCCCAAGGGAAATTGCGGGTTGGAGCGCGCCCGGAGGCAGACCTCACCGGTCTCGCCTGCGGGGACTTCCTGTTCGTTTTCGTCCAGCAGGCGGACCTCCCATCCAGGAAGTGGACGGCCCATGGAACCGGGCTTGACCGGCACGTCCGGATAGTTGCCCAGCAGCGGGTACGACTCCGTAGAACCGTAGTAATCCAGCAACGTCACCCCGTACTGCGACTCGAACCACGTGATCAGGTCCGGCGTCAGCGGCTCATTGGACGAGCAAACCGTCCCCAGGGACAGCGGGAAGCGAGTACCGGCGTCGGGCACGTCTTCGCGCATCTTGCGCAGGAACGTGGGGTTGACCAGCGCGCTGGTGACGCGGTGACGGCTCATGCTCTCCAGCAGGGCCGCGGGATCGAAGCCGCCGTGGGGCCGGAAAACCAGGTGCGTAGCGCCAAGCCGGAGCGGCCCCATGAGCTTGGCGAGCGACCATGCCCAGTCCCCCGCGCCGTAGAAGACGTCGCCGTCGCCGATCTGGTGGCAGTACTCGAACTCGTTGTGGCCCAAGAGGGTCCGGTGTGCGTGGACGATTCCCTTCGCCCGGCCGGTGGTGCCCGAGGTATAGAAGATCAGGGCGGGATCGTCGGCTTTGGTTTCGACATCCTGGAATTCGGTGGTTGCCTCTTTGATTTCCGGGCTGTCGATGTCGATGAACGTGCCCTCATAGTCCTCAAAGAGGCGCCTAGCCGACTCTTCGGCGATGATCACCGACGCGCCGCTGTCCTCCAGCCGGAAGCGGATCGGCTCCGCAGCCCAGAGCAGGGACATCGTGACCAGGATGGCACCGGTCCGGAGCACACCGAGGTATGCGGCCGGTGTATCCGCGCGTTGCGGGAGCAGGACGGCGACGCGGTCACCTTTCTTGATGCCGGCCTTTTGCAGGGTGGCGGCGATCTGACGGGAACGGTCCTGGATTTCGCCCCAGCTCACCTCTCGTTGACCTTCGACGGCGGACTCCAGGATGAGCGCGCGCTTGTCCCTTGGGTGCCGGTCGGCGACGTCGACGGCCATGTTGTAGAGCTCAGGCACCTCCCAGCGGTGGCTGTTCCGCATTTCGGCGTAGCGATCTTGGATTGCGGTTTTCACGTTGGTGTCCCGTCCCTTCAGCGGCGGCCGGCGAGGAAGCGGGCCATTTCGCGCTGCGGTTCGCCGGTGCCGTAGGCCTCCCGGTGCACGCGCTTGGCTTCTGCCATCGCGTCGGTGAGGTCGTCGTCTTCCAGGCTGCGCAGGCGGTTCTTGGTCAGGCGGACTGCGCCCGGGGGAAGGAGGCTCAAGCGGGCGGCGAGGTCTTTGGCGTAAGCCAGCACGCCGCCGTCGTCCGCCAAGTAGTTAAGGAGGCCGAGACGCTGAGCCTCGGCTGCGTCCACCAGCTCGCCGGTGAGGACGAACTGGGAGGTCTTGGACTTGCCGAGGATGCTCCACATGGCCCAAATGCCGGTGATGCTGGGGATGCCTGAGAGGACTTCGGGCTGGCCCATGCGGACTTTGGAGTCGCCGACGCGGAGGTCCGCGAGGAGTGAGTACTGGAAGCCGGAGCCGGCGGCGACGCCGTTGACCGCGGCGATGGTGATCTGGTCGAGGTTGCGGACGGCCCGGTAGAGGCGGTCGAAACCGTCGATCCATGCTTCCGCGGACTCGTGATCCTCGGGGTTCATGGACGCGGTCTCGGCCAGGTCCTGGCCTGCACAGAACGCGCGTCCGCTGCCGGTGAGGATGACCGTGCGGATCTCGTCGTTGCCTTTGAGGCCTTCGAGGTAGTCGATGAGTTCGGTGCGCATGGCGTCGGTCCAGGCGTTGAGCTTGTCAGGGCGGTTGAGCGTGATGATGGCGGTGGGGCCGGTCTGTTCGAAGAGGACATCCTGGGACATTGGGGAGATTCCTTTGGTTGGTTGGGGTTTCTTGACTCCCATCTGACCATCGGTAAATGTGACCCGTCTAACATCAATATCTACTCGGCTTGATACCAAACTGGTATGGTGCGGAGATGGACCTTCACCATCTCAAGTACTTCGTGGTGCTCTCCGAGGAGTTGCATTTCGGACGCGCCGCCCAGCGCTTGCACATGGCCCAGCCGCCGCTTTCGCAGCGCATCAAGGACCTGGAGAAAGAGCTCGGGGTGCAGTTGTTTCATCGGCGGCGTACCGGTGTGGAGCTGTCCGAGGCCGGCGCTTTGCTGCTGGAACACGCACGTGGGGTGCTGGATCATGTGGCCATGGCGCAGGAGTCGATGCGGCGGATCCGTCCCGGCGCTTCGGGCATCCTGCAGGTGGCCGTGCCGCCGGACACGAACCCTGTTGCGCTGTCCACCATGGTCTCTTCGTTTGCTGCGTCTGCGCCTGACGTTCTGCTGAATTTGCACGAACTCACCACCGTTGAGCAGGTTGAGCGACTGCGCGACGGCGAACTGGACGTTGCGGTGGTCCGTCACCCTTTGAGCAGCGTGGGTTTTGAGTCAGGGCCACTGTACTCGCGGGCTCTTGGGGTGGTTCTGAATGCCTCGCATCCGTTGGCTTTGTTGGAGGCTGTGCCGTTGGGTGACCTGGCCGGGAATCCGTTGATCATCTTCCCGCGGCATATGGCCCCTACGTTGTACGACTCATTCCTGCACACGTGCCGGGACGCCGGGTATTTGCCGGCAGCTATCGTTCATGCCCGGAACCAGCACTTCACGCACGGGCTGATCATGGCCGGCCGGGGCGTGCACTTCAACGAGGAGCCCTGGACGCCGTTGCCTTCGGGGATGGTGTGGCGGCCGCTGGTTGGTGATCCCTTGGCCTGGCGGACATCGGCACTGTGGTTGAAGAGCCGGCGGTCAGCGGAGACGGATGCGTTTGTTGCGGCTGTCGGGGCGGGGCTGGAGGCGGGTGGGCATGGGTAGCGGACTACATTTGAGGCCCCGCATCTAGCGAACGAGTGAAAGCTGAGCGCTGGAACGTTGTGGTTTTTGCACTGCAGCGCGGTCCCCCACTGCGCTCAAAGCTTGACCAAAGGTCAGCCCGTGCAGTTCAGAGTTCGAAACACCCATGGAACGCGCAATGTCTTCGACACCCCAACCTTTCGATCTCCTCAATGCAGGGAGTACAAATCCGAAAACTTTGGAAGTCTCACGGACCATTCCTTCAGGTTCTCCGTAACGATATCCGCGACGAGTCAGATCAACGCAAGTTTGGCGATAGGACCAATCGGTATAGATGCCGGCCTTATGGAACCCATAGGCAAGCGCCATGGCGGAGACGCCTAGATGAGCCTTCAGTCGAAGAAGACTATCGACAGACGGTTCGCGACCGACACTGGAGCGCAGGAGTACGCGAGGCATGAGGAACTCCGAGGCGAACTGGTCTGCCTCTTTCTCAGCATTTCGCTCACTTACTGTGGAAGCATCCAGGCCCGCATGGAGCACAAGGTGTCCCAACTCGTGCGCTAAATCGAAACGGGAACGCTCTGCAGTCTTCATCGTGGAGAGGAAGACATATGGCAGCCCGCCTTCCCAGAGACTGAAAGCATCCACCTCTTCAGCCCCAGCGGGCAGACTCAGGACGCGCACACCATGCGCCTCCGCCAGCCGCACAGAGTTCGGAAGCGGATCAATCCCTAGCCCCCACTCGGCACGAAGCTGTTGAGCTGCTTGGAGAGGACCCAGCAGCGACAAATCAGGAACGCTTAGCCCCGGGAGTTCGAAATGGGAGGTCAGGAATTCGTAAAGTTCCACGCCGACACGACCGGCAGACGTTGCCGCGTGTTTCTGCGCTGCACTGGAGCGACGACGGGCCCGAAAAAAGACCCGGTCCTCTTCAAGTGGCTCGGTTGGGGGCAGAGACAAGAACGCAGGTTTGCACCCAATCGCAAGGGCTAGCGCACCAGCCATCCTGTCCGGTGCGCCGTGCGTCTCGTAGTTCGTCACCGTGCGCGGCGTAGCGTCAAGACGCTCAGCCAATTGAGCTTTACTGATTCCCGCCCGCAACCTTGCCAGAGTGATCCGAGAGGGTTCTAGCGTCATGACAGTTCAACGATCCTAAAGTCGACGTCGTCCTGAGGTCCGGCCGGACGATGTGAGATTTCCAGATCCGATACGTCAGTGGGAGGCAGGAAAATCCTGCTGGTCCACTGCGTGATGTTGCCATCAACGATCTGGGCCGGCAGCGACAACTCAGCCCTGACCACAGGCTCATCCTTGGACCAGTGATACAGGAGCACCCACGTTAGCGGTGGCTGGGTTTGCCTAATTGAGGGCAACTCGAAAATAAGGTCGAGCATCTGCTGGCCGTTGCACTGGACGGCTGCACCCGTAGCCGGACCGCGGCGTCGGGCTGTCCCAGGGGTCAAGTCCTCCGAAACAGCAGTATTCGCATTGCCACCAATGACCATGATCGACGTCAGTCCGTCAGGCGACAAAACCCGTGGAGAGTTCTGAGGGTCTGCCTGTCTCCAGTCACGCTCGTTGAGTTGCTCGCGGAGAGCTGCAACCGTCTCGGACCACTGGACAAAACCGCGGGCAGTGACGGGGTGAAAGTTGGTAATGTTCTGCGCCTGACGGACGCCCCTCAGCACGGAGTTCGTCAGCGTATCGCTGTCCAGGCCTAGTAATTCCAGAGCGGACGCAGCGTTGGTGGACGATACGAAGGGCTCCAGAGGAAGCGGTTCAGAGGTCACATGAACTCCTTTCAATCCCCTCATAGTAGTGCAGAAAACCGGAAAATACTTCCAGCCTCCGTTGTTGTCCGTACGAAGTGCGCCGACCGGCGCTCACCCAGCGAGCAGCCCGGCCCTATGCCTCCTCGAACCACCCCCGCGCAGGGTTGGAAACCCCCGGCGCCTCCCGGAACACACCCGGCTGAGCGACCCAACCAACACCGTTGGCGATGACCTTCTGGATCTGCGGCTGGTGGTACACGGGGTATTCCTGGTCGCCGGGGCTGAAGTAGAAGATCCGGCCCTTGCCGCGGGAAAACGTCACGCCGGAGCGGAACACCTCTCCCCCGGTGAACGAGCTGATGAAGATCAGGTCATCGGGTTCGGGAATGTCGAACAGCTCGCCGTACATTTCCTGCTGGGGAATCACAATCGGGCTCTCAATCCCGGCCGCGATCGGGTGCGAAGGCTTGACCGTCCACACCAGCTCGCGTTCGCCCTCGTTGCGCCACTTCAGCGAGCAGGTAGTGCCCAACAAACGGGTGAAGATCTTGGCGAAGTGTCCGGAGTGCAGCACCACCAAACCCATTCCGCCCAGGACGTGCCGCTGCACGCGCTCCACCACTTCGTCACTAACTTCCTCATGCGCAATGTGCCCCCACCAGAGCAACACGTCAGTCTGTGCGAGGACTTCTTCGGAGAGTCCGTGCTCGGGATCGGCCAAGGTAGCCGTAGTGATCTCAGAGTCAGGATAGAAACTGCGGAGGCCTGCAGCGATGGCACCATGGATCCCCTCCGGGTACATCTCGCCGATGGTCGCAGGCTCGTTGCGGGCCTCGTGGACGGCCTCGTTCCAGACAACAATCTTCAATTTCGAATCAGTCATTTTCAGAGCACCACTTCACGTTGTTCGAGGGCGGATTTGTAGCAAGCGTCGAGTATCAGCGCGCGGCTCAGGGCGAGCGAACCGTCATGGCTTCCCCATACAGTTTCGCCACCGCGCACGGCGGAAATGAAATCGTCGACGACGGCCTGGTGGGCTCGCCCGGGTTCGGCCACCACCTCGAAATCAGCGTTCTCGCCGTCTTTCTCGGTGAAGACGTGGACGTCCGCTACCGGGTTCTCGGAGGCGCCGACCGAGCGCAAGTCCGCACCGCCGTCGGTCCCGTAAACGGTGAAGTCCATCAGGTCGCGCTCGTCGCGGTAGGTGGCCCAGCCAGCTTCGAGGATCAAGGTACCGCCACCTTCCAGGCGAATAAATGCAGAGGCGAAGTCTTCCACTTCAAACTTATGGCTGGAATTCGACGCTGTGTAGCGGGCGTTGCCGCCGAGGCCGCGCGGGCCGAGTTCGGAGTGGGTCGACGCCGAGACCGCCAGGACTTTCGGCTCGCTGAGGAGATGCAGCGAGTAGTCCAGCACGTGGACGCCGATATCAGCCAGCGGACCACCGCCAGCAAGTTCGGGGTTAGTGAACCAGCTGCCCAGCATCGGAATGCCTTGGCGCCGAAGCCACGATGCCTTGGCGTAGTACGGGCGACCCAGCGTGCCGGCGTCGATCACTTCCTTCAGCGCCTGAATGTCGCCGCGGCGGCGGTGGTTGAACGCGACGTCCAGGACACGACCGGCCTTGCGGGCGGCGTCCACCATCTGTTGACCCTCGACGGCGTTGCGAGCGATCGGCTTCTCGCTCAGCACATGCAGGCCCCGTTCAAGCGAAGCAATCGCGATGGGTGCGTGCAGGAACGTGGGCACGGCGACGCTAACGGCGTCGAGGTCCTCGAGCTCGATCATGTCCTCCCAACGGGCGAAGGCATGAGGGATGCTGTACTCCTCGGTCAGCTGGGCAAGAAGCTCCTGCTCCATGCCGGCGACGGCAACAATTTCGACGCCGGGAATGTTGCTGTATGCCTTGAGGTGCTGCTGGCCGGCCCAACCGATGCCCACAACTCCTACCTTGAGGGTTGCGGACGGGGCCTGCTGCTGAATGCTCACGTTGTTCCTGTTCTTTGGGTGGTTTCTTAGAGTCTGTGAGGGGTTTGGGGACTTCGTGACGGGCTTAGCCCTTGACCGCGCCGGCCGTCATGCCTGACACGATGCGCTTCTGGCACAAGAGCACCAGAATCACGAGCGGGATGGTGATGATCACCGACGCGGCGCTGATGGTGCCAAGGGGTTGGTCGAACTCGCTGGTGCCGCTGAAGAACGCGATAGCCACCGGGACAGGACGTGATTCCGGCGAGGTGGTCAGCGTGACGGCAAGGAGGAATTCGTTCCACACCGAGATGAACACCAGGATCGCCGTCGTGGCCAGGCCGGGAACCGCCAGCGGCAGAATCACCTTCCGGAACGCGACAAACGGCGTGGCGCCGTCCATGTACGCGGATTCCTCCAGCTCACGCGGAATCTCCTTGAAGAACGACGTCAGCGTGTAGATCGCCAGCGGCAACGCGAACGTCAGCTTCGGGATGATGAGGCCCAGCAACGTGTCGTACAGGCCTATCTCGCGCCAGATGGAGAACATCGGGGCCGCGATGGCGATGGCCGGGAACGTGGTGACCGAGAGGACCAGCGTCAGGATCATCGCCTTGCGGCGCATCTTCAGCCTGGCCAGCGCATAGGCGGCGAAGGACGCGAACACCAGCGCCACCGTTGTAGTCACGACGGCGATAATCACCGAATTGCGCAAGGCCAGGAGGAACTCGGGGTTCTGAAAGACCACCAGATAGTTCTCCAGGGTCGGCTGGCTCGGGAAGAGCTCGCCCTTGGACAGGCTCGCTCCCTTCTTGAGGGAGGTGTTGACGAGCCAGTAGAAAGGGATGAGCGAGAAAGCCATGACGGCCACCACGAACACCCATACCAGGGGATGCAGTTTCGATTCCCCACGCAAGCGACGCTTCGGCGCCTTGGGGCGCGTGGCGAGTTCCGGCGTCGTGCGTTCTGCAGTCAGCGTGCTCATTGTTCCTCCTTGGCGACGTCGCGGATGTTGCCGCCGGCGAAGCGGACGTAGATGACGGAGACCACCATGACGGTGAGGAAGGTCAGGATGGACAGCGCCGAGCCTTCGCCCACCAGCCGGTTTTCGCGCAGTTGGGTGTAGGCGAGCATGGACATGGATTCGGTGCCGTTGGCGCCGCGGGTGAGGACGAACGGCAGGTCGAAGACGCGGAGGGCGTCCATGGTGCGGAAGATCGCGGCGAGGACGATTGCCGGGCGCAGGAGCGGAAGGGTGATGTTGACGAAGGTCTGCCATTTGCTGGCGCCGTCGAGTTCTGCGGCCTCGTACGTTTCGGCGGAGATGACCTGCAGGCCGGCCAGGATGATGAGTGCCGCGAACGGGGTGGTCTTCCAGACGTCGGCCATGACGATCACGGCCATCGCGTAGCCGTGCTCACCGAGCCACACGACATCGCCGCCCGGCAGCCCCAGCGTGGAGAGGACGTTGGTGACCAGGCCCATGTTCGGCTGGAACATCGTTTGCCACGTGATGGCGCTGACCACGGTGATGATCGCGTACGGCAGCAGCACCACGGTGCGGAGGACGGCGCGGCCCTTGAACGCGAGGTTGAGCAGAAGCGCCATGGCCGTGCCGAGGATGAGTTCCAGGCTGACGGAGAGACCCGCGAAGAGGAAGGTCTGGCCGAACGCTGCCCACCACTCTTGGCTCACGAGGGCGTTGATGTAGTTTTCCAGTCCGACAAAGCGGGACAGGCCAGCGGTGCGGACGCTGTACTGGTTCAGCGAGAGCCAGATCGCGTAGCCGATGGGGACCGCCGCAACCAGCGCCATGATGACCAGCGATGGGGCGGTCATGCGGAACGCGAGCTTCCGCTCGGCCCGGTCGCGGCCGCTTACGCGGTTTGGCGAGCGGCCTCCGGGTGCGCCGCTGGCTTGAATTGTCTTGAGGGCCATGATCAGAAGCTCGCCTTAGCGGCGGTGATTTCCTCAGCCATGCTCTTCACGGCGTCCTCGGTGGAGGCGGTGCCGGAGAGGACAGCGTAGACGTTCTTGTAGATCGCCTGGCTGATCTGCGGGTAGACCGGGGAGATCGGGCGCGGCTTGGCACCCTTCACGGAGGCAAGGAGTTCGGTGGCGAACGGCATCTTCTGCAGCACGGCCGGGTCCGAGTAGGCGGCCTCGTTCACCGGGGCCTGCGAGTAGTCCATGGCCACGTGCTTCTGCCAGTCGGGGGTGGTGGCGAAGTCGATGAAGGCGACAGCTCCGGCTTGGTTGGTGGAGTGGGCCGAGATAGCGAGGTTCCAGCCGCCGAGCACGCCGGAAGCCTTGCCGCCTTCCCATGCCGGCAGCGGCGCGACCGCGAAGCTCGACGCGAGCGGTGTCGCGTTGAGCAGGCGGTACACGTGCGGCCAGTTGCGTTGGTATCCGAAGTCGCCGGACTCGTAGGCGAGGCGGGCGGGGTCTTCGTTGTAGGTGAGGACGGCGCGGTCGGCTGAGCCGTTCTTGAGGCCGTCGCTCATGAAGTTGAGGACGTCGCGGGTTTCCTTGGAGTCGATCTTGACGTTGCCTTGGTCATCAAGGACTTCGCCGCCTGCGCTGTAGAGCATTTCGAGGAAGTTCACCGTGAGGCCCTCGTACTGCTTGCCCTGGTAGACGAAGCCGTTGCCGGGAGCTTTGGCGGCTTCCGCATAGAGCTGCTGCCAGGTCTCGGGCTTGGCTACCTTGTCCTTCTGGTAGTAGATCAAGCCGGCGTTGGTGAAGAACGGCGAGCCCCAGTACTTGTCCTCGTACTTGGTGGTTTCCACAGTGGAGGGAATGAGCCGGTCCTTGTTGGCTTCCACCAGCTTGGTCTGGTCCAGCAGCCAGCCCTGGGAGGCGAACTCGGAAGTCCAGATGACGTCCGTGACGAAGAGGTCGCACTCGGTGGACTTGCCTTCGAGCCGCTGAACGATCTGCGTGCGGGCTTCATCCGTGGTGGCGCCGATCTCGGTGTACTTGGCCGTGACCTTGCCGTTCGCCTTGGTGAACGCCTCCGCCGTTCCCTTGTAGATACCGCTCGCGTCCTTGACCCCGCAGATGTTCACGTTGCCGCTGGCATTAGCGCCCGACGCCGGATCGGCAGCTGCCGCCTGTTCCGCACCTTGGGGTGCTGCTCCCCCGCCGCACGCGCTGAGGAGGGCTGCGGCTATTGCTGTCGCCGCTGATGCGAAGGCTTTTCGGTTGCGGGGCTTTGCTTGGTTCTGGCTCTGGAGCGGAAAAGCAGGTCGGTTCAAGTCCACAAGTGGCTCCTTTGGGGTCTGTGGGCGGTGGCTTTCAGCGCGCGTTTTGGCTAGTCCGCGTGCTGAGGGTGGCTTCTTTGCCGGTAGTTCTTTTTGGTTCGTGGAATCGATTCCAACTGTGTTCAAAAGAATCGGCCTTGCAGCCGTGGAATCGATTCCAAAGTAGTGTGACAGGGACCACTGAGGGCTGTCAACCCTCTTTATTTGGTGGAGTCTCTGATGACGAGTTCGTGCGGGAGGAAGGTTCGTCCCTTGCGATGTGAGCCCTCGACCGTCATGCGTTCCAGGAGTTCAGCGAAGGCGACTCGGCCCATTTCGTAGGCCGGCTGTCTTACCGTGGTTAGCTCCGGGACACACATCTCTGCCTGGGCAGAGTCATCGAAACCTGCCACGGCGATGTCTTGTGGAACGCGGAGTCCGGCATCCGTGAGTTCCCGAACGCACCCGGCAGCGACGACGTCGGTCCCGCAGAAGACGGCGTCCGGGCGGTCTTTTGCTTTGAGGAGCTTCTTGGCGAGCGTACGGCCGGCGTGGAAACCGAAGTTGCCTTCGCCGAATAGGATCTGGTCTGGTTCCAGGCCCTCTTCCGCGAGTGCCTGGCGGAATCCTTCTTCACGCAGCCGTCCTGAGCGGGCACCCCTGTGGGCGAGCATGGCCAGCTTCTTGGCGCCGGTGTTGATCAGGTGTTTGGTGATGTCGTAGGCGGCCTGGCGATCATCGATGGAGACGCCGAACGCGGCATCGGCATCCACGATTTCACAGACTTGGATGACGCTGAGCTGCTCAGCGACCGTGTTGACGTCTTCGTCCGGCATCGTGGGCGAGAAGATCACCAGTCCGTCCACAGAGCCGTTGCGCAGCATGTCCACGAGCTGCTGTTCGCGGTCCAGGTCTCCGTCCGTCGCTGCGATGAGGCTGACGTAACCCGAGTCCGCCGCAGCGTCGCCGACACCGCGGAAAACTTCGCTGATTACAAGGGAGTCCAAGTTCTTGGCCAAGGCCAGGACTCGCATGGTCCGGTCTCTTCTTAGGTCTCGCGCTGAGGCCAGAGGACGATAGCTGAGCTGCTTTATGGCGGCGTTGACCTTCTCCTTGGCCGACGCGCTGACAGCCGAACTCCCATTCAAGACGCGCGACACAGTGCCCACGGACACACCTGCGGTCCTCGCGACGTCCTGAACTGTCGGCCGAGCCATTCGATTGTCCCTCCGGGGCCGTTCGTTCGCTTATACGCATTTGCCTTGGCATGGCCAACGGCGACTCTCAGCTTAGCGGGCTGCGAAACTAAAGCCTGCGCTGCTTCAACGCCACGCTTGTCTAGCGGGAGTAATGATCGTGCTTAGCGACTGCCCGACCGCTACCGCTAACCTGATCGCACCGAGAGCTGGATATTACGTAAAGCTGAAAATATGACCTAGTATAATGGCTCAAATTCCCACCTTTCAGGAGCTAAAATTTGCGACGACGGGGCCGGGAACCCACAACTCGCTAGCAGTGCGACTGGAATCAAACCTCCGCGGAACTTTGAATACATGAAAAGTGCAGATTACGCGTCTCTAGAGATTCATAGGGATTTGGCCTCACGCCCGCAGAGGGTGTCATCATAACAACTTCTAAATGGTCGATATCTCATCAACATCATGATAGACAGCATTCCTAACTATTTGAATTTAATTTGCTTTCCAGGCTCAAAAATGATATAATTATTACTCAATCCCAAATCGATAGAAAGTGATTCTTATGGTTCAAATGAGTGAAGTAGCACGGAGACGCGCTGCGTTCGTTGCGTCGGGCGAGCCGGAGTGCTCCCCCGGTGAACACCCACAGATTGACAGGGAATACGCACTGGCAATGGCTACGGACGATTACATCTGCCTGCAGTGCTGGTCAGTAACCGAAACCTGGCATGAAAGAAAGACCAGACTCCGCAAAGAGCACAACCCGGGCGACTCGTAACGAAGCGCACCACGTTCGCTACCCGCAGAAGCGATTCCTCTGCTGGTGGCGATTGTGGTTTAACGGGTCCGGCATGGCGTTTACCATCGTGGTTCGCGGACAAAAAGTCAGCTGCGCCATCAAGGCACAGCAAGTAACTTGGTTTGCGGTTATCCGCAGGCCACCTATTCCATCCCGATGCGCCGCGGATCTCGGCTGCCTGGGAGCAGCTTCCCGGAGGTCCCGCTGGCGACCCAGGACGCCTGTTCGAATACTTGATGCGGAGAGTCGAGGACTTATCTCCCACCACAAAGTTGGAGCCGTAGCGCACCCGCCGGCAATCCGAAGAACAGAGTGGCCCGTCAATGATGAGCTCACTCCTCATTATTCCTAATCCCAAGGTACCTGACCACTCTGTAGCCAGAAGGACGTGAGTTCTTGTGGAGCTCTTTACCTCGATAAAAGTCGGTGTCTCCAAACCCTCAAACTCATTCGTGATGTTGCGATCCGCAATTAGTACAATAACGTCCGGGGCAACAATATCTCGATTGGCTCTGATCTGCCCGCGCATTAGACAACGACCCTCACCGGGTCCACCGCAACGGCCAACAGAAACTTTCCAAGCTAAACTATAATGCGCTTAAGAGCTTAAACTTCGCACGGGAGAAGACCGGAGTTCCGCGCACCTAGCACTCCCCCAAGTCCAGGGTTCCCAGAAGGCAATCTCATCGCGAATCTGACCCTTGGCTTCTGGGCCTTCATCACAGAGACATTGCGCCCAAGCATGGAAAGACAGCCGAACTCCGCAGCGGCATCGATGCAGTGCAGTTAATGGTCAGGTCGTGCGGCAGCACGATGGCCTTGAAAGCTGCCTCATAAGTTCCTAGTTCGCCCGGGGTCCCGCATGGAAGGACCCATATGAAGACAAAAACGCTGGGGACACTCGTCCGACCCATGACCCACTCATGCACCTGAGCCCACCACAACAGTAGTTGATTTTCCATGTAATATTATTGCAAGTCGCAGAAAGGACTCATAAACATGACGTCACCGGACCACGAGCTTGCACTCCGTCTATACGCCGAACTGATGACGTTGACTGAGCCCCTCCACGAGGCTCTAGCAACCGCCGCTCTAGACGCCGACAAGCATTTGCCTGCATACAGGAACGCAGGCAACATGTCGTTCCTGCGCTCGGGAATCATGCGACTTGGCGTCCGAGAGCACCTTCACACCGCCGGTGTCGAAGGGTGGACGCTTCACGGAAATCCCAATCTAATGGGACAACTCCAGTTTGTTAACAGCGACAGAGACCTGGTTCTCCTCTTTCTTAAAGATGGGCGGCCGCCCACCCCAGCGGTACCACACGCGGGACACAACCAAGCACGTCGGGCGTTCTGGCGAAACACCCCGATGCTTGATCTAGGCATTTACTCCCTCTTCGATACACCTGCCGTCCATAAACTGCTCCTGCTCTGGTCGCCGGGACCCGATGGAACCTTCAATGTCCGCACCGTCCGGCCGTTGGAGCCCGGAAGGTACTCAGGACGAATGGCCATTGACTTCTCCATGGAATTGGCGCCGACTCGCACAGCTTTCGAGGAATTGAAGTTCGTCGGCGAGGATCACGACGAAGACCTAATGATTGATATCGATGGAGACGAGGAGAGCGACAATGCTTCAGGAGCAGCGCGGTAAGCGTTTGGTTACATTACGCCGCCTTGTTGGGCTGAGTCAGACAGAACTCGCGTCCGCGACGGGGATCAGCCAGCCTCAGATATCTCTTATGGAACGCGGGGACCGTTCGGTGTCGGACTCAGCGGCGGCGCAGATAGCTGCCGCGACGAAAATGCCACTCTCATTCTTCGACCAAATGCAGCCCTCTTTTTCTGGGGCACTGTCCTTCCGCAAGCTGGCGGGAGCTTCAGCCATAAGCCGTGACTCATCAATAGCTCGCTTCGAAGAACTCGAACGTGTGGCTGCAGAGTTATGCAGCCGTACGAAGTATCGGCTTGCATCCCTACCCCAGGCAGAAGACGACATTGATGGGGACGACATTGAGATCCTAGCTGCTCAGACAAGAGCCGCCCTAAAGTTAGAACCCCAGGACCCCATTCTCAACCTCACTCGGTCTATGGAACGCCGCGGAATCATCGTGGCCGCCGTGGGGAGCGTTGATGAAGGCTTGCTTGATGGACATGATGGTGCGTCACGAGCTTCCGAGCGTATTGAGCGACCCATCATCGCTTACGTTTCGGGAAAGCCAGGAGACCGTCAGCGGTTCACCGAGGCACATGAACTCGGACATATTGTCCTTCACGGTCTCCGGCCAGATGTCGGAGAGAAGATTAGGGAGCGTGAGGCGCACCGCTTCGCAGGGGCATTACTGATCCCCCAGGAGGCAATGCAAGAGAGCGTCTCCGAGGCCCTCGCATTGAATGGCTATCTCACATTGAAGGCAACTTGGGGTGTCTCCATTCAAGCCATTGTTGCCCGCGCGCATGCTCTAGGCCTCATATCTGACAGTCGCCGAAAATCGCTGATGGTACAAATCTCCTACAAGGGGTGGCGAAAAGCTGAACCTGTTGACGTACGCCCCGAGCGGCCGCTTCTGCTTCGCCAGATGCTTGTCAAGGAATTTGGAGAAAGCCCCTACCTCAAAGCTTCCTGGGCGCTCGGGGCATCCCCACGATTCCTTCAGGAGTGGGCGCCTGGGGCAACCACTCCTAGCGAAGTGACACCCGGTAACGCCTCTCAGACTGCCAATTCCAATGTGGTGCCCTTGTTCTCCGGGGCGGGTTCCTTACAGAAAGAGTTGGGCGGTAATCCCATTACTACTGCACTAGGTGCAGAACAGCCGGCTCACCTGCCATAATCCTTCACCATAGTGACCATGCATCGATTCTTGATGAGTCTAAGCTTGCTGGACGTGTAGGATCCGGACAGGTGCCAAAGTGGACTGGTCCGGTGTGCAATTGTTCGCGCAGACGTAAGGACGCATTTCGGATATTACGACATAAGGAGGTGGCGGGGGCGGCATGGGCCACGAAATGAACTCTGCATTAACTGAGATGGTGGATGAACTCCATGATCTTGAGTGCTTTGGCCCCCTGACTGTCGATTTGCTTCTCCGCACAACCCGTGAGGAACTGGGGAGATTCCCTGGCTTGACAGCCGACATTGCCTCGACCTTCGAGGATTTTGCCTACGACTTCTTCGTCGATCGAGGTAAGGAATTAGCGACAGCGGCGCGGCTCGAAGCAGACGACGACGCTGCATTGGGCCGCATGATTCGACGCTGGGTTCGCAATTGGCTGATCGATCTTCATAGCCGATCAGCTATGGGTGCACTACGGGATCGTTTGGAAAAGCGCTTGAGCCGCGATCCGAGATTCGAACTAGCTCCTGTCAGTCACTACTGGCGTCTGACAGGTGCCCCGGCTGAAGCTGGCACTGCTGACTTGGCTGCTTTGGCGACAGTGGCCCGAAGGGTGCACGTCACATACTTTCCAGAACCTTCGGACGGAAGGCGACGTGCGCAGCTCGGGAAGACCGGTGAGCTTGAAAATTTGCTTGAGCAGCTCCTCACTACCGCTAAGGGAAGCCTGCACATCGCCACCCTCGTCCACGTCATTGCCAACCGTTTCCCCCATGTCTTGGACCCGCTTACAGTCTCAACCGAGGACGAAGTATCCGAACATATTGAAGCAGGCGGGGTGCTCCCCTTGGAGCAGGTTATTGAAAACGAGGATCACGACTACTACGAACGGCGCGCCTCGGCAGCTTTCGATTCCCTGTCCACACAAGAGCGCGATCTCGTCCTCGTCCTCGATAACCCGAAAGCGGCCGCAGACATGCTCGGAATCGGGAAAAGCACAACAGCTTTGCGAATTCGCGGGCTCAAATCAAGACTCATAGAAATCTCCGGTGACGCGACGAGCGCCCGGGAAGTCCTACGCCGGGTCATTGCCCTTTGTTCGGCAGCGAGCGAAGGCGCACCAGGTTCACCCCCCGAGGACACGACACGCTTTGTCCCGTCAGTTCAGGATGGAGGACAAAAACTATGAGCAAGAACCACACAGATAAGCGGGGCAGACTGCTGGATCTGGCAGGTCGGACAAAAACGCCCATCGCTGCGGACCATCAAAAAATGAAAGACGCCGATGTTGATTCATCCGACTTTGATGTTATGAGTAACGGACTCTGGCTTGCGCGGTGGTCCGGCGCAACCCTAATGCTCCTGGTCCTTAGCGAGTCCACACCTCAAACTGTCTTGGCCGCACCCGTGACAATCGAGCCCGGGTTACTGGATCAGGAAGCAGTTGTCTTGGACTCGTCTACGAACCCTCTTGGACTACCAATCACAGTTTGGCTCGGCATCACCCGCGAAGTTCCAATTCAGACTCTTGAACGTCGCCTCGGCGAGCTCCCTGCTCAGGCACTCGACACGGCTAAGAGCACCACCAGAGCGGCCGCCCTCACTGCCATCGACCAAGGCACTTCCCCATGGTTGTTTCCCAGTGCGGAGAAAAAGGCTGAGATGGAAGACACTCTGGAGTGCTGGCTCACTGAACTCAAGCCGTTACCGTTCGCGACAATAGACTCGGGGCCGACGCATGAAAAGCCTCCCTTTACGCTGCACCAGGTGATGGAAGCGCTGAACATTCCACAGCGTAAGGCCATGAACTTCTTACGGGGAACGTTCCAGCTCAGTCCTGCGGAAACTGAACAGCTGGCTTTGCACACAGGTGTTCCACCAGAGGCTGTGAGCTCTTTGGCCGCACAATTGCCCAATGAGTTGTTAATTGAAGTGCAGCAACCACGTTGGAGATTCCTCGTCCAATCGGAGGCGAGGAAGATAGGAACGGATGAATCCGAGGCGCAGCTGACCGTTGCGCGCGAGGCCTACGCGCTAGCAGCGCGCCAAAAGGGCAATGGCACAAATGTCTGGAGGCAGAGGCTTCGGACGATCGCCCTCGCTCATCTAAGTCGCGGTACGAGCGAGGAGAGATAGCCTTGCCAAAGCTCTTTGATGGAACGGCTAAACAGGTTGAGGGCATGCTGGCGATGCTGGAGCAGCTACGGCCTGGAGCTGCTGATCGGCTAGCCGCAAACGCCATCGCCGAACTTGACACTTGGCATGAGCTGAAGGTTGCGCCGGTCCCCGAAGAGGCCGATCTCCCCCACGGATCCGGTGGCGGGTGTTCTGTCGCCGGCGCCTACCTCTGGGGCACAGAACCACCGACCCTTGTCTTCGCGGAGTCCATGTCGACGCGCCGGCAGCGTTTCACCCTGCTACACGAACTCGGACATCACATCCAGAGCGTTGACCTTGAACTTGGTACTGCGCTGATGGAAGCCGAAGACTCTGAGGAATTTGAAGACGCCGCGTGTGATGCGTTTGCTGCCGAGATCCTACTGCCATCGACTCTCGTCAGCCAGAACACGCAACGCGGTCCAACAGCGGAAAGCGCGGTGGATCTTTTTCGCGTATCTAAGGCCTCCCGGGCAGCAATCTGCGTTCGCCTGGCCAAGGAGCTAAAGAGCCCCGGCGTTATCGCAGTCCTTGATCCGGAAGGACGTGTGAACTTCGCAGCTTCCCGCGGTCAGATTTTCCCTCCCGCACGAAATTCGGACCAGTCCGGGAATCCGTTGGTCGCGGCGGCGCTGACTGAGCCCTTTCCAGGTCGAGTCATTCAACGCGACGATAGCCTGATTCATTACTCCACGGGGCACACATCGAATCGTCTCTACGGCCAGATCACCTGGTGCGATGGACTCTACGTTGCTGTCATGGTCGAGTACAGCGCCCCGTGGAAGAGCTTCTCTCCACCTAAGGACGGCACAGCCTCATCGTCCAGTAGAAGTAGTTGGGAGGACTGCGATACGTGCGGAACCAATTTTGTGATCACCAAAACATGTTCCCAATGCTGGGAGCCCCGTTGCCCCCAAGGGCACTGCGACTGCACGAGAGCCGCTGAACGGATGTGCGCTGAGTGTTTCCTCGTCAAACTTCCGTCTCAGTTCGAAGGCCCTTCCAAGGTCTGCATCGAGTGTTCTCCGTGACGGCCGGACAGTTTTGACGTTGTCCCGTCAATCCTAGTTGAGACGGGAAGAGTTCCGGTCTCCGCGACATGGAGAGGACGACCGTGAACAGTCACGAGGCCCTGAAAGAACAGAAAAATTCCCAAGCCATCACCATTACGGTGGTACACGAGGACAGCGGGCGAGAGGTCGAGGTCAAGGCCGGCCCCGGAACCCCAGTCCGGACGATCATTGAACGCGCGTACGCGGAGTTGGGAATTGAGCGCAATCCCGCTGATCGGCTGCGGGTGGAGACGTCGGGAACAAACGTCTTTGAACACCTGAGCCAGCACCTTGGCGACTTCCTCCAACTCATCGGGGCTGGCACCGTTTGGCTTCTTGCCGGCCCGACCGGTGGTGCCTAAGTGCCAGCCGTTCCACTGGCAGACGCTGAATACGCTGCGCTGACATTCGCCGCCGACCTGGAGACGTTTTGGGCATCTGGGCGGCCGGAACGTTGGGGATGGAGTTACACCCAGCTGGATCCTCTTCACGCCCGAGTAGACGCAATTGGCGTTACGGCGGATGGCTCCGTCGACGATTACTGCATCCTGCTCGATGCCCGCAGCTACGACGAAATGCCTCCCGGCGTCTACTTCGTATTACCGGCAAATCCTCAGGGTCCCAGACCACAGCCTGGCTCTCGGTGGCTGCCTAGCCACATCGACGTTCCTTTTGGCTTCGCGATCCACCAGACGTACAACTATCCCGATGGATCCACGGATCAATTGGTGTGCTTCTCGCAATCCCGGGATTACTACATCTCCAACCACACACCGCAGCCGGGTGAGAAATGGCAGCCTGGAGCGCACACTCTGGCCGCCACGCTTAGTCGGCTACATGAAGTCCTCAGTCCCCCCTACTACATGGGTCGAGCCGGTGCTCTGGATTCCTGAAGAAATTTGGCAAGCGCTTCTTCGGAACTTCGCCCAGGCGCCGGAGGGCGTGGAGAGAGTCGCCTACCTGGACGGAGTTCCCCTCGCGGCCGGCCGGGGCGGTATCGTCACCACGCTAACCATTCCAGCTGCCGTTCTCACCCCTGGGAACTACAGGATCGGTGCGGCCGAAATGAGTGCTGCGGGCAAGCACTTGAGGGAGTATCGATTGCAGAGACTCGCTCAGGTGCATACTCACGGAAGTGCTTGCACGGCACATTCTTCCACTGACGATGCCATGGCATATTCCCAACACATAGGAGCCCTTTCAATTGTGCTCCCCCACCATGCTGCGGGGGACCCGGCACCCTGGGACGGGACCGTTCACGTCCGAGAGGCGGACGGGTGGGAAGGTCTCAGCAGCGATGACCCACGGTCATTGATCCGGCTGGTTCCCTTTCAGATAGACCAAAGCCAATACCCGAAGGAGGTAGTTCCATGGAAAGCATCGAAAACCGGCATTCTGGCACGGCTGGAGGCGTTCTGGTTACGTCTGATCAAAGCAAGCCGCTGAACGTACACGTCTCGGTTTCTCCCTATGCTTCAGGCACGGTGGCGGGCCAAAGGGCTCTCTGGATGCTGGTCAACCTCCTGGTCAGGGCAGTCGGCGCTGTTGCCAGCCTCACTGTGACCTGCCCTGAAAACAAGCTCTTGCCGGGAGTCTCACCGGGACACGCCGTCGGCTCTTCCCTCCTACCAGCGGTCCTTAAGCCCGCACAGCTAATCAACGGGGTATCGGTGGCGCCAGCAGCACAGGCCCCTGAACGGAGCTTCGTCATTGGCATCGGCGGCGTTGACGACGCGCAGCTCTACTTGATCTTCGGGGACTGGTGGGGAGGAATCACGTCCACGGCTGGCGAGGACAGTGGTGCAATACTACCTTTCGGTCCCTATATCGCTGCCGCCCACGCTGCCGGGCAAGTCTTCCGGGCCTCACGTGGACGTACCGAGTTCGACCCGTTCTTCTACGACAGCTGGCAACACGCCACGACACATGAGATTCCGAAGGATCCACCCCCGCTAGGAGCCAGTCTCAAGAGCAATTTCCTTCTCGCCGGAGTCGGTGCGGTCGGAACGGCGGCACTGCTTGCACTTTGGGCCACACCCGGACTTGAGGGAACCGTTCACATCGCAGATGGAGATACCGTCGATCTAACAAATCTGAATCGCTGCGTACTCTTTGATATGCCTTCCGTCGGTCTCCCAAAAGCGACTACTGCAGCCCGTGCACTGGAGTTTGGAGGCGCAGGTTCCCTGACGTGGGATCCGCATAACGGGCTTGCACAGGAGCACCCCCGGCGCCAACAGCCCCTCGACCTGCTGCTGTCCGCGGTAGATACGAACCGCTCACGGTTAGCGCTACAGCGGCTGATCCCCATGAGCATTTTGGGGGCGTCCACGTACAACCTCCGCGCCAGTCTGATGCGCGCAGGCCCCCCAAGGTCTCGGGCATGCTTGGTCTGCCACAACCCGCTTGAGCCGGAGATCAGCGACCAAAAAGTGCGCGAGCGATATTTGGCAGCGGACGCGGAAACACGGGCAAGACTCGCAGAATCCCTCGCGATATCAGTAGCCGAACTGGACACTTGGGCACGCACGGCGCGGTGCGGGGAGCTGGATAACCGGGCACTGCCCTTTCTGGGAGAGGCGCTTGACCCTAAACCACTGCAATTCTCTGTGGGGTACCTGAGCGTCCTCGCCGGAGTGCTACTTGCCGCCGAGGCCGTCAAGGACAGAATCGCATCCGATGGAAGCCTGAACGACGACTTAAATTACGTCGGCATTCAGACGGTAAGCCCCTGGTCACCGCGCAACAGCGTAACCAGATACCTTCCGCAAGGTGACTGCATCTTCTGCGGTACAGGTGGCTCTACAACACGGCTTAACTTGTGGGAAGCCCGGTACTCGCATCGGTAAACGACTCATCGCGCCACCACGCGAAGAGCCCAACGAAGGTTCAAACACCCAACGAACACGCTTCGATCTACTTTCAATCCCCAAGGCTCACTTTGAACGAAGAATACAGCCCAGTGGAAGGCAATAAAAGCTGAAGCGGCTGGTAATCGAGGACTAAGTCTACTGACTCCGCAGCCTAGGACTACAGGCCGACATGAAAACCAATTTACCGCAATGGATTTAACCAGAAAAACAGTCCCTACTGAAATGAGACGCTTAATGAATGTCTCCGCGACCATTCACAACCGTCAACATTAATTTAGATTGCCAGTATAGGCAATTCATAGCAACGACTTATTCTAACCTCGCACAACCGTCAGCATTTTTTCGGACTCCCAGTATAAGAGATTCGCGGAAAAGAGCTGCACCCAACCGCCACAACACGTATGCAATGTTGCCTGCCAGCACACAAATTCAATGCTGGTAAAATGTGTCCCACGATTCAGAATTCGAGGCAGCCCTACGACCTGGCAGCTTATAAGTTGCCTTTGCCATAGGCGCAGACATTCCCTTAACGGTCAAAGCGATCCATATGAACGAGCTGCATGCCATCCAGCCTCGCGCGCTGGTATTCGATCCATCGAGCGGCAAGGGTACGATCGGCAAGCAAGAACCCTGAGTGTGGAGCAGTCCGTCGACGCAAATCTACGGTTTCGAAGGTGAGTCCTTCTTCGAGCAGGAAGGCCTCATGCAATTCGCTCCGTGATGGCTCACGATGGACGGCTTTAGAATAGAGGAAATCTTCAATTCGCACCCCGGTGACTGCGCAATACACCGGGCCATCATTGAACTGCGCCTTACGGAATTCGACCATAAGACCTGCAACTTCATCAGTGAGTGCGCGTTGGACATACGTTCGCGGCTTCGGCGGTTTGAGCACATCGCTGTAACCGAATTTAATCGGACCAGTGCCATCCACGCGCATAATTCTGTAACCCACACTATTCCGCTTCTGATCTCGGTTACTATAGATAACCCAGTGCGCAATGCCTGGGCCGACTTTTTCTGTGGCATCGATATCGAGTTCGATTAGCATATTGAGCACAGAAATTACCTGCTCATCGCTTACGATAGTACCGTCGGGCTTTAGCGTACCATCCTCGTTGCGCTTTCCATCCTTCAAAATTTTCTTGGCAAAGGTGATGTAACCGCGCGGAAAGCTTGCTTGACTTTCTTCCATAGTTATATGTCTTTCTGCGTTGATCTCTGCCGTGGCGGCAGCTGCAATATTCAAGGTGGAGGTGTCCTGAGCATAGTATCTGCGCCGGCGTTCCACGATGACGGGGCGGACTGGTGGACAATAGTTCAGTCGACCGGGTGCTATGCGGCACGAGGCCCCAGGCAAGCAGGAGTGCCAAGAACCAGATTGCGCACCGCACCCGCTGCACAGCTTTAGCTGAAGTCCCATCTGGTCATGGGGAAGTCTGCGACGTATTGAACCGGAGTCATCGCCGCGGGCCGCCAATCGACAGCGTAGTGCCGTCTGCTTGCATAGTCTTCTTTGTGTGCTTCACGAAGATACTGGATCTCCTCCTCCACTCTCATTTGAATTGCAGCCAGTTCCCGCTCTATCCATCTCAGCATCCAGTCAACTGTGCGCCACTGTACTCCCTGTGGGAGGCCCTCACACGGGAAATCTTCGTGGTTTCCTACGAAGTACCGGGTAGTCGAGGTCAGTTTCTTTGCTTCAACGCCGCCATGCTGGACCAAAAGATCAATGACCTCTCGTGTCTTAGCATCGTCATTTCCAGGGTAAAAGCGCTGCCTTCGGATAGCACTACGTACCAAAATGTCGCTAGGTGGCACAAACTTGGGTGCACGGATCTTCACGTTCTTACCGACCTGCGGCGCTAGTGCTGGAATTTCTTTGGGCCGTATTTCTGACCAGCGTGCCGATCCAGAATACGTGGGCGGTACCGAAAACGTTCCCGTGGGCAAAGGGCCGTGCCAGAACAAGGGCTGAGGGTGGCTCATTAGAACCAGTAAGAGTTCAGCCGCACATCGCGCATCAGCGTGTGCCTGATGAAGACCTCGGGGCCACGTGCCTCGCAGGTTCCTCAGCAAATGTTCCAGCTTGTATGTGCGCGCCGTCAAAAGGGACCGAAATGCGTATAGCAGGTCCAGAACGGGATATTGCACTAGGCCTAGGGCACCCAAGTCCCGCCCAAGAAGGGCAACGTCGAATGGGGCGTTGTAAGCTACGACGATGGCCCCGACAAGATGGGGAGCGATATACTGCCAAATTTCTCCAAGTGTCGGGGCGGTCCTCAGGTCCTCATCACCCAGCCCATGGACATAGCGGGCGCTGTCTGAGACTGAGCGCTTGATAGGCCGAACAACCCCAGAGAACTCTGACAGAACGTCGCCAGACGCGGACATGCGAACCACCGCGATTTCGACGACCCTGTCGGATTTCTCCAAGCCAGTAGTTTCAACATCCAGAACAGCGAAGGCAAAGTCCTTTAGCCTGTGCTTCGACGGAACAGTTGAGACGTAGCCTTCAACGAAATGCCCCTGAAGCTTCTGGGGCTGGCCTATAATTCGCCTCATTCTGCCGTTCAGCTCGGAGAAGCGTCCCCCTGCTCCTGAACCTTGACTTATATGCATTTTCCTCGCCTGAACCGATCTCGGCCACTAGGTTTTTTCAACCCACACTTGGCAAGTTACCAGCTTGATTGCACAGCACCGTATATTGTCTGGCTTGAAGAGACGCTCAGTTAACCTTGTTTAGGTTTGTAACCGCCGCGAAGTGTATCGAACAGCGTTCCTTCTCCTTAAGTCAAACCGCACGGCATTGAAGCACTGGGGACCGAACTTCTTCACTAAGTTTCTGTACTTCTCGGGGGCTGGCAATCTGGATCATCCAAGCTTGATCGTTGATGCGCGGGTGCTCGCAGCGCTTTATGCAAAAACCGGTGACCACGTTCAGGCCACCTTCCACAAGCTATCCCGTGTCCACCTATTTGGCAGCCTGCGAACTGATGCAGGAATGGGCCCGTGGACTCACGACCCCGGACCGTCCGGTCGGCGGGGATGAAGTAGAGCGCTGGGCCTTCAACGAAGGACGGGGTTTGCTTGGAAGAGCATCTACCCCGTAGAGCATCTTTCGGAGTCTTCACTATCCAGCACAGGCGGAGCGCCGAACGTGTTGCAGGGGTCAAGACGTTGTCGCCCACTTCCCGCTCGACTTCATCGCTTGGGTACGTCGTCACCGCGGCCAGCAACGGCAAGCCGTATTCTTCGCAAAAAAGGATCTGGCAGTACCGTTTGGCATCAGCTGCCACACCACCGAGCAAAGCCGAGCTCACGCCTACACCTACAAGCGCCCGCGGACCGGAGCCTAACCAAAACAGGCATTCGACGCAGCGAGCCTTGATCGCCACTAACAACGAAAGTATCAGTTGACCCCTGCATATCAGTTGGGATGAATCAAGGCGGCCAATCCTGACCTGGACTTCCGGGCTGCCAGCTTTCCGCGCCCTGCCCGCACTTCAGCCACGGCCACACTTTGGTGCCGGGTCACACCGCTGCGCCGAACAGCCTCACTTGTGGCCCGCAACGAGCATTTACGCCAATGCAGTCGAACCCATGCTTCGTCTCAGCGTTCGGGGACTCGGGCGGACGCTCTTTGGTATCCCAAACCCCCACCTCCCCCACCCCCTTGACTCCCACCCCCACCTTCCCTAAACTTTTCATAAAGCAGAATCTAAATTCCACAAAGCGGAAACTGAAGCCAAGCACTAAGGCAGCAGCCAAGCAAGCGAAGATAGATCCAAGCCCCTCCTCGGAAGGACCTACGATGACGTACACAGTGAACTGCTCCATCCTCCTGACGGAGCTGCCCTTGCTCGAGCGCCCCGCCGCCGCGAAGGCAGCCGGTTTTGACGCCGTCGAGTTCTGGTGGCCCTTCGCCACTTCGGTTCCCACCGACAAAGAGACAACAGAGTTCGAAACAGCCATCAAGAACGCCGGCGTTCAGCTGACGGGCCTGAACTTCAACGCCGGCAACATGCCCGGTGGCGACCGCGGCCTGGTTTCCTGGAAGGGACGTTGCTCCGAGTTCAAGGACAACATCGACGTCGTAGCCGGCATCGGTGAGCGCCTGGGCTGCAAGGCCTTCAACGCCCTCTACGGCAATCGTCAGGACGAGTTCACCCCTGAAGAGCAGGACGAACTCGCCGCCAAGAACCTCGCCGCAGCAGCAGAAGGCATCGCCCGCATCGGCGGCACCGTCCTCCTCGAACCGGTCAGCGGCGCACCCAAATATCCGCTTCTCACCGCCGAAGACGCACTCAAGGTCATCGCCCGCGTCAAGGCAGAATCCGGCGCACAGAACATCAAGCTCCTCGCCGACTTCTACCACCTGGCAGTCAACGGGGACGACGTCGAATCCGTCATCGAGAACCACGCCAAGGACTTCGGCCACATCCAGATCGCCGACAACCCCGGCCGCGGCGCTCCCGGAACCGGCACCCTCCCCCTGGGCGAATGGATCGCCCGCAGCCGCGAACTCGGCTACGACGGCTACATCGGCCTCGAGTACAAGGAACCCCAGGAATCGGCTTTCAGCTGGGCCATCCGCCAGCGCGCCAACGCCAACTGACTCACGACGGCGGCACTCACCACAGCGGCGGCGCTCACCAAATAGCCCGCACGAGTTAAAACACAGACTTCCCCAGAAAGAGAACCACAATGAGCAACGTTGCAGTCATCGGACTCGGAATCATGGGCCTTCCCATGGCCATCAACCTCGTCAAGGCCGGCCACACGGTCACCGGTTTCAACCGCAGCCAGGACAAGATCGACAAGCTCGTCTCCGAAGGCGGCCAGGGTGCTACGAGCATCGCGGACGCAGTCAAGGACGCCGACGTCGTCATCACCATGGTCCCGGACTCCCCCGATGTTGAGGGCGTAGTCAGCGGCAAGGACGGCGTCTTCGCCAACGCGAAGAAGGGCACCCTCTGGATCGACGCTTCCAGCATCCGCCCGGACGTCGCCAAGCGCCTCTCGGAGGACGCAGTAGCAGCCGGCATCCGCCCGCTCGACGCTCCGGTATCCGGCGGCGAACAGGGCGCAATCGACGCCGTCCTGTCCATCATGGTCGGCGGCGAAGCAGCAGACTTCGAGGCTGCACAGGATGTTCTCAACGCAGTGGGCAAAACCATTGTCCACGTCGGCCCGTCCGGCTCCGGCCAGACCGTCAAGGCAGCAAACCAGCTGATCGTGGCCGTCAACATCCAGGTTCTCGGCGAGGCCATCGCCTTCCTTGAGGCCTACGGCGTAGACACCGACGCAGCACTGAAGGTCCTCGGCGGCGGTTTGGCCGGCTCCAAGGTCCTCGACCAGAAGGGCCAGAAGATGCTCGACCGCAACTTCGACCCCGGCTTCCGCCTGGCCCTTCACCACAAGGACCTCGGCATCGTCACCTCCGCAGCCCGCGAAGCCAACGTCGCTGTCCCGCTCGGCGCAGTCGTCGCCCAGCTCGTCGCCGCAACCGTCAACCAGGGCGACGGCGGCCTCGACCACTCGGGCCTCTTCAAGCAGGTCCTCCAGCTCAGCGGCCGCAGCTAACCTCAGCCGCCCAAGAGGCAACTAAGCAACAAAAGCAGGGAACCCGCCGTCGTACTTAAACGACGGCGGCTCCCTCACCACACCCAAAAACACCACAGACTTCGCCCGCAAGGGCAAAAAACAAGGAGTACACCATGGCAAAGATGCGCACCGTTGATGCGGCCGTAGCCATCCTGGAAAAGGAAGGCGCAACCGAAGCTTTCGGTCTGCCCGGCGCAGCGATCAACCCCTTCTACTCAGCAATGCGTGCCCACGGCGGCATCCGCCACACGCTGGCCCGCCACGTTGAAGGCGCCAGCCACATGGCTGACGGTTACAGCCGCGCAGCTGATGGCAACATCGGCATCTGCATCGGCACCTCGGGCCCCGCAGGCACGGACATGATCACTGGCCTCTACGCAGCCCAGGCCGATTCCATCCCCATGCTCTGCATCACCGGCCAGGCGCCCGTTGCCAAGCTGCACAAGGAAGACTTCCAGGCCGTGGACATCGAGTCCATCGCCAAGCCGTTGACCAAGTTCGCCATGACCATCCTGGAGCCGGGCCAGGTTCCCGGCGCGTTCCAGAAGGCGTTCCAGCTGATGCGCTCGGGTCGCCCGGGCCCGGTTCTGCTGGACCTGCCCATCGACGTTCAGATGGCCGAGATCGAGTTCGACATCGACGCCTACGAGCCCCTGCCGGTGGAGAAGCCCAAGGCTTCCCGCAAGCAGCTGGAAAAGGCTTTGGACCTGCTGACCGCAGCCCAGCACCCGCTGATCGTTGCCGGTGGCGGCATCATCAACGCCGGCGCTTCGGCCCAGTTGGTTGAGCTGGCCGAGATCCTGAATGTTCCGGTTATCCCCACGCTGATGGGTTGGGGCGCCATCCCGGACGATCACCAGCTGATGGCCGGCATGGTTGGCCTGCAGACCTCGCACCGCTACGGCAACGAGACGTTCCTGCAGAGCGACTTCGTGATCGGCATCGGCAACCGTTGGGCCAACCGCCACACCGGCGGCTTGGACACCTACACGGCCGGCCGTAAGTTCGTGCACATCGACATTGAGCCGACGCAGATTGGTCGCGTTTTCTCCCCGGACTTGGGCATTGCGTCCGACGCCGGTGCGGCGCTGGACGGTCTGTTGGAGCTGGCCCGCGAGCGTCAGGCTGCAAAGACCCTGCCGGACTACTCGGGTTGGGTTGCCGAGTGCCAGGAGCGCAAGGGCTCCCTGCACCGCAAGACCAACTTCGACAACGTGCCCATCAAGCCGCAGCGCGTGTACCAGGAGATGAACAAGGCCTTCGGCCGCGACACCACCTACGTGTCCACCATTGGCCTGTCGCAGATCGCCGGCGCACAGATGCTGCATGTGTTCGGTGCCCGCAAGTGGATCAACGCAGGCCAGGCCGGCCCGCTGGGTTGGACCGGTCCCGCCGCACTGGGTGTGGTTCGTGGAACCCCGGACGCCACTGTTGTTGCCCTGTCCGGTGACTACGACTTCCAGTTCATGATCGAGGAACTGGCCGTTGGCGCACAGTTCAACCTGCCGTACATCCACGTTGTGGTGAACAACAGCTACCTGGGCCTGATCCGTCAGAGCCAGCGCGGCTTCAACATGGAACAGAACGTTTCCCTGGCTTTCGAGAACATCAACAGCCCGGAGACCAACGGCTACGGCGTGGACCACATCAAGGTTGCCGAGGGCTTGGGCTGCAAGGCCATCCGTGTTGAGGACCCCAACGATCTGCCGGCCGCTTTCGACAAGGCCAAGGCACTGATGGGCGAGTTCAAGGTTCCCGTGGTGGTTGAAGTGATCCTGGAAAAGATCACCAACATCTCCATGGGCGTTGAGATCAACGGCGTAAACGAGTTCGAAGAGCTGGCAGAGTCCGCGGCGGACGCACCCACCGCGATCCTGACCAAAGCCTAGAGAAAACAGTAAGGAGGCACCGGAATGCGTGTTGTCATCGCCCCGGACAAATTCAAGGGCTCGCTGTCCGCACCGGACGTAGCCAAGCACCTGGCAACAGGCCTGCAGGCGGGGTTCGGCAAAGGCATTGAGGCAACACGCATTCCGGTGGCCGACGGCGGCGAAGGAACCATCGACGCCGCCATCGGCTCCGGCTTCAGCCGCCGGACCACCACCGTCACCGGCCCGCTCGGAGAGCCGGTGAAGGCCGACTTCGCAGTGCGGGATCAGGAAGCTGTCATCGAAATGGCGGCAGCTTCCGGTCTCGCCCTCCTTCCGGACGGCCCCACGTCTGAGACCGCGAAAACCGCAACCAGCATCGGCACAGGCGAACTCATCCGCGCCGCGCTGGACCTCGGTTGCCGGAAGATCATCCTGGGTGTAGGCGGCAGCGCCAACACCGACGCCGGCGCGGGCGTCCTGCAGGGCCTCGGCGCCGTGTTCCTGGATAAGGACGGCAACGAGCTCCCCGGCGGCGGTGCGGCTCTCGCGGACATCGAGACCATCGACTTCTCCAACTTCGACGTCCGCGTCGAGGCAACGGAGTTCGTGTTGGCGTCCGACGTCGACAATCCCCTTTTGGGGGCCAGCGGAGCCCCAGCCATCTTCGGTCCGCAGAAAGGCGCGACGCCGGACGACGTCGCCGAACTCGACGCGGCAGCAAGCCACTTCGTGGACGTGCTCGCGGCAACCACCGGGCAGCACGCCAAGTACGCCGCCAAGGCAGAAGGCGCCGGAGCAGCGGGCGGCGTTGGCTACATTGCCATCGCGGCGCTGAAGGCAGAGCGGCGGCCGGGCATCGACGTCGTGCTTGAATTCACTGAACTCGAGCACCGGCTCAAGGGCGCCGACCTGGTGATCACCGGAGAAGGCAGCCTGGACGAGCAAAGCCTGCTCGGCAAGACGCCCATGGGCGTCTCGCGGGCGGCGCAACGGAACGGGGTTCCCGTGATCGCAGTGTGCGGCCGGAGTACCCTGAGCCGGGAACAACTCACGGATGCCGGCTTCCACACGGTCCACGCACTGACCGATCTGGAAAAAGATGTCCAAAAATGTATCGCTGAAGCAGGTCCGTTGCTTGAACAATTAGGTAAGCACATAGGCGTGTACCTGGCGGAACGGACCGAAAATAAGGAGTACCTCAATGTCTGAAGCAATCGGCGCCTATGACCTCGTTATCCGGGGCCAGCGCATCCTGACCACCGCCGGCCTCGCAGCACGCGAAGTTGGCATCCGCGACGGCATCATCGTCGCCATCGAACCCCTGGGCAACGGCCTGACGGGCAACGAGGTCATTGAACTCGCAGACGACGAAACCCTCATCCCCGGCCTGGTGGACACCCACGTCCACGTCAACGAGCCCGGCCGCACCGAGTGGGAAGGCTTCGCCTCCGCCACACGCGCCGCAGCCGCCGGTGGCGTGACCACCATCATCGACATGCCGCTGAACAGCATCCCGCCCACCACCAGTGTGGACGGCCTGGAGCAGAAGCGCGTGGTCGCCAAGGACCAGGCTTTTGTGGACGTCGGATTCTGGGGCGGTGCCATCCCGGGCAACAAGAGCGATCTCCGCCCGCTGCACGACGAAGGCGTTTTCGGCTTCAAGTGCTTCCTCCTGCACTCCGGCGTGGACGAGTTCCCGCACCTGGACGCGGACGAGATGGAAGAGGACATGGCTGAGCTCAAGTCCTTTGACTCCCTCATGATCGTCCACGCTGAGGACTCCCACGCCATTGACCGCGCCCCGCACCCGGGCGGCGACCACTACGAGACCTTCCTGGCCTCCCGCCCCCGCGGTGCTGAGAACAAGGCAATCGCCGAGGTCATCGAACGTGCCCGCTGGACCGGCGCCCGCGCCCACATCCTGCACCTCTCCTCCTCCGATGCATTGCCGATGATCGCCTCAGCAAAGCGCGACGGCGTCAACCTCACCGTTGAGACCTGCCCGCACTACCTGACCCTCATGGCCGAAGAAATCCCCGACGGTGCCACGGCCTACAAGTGCTGCCCGCCCATCCGCGAAGCCTCCAACCGCGAGCTCCTCTGGAAGGGCCTGCAGGAGGGCACCATCGACTGCATCGTCTCGGACCACTCCCCCTCCACACTGGACCTGAAGGACCTGGAGAACGGCGACTTCGCAGTAGCTTGGGGCGGCGTTTCCTCCCTGCAGCTGGGCCTGTCCTTGATCTGGACCGAAGCCCGCCACCGCGGCATCCCGCTGGAACAGGTTGTCTCCTGGATGGCCGAGAAGCCCGCCGCCCTGGCCCGCCTGCACAACAAGGGCCAGCTCGCCTTAGGCTACGACGCCGACTTCTCCATCTTCGCCCCGGACGAAGCGTTCGTTGTAGACGTCACCAAGCTCAAGCACAAGAACCCGATCACGCCGTACGACGGCCGTCCGCTGGCCGGCGTCGTCCGCAAGACCTACCTGCGCGGCACCCCGATCGATGGCCAGAACCCCGGCGGCAAGCTGCTCCGCCGCGGCAACGTTTAGGTCAACCGTCATGGCAGTCAATGCCTATGGGCCGCCGCCGTCGCGAGGGCCCGCAGCACGCGGATCTTTCACGGGACGCGGCCAGAACCCTCGCAGCGTGAATGAACGGAACGGCCTCACCGCCCACGGGCTGGCCCTCTGGGTCAACCCGGCCGAGGGCGACGAGATCGATCCCGCAGTCTGGGAGCGGGCAGCACGCCTTGTGCTGGCCCGCGCCATGAAACTTGCCCCGGAGGCGGAAGTCCGCATCTGGCCCGCCACCGGGGCAGAGCACTCCGGCGTCGGCGACACTTCCTGGGGCGGCACTCCGCAGGAAGCCGCCGACGCCGGTACCAACGGCTCTCTCTCGCTCGCCGATGCCCTCGCAGAGGCGCGTGCGGAAGCCATGTCCGACGACGGTGACCGCACCGAAGCGGGCGACAGCACCGCCGTCGAGCCCGTAACGTTGGCCAGTCGCCGCAGTCAACTTGCGGTGGACCTCGCCGCTGAAGTAGTGCTGCTGGACGGCGAGCCGGTTTCCTTTACTGGCATGGAATACAAGCTGCTGCGCTACCTTGTGGTCAACTGCTCACGAGCCATCAGTCGTGAAGAATTGCAACGTTTTTTGGAGTCATTTGACCTCCCCGGCGCTGCATTTCGCTCGATCGACGTTTATGTTGGAAGGGTGCGGCGGAAGCTAGGCTCCGCCCGTCACACCGTCGCCACCGTCCGTGGTGGCGGCTACCAGTTCGTGCCAGGCCCATATGCCACAGTGCGCGGACCTGCGGAATACAGCATCTGATTTCGCTGTTGTAAAAGATCAACGCCCCGCAATTTGCTTGACCGCTGTTGTTTGAAATGAAGGCCGGCTGTTTGCCGGTGAAACGTAAAGGATCGCCATGACCCAGAAACTCCTCGTCGGAACGCAAGCACCTGATTTCGCGCTTCTCGACGCCGACGGCACCAAGGTCTCGCTGTCCGACTACCGCGGACGCAACGTCATTGTGTACTTCTACCCGAAGGCAGCCACCCCTGGCTGCACCACCGAGGCTTGCGATTTCCGCGACAACCTCGCCAGCCTGCAGGGCAAGGGCTACGAGGTCATCGGGATCTCCCCGGACGCCCCCGAAGCACTCTCCAAGTTCACCGGCGAATTTGCACTGACCTTCCCGCTGCTCTCCGACGAAGACCACAAGGTTGCCCTCGCCTACGGCGCCTGGGGCGAGAAGCTGGTTGACGGCGAGATCGTGGAAGGCCTGGTCCGCTCCACCGTTGTCCTGGACGGCGAAGGCACCGTGAAGCTCACCCAGTACCAGGTCAGCGCCCAGGGCCACGTCCAGGCGCTGAAGGAAGAGCTGGGCGTCTAACCCTCTCGCACATCCCCAGGGCCTGAGCCGAACGCTCTTCCACATCCCCCGGGCCTGAGCGAATCCCTCTCTCACATCCCCCGGGCCTGAGCCGAACGCTCTCCCACATCCCCCGGGCCTGAGCCCAACGCTCTCCCACATCCCCCGGGCCTGAGCGAATCCCTCTCTCACATAACTGCACAAAACTTGTAACGCCCGCCCACTTTTGTGAGCGGGCGTTTCATGTACCGTGACTAAACGTGACAAATACCCAGCAGCATTAGTTAATGGAGCCATGGTCTCTCCCACGCCCGTCCGCCACGCTGTAGTCGTCGAAGATGACGCCGACATCCGTGGCCTCCTCGTCCTGGTCCTCGAGCAGCTCGACTTTGTGGTGACCGAAGCACCTGACGGCTTGTCTGGCGTCGAGGCTGTCCGCAACACCAACGCTGAATTGGTGACCCTGGATGTGAACCTCCCGGACATCGACGGCATGGAAGTGTGCAAGCGCCTGCGCGAATTCTCGGACGCTTACATCCTCATGCTGACCGCCAGGGCCGATGAGATCGACCGCCTCAACGGCCTGGATATCGGCGCCGACGATTACATCAACAAGCCCTTCAGCCCCAAGGAACTCCAGGCCCGCATCCGCGCACTGTTCCGCCGGGCCCGCACACCCGCCGCTCCCGCCGAAGACACCGCACAGATGGACGAACTTGCGCGCGCAGCCGTGGTGCAACAGAGCCTCCTGCCCCGGGAAACAGTTCGGCTTGAGGGATACGACGTCGCCGGCGCCTTCCGTCCTACACGCAGCGTCGGCGGGGACTTCTACGACTGGTACCAGACCAGGGACGGCATGCACCTGACGTTCGCCGATGCCATGGGCAAAGGCATGGGTGCGGCCCTGATCGCAGCCACCGTCCGCGCCGTGATGCGTTCGGTAGCGGACACCCCGGCCATCGACGCCGCTTTCTCCTCGGCCAGCGCCACCATCACCACAGACCTGGATCAGTCCGGCTCCTTCGCCACCATGTTCCACGCACGGCTGGACGCCCCCTCCGGAAGGCTCAGCTACATCGACGCCGGTCATGGCCTTGCGCTGTACATCCCGGCTGAGGGGGCGGTCCAGAGGTTGGTTTCCGCCGGCCCGCCGGTGGGCATCCTCGAAGGACAGCACTGGCCCGCCGCTGAGCTGTTGATGGAGCCCGGTGACACCCTGGTGATCGTCAGCGACGGCGTGCTGGACGCCCATGCTTCCCTCGAAGATTTCATCCGGAACGTGGAAAAGTCGGCGCGGAGCGAGGCAACCTCGGACGGCGTATGCGCTGCCCTTCTTGAGTTGGCACCCGCGGCGACAGCGGAAGACGACGTGACCGCCGTCGTCGTTCGCAGAAAACCTGACGTCCGACTCTAACGAACCACAAAAAGGGGGGATTGTGACACGTTTCTGGACCCGGCTGTTCGTTGTCCTGACAGTCATTTTGGGCGTCAACTATGTGGCGTGGCGCTGGATGGCGTCGCTGAACTGGGAGGCGTGGTGGATCGCCGTTCCGTTGGTGATCGCCGAAACGTACAGCCTCATTGACGTGATCCTGTTCGGCCTGACCGTGTGGAACCTCAAGATCCGCAAGCCGCCTCCCGCTCCCCCGGCTGAGGCCACTGTGGACGTCTTCATCACCACCTACAACGAGCCGCTGGATCTGGTGATGACCACGGCACTGGCCGCCAAGGACATCCGCTGGCCGCACAGCACCTGGATACTCGACGACGGCGATCGCCCCGAGATGCGCCAACTCGCCGAGTCGCACGGGATTGGCTACGTGACGCGTGGCGCGGACTGGACGCCTGACATGCCGCGGCACGCCAAGGCCGGCAACCTGAACAACGCCCTCATGGTCACCTCGGGCGAATACCTGCTGATCCTCGACGCCGACCAGATCCCCGAGCCGGACATCCTGGACAAGACGCTGGGCTACTTCAACGACGACCGCGTAGCGCTGGTCCAGACCCCGCAATACTTCATCAACGTCCCCGCCGACGATCCCCTGGGCAGCCAGGCTCCCCTGTTCTACGGACCCATCCAACAGGGCAAGGACGGCTGGAACGCGGCGTTCTTCTGCGGCTCCAACGCCATCCTCCGCCGGGAAGCCCTCATGCAGCTGGGCCTGGTGGGCTACGTCAAAGCCACCGAGGACAGCGTCCGCCGGGCCTTGGCAGCTTCCCGCTCGGCCATCAAGAAAGCGCGGCGCTCGGCCGAAGCCAAAAACCCGCTCGTGGAGCAGATGCTCAACGAGGTAGAGGCCGCCACCAACGCCGCCCAACTGGAACTCGAGGCCAGGGCACCCCTCAGCGAAATCACCTACCGTGTCCGCCGCAAAGTCGACGAAGCCGTGCGCACCCTGGTGGCCGCCGACTTCTCCGCGCTGCAGGCCGACCTCGAAGAAATCGCCGCGATGGAACTGGCCCACGTCGGAGAGTCGGGCGTGACCACGGTGGCGAGTGACGCCGTCGACCGCATGTCCGGACGCGATTGGTCCCCCCTGGGTGCGCTGGAATCGGTCCATGCCATCCTGTCCGCCATCTCCGTGGAACGCACCGACGAAGCGCAGCCAATCATGCCGCTGGCCACCATCTCCGTCACCGAGGATATGGCCACGTCCATGCGCCTGCACGGCCTGGGCTGGAAGAGCGTGTACCACCACGAAATCCTGGCCAACGGCCTGGCACCCGAAGACCTCAAAACCATGCTCACCCAACGCCTCCGCTGGGCCCAAGGCACCATGCAGGTCCTCCTTCGCGAGAACCCGCTGGTGCAACGCCGGATGTCGTGGGGCCAGCGGCTCATGTACTTCTCCACCATGTGGAGCTACCTGAGCGGCTTCGCAGCCGTGGTGTACTTCGCGGCGCCCATCATTTACCTGATTCTGGGCATCCTTCCGGTGAGCAGCCTCAGCCTCGACTTCTTCATCCGTTTCATCCCGTTCATGGTGGTGAACCAGCTGCTGTTTGTGGTGGCCGGCCATGGCATCCCCACCTGGCGCGGGCAGCAATACAGCCTCGCGCTGTTCCCCACCTGGATCAAGGCATGTACGACGGCGGCGCGGAACGTTTGGTTCGGACGCCCCCTCGGGTTTGCGGTCACCCCCAAGGCACGCCAGAGCGGCGGCCCGAGTTGGAGCCTGATCCGGCCGCAGATCATTGTGGCGGTGTTGTTGGCGATCGCCTTGGTGGTTGGTGTTGCCCGGCTGTTGACCGGCCTCTCTGAACCCCTGGGAACGCTGGTCAATGTTGCCTGGGTTGCTTACGACCTTGTGGTCCTGAGCGTGCTGGTCAAGGCAGTTTTGTATAAGGGCTTTGTGCCTGCAGGCGATGCGCCTGTAGGTATCGGCCCCGAAGATGTTGGGCCCGAGCGCCCCGAGGAAAGGAACGCAGATGCAGTTTAGCTATGAGGTCAAGGACTCCTACGCGGAGGTGAAGAGCGTCGGCCGCCTGAACATGGTGGCTGCGCCCAAGCTCCGAGAGGTAGTGAACGAGGTTGTAGCCGGTGGGTCCAGCAGGGTTGTGGTCAACCTGACTGAGACGGACTTCATGGATTCCTCAGGCCTCGGCGCCCTCATCGGTTGCCTCAAAGCAGCCCGCCAGGCAGGTGGCGACCTCCGGATTGCCGGCGTTCAACCCCAGGTGAAGATGGTCCTGGAACTGACCAACATGGACCGGGTCCTCACGGCGTACTCCACTGCCGAAGAGGCATTCGGAGATGACTGAGGTCATCGCCCGCCGGGGGTTCCACGGGCCTTCCAACGAGGAAGCGATCGAGGCCATCCACAACGAGCTCGACGCCTTGTGGGACGATGCCTCGTTCGTGCCGGACATGGATCGGATGACCTTCGCTACGGCCGTCATTGAGGCAGCAGCGAACATTGTGCAGCACGCACTCCCTGTGGCGGAGAAGCCCGTGGAGATCGACGTCGACATCAGCGTCCGGCCCTCCCGCCTGATCGCGAAGGTCAGCGCTTACAACGCCCGCGAACCGTTCGCCAACGACATGCAGGCTTCCATGCCGGACGAGGATGCGGAGTCCGGGCGCGGGCTGGCACTCATCGAGGCTCTGGTGACCACGGTGACGTTCGAGCGCCAGGACGGCACCAACACCTGGATCCTCACCCGCAACACCTGACCCTCTTCCACATCCCCCACCCTTGAGCCGAACCATCTCCCACATCCCCACCCTTGAGCCGAACCATCTCCCACATCCCCCACCCTTGAGCCGAACCATCACTCACATCCCCCACCCATAAGCCGAACCATCTCCCACCTGCATGGGTCGTTCTGCCCATCGCCAAGCGAAACGCAACCTGACAGCATTCGGTGAGATCCGCCGTCGAACGTTAACCGGAAATTGGGGCCGAAATGAACCGCAGCACGTACCTTAAGCCTTGGGCGCTGGCTGCTGCCCTGGCGCTGATGGCCACTGCGGGCTGCGGCAATACCCCGGACGGACCCACCCGGGAACCAAGCAGTGCACCCCCGGTTACGGCCAGCCCGGCGCCCGTGGCGGAGAGTGTCGCCAAGTACGACGCCCTGACCACCGAACTTGTTGCCGCTCTTGAAGCGAAGCTGCCGGGTATCACTTGGTCTGTGGACGACCCCGTAAGCCTGAGCCGGGTAAAAGATGGCCAATGCGTGCTCGCCCTACGGAGCATGAAAAGCAGCGCGGACATCGTGAAACCCTCACGGAGCTTTGAAGAGGTATTCGCCGCGGCCGATCCCATCCTGCAGCAGCACGGGTTCCCGGCGTTCGACGGAACTGACCCCACCCCGGGAGGCTGGGTAGTCACCCGCAGCACCGACGCCGCCGGCGCCACGGTGACCATCCGCTCGAAGTTTCCGGCCTACCTCGACATCACCGCACCAGTGCAGTCCGAAAGCTGCGATGCCAGCGAACTACCCCAGGGGGAGAAGTAATGCCCGGATTCTACGGCGCTGACATTGAACAGTTGCGGGCACTGGCAAAGACCATGTCCCGGCACTCGGAACGGATGACCTCCCTCTCCACGGAGCTGGGTCACTTGATCAGCAATGCGCGGTGGGACGGCCGCGACGCGGCGATGTTCAGGGCCTCGTGGGACTCCGAGCACCGCCCCATGCTGAAGAAGATTTCCGGCGAGCTGCAGGCCCAGGCCACAGAGCTGATCCGCAATGCGGACGAGCAGGACAAGTCCAGTTCCGGGTCCTCGGGCTCCGATCGCTCCGGGCGGGGAGACTCGAACCCACCCGGCGACCCGGGCCCCCTGAATCCGGACGCTCCCGACGTCGATGTGCCCGGCGACGTTCGCAACGACCCCGACGCCGGCGACCCCGCCGACATCAACCAGGGACAAATCGGCGACTGCTGGTTGCTGGCAGGAATCGGCTCCGTGGCCCAAGTGCTGGAGCGCGAAGGCAAGCTGGACGAGTTCCTCGAATCGCACATGCGTCCGGTCGGCGATCCGCCCACGCACTGGGTGGTCACACTGTACGAAGACGGCGAACCAGTCGAAGTAACTGTGGAGGCCAAGTCGACTGAGGGCGGTGTCCGCGGCGCCGACGGCGAGCCGAACTGGCTTTCCATTTACGAACGCGCGGCTGCTGAGCACCGCGGCGGGTCCTACGACGACATCGACGGCGGCTTCAGCAACGAGGCCATGGAACTGATGACCGGCCAGTCCGCAGACAAGGACGGCGAGCTGAACTTTGACGATATCGAGGACAAACTCTCGGATGGCCAAGCTGTTTCCGTGGGCACCGAAGATGTGAAGGATGACGACTTCGACTGGGTCTGGGAGTCCGACGAAGTCAACCGCACCGACGTCGTGCCCAACCACGCGTATGTTGTGGTCGATGTAAAGACCAACGACGACGGCGACAAAGTGATCGTCCTGGCCAACCCGTGGGGACCCTCCGGCGGATACTTGGAAGGCGACGACGACCATAAGTCCGGAACGCTGGAACTCACCGAAGATGAGTACAAGGAAAACTTCGACTCCGTGTACTCCGTGGACGTGAAGTAAGGATGGCCATGGAACAGCTGGTTACAGTCAAGCAGGGCATGCAGCCCACATTCGACGGCGTCAAGGTTGGCGTAGTCAAGATCGGTATCGCCGACGGTGCTCCCGCCATCCAATTCTGGATCCGGACCGCCGAACAGCAGCGGAAGCAGGCGTTCCGCGAGGGCCAGTCGATCACCCTGCCGGGCGCGGGCTTGCTGACGGTCACGTCTATTCGACCCGCCGACAGCAGTTCCGCGGCCTCAGCAACGTTGACGTACGACGCCGGTCACGTCACCGATTGATTGTCGGCGGGGATGTGAGAGACGGTTGGGCCCAAACCCGGGGATGTGCAGGAGGGTCCCGCTCCAAGCCCGGGGGATGTGCAAGAGGGTTCCGCCCCAACCCCGGGGATGTGCAAGAGGGTTCCGCCCCAACCCCGGGGATGTGCAAGAGGGTTCAGCCCAAACCCGGGGGATGTGAGAGACGGTCCGGCCCAAACCCCGGGGATGTGCAAGAGCGTCAGGCTTTCGCGATCGCCTCTTTCAGCGCTCCCAGCACCAGGGTCACCGAGGCACTGTTCGCATTCGGACCCATCATGCCGATCCGCCACACGGTGTCCGCGAACTCTCCCACGCCCGAGCCGATTTCCATACTGAAGTTCTCCAGAAGGTAAGCGCGGACGGCAACCGAGTTGACGCCGTCGGGCACTTTGACCGTGGTGAGGCTCGACAACCGGGAGCCTTCAGCAGCGAACAGTTCCAGCCCCATCTCCTGCAGCCCATTCTGAAGTGCGGTCCCGGCGGCGCGGTGCCGGGCCTGCACCACGTCCAGCCCCTCGGCGAGGATGCGGTCCAGGGCGGCTTCGAGGCCGGCGATCATGGTGACGGGGGCGGTGTGATGGTACGTCCGGGCACCGCTGGCCGCGCCAACGTACCCTCCCAACAGCCCGATATCGAGGTACCAGGACCGTGGATCCTTGACGCGGCGCTCGAAGGCGTGGTCGGACACGGTAAACGGCGAAAGTCCCGGCGGAACACCCAGGCATTTCTGCGTGCCGGCGTATCCGACGTCGATCCCCCAGTCATCCGCGCGGAGTTCCAGGCCTCCGATGGAGGTAACGGCGTCGGTGATCAGCAGGGCGTCACCTTTGCCCGCGCCGAGGGCCGCGATATCTGAGAGCACCCCCACAGAGGTTTCGGCGTGGACCGCCGCGATCACTTTCGGATTGGGGTGCGCCGAGAGCACACGGTCGGCGTCCACGGGCTGGCCCCATTCGTGGTCAACACGGACCACCGTGGCACCGCAGCGCCGGGCAACTTCACACATGCGCGCCCCGAACAGTCCGTTAACAGCGATCACTGCCACGTCGCCGTCGGACACTGTGTTGACGAAAGCTGCTTCCATGCCGCCTGAACCTGTGGCACTCAACGGAAGTGTCCGTGCATTGGACGTACCCCACACCGTCCGGAGGCCCTCGCAGGTGTGGTCCAGGCGTTCGATGAACACAGGGTCGAGATGCCCGAGGACCGGATAGGCCAACGCAGCCATGGCTTCGGGGTAGCAATTGCTCGGGCCGGGGCCGAACAGGAACCGGGACGTCAGAATATCGTGCATGTGCGAACTCCTTCAGCTGGTTGAGGTCATTCTGCCCCAGCCTGCTGCCCGGAGCGAACCAACCGCGTTCCAGCACGCCGCAGCCGAAACCGATCCGTTCCCCAAACGGCGAGCGCACCCAGCGCAAATACCGCCCCCAGAACACTGGCGCCGGTCCATCCCCACACCGCATAGACGGGCGCAACAGCCGCTGCCCCCACGGCGCTCCCTACCGAGTAGAACACCATATAGCTGCCGATGATGCTGCTGGCTGACTCTTCGGCGCCCGCAACAATGAGCGTTTGGCTGCTGACGTGCACGGCCTGGACTGCAGCGTCGAGCACGATGATCCCGGCTATGAACCACAGCAGCGACCAACTGCCGAAGGACAACGTGACCCACGAGGCCAGGAGCGCCGCCAAGCCCCACCCTGTGACCCGCTGACCCCAACCATGGTCGGACGCGGTGCCGGCTTTGGAAGCAGCGAGAACGCCCACCATGCCCGCCAGCCCGAACAGCCCGATAATGCCCGGCGGAAGGTGCCATGACGGGCCGCTGAGCAGCAGCGACATCCCACTCCACAGCACCCCGAAGGACGCGAAAAGCAGCAAGGTGGTGAGCGACCGGGTCCGGAACACGGGATTCCTCCGCGTGAGGACCACCACGGACGAGACAACGCGCCAATAACCCACCCCGCGCCTCTGGGCCTTTTCTTGGGGCAGGGCGCGGAAAACCGCGACGGCGAGGACAATCCCGGCCACCGCCGCGAAAACGTAGACCGACCTCCAACCCCAGAGATCGGTCATGCCGCCCGCTACGGTCCGGGCCAGGATGAGGCCGCTCACGACGCCGGACGTGACGGTTCCGATGTTTCCGCCCCTTTGGTCGGGGGTGCTGGCCGATGCGGCGTAGGCAACGATGGTCTGCACCACTGACGACGCCAATCCCAGGATCCCGAAGGCAACCAGGAGCGCAGCCTGCGATGACGCCAGTGTCACGGCACACGCGCCCACGGCACTGGCTGCAACCTGCACTGGAATGAGCAATCGCCTGCTCACCATGTCCCCCAACGGCACCAGGAGGACCAGTCCCAGGAGATAGCCGGCCTGGGAGGACGCGACGATCCAGCCGAGGCTTGCTGTGGGCAGATCCAGATCGGCCCCGATCCGCTCAAGCAATGGTTGCCCGTAGTAGATGTTCGAGACCATGAAGCCGGCCACAACGGCCAACAGCAGCAAGAGAGCCCGGCTGATTCCCTCACGGGAATGCATGGGTTGTTTGGTGCCCAAGATGCCCCTCTCCATAGATTGGTTTCAATATGCAACCGTTTGACCTTATGGCAGAATGGTTTCATGTTGCAACCAAGTGATGTCGAGTGGACCGACCCGGAGTGCCCGGTTGCCCGCGCCGCCGATCTTGTGGGGGACAAGTGGAGCCTGCTGATCATCAGGGACTCCCTGGACGGCAAGCGTCGTTTCTCCGAATATGAGAGGTCGCTCGGGGTGGCAAAGAACATCCTTTCGGATCGCCTCCGGCTCCTTGTGGACAGGGGTGTCCTGAACAGGGCTCCCAACGACCGCGGTACGCGCAGTGAGTACCAACTGACGGAGGCCGGCCGGGACCTCTTCACCGTGATCCTCAGCCTTCGGCAGTGGGGCGAGCGCAATGCATTTGGCGCCAAAGAGCACCATTCAGTCCTCATGGATCCAGCCACGGGTCAGCCGGTCCCGCAACTTCGGCCCCTCGGGGACAGCGGCATGGAACTCAAACCCGAACAGACATTGCTGGTCAAAGTGGGACAAACGTTGCCTGACAGCTCACTGCCGCCTGTCACCGGGAAGTAGCGGGCCCCTCACCGAAAAGAACACCCAGTAACCTCCGGGCAGCAACTGCTAAGGTTACTCACCAATACTGAGGCCGCCACGGATAGGGGACACGAGTGACGACTGAAGGAAAAGAGGCGCCGGAGCAAGGCGTCTCCGGTGAGGTAAACCAGGACAGATTTGTCGCGGGAAAGGACCTGACCCGCTGGAAGTCGCCGGTTGGCCACACTCTGGCACGCGGAGCAGAAGGGATCACCAGATTCCTGGGTCCCTACGCCGCATTGATCATCACGCTGGTGGTGGGCCTGGCCGTGGCACTGTCCCTGGCCTGGGCGTTTGGGGAAGTCTACGAATCCGTGACCGAGGCTGATGGCGTCGCGGGCCTTGACCACCCGGTCCTCGATGCCGCCAAGTCCGTCAGATCACCGGCCGCAGACGTTGCCATCACCGCCTATACGAACATCGGCGGAACGGTGGGCATGCCGCTGATAGCGGTGGCGATCATGATTTCCCTTGCCCTGAGGCGTCGCTCATGGACTCCGGTAATCCTGATGCTCGCCGCCGGCCTTGGTTCGCTTCTCATCACCATCCTGGGCAAGCCATTGTTTGGCCGCACCCGCCCCGATCTCGCCGACGCCATCCCGCCGTATGAGCACTCGCCATCGTTCCCCAGCGGCCACTCGCTGAATTCGATCGTGATCGCTGGCATCGTCGCCTATCTGATCATCCTCAGGCTCAACACCACCCGGTCCAGGGTCATCACCATTTTGGTAGCGGCCGTATTCGCCATGACCATGGGCTTGAGTCGGGTATACCTGGGCCACCACTGGCTGACGGACGTGCTGGCCGCGTGGGCGATCGGTATCGCCTGGCTGGCCTTGGTGATCACCGCCCATCGCCTGTATCTAACCGTGCGGGCCCGACGCCATGGCAGTCCCCGCAGGGTAGTCTCTTGACACCGGCGGGGCTGCTCCGCTTAACTGAATTACGTATGCTGAAATAACAGTTCCATGATGCGGAAGCATTGAAGCACGTGCTTCCTCTTGCACCAGCAGGAGTTCCGCATAGCCCACACCATGGATGCCAGCATTTGCACAAGGATGTCACAAGCATGGAGCTTGCAGAATTCAACAGTGTTGACCGGGACGAGGCCATCAGGATCCTGACCCCTTGCCTGGATATCACCCGCTGGGTGGAGTTGGTCGTCGACGCCCGCCCCTTCTCCAGTGTCGAGGAATTGTTGGGGCAGGCCCAGCAGGCCGCAGAGCCCTTCACTTCCGAGGAGGTGGAGTCAGCCATGGCCCACCACCCCAGGATCGGAGAACGGCCCAAGGCACAGACCACCGAGGCAGCAATGTCACGGTCGGAGCAAGCGGGAGTGGATCCGGGAGACAGCGCGGTCACCACCGCCCTCGCCGAAGGAAACCGCGCCTACGAGGAAAAGTTCGGCAGGGTCTTCCTGATCCGCGCCGCGGGACGCAGTGCGCAGGAAATTCTCGGCACACTCCAGGAACGCATCACCCACACGCCCGAAGAAGAAGACACAATCGTGGCTGGCCAACTGCGGGAGATCGCACTGCTGCGCCTCTCCGGCTTGATCAGCGAAGGAGTCAACGCATGAGCGTTTCACAAGTAACAACCCACATCCTGGACACAGGTTCCGGCCGCCCGGCGGCGGGTGTCGCCGTCGTACTCTACGTCCGCGAAGGCGACGACTGGACCCTGGTGGCGAAGGGCGAAACCGATGCCGACGGCCGCATCAAGACCCTTGGCCCCGAGCGGATTCCCGGCGGCGCTTACCGCCTGAACTTCGCCACCGGCGCCTACTACGAGGGCCTCGGCACGGAGACGTTCTTCCCCGAAGTGGACCTCAACTTCACAGTTTCCGACGCCGGTGAGCACTACCACGTGCCGCTCCTGCTGAGCCCGTTCGCATTCTCGACGTACCGCGGCAGCTGACCCACCCCCGCCGAGTTTCCAGTTAATGCCAATGTTCTTCAAGGACATTGGCATTAACTGTCACTTGGGCGGAGAACGGTAGGCTTTAACGCATGGCTTCAGAGGACACCACCCCCAACTCCGCCCGTCGCGAGATCACGGTTCGCCGGGCACCCAAGTTTGTACCCTTCATGATTTTGGGAGCAGTGGTTGGTGCAATCGTGGCAGCCATCATCGCGTACGGCCGCCAGGCAGACCCCGCCTTCGACGCCGGCACGGTGTTCGGCTTCTTCCTGATCGTTTGCGCAGGCGGCGGCGTCATTCTTTTCTCCATCCTCGCCCTGGTCCTGGACCGGATCAGCATCAAGCGCACACAGCGTGCCGTGGTTGAGCCCGTTCCGGATTCGGTTCCGGACGAAGGACCAGAGAACGACGGCGTCCGCTAACTCAGGCGCCCGGCCCACCTGCTTGCGGGGGTGCCAAGTGTGAGACGCACCGCATTTTCGGCCGAACTCCCTTGATCAAGGCCCGTTCCGGGGGTCACATAAGCTGCGGGGGAACGTACCACGCCGACATCATGAGACAATCGACCAGTGGCACGTGGCGACGGAAAACTTTCTCATGATCTTCTCCCCGGCGAAAAAGGCCCCCAGGACGCTTGTGGCGTCTTCGGGGTTTGGGCTCCCGGTGAAGAAGTAGCAAAACTCACCTATTACGGGCTGTATGCGCTGCAGCACCGCGGACAAGAATCGGCTGGTATAGCTACCAGTGACGGCAAGCGCATTAATGTCTATAAGGACATGGGCCTTGTGTCCCAGGTCTTCGATGAGACAACCCTGAACACCCTTACCGGGCACCTGGCCGTTGGCCACTGCCGGTACTCCACCACCGGTGCAAGCCACTGGGCCAACGCGCAGCCGACTCTGGGTGCAACAGCAACCGGCACGGTTGCCCTGGCCCACAACGGCAACCTGACCAACACCGCTGAGCTCCGGGAAATGATCCTTGAGCGCAACGATGGCCAGCTGACCGGTGAAATGAAGCAGGGAAACACCTCGGACACCGCCTTGGTGACCGCACTCCTTGAGGGTGAAGAGGGCAAGACCCTGGAGCAGACCGCGCTGGAGCTGCTGCCCAAGATCAAGGGCGGCTTCTGCTTCGTCTTCATGGATGAAGGAACGCTCTACGCAGCCCGCGATACCTACGGCATCCGCCCCTTGTGCTTGGGCCGCCTGGAGCGCGGCTGGGTTGTCGCTTCCGAGCAGGCCGGCCTGGCCACCGTTGGCGCAAGTTTCATCCGCGAAATCGAGCCCGGCGAATTCATTGCCATCGACGAGGACGGCGTCCGCTCCCAGCGCTTCGCTGAGGCAACCCCCGCCGGCTGCGTTTTCGAATACGTCTACCTCGCCCGCCCGGACGCTGCCATTGCCGGCCGCTCCGTGTACGAGGCACGTGTGGAGATGGGCCGCCAGTTGGCCCGCGAAAACACCCACGAGGCAGACCTCGTTATTCCGGTTCCCGAGTCAGGCACCCCCGCAGCCGTGGGCTACGCCGAACAGTCGGGAATCCCGTTCGCGCACGGCTTCGTCAAGAACGCCTACGTGGGCCGCACCTTCATCCAGCCCTCGCAGACCCTGCGCCAGCTGGGTATCCGCCTCAAGCTCAACGCTTTGGAGTCGGTGATCCGCGGCAAGCGCATTGTTGTGGTGGATGACTCGATCGTCCGCGGCAACACGCAGCGTGCCATCGTACGGATGCTCCGGGAAGCCGGTGCCGCCGCGGTACACGTAAAGATTTCCTCTCCCCCGGTCCAGTGGCCCTGCTTCTACGGGATCGACTTCGCGTCCCGCGCGGAACTGATCGCCAACGGCGCCACCATCGAGGAGATCTCCCAGGCAATCGGCGCTGACTCGCTGGCCTACATCTCCGAGGACGGCATGATCGGCGCTACCCAGCAGCCGCGCGAACGTCTGTGCACCGCCTGCTTCACCGGCAAGTACCCCATCGAGCTTCCCCACGCGGACAAGCTCGGGAAGAACCTGCTGGAGCGCACCGACCTTGGCGGCCTGCCTGCTGCCTCTGAGGCCGATTCCGTGGACGATACCGAGGACCCGGCCGAGAAGCCCGGCGCCACGGGCTGCGATCCCGGACCTGACGCCGAATTCGAAAACCTGCTTACCGACGCTGATCGTTTGACCGACGCCGACAAGAAAGAGTCTGTATGAGCTCCGCAACACCCGCCGCTGAGAATAACTCCGGTATCACCTACGCCTCCGCGGGTGTGGACGTCGAAGCGGGAGACCGCGCAGTCGAACTCATGAAGGGTGCCATCAAGGCCACCCACAACTCGTCGGTGATTGGCGGCGTCGGCGGTTTCGCTGGCCTGTACGACGTCTCAAAGCTGCTGACCTACAAGAAGCCGCTTCTCGCAACGTCCACCGATGGCGTGGGCACCAAGGTTGCCATTGCGCAGGCCATGGACATCCACGACACCATCGGTTTTGACCTGGTTGGCATGGTGGTGGATGACATCGTTGTGGTGGGCGCTGAGCCGCTCTACATGACCGACTACATCGCTTGCGGCAAGGTTGTCCCGGAACGCATCGCTGACATCGTCCGCGGTATCGCAGCTGCCTGCTCCGTGGCCGGCACCGCGCTGGTGGGTGGCGAGACCGCTGAGCACCCGGGCCTCCTGGGTGAGCACGAATACGACGTCGCAGGTGCTGCCACCGGCATCGTCGAAGCCGACGCCCTCCTCGGCCCGGACCGCGTCCGCGCCGGCGACGTCGTGATCGGCATGGCATCCTCCGGCCTGCACTCCAACGGCTACTCCCTGGTCCGCCGCGTCATCAACCACGCCGGCTGGGCCTTGGACCGCCAGGTATCCGAACTCGGCCGCACGCTGGGAGAAGAGCTTCTGGAGCCCACCCGCGTCTACGCAGCTGACTGCCTCGACCTCGCCCGCACCTTCCCCGTCACGGGCGGCGCGGCAGTGCACGGCTTCAGCCACGTCACCGGTGGTGGCCTCGCCGCCAACCTGGCACGCGTCCTCCCGCAGGGCCTGGTAGCTACGGTTGACCGCAACACCTGGGAACTGCCGGCCATCTTCAAGCTGGTCTCCGAGCTTGGTAACGTCCCCCTGGCCGACCTGGAGCGCACGCTCAACCTCGGCGTGGGCATGGTTGCCATTGTTTCCGCCGAAGCAGCCGACGCTGCAGTGGCCCGCCTCAACGACCGCGGCCTGCCGTCCTGGGTCATGGGTACCGTTTCGGCTGACAGCGACTCGATCGACAAGACCGGCCCGGACTACGTCCAGGGTGCCAAGGGCGTCGACGGCGGCGCTGTGCGTTTGGTGAACGCCTACGCCTAAGCGCGTTATTGCTTCATAAAAGAGCGGCCAGGCAGTGATGAACTGCCCGGCCGCTCTTTTACGTTTCCGGCGTCTTCGGTGTGTTGACGCCTTGGGTGCGTCTCCGGGGCCTTCCGGGGCTTCGGTGTGTTCAGGCCTTCAGCGCATTCAGCGCCTTCAGTGTCTTCAGGCTTTCAGCGTGGCCGGGCCTCCAGTGTCTTCACACCTGGATCAAGCTCAGGATTCCGCCTTGCGGGTCCTGAATCGTGGCGAGTGAGCCTGTCTCGGCCCCTTCTTCCGGCTCGACCAGCAGTTCCCCTCCGGCTGCCAGAGCGGCTTCAGCGGCCTTACGCACGTCGGCCACGCCAAAGTAGATCTGCCAGGCAGCGTCCTCGCCTTCATCGGCAGGAACGATGCCGGCCACCTCGTCACCGTTGACCATCAACGTACTGTAGCTGCCGCCGTCGTCCTGCGGATATTCGGTAACCTCATGCCCGAAAAGCTGCTGGAAGAACCCGACGGCGGCCTGCGGCTCAGGTGTCAACAGTTCAGCCCACGCCAAGGCGCCGGGCTCGTTGAACAGGTGGCTTCCCACGTGCGTTCCCGCCTGCCAAATACCTGTAGTCCCGCCGCCCGGAGGTTCGACGAACGCCAAAACCCCTGTATCCGCTACTGCCTCGGGACCAAACTGAAGCTTCCCGCCTGCGTGGGCGGCGTCGTCGGCAATTTCGTCGGTATCAGTGGCGGCGATGTAGATATTCCACTGCCCGTGCGTTCCGGCTGCCTCCTGCATGGGGTTCTGCGGTGCGATGACGGCAACCAGCTGATCCTTGACGAAGGCTTGCGCATAGCTTCGCCCGTCCGGTGTGGGAAGGTCCTTGTAGCTCCACCCGAAAACCTGCTGATAAAAATCCTTGGCCGCGGACACGTCCCTGGTCTGGAGGTCGGCCCAGCACGGCTCTCCGCTGGCGTAGTGCTTACGTGAAGTCATGATGCCAAGCCTGTCATGATGCTGAAGGCGGCGCCTGCAGGGTCCATGAGGACTGCCATACGTCCGACTCCCGGTACATCGAATGCGGGGGCAATAACGTGGCTGCCCAGCTCGACGGCCCGCTCCACAGTCGCGTCAATATCCACCACATTGAAGTAGGTCATCCAGAAAGGCGACAAGCCCTGGATGGGCAGCTTCAGCGCACCCGCAATTCGTCGTCCGTCCACCAGCAGGCTTGTGTACTCCTGCAAGTCGCCGGATGGTTCAGTTTCGCTGGTACAGCCGGTCACGGCCTCGTAGAAAGCTACGGCTTTAGGGACATCGTTGGTCTGTAGTTCATTCCAGATCATGGTTCCCGGCTCGTTGACCAGCCCCGATCCCGGATGCTTTCCTGCTTCCCAAAAGCCAATCTGGGCTCCAGTGGGATCTGTGGCGAAGAACATACGCCCGGACCCGTTTGGAACGGAGTCAGGAGGGGAGAGGAGGGCACCTCCGGCAGCTTCGACCCTTTGCGCGGCCTCGTCAGCCGAGTCAACCGCAAGATAATTGGCCCAGTAGGACGGCATTCCTTCCGGGGCATCCGGCATCTGCTGCATCATTCCGGCAACATACCGGCCCTTGAGCTTGGCCATGTAGTACGTCATGCCGTTCCCGGCATCCATGGCGTCCAGCTCCCATCCGAAGAGGTCGCTGTAAAACCTGGTGGAAACGTCAATATCGGTGGAAGAAAGGTCCACCCAACACGGCGTCCCCTGCGTGTAGCTGTCGACCTCCGGCATGGCGTTCCTTTCGATGCACTCGAAACTCCAGCCTACGCAAAAAAGGGCCCTCAGGGTACGCCAATGACTGGCGTGCCCTGAGGCCCTTTTTTCAAAAGATTTCCGGCATCCTGAAATGCGCGATGACCTTGAAAGTACGACGGCGGTCCGCAACTCAGCGCCTACGGCACCTGTTGGTTGCGACAGCTATCCGATCCGGCGGGTGTCAACCTCGTCGTCATCATCTTCCGCGTACTTGTCCTCATAAGCCGAATAGTCCGGCTCAGGGGGATCGTCGGGGAAGTGGCTCTTGACACGACTGGACGGACCCGTGAGCTCCCGCTCAAGTGCCGAATAGTCAGTGTTCGGGGAGTAGTACTTAATATCCCGAGCCTGCTTGGTAGCTTTTGCCTTTTGACGGCCGCGCCCCATGGCGTGACCCCCTTTTGTACTTGGACCGGAGGTGGTCACCTTGGCTATCGGTGAGGCCCCGGAATGTTTGGTCAATTTGTCGTATGTCTAGATTACATGCTTTCAGGGGTGCCTGCGCGCCACCACAGCCCTCATCCGGACCAGCCTTGGCCAAAAGCACGGCCAAACACCTCCCCGGGGGCCAAAAATTGGGTAGAGTCTGCCTCAATGCGGCGTCACAGCAGGAAGGGCACACCCAGGAAATGAGCCAGGACAACACCCCGCCACGCGAGGGCTCCCCACGCGATCAGGACAAGGATGGGGTGCCTCCCGCGCCCAAAACCGAACCAGCCGGCGCTGATACGCCGGCATCCGGGACGGGCGGGCAAACGGAGGGGGCATCAGATGGCCAGCAGCCCGAGCAACCGCCCACGACGGGCCCCGACAAGCAACCTTCCCCCGAGCCTGGGCAACAGCCCGTCTGGGGACAGCAGCCTGGAACGGTTGCGGGACAAGCTGTTGGGGGACAAGCTGTTGCCGGACAAGCTGTTGCGGGACAGGCTACTGGTCGGCCGGACACGGAGCAGGCAGCCGCGTCCCCGGCCCAGCAGCATCCCTCCCCTGACACGCAAACCACGCCGGCCCCCTGGGCATCCCCGTCAGGGCTTCAGCCGGATCCCGCACCGGACCTCGACCCCGACTTCGTTCCAGATCCTGCCTCCCAGCCGGATCCGACGATGCCACCGTCTGACGGACAATCCCCCACATACGCCAGCGCCTATCCGGGCCAGCAGCCGCATCCTGGCCAGCAGCCCTACCCTGGCCAGCAGCCTTATCCGGGACAAGAGCCACAGCCCGAACCGCACGGAGATCCGGTAAAGCGGCAGCGTTTGGTCATTGGCGGAATTGTGGTGGGTGTTCTCGTCCTAATAGGCGTGGTGATTTGGGTGCTGCTGAACCTGCTGGGAACCCGTCCCGAAGCCGCTGTCACCACCCCAAGCGCCACCGCTACCCCGGGGCCGCTTCCCCGTGACGCCAATTCCAAGGACTTCCAGGTGGGCGACTGCTTCGCCGACTTTGATCCCAACGCCAGCGAAGCACGCGCGGTAGCCTGCGATACTGAGCATTCGGCCCAGCTCATTGGAGTGCACGTGTACCCAGGCGAGGATTCCTTCCCCGGAACCAATGCCCTGCGGGACAAGGGCCGCGAGGTGTGCAAGGCCTCGGTGGCAAAGCTCAACGATGCGGCCGGCAACTACGTCTTGCTGCAGCAGAACGTGTACCCGAGCACCACCAGTTGGGATCGGGGCGACCGTCGGGTCGATTGCTTCATTGTGGTGGACTCGGGCAACACCATCAAAGAAGACCTCCTGCAGAAGTAGCCCGCCGGCTGCACTTGCATCCGGCGGGCTGCTCCTTGCTGGTCCCGCACCACGTGCGGGAAGAAATACTGTGGCGGCTACTTCCTGCGGACCGTGAGTCCCGCACCCGCCGGCATGCCGCCGTCGGGACCTGCCAGCGCTTCCAGCCCCTCAATGGTGAGTTCGTCGAGGTCAGCTGCGGTGTCCACCAGCACGGTATCTCCGTCGCTGATTTCACCGGCAAGGATCTCCTTGGCCAAGCGGTCGCCGATTTCACGCTGGACCAGCCGGCGAAGAGGCCGGGCGCCGTAGGCGGGATCGAATCCGGACATAGCCAACCATGCCCTGGCTCCGTCCGAAACCTCGAGGCTCAAGCGGCGGTCCCGGAGCCGGTTGCTCAACTCGGCCACGTGCAGTTCCACGATCCTGGCCAGCTCTTCCACAGTCAGCGGATCGAACAGCACGATCTCATCCAGGCGGTTCAGGAATTCCGGCTTGAACGATGCCTGCACCACAGCCATGACAGCATCACGCTTCGCCTTGGCGTCCATGCCCGGGTCTACCAGGAACTGGCTGCCGGAGTTGGACGTGAGCACCAAAATGGTGTTGCGGAAGTCCACGGTGCGGCCTTGGCCGTCGGTGAGGCGGCCGTCGTCGAGGACCTGCAGGAGGATGTCGAAGACCTCGGGGTGGGCCTTCTCCACTTCGTCCAACAGCACCACGGAGTACGGCCTGCGCCGGACTGCCTCGGTGAGCTGGCCGCCTTCTTCGTAGCCGACGTATCCCGGAGGAGCACCCACCAGGCGGGCCACTGAGTGCTTCTCGCTGTACTCGGACATGTCGATCCGGATCATGGCGCGTTCGTCGTCAAAGAGGAAGTCCGCCAGGGCCTTGGCCAGCTCGGTCTTACCGACGCCGGTGGGTCCCAGGAACAGGAAGGAACCCGTGGGGCGGTTGGGATCGCTGATGCCGGCCCGGGCACGGCGCACGGCATCGGACACAGCCTGCACAGCCTTGCTCTGTCCGATCAGGCGCTTTCCGAGTTCTTCCTCCATGTGCAGCAGCTTCTGCGACTCCCCTTGCAGCATGCGTCCGGCGGGGATGCCGGTCCACGCAGAGATAACCTCGGCAATATCGTCAGCGGTCACGTCTTCAGCAACCATCAACTCAGGCTTTGAGTCACTCCGGGCCGACTCCTCCTCAGCGGCGGCGCTCAACTCACGTTCAAGGGCGGGCAGCTCCCCGTAGAGGATCCGCGATGCCGATTCCAGGTCACCTTCACGCTGGGACTTATCGGCGGCAGAACGCAGTTCGTCGATCTTGGCCTTGAGGTCACCCACCCGGTTGAGTCCGGCCTTCTCCGCCTCCCAGCGCGCATTCAAAGCACTGAGCTCTTCGTTCTTGTCCGCTTTGTCGGCACGCAGGGCAGCCAGCCGTTCCACGGATGCAGGATCCGTTTCACCTTGGAGGGCCAGTTCTTCCATGGTCAGACGGTCTACGGCGCGGCGAAGCTGGTCGATCTCCTCCGGTGCGGAGTCGATCTCCATGCGCAGCCTGGAGGCAGCCTCGTCCACGAGGTCGATGGCCTTATCAGGGAGTTGCCGTCCGGAGATGTAGCGGTTGGACAACGTTGCGGCCGCCACCAACGCCGAGTCCGCGATGGCCACTTTGTGGTGTGCCTCGTAGCGTTCCTTCAGGCCGCGAAGGATGCCAATGGTGTCCTCCACGCTGGGCTCGCCGACGTAGACCTGTTGGAAGCGCCGCTCAAGGGCGGGGTCCTTCTCAATGTTTTCCCGGTACTCGTCCAAGGTAGTGGCACCGATGAGGCGCAGCTCGCCGCGGGCCAGCATTGGTTTGAGCATGTTGCCTGCATCCATGGCGCTCTCGCCCGTGGCACCTGCACCCACTACCGTGTGGATCTCATCGATGAACGTGACGATCTGTCCGTTGGAGTTCTTGATCTCCTCCAAGACGGCCTTCAGGCGTTCCTCAAATTCGCCGCGATACTTCGCCCCGGCCACCATGGAAGCGAGGTCCAAAGCAATAAGCGTCTTTCCGCGCAGGCTCTCCGGGACGTCGCCGGCCACCATGCGTTGGGCGAGCCCCTCGACGACGGCCGTCTTGCCAACGCCGGGCTCACCAATGAGTACAGGATTGTTCTTGGTTCGGCGGCTCAGCACCTGAACGACGCGGCGGATCTCGCTGTCACGCCCAATGACCGGGTCCAACTTGCCGGAGCGCGCCACAGCAGTAAGGTCCGTACCGAACTTCTCCAGCGCCTGGAAGGTGTTTTCCGGGTCCGGCGAGTTGACGTTCCTGTCCCCCCGGACACCCGGCAGGGCGGCGAGCAGAGCCTCATGGGAGGCACCGGCGTCGCGCATCAGCTTCCCCACCGCGTCACTTCCGGCCGAAAGACCCAGCAGCAGATGTTCAGTGGAGACGAAGGAGTCGCCGAGCTTGTCGGCCTCGTTCTGGGCAGCCTGGATGGCCTGCACCGATTGGCGTGACATTTGGGCCTGCTGGACGGAACTTCCTGACGACGACGGAAGCGCTTTGATGGCCGAGCTGGCCTGCACGCTCACGGCATCCGGGTCCGCGCCGGTAGCGCGCAGGAGTGCCACGGCAACACCTTCACGCTGGTCCATCAGCGCCTTCAACAGGTGAGCGGGCTCCAACTGCGGGTTGCCCGCCGTCGAGGCATTCATGGCGGCCGCAGAAAGGGCCTCCTGGCTTTTGGTGGTGAATTTGACGTCCAAAGAGTGCTCCCTTTCTGGAGTGGATCCAATGCTTTCAAAGTTGAGTCTACTACGCTCAACTTTGATTTTTGGTCCACTGGGTTCCATGTTTGCCCACGGCGAAACCAGTGTCCAGATAAAACCATGGCTATGTGAACAACAATCGGCTTCGCTACCCGTCGCACCCCACGCAGCTGTGCTCCGATGCGCACTTGGCGGGAACCAGTACATACGCTCCGCAGGGCAAAAAACACCCGTAGGCTGTGGCCATGGACACCATTTCAAGCCCGGAAGAACTCGAAGAACTCATAGGACTCCCCCTCGACCGCGTGCGGAAGAAGGTCCGTACTTCGCTCAGCGATTTCGATCGCCAATGGCTGGCAGCCAGCCCCTTTTGCGTGCTTTCGACTACCGATGCCCTGGGGCGTGTAGACGCCTCCCCCAAGGGAGACCCTGCTGGACTCATCCATGTCCTGGATGAGCACACTGTTGCCATCCCGGAACGCCCCGGGAACAGGCTCGCCTTCGGCTTCCACAACATCCTGGAAAACCCGAATGTCGGCATCCTGTCCGTCGTCCCGGGAAGGACAGACACCCTGCGGATCAACGGGACGGCACAGATTGTCCGGGACGCAGACTTCTTCGATCACATGGTGGTCAAGGGGCACCGGCCCCGCGCGGCCGTGGTGGTCAACGTAGAGGAAGTGTTCACCCATTGCGGCAAGGCTTTCATGCGGAGTGGCCTGTGGCAGCCCGAAACCTGGGATCCGGAGGGCCTGCCCAGCATCGCGGTCCTGGCCCAAACGTATACCCAGCCCGGGACACCGCTGGAGGACCTGGAGTCCTACTACGGACCCTCCTACGCCGAGAGGATGTACAGGGACTGACCGGCACCGGACCGGGCAGCAGCCCCCAGGCACCGGAGGGGCAGCAGCCCTCAGGAGGGGTACACCGAGACCAACGCGGACTTGACCACAAACCTCACGTCCATGCCCGGCACCAGGCCTAGATCGGCAGAGGCTGCCGGGGTGATATCGGCCGAAAGGGACTGTTCCGATGCGCCGGAGCGAGCACGCACACGGATCTGGTCGCCGTGCGGCTCAAGGTCGGTGATGACCACAGGGAAGGAGTTGCGGGGACTTCCGTGCACCTCGCCCGGAAAAACGGAAACGCTCGACGGCGGGAAGGCGGCCACGCCTGCCTGACCGGGCAAGGGTGACCAGTCAGGATCGTGCCGGCCCGCGAAAACCCGGCCATCCGGCGTCGTAATTCCCTCGCTGGTGAGGGTGCCCGTGACCAGGTTGAGGCCGGCCAATCCGGCGGCAAAGTGGCTTCTGGGCCGTTCGAGGACCTGCCGGGTTGGCCCTGCCTCGGCGATCCGGCCGTTGTCCACCACGATGACGCGATCGGCCAGCATGTAGGCATCCAGGACGTCGTGCGTAACGATGATGGCCTTGCGGTCCTGGAGCACCCTTTTGAGCACTCGACGCAGCAGCGGAGCGGCGTGGATGTCCAGCGCGGCCATGGGCTCGTCCAGGAGGAGCAGTTCAGGCTCAGCAGCGAGGGCTCGGGCCACGGCAATCCGCTGGGCTTGTCCGCCCGATAGTTGAGCCGGCCGCCGGTCGGCAAGCGGCAGTGCCTCCACCTCGGCCAGCCAGTGCTTGGCAGTTTCCCGGGCCGCCCGTTTGGAAGCACCCACACTGCGCGGCCCGAACGCCACGTTGTCCAGCGCGTTCAGGTGGGGAAACAGGAGTGCTTCCTGGGCCAGCAAGGCAGTGCCCCTGAGGTGCGGCGGGCTCCACAGGCGGGTTCCGCCGTCGAGGTTGAACAACGTCCTGAGGCTGTCTCCGTTGGCCGCCGCGCCCATTGTGGCTGCTCCGGCGTCCGGCCGCAGCAAGCCGGCAATGATCCCCAGGAGTGTCGACTTCCCGGCCCCGTTGGGCCCAAGGATGGCAACGGTCTCACCGTCGGCAAGACTGAGCCGCAGATCAAAGTTCCTGGCATTGAGGCGGGCATGGAATTCGAAGCTCATGGCTGGACCTCCACGGACTTGTTGCGCTGCCTGCGGCCGTAACTGAGCCCCACCACAGCAACCGCAACCGCCACCAGGACCAGGGACAATGCGACGGCGGCATCGGCGTCGGTCTCACGCTGCAGATAGATTTCCAACGGCAACGTTCTGGTTACCCCCTCCAGGCTTCCCGCGAAGGTCAATGTGGCACCAAACTCGCCCAGGCTGCGCGCGAAGGATAAGACAGCACCGGACGCCAGGCCTGGCAAAACCAGCGGAAGGGTGACACGACGAAGGACTGTTGTGGGCCGGGCTCCGAGCGTGGCTGCCACCGCTTCGTACTTGTTTCCGGCCGATCGCAGCGCGCCTTCCAAACTGACCACCAGGAAGGGCAAGGCGACGAAGGTCTGTGCCAGGACCACCGCCGTGGTGGAAAACGCGATCTGGATCCCCGCCGCCTCCAACGATTTACCCAAAAGCCCCTGCCGCCCGAACGTGTAGAGGAGCGCAATGCCTCCGACGACCGGCGGAAGAACCAGCGGCAGGAGGACAAATGCCCTGAGCAACCGCTGACCGGGAAAGTCGCCGCGTGCCAGCACCAACGCCAGGGGCACTCCCAGCACGATGCAGAGCACGGTACTCGCAGCCGAGGTTCGCAGGCTCAATCCCAGCGCCGCCAACGAGGATTCGGAGGTGATGAGGGGGATGAACTGCGGCCAGTTGACCTTGGCCAGCATCGCCACCAGTGGAAGGACCACCAGCAATCCCCCGACGCCGGCGATGACAAAGACCCACGACGGGATGCCGTGGTAACCGGAGCCGATGCGTTTCATCACAATCCCCCGGTTACGGAGCGCCGAAGCCGGCGTCGGCAAGGATCTTCCTGCCGTCGTCGCCCGTGACCATGGCAACGAAGGCAGCGGCCAGTTCCTTGTTCTTGCTGGTACCTACGGTGGCGATCGGGTAGGTATTGACGGCCTTGTCCGATTCCGGGAAGGGGATGCCCTTGACCTTGTTGCCCGCTCCCTTGACGTCCGTAACGTAAACCAAGCCCGCGTCGGCCTCCTGGGAGGTGACTTTGCCCAGGACATCGGTTACGGAGGATTCTTCACTGACGGGGCTCAGGGTTATACCGGCAGCTTTCTCGACCACGTCCGCAGCTGCGCCGCAAGGAACCTGGCTGGCGCACGTCACCACTTTGACGCCCGGTTTGGCCAGGTCGGCAAAAGAAGAGATCGACGCCGGATTGCCCGGCGGGACGGCAATCTCCAGCACGTTGGTGGCAAAGTTCAGGGCGGTGCCGTCCACGAGCTGGGCGTCTGCAAGCTTGGTCATGTTCTTGGTGTCGGCGGAGGCAAACACGTCAGCGGGGGCGCCCTGGGTAATCTGCGTGACCAAGTCCGAGGAACCGGCGAAGCTTAGATTGACCTTGGTTCCGGGGTTCCTGGCCTCAAAGTCCTGGGCCAATTGAGTAAACGTCGTTTTCAGGGATGCCGCTGCGAAAACAGTGATCTCGCCTGAGAGTTCGGACGAGGCACCGGCTGAGGGGGCCTCAGATGTTGACGTGTCCGCTCCACAGCCTGCGAGGCCCGTCGAGAGGGCGCCGGCAAGCAACAGTGATGTAAGTCTGGGTCGACGACCGGCGATGCTCATATGATGCTCTTTCCCTGGGGAGTCTCGATGATGACGGTGGTGGCCTTGACCACGGCGGTGGCTACCGAACCGAGCTCCAGCCCGAGGTCCCTCACGGCTTCACTGCTCATGAGTGACACCACCCGGAAAGGGCCGCATTGAAGCTCCACCTGCGCCATGACCTTGTCCGCCGTGATCCCCGTGACCAAGCCGACGAAGCGGTTTCGGGCCGAACTTCCAACCCGGGCGCGGTCATCCGGGAGATGGGACTGGTCGCGGGCAAGAGTTGCGAGTTCCAGGCCATCCACGGCAAGGCGGCCGGCCGGATCCTTCTGCGCGGTCAGCGTTCCGTTCTCAGTCCAGCGCCTGACGGTGTCGTCACTGACACCCAGGAAGCGGGCGGCCTCGGAAATTCGTATTTGCGGCATGCTACGAGTGTAGTTCCGCATATGCGTTGGAACGGTGCTGGTTTGTCCGCAAACCGAATATTACTGAAACCGTAACGAGGCGGCACTCGCGCAGCGGCACCGACGGGAGGCGGCACCCGCGCACCGGCACCGACGGGAGGCGGCACCCGCGCAGCGGCACCGACGGGAGGCGGCACCCGCGCAGCGGCACCGGCGGGAGGCGGCACCCGCGCAGCGGCACCGACGGGAGGCGCCGCCGTCGTCGTACTCTTCGTCACCGGGGGCACCCCTTTGGCGTAACCGGCGCACCGGTTTCCCGCGCGAGGCACCCGTCAGCACCGGTGAGATGGGCGCGACGGGGTGCGCCGCCGTCGTCGAACTCTTCCTCATCGGGGCGCCGTTGGCTCTGGCCCCAAGGGACCCGCCGCCGTACCCTGTTCTAGGGAGAGAGTCTTAGGCGCGAAGGAGCGTCCCATGGAATGGATTCGTCCGGACAACCCCAGCTATGACGAGGCCCGGAAACTCTTCAATGCGATGATCGACCGCAAACCGGCTGTCATCGCCAAATGCTCCGATCCCGCCGAAGTGGCTGAAGCCCTCAGCTATGCGCACAACCACAACCTGGACGTTGCAGTGAGGTCCGGCGGGCATTCCGTGGCGGGCATGTCCACCAACGACGACGGGCTGGTGATCGACGTCCGTCCCATGAAGTCCATCAGCATCAACACCGAAGCGAAGACTGCCACCGCAGGTGCCGGACTCACGTGGGGCGAGTTCGACCGGGCAACCCAGCAATATGGCCTGGCCGTTACCGGCGGACGCGCCTCAACCACGGGTGTTTCCGGATTTACGTTGGGCGGGGGCTCGGGATGGCTGGAGCGCTCCTACGGTTTCGCCTGCGACAACCTGCTCTCGGTGGACCTTGTCACAGCGTCCGGGGATCGGGTGACCGCCAGTCCGGGAGAGAACCCGGAGCTGTTCTGGGGACTCCACGGCGGCGGAGGCAACTTCGGTGTCGCAACTTCCTTGACCTTCAAACTGCACGATCTTGGGCCAACAGTCATGGCCGGCCTGATGCTGTTCCCGGGCGGGGATGCCGCTGACGTGTCCCGTGCCTACCGGCAGATTGCCCTTGACGCTCCCGACGCCGTCGGCACAGCGCTGGTGTACCTCACCGCCCCTCCGGAAGAGTTCATTCCCGAAGACATGGTGGGCAAACTGGCCGTCGGCATGGCCTACCTCTACGCGGGAGACGTTGAGTCGGGCGAAGAACATGCCCGGCCTTTCAAAGAGTTGGGACCCGCCGTGGACCTGGTCTCTCCCATGGGTTATGCGGACTTCCAGTGCATGATCGACGACCCTCCGGATCTCTACAACTACTGGAGCGCCGACTATCACAACGAGCTCACTGATGATGCGCTGGATCTCCTGGTGGACTCGGCGCAGCGGCTGCCGGGCCCGAATTCCCAACAGTTGGTGGTGCGCTGGGGAGGAGCAGTGGGCGGCCCCGCAGCGGCGAACACACCGTTGCAGCATCGAGGCGCAGAGTGGGTCAGTCACCCCTTCGGCCTGTCCGCAACCCAGGAGGGCGGGCAGGAAGCCAAAGCCTGGGTCAAGCAGTTCCGACAGGACATAGCCCCGCACACTACGGGCGGGGTGTGGCTGAACTTCATCGGCGACGAAGGCCAGGACAGGATCATGGCTGCCTACGGCGAACAGAACTATCGCAGGCTCTCCTTGGTCAAGCGCGAGTTCGATCCCGACAACGTGTTCCGCGGCAACCAGAACATCCTGCCCGCCCAGCACTGAGATCCCTACGCTCCTTCCCAGTTGCCGTGAACAGTTCGGACAGTGAAGCCCGGATTTCCGGGGCGGCAGCACGGCGGTAGACGTCCCGATGGCCGGCAACTGGGAAGGATCACTTGGGATTACACTTTGGCAATGGCCGTCTACATTGATCCGCCCCTATGGCCCGCGCACGGGACCGTTTTTTCGCACCTGGTATCGGATTCAACCCTGGATGAGCTTCATGCGTTCGCGGCCGCTGCCGGAATTCCGGAAAGGGCCTTCGACGGCGATCACTACGACGTCCCCGAACGCCGCTACGATGACCTCGTCCTCGCCGGTGCCATACCCGTTGAGGCCCGGATCCTGGTCCGCAAACTCATAGCGAGCGGCCTGCGGATTCCGGCGCGCGAACGGAGCAAAGCCCTCACAGTCCCGTTGATGGAGCGGTGGAACAGCATTCTTCCCGGCCACGAGGAGTTGGGGCTGGAACTATTGGAACGCTGGGGTGAGGACGGCAGGAAATACCACAGCCGCACCCACCTCCTGGCAGTTCTTGAGGCCCTCGACCTCCTGACCGAACCCGCCGTACCTGCCCGTACCGTCTCCTTGGCAGCATGGTTCCACGACGCCGTGTATGAGGGAGTCGCCGGCCAGGACGAGGAAGACTCAGCCGTGCTGGCAGAGGATCGGCTCACGGCTGCCGGTCTCTCCCCTGACGATGTGGCCGAGGTGGCACGGCTTGTCCGGCTCACCTCCAACCACTCCCCAGAAGCCGATGATCATGCCGGGGCGCTCCTCTGCGACGCGGACCTCTCAGTACTCGGCGGCGACCAGCAAGCCTACGCACGGTATCTGTCCGCCGTCCGCGAAGACTACGCCCACGTCAGCGACGACGACTTCGCGAAGGGGCGCGCCGCCGTCGTGCGTCACCTCCTGAACCTGGAACCGCTGTTCCATGGGGACCGAGCCAAAGGGCTCTGGCTCGACGCCGCGCGGCGCAACCTCGCGGCGGAACTCGCGTGAGCGGTTCCCCGGATATGGCGGGGGCGCCGCAGCGGCAACTTCCGTACGCGGTCCGGTTTGAATGGGGGCTCGACGGCGCCCGCGCGGTAGTCCCCGGTGCGGACCTCGCGGTGGTGGTTGACGTCCTGTCCTTCACCACGTGCGTCAGCGTTGCGGTTGACCGCGGGGCTGTGGTGTTTCCCTATCCTCACCGGGACGCAGGAGCAACTGATTTTGCGGCTCATCATCAGGCTTTGCTCGCCGGGCCGAGGAACACCGAGGGCTTGAGCCTTTCCCCTTCCAGCCTCCGCAAGGCGGGCACGCTGGAGCGCGTGGTTCTCCCCTCCCCCAACGGTTCGACAATCAGCCATGAGCTTGCGGCATCGGCGCCCAAAGTAGTGGCTGTCTCACTCCGAAACGCCGCCGCAACGGCCCGCTGGGTCCACGCCGCCCTGCCCGCCGACGCCGTGATCGCCGTGATCGCAGCAGGTGAAAAGTGGACGGACGGAGCGTTGCGGCCGTCGTTGGAGGATCAGCTCGGGGTGGGCGCGTTCATTGCCGGCCTCGCAAATGCCGGGCGTCGCGGCTTTTCTCCCGAAGCTGAGATGGCCGCTGTTTCGTTCGGTGCTGCCCGACCCCGGCTGACAGAAATGTTGCGCAGTTGCTCCAGCGGCCGGGAATTGATCGACGCCGGTTATGCCGGGGACGTCAGCATCGCGGCAGAGTTGGATGACAGTTCTGCGGTTGCCTTGCTGCTGAACGGTGCTTTTAGGACGCCCTAGACTAGGAGGTATGACCTCCTACCTCCACATCGATGTGAGTCCCGAGCTGCCACTGGCGATCCCCGACCTCGAACACGTCCTGGCCGTCCGTGGCGTGGGGGGTTACCGTCAGTACCGTATCCCCGCCCTTGCTGTGAGCCCACGAGGCACCCTGCTGGCTGCCTACGACGGCCGGCCAAACCTGGACGATCTTCCCAATCCCATTGACCTTCTCCTGCGCCGCAGCACAGACAACGGAAAGACCTGGGGCCCGCAGCAGGTGGTTCGTACGGGCCCGGGGCTGCAGGGATTCGGTGACCCCAGCCTGCTGGTGGACAACGAGACCGGACGTATCTTCATGTTCCACGCCGCTGGAACCCACGCCGGATTCTTCGAGGCCGTCCCCGGCATGGAGCCGGACGACGAGGTTCAGCACGCGGACGTCAGTTACTCGGACGACGACGGCGGCACCTGGCAGCATCGTCGGCTCACCGCACAGCTCAAATCGGCCCACCCAGGAATCACCGGCCTTTTTGCTGCGGCAGGCCAAGGCATCCACGTCCACACCGGCCCATTCAAGGGCAGGCTGGTGCAGCAGTATGTAGTGCTCGTGGAGGGGACCATCATGGCCGCCTCGGCGTTCAGCGACGACCACGGTGAGACCTGGGTTTTGGGAGAACTGATCGGCGACGGCCCGTCCGGTATCGGGCCCAACGAAAACAAGGTGGTGTGCCTGGATGACGGTCGGCTTCTGCTTCACTCCCGGGCAACGCCGTGCCGTTTATGGTCTATTTCTGAGAACGGCGGACAGTCCTGGAGCCCGCTTCAGCCTGTTGAAGATCTGCCCGACCCCAGCGACAACGGCTCCCTGACCCGCTTCGACGGACGACCCGGCGTTTCGCTCCCGGAATCCGGCACGTCCGGGTGGCTGATGGCCAGCAACAACCAGGACCCGCAGCTTCGCCGGAACACGGTGCTCAGCCTTTCCGTCGATAATGGCGCCACCTGGCCGGCCAAGCTGGTGGTGTGTCCCGGAAGTTCGGCCTACTCCACCGTGACGCGCCTGCCCGATGGAAACGTGGGCGTCCTTTATGAGCGACAGGGTTACCGGGAAATCGTGTTCGCTTCCATCCCTGCGGAGCAATTGACGGATCAGCTGGGTTCGGCGGCAGCTTCCGCCGGTGGCCGCGGCCGGGCTGACGGTGGCGGCGGCCGCGTCGGCTCGGAACCTGCTGACTCGTGCCCCGACGTCTTGGCCTTCGACATGGAACTGCGCTCCATTACCCCTGGCCGTCCTTACGAGTGGCAGAACGCAGGTGAATTCCACGTGGTTCCATCCTCCAGCGACGGCCAGTGGGACGTGCAAACCTGGAAGGAAATTGGCCAGGGTTACTCCGGAAACCAAGTCCTTGGCACGCGTGAAGCCCAGGACCTCAACTACGGCCCGATCATCCCCGGCTACAAAGCCGGGGACATCCTGGCTTTCACCGGGCGTGCCCGCAACTGCGGCACCCAGCCGATGACCGGCGTCGTACTTCTCGGACCGCACGCCAACCGGGGCGACTTCCCGCCGGTCGACCTTCTGCCGGGCGAGCAGGTCCTGTACTTCACGCCGACCTACACGGTCACGACTGCGGACATGGACCGGGCCGCGTTGGAAGTCTCGTTCACTGTGGAGTCCGACGGCGGGCGCATGCGTCAGGTGCGGCGTTTCCGTTTTGATCTGGGTACCGGCGCCGTGCAGACTTTCCAGGGTTAGGTGCCTTTCAGGGCGCCGGCGTTTACAGCGGCAGGTGCTGGCAGGCTGAAGGTATGCCTAGCGGTAGGTGCTGGCAGGCCGAAGGTATGCCTAGCGGTAGGTGCTGACGAACGGCTGGTTGGTGGGCACAATTTGCTTGCCGAGCGGCATCAAGGACACCGGGATCAGCTTCAGGTTGGCAATGGCGAGCGGGATGCCAATGATGGTGATGGCCATGGCAAAGGCGGTGACCACGTGACCGATCGCGATCCAGATACCCGCAACGAGCAGCCAGATCACGTTGCCGAGGAGAGCGAATACCCCTGCACCGCCCGGCTTTTCCACTACCATTTGGCCGAAGGGCCACAAGCAGTACGCACCGATCCGGAAGGAAGCGATGCCCCAAGGGATGGTGACGATCAGAACGCAGCAAATGATGCCCGCCGCGAAGTAGCCCAAAGCCAGCCAGAACCCACCGAAGACAAGCCAGATGATGTTAAGGAGCGTTTTCATAGTCCCCATTCTCTCTTGCCGGTCTGACAAAAAGCCTAGGGGTCTGCCCTGATTCTTCCCTGAAGTGATTCTTCACTGGAGAATGCTCTGCCCGTTATGCCAGGAGGTCGTCCAGCTTGTCGAACGAAGTTCCCCAGCCGTCGCGGGTCATGTCCACCCACTCCTGGGATTCAAAAGGGCCCTGGGTAACATTCATGCGGGTTCGGCCGGTGAGGTCCTCGAATTCCAGGCGCATCTCCTCGAATTCGTGATCGGCATCCGGAGCAGCTTTGGCCTTCGCAACCAGGAGAACCGGGGCTTCCAGTTCAGAGATCACAGCTTCAATGGGGGCTTCCTGCTCCCCATCCTCGTCGGACCACACCATGACCACCTGCCAGATGCCGCCCACCTTCGGCTCAACAATGATCTTCTCGCGGGGCGCCTCCACCTCAACGGGGCCGAACCACTGCGCGAGCTTGTCAGGATCCATCCAAGCGTCGAAAACCTTCTCGCGAGGGGCGTCAAACTCACGGCTCATGGTCAGGGTGAAGTGTTCCGCGCTCATTGTTTGACTCCTGGTTTCGTCGACTTTGGGTGAGACGGGCGTTGAAAGCATTCGGTGTTGGAAGCGAACTGGTGTTGGAAGCGATTCTAGGGGGTGCCAGTGACAGCCAGACGATCTCTCACTAAATCGCAGGTCTACACCATCGCTCTCTCACATCACCACCAGAAACAGTGGTGTCAGAGAGGAACGGCAGTCAACCCGGGGGACGTGAGCGAGGATCGGCGGAAAGACCCGGGGGATCTGATAGAGCGTCAGTCGAGAGGCTGGGGGAAGTGATAGAGCATCAGCCAAAAGACCAGGGGATCTGATCGAGCGTCCGCCAAAAGGCCGGGGGAAGTGATAGAGCATCAGCCAAAAGACCGGGGGATCTGATAGAGCGTCCGCCAAAAGACCCGGAGACGTGATCGAGCGTCAGGCCTTGGCGGCTTCCACGAACGCCCGGATCCTGGCCAGGTCCTTCACTCCGCGGGAAGACTCCACGCCCGAGGACACATCCACGCCCCAGGCTCCGGCCGCGGTTGCTGCGAAGGCAACATTGCCGGCTTCGAGTCCCCCTGCGAGCAGCCATTCGCGGCCATCGAGTCCCTTCGCCCGGACCGAACCGTAGTCCCAGGACTCCCCCGAGCCCGGCACGGCGGCATCAACCAGGAACAATTCTTCACCCAGATCAGCGAACTCGTCCTCGGAGGCACCCATGGTGACGGCCCTGATGAGCCGCATCCCGGCGTCGTGCACTGTCTTTACGTCCTCGGCCGTGCGGTGACCATGGAGCTGAACCCACTCGAGGCCTGCCGCTCGCGCTGTTTCAACGGCATCCGCGGCAGACTCGTGCCGGAAAACACCCACGGCGTGGACACCGGCAGGAACCAAGGGAAGGAGGATGCGGACCTGCTCCGGGCTGACTTCGCGCGGGCTGGCGGTAAGGACGAATCCCACCGCGTCGGCACCGGCGTCGACGGCCTCACTGAGGGATTCCGGCGTGCTCAAGCCGCACACTTTGACGAACATTCCCGCGCCTCCAGCCAAACTCGCAACGTTTTCCACATATGACGTTAGCAAGCCGGAATGCGAACGCAGAAGCCGTGTCCACCACTAGGCTGGTCGAATGGAGATCATCCGCTTTGCCGACATCCGTCCTGAACCGTGGCGCAACGGCGGTGGGGTGACGCGCGAACTCGCCAGCCACCCTAAGGCCGCTTCAGCCCAGGACGGGGCCTGGGATTGGCGCGTCAGCATCGCCGACGTCTCAAAAGCGGGCGAATTTTCCGCCTTTCCTGGCATGGAGCGGGTTATCACCATCATCGACGGCGAACTGCTGTTGCTCTCCGTGGACGGCTCGGAGCACCCGCTGGAGAAGTATCGTCCGTTCCGTTTCTCTGGCGAGGCCGCCTCTTCGGCAACTCTTCCCACCGGGGATATACGGGATCTGAACGTCATTGCACGCGAGGGCGCTTTCAAGGGCTACACGTCCATTGTGGAGATCTCCAAGAAACGGGCTCACCCGGTCTTCGAGGGCCAGCTGGCCGTCCTTCTTGAAGGGAAAGCCACGGTGGCGCCCGGCGGGCTTGGGGAGGAAGCACCGGTTGAGGAGGAAGAGTCCGACGGCGGCGCCCCGGCACCCAGCGCGGCCGAGCCGATTGAACTGTCCCGGTATGACGCCGTGGTGGGCTCGGATACCCGCAGCCCGGAAATCACGGGCCGGGGCTTCATCGCGGTCATCTCGATCGACCATGTGGAAGCCCACGCCTGAGCTGGTGACGTTAACCACCAGAAGTGGCCACCCTGCGCGGGAGTTGCTAGCCTGAAATGAAGGTTCCGCTCTGGAACCTCCGGACGACGGTTCAGTACCCGGAACGCGACAAGACTGGCCAAAGGAAATGTCATGTCGTGGATAATTCTCATTCTTTCCGGAGCACTTGAGGCCGTGTGGGCCGCAGCGCTCCACCGTTCCAAGGGCTTCCGCAAACCCGTCCCAACTGTTGTGTTCCTAGTGTCAGTGATCGCCAGTATGGGTGGCCTTGCCATCGCGATGCAGTCCATCCCCACGGGCACGGCCTACGCGGTGTGGGTTGGCGTCGGCGTCGTCCTGACTGCCACGTACGCCATGGTCACCAAAGTTGAACGCGCGACGACGGCCCGGCTGCTTCTGCTTGCGGGCATCGGCGCATGCGTGGTCGGCCTGAAGGTGGTGGCATAGCCATGACTGCAAACAACTCGAACACCAAGAACACCGGCAACGGAATCTTCTGGGTCATTCTCCTGGCTTCAGCGCTGCTCGAAGCCGTATGGGCCACCGCTTTGGGCCTGTCCAACGGCTTCACGCAGCTCATGCCCACAGTGGTCTTCGCTATCACCGCAGTATTGAGCATGCTCGGACTGGGCATCGCCGTAAAGCGCATCCCTCTCGGCACTGCTTACGCGGTCTGGGTCGGGATTGGCGCTGCGCTGACAGTCGGCTGGGCCATGATCACGGGCGTAGAGTCCGCGAGCCCGCTGAAGCTGCTGTTCATCGCGGGAATCGTTGGCTGTGCTGCCGGTTTGAAGGCCCTGCCTGCCGATAAGCCTGCTGCCAAGGCCGAATAGACGCTTCCTGACGCTCCATTTCGAGGGGTAGCTGCTCATTCGATGTCTCGCACCATCGAATGCGCAGCGGCCCATCGAGTCGGCCTTCACACGCCCGCTGAACCGCAGCCAGCAAGCCCGGCGAACCCGCAGCGAAGCATCGAATGCGCAGCGGCCCATCGAATAGACACTTCCTGGCGCTCCATTTCGAGGGGTAGCTGCTCATTCGATGTCTCGCACCATCGAATGCGCAGCGGCCCATCGAGTCGGTGTTCACACGCCCGCGGAACCGCAGCCAGCCAGCTCGGCGAACCCGCAGCGAAGCATCGATTGCGCAGCGGCCCATCGAATAGACGCTTCCTGGCGCTCCATTTCGAGGGGTAGCTGCTCATTCGATGTCTCGCACCATCGAATGCGCAGCTGCCCATCGAATCGGCCTTCACACGCCCGGGAAATCCGCAGCGAGTCGGCCCAGCGAACCCGCGGCAAGCCATCGAATTGGCCGGGGCGGGGGCGGGGCGGGGGCGGGCCGGGCAGCGCGCGGGACCGCAGCAGCAGGAATACCCGCCGCCTCCATCGGGTTCACGCCAACAAAGGGCATTCTGGAACACCTACGCGCATTGGAGAAGTTCATGACTGAAGTTCAACTCGGTGACGGCCTCAAGGTCAGCCCCCTCGGATTCGGCGGAATGGCCCTCACTCCGGTGTACGGGGGAATCGAGCCAGAAGAAGGCCTGCAAACACTGAGGCATGCGGTGGACGCGGGCATCACGTTCATCGACACCGCAGACGTGTACGGCGCCGGGAGCAACGAGGAACTCGTGGGCAGGCTCTTGAAGGAGCGGCGCGACGAGATCCAGGTGGCCACCAAGTTCGGAATTGAGGGCAACCCCGCGGACGGGTACACGGGAGTCCGCGGGGATGCGCCCTACATCAGGCAAGCGGCGGAAGCGAGCCTCCGCCGCCTGGACACTGACGTGATTGACCTCTACTACATGCACCGCCGTGACCTCCGCGTTCCGATAGTGGAAACCGTGGAGGCCATGGCGGAACTGGTCCGAGAGGGCAAGGTCCGGCACCTCGGCTTGTCTGAGGTGACGGCCGAGGAGCTCAGGCAGGCCAACGCTGTCCATCCCATTGCCGCGGTCCAGAGCGAGTGGTCGATCTGGAGCAGGGATGTGGAGCTCAACGTTGTACCTGCCGCCAAGGAACTTGGCGTTGGGTTTGTGCCTTATTCGCCTCTTGGCCGCGGATTCCTCACGGGAACCGTCAGCGCGGGCGACCTTGGGGAAAATGACTTCCGCCATAAGATCCCCCGTTTTGGTGACGAGGCACTTGATGCGAACCAAGCCGTAGTGGCCGCGGTCCGCGAGGTAGCCAGTGGGCTGGATGCAACTCCTGCCCAGGTAGCCCTGGCGTGGCTGTTCGCCCAAGGTCAGCGCCTTGGGATTTCCGTGGTTCCCATCCCCGGCACGCGTAAAACGCACCGGATCGACGAGAACCTGGGGGCACTGTCCCTGCAACTGGGGACAGCACAACTTGAGGTGCTCAACCAAGCCGCGGCCGGCGTCGTGGGTTCACGTTCTGCCGACCCCAACTGGGTATCGCAGGGCCGCGAAGCCAACAACGTAGGCTGATCGCATGGATTCGCTCATTCACTCTTTGCACCAAATCACCATCCGCAGCATCTCCGTCAGCGAGATGAACAACAACGTGTACTTGCTGACTTCGAAGTCCACGGGTGGGCAGTTGTTGATCGACGCCGCCGACGACCTACCTGCGATCCAGCAATTGATCGCAGACAGCGCCGTCGATTCGGCCGCTCCCACCAAGGTGCTCAGGATCGCCACCACCCACCAGCACTGGGACCATGTCCGCGCGCTGCCGGAGTTGGTGGAAGTTACCGGCGCAACCACCTCAGCTGGAGCGGACGACGCCGATGCGTTGCCGGTTCCGGTGGATGTCCGGCTTGGTCACGGCGACGTCGAGCGGTTTGACGACTTCGAGATCACGGCAATCCACTTGCGCGGACACACCCCGGGCTCGATCGCTTTCGTGTACCAGGATCCGAACGGGCCCGCCCACATTTTCAGTGGCGACTCGTTGTTTCCGGGAGGCGTCGGCAACACACAGAAAGATCCTGCACGCTTCACTTCTCTGTTGAACGACGTGTCGGAGCGACTGTTCGACGCCTATCCGGACGATACCCTGGTCCACCCCGGCCATGGATTGCCCACAACCCTTGGCGCCGAGCGGCCACACCTTGAGGAGTGGCGCGCCCGAGGCTGGTAGCTTGCGGGGCCCGCTTTGCACACCAAGCCGAAGGAATAGCGCGCAGAGTGGGCCTCACAACGCGAGTCTCAAACTTGCGGGGCCCGCTTTGCACACCAAGCCGAAGGAATAGCGCGCAGAGTGGGCCTCACAACGGGAGGTTAGCGGCCGCGACGCTCGTTGGACGCGGGAGCCGAGGCACGACGCGGGCCGCTGCGTGCCGGACGGCCTGCACCGGATCCACCGCGAGCGGAGTTCCCGGAAGCGCCCGAACCGTAGGATCCACCGGACGCAGCGCCGGTTGCGGAAGACCAAACAGCTTTGTTTCCGCCGGTACGCGTCGAAGTAGTGGACGCCGTGCGGGGAGCCGAAGCTGCCCGCTGGCCGGTAGCCGGACGACCGCTGCGGCCACCCTGCCCCTGCGAGCCCGGTACGTCGTTACGGTGAGTGGAAGTCGACTTGCCGCGACCACGTGAGCTGCGGGCGACGTCGTCGTTCATTGCTGCGCGACGCTCGGCGCGGTTGACGTCCGTGCGAACCGGCTCAGCCGCGACCTTTCCACGTCCACCGCGGCCGCCACGGCCACCGGCAGTCGGAGCAGCCTGGCCGCCCGAACGGCGTGCGCGCTTGCGCTGGGCGTTGGCACCGGTGGAGGTGCCGCCACCCTGCGGAGCCTTGGCTGCCAGGAGAGCTGCACGGGTGCGGGGATCAACCTTGTCCGCGATGTCGCCCACGAGCTCGGCAACCAGCGGGGAATTGGCCGTCACGCGTTCAAACGAAACGTCAACGCCGGCAGCCTTCATGAGCTTCTTGACGTCGCTCTGCTGCTCGGGAAGCGTCAGGGTGACCACGGTGCCATCGGAACCGGCGCGGGCCGTGCGGCCTGAGCGGTGCAGGTAGGCCTTGTGCTCTGTGGGCGGGTCCACGTGGATGACGAGTTCGACGTCGTCAACGTGCACGCCACGGGCCGCGACGTCGGTAGCCACCAGGACGCGGACGTCACCGTTGGAGAACTCGGCAAGGTTGCGGTCGCGTGCGTTCTGCGACAGGTTGCCGTGAAGGTCGACGGCGGGGATGCCGGCGTCGGTGAGGGTCTTGGCAAGCTTGCGGGCGTGGTGCTTGGTCCGCATGAAGAGGACGCGGCGGCCGGCGCCGGAGGCCAGTTCAACGATGAGCTGCTTCTTGACGGTCTGGTCGTTGACCACCAGGACGTGGTGGTCCATGGTGGTGACAGCAGCCTGGGGATCGTCCACGGAGTGCGTCAGCGGGTTGGAGAGGTAACGGTTGACCAGCTTGTCAACACCGTTGTCCAACGTTGCGGAGAAGAGCAGGCGCTGACCCTGGGTGGGGGTCATGTCCATGAGCTTCTTGACCACCGGGAGGAAGCCGAGGTCAGCCATGTGGTCGGCCTCATCCAGCACGGTGACCTCAACGGCTTCGAGGGTCAGGATGCGCTGGCGGATCAGGTCTTCGAGGCGGCCCGGGCAGGCGATGACGATGTCGACGCCGGCACGCAGGGCCTTTTCCTGGCGTGCCTGGGAGATGCCGCCGTAGATGACCGTGGTGTTCAGGCCCATGGCCTTGGCCAACGGCTCGATGGTGGCGTTGATCTGGGTTGCCAGTTCACGCGTCGGTGCAAGGACGAGGCCCATGGGACGGCCCGGCTTGCGGAAGTGCTTTGCTTCGCGCTCGGCCAAGCGGGCCACGAGCGGGATGGCGAAAGCGATGGTCTTGCCGGAGCCGGTGCGGCCACGGCCCAGGACGTCGCGGCCTGCGAGCGTGTCAGGGAGGGTCTTCACCTGGATGGGGAATGCCTCTTCGATGCCATCTGCGGCGAGGGACTCAGCAATGGGCTTGGGCGTGCCAAGGGCAGCAAAAGTAGTCATAAACTTCATGTCTTTCGGGCGGTGTCCAGTTGCGGACATCGGCCCCCGACGCCGGTTGGGCCAGGGGTTCGCCGAGGAAAAGTCAGGTGGTCTACCGATTCGCTGCAACAGCGGTGGCCGGGACCAAATAGAACGCGTTCATCGACGCAGGATGTGCCTCTCACATGAAAAATGCCCCGCCGCGCAGCCTTTCAGGCCACCTGCTTCAGGGCGTCACCGCACATCAAGTGTTCCTAGTTTAGCAGTGTTTCTCCTGCGGACCTGCATCGGGGCTGCTCAGGCTCCCGTTGCCAGGCCCACTCTGCACCCTTCCAGGCACGAATACCCCGCAAAACAGGCCCAACAACCAACCCCCACACCTTGCGAGGCCCGGTCTGCACCTTTCCGGGCACACATACCCTGCAGAACAGGCCCCACAACCAAACCCCACACCTTGCCAGGCCCACTCTGCACCCCTCCCGGCCCACATACCCCGCAGAACAGGCCCAACAACCAAACCCCACACCTTGCCAGGCCCACTCTGCACCCTTCCAGGCACGATTACCCTGCAGAACAGGCCTCACAACCTCCCCAACGGGTCAGGCGTGGTGCGTGAGTTCGGATTCCGTGTCGGGTGTACTTGCGTCGGCCGATGTCACGCCCACCCGAGCACCCCGCCGAGCGCCCTCTCGAGCACCCTCCCGAGCACCCCGCCGAGCACCCACCCGAGCACGACCCCCCGCGCGGGCGGCGACCCTCGGCGCCATGAGAACCCCGACGACGGCGATGATCGCCGCCAGTGCGAACACCCCCGCGAACGGGTTCGTCGTCGTAAATGCCGCGAACACAAGCCCCGTGGCGGCGAGGGAGAGCGCGCCGCCAAGGGAGTCGGAGATGGACATGGCCGCGCTGTTGAAGCCCTGGTTTTCGGGAGTGGACAGCGCCAACGTCATCACGGAGAGCCTCGGGTACATGAGGCCCATCCCTGCGCCGGCAAGGATCCACCCGCCAATGGCCACAGCCGCGGGGAGGGCAAACGCGGCCGTCACCAGCGTGGAAATGATGGCGACCAGCACCAGTGCGGCTCCGATCTTCACGGCGAGATCGTCGGCCAAGCGGTTACCCAGCCGCCCCTGTACCGCCGACGCCCCGGCCCACGCGAGCGCGGCACCGGTCAGGGTCAGCCCGGCAAAGGTCGGCGTGAACGCATACCGCTCGGTCAACAGGTACGGCAGGTACACCTCGGCCCCAAAGAACGCCGCCGACGCCAGCCCGCGTACCAGGATCACGCTGGGCAGGCCGCGGTGTGCCCTCAGTGTTCCACGCGGTACCAGCGGTTTCACCGCAACAAGGGCAATGACCAGCGCGACGACGGCAATCGCCCCACCGAAGCCCGGCACCTCAGCGGACAGGTTCAGGCCGAGGACGGCTATGGCTGCGAGCGCAGCCCACCCCATACGGCCAAACGCCCAGGGAACAGGCTCGGCTGGCGGTTCGGACTTCATGCCACGCACGGCCGGCACCACCATCAGCAAAGCCGGAACAACAAGTCCCACGACGCCGAGGAACACCCAGTGCCAGCTGCTCAACTGGGCCACCACGCCTGCCGCGAATGGTCCCACCAGGGATGGGACCACCCAGGACGCGGCAAAAGCGGCGAAGATCTTAGGGTGCAGTTCGGCCGGGTACACCCGGGCCACCAGGACGTAGAGCGCCACGGTCATCGCGCCGCCACCAAGACCCTGCACCAACCGGCCCAGCACCAGGATTTCCATGGTGCCGGCCATCCCTGCGATCAGAAGTCCCGCTACGAACAAAGCAACGGAGGAATACAGCGGCGCCGCAGGTCCTCGACGGTCCGACCAGTTGCCCGCTGCCACCATGCCCATCACACCGGTTGCCAGGGGGCCGGCGAAGGCCAGGGCGTAAAGGCTTGCCCCGTCGAGGTCGCGGCTCACGAGCGGCATGATGGTGGTCACGGCGAGGGATTCGAACGCACTGAGGAACACCAGTGCGCAAGCCCCCACGGTGGCAAGCAGGTAGGGGCGGCGCAGTATCCCGGCCGTTGAGGTGTCAGAGGTCATGGTGGTTACCCTAGAACCTCAACTAATGTTGAGGTCAATCCGCTATCCACGCCACCGAAGGCCACACCATGCAGCCAGCCACAACCCACAGGCCCCTCACTATTGGCGAGCTGTCCGAGCGCAGCGGAGTGGCGCCGTCGGCCCTTCATTTCTACGAACGCAACGGGCTGATCGAAGCGGAACGAACGGCCGGCAACCAACGGCGTTACCGGAGGGACACCCTGCGCCGGGTCGCGTTCATCAAGACCTCCCAGCGCGTGGGCCTGCCGTTGAAGGACATCCGCGAGGCGTTGGATTCCCTGCCGGACGGCCGGACTCCCACCAAACGCGATTGGGCCAAGTTGTCGCTGCGATGGCGCAAGGAGCTAGACGACCGCATCGCTGCCCTCCAACACCTCCGAAACGATCTTGACGGTTGCATCGGCTGTGGTTGCCTGAGCCTGAAGTCGTGCACGTTGCAGAACCCCTCGGACGAGCTCGGCGCTTCAGGAACCGGTGCGCAGCGTTGGAACCAACCGTCGTAGCAGCGTCACAGGATGGCGGTCATGACGTTCCACCCGGAGCCTACGTGCAGGTCCGTTTGCAGGCCACCGGTCGCCGTTCCGCGATAGAGGATCAGGCTTCCGGCGGAATTGCGTGCCAGGACATCAGGTACGCCGTCGCTGTTGATGTCGCCGGGTGTCACTATCGCCGTCATGACGTTCCACCCGATTCCTATCTGCCGGCGCGGCAGCCAACCACCATTACCGTTTCCTTCGTAGAGCCACAGGGTTCCTGCGGCGTCTTTGGCCATGATGTCCCCGCCCGGCGACCCAAATTCCCCGGGCCCGAGGATGGTGGTCATCTGGTTCCATCCGGTTCCTGCGTTGGCACGCGGAAGCCAACCGCCTGAACCATTACCCGGGTAGAGCCAGAAGTCCCCTGCAGCGTCGCGGGCCATGACGTCCGCCTTACCGTCACCGTTGAAGTCACCAGGAGCGACGACGGCGGTCATGGCGTTCCAGCCCACGCCCACTTTGGTCCTGGGCAGCCACCCTGAACGGCCGTTGCCGGGGTAGAGCCAGAGATCACCGGCAGCATCGCGGGCCAGGACATCTGCGTGGGTATCTCCGTTGAAGTCGCCGGCGGACAGGATCAGGCTCATGCCATTCCATCCTGAGCCCACTGCCGACCTTGGAAGCCATCCCCGTTTTCCATCCCCGGGGTAGAGCCACAGCGTGCCGGCAGTATCCCGCGCGAGCACGTCCGTGGCGCCGTCGGAGTTGTAGTCCTTCCAGACGTTCTTTGGCGGGCCGGAGGTGTCAAGAACCCAGATGGCGTTGCCGTCAACGGAGGTTGCGTAGAGCTTGGACCCGTCCGGTGTTATTGCCCGTACCGAGGTGTAGGCACCGAGCTGGAGATCCTCAACCAACGGGATGGAAGAATCCTCGGACCTTGCACCCCACACCTGGATCACCGTTGCATTTGACCGGTACAGCCGGGTTCCATCCGGGTTCATCACCAAGGTGCCCGGCTCCTGCCTGTCCGGGGTGGCCTGCCCGACGGCCAGGGTTTCGAGGTTGAGCTGGGACACCATGGGATTGTTGATGACCCGGCGGCCCGGGGACGGGTAATACGGTTGTCCGTGGTCTTCGAAGAAGGCCCGCTTGCTGTCAGGGGTGAAGACGGGCGCGGACGGTTCCAGGAACGTCTGGAAAGTGGCCAGAACCTTGTCCGTGGCGGTGTTGATGACCGAGAGGCCCCACCCGTGCGTGGTCACCAACCGCGTTCCATCCGGTGAGACGGTGCCGTCCGTCCCGGTCATCGGGTCCGTGGCCAAAACGGTCCGGCTCTTCGTATCAATGACCGCTACCGATGCCCCCTTGAGCACATAGAGCTTGGCCCCGTCCGGAGTTGCCAGCAGTTTGGTGATGCTTCCACCCACTGGTATTTGGGCTGTTACCTTGCCTTGGGCAACATCAACCACTTTCACGCCGGCGGTTTTGAGCCCCACATACAGTGCGGTTCCACCGGGGCTGACCACCAGGCCTGCCACCTCGTCACCCACAGGGACCACATACTTCACGGTCATGGCAGATGCATCAATGATGGTGACGCTGGTACCGGTCGCCAGGAAAGCCGTTGATCCGTTCGTGCTGAGAGCCAGGGCGGTGGTGGGACCGGCTTGGACGCTTTTGGCCACCACACCCTGGGCTGTGTCGATGACGGACAGCAGGCCCTCGGGACTGGCCACAAAGAGCTTTGTGCCGTCTTTCTTGAGCTCCACGAATTTCGGATGGGCTATGTCGATTTTCCGCGGGGCCGTTGCAGTGGCCGCCTGAACCGTCGCGGGGCTTGTCGATGGAACAGTCGCGGGGACCGCCACCGCATCCGACGACGGCGGAGCCGCTTGTGCGGGTGGCATTGCCGCCATCACCAGCACCGCTGCAAAAGCACCTGACAGGCCGGCTTTGAGACTGATTTTTCGCGCCAGAAACACCGTGAATCCCCCAATTTCAGGCGCCCCTGATTCGCGACGGGCGCATCTGCGACAAAGGCTACCCACCCCCGCACGGAAAGACCATAGTCAACTCCCAACTACCTTGAAACTTGCCGAAGCGGCAACAGGCATTGCCTTCCGTCCGCCCCTCGCGGCACGCTTGGCATATGACTGAAAAGACGCACGACGGCGGCACCCTCCACGGCGAACAACCCACCGGCGCAGGCACGCCCGAGCATGCCCAGCAACACGACGGTGCCCAGCAGCCCGACGGCGCCCACACGCACGAGCATGCCCACCAACACGACGCCGCCCAGCAGCGCGGCTTGAACCTCCACGCGGACGCGGACAACGCTGTGGACATGTGGGATGGCATGTACAAGGAGCGGACCAAGGTGTGGAGCGGAAATCCGAATCCGCAGCTGGTGGCCGAAGCCAGGGACCTGAAACCCGGCAAAGCACTGGACCTTGGTTGTGGCGAAGGCGCCGACGCGATCTGGCTCGCGGAGCAGGGCTGGACCGTGACCGCATTGGATGTCTCCGCCGTCGCGCTTGAACGGGCAGCTGCGCATGCAGCAGGAACCAGCCACGCGGACCGGATCACGTGGCAGCAGCAGGATCTCGCGGAGTGGACCCCCAACGCCGAATTCGACCTCGTCTCGGCCCAGTTCCTGCACTCACCCCTGCTGCCCTGGCGCGAGTCCGTGACAATGGCCGCGGCAGCAGTCGCCCCGGGCGGCACCTTGCTGGTGGTGGGGCACCATCCTCACGGGCTGCCGTCGTGGAGCCACCATCACGACTCCGGCATGTTCTTCACCCCGGAACAGCTGGCCGGGGCATTGCGTCTGGACCGTGACCCGTGGTTCGTCAACGTCCTTACAGACCGCAAGCGTTCGGTCACGGGTCCCGATGGCGAGTCCGGCACCACCCTGGACACGGTTTTGCGGGCGGTGAAAAACCCCTAAATACCGTCGGGAAGGAATTCCGCGTAGGGCGCCACTACCTCACCGGTGGCGGTGGAATCGGGATTCAGCATCCACCCCACGCGTTTGGCCGTGTTCAGCATGACCACGCTTTCCACCAATTCGATGCCCGGAATCCGCTGCTGGACAGTGAGCTCCATTTCCAGGACCTCGGCCAGGGACCGCAGCCACATGATGATGGTGAAGTTGGTGCGCCCTGTAGTGGAGGCAGCGAAACGCACGTTGCGGATGGCGCGCGACTCGACGGCGGCCGCCTCGTGCCTGCCCGGCGGGACGTTGGCGAACCATTGGATGGTGACCGGGTAGCCCGAGAATTGTTGGGCGATTTCGCAACGAAAGGACAGCATGCGGCTGGCCAGGACCCTGCCCAGTTGCCGCTGCACGGTGGCCGGATTCCGCCCCAGCGCCCTCGCGATCTCTGCTGCGGTGACCCGACCGTCCCGGGCAAGGAAAGGGATCAGCGCCAAGTGGCTGTCGGGGAGCGGGGTTGCGCTCGCGTCGGGGCCCAGCGGACTGGCGGATTCGGGTCCTGCGAGCGAGCGGACCGCCTGTTGCTCCCCCTTGGTGAGGACGTTGAGGCGCCACGCGTAGCCGCTGATGTGGATACGCGTGCACAGTGCGGTCTGGTACTTGGTGAGTCCGCGGATTTCCTTCAGCCTCGGCAGCAGTTGCGCACTGAACTGCTCCAGGTCACGGGTGATGACGGTCAGTGTCAGGTCGCGGTTGCTTGCTGCTTCTTCCACGGTAATGACCTCGGGCAGGGCGGCCAGCGCCGCCGTCACCTCCGGCCGGAGGTCCATGTCGCAGTCAACGTCCACCATGGCCAGGCACATGTTTTTCGGATCTCCGGTGAGGTGGGAGGTGGTCCAGGCGGCTCCCGACTCCCGGAGCCGGTCCCAGCGCGCCGCCAACGTGGTGGCATGGACGCCCAGGACCTGGCCGGCGTCGGACCAGCTGAGCCGGGGCGAAATTTGCAGTGCATTGATCAGGCGAAGATCTTCCTCACTGAGTTCCATGCCCCAACTCTCCCACAGTCGCTGCATAATTTCTGGTACTTCCGGCCGAAAATGCATATTTCCAGATGTTTTCAAGCCTGTGAAGCACGTCACCACACAATGTTCTAAGGAAGAGACCCGGATAAACCCAGGAGTACAACATGACCATCGCTGCCGACGCCAAGGAGCTGCGGGACGACATCGTCCGCCTCCGGCATGACCTTCACCGTGAACCGGAAATCGGGCTGCAGCTCCCCCGCACGCAGGAAAAGGTGCTCAAGGCACTGGATGGGCTCCCCTTCGAGATCACCCTGGGCAAGGAAACGACATCGGTCACGGCAGTTCTCCGCGGCGGTGCCGGCCACGCTTCGGCCCACAAGCCCGTGGTGTTGCTGCGGGCCGACATGGATGGGCTCCCCGTCCAGGAGACCACCGGCGTGGACTACACCTCCCGCGTGGACGGCGCCATGCATGCCTGCGGACACGATCTCCACACCTCCATGCTCGCCGGTGCTGCCACTCTCCTTGCAGAGCGTCAGGATCAACTGGCAGGCGATGTCATCCTCATGTTCCAGCCCGGCGAGGAGGGCTTTGACGGCGCCAGCTACATGATCGAGGAAGGCGTCCTGGACGCGGCCGGGAGGCGTGCGGATGCAGCATACGGAATGCACGTGTTCTCATCAGTTGCCGATCACGGACAGTTCCTCACCAAACCCGGGATCATGCTGAGTTCCTCGGCGGGCCTCTTCGTCACCGTCCACGGCGCCGGCGGACATGGCTCCGCTCCCCACCTGGCCAAGGATCCGGTCACGGCTGCGGCGGAAATGGTCACCGCCCTGCAGGTCATGATCACCCGGCAGTTCGACCTCTTCGACCCCGTGGTCCTGACCGTTGGCGTGTTGCAGGCCGGAACCAAGCGCAACGTCATCCCCGAAACCGCCCGCATAGAAGCAACCGTCCGGACCTTCTCCGAAGCCTCCCGCAGGAAGATGATGGAAGCAGTACCCAGGCTGCTCCACGGTATTGCCGCAGCCCACGGGCTGGAGGTCCATGTGCAGTACGACGAAGAATATCCCCTCACCATCAACAACAAGGACGAGACCACCACTGCGGAAAAGGTCATCGCCGAAATGTTCGGCGAGTCCAGGCATACCCGGATGGCCACGCCCCTGAGTGGTTCCGAGGACTTCTCCCGCGTCCTGGACCAAGTTCCCGGCACGTTCATTGGACTCAGCGCCGTTGCCCCCGGCGCCGACCACGCGACGTCGGCCTTCAACCACTCGCCATACGCAACGTTCGACGACGGCGTCCTCACCGACGGTGCCGCGCTGTACGCCGAGCTCGCCGTATCCCGCATCGCCGCCCTTGCCGGCAACTAGCGTCCACCTCCCTGTCCCCGCATCAGCTTGGAGAATCCCATGACCACCACCGCAGGAACGTCCTCCGACGTCAAGGTCCAAAAATCCCACGCGCGGACGCTCGTTGGTACCGGAATCGGCAATGCCGTTGAATGGTACGACTGGGCAATCTACGCAACGTTCTCACCGTTCATCGCCAGCGCCCTGTTCAGCCAGGCCGACCCGACGTCGGCGGTACTGTCCACCTTGGCGATCTTCGCCGTCGGTTTCGTTGCCCGCCCCTTCGGCGGTTTCGTGTTCGGCTGGATCGGCGACAGGATCGGCCGCAAAACGTCCATGACCGTAGCCGTGGCCTTGGGTGCGGTGGGCAGCCTGCTCATCGGCATCGCGCCGACGTTCGCGGCAGTTGGCGCCTTCGCATCGGTGATGCTGTTGGTGGCCCGCCTCATCCAGGGCCTGGCGCACGGTGGTGAGTTGCCGTCGTCGCAGACTTACTTGTCGGAAATGGCACCCAAGGAACACCGCGGCTTCTGGGCCACGCTCATCTACACCTCCGGCACGGCAGGCATCCTGGCCGGTACGCTGCTCGGCGCCATCCTGACCAACGTCCTGAGCAAGGAAGACATGAGCGCCTGGGGTTGGCGCATCCCCTTCCTGATCGGTGGCGCCCTGGGGATCTACGCCCTGTTCATGCGGGCCAAGATGAAGGAAACCGAAGCGTTTGAGGCAGAAGCTCCCAACGAGAAGCGCCTGCCGATCCTGCCGCAGATCATCAAGTACCGGAAGCAGGCATTGCAGGTCATCGGCCTGACCGTAGGCTTGACCGTTGTGTACTACATCTGGGGTGTGGTGGCACCGAGCTACGCAGCAACTTCTTTGAAGATGGATCGCGGCGAAGCCCTGTGGGCCGGCGTCATCGGCAACGTAGTGTTCATCGCAGCCCTGCCGTTCTGGGGCAAACTGTCCGACCGCATAGGACGCAGGCCCGTCATCATCGCCTCCGCCGCGGGCGCCGCCCTCCTGCACTTCCCCATGACGTGGCTGCTGAAGGACTCACCGTGGCAGTTGGCCGTCTCAATGTCCGTGATGCTGTTCTTCATCGCCGGCAGCGCAGCGATTGTCCCGGCCGTGTACGCCGAACTGTTCCCGACCCACATCCGAACCATTGGCGTCGGGGTCCCGTACTCCATCTGCGTGGCGGCCTTCGGTGGCACCGCCCCTTACCTGCAGACCTGGCTCGGCAGCATCGGTCAGGCCCAGCTGTTCAATGTGTACGCCGTGATCCTGCTGCTGGTGGGCATCGGGTTTGCCTTCTCCATCCCGGAGACCAAGGGCAAGGACCTCACGGCCTAGGTTCCCCGCGATCGTTGCGAGGCCCGCTCTGCACGTTTTCCCGAGGTCTTTGGGTGCAGAGTGGGCCTCACAACGTTAAACGAAGCGGTCGCGGCCTGCCCGGTAACCGAAGAAGGCAGCCAAGGATCCCACCACCAGGAACAGGACTCCGGCCGCCTCGAAACCGCCGGTCCCCTGGTGCAGTTGACCCACCATCAGCGTGCCAAGTGAACCTACCCCATAGCCGACGCCCTGCATCATCCCGGACAGGTGTGCGGCGGTGTGGGCGTCGCGGGTCCGGACCATGATCATGGTCAGGGCCACGGCAGTCAGTGATCCCTGGCCAAGCCCGTTCAGCCCGGTCCAGACCCAAATCAACTCTGTGGGGCCAAAGATCGTGAGCGCAAAGCCGCCTCCGGTCATCAGCGCCACCACCATGTTGATGATCCGCTGGTCCTTGAAACGCGTGGCCAGGGCAGGGGCAAACAGGGACCCCAGCATCTGCAGCACAATCGACAACGAGACGATCAGCCCGGCCGTTCCGCCATCAATCCCCCTGTTCCGCAGGATCGGCGCCATCCAGGCGAACACGCTGAACGACATCATGGCCTGCAACACCATGAACATGGTCACCTGCCACGCCACGGCCGAGCGCCACACATTGACGCCACCGTGGACGGCTTGGTGTTTCACGGACGGTTGGCGGATCGCGAGCGGGAGGAAAAGCAAAAGTACGACGCCGGCAGGAACCGCCCAGAACCACAGAGCCGATGTCCAGTGGCCGGTTGCCGTAAACACCGGGTACGTGAAGCCCGCGCCAAGGGCTGCCGAAGCACAAATCGCGGTGGTGTAGAGGCCGCCCATCAGGCCGAGGCGGTGCGGGAAATCCCGTTTGACGACGCCGGGCAGGAGGACGTTGCAGAGCGCTATTGCGGCACCGCAGGCAGCTGTTCCGGCCAGAAGTGCGGGCAAGTGACCCATTCCCGGGAACTCCACTGGCCTCAGCAGGAGGCCTGCAGTGAGCACGGCCATGGCTCCGAGAAGCACCCGTTCCGCCCCGAATCTCCGGGCGAGGATGGGAGCCAGTGGCGCGAACAGTCCCAGCAGCGTGACCGGCACGGTTGTGAGGACCACCAGCGACCAACCCGGCAGGCCGGCGTCGGACGTTATTTCCGGAAGGACCGCCGAGAAGCTGGAGAAGACGGTGCGGAGGTTCAGTCCGATCAGTACCAGGCAGATGCCCAAGTAGACCAGGCCGCGCTTACCGCGGAGTTGTGTGGGATCCGCGGCCGGTTCGTCGTCGATCTCAGCGTCCACTGCGATGTCAGGCAGGACTGGTTTCTCTCGATAGCCGGGCGTCTTGGAGGAGGTCACACGTCCTATTCTGTCAGGGCGGCTTCGATCGAGGGTCCGTTGGGCGGGATATGACCGGTGAGCGGTATATGACCATCGGTGTATGAATAGCTGCCTTGGCAGAGTTATCCACATAGGAGAGATTTACCTGCCTCTGCAGCATCGCGATCCATAGCGTTGAGGGCATGGACAAGACCCCCAAACCATCACCTCACAGCACTACTTCCGGGCATCCTCTGCCGGCTTCTCAGAAGTCGCACGCGCGGATTTCGCACCCACCGGGATTGAAGGTCAGCATCTGGAGTTTGGCACTGGCCATGGGGGTGCCCATTGTCTTCATGATCGTCTTCCCTGTGGGGATGCTCTTCATGTTTGGCGCTGAGTCACCCCCATATGCAATGGCTGCGCAAACGATTCTCGTGGTCCCCACCGGAGCTTGCTGGCTCGGGGCGTTGGTCTGTGGCCTGACCTGTCTCAGGCTGGCCAAAAGCCGCGATGCCGATGGGCAGCGGACCATAGCATGGATGTTTGGGATCTTCGGGCTTTGTATTGCAGGACTCGAAGGGCTGGCGTTGCTCTTGATGGTGCTTCGCAACTGAACACCGGTACCCGCACCGTGGAACGTCCCCGGCGCAAGCACCCAGCCCAGACGCCGCAGAGCCTCCACCCCGAACCAAAGTATTCTGGAAGTGATGAGTGAAACCCCAGATTCCCCGCGCCCCGTCACGCCCGGCACCCAGGCATCCTTTGGGACCTATGGCGGCCGGCCCGTCAGCTTCGTGCGCCGCGGCACCCGATTGCAGGGCCGCAGGCAGGCTGCCTGGGAAGAGCACGCCGAGCGCTGGGCCATCCAAGTGCCCCGCCATGTTGCCAACACCTCCGTGCACCCGGACTACACCTTCGATGCCGAGGCCGTATTCGGGCGCAAGGCACCCCTGATCGTTGAGATCGGTTCCGGCCTGGGTGACGCCGTGGTCCACGCCGCGGAGCAGAACCCGGACAAGGACTTCCTGGCCGTGGAGGTTTACACCCCCGGTTTGGCCAACACCATCATCAAGATCAACAGCCGGGGCCTGACCAACGTGCGGGTAGTGGAAGCCAACGCTCCCGAGGTCCTCGAATCGATGCTCCCCGAAGGCTCAGTCAGCGAGCTCTGGGTGTTCTTCCCCGACCCCTGGCACAAAGCCCGGCACCATAAACGCCGACTTATCCAGCCCGCCTTCGCTTCCGTAGCTGCCAAGGCACTGGAAAAGGGTGGCTACTGGCGGATCGCTACTGACTGGTCCAACTATGCAGTGCACGTCCGCGAAGTCCTGGCCGGGTCCACGGAGTTCGAGAACATGCACGAAGGCGAGCGCAGCGGCGAGGAAAGCCCGCTGACGCAGGTGTGGCAATCCGGCGTCGAGTCTGTTGTGGGCGGCGCCCCGGTGAGGGAAGGCCGCGCGCCGGTCAGCACCGAGCACACTGGTCCCAATGAGGGCGTGGATGAAGAAGGCGGTTGGGCACCCCGCTTCGATGGCCGCATCCGGACCAGCTTCGAGAACAAGGCCCACGAGGCCGGTCGCATGATCTTCGACCTCACCTACCGCAAGCTTTAGCCGACGGAGTCCGGGGGAACCATGAGCTATCAGCCACCGATCGACTACTACCAGCAACCACAAAGGACCGGGACACGCGGCCTTCCCGCCGGGATCACCAGCATCATCGCTGCCGTGCTCTCGCCGATCGCGGCCGTGGTCAGCATCCCCTTGGGCATTGCGGCGGTGGCCTCCGCCATGAGCCGTTACAACGAGGGCAATGATGCCTGGTGGTTTGGTGCGTTGGTGCTGGCGGGGATTTCCGTGGTCCTGGCAATCGTTGCCGTGGTGAGTGGATTGATCGCCGTCTTCCGGGCCGGCCGAATGAACGCGGGACGGATCACCGGGATCATCGGATTGGCGATCATGGCGGTCAACATTTTTGGCATTGTCTTCATGGTGTTCCTGGTCCTCGGCTCAGGTCAGGGGTTCTGATGCCCCAGGTGCGCGCCGAACGATTCATCCGCCTGGATCCGGACACAGCTTTCGCCCTCTCCCAAACGACGGGCCAATTCCGGCTCAAATGGGACCCGTTCATCTCGGCCCAGGCTTTCCTTGACGGAGCCACAGCTGCCGGCAAGGGTGTCCGGACACGGACCGTTTCCCGCATGGGCCTGAAAATGGTCAGCGAATACGTCTCCTACACCCCACCCCGAAATGTGGGCATGACCATGGTTTCGGGGCCGTGGTTCTTTGGGAACTTCGGTGGTGGCTGGCGGTTCACGCCCGACGACGGCGGAACCCGGGCAGTCTGGAAGTACACCTTTTCGTGCCGCCCGGCTCTGGTAAAGCCGTTGGCCGAGAGGGTGGGAAGCTGGCTGCTTGGCCGCGAAATTGAGCGCCGGATCGAGGCGTTCGCCCGGGCTTGCGAGAACCCGGCACTGGTGGCCGAACTGCGCGCCCAGGGAACCGAAGTCGCCGAAAACTAGCTGGTTACGGCAACCCGGTTGGTTACGGCACCCTAGCTGGTTACGGCACCGAGATAGAGGCAACCGTCTTCTGGGCTTCGTCGCGGAGCTCAACTCCCGCGATTCCGGCCAACTGGACCGGCGTAGCACCTGTGATCTTGATCCGGCCGCTGGGTGTCGCCGTCCAACCGCAGGTCCGTTCCTCAGCCCCGTCCCGGCCCTTCACCCAAAGATAAAGAGTGCCTTCCAAAGGCATGGAGCGCCCCTCAACCTCCAGTTCCGTGCCCCACGTCTTCTTCACCATTCCCACGGTCAACTGCAGGCCGTTGTCCGACTGCACCGAATAGCTCGCGTCAGGCTTGGGTGGCTGGTTCAGGAGCGGGCCGGCCAGGAAACCAACCGCCAGGCAAGCGGCAGCCACAGCACCCACCACGGCCGCCCACCGGCGTCGTGATTTCCTTCGGCGCGCCGACAAGTCAACCAGCACTTTCTCGGGAAGGGTGCCGGGCATTGGCTCCAACGGTGCAAGCGCTTGGGAACCACCGGTGACGGTGAGCGCCACAGCGTCAGCCGGCGGCACGGCGTCGAGCAATGCCGGAAGGCTTTCAAGCTCCTCCAGCTCACGGCGGCACTCAGCGCAGCCGGTCAGGTGGTCCTCAAAAGAGCGGGCTTCACCGGCGTCGAGCCCACCCAGCAGGTAAGCGCCCAGCAATTGGTGGACGGACTGGCCGTTCATCGTTCCACCCCCATCTCGTCAAGGATCGTTCGGAGGGCCTTCACAGCATAGAAGGCCCGGGATTTCACGGTTCCGGCAGGGATGTTCAGCTGCAGTGCTGCCTCGCTGACGGTAAACCGCTGGTAATGGAGGGCTACCAGGACCTCGCGGTGCTCGTGGCTGAGCCGGAGCAACGCTTCTTCCATCAGTACCCGGTTCAGGAGCTCATCCACGCGTTCCCTCGCTGCGTGGTCCGGGAGGTCTTGCTCACCGGCTTCCATCGGGCGCCGCTGGGCCTTCCGGTAGTTGTCGATGATGACGTTGCGGGCCGTCCGGAAGAGGTAGCTTCGCAGGCTGCCCGTGATCTGCGGGGCATGCTGCCAGACCTTCAGGATGGTTTCCTGCACTACGTCATCGGCCTGATGGGCATCGGAAGTGCAGCTGAGCACGAAGCGTTTCAACGCGGTGCCATGGTCGCGGTAGATCGCCACCACCACGTCCTCGTCCAACGGCATAGCCACCTCCCTCAGTGTTTTCTCCTGCCCCTTCGCCTATACGACGACGCACGCCGGCAAATGGTTCAGCCCCCGTGAACCATTCTTCCCCCGCCGGCGTCGTAGGGGTTAGCGCCGGTCCGTCCCGGCCGGCTCGTCAAAGGAGCGAGAAATGAAGAAACGACTCAGTTTTGGATTCGGTGCAGTGATCCTGGCCGCGGCGATGGCAGGGTGCGGCGGAAGTCCGGGGACCACCGCCACCTCCACTCCCCCGCCCGCGGCGACCTCCTCGGCGGCACCCACCTCGGCTTCCCCCAGCGCCGCCAGCACCAGTGCCAGTGCCGCTGCCGACATGAAAGTGGCGTCCTCCAGCGCGGGTCAGATCGTAGTGGACAGCAAGGGTATGAGCCTCTACTTCTTCACCAAGGACGTCAAGGATTCCGGAACCAGCGCGTGCACCGCCGCGTGCTTGGACGCCTGGCCGATTTTTACCACGACGGCGGACGCCCCCACTGTTGACGGCGTCACCGGAACTGTGGGAACCATAGCGTCTCCGGATGGGAAAAAGCATGTGACGCTCAACGGCATGCCGCTGTACTACTACGCCAAGGACAAGGCCCCGGGGGATGTGACCGGCCAAGGAGTTGGTGGCGTCTGGTATCTGGTAAGCCCCACCGGGGAGATGATCAAGGGCGCTGCGGGTTCGGGTTACTGAGGCGTGACGCCGGGTTCGCGGGAAACCTCCGAGGTCGCCGGAAGGTTCCGTGTGAACATGCGAGGTTCCCGCGAACTCACGAGCACGCCACCTCACCCGAGCGCACGAAGGACGCGCTCTTTGAAAGCCCGCTCTTGAAGGCACGCTCTTGAAAAAGGTCCCTCGGCGGAGTTTTTGCGCACGCCGACGCCGCAGCTTTCGGGCGTGTTCGGCGGCCCAAACCCCAAGCCAGGCCGATGCATGGGTCCGCTAGACTGCAAACCAACTCTAGGGGGAGAGAAAATGACACAGGACATCAGCAGCAAAAAGACGCCGACCTTGACGTTCCTGGGGGGACAGGAACTCGGGTGGACCTTGGGGCTCATCGCCTTGATCATCAACGCCACAGAGCATGGCCTGGACTGGATCTGGGTGGGCCTGCTGGCCTGTTGGCAAGCGTCCATAGTGTGGGGATTCGTCAAGTTCCGGCAGGTCAGCAAGGCAACGCCCAAGACGTAGGGCACCGAAATCGCCGGAAACGCGGCGAGGTCGCCGGAACGCAACGGCGATTCTGCAGCGTTCCGGCGACCTCGGCAACGAGTGGCTTACGCGTCGGCGAATTCCTCGGACTCTTCAAACTCCACAGCCGCGATGATTTCCTTGGTCTCCGGGTGGATCATGAAGGCCTCCTCGTCGTCCTCGATCATGAGGTAGTCGCCGTGGTCGGTGGAGAAGTGCCAGGCGAGGGTCTTGACGCCGTCGTGCTCGTAGTTGGGGTCGCCCATGGTGATCTTCTCGAGGGCGTAGCCGGCAACGTCGCACAGTTCGCGGATGATGACCTCGAACTCGGGGGCGTTGGCCAGGGCTTCTTCTTCGGCTTCGGCCTGGCGCTCTGCGAGGTCCGGCACCAAGGCAACGCGCCCGGCGATGTGCGCTTCGATCTCCTCGTCGGTCAGGACCAGCAGTTCGGACTGGTCGCGGAGGTACACGGCATTGAGGTCGATGATGTCCTCTTCCTCCAGCAGTGACTCGAACTCGCCGTCGAGCTCGTCCAAGGCCACCACTGAAGCAGGCGGGGTTTCGGACTCGTCCAGTTCTCCGTCGAGGTAGGCCTCGGCTTCATCCTCGGTCAGGGCGTCGAAAGCGGCCGCTGTGCGGTTGAAGAGGTCCAGGTGGCGTGTGGCGCCCATGCTTTCCAGGCCGGCGCGGACGTAGGAGTCCACCTCCTCACGTTCCGGTGCCGTGAAGACGTACTGGGCGAAGCCGCCGGACAGTGCCTGCGTCAGGTAGAAGTCCACAAAGAAGCTGTTGAGCGCTGCGGGTGCGATTTCGTCGCTGTTGAGGAGCTCCTGGTACATCAGGTTCACGACGTTGACGTTGGAATCCACTACATCCGCGTTGCCGGCTTCGAAGCTGGTCTTGTTCAGGACGACGGGGTACTCGTTGGTAGTCATGGGAAATCCTCACTGCTGAAAGCTGGTGGTGCTCCGGACACTTTCAACGTACGCGCGGGAGCGTCGCAGCAATCGAGGTTGAGGTGAACGGAGGGCGAAGTTTGGGAGCCGTTTTCTGCTGACTAAGATTGAACAGATAGCCTCCTGCCGAAAGTAGCCCGACGCATGCCGTCCCACACAGACGAAAACTGGGAACTGGCCATTCAGACTCCTGCCATTAACGACCGCTCCCTGGCGGCCGGACTGGCCTATGCCATGGGCAGCCGCGTGAGCGGGATTTCTTTCGATTCGGCCACGGGTCTCCTGATCGGCAAGGTCCGGGGTACGGGTCCGCAGCCGTATTCGACGTCGGCCAAACTGGTCCGTAAGCCCAGCGGCTGGAGCTGCACCGTGGGGATCTGCAGCTGCCCTGTCCGCAAGGACTGCAAGCATGTAGCCGCCCTGCTGTTTACTGCCGAGGACCACCCCAGCATCCGGGCACAGCTCCTCTCGCAGGCTCCTGGTATCCAAACCTCCCGCGCTGGTTCGGGGCAGCAGGGCAGCGCCGCCCGTCCCGCCTGGGAACAAGCCCTCAACAGGTTGATCACCAAGCCCGGGACGGCGCCCAGTGCCGCCGGCATCCCGCTTGCACTTCAGTTCGAGGTGGAAGAGCCTGCGGCCCACTTCTCCTACACAGGCCGCCGGGACCCCATGCGCAGCGTCCGCCAGCTCAAGGCCCGCCCGGTCATGATGGGCGCCAAGGGCAAATGGATCCGCGGCGACGTCTCCTGGAACAACCTCAGCTACGTCAGCTTCCGCCGGGAGTTCAACGAAGTCCACGTCGAATGGCTTCAGACTTTCCTCGCCGCCCATGGATCCAGCAACGGCCGCCAGCAACCATCCGGTGCCATGTGGCTGAGCCTGAACGACTTCGCTGCCAAGAATCTTTGGACCCTCCTCGCCGACGCCACCAAAGCCGGCATCCCACTCATTCACTCCGCTGGCAGCGAGCCTGTCCGCGTGGAGTCCCAACCCGCCGTCGTCGGACTGAGTTTGGCGCGTCTGGACGCGGCACCGGACAGCACAGCGGAAGCGCCCGACGGCGGACTGCAGCTTGCGCCGTCCGTCACCGTGGACGGGGAATCCGTGGATCCCGGATCCGTGGGCTTCCTGGGCAAACCGGCCAACGGTATTTTCTTCACGCATTCGGGGGAAACCCTGCCCGGCGTGCCACAGCAAAAGAACCTGATCACCTTGGCGCCGATCGAGGGTGGCATCACTGACGAGCTCCTGGAGTTCGTCATGGACGGCCAAACCCTGCAGATTCCTGCCGAGGATGAGAGCCGCTTCCTGACCTCGTTTTACCCCAAACTGCGACAGTCCACGCCGGTCCAGGCCGCGGACGAATCCGTGGAGCTGCCTACACTGGCCGTCCCTACGCTGTCCCTGCTGGCCAATTACGGCAACGACCACAAGGTCCGGCTGCATTGGGAGTGGCATTACAAGTCCGGCACGCTGGTCACGGCGCAACCGCTGTGGCGGCATCCAGACGATCGCGGCTACCGGGACGACGCTGAGGAAGCCCGCATCCTGGAGTCGCTCGGCCGGCCCTGGGATGTGGTGTCCGCGCTGGCCGAGTCGGCAACCGGTGGCTGGGGTGCGCCCCGTGTCGCAGCCTCCGCTGAGCTCAGCGGCCTGGACACCCTGGCCTTCACCGAGGAGGTTCTCCCGGCACTGCGGGAACTGCCCGACGTCGTAGTTGAAACATCCGGTGACATCGCAGATTACCGCGAGGCCGCCGAGGCTCCCGTGGTGTCCATTTCCACCAAGGAGACGGCCAGCGGCGACTGGTTCGACCTCGGAATCGTGATCACCCTCGAAGGCGAACCGGTGTCCTTCGCGGCGGTGTTCTCGGCGCTTGCGGCCGGAATGAGCCGCATGCTGTTGCCCAGCGGCGCCTACTTCTCGCTGGACCTGCCGGAACTGCACCAGCTCCGCGCGCTGATCGACGAAGCCCGTTCGCTGCAGGACAACCCGGACAACAAGGACGGCACCCTGCAGATCAGCCGCTTCCAGGCCGGGCTCTGGGACGAGCTGGCGCAGCTCGGTATTGTGGACGAACAGGCCGCCGCCTGGCGTGAAGCCGTGGGTGGATTGCTCGACGACGGCGTGACCGGGCTTCCGCTCCCGGCCGGACTTAACGCTGAGCTGCGTCCTTATCAGCTCGAGGGATTCAACTGGCTCAGCTTCCTCTACAAGCACAGCCTCGGCGGTGTTCTTGCGGACGATATGGGCCTTGGTAAGACCGTTCAGGCCATTGCGCTGATTTGTGCGGCAAAGGATCTGGCTGCCTCGACTGCTGCTGCCGCGCAGGGCGACGCTGTCGAGGTAACTCCACGCGCTCCCTTCCTGGTGGTGGCGCCCACCAGCGTTGTGAGCAACTGGGCCTTGGAAGCGCAACGGTTCGCCCCGGGCCTGGTGGTGCGGACCGTCAGTGAAACCTTCGCCAAGAGCGGCCTGTCCCCTGTGGAAGCGTTGGCGGGTGCCGACGTCGTGATCACCTCCTATGCCCTGTTCCGCATTGACTACGATGCCTACGCCTCCTTCCAGTGGGCGGGGCTGATGCTGGACGAGGCCCAGTTCGTCAAGAACCACCAGTCCAAGGCGTACCAGTGCGCGCGGAAGCTGCCGGCCCGTTTCAAGCTGGCCATCACGGGCACGCCGCTGGAGAACAACCTCATGGAGTTCTGGGCGCTGACCTCAATCGTGGCGCCGGGGCTGTTCCCCAGCCCCAAACGGTTCGCCGAGAACTATCAAAAGCCGGTGGAAAAGAACGGGGACTCCGCGCAACTGGGCAAGCTCCGGCGTCGTGTCCGTCCGTTGATGATGCGCCGCACCAAAGAGCAGGTCATCAAGGATCTGCCGCCCAAGCAGGAGCAGATCCTGGAAGTGGTGCTGAACCCAAGGCACCAGAAGGTCTACCAAACGCACCTGCAGCGCGAACGCCAGAAAATCCTCGGATTGATCGACGACGTGAACAAGAACCGCTTCACGATTTTCCAGTCGCTGACGTTGCTGCGGCAGCTCAGCCTGGATGCCTCGTTGGTGGACTCTTCGCTGTCCGGCGTGCGTTCCTCCAAACTCGATGTGCTGTTCGAGCAACTGGAAGACGTCATTTCCGAGGGCCACAGGACACTGATCTTCAGCCAGTTCACGGGATTCCTTGGGAAGGTCCGAGAACGCCTGGATGAAGAGGGCGTGGAGTACTGCTACCTCGATGGCAGCACCAGGAACCGCGGCGATGTGGTCAGCGAATTCAAAAACGGGTCCGCTCCGGTGTTCCTGATCTCGCTGAAGGCCGGTGGCTTCGGGCTCAACCTGACCGAGGCCGACTACGTATTCCTGCTGGATCCATGGTGGAACCCCGCGTCCGAAGCCCAGGCAGTGGACCGCACGCACCGTATTGGGCAGGCCAGGAACGTGATGGTCTACCGGCTGGTGGCAAAGGACACCATCGAGGAAAAGGTCATGGCGTTGAAGGCCAAGAAATCGCAACTATTCGCGGACGTGATGGAAGGCGACGCCCTGGCCGGTGGCTCGTTGACGGCAGACGACCTGGCGGCGCTGTTCGCGGAATAGGGCGTGACTGGCTGTAGACTCTCCCCGGCCCAAGAATGTGGTCGCTGGCACATTAAAAGGGGGAGCTGCAGTGACCACTCTGCTGTTTTCGAAGCAAGAAATTTCAAGGAAGAGCTTCAGCGTGTTGACCCGGGCCCTTGCGGCGGCCCTCCTTGCCGTGAGCCTCATGGCCACAGCGCTGTTCGTCATGGCCCCTCCGGCCCACGCCGATGTACGGGTCGCCGACATCGTCACTGGAAGCGGACCGTCCACAACCGTGGTGAACCCGGTAACGAACAAGGTCTACGTAGCTCACTTGGGCGACCCCCGCGTTTCCGTCATTGATGGGGCCACGAACGTTGCCACGTCCATTCAACTGGCAGGACGTCCTTCGGGCTTGGCCGTTAACACGGTGACGAATAAGGTTTATGCGTCGGTCGATGGGACGATCGTGTCCATAGATGGCGCCAGCAACGCTGTGTCTGTTGTCTACTCCGGCCCAGGTGTTCATAGTCTGGCCGTTAACGAGTCGACAAACCAAATCTTTGCCTTGGGGGGCGGCCCCAACAGCGTCTTGATTTTCGATGGCGCCAGCAAGACGAGCACAACTGTCACTGTGGGGACTTATTCGTCAGAGATGGCCCTGAACACGGTCACCAACAAGGCTTACGTGACAGATGTGGACAACAACGTCGTTTATGTCGTTGATGGAACCACCAAGACATCCGTTCAGGTTCCCGCCGGACTGCGCCCCTATCGCTTGGCAGTGAACCCGGCGACCAACAAGATCTACGTCAGCAATGAGAACAGCGGAGACGGTGGCAGGAACCTCACGATAATCGACGGAGCCACCAATTCGACCTCGGGAATCGCGCTCAATGACATGCCCGGAGACCTCGCCGTCAACAAGAAGACGAACAAGATCTACATCTCGACGGGCCCCTACTATTTGTCCGAACTGGACGGAACAACGAACAGAGTCAAGAGATTCGAGTTTGGCGACTTCTTGAACAACCCGCACAGCCTGGCGGTCAACGAAACCACCAATAAGGTCTACGGCGTGCTTCCAAGCAGGGGCAAGCTCACAGTACTTCGCCCCGGCACCGGCGCTCTGGAGATCATCCAAGTCGGTAACTGGCCCGAAGAACTGGCCGTCAATGAAGTGACGAACAAGACCTATGTGGCGAACCAAATGGGTGGGGGACTCTCAGTCATCGACGGCGCGGACGCTCCGCCGGCCTTCACCGCAGGCCAACCACCGGTTGTGGGAACAGTCGGCTCGGCCTTCAACTACACGTTCCGGGCCACCGGCTCTCCAGCGCCCGGATTCTCCGTCTACGCGGGCACCTTGCCTCCGGGGCTGACTCTGGACAAGCAGACCGGTGTACTTTCAGGAATTGCGAGCAAGGCGGGAACCTACAAGGTCCAAGTGGCTGCGTCCAACGGCGTCAGCCCGTCGGCCTTCACAAAATGGTTCGCGATCACGGTGAATCCCGCCAAGAATGACTTCACGTCCGATGGCAAGGCCGACACCTTGGCCCGGGATTCGGCCGGCACCCTGTGGCTGTATCCCGGCGACACAGGCGGTCACTTCCTGCCACGCGTCCAGGTTGGTTCCGGCTGGAACGCGATGACTTCCCTCGTGGCACCGGGTGATCTTAGCGGTGACGCCAAGCCGGACGTGCTTGCACGTGACACAGCCGGGGTCCTGTGGCTTTACCCCGGCAACGGATACGGCGAGTGGTACCCACGCGTCCAAGTAGGTGCCGGGTGGAACGTTATGACCTCGGTCCTGGGTCCTGGTGACTTCAACGGCGACGGCAAGCACGATGTCCTGGCCAGGGACTCTGCAGGGACCTTATGGCTTTACCCGGGCAACGGTGCCAGCGGCTGGCTCCCCCGTGTCGCCGTGGGCGCTGGCTGGAACACCATGGACAAGATCGTGGGCCCGGGTGACTTCAACGGCGACGGCAAGCACGATGTGATCGCCACTGATGCCGCGGGCACGCTGTGGCTCTACCCCGGCAATGGCGCCAGCGGCTGGCTCCCCCGCGTTCAGGTGGGTTCGGGCTGGAACTACATGACCGCCGTCGTGGGTCCCGGCGACTTCAACAGCAACTTCCCGCCGGACGGGACCGCCGACCTCCTTGCCCGCGATACTGAAGGCGTCCTCTGGCACTACCCCGGCGACGGCAAGGGCGGCTGGATGCCGCGGTTCGCCGTTGGCTGGGGCTGGGGAGTCATGACCGCTGTTCTCTAAGGCGTCGACGGCGGCCTTCCGCAAGGGACCGCCGCCGTCGCTCGCTCTGCGGCTTCGTTTACCGCCCGTAGTCGATGCTCGTAACCTGCACGTTCTCGTCCGCGCCAAATAGCCGCCTGCCCACGCCGTTGAGGTAGACCCAGATGGCACTTCCATCGGCCATGACGTCCACCACCACGCCGGTGCCGCATGCAACGCCTTGTAGCGTCACTTCCACGTCGTCGCCCCGCTGGAAGTACTCCCACGCCTTGTGATGCCTCACCGGCAACATTTCCGGATCCGTCACCTGAAATACCCTGCCGTTCTGCACAGGCAGCTCCCCCTCTTTCCCGCCTGACTACGCCTAACTACGCCTAACTACGCCTAACTAGCAGTGTGCGGGCGCGGTGAAAGATGACGGGTATGTGCGGTAAATATTCGAGGAAGGGCAATTTAGTGCCTGCTTGGTCTTCGGCCGCCTGGGTCCGCAGCCCAGACTCAGTCGTCCAGCCGAACCCCCCGGAGCAAGAGCATGGTCCCGCCCACGGCAACAGCTGACGCCAGGAACACCCCCGCCGCACCGAGGCCTACCGCCACCACGCCGATTGCGCTCGGCAGGACCACTTGGCCCACCCTGTTTCCGGCCAGCCTCAAGGCCAGTGCGCGCCCGCGTTGGCCTTTGGGTGCTTGGGCGGAGAGCCAGGACATGGTCAATGGTTGGCCGATTCCCAGGCCCAGGCCGAGGAACGCCATGACGATGAAGAGCAGCCATTCGGGCATCGGAATCGCTGCCACGCCAAGGGCAGCTGTGGAAATGGCCAGGCTGATGATGAGCAGTTTCATCCGGCCCAGCCGACGGGACACACTGCCGAGTCCGAGCCGGGAAACCATGGAGAACACGGCCCGGACGGTCAGCATGAGGCCCACGGTGGCCGCGGTCAGGCCCCTTTCCGCACCCAATGCCGGCAGGTAGACGACGGTCAGGTCCACCACTGCAAGGACGGTAGCGCTGGTTGCCAAGGCCCGGACTACGCCAGGTGTCCTGAGGAGCGCAGCCGCACTGCCTTTGGGACCTCCCTTGGGAGCGCGGCGGCCTCGACTGACCTTCGAGGAGATCACGAAAGTGGTCAGGAACATCAGCAGGCTCATGGCCGTGGCGAGCAGGAAGATCGCGCCGGTGTCAGGGCGCACGGATGCACCACCCACAATGGAAATTGCCAGCGGGCCGAAGGCTTGACCCAGCGAGGCGGCGAACGTCAGGTATCCAAAGGCAGAGTCCAGGCGCGTCGACGCAGCGTTGTTCGCCACCACCGCCTGCTGCCCCACCACGCAGGCCAGCTGGCCCGCGCCAAGAAGCGCCGTTCCAGCTACAAGCGCCGGAACCGAACTCCCCCAAAACAGCAGGAACGCAGAACAACCAAGAACGACGGCGGCCCCGATCGCCATGAGCCTGCGCTCACCGAGGCGGTCCACCAGTCCGCCGATGGGAAGGGCCAACAGCAGGGGAAATACGGCGTAGCTTGCGGCAAGGAGGCCAAGGGCGAACCCGGGAACATCCAATTCCAGTGCGCGGTAGGTAGTGGCCGGGCGGACCAGGAAAGTGACAGCCTGGATGAGGGCCGAGTGGATCAGGAGTGCAGTGGACGAACGCCGTCCAAGTTCCCCGATCATTCGACCACGAGTCCGGAGCCCGTGATGACCCGCAGCGTCTCATCCCGTGCGCCGATGACGTGCTCGAAGGCCACCTTGGCGGCCTTCTCCGCATCCTTTGAGGCGATGGCTTCAACCAAGAGCCGGTGGTTCTCGAGTGCCTCATCCCGGCGTTCCGAGGCCTTGTTGGTGAAGTACCGGTACCGTTCAACCTGGCTGGCAATCTGCTGATGGAAGCGCTGTGCCCAGGAATTCCCGGCGATCCTGGCAATGGCCGAATGCAGGGCAACCCCGTATTTCATGGCTTCGTCAGGGAACTCCACCATGGCAGCATTGCGGGCCAGGATTCCCCGCAGCTCCTCAAGGTCCGCAGGGGTGGCGTTGGCGCAGGCCTCCCTGGCCATCAGGGATTCCAAAGCGGCCCGGACGTCGTACAGCTCCGAGATCACCTTCTCATCCAGCGCGGGCACCACGACTCCCCCGGTTGCCTGCTGTTCGAGCAGGCTCTCGGAAATCAGGCGCCGGATGGCTTCCCGGAGCGGAGTGCGACTCACCTGCAACTCGGACGCCATCGCTGGTTCGTAGAGACGCTCGCCCGGCTTGAGTTCCAAGCTGAGAATTCTACGCTTCAGCTCGCCGTAAACGAGGTGGGCCCCTGTGTTCCGTGGTTGTTCTGCCATGCCGTACCGCCTTGCAAAGTGTACTTGTATACATCTATACAACCAGCGCCCAACCATGAAGCGCAACAGAAGCAACGCGGGGTCACGTGTGGCCCCTTCAAGCGGCTCAAAGGGGCCACAAGTGACCCCTCGTTGCTTGAATGCGTGTGACCGGTTCTGATTGACCACGAGCGAGCGTGTTCGAGTGCCTTGTTGCAACCCAGAGAGCCTCATAGTCTCGGCTTGCCCGGCCCTTCCATGAAGCCAGGCAAAGCACCCAATGACACCCGACGATGAGGTCCACCCATGGCGTTTACCGCTCGAAGAATCCGAAGGCCAGTGGCAATACTGGCGGCAGCCGTCACAGCCGCCGCCGGCATGGCACTCCTGCCCGCAACCACCCCCCAAGCACAAGCAGACGACGCAACAGCGGTCACCATCACACCGAACCCCGCCACCCGGGGCGAAGCGTTCGAAGGCTGGGGAACCAGCCTGGTCTGGTTTGCCAATGCGACGGCGGGATACTCCCCCGAGCTGCGCGAGGAGCTGTACCAGAAGGTCTTCGGTGAGGACGGGCTGAACCTCAACATTGCCCGCTACAACGTCGGTGGCGGCAATGCCTCCGACGTAGCCAACTACCTCAACGACGGCAGCGCTGTGGAGGGATGGTGGAAGCCGGTCACTGAAGCGCAACCCGGCCAACCGGCGTCGAACCTTTACAACGCGGACGGAAGCGTCGACAAGACACAGGCCAACAAACTCGCGTTCCTGAACGCGTGGGACCCTGACGACCCCGCCTCCTACAACCCCGACGCCGACCAGAACCAGCGCTGGTGGGTGGAGCGCCTGGCCGCCGATCAACAGATCACCCACTGGGAAGCCTTCAGCAACTCCCCGCCGTGGTTCATGACCAAGAGCGGCTACGTTTCCGGCCAGGTGAACACCGCCAAGGGCGAGAACCTCCTGCCCGAAGCCGAAGCCAAGTTTGCCGCATACATGAGGAACGCCGTCGAACTTCTCGAAAAGGGCAGCGGTATCACCGTGGACACGATCGATCCGTTCAATGAGCCAAACTCGGGCTACTGGGGAACGGACATCGACGCCGCCACAGGCAAGCCGCCCACCACGTACACGCAGAAGCAGGAGGGCGCGCTGATCTACCCGGCCGCCCAGGACCGCGTGACCAAGCTCCTGGCGGCCGAACTGGAAAAGGGCAACACCGACGCCGTCATCTCGGCAATGGACGAGACCGATCCCAGCAAGTTCATGACCAACTGGAACGGCTACAGCCAGGAGGCCAAGGACGCCGTTGCCCAGCTCAACGTCCACACGTACGGCACCAACGATCGACGCCGGGTCAGGGACCTCGCCAACTCCACGGACAAGCCCCTGTGGATGAGTGAGGTTGGCGGTTTCTGGACAGGCAACCCCGCGCTCGGCGACTCCACCAGCGGCTGGGACCGCTCCAACATCACCAACGGCCTGGGCATCGCCGGCCGCATGGTCAACGATCTCCGGGAACTGGACCCCAACGCGTGGGTGTTCTGGCAGCCTATGGAGGACACGTACAAACAGGAGAAGGCAGACAAAGGCTGGGGTTCCATTTACGTCGACTTTGACTGCAACTACGAAGGCCGCGAAGGCTTCTCCAACCGTCGGCTCAACGACGGCGCCACCGGGGAACAAGCCAAGTGCAAGGTTCTGACCAACCAGAAATACAACACCACACGGAACTTCACGCACTACATCCGTCCGGGCGACTTCCTCATTCAAAACGACAACGCCAAGACCGCCAGCGCCCTCCGCGCCGACGGCAACGGCGCCACCCTGGTCCACTTCAACGACACCCCGACGCCGGAAAAGGTCACCATCGACCTCAGCCGTTTCGGCTCCATCGCTCCCGGCGCCAAGGTCACTCCCGTTGTCACCACCAAGTCCCCACTGGACGACATCGAGAAGAACGCCCTGGTCAAGGGCGCACCCGTGGCCGTGGATGCCACCGCCAAGTCCGCGACGCTTGAGGTTCCTGCCGCATCAGTGGTGACGTTCGTCGTCGACGGCGTCAGTGGAGTTTCGGACGACGCCGCACCTGTGCAGGACGGCCACAGCTACCACCTCAGCGGTGAGGCGAGCGGCAAATACCTGACCGGGCGCGCGAACGGAACTGCGTCGATCGAGGAACTGGGCGGCGACGCAGCAGGAGTGGCTCCACAAATGTGGACCTTCAACGCCGTGGGTGCAGGTGGCTTTGGGAACGATCGCCGCTGGGTTGTTTCCAGCAAGGACGGGCGCGTCCTGACCGGCAACGGAGGCGTACTGAACGGGAGCCAGTCGGGTGCCGCTTCGCTGGGTTCCCTCTCGGTGGAGCAAGCCAAGGCGACTCCTTCTGCACAGTGGATAGTGACCACCGAGAACGGCAAGCAATGGTCACTGGTCAACGCAGGTGCGGCGATTGCTCTGCAGGTTTCGGGCAACCAAACCGCGGCCGGAACGTCCGTAGCGCTGGCTTCCTCCACCGGAACCACGGCCACGGCATCGGCCAACCCGCACCAGGCGTGGGCTTTCACGGACATTGCGGACCTCAAGCTCCTGGGTGTTTCTCCCGTTGAACTGAGCACTCTCACTGGCGTTGCGCCTACCCTGCCTTCTACAGTGACACCGCTGTATGAGGCGGGTCCTGGCAAGCCACTGGCTGTGACGTGGTCTTCTGTTGATCCGTCGGTTTGGCAGAAGGAAGGGAAGGTGACGCTTCGCGGTTCCGGCGTTGATCCTTACGGGCAGGTGTTTGGCGATGCCCTCCTGACCGTGACTGTTGGGCAGTACGTCGCCACCGATCCGGCGTCGGTAACGGTAGGCATTGGCTCTACCGTGGCTGAGGTCCAGGCTGCTGCGCCCACGTCCGTCCCTGGACAGATCGGCGACGGCCCGGCCCGCAACCCGCTCCCCGTCACGTGGGACTGGGCTTCCTTGTCCGATTCGGCGCTGCAAACTGTTGGTTCAGTGACGGTTCCGGGCACGGCGGGCTCACTCCCTGCGACCCTCACAGTGCTGGTGGTGGACCGGGTTCCGAGCAGCAACATCTGCAAGGACGATCCCAGCACTTCCGTCACCGCCAGCTACACCGAGGGCTCCTACATCGCGAAGAACACCTGCGATTCCAACGCCTCCACGCGCTGGTCCAACTGGGTCAGCGGCGGCAGGGCCGGTGACAGCCTGAGCTACGCGTTTGGCCGCGACTACACCGTCTCTTCAGTGACCGTGACGTCCGCGGAGAAGGCCGCGGCAAGCCTGAAGGTCCAGTACCAGGATGCCACCGAAACATGGAAGGATACCTCCGCCGGAACCATCACCGGACTCTCCATTTCTTCACCGACGACCGTCCGCTTCGACCCCGTAACCACCCGCGGGATCAGGGTTTCGTTCGTGACCACGGCGTCTTACACGAAGGTCGCTGAGGTGGCTATCGCTGGATCACGCCTGGCCGACGCCGGACTGGCCGACCTCGGCCGGCTCCTGGTCAACCAGGCATCGGTAGTGGGCTTCGCTCCCGGAACCACCGACTACCGGGTGCTGACCGCGACGGCGACTCCCGCCGTCGTCGGCTACCCGCTGGACACGAACGCCAAGGTGACCGTCCAGCAGGCAACGGCGGAAAGCCCGACGGCGGTAGTCACCGTGACAGCGCCCGACGGCACCACGAAGCAATATCGCGTGGCTGTTTCCACCGGCAAGGACGCGTGCAAGAACAACGGATGGAAGACCAGTCCGTCGCCCGTGTTCACCAATCAGGGGCAGTGTGTGAGCTACTTCGCGGCTGGCAAGTAAGGAAATTCTGAGATAGCGGGGCCCCTTGGGATTTCGATCCCGAGGGGCCTTGCTGTGTTCTCACCGAAGTGGGTCGAGTCTTGGATGAGGTGGACCGTCTCAACCGGCGGCTGGCCCTGGGGATTTCGATCCCGAGGGGCCTTGCTGTGTTCTCACCGAAGTGGGTCGAGTCTTGGATGAAGTGGACCGTCTCAACCGGCGGCTGGCCCTGGGGATTCCGATCCTGAGGGGCCTTGTTGTGCTTTCACCGAAGCGGGCCGAGTCTTGGATGAGGTGGACCGTCTCAACCGGCACTGGGCAGCCACCGAAGACTTGGATGAGGTGGACCGTCTCACCGGCGGGGCCCTGGGGATTTCGATCCCGAGGGGCCTTGCTGTGTTCTCACCGAAGTGGGACGAGTCTTGGATGAAGTGGACCGTCTCAACCGGCGGCTGGCCCTGGGGATTTCGATCCTGAGGGGCCTCGCTGTGTTTTCACCGAAGTGGGTCGAGTCTTGGATGAGGTGGACCGTCTCAACCGGCGGCTGGCCCTCAAGCATTTAGCCGCGCACCCAGCGGTACGGCGTTGTCGTCGAGACCTTGAGCAGCCCGGAACGTTCCAGGATTGGCCGCGAGAACTCGGTGGAGTCACTGTGGATGAGTGACTTGCCCAACTCGAGTGCGGTCTGTGCACGGCGGGCCGTCAACGCCCGGTAAATCCCCCGGCCACGCCATTCTTCCCTGGTGGCACCGCCCCAGATCCCGGCAAAGACTGTCCCCGGCACTGGCTCCAAGCGTCCCGCACTGACAATCTTTCCCTCAGCTTCGGCAACCCAAAGCTGCATGCCATCGCCGAGCGACAGCCTTCGCAGCAACGCCTCGGCCATCTCGTCTGAAACCGGCTCCCCGAAGACCTCATCTTGCATGGCGCTCATGGCCCTGACATCGGCTTCGTCAGTGACTTGCCGCAGGGTTACGCCTCCGGGAATTGGCACATCCGTGCTCAATGCTTTCGCTTCGCCGATCATGATCGACTCGGGGTCATCCGGGGTGAAGCCGTTCTCGATGAGGGCTTGGTGCAAACCCGGCGCGTGGTCGTGGCCGCGGGATTTCCATTCCACCTTGGTGATGTCAGGATCTGCGCGGAAGTGCGCGATCGCCTCGGCGACGAGTCTCTTCACGGCCTGCGAGTCCGCATCGCCCAGGTCCTTGTACGTAACGAAACCCCGCCCCTTCATGAACGTCACCAGGCGCAGGGGTCCGTGTTGGGTGACCTTGAGGGCGCTGGGGGTCTCGGCGTCGGTGCGGAGGTTGTGGTCATAGGCTGCCAGGAAACGTTCGCGGTCTTCGCTGTTGCTCATCCGGCGAGCCTACTGCAGGGAATCCTGGGCCGCCCCCTGTTCGCCCTCCGATTCGATGGCTCGCTGCACCCGATGCCGTACGCACGGCACCCTCAGCAGCAAGACCCCGAAACGGGCTTCGCTCCCGGGGCTCACTGCAGGCCAGACGGTACTAGTCGGCTAGTAGGCAACTACGCGTCGGCCCAAACCCCCGTGGCTTCGCCGATTCGATGGCTCGCTGCACCAGATGCCGTGCGCACGGCACACTCAGCAGCAAGACCACGAAACGGGCAAGCGCCCGGGGCTCACTGCAGGTCAGACGGTAGGAGTCGGCAAGTGGGCGGCCAAGCGTCGAGACGAGCTCAAGACCCCCGGGGCCTCGCCGATTCGATGGCTCGCTGCATCCGATGCCGTACGCACGGCACACTCAGCAGCAAGACCCCGAAACGGGCAAGCGCCCAGGGCTCACTGCATTCTGGGCCGCACGCCTGGCACACGCAGGAGTCGGCAAGTGGGCAACTACGCGTCGGCCCAAACCCCCGTGGCTTCGCCGATTCGATGGCTCGCTGCACCCGATGCCGTGCGCACGGCACACTCAGCAGCAAGACCCCGAAACGGGCAAGCGCCCAGGGCTCACTGCATTCTGGGCCGCACGCCTGGCACACGCAGGAGTCGGCAAGTGGGCAACTACGCGTCGGCCCAAACCCCCGTGGCTTCGCCGATTCGATGGCTCGCTGCACCCGATGCCGTGCGCACGGCACACTCAGCAGCAAGACCCCGAAACGGGCAAGCGCCCAGGGCTCACTGCATTCTGGGCCGCACGCCTGGCACACGCAGGAGTCGGCAAGTGGGCAACTACGCGTCGGCCCAAACCCCCGTGGCTTCGCCGATTCGATGGCTCGCTGCACCCGATGCCGTGCGCACGGCACACTCAGCAGCAAGACCCCGAAACGGGCTTCGCTCCCGGGGCTCACTGCAGGCCAGACGGTAGGAGTCGGCTAGTGGGCGGCTACGCGTCGAGACGAGCTCGAGACCCCCGGGGCCTCGCCGATTCGATGGCTCGCTGCACCCGATGCCGTGCGCACGGCACACTCAGCAGCAAGACCCCGAAACGGCCACGCGCCCAGTACCGTGGGAGACCGATTCGATGGCTGCGTTGTTGTTGGACGGTAGGAGTCGGCTAGTGGGCAGCTACGCGTCGGCCCAAACCCCCGTGGCTTCGCCGATTCGATGGCTCGCTGCACCCAATGCCGTGCGCACGGCACACTCAGCAGCGAACCCCCGAAACGGGCACAACCCCAACTCCGTGGGCCCGCCGGTTCGATGGCTGCGTTGTTTGTTGGACGGTACGAGTCGGCAAGTGGGCGGCCAAGCGTCGAGACGAGCTCAAGACCCGCGTGGCTTCGCCGATTCGATGGCTCGCTGCACCCGATGCCGTGCGCACGGCACACTCAGCAGCAAGACCACGAAACGGGCACGTGCCCACATCCGTGGGCCGGCCGGTTCGATGGCTCGCTGCGCGTTAGATGGTAGGAATCACCTAACCCGCAGCTAAGCCTCGAATCGGGAAGGCCACAGCCGGGAAAGGGGTATCGACACACCGTCGGCGAACAGGAAACGGTCTTCGCCCTCCCCTTGGCCCGTCACAAACGTGACGCCCCCGTCCGGCGAAGCACCTCCCTGACCGGTGAGGACGACGACGGCGGCGTAGTCGCCGTCGTGCGCGGTGCCCGCGGTACCCACCCAAGGAATGGTGAGCTCCGAACCCATGGGGTGTGCACCGGAGCGCACCAATGTCCCGGAGTCATCCAAGGGCAGGCCAAACCCAGGCACGGGCAGGACAGTGCTGACCTCTGAAGATGCAGCATCCACCGGCCATCCCCCGATCCGCAGCGCAGGACCCGCAGACCCGGATGCACCCGCAGCTACATCACCGGACGCGCCCACAGAACCCTCACCAGAAGCACCAGAAGCACCCCCGGAAGAATCACCCCCGGAAGCCCCTGAAACCCGCACCAGCCGAAGTTCCACTGCTCCCCGCGTCGCCGACACCACCGTGACCGAAGGACCGGCCGTCGCGACACCGGACACCCCGCTGCCGTGATCCGGCCCGGCGTCGGGATCAGGTTCGATCCAGTGGGCAGTGAACCGGGAAGCACCTACCTGAACCCCGCCCTCGGAGAACGAGCCGAGGTACTCAAACCCTGTCCGGTGCGTCAGCCGCCCGGAGGAGTCAACGAACGCCACCGCGTTATCAACCGACTCCGGCGTGAGGTCCGGGAACGTGTGCGTCGAGTACCCGATCCGGGCGTACAGCGGAGCATCAGCCACCACAGCGCCAACAACAGCGTGGTCCGTGGCATGGTTCCGGATCCGGACCACGCCGTCGGCACGGGTCCCATCAACCTGCCACCCCGGGGCCGCGATCAGCCGCTGGGTGTCGGCAACCTCAACGGGCAGGGGCTCTTCAACGGTGGTCCACACGCGGTGATCCGCCGGCAGCGCCAGCCCGAGCATTCCCTTTGCAGCCCAATATGGAGAGCCCGCACCGGAGTACGCCTGCTTCATGCCCGCGAACTCGCCGTGCCAGCCTATGGAAAGGAGGCCGTCGTCAGTGATGGACCCGTGCCGGGCAAAGTAGTCGAGCATTCCGGAGGCTGCCCGACGCGCCATGCCCGGGGCCAGCCGGGTGTGACCGGACAACTCCCCTACCCAGAAGGGTGCCGCGGCCGCGAACCGGTAGATCAAGCTGCGGCCCTGGATGAGCGGAGCACCGTTCGCCCCCACCAAGAACGCGGCGTCGTCCAGGAAGTCAGCCAGCCGGTCGCCGTCGAGCGTCTTTCGTGCAGTAACCCGGGGATCCGAGGGTGCCATCAGCGCCCACAGTTGCGGGTACACCTGGAACGCCCAGCCAACGTAGTGGTCGTAGGCCCGCTCGGGGCCGTCGGCGAACCAGCCCCCGCCCCGGTACAGGGAATCGTGGATGGCGAGTCCGGCGTCGATGTCCTCGTCCGAGTACCGGCCGCCGACAGAGGCGAGGAACGTCTCCACCACAATCTGGAACCACACCCAGTTGATGGGCGGATATTCCTCGCCGATCACGGTCTCGAACCAAGCGATGAGCTGCTCCTGCACGCGTTCGGGGAGCTTGTCCCAGAGGACGTCGCGGGTCAGTGCCAGGCCGACAGCCAACGACGCCGCCTCAACCTTCGCCTGCCCCAGCTCGCCTGGTGTCGGCCAGCGGTCGGGGTTGGCGGGGTTGGTTCCGGCGTCGAGCCCGGCGGCGTACCACTCCGCGATCCAGCCTGTGGAAGAGGGGTCGCCCGCCATCCGGAAGGAGGCCAGCAGGAACGTCCGTGCGAAGGCCTCCAGCGAGTCACTCCGCGGGCCGTACCGGCTGTTGGCTCCCGGCAGGTGGATGTTGGCATGGTCCACGGTCCCAAAGTGATGGGCGGAGCGCAGGAGGTGATCCGCGTAAGCGCACCAGTGCTCGCGGGTCAGGCCGGTGAAGGGTGAGAGTTGGTGATCCAACGGTGGCAAGAGCATCAGAGGGAATCCTCCAGTACTCCGGCCAGTCCACGCGGCGCCCCGACGGACGACTCCCGGACGATCAGCTCAGGGTTCAGGTCAATGCGATGCACAGGGCGCATCCTTCCTTCGGCCAGGCGCGCAGCCATGAGCTGCACCGCCACTTTGCCGACGTAGCTTTTGGGTGGCCGGACCGCGGAGATCGCGGGCTCGGCCAGGTAGGCAACTTCGTCGTCGTATCCCACGATCGCCATGCTGCCGGGAACGTCCACTCCGCGGTCCACGCAGTGCTGCACGAACGCCACGGCCTGGGTATCCGAGTGCACCAGCATTGCCGTGGTCCCGGAGGAACGGCACAAGTCAAGGACGTGATCGAAGTGGTTGGCCCGGTCGCCGTTGTCCAGTTTGGCTGAGTCCTCATGGATGGAGTTCTCAAGCGGAATCTTCAGCGCTGCCATAGCCTGCTTCCAGCCCCGGACCACGTGCGGACTGGTGGGGCTCGTGGAATCAGTGAGGCAGCCGATCATCCGATGACCCTCCTGCCACAAGTGCCGAACGGCCATCCCTGCGCCGAACGAGTGGTCCGTTGCCACCCACTCCAGCCGATGGGCGGGAATCTCCAACGGCGCCCGACGCTCAGCCAGGATAACCGGAATGGGCAGTGCGTTGAGCCAGCGGAGTAGCTCCTTGCCGTGCTCACCGCCCATGTCCGGCGCCACGATCAGTCCGTCGATGTTTTGGGTATCCAGCAGCGCCTGGACCTGGCGACGGTTGTCGGCGGCGTCATAGGCGGAACCCCTGACCAGGATGCGGAGGTTCTGCGCTTCGGCCTCGCCGCGGGCACCGGAAATCACCTGCGGCCAGTAGTAGTCCAGCGATGGAACCACCATGCCGATCGAGTAGCTGTGCGCCGACGGCCTCCCCACAGCCACGGAGCGGTCCAACGGGCTGGGCAGGGTTGCGCCGCCGTGGACCCTGGACACCAGCCCTTCGTCGGCGAGGGTGTTCACATCACGCCGGATGGTCAACTCGCTGACGCCCAGCTTTGCGGCGATATCCCGGACCGTGATGGCACCGTGCGCACGCAATTCCTCCATGAGCCGCTCCCGTCGCTGCAAGGAAAAGAGGGACTTGCCGCCCGCTTCCGGGGTCTGTTCGGAACTCAAGATGTTGCCTCCACTGTGAGGGTGAATGCGCCCGAAGCGCGGTTTTCGGCGGGCATGCGGAATCGGATACGGGTCAGTTTTTCGCCCCAGATATCGCTGAGGAGCGGATCGTCCAAGAGCCACTCGTCCACCAGCACGACGGCGGTGGCCGGCTTCCAGCGCAGGTGCAGTCCCTTGGTGGTTTCGGCAGCCGGGATACCTTCGGGCGTGATGGTGGCCGTGGCGTCTGAACTGACGCGGACGGTGCCGGCAACCAGGTAGGTGATGTCGACGTCGTGCGTTCCCTCCGGCGGGCGCGTTCCCTCCGGCGGCTGCGTTCCCTCCGGCGGCTGAGCTGGCAGGTTCCAGCGGTCATCAATCACCACGGAGCCGAGGTCCCGGTTCATGAGCGAGGTGCGGATCCACTGCTCGGGGTGGTCCAAACCATAGGCCGCCCCCAGTCCAAGCTCGAGCGTGGGCTCCTCCGGTGTGGGCTCCTGTAGAACGGTCGCCGCGAACGAAGACCCCGTCCCTTGCTCCAGCCCGAAGGGCGCCGGGACACTGTGCCACGCGCTCTGCATGGCCCGGATCCGGTACCGATCAGGCCCGAACGTTTGGGCGGTGTACGTGGGCTGGCCGGCGTCGACCAGCAAGGGCACACCATCCACGGCCACCACCACGGAACCGACGTCGCGGTGGTTGTGGTGCTCGCCGTTGTGTCCGCCCTTGGCCGCAAGCGTGAGCCCATCGGTGGACCCCGGGGTTTGCCGGGCCACCATGATCTGGACCGATGGCAGGTACGTCCCCCAACTGGGTCGCAGCTGAGCGCTGCCTGGTTGGGTGCGGGACGTGGGCTGGCTGAGGGAGGTCAGTTGGGTGAGCACGCGGCCCAGTCCGGCTGCCGCGTTGGGTTCAGGTTCGACGGCGGCAAGGGTCGCGGCATGCGCGGCGGCCTCGGAGTCCCCCAGCCGGACTGCCCAGCGGTGCAGCATGCTCCACGGCAGGCCTTTGTGGGCGCGGGCCGGGCCGTCAGCAACGTTCAGGAACCAGCGGCCACCAAGGTGCATGCGGTGCGGAAAAGCGACCAGCGCACGGATGACTGGCAGGTCCGGATTGAGTGCGCCGCCGCTGGCCTCCTCCAACAAAGCCAGGCCTTCCAGCGCCCGTCCGGCACCGTTCCACCAGTAGGCGAAGCCCTCGTCGATTGCGCCGTCGGCCGGGATGGAGGCGAGGAAGCGGTCCAGGCCCTCGATGCACCGGGCAACCACCGCCGCCTGCTCATCAGGGTCATCAACCAGCAGCAATGCCGCCACAATGATGTTCGAGTGGATCCAGGGGTTCCAGTTGTGGACATCGCCGTCCAAGCCCAGCCAGTGCCAATCGAGGCAGTCCAGGAACGGGCGGATGACACGCTCGCTCGTCTCCAGGCGGATACGCCGGCGCAGACCTGGGGCGCGTTCGTCCAGGGAGGCACCCAGCACATGGTCAGCCCACGCGAGCTGCGCTACCACTTCCCCTGCGCCGAGATCCAGGTAGGGCCGGGAACGTTCCGGAACCACGTCGCCGCTGCGGGTGAATACGTCGTCGTGCGCGGCCCAGCTCCAGGAGCTTTGCTCGCACAGGAGGTAGGCGCCGTCGATCACCTCATCAAGCCACTCCTCACGGGAAGCCGGTCCATCAACGGCAGCCATGACGACGGCGCGCGTCAGCCGCTGCTGCCGGCTCGCCACCAGTCCCTCGTAGGCCGTGCGGTTGCCGTCGCGGAAGTACCGGGCGTAGTGGGACACAAGGGGCTGGGGCCAGGCACTCCCCTTTTCTGCCGATGCTTGGGTGCGCCACCCGGAAAGGAGGCGGGCATCATCAAGCTGCCATCCGCCGTCGGACGCCGGCCGAACAGTGAGCCGGTCACGGGAGCCTCGGAGTGTCTCCAACAGGTTGTCCCGATCAGCCATAGGGCCCCACGTGTTCCTCAACGGGTAAAGAAGTGGCGCTTGAACGGCGGCGGTGCCGGTTGCCATAGGGATTCTTCTCTCGTTTGTTCGAGTTTGAACGTTTCAGATCAAGTTCGATTGAGTTGAATGAACTGTCTTGTTTATGAGTATGTACTGATTATTAGATGTGATGCAACACATAAATCACGGTCGAACAGACCACTGAATTTTCGAAGGGAGGATCCCCTCAATGTCGCTCAAGCCCCAGGCACTGCTGGTCATGAATAGCGGAACCTTTGCTGACCAGTTCGATTCCACCCGTCTGGAGCGGCTGGCTGGACTGGTGGACCTTGGTGACCGGCCATGGACGGATTCCCTGGACGAACCCGGGTTGCAGGGGCGTTTGGAAGAGGTGGAAATCCTCCTCACCAGCTGGGGAGTGCCGCAGCTCAATGCTGAGCGTTTGGAGCGCATGCCCAAACTCAGGGCTGTTTTCCACTGTGCAGGAACTGTCCGCAGCTTCGTCAGCGAAGAACTCTGGGACCGCGGCATCACCGTGACCAACGGCGCCGACGCCAATGCGATCCCGGTAGCAGAATTCACTTTCGCCTCGATCGTCCTGGCAGGCAAAAAGGCACACATCCTCGCCAACGACGCCCGCACACACCGGGACGACTGGAGCTACATTGCAGACCGGGGCGAGCTGGGAAACATCGGCCGCGTGGTGGGCGTCGTCGGGTTCTCCCGCATCGGCCGCCGCGTAGTACAGCTGGTCCAGCAACTCCAGGACATCACGTGCCTCGTCAGCGATCCCTACGCGGATCCCTTGGAAGTAGCGGCCGCCGGCGGAAAGCTGGTCTCGCTCCAGGAACTCCTGCCCGTCTCCGATGTAGTCACCATCCACGCCCCGGCACTGCCGGAAACCCGCAACATGATCAGCACGGCAGAACTCCAGGCCATGAAGGACCACGCGACGCTCATCAACACAGCCCGCGGTTCCCTCGTTGACACCGAAGCCCTCGAGAAAGAGTGCGCCACCGGACGGATCACGGCGCTCCTTGACGTCACGGAGCCCGAGCCGCTGCCGGCCGGCTCCACCCTGTATGACCTCCCCAACGTCATCATCACCCCGCACATTGCCGGCTCGCTCGGAACGGAGACCCGGCGGATGTCCGATGCCGCCCTGGATGACCTTGAACGGTACCTCGCCGGCAAGGACCTCCTGGCCCAAGTAGTCCACGCGGACCTCGGCCTCAGCGCCTAGGCCCGGCACACCCAGCCACACCAACGCCGCACCTACGGCAAACTTAAAACCCAGTACTAAAGGAGAACGCAATGAAGCGCACAACCCTCGCCGCAATCGCCCTTGCGGTGACTGCAGGGCTCGGACTCACCGGCTGTGCCGGCGCTGCCGGTCCCGCCGAACCGCAGGCGGCCGAAGGCAAGACCCGGTTGACCGTCTCGGTCTGGAACTACGAGGGCACCCCCGAGTTCAAGGCCCTCTTTGACAGCTACGAGGCTGCCAATCCCAACGTGGACATTGAACCCGTGGACATCCTGGCCGACGACTACCCCCAGAAGGTCACCACCATGCTGGCCGGTGGCGACACCACTGACGTCCTCACCATGAAGAACGTGATCGACTACTCCCGCTACGCCAACAACGGCCAGCTGCAGGAAATCAACAGCGTGGTGGACAAGGTGGGCAAGGACAACCTCGCCGGCATGGACGCCTTCAACATCGACGGCAAGTACTTCGCTGCTCCCTACCGCCAGGACTTCTGGCTGCTGTACTACAACAAGGACCTCTTCAAGGCTGCCGGCATTGAAGATCCCAAGGACCTGACCTGGGAGAAGTACACGGAGATCGCCAAGAAGCTCTCCACGGAGGCCGGCGGCAAGAAAACGTACGGCACCTACCACCACATCTGGCGTTCAGTAGTCCAGGCCACCGCGGCAGCCCAGAACGGCGCCGACCAGAACAGCGGTGACTACGGCTTCATGGAGGACCAGTACAACACCGCACTGGACCTGCAGAAGTCCGGCGCCACCTTGGACTTCGGCACTGCCAAGAGCCAGAAGACCAGCTACCGGACCATGTTCGAGTCCGGCCAGGCTGCCATGATGCCCATGGGCACCTGGTACATTGCCGGCATCCTGCAGGCCAAGAAGGACGGCAAGACCAACGTCAACTGGGGCTTGGCTCCAATGCCACAGAAGAACGACGACGGCAAGGTCACCACGTTCGGTTCGCCCACGGCCTTCGCCGTGAACAAGAACGCTACGCACTCCGATGAAGCCAAGAAGTTCATCGAGTGGGCTGCCGGTGAAGAAGGTGCCAAGGCGATCTCCAAGATCGGCGTCGTCCCGGCCCTGCAGAACGATGCGATCACCGCCGAGTACTTCAAGCTCGATGGCATGCCCGCGGACGAACTGTCCAAGAAGGCCTTCACTCCAGACACCACGGAACTGGAAATGCCCGTCAGCGACAAGTCTGCCGCTACGGACAAGATCCTCAACCAGGAGCACGACCTCATCATGGTGGGCGAGCGCTCCGTCACGGACGGCATCGCTGAGATGGGCAAGCGCGTCAAGAGCGAAGTGCTGGGCAAGTAACGCCAGGCAAGCAACTGGTGCCGGTGCTGCGTCCCAGGATGCAGCACCGGGCCGGACCTGAATTCTCCGGATCCTGAAATGGAGGAACGCCCCCAACTCCCGGGGAGCGGTCATCATGACTACAGAAACAATTACCCAGGCTCCTGCCCCAGTGCAGAGCCGTGGCAACAGGAAGCAAGCCAGGCGCAACACGCTGATCGGCTGGACGTTCATCCTTCCGAACTTCCTTGGCTTCCTTGCATTCACCCTCATTCCAGTCGTGGCCGCTTTCGCGCTCTCCTTCATGGAATGGACCTCGTTCAGCGCTCCCAAGTGGGTTGGCCTGGCCAACTTCGAGCGGATGTTCGCCTCCGATTCCTTCTGGATCGCCCTGCGGAACACCTTGGTCTACGCTTTGGGCCACGTCCCCCTCACCATGGCACTGGCCCTCATCCTGGCCATGCTGCTGAACCGCAAACTCAAGGGCATCGGCTTCTTCCGCGTTGCCATCTTCTTCCCCTACATCACTTCGCTGGTGGCTGTGGCAGTGGTTTGGAACATGTTGTTCAGCCCGGACAGCGGCCCCATCAACCAGTTCCTCGGCGCCATCGGCATTGCCAACCCGCCCGGCTGGACGTCCAGTTCTGATTGGGCCATGCCCGCGGTCATCATCACCAGCGTGTGGCGCGATATGGGCTACTACATGGTCCTGTACTTGGCCGGCCTCCAGGCGATCCCCACCGAGCTGTACGAAGCCGCCGAAGTTGACGGTGCCAGCGCCTGGCAGCGTTTCTGGAACGTCACCATCCCGTCCCTGCGTCCCACCACGTTCTTTGTGGTGGTCATGCTGACGGTCTCCAGTTTCAAGGTGTTCGACCTCATTGTGGTCATGACCAACGGTGGCCCCGGACGGTCCACCACGGTGCTGTCCCAGCTGATCTACCAGGAAGGCATTGGCGAAGGTAAGTTCGGCTACTCCTCGGCCATTTCGCTGGTCCTGTTCATCATCGTGCTGACGGTCACTGTCCTGCAGTTCAAGATCCAACAGCGGAGGGAACGCTGATGACCAACATGGCCGAAGACCTCAAAGCCACTCATGTGACGGACGCAGCCCCGCTGCCGAACGGCGCACCCACTGCGGAAGACCGTCGTCGTACTGACCGCAAGCGTTCCCCGCGCGAGCAGAAGAAGCGCACCGCGAACATCGTGATCTACGGTGTCCTGGTGGTCCTCGTGGCGGCGCTGATGGTGCCGTTCATTTGGATGCTTTCCTCGTCGTTGAAGGAAAACAACCAGGTCCTCACCGTTCCCATCCAGTGGATTCCGCAGGAGTTCGTGTGGAGCAATTACACGGACATCTGGACCCGGATTCCCATGATGGGCTACCTGCAGAACTCGCTGTACCTGGCTGTCATCATCACCTGCCTGCAGGTCCTCACTGGCTCGCTGGCTGCCTACGGTTTCTCCAAGGTCCGCTTCCCGGGCCGTGACGTGCTGTTCCTGGCCTACATCGGCACCATCGCTGTCCCGTGGCAGGCGTACATGGTGCCGCAGTACATCATGATGCAGAACCTTGGCCTGACCAACAGCTTCAACGCATTGATCCTGCTGCAGGCATTCGGCGCTTTCGGTGTGTTCCTGATGCGCCAGTACTACATGACCATCCCGGACGAGCTCTGTGAAGCCGCCCGGATCGATGGCCTGAGCGAGTACGGCATCTGGGCCCGGGTGATCCTGCCACTGTCCAAGCCGGCCCTCGCCAGCCTGGCGCTGCTGACGTTCGTGAACACGTGGAACGACTACATGGGCCCGTTCATCTACCTCACGTCCAACCGCCTCTGGACTGTCCAGTTGGGCCTGCGGTCCTTCGTTGGCCAGTTCGACGCCGAATACGCCATGATCATGACCGGCTCGGTGATCTCCGTGATCCCCATCCTCATCATCTTCCTGATCGGCCAGCGCTACTTCATCCAGGGCATTGCGACCAGCGGGATGAAAGGATGAGTAGTGTGAGCGCCAAACCGCGGCGGTGGGCCGGGCCGGGATTCGAGACCTTCGGGAGTATTTTCGGGTTCATCTACACCTTCCTGGCCGGGAACGCACTGCTCGCCGTGGCCAACGCTCCGCTGGTCCTCAGCCTTTCGCTGGTGGCCGACCCCGCGGCTGCCTGGCCGTTCTTCCTGGCCCTTTCGGTCACCATCGCTCCGTCGCTCGCCGGCATCTTCGCTGCCTTCAAGGCATTGAACGACGACGGCGGCGCGGTCAAGCCGGTTGCCGCGTTCCTTCGCGGATACAAGCGCAGTTTCGCCAAGTCCGCGATGCTGGGCGTGGGGGCTGTGGCCATGCTGATGTTCCTCGGCGTGGATCTGGCCGTCATCCAAAACAACGCCGCGGCCCTTCCCGGTGCCGCACTATTGGTGCCGCTGATTGTCGTAGCAGCCGCCGTGACGGTGAGCCTTTCCGTCACGGCGATTGCCGGCGTCGTACTCCTGCCTGAGGCGAAGCTGAAAAGCATCCTCAAGGCTTCGCTTTATCTGGTGGCCCAGCGCTGGTACCTCAGCCTGGCCATGCTGATCCTGCTGGGGATCATCGTCTCCGCCGCCGTGATGCAGCCGGTCCTGGGCATCGCGCTGGCGCCGGCGCCGCTGCTCTTCGTGATCTGGAGCAACGCCTCGTACGCTTTCCACGCCGTGCTGCGTACCCCGTAAGACTGTTAGGACTTTCCTTGGACACGTTCGAAATCGGCGATCAGGACTTCCTCCTGAACGATCGGCCTTTCCGCATCCTCTCCGGAGCCATCCACTATTTCCGGGTGCATCCCGATCTCTGGGCGGACCGGATCCACAAGGCCCGGCTCATGGGGCTGAACACCATCGAAACGTACGTGCCGTGGAATGAGCACTCGCCCTTCCCAGGTGCTTTTATTGCCGACGGCGGGCTGGATCTTGGCCGGTTCCTTGACCTGGTGGCCGACGCCGGGATGCACGCGATTGTCCGGCCGGGTCCCTACATTTGCGCTGAATGGGATAACGGCGGGCTTCCGGCATGGCTGTTCACCGACCCCACGGTGGGTGTCCGCAGCAGCGAGCCCGGTTACCTGGCCGCCGTCTCCTCCTATATGGAAGCCGTGCTGGAGGTGGTGGTGCCGCGGCAGATTTCGCAGTGCGGCCCTGTGATCATGTTCCAGATTGAGAACGAGTACGGCGCCTACGGGGACGACAAAGCCTACTTGCAGCATTTGGTGGACCTGTCCAAGCGCCTGGGTGTGGACGTTCCGCTGTTCACCTGCGATCAGCCTTTCGGGACCATGATCGAGGACGGCTCGCTGCCCGAACTCCATAAAACCGGGACGTTTGGCTCGCGTTCCCTTGAGCGGCTTGGTTTTCTGCGGGAGCGGCAACCCACTGGCCCGCTGATGTGCGCCGAGTTTTGGAACGGCTGGTTCGACAACTGGGGAACGCACCACCACACCACCGACGCCGCTGCTTCCGCCGCCGAACTGGACGCCCTGCTGACCGCCGGGGCTTCGGTGAACATCTACATGTTCCACGGCGGAACCAACTTCGGGTTCACCAACGGGGCGAACGACAAAGGCATTTACGAGCCCACCATCACCTCCTACGACTACGACGCTCCTCTGTCCGAAGACGGTCACCCCACGGCTAAGTACTTCGCATTCCGGGACGTCATTGCCAAGCACTTCCCGGTTCCAGCGGAGGTGCCGGTTCTCCGGGCACCTGCTCCGGTTTCCGTGGTCCCCGTTTCTGAGTCTGTGCCGCTGCTTTCTGTTGCCGGGTCTACCTCGCTGGTGCCCGGAACCGTTCCTTCCGTGGAGAGGACTGGGCAGTACCGGGGCTTCTACCTCTACGAGGTGTTGCTGCAGGGCGGAGGCGTGCTGTCCTTCTCTGAAGTTCGCGACCGTGCCCAGTTCTTCCTGGACGGCGTGCCCGTGGGCGTTCTGAGCCGGGAACTTGGCGAACGCACTGTTGTCATTCCCGGTGGTGGTCGTCTGCAGGTCCTTCTGGAGGACCAGGGCCGGGTGAACTACGGGCAGAGGATCGGCGAGGCGAAGGGGCTGATCGGGCCTGCACTGCTGAACGGTGATGAGGTGCTGGACTGGGAAGTCGGCGCTGTTGACCTGGCCTCGCTGGACGCATTCCGGGCCGCTGCGGTTGCTCTTCCTCGCGGTGCCGCGTCCGCCGGTGTGGCCGGCCCGTCCATCTCCTTTGCCACTTTTGAAGCGGACGGCCCGGGTGCCGCGTCCGCCGGTGTGGCCGGCCCCTCCATCTCCTTTGCCACTTTTGAAGCGGACGGCCCGGGCGACCGCTTCCTGCGGCTGGACGGCTGGACCAAGGGCAATGCGTTCATCAACGGTTTCAATTTGGGGCGCTACTGGAGCCGTGGGCCGCAACGCACCCTGTATGTTCCCGGCCCGCTGATCCGCGAAGGCGCCAACGAGCTCGCCATCCTGGAACTCCACGGGAGCGCCACGCGCGAGGTGGGGTTCGCCGTCGAACCCGACCTCGGCCCCAACGAAAAGTAACCCTCACCCTCCCCACCAACCCTCACTCACTCTCTTTAGAGGAGTGATAGAGCGTCGTGGAATAGGGGGTGGAACGTGATAGAGCGTCGGGAAATAGGGGGTGGGACGTGATAGAAAGTTGGGGACGCAGAAAGGGACCGGTTCTTCAACCGGTCCCTTTCTGTTTATTCAGCCCTACTTATTCAGTTCTGTTAATTCAGCCCTGTTTATTCAGCTCTGTCTCTCCAACGAGTGAGCCTTCAGCGCGCGGGCGTCATTAGCCGCGGCAGAGCTCGCCGTACTTGGTGCCGGCTTCCTGGTACTTGGCGCCGAGCTCGCCCAGCTTGGCTTCATCAGGGGTTTCCTTGGCCTGCTCATCCATGTACTCCAGGATGGCGGTAACAACAGGCTTCATGTCGTCGGACGCTACGGGCTCTATGGGCCGCATGGCGTTGGCAACGCGGATAGTGGCGGTCTGGCTGGCGTTCTGGGGAATGCCGGCTGCGGCCACGCCAACGCGGTCGCAGGTTTCCTTGGTGGTCAGCTGCTGCTGTGCGGAACAGGCGGATGCCGTGGCGATGAGCCCGGCAGCGATCAGGACAGTGGTGAGTTTCTTCATGATTCCCTCAGTGGTCGACGTCCCTCTGATTGTAATCAGTGCAGGGGCCGGGCCGCGCATCGGACTCCTTTCGAACCTCGCCGTGCCCTGCCCTAGGCTGGGGTGCATGGCGATCATTCACAAGGCAAACCTGTCCCCGTCCAAGCTCGACCTCATCGCCGGCTACCTGCCAAAGCAGCCCTGGTTTATCCAGGACGGCACGCCGGAGCTCATTGGTGCCTACCGTTTTGATGATCCCGCCGGCGAGGTCGGTATGGAGACGCATGTGGTCGCTGCGGGCGAGCGCATCTACCAGGTTCCCCTCAGCTACCGCGGCTATGAGCTCGCCGGGGCCGAAGAGTGGCTGATCGGCACCATGGATCACTCGGTCCTGGGCAAGCGCTATGTGTACGATGCCTGCGCTGACCCCATCTACGTCAAGGCCTTGGCCACCGCCATCCTGACGGGCCAGAAGGAGGCCGAGCTGATCGTCGACGGCGAGCCGGAGCCGCGTCCGAGTTCCGTGACGGTAAAAGGCAGCGGAAAGCTCGACGGCGGTGTTCCCGCCCTGAGCGCCTCGGCGCCGGTCTCGGGAAGCGGCGTGACCATCATCGACGCCGGCGAGCTGCGGTTGAAGGTGGCCCGCGTGGTTGATGTGGCTGCGGACTCTTCGGCCAACTCGGCTGCCGCTCCTGAGCTTCATGGTGAGTTGACCCTGAACGGTCAATGGGCGGGGCTGGAAAGCCCGGTGGAGCTGGCGGCTGTTGTCCGCGACTGATCTTTGGACGCCGGAGCACCTGTTGGTCGCGGGAGCTCCGGCGTAGGCTGGCTCACGGGGCCGTCTACTCTTCCAGGGGCGCATCACATGTACAAACCTCAGAACATCATTCCCGCCGCGCAGGATCTGGCCCGTGAGTGGGTCTCCCACGCGGCGGACGGGACATCTTCCCAGACCGACGCGGTGGTGAAGTGGGCACTGGCCCGCATCAATCATGCAGACGTCCCATCCGTGGTCCACGGGGTCATGCTCACGCTGACCGGCAACAAGAAATCCGCCAAGGAAGCCCAGCGGGCGGCGGCCAAGGCAGTGAACAGGACGACGCAGGCCTTGAAACGGACCAGTCCGCAGCGCGCTCCGCGCCTGTCCGGGTGGGTGATCGGCCTGATTGTGGGGGCCGCCGTTGGTGCCGGTGCCATCCTTGCCTGGCGGATGATGGTGCCGCCGGGAGAACCTCAACCCGTGAAGCAGCCCGAGACTCCGGTCCAGCCGCCCGTGCCGCCGGTTCCCTAGGTCCCCCCGGGCCTTCAAGCAGCATCATCAAAGGTGCACGGTCCCGCTAAGGTGCCGGTTCGCCGTCGTGGTTTCCGAACCTTCACCGAAGCGAGGTCCTGGCGAGCAGCCAATACGCCCCGGCGCTGGCCAAGAGGAAACCCACCACGCCCAGCACCACAATCTGGGTCACGATCCCGGCGATCACCATGACAAAGCCACCCAGTACGGCGAGGCTGCCGAGAATGGTGCGGGCTGCCTCGCCCCGCGGCCGGCCCGAAGTCAGCTCGGAGGCCAGTTCGGGATCAGTGGAAGCCAGTTCCCGCTCCAGCTCTTCCAAGCTCCTGCGCTCTTCTTCCGACAACGACACCGGAAACTTCCTCACCACACGGGCAACGCCGCCGTCCTTGCGTCGATGCTCAGAATCAGCACGGGCTCTGCTTGCCGTGCCATGCCTTCATTATCTTCCCGTTCCAGCCTGCAAGCCACAGCAAATGAACCACGTAAAGCATGTCGGCGGCTACATTGCCGGTGAGGGAAGGCACCTTGGGTACGCGTTCGCAGCTCCGAGTCTTACCACGAGTCCTCAGCATGCTTACGATGGTGGTGCGGGTTACAGCCTGCTCATGTATGGACTACCGAACGCCGACGGAAAGTTGAACTCCCCATGGCACGACCAAACCCAAAAAAGTCACACGCCACAGGAGCAGTTCCCAAGCGGCGCGGACCAGCCCGGACCATATGGCTCATTGCCATGGGCCTGGTAGCCGGTGTGGCAGGCGGGGCCTTCGCATTCCGTATGTTGGTGCCTCCGGGAGAACCCGAACCCATCAAGGACCGCAGTCAGCAACCAAGGGGAGCCTCCCGGCTGGAAAAGTCGCCGGCCGACGCTTCAGAGCCGCACGTGGCCCGTCCAGCGGAAATCCTGGTTCCGGAGGAGCCGGTCGAAATCTCGACGAGGATGCGTCCAGGCGAATGGACTGAAGAATCGCTGGTGGAGCATGTGGAGAACTACAAGCAGCAGATCCGTGACATGGGGGCGCCCGAATCGCAGATCGTCACCGACGTGGAGCGGACCGAACAGGGCGCTGCACGGGTAGTGGTCAGCTGGGACCGGACCCTGCCGTAACCTCCGGCCTAGAGGTTCTCTCCTTGGCGTGGCCGCCACACCACAACTGCCTGGGACCGCGCCCGTGGACGCTGACCGCGGGAGAGGCTGACGACGTCGCCCGCTGCGCCCGCAGCGAAGATCCTCGCGTCCACTGGTGAGCGGCGGCGCGACAATTCCTCGGTCAGCTCAGTCACGCGGTACTGAAGTGCAGCAACCTGGTTTTCGAGGTCGAGGATGCGTCTGATGCCTTCGAGCGAGACGCCGGACTGCGAGAGGCGCTGGACCTCCCGCAGTTTGTTGACGTCGTTCTGCGAGTAGCGGCGGGACTTGCCGGGCGCACGGCTGGGCGACACGATGCCCAAACGGTCGTACTGGCGCAACGTCTGCGGATGCATATCGGCAAGCTCCGCAGCGACGGAGATGACAAAGATCGGCTGGTTGACGTCGATAGCCATGACCGCCTCCTTACAACCGGGCCTTTGCGGCCAGGTCGTGACGCGGGTCGGCGTCGGTGGTGGCGGCGGCGAACGCCTTCACGGCCTCCTCCGCTTCCTTGTTCAGGTTCTGCGGGACGGCGACGTCGATGGTCACCAACAGGTCACCGGTGGTCTTGGACGTTTTCACGCCACGGCCCTTGACCCGCAGGGTGCGGCCTGAGGGCGTCCCGGCCGGTACGCGGACCTTGACGGTATCGCCGTCGAGCGTTGGAACCTCGATGGTGGCGCCGAGTGCCGCTTCTGCGAACGTGACGGGCACGTGGATGCGGATGTTGTCGCCATCGCGGTGGAAGAAGTCATGCGGCTTCACGCTCACCGTGATGATGAGGTCGCCATTGCCGGCGGGGCCAACGTTGCCCTTGCCGCGCTGGCGGACTTTCTGGCCGTCCTTGATTCCAGCGGGAATCTTGACGTCGATCACGTTGCCGTTGCTCTCGCGCAGGCTCACCGTGGTGCCTTTGATGGAGCCGGCAAACGAGATGGAGGTAGTCGCGGTCCGGTCCGAACCCTTCTGCGGCGCACGCTGGAAGCCGGTCTGGCCGGCACCGCCGAATCCACCGCCAAAGAGGTCAGCGAATTCCGGAGGGATTCCGCCGCCCGCGGGCTGACGGGCACCGGGGCCACCGCCGAACAAGCCACCGAACAGGTCCTCGAACCCACCGTTGGCTCCTGCACCACCACGCCCGGCTCCAGCACCCGGCGCGAACCTGGCACCGCCCATGGCGCGGATGGCGTCATACTGCTGCCGATCCTCAGGATTGGACAGCACCGAGTAAGCCTCGGAAATGTCTTTGAACTTCTTCTCCGCAGCAGCATTCCCCGAATTCGTATCAGGGTGATGCTCGCGGGCTAGCTTGCGGTAAGCCTTCTTGATATCCGCGTCGGACGCGTCCTTGGCAATACCAAGGATCGCGTAAAAATCCTTTTCAACCCAGTCCTGGCTGGCCAAGAGCGTTCCTTTCTAAAACAAACTAAGCGTACGTCCGCAGTCATCTCACCTCAGGCGAGCTTACAGCGGGCGCGCAACCGGATATGGGGCGGCGGTGTGGAGGGCCACCCGTGGGGGGCCCACTGCCACGAGGGTCCCGACGCGAGCTTGCGAGCGTTGGGAGTGGCAGGGGACGGGCACCGCCCCATATCCGGTGTAGCGACAAGGTGGGACTAAGCCGGAACCGCGACGATGACCTGGGCTGCACGCAGGACCCGCTCACCGGAGCGGTATCCCGAACGCAGCACCTGGCTGACAGTGTCAACCTCGATGTCTTCGCCGGGCTGCTGGATGAGTGCTTCGTGGATGGTGGGGTCGAATTCGACTCCAGTGTCCGCGATGCGTTCCAGTCCGTACGTCTTCAGCGCGTTCTCCAGCTTGGTGGCGATGGCGGCGAAGGGGCCGTCTTCGAGGTCACCGTGCTGGCGGGCGGCGTCGACGTCGTCCAGCACCGGGAGCAGGGAGTTCAGGACGCCAATGACGGCCATCTCTCCTGCTACGGCGCGGTCGCGTTCGACGCGCTTGCGGTAGTTGACGTACTCAGCCTGAAGGCGGAGGAGGTCGTTGCGGAGCTCCGCAGCCTGGGCTTCAGCCGCGGCACCGGAGGCTACCGATTCCTCTGCCGGCACCTCTACCCCGTTGAGGATTTCCTCAGCTTGGGAGAGGGCGTCGCCGTCCGTGGGAGCGGCGCTGCCTTCGGTGGGAGCCGCAGCTTCGCTGTCAGGCTGACGTGCTGCCCCGGTCTCCGGGTCAACCTTGCGGTTGTCCCGGATAACCGGCTTGCGCGGCTCGTTGCCTTCTGAGTGCTCTGCTTCGTTGCCGTGGTGAGGCATGGCTACTTCTTCGCTTCGTCTTCGTCGATGATTTCGGCGTCGACGATGTCCTCGTCAGCGGCGGAACCTGACTCGCCACCGGCAGGAGCACCTTCGGCACCGGCACCCGGAGCGTCAGCTGCAGCGGCCTGCGAGTAGATGGCTTCGCCGAGCTTGGTCTGGGAAGCCTGGAGCTTCTCGAACGCAGTCTTCACAGCGGCGTCGTCGGTGCCTTCCAGAGCGGACTTGAGGGCGTCGACGTCGGCCTTGACCTCGGTCTTGACTTCCTCGGGCAGCTTGTCGTCGTTGTCGGCGATCAGCTTGTCCACCGAGTAGGCGAGCTGCTCTGCGGAGTTACGGGTGTCCGTAGCTTCGCGGCGGGCCTTGTCCTCTGCTGCGTGCTCTTCGGCTTCACGGACCATGCGGTCAATGTCGTCCTTGGAGAGCGCCGTGCCACCGGTGATGGTCATGGACTGTTCCTTGCCGGTGCCCTTGTCCTTTGCGGACACGTGGACGATGCCGTTGGCGTCGATGTCGAAGGTAACCTCGACCTGCGGAACGCCGCGGGGTGCCGGAGCGATGCCTGTCAGTTCGAACGTGCCCAGCGGCTTGTTGTCGCGGGTGAATTCACGCTCGCCCTGGAAGACCTGGATGGCCACGGACGGCTGGTTGTCATCAGCGGTGGTGAAGGTCTCGGAACGCTTGGTGGGGATAGCGGTGTTGCGCTCGATGAGGTGCGTCATGACGCCACCCTTGGTTTCGATGCCGAGGGAAAGCGGGGTGACGTCGATGAGGAGGACGTCCTTGCGCTCACCCTTCAGGACACCGGCCTGGAGTGCAGCGCCAACGGCCACAACTTCATCCGGGTTGACGCCCTTGTTGGGCTCCTTGCCGCCGGCAAGTTCCTTGACGAGCTCGGAGACAGCAGGCATACGGGTGGAACCACCAACGAGCACAATGTGGTCGATGTCCGCAACCTTGATGCCGGCTTCGGCAATGACGTCGTTGAACGGCTTCTTGGTGCGGTCCAGCAGGTCCTTGGTGAGGTCCTGGAACTTGGCACGGGTCAGCTGCTCGTCCAGGTGAACCGGGCCGTCGGGGGTGACGGAGAGGTACTGGAGGGAGATGTTGGTGCTGGTGGAGGAGGACAGTTCCTTCTTGGCCTGCTCTGCAGCTTCGCGGAGACGCTGGAGGGCGATCTTGTCCTTGGAGAGGTCGATGCCCTTGACCTTGAGCTGGTTCAGGAGCCACTCGACAACGCGGTTGTCCCAGTCGTCGCCGCCGAGGCGGTTGTCACCGGCGGTTGCGCGGACCTGGATGGTGGAGAAGTTGTCTTCGTCCTTGCCAACTTCGAGGAGCGAGACGTCGAAAGTACCGCCACCGAGGTCGAAGACCAGGATGAGTTCGTCTTCCTTGCCCTTGTCCAGGCCGTAGGCCAGTGCAGCCGCGGTGGGCTCGTTGACAATGCGGAGGACGTTGAGGCCTGCGATTTCGCCGGCTTCCTTGGTGGACTGGCGCTCGGCGTCGTTGAAGTAGGCCGGAACGGTGATCACAGCGTCGGTGACCTTTTCGCCCAAGTAGCTCTCGGCGTCGTTCTTGAGCTTCATAAGGATACGCGCGGAGATTTCCTGCGGCGTGTACTTCTTGTCATCGATGGCGACGTTCCAGTCGGTGCCCATGTGGCGCTTGACCGAAGCGATGGTGCGGTCGATGTTGTTGACGGCCTGGCGCTTGGCGATTTCGCCGACCAGGACTTCGCCGGACTTGGAGAACGCAACCACCGACGGCGTGGTGCGGCCGCCTTCTGCGTTGGCGATAACGGTGGGCTCGCCACCTTCGAGAACAGAGACCACGGAGTTGGTTGTTCCGAGGTCGATACCTACTGCACGTGACATATCTTGTTTCCTTTCAATGGCCGATGTTGGAGATTGCACCCTGGCAACGGTCCGCTGGGCGGTCTACGTGCCGGAAGCCTGCTCAACAATCGGCTAGTTGAGCGTTCTGCACTCAACTGTACTCAGCCTCGGAAAGATGTCAATCCAAAGTTGAGTGAAGTACGCTCAACTTTGCTTTTCAGCCCCGGAAACATCCCGGAATCACGGGGCCGGAGGGCTGGTTTCGCCCACGGTGAACTGGCAGACTGACGCGATGGAGATCATCGGATTCATGCCTCCGGACGAGTTCTGGGCCATGAGCGACCAACTGGATCAGGAGGTCCGGGCGGGCGCGGACGTGCTGCCGGTGTTCACGCTGACGGACTGGGAGGGCTCCGCGATGCTGGGATCCTGGCTGTCGGACGGCAGCGAAGGCAGCGTGGCGCATGGTGATGCTTTCGGCCCGACAGGTCCGCTGCTGGAAGTGGTCACCACCAATCAGGATCCCCACGTGGCAGCCCGAAACCGTTGGCGCGCCTCAGCCGGGATTCCGCACAACCTGGAGGAGCTCCAGCGGCAGGATGCGATGTTCAATGCCCTCGCCAACCAGCTCATAACCATCACGGTGGACGACGCAGACACCGACTTCACGCTCTGGCTTGGAACAGGATCCTGGCTCGCCGCAGGCACCCGGAGCGGCTTCGGGATCGTTATCAACGCCCAACGCAACCCGCCCCCACCGGAAGCCGTCAGCCTCAGGCGGGTCCCCGACGTCGAGCCCTTGCTTCAGGCGCGCAGGGCAGCACTCAAGAAGATACGCGGGGAAGCCTAGGAACCCCCGCGTCCGCGGCAGCGTCCAACGGTTCCGGTTTGTACACCCACGCCACCAGCACCACCGAGATGATCATGAGCAGGAACCACGCCAGCAGCTTGTCGATGGAAACTGCCTGCCAGCCCTCCAACTGGTTCGGATAAAGCCACGCACGCGACCAGGTGCCGATATTCTCGGCGAACCAAATGAACACCGCCACCAGCAGGAACGACACCAGGATCGGCATGCGGAAGCGCCGCCGGAACACCCGGAAGTGCATCACGCACCGCCCGTAGACAACCACGACGGCGGCCAGCAGCACCCAGCGGAGGTCGAAGATGTAGTGGTGCGAGAAGAAATTCGCGTAGATCGCACCAGCAACCAGGGCCGTGATCCAGCGGCGCGGGTAGCGGTCGAAGCGGAGGTCGAACAACCGGAAAACCCGCACCATGTAGGAGCCCACGGCGGCATACATGAACCCGCTGAACAGCGGGACCGCGCCGATCCGCAGGACGCCCTCGGCCTCATACGCCCAGGAACCGACGTCCGTCTTGAACAGCTCCATCACCGTGCCCACCACGTGGAACAGCACGATCACCCGCAGTTCCCGCAGGGTTTCCAGCCTGAAGGCGATCATCAAAACTTGAATAACGACGGCGGCGAGGGTCAGGAAGTCGTTCCGGGCGAGGCCGGCGTTGTCCGGATACCAAAGCCGCGCCCCCAAAATCACGGCGAGCAACGCAGCACCGAACACGCACGCCCACGCCTGCTTCAGCCCAAAGACCACGAACTCGGTGAGCCCTGCCTGGAGGCGGCCTCCGCGGAACCGGTCCAGGTAGCGGTGGGCGGCGTCGTCAATGGACTCCTCAACCGATGTGAAGTTACGCATGCGGCACCTCGACTCCCACGTCCAGCCCGCCAAGGTAGTAATCCCGTGGCCAGTGCCGGATCCGTTGCGGCAACCGCGGATAGATACGCCCCAGTACCCGCATGGTCCGCTCAAACCGGCGGGCATGGCCGGCGCTCCATTCGAAGCCAAAGCCTTCACGAAGATGCTCCGGCAACAGGCCGGCTGTGAGGAAGCGCGCCAGCGGCATTGCGAGCCGCAGGACCCGCGGGCCGCCCACCGGATAGAGCAGATCCCGGGCAACCCTCAGCGCCTGGTCGTCCGGGCGGAGTCCGCGCACGCGAGCATCCCAATATGCGGCGAACGCAGCACGATCAGCGGGCCACATATCCGGCGGAAGCTGCAGGGCTGTCCCGATCCGCGCGTACTCGCGGTAAATGCGGTCGGCGGTGTCGTCGTCGAGCTTTCCATGCACTTGTTCGTAGACAGTGACGGCAGTGTCATAAAGGGTGGCGACCACCCACAGCTGCGATTCGGCGTCGAAGGCGTTGTACCCCTTGGAGGCGCCGGCCGGGCCGCGGCGGACGGGCGCGTGGGCGCGGTTGACGGCGCGGCGAACGGCCGTAAGCTGCTGTTCAGAACCGTAAACCACCGCGTAGACGTAGGTCACGGTGGCCCGAAGCCGTTCCATGGGACGCTCCGCGAAATTGCTGTGCTCGGCTACGCCGTGGCCCACCCTGGGGTCTGCGATTTGCAGGAGAATCGCGCGGCCGGCGCCTGCGAGCAGGACGCCCTCCGCACCAATGTCTGCAAGCCCTCGAACCATCTGAATACTGTAGCGCCCTAGCCTTGGAGCCCTGCCAGGCCCTGGAGCACACGCAGTTGGTGGTCAAAAAGTTCGTCCCGCGCCTTGAAGGTGTCCGGGCCGTACTGCCCAAAAACTTCGAAGCTGACAGCCCCGAACACGGACGTCCATACCAGTACACCGCGCGCCAACGAGGCGTCCGGGGCCGCGAGGTGCATCTCCTCACGGATGGTCGCCAGATCCGCTGCCAGCTTTTCGGGAATCACGACGGCGGGACTCACCTCTGCGTTCAGCGCACCTGCACGGTAGGCGGCGTCAAAGATACCGACGAGCCGGACGATGACTCGTGTCCCGGGTCCCGTGGTGCGTTCGCCAGGTGCTTGGTATCCGGGCACGGGACTGCCGAAAAGCAGCGAATAGCTGGCAGGTTCACGGATGGCCCAGGCGCGGACAGCCTTGGCGAGCGCAGCGAACTGCCCGGCGAAGTCATCCCGGGGTACAGCGTTCACTGCAGCATCCACTTCGTTGCCGAGTTGGTTGTAGCCGTCTATCAGCAGGAGCGTGAGGAGTTCGTCGCGGCTTTCCACATAGCGGTACACGGCAGAGGACACGACGCCGAGATCCCTCGCTACTGCGCGCAGGGACAGGGCCGCCGCACCATGGACAGCCAGGTGTTCCCGGCCGAGCCGAATGATGTCGGCGATGGTCTGGCGGCGGGCACGCTCGCGGGGAGTGGGCGGCTTTGCCTTCGTAATGGCTGCGGCGGGTTCGGCTGGAGTCATGTCCCCAGCTTGCCACAGTGGAGAGCGGTGTCAACAAATGAGAGCACTGCTCTTGACAGGCGTTAATGCGCAGTCCATTCTGATTGAGAGAGCAGTGCTCTCACATTCAAATCCCTTCAGACCCGAAAGAAGGACCACCATGTACGTCGTCACAGGAGCAGGACCCGTTGGCTACAGTGTTGCGGAGCAATTGGCAGAGCAGGGTCACCGAGTCCGGGTATTGACCCGTTCCGGGACCGGACCGGAGCATCCCCTCGTTGAACGGATCCGGGCGGACGTCTCGGATCCATCCCAACTGGGTCCTGCCGTGCAGGGTGCCATCGCTGTCTTCCACTGCATCCACGGATCCGCCTACCGGACAGCGGCATGGGCCGCCGAACTCCCGCAAGCAGAGCAAGTGGTGATGGATGCAGCGGCGGCCGCGGGCACCGTCGTCGTATTCCCCGAAAGCCTGTACTCATACAGCGAGCCGGACAAGGTCATGGCTGAATCGAGCCCGCGGGAAGCTTCCGGCGGAAAGCGCGGCATCCGGGTCCAGCTGCTGAAAGCACGGGAGCTGCACGCTGCGAATACGGTGAGCGTCATAGCCGGGGACTTTTTTGGGCCGCGGGTAAAAATGGCCCACGCCGGGGAACGGATGGTCCCTTTGGTTCTGGCAGGCAAGCGGATCCAGGTCATCGGAAGCGCAGACCAGCCGCACTCCTTCACGTATGTGCCGGACCTCGCCGCGGCCATGATCGCGGCGGCGCAGAAGCCCGAGCTGTGGAACAGCGTGCTGCACGCACCAACCGGCCGGGCAATGACCCAGCGTGAAGTGGCTGCAGCCTACGCCGACGCCGCGGGGGTTTCCGTCCCGAAAGTGAGTGCAGTACCCGGTTGGGTACTGCGGGCTGCCGGCGTCTTCTCCACCGACATGCGTGAGCTGGCGGAGATGCTCTACCAGTTCGAGCGTCCCTTTGTGATGGACTCGGCCGCCAGCCAGCGGAGGCTTGGGCTCGAACCCACTCCCCTTACCGAAGCAGCAGCAGCCACCGTGGCGTGGTGGCGGAGCGCCGGGCGGCAGGCCATGTAGCCGCAGCCCGAGGGGCGGCAGGGCACGCAGCCAATGTCTGAAAATGTTCGAATCATGGATTTCAGACTTGAGGACTGAAACCCTTGAGGGAGTGCGCAGGGGACGTATCCGGAACGTCCCGCAAAGCACCAAAACCACCCCCACGGGACACTCAATGAGGAGATCTTCCATGTCCACATTTGCCATCAATCGCCGTCAATTGCTGCAGACCGGGGGCATCGGCGGGCTCGCCGCAGCATTGTCGGCAATGTCCTCCGGCGCAGCGCAGGCCGCACCCCGGAACCAGGCCGCAGGCGGTCCCGTGATCACCAACCTGGGACCCGCCGTCGTGCAGTTTTCCTTGATGAGTTCATTGCTGGTGGGCGATACCGTCTACATCGGGTCCCGCAACCTCAGCCCTGCGCGGGTGATCGGTTTCCACCTTCCCACCGGCAAAGTCACCTCCCGCACTGACCTTGGCTCCGGCTACAGCATCCAAGCGCTGGCCGCCGACTCCACAGGCCGCTACCTCTACGCCGGTGTGCTGCGCGACGGGGTGGATGGGAAACCGAATATCTACCGCTGGGACCTGAGCACGCCCAGCTCTCCGGCAGTGGGTGTTGGTGAAACCGGGGACCGGGACATCAGGGCCCTGGCCGTTGCTCCAGACGGCAAGGTCTATGCAGCAGGTGGCGGTGAGACCTCCAAGGCTCCTTCTCTCTGGGAATACGATCCCGGAACGAATGCCACCACCAGCTGGGGCGTGCCGGATCCAGGGGCAACCATTGCGCAGGCCGTGGCCGCCACTGACAGCCACGTGTACTTTGGCACCGGCAGCACCTTGGGTGGTGGCAACGGTTCCAGCCCGGCTCGCCTGTTTGCGTTTGACCGAACAACCAAAGCGTCCACGAACATCCTCCCGGCCGAAGTCTCCACCGGCGTATCCGTTACCTCGCTCAGCGTCCTGAACGGCCAGCTCGGAGTGGGCGTCAAAGGCCCAGGGAAATCCGTACTCATCAATCTGGCAGACCACTCCAAATACGCGATCATCGCCAAGACCGGGGTGATGTTCCGGCAGTTGGGCAACGACGTTTTCTTCGTGAAGGAGCCGGGCGTCTGGTCCTACAACATGGTCAGCAAAAAGATCACCCAAATCCTCACGGAGGATGTTGGGGCCATGTGGGGCTTGGACGTCTACGGCAACAAGGCGCTCACTGTCTCTTCCTACGACGTCATTGAAGTCGATCCTGTGGCGAAGACCGCCGTCAAGCGTGACCTCACACAGGCTGGAGCTCCGGGCGGTCCGCAACTCTGCATGGGCCTCGCCGCGGGTGCGGGGGACGTGTATGTGGGTGGCACCGGAACCATTGCGCGTCACCAGCTGGCTGCGAACCAGGTTTCCTACCTTCGGGCGACGGGCGAAGCCAAGGATGCCGTGATCGTGGGTGGAATCCTCTACACCGGCCAGTACAACTCCCGGGGCATCTACTCCTACGATCCCTCTACCGGGCAACTCCCCTACCAGGTGGCCGCGCTCCCGCCGGGACAAAACCGTCCCCTGGATGTCTGCTGGGATGCCGTCAACGGGCTGGTCATTGCCGGGGCGCAGAACGATACCGGCGGTGGCGGGTGCTTCGCTGCTTACAACCCGGTGACAACACAGGTGATCTCCAAGGTCAACCCCATCGATGCCCTTCAAATGGTCCGGGCCGTGGCCACGAAGGATGGCGTGGCGTACCTCGGAGGGGACAACATCTACGCCACCGGCCCGCGAAGCACCGTAGTTGCCTGGGATCCGGTAGCAAACCAGGAGTTGTGGCGCGTGGATCCGGGACAGCCGCAGGGCATCGCAGCAATGGCCGTCCACGGCAAGTTCCTCTACGGCATGTCCCGCAAGGCCTCGGGCCTGTTCGTCATTGACCTGGATACCCGCCAAGTGGTTCACCGGGGCGACCTGAGCAGCGTCTGCACCGACTTCGGCGCCCTCCAGGTCAGCCGCGGAATCGTGTACGGCGTCTCCGACACCACCGTGTTCCGCATCGATCCGATCACGTTCGCGGTGTCCGTTGTGGTGGCCGGCATCAACGGCGGCTGGTACAGCGGCCCCCACATCACCGCCGACGAGAACGGCTTGCTCTACACGCTGCAAGGATCCGACCTCGTCAGGATCGACGATCAGCAGGCAATGCAGACCATGCGGCGCTAAGCCGCACTAGCCCATGTAAGTAGCAGCAGATGCCGTGTTGAGCCCTGCGAACGGCATCTGCTGCTAGCCAGCCTGGCTGGCAGTGAAAAGTCCCGCAAGCACCGAACATGCAGCACCCCTGGCCAGCGCTACGGGATCCGCTATGCCGGTATCAAAAATTGGAGGCGGAGTATTCGCGTGGTCGTATTGGCGCACAAACACGGCCTTGGTCTGCTCGGCAAACGTCCCCAGATCGGCTTCAGGAGCGAAGCCGACCACCACCTGCCCCGGGCCCAGGACCTTGGCCGTGTTCGCCATTCCAATGCCCAGGTGCCATGCCGCGTCGGCAATCAGTGCGGAGTCGCCGTCGGGGTCCAGCCGCCTGTTATGGCCGAGTCGCTCCAGTTCACGCTGCATGCCCCAGAGGCTGCCTCGGGTTTCGAAACAGTCCTCCGCGCCGCAGTGGCAGGGCCTGGCCGGCTCGGGACCGGTGATCGCCCGCGAATGGGCGAAACCCCCTGCAGAACCGTTGAAGCCACGCTGGATACGGCCTTCAACCACGACGGCGGCGCCAAGGCTGGTGCCGACGCTGAAGATGAGCATCTCGCGGCCTGCAAAGACGCCGTCGAAAAGCAGCCCGCGCGTGTAGGCGTTGACGTAACTGTCGATGACGACGGGGTGGGCTGCGACTTCTTCGAGGAGCTCTTGGAAGGCTATATCAGCCCAACTCATGGCCCCGCTGTGCCGCACCAGGCCACTCGCTTGGTCTACAACGCCGGAGATGGCCACCCCCACACCAATAAGCTTGGGCTCCCTGCCGCCTGCAGCATCGCGCACTGCCCGCGCCGCGGCTGCCGCGGCTTCGGCAGGTTCAGTGGATGCCAACGGCTCGCTGTGCGCGGCCACCACTTCACCGCGCAAATCGACGATGACGGCGTGCGCTTCCGTAGCAGACAACCGCACGCCCGCGGCGAAAACGCCCTCGCGGCCAAGTTCGAGCAGGCGGGCGGGCCTGCCGCCCGTACTGGGCGCGATCTCGGTCTCAACCAGCAGGCCCGAGTTGATGAGCTTGCCCGTTATTCCGGTGACGCTGGCAGCACTCAGGCCGGTCTGCACCGTGATGGTGGCCCGGGAGACGGGCGATTTGGTCCGCACGACGTCGAGCACCAGGGCCTCGTTGATCTCACGGATCAGGGCCTTGCTGCCTGCACGTGGCTTCATTGCTGGTGGCTCCTGTTGTTGCGCGGCAAAGGATCCCACCCATTCTGGCATCCGTAGCGCTATTGCTTTCACACTCTCCATCATACTTACTTTAGTCATTGACAAAAGATACTGAAACTGGCAATCTCAACCCATGAACATCAACAACGGCGTTGCATCGACACCACCGCCACCCATCGCCGCCGGACGGAGGATTCTCCTGAGCATCCCGGACGTGGAACGGGCGGCCTTCATCTCCCCGGAAACCCACGCTGCACTGAACCATCTGGGCGAGGTTACCGCCATCGCACCGGCCCAGCTCCAGTCATTGGACGCTTTCGCCGCCGCGGCAGCAGGGACAGACATCTTCATCACAGCCTGGGGCTTCCCCCGCCTCGATGCCGAACACTTGGCAGCGGCGCCGAACCTCAAATGCGTCGTCCACGCCGCGTCATCGCTGCACGCCCTTGTCAGCGACGCATTTTGGGCCGCCGGTATCCCCATCTCCCAAGCGGGAGCAGCCATGGCCCCGGCCGTCGCGGAGCTCTCGCTCACCTTCACTCTGAGCCTGCTGCGCCGCGTGCACCAGCTCGATCACAGCCTCCGCAACGGCACCAACTGGGACGATGCCCGCGCAGTACCCAGGGCCCGTGAAATCTCCGGCGCCCGCATCGGCGTAGTCGGCGCCTCACGGACGGGCCGCCGCTATATCGACGCCTGCCGGGCACTCGGCGCAGAGGTACGCGTCTATGATCCGTACCTCCTTGAAGGGGATCCCCTTGCAGCCAGCTCCGCCACCTTGCATGGCCTCATGGCAAACAGCGATGTCGTCGCCATCCACGCCCCCGCCACCAATGAAACCGCGGGGCTGATCGGTGCTGCCGAACTCGCCCTGCTTCCGGATGGGGCAGCGTTAGTGAACACGGCCCGCTCCACCATCGTGGACATGGAAGCGCTCTATAAAGAGGTGCGTTCGGGCCGGATAGACGCTGCGTTGGATGTCTTCGACGCCGAGCCCCTTCCCGCAGATGACCCATGGCGCACCCTGCCGAACGTGCTCCTTACTCCCCACCTCGGCGGAGCCACCGTCGACTCCAGACGCAGGGCGGGCGGCATTGTGGTTGACGAGCTCCGGCGCTTCATCAGCGGCCAGCCCATGGAACACGCCCTCACCCGGACCGACCTGGAAAGGATGGGCTGAACGTGCGCAACATCCTCTTGATCCACTGCCACGACCTCGGCCGTTTCCTGGGTACGTACGGCGTGGAAACCGTCTCCACGCCAAACCTGGACGCGTTGGCCGATGAGTCAACACTCTTCGAACAAGCCTTCGCGACGGCTCCCCATTGCAGCCCCGCCCGGGCCTCGCTGTTCACCGGTACGTATCCCCAGAGCAACGGCGTCCTCGGCCTCACACATGAACCGTTCGCCTGGGATCTCAAAGAACCGAAAGACCACATCGCCTACCGTCTCAAGTCCGTGGGGTACCAAACCGAGCTCGTCGGCGTGCACCACGAATCGCGCGTCCTTGACGACGACGTGGTGGCCGGCAGGCTCGGTTTCGACCACGCCCGTACGGGAGGTGCGCGGGACGTCGTCGTAGATCGCGCCACTGACGCCCTGCGTCGGATGTCCGGCAGCGGCCAGCCCTTCTACCTGCAGGTGGGCTTCACCGAGCCGCACCGGGTGCCCTCCGCAAGGGACCGCCCAGGGGTAATGGGGTTCCTTGCCGATGGCGTGGAACCGGACGTCTCCTTGGGGCACTCCGTTCCAGCCCATTTGGTGGACGACGACGGTGCCCGCGAGGAAATCGCCGAGCTCCAGGGCGCGGTCAAACACATGGATGAAGGCGTCGGCAGCATCCTGGCGGAACTCGATTCGCTGGGCCTCCGCGACCAGACGCTGGTGCTGTTCACCACCGACCACGGGCTTGCGCTGCCCCGCGCCAAATGCACCCTGTACGACGCCGGACTCGGCGTTGCGCTGATGCTTCGCCATCCCGGCAACCCGGCGTGGTCCGGGAGGCGCGTGTCGGACATCGTCAGTCACGTCGATGTCCTGCCCACCCTGTTGGACCTGGCAGGACTGCCAACTCCGGACGGCCTCGCCGGAACAAGCCTGAGGCCAGCCGTCGAAACGGGAGACACTCCCCGCAGCCACTGTTTCAGCCAGCTGAGCTACCACACGTACTACGACCCCAAACGATCAGTGCGGACACCCACCCACAAACTGATCGTCAACTTTTCCAACGCACCCCGTGCCATGGATCCCACGCAATCCTGGGTCCATCGCAGCCTGCCGGCAGATCTCGGCGGGCCAACCATCGGTACCAGCACGGCGATGGAGCTCTACGACCTCACAACAGACCCTGGGGAACTGGAAAACATCGCCGCCCATCCGGAGCAGTCGGAGATCCTCCGCGATCTCTCTGCTGCCCTCTTCGACTGGATGTTCGAATGCGGAGATCCCCTCCTCACCGCCCCCGTTGCAGCCAGCCGCCACCAGATCGCGCTCACCGCGATCCAAGAAGCCACCCTCACCCGAAAGTAGCCACCATGTTTACACGTAAGTTGGGCCGCGCCACTTTGGCCACTGCCGCCGTCGTCACCGCCGCTTTGACCCTCACCGCCTGCGGTTCCGCAGGCTCCTCAACGTCCGACGGCGGCCAAGCCAGCGGCAAAGTGACGCTCTGGATGTACCCCGTCATCAAAGACGAGACAGCCAGCAAGAAGTTCTGGCAGGACACGGAAGCCAGCTTCGAGAAGGCCAATCCCGGGATTGACCTGACCATTGAGCTCCAGACGTTCGACAAGCGGGACGCCCAGATCTCAGCGGCTCTGGCAGCTGGCTCCGGCCCCGACGTCGTACTCATTACGCCGGACCAAGCCGCCACCTACCGCAACGTTCGTGGACTGCTGCCCGTGGACAAAGCAGTTGAGAAGGACAAGGACAGCTTCTACCCCGGGACTTTGGAAGCGGCGACATTCGACAAAGAGGTGTTCGGCGTTCCGCTGTTCCAGAACATCAACACCACGGCGTACAACACCAAGATCTTCGCGGATGCCGGGATTCCACTGCCCAAGACGTGGGACGATCTCCGCAGTGCCGCGCCGGTACTGGCGAAGAAGGGCATTGCCGTGATGGACTACGCCGGCAGCCCCGAGCAAACGTTGAACCTCTCCTTCTATCCCCTGCTGTGGCAGGCAGGCGGGACAGTATTCACCGATGATGCGAAGGACGTTGCTTTCGACTCCGACGCCGGAGTCTCGGCGCTGCAGTTGCTGGTGGACCTCAAGAAGCTTGGTGGACTGCCTGCGGATGCAGCCACCGATGGCCCCAAAGTTGAAGGTGCCCCGATTGCCGCCGGCAAAGCAGCGATGCGTGCCACCACTTCCCTGCCTGAGCTGAAACAGATGCGCGCCGCGCTCGGTGCCGAAAATGTTGCCCTCGGAGCTCCCTTGCAGGGCAAAGTCCAGGCAACCTACGGCAATCCCGGATTGCTGGCACTGACTTCCATCAACAAGAAGGAAAACCGCGACGCTGCCTACACGGTGATGAGCTACCTGAGCTCGGCTGAGTCCCAGAAGGCCCTCAACGCCGCTGCGGGCAACCTGCCCACCCGTACGGACGCCGCGGCGTTGGGCACCGACGCCGATTCGCTCGCCATGGCAGAAGCTTTGAAATCCGCCAACCCCGGCGAACCTTCCCCGGCGGCGCGTCAGGTGATGGGTGCCCTTGCACCGAACATCCAGGCGGCGCTTCGTGGAGATGTCACTGCCAAGGAAGCTCTTGACCGTGCCGCTAAAGAGGCTCGCGGCATCCTGCAGCGCTCGGCATCCTGAGTCCAGCCCAACCACTGATTGGTCACCCCATGTCTGTAAACACCCGCACCAGAAACACACTGGCCGGTCGACATCCCGAGTTGACGGCACCCCCGCTCAAGACCTTTGGAGCCAAGACGGCCCGTAACCGCGAGGCCATTGCCGGGATCCTCTTCGTGCTTCCCACCTTGGTCATTTTCGGCCTCTTCAAGTTCCTCCCTATCTTTGGGGCGGGTGCCATGAGCCTGACCGAGTACAGCCTCAACGGCGACTTCGAATTCCTGGGGGCGGATAACTACACACGGCTTGCCGCTGATCCAAACTTCTGGCAAAGCCTCAAGGTGACGTTCCTGTACGTGGCCATCTTCGTGCCGTTCATCATCGGAGTCTCCTTGGCCGGGGCGGTCCTCTTGGACAAACTGGTCCGATTCACCGGGACTTTCCGGGCGTTGCTGTTCATTCCGTACCTCAGCTCATTCGTCATGGCCGGCATCATCTGGACGTGGATCTTCTCCACGGACGGTCCCCTGAATGCAGCCTTGGGCGGCCTGGGCATGGGCCCCGTGCCCTTCACCTCCGGACCCCAACTGCTGGTCCTTCTGTCCCTGGCCGTGGTGTCCGTCTGGAAAGGATTCGGCTACTCCATGCTGATTTTCCTGGCCGGACTCAAAGCCCAACCCGCAGAGGTACACGAGGCTGCCCGTATTGACGGTGCCGGCGCCTGGAAATCGTTCTGGTACGTCACATTGCCGCTGCTGAAGCCCGTGGTGTTCTTTGTCCTGGTCATTGAGACGATCGTCGGATTCCAGGTCTTCGACACCATCTACGTCATGACCGGCGGCGGACCCGCCCGGGCCAGCCATAGCCTCATCTACTTCCTGTTCGACGAAGGCTTCAAGTTCTTCGACTTCGGCTACGCCTCAGCCATCGGCGTGGTGCTGTTCGTCATCGTGCTCATCCTCTCGCTCATCCAGCAGCGCTTCTTCGAAGGTAAGGAATCCAAGTGACTGCCACAGTTCCCAGCCCCTCAATAGGCGGGCGTACTCCGGGCCACTCCACCGGCGCTAATCCCCGCCGCAGCACCGAAAAACGCCGCCAGCGCACCCTCACTTGGGTGTTGGCAGTGATCTCACTCTTCACCGTGGCGCCACTGATTGCAGTGGCAGTTCTGGCGCTCTCCCCGGAGGATGCCCCCACACTGCCCTACGCGTTACCGTCGTCCCTGACGCTGGACAACATTGTCCGCATCTTCAACGTAGGCGAATTCCCGCTCTGGCTTTGGAACTCTTTCTTGTACTCAGCAGTGTCAGTGGTGGTGGTCCTGCTGACCGCTGCCATGGCCGCTTACGCCTTGGCCCGTAAGAGGTTCCCGGGACGGAACGCGCTGCTGTGGGCCATTATCGCCACCATGATGGTGCCCGTTCAGGCCACCCTGATTCCCACGTTCATCCTCATATCCAAGATGGGCGGCGTGAACACCCTGTGGGGCCTGATCCTGCCCACCTTGGCCAACGCCCAGGCGATCTTCCTCATCCGCCAGTTCGTCAGGGACATGCCCGAGGAGCTCTTCGACGCAGCCCGCATTGACGGCGCCGGTGAGTGGCGTACTTTCTGGCAGATCGTTCTTCCGCTGATCCGTCCGGTCCTGGCAACGCTGGCGATCTTCGTCTTCCTGTGGCACTGGAACGACCTCCTCTGGCCACTGGTGGTGGGTCAATCCGACACTGCCCGGACGCTTACCGTGGGCTTGGCAACCTTGAACACCGAGACGGCCTCCACGTCCAACGTCATGGCTGCAACACTGGTCAGTTTCATCCCGTGCCTGGTGATTTTCGCCCTCCTGCAGAAGCACATCGTCGCCAGCATCACGCACAGCGGGGTCAAGGGATGACCGCTATTGCGCCCATCCGCTTCGGACTCATCGGTGTGGACTCCCCGCACGCGCCTTCGTTTACCCGCCTCTTCGGCAACGGTTCCGACGGCGTTGTCCCCGGCGGCACGGTGACGCACGCCTGGAAGGGGGAACCGGCGTCGGACTTTCCGTTGAGCCGCGACCGGATCGATGACTTCGAGGACGAGGTGAGTGGGTTGGGCATCACCATGTGCGACTCGCCGGAAGAGGTGGCCGAGGCCTGCGATGCCCTGCTGATCGTGTCCTCCGATGCACGGACGCACCCACGCTTTTTTGAGCGCGTAGTGCGGTTCGGCAAGCCGATTTACGTGGACACCCGGTTCGCTCCTACCCTTGCTGAGGCCCGCACCATGCTCGCCCAGGCGCAGGCTTCCGGAACTTTGGTCCTGGCCGGCTCTCCCAAGCGGTTCACGCCTGAGTTCCAGGAGGCCCTTTCCCGCGGGACCGGGCAATCCGTGTCTTTGGAAGGTCCCCTCCCCACCCAGCCCGGCCACCCTGGCCTTTCCTGGTATGGCGTGCATCTGGTGGACCTCGCAGTGGCCGCCTTGGGGACCGGACCGGAGACGGTAACGGTCGACGCCGTTAGGCCGGGGTCACCGGCCAGCGCCACCAGCGTGACGGTCCGCTGGGGAGACGGCCGCGTGGTCTCGTTGACGGGCGAAGCGGAATGGAGCGCCTTTACGTCAGGACGCATCGACACCGATCGCGGCTGTTCCGAGTTCTCCATCGAGGCGGGTCCGCCCATGCTGGTCGGCCTTCTTGACGGGATCGTGAACTCCATCCGGACCGGGACACCGAATGTGCCGTTGCGGGAGATCCTCAGCATCGTGGCAATCGTGGAAGCCGCCAATAAGAGCCTGGAAGCCGGCACGCCCGTCCCCCTCTCACCCAACTGAGCAACAGCTATCTTTTACTAGCCAAAGGAAGCACATGGCAGAAGTCATCATTGTCCGCGATCAAAGCGAGGCCGGAAGCGTAGCCGCATCCATTTTCGCCCGGCAGATCATCGCAAACCCCGCCACGGTGCTGGGCCTGGCCACAGGTTCAACTCCGCTGACCACCTACGCGGCACTGGCCCAGGCTGTCAGGGAGGGACGAATCGATGTTTCCGGCGTACGCGGCTTCGCACTGGACGAGTACCTTGGCGTCCCGCCTGAGCACCCGGAAAGCTACCGTTCGGTGATTACCCGCGAGGTTGTGGAACCGCTGGGGCTTACTCCGGAGCAGGTGTTCACTCCGCGGGGAACGGGCCCTGACATCGCCCGCGCCGGAGCCGAGTACGAAGCCCTGATCACGGACGCCGGGGGCATCGACATCCAAATCCTGGGCATCGGTTCCAACGGCCACGTGGGATTCAACGAGCCCGGGTCCTCCCTCGCATCAATCACGCGTATTAAGGCACTGGCCGAACAGACGCGCAGGGACAACGCGCGGTTCTTTGGTTCCTTGGAAGAAGTCCCAACCCATTGCATTACCCAAGGGCTTGGGACCATCCTCCGGGCAAGGCAGTTGGTGCTGTTGGCGTTCGGTTCCTCTAAGGCAAAGGCTGTTGCCGCTGCGTTGGAAGGCCCAGTGTCCTCAGCCGTTCCGGGTTCGGTCATTCAGCAGCATCCGCGGGCGACGGTGATCATCGACGAGGACGCCGCCGCCCGGCTGGCGCACGCGGAGTACTACCGGCATGCGTGGAAGTCGGCACAAGATCTGCGTGCAGTAGATTTCTAGGTGGGGGCAATCCATCGTCCCGCAGACTCAAGGGGGCATTACGTGGACCAATCCGTCCGTTCATCACCGTGGAAAGCGTTCTGGGATAAGGGTGGTTGGTGGCGGGCCATCCTGCTGGCCGTTCTCTATATGGCGATTTACCTTGGTGCCGGCCTGGTGATTGGTCCCATTGCGGGAGACCAAGTGGTAGCCGAGGACATCTTCCGCACGCCCGAGAGCGTCTTTGTCGGCCTGACGTTGTCGCTGATTATTGGCAGCGCGGCACTGGCGGCATTCGTGTATTCGGTGAAGTGGTTTAAACCGCTCTTCGCTCCCCAGCCGGTCAAGGGTAGCTGGTGGATGTGGGTTGCGCCGTTCTTCCTGGTGGCTGCCATTGCGCTGCGCTTTCTGGGCATCAACTACAGCAGCTATCAGGCATCCGTGGTGGTCATCATGCTGCTCACCGGTTTGCTGATCGGTTTTGCCGAGGAAATCCTTACCCGCGGCATCGTGGTGAAAATGCTGCGCGACTCCGGGAAGCCGGAGTGGGTAGTCATGGTGCTGTCTTCCTTGGTCTTTGCGTTGCTTCATTCCGCGAACGTCTTGTCAGGCATGCCGATCGTCACCGTTTTGGTGACCGTGCTGTTTACTTTCGGTTTTGGCATCTGCATGTACCTGACTCTCCGGGTCACCGGCAACCTGATCTGGCCTATGATCCTGCATGCCCTCTACGACCCCACGCTCTTCCTGTCCACTGGCGGCATCGACCAGGCCGCCGCGGGTCCGCAGAGCCCGCTCTTACAGTTGGCAGGCCCGGCCAACATGATCTACATGCTGATCGCCGTAGTCGCGTTGATTTTCGTTCGCGGACGGGTGCAGCGTGAACCCCTCGCCGTTCCGGTCCTGCGCTAGCCCACCCGGCACAGCAGAAAACTGAAGCGTTCGACGGCGGGTGCGCACCCGCCGTCGAACGCTTCAGTTAAGTGCCGCGGAAGTTTGCTGCGGCTTCAGGACTGACCGATATCGATGCCCGTAACCGGCGCCCCGGCACGCTCGTACGCCAGCGCTACCGCCCCGTTGGGAAAGCCCTGCGGCGGCTGAACCAAACGGAAAGCCGCGGGTACCCCGGCTCCGTCGGCCCACAAGCGCTTGCCTGTGCCGAAGGTGAGCGGGTAAAGGTACAAGTTGAGCCGGTCCACCAGGTCCGCGTCGAGGAGTGACCGTACCAGTTCGCCGCTGCCGATCACGTGGATATCGTTGAAGCGCTCCTTCAGGGCAGCGAGCTGATCAAGGTTTCCCAACGTCGTCGTTCCGTCCCACTGAGGGTCGGTCAAGCTTCTGGAAACCACGAATTTGGGCAGGCCGTTCAGTGTCCGGGCAATGTGGTCGTCCTGGTTGGGCCAGTATGCGGCGAAGATGTCGTACGTCCGCCGACCCAGCAGAAGGGCGTCCATCCGATTAATCCCATCGACGATCGCGGCACCGGCTTCCTCATCTGAATAGGCGGCCTGCCATCCGCCGTGCTCGAAGCCGCCCGAGCGGTCCTCGTCCGGGCCACCCGGAGCCTGGTACACGCCGTCGAGGGTGATGAAGAGGTCAACGGACAGAATTCCCATGGTGTTCTCCTGGTAAAGGTTGGGGCTCTGGTCTTGCCGGTGTGCATTGCGCTTCCGCGGACATCCTAGTCCTGGCACAGAGCCGGCGGGAGGGTCGCGCGGTGAAGGCAATGCGACTAATTTACAAGCGTCTCCTGGGAGGCGCTCGGCTGTTCCTCGTCAGGACCTGCCCATTCGAGGGCAGCGACAAGGTGGCTTTCGCTGGGCAGGGCTTGCTGTTCGGAGGCCGGGAGCTTGTCGTATGTATAGGCGGCCACTGCCATGGGTGAGGTGACGTGCCCCCACGGCAATTGTGCAACAACTTGTTGCACAATTGGGTCCGGCCATGCGTCGGCAAAGGCCCGCATATAAAAGAGGTTCCGTCGAGACAGGCCCTTCATCTCCGGGAACTCTGCACGGAGGTCCTCGGCCAGGCGCCCCATGACGCCGCTCCCCCATTGCTCGATCTGCTGACGCTCCAACACAGTCTTCCCGATCGACCAATACAACTCGATCAGCTGTGTGTTGACGGTTCGACGGGCGGTCTGACGCGCATCGCGCACGCGTTTCTTGAGCGCGTCCAAGAGATCTTTGTAATCTGCGGGTAAAGCCAGGGCACGCGAATCAGTCATGCACTCAAACTATTGACCGCCACTGACATTTCTCAGAGCAGACCCCTACTCCGCGTCCTCCCCCGTCACCGTGGACTCCCGGATGATCAGCTTCGGGGCCAGGCTTACGCGGCGCAGTGCAGGCTGCACGGCGGAACCCGTCTTTGCCGCAAGACGTTCCATGCACATGGCGACGGCGGCATGTCCCACATCGCGCTTGGGCGGGGCGATGGAGGTCAGGGGTACAGGGGCGAGGTCCGCAACTTCGTCGTCATAGGCCACGATCGCCAGGTCCTCGGGAACATCGACGCCGGACTCCTCAGCCAGGTTGATGAGCGTGATGGCCTCTTCGTCCGGCAGCACCAGGGCCGCATGGGTATCGGTGCGCCGGCAGTCCTTCAGGAACGTGGCAAACTCCTTCTGGTTGTTGCCTGCCCCCACCACTGAACGGACGTATTCCATGACGGGTGCATCTGTTTCGAGGCCAAGCTTGGCCACCATGCGCTCGTGGCTTTCGCGGAGCCAGGGTGCCGTGGAGCTGCTCGCTATGGCCAGCCCTATCCTGCGGTGGCCCAATGATGCCAGGTGCTCGATGGCAAGTTCGGCCCCGTAGCTGTGATCGGACATCACGGACTCGAACACCCGGCTTGACCGTTCCACCAGCACCACGGGAATCCGCAGTCCGGACAACAATTCGAACGTCGGAGACCCAGGTTCCAAGGGTCCGGCGGTGGCCAACAGTATGCCGTCCACCGAGTTTGCCACCATGCGCTGGAGTTGCCGGTGCTCATCCTCGGTGGAGTAGTTGCTGACCCCCAGGATCAGCCGCGCGTTCAGTTCCCTGGCTGCAGCTTCTGCGCCCCGGATAATTTCGGGAAAGTAGTACCCGGCGGTGGGAACGATGAGACCAAGGGTTGCCAGTGGCTGGCGGGACCTCCGGCTGACTGTTTCGCCCGGCCGCTCGGCCACCATCCGCACCGCTCCCCCATGGACCCTCCTCAGCAGGCCCTGGGCCGCGAGCTGTGTGAGGTCCCGGCGGATGGTCATGGTGGACTGGCCGCTCTTTTCGGCAAACCCGTTCACGGTCAGTGTCCCGCGCAGCTCCAGCTCGCGGAGTATTTTCTCGTGGCGTTCCCCGCTGAGCATGCCAATCCTCTTCCGGAATCCAAATGGTCAAACAAGCATAAATGAACGCTGTGAGGCCCGCTCTGCGCGTTAAATACTCGCCAGAGAGCGCAAAGCCGGCCCCGCAACGCCAGCCACTACCGTCGGGGGTAGTCGTCGATCCGAACAACGTTCCGGCCACGCATCGTGTAGAGGTAGCCGTCTTCGTCGTTGGTGATGTGCGAGCCGCTGTACCAGCCGCCGTCGATATCGGCCACAACCGTGGCGAGCTCGAAGGTCTTGGGATCAAAGCGGAAAACGTCCGTGTCCGAGACACCATAGACAGCGCCACGGTTGGTGACCAAGGCCGCGAATCCGGTGCAGACCGAACTGATGTCGGCTTGGTGCACCACCACACGCCGTGGCAGGTCGACGACGAACATGCGCCCGGTCCGGACGATCCCGTACAAGTACCGTCCCTGCACAGCCAAGGCAGAAACGCCTGCGCCGAGGCCCGGATCGAGGCGCCACAGTTCCTTGCCCGTCACAGGGTTCATCGCCACAACAGTGCCGGGCCCCTCGGTACCGGGCCGTCCGCCGCCAAGGTACGCAACGCCGTCGCGCGCTGTTACTGCACGCACCAACTGCACCTTGTCCACGGGGTTGAGGAAGAACCCGGACTTGCCCGTGGCGGGATCGTAGGTCCAGAGCGAGCCACCGCCCTCGGTGTCCGCCTGGGCGCACACCAGGACGAGCTTGTTGACCTCGTCCCAGTGGACATCCAGGGGACGGTTTTGTTCGGAGGAGAACTTGGCCACCTGGCTGATGGGGTTGCCGCTGCGCGGATCGTAGCTCCAGATGCCCTGGGAGCTGTACTGGCCGGTGTAAAGCACGTTGTCCACCACCACGGCGTCCTTCGCTTCGCCCGGAACGGTCATGTTGGTGACCTGCCCGTCCTTCAGCGACCGACGCGAGATGACGCCATTGCCGCCCACGTACACCAGGCCACCCCCGGCTGCCAGCCCCATGGCTTCCTGGGCATCCGACGGCGCTCCGGCCTCGCCGAGGTCCGTGGTCTTGTACGTCCCGGAAACGGGGTCGATTTCCGCCACGAACCCGAAAGCGGAGGTGACCAGCAGCTTGCCGTCCAAGGCATCAACGCCCCAGATTTCGCCCAGGAACGGCCCTTGGTATGGCACAGCTGCGACCTTGTTGCCGGACAGTGAGTATGCCAGGAGGCCGGCCTCGTTGGCGAAGTAGACCTTGTCCCCGATCGCGGCGAAGTTCTTGGCGGTCTTGCCTTCGGATGCGGCTGCGGCGTAGGAGGTCGGGTTGGCGATGCTGACGGCGGCGATCTTGGAAGTGGACGTGGAAGCAGCCGAGCCCACCAGGACTTTGTCGCCAACAATTGCCAGGTCCCGGATGCTGGGATCTGCCACCATCTCTGCAGGCGTGACGTTGGTGAAGGTCTTGGCAGCGCGGTTGTAAGCGTAGAGGCATGCCCTGCTGGCGCTGCCGCCGCCGCCCAAAGTGCTGCCTGCGCCGAAGAAGATGGTGGAGTCCGTGGCCGCAACCGCACGGGCCAGGGTAGCGCCGGCATCGGGAACACCAAGGTTGGAAACCGTTCCCGTGGCGGGATCGTACTCCCACAACGCCGGCGCCGTCCCGCTGCCGCCGCCCACAGCGTAGAGGCGGCCGTTGGGGGCTACGCTCAGGTCTCGGACGTCGCGGTCCCCGATCCGCCCAATGGGCTTGGCTTTCACACCCGGGTTGGAAAGGTCCCAGCGGAACAGGTTCGGCTTGGGCCCGGTGGTGTTCTGCAGGACGCCGGCGTACAGGTACCGGCCCGAGGCGTCGGCGGCCAGGGTTTGGATGGCGTAGCCGTTCTCCAACTCGGTCACCCCGGTGACTTTGCCACTGGGAACATGGAACGCCACAATGCGCACTGGATCCAGGTTCCGCGAGCCGATGAACAGCGTGTCGCCTACCAGCAGCCCGCTCATCAGGGAGAACTGGACGACGCCGGGGCCAAGGTCCAGCACTTCGGTCGCCTTGGTTTTGGACGCGGGAAGAGTGGACGCCGACGCCGACTGGCCGGCTGCCAGCCCGATGGCCGCCGCGAGCGAAGCCGCGCCGCCAGCTTGAAGGACTGCCCGCCTGCTGATGTTCGATTTCTCCATTGGAATCCCTGTTCTTCGGTGGTGACTTTTCAGTAGTCGCTGATTCGGGTGTCCAGAATTCATAGCAGCGCCGAACGACCAGCGTCCAGCATTTTTGTTCGTTCAAACACAATTGGCATCGGTGATGCATCGCCGGAATACGGTTCAAAGACACAGGCTTCCTTGCCGAATGTTTGAATTTGTTTGAAACGTTGAAGATGTTCGAACTTGCCGATTACATGGATTCATCGCATGTGGCCCCAACCACATGTCCCCTCTCTTCGCATCGCAAGTCTTCAAAGGAGAACACCATGAAGCGTCGTCATCTCTTCGCCGGAGTGGCCGGCTTGGCCGCGGGCACTCTGTTGCTGGCCGCCTGCGGCACCGGTCCAACCCCTGCGGCAGCGCCCACACCCACCGAAGACCCCTCCGGATCCATCACGTTCTGGTCTGCCTTGGCCGGCATGGACAAGGTTGCTGAAGCGTTCAACGCCAGCCAGGACAAGATCAAGGTCAGCTTCGAAACCATCCCCAACGGCGCCAACGGTGGGTATGCCAAACTCTCCACCGCCATCACGGCAGGCAACGGCCCGGATGTTGCCACGATCGAATACCCGCAGCTGCCCCAGTTCGTCAGCAACAGCCAGGTGATCCCGCTCGATGGCCTCATCAACAAGTCCGAAACCGTGGACAAACTCACGGACGAGACCAAAGCGCTGGTCCAGTTCGGTGACAAGACCTACGCGCTTCCGTATGACGCAGCCCCCATGCTCATGTGGTACCGCAAAGACATGCTGGACAAGGCCGGCGTCGGGGTCCCTAAGACCTGGGATGAATTCGAACAGGCGGGCAAGAAGCTCAAGGCTGTAGCGCCCGACTCCTACCTGGCCAGCTTCAACCCCAACGAGGTAGCGGCGAGCGCCGGTTTGGCCTGGCAGGCCGGGGCCAAGTGGTTCGGAACCGAGGGCGACAGTTGGAAGGTGGGCGTCAACGATGAAGCAACGCAGAAGGTTGCCACTTATTGGCAGAAACTGATCGACCAGAAAATCGTCAAGGTCACCCAGGCGTACAGCGACGAGTGGAGCCTGGACCTGGCCAACAGCACCGTTGTTGGCGTAGTGGGCGCCAACTGGAGTGCCACGGGCATCCAAAAACGCACCGAAGCCAGCGGCCAGAAGGGCCAGTGGATCGCCGCCGAACTGCCCAACTGGGGCAATGAATCCGGCGCCTTCTATGGTGGCTCGAGCTTCAACGTCACCAAGAGCAGCAAGAACCCCGCCGCTGCCGCCAAGTTCGTCGAATTCCTCACCACCAACCAGCAGGCCATCAAGGCCCGCGGCAACACCGGCTCGGCGTTCCTTGCCTTCCCGGGACTGACACCTGTAGCCCAGCAGGCCTATGACGCCAGCTACTTCGGCAACGACATCTACGAGGTCTTCAACAAGGCTTACGGCACCATCACCCCGGGCTGGCAGTGGGGTCCCAACTGGGACATCACCAACACAGCCCTTAAGGATGCCTACGGCAAGCTGACCACCGGCGGCACCATCCATGACGCCGTCGACACCGCGCAGGACGCCACCGTCGCCAGCCTGAAGCAGGCCGGCCTGTCGGTCAAAGAGTAGTTCCGTCAAAGAGTAATTCGTCAGGAACAGCCGCTCACCGAGTAGTCCCACAGGCAGGGGGCCTCTGACAGGAGGCCCCCCTCCCAAGCTAGGAGAATCCCATGGCCACCCAGGCCCTCACCACCACAGTGCGCCGCCGCGGCCGTGCACTGGCGGGAACCGGCGGACGGACTGCCGCGCTGTTCCTGGTCCCCTTCTTCGCGGTCTTCGCGATCGCCATGATCGCACCCGTGATCTACTCCCTGGTGCTGAGTTTCCACTCGCAGCAGAAGTCCGGCTTGGGCTTCGGGGAAGCCAAGACCGTGTTCGTAGGGCTTGAGAACTATGTGCAGGTCTTCCAATCCGAAACCTTCATGGAGGGCATCGGCCGCCTCGGCCTGTACTGCCTGATCTACATTCCGTGCATGGTGGGCGGTGCAGTGGTCTTCGCACTCCTGCTGGATGCGACAGTGGCCAAGGCACGCAAGCTCTTCCAGCTCCTGGTGTTCCTTCCGCACGCAGTTCCGGGCGTCATTGCTGCCCTGATCTGGGCCTACCTTTACACCCCCGGCATCAGCCCACTGGTCCAGGCACTCCAGGGTGGCGGTATCCAGGTCAACTTCCTGGACGCCCACCTGGTCCTGCCGTCCATCGTGAACATCGGAGTATGGGAATGGACGGGCTACAACGTCATCATCCTGTTCACTGCACTCCAGGCCGTGCCCCGGGAAATCCTGGAAGCGGCACGGGTGGACGGCGCCGGTGAGATCCGGGCCGCGGTGAGCATCAAGTTCCCCCTGATCCTGCCGGCCCTGAGCGTCATCATGCTCTTCACCATCATCGGCACCCTGCAGCTGTTTACCGAGCCAAACATCATCTCCAAGGCCACGGCCTCGGTCACCAGTACCTGGGTTCCCAACCTGTGGGCCTATGACGCAGCGTTCATCCGCCACAACCTCAACCAGGCCGCGGCGGCCTCCATCATCATTGCCGGGCTGGCCGCAATCCTGTCCCTGGCCGTCACCCGCCTTAGCTCCAGGATGAACAAATCATGAGCACCTCAACACTTTCCCGAAACACCGCAGCATCCAAGCAAAGTCCACGGTCCCGCCGCACGGGATACCGTTCCGGCCGCGGCAGCAACGGCACTTCCAACCGCAGCGGAGGGTTTGCCAGCAAGCTCACCGTCAACGGGCTCCTGATCATTGGCTCGGCCTACATGGTGGTCCCTGTCCTGTGGTTGGTGTTCGCCTCCACCAAGAATGCAGCGGACCTCTACGGCACCAGCGCCTACGCGTTGGGTAATTTCTCCCTGTTCGAGAACATCGCCAACGTGGCAAACCAGGACGGCGGGCTCTTCTTCCGCTGGCTGGGAAACTCCGTGATGTACGCCGGCGTTGGCGCGGTCCTCGGCAGCCTCATTTCAGTCATGGCCGGATACGCGTTCGACAAATTCCAGTTCCGTTGGAAGGACTCGCTCTTCGGCTTCGTCCTGGTGGGCGTCCTGATCCCCAACACCGCAACCGTGCTGCCCATGTACCTCCTGGCCTCCCTGGTGGGCATGACCAACACCATCTGGGCCATCCTCATCCCGGTACTGTGCAACCCGTTCGGCGTCTACCTGGCCCGGGTCTACTCCTCCAGCTACGTGCCGGCAGAAACCCTCGAGGCCGCACGGATGGACGGCGCCGGGCCAGTCCGGTCCTTCTTCTCCCTGGGCCTGCCCATGATGATGCCCGGCTACATCACCATCGCGCTCTTCCAGTTCGTGGGCGTGTGGAACAACTTCATGCTCCCCCTGGTGATGCTCCAGGACCAGCAACTCCTCCCCGTCAGCGTGGGCATCTCCATCTGGCAGGGCTACTCCGTACCGCAGCCCGAATTCACGCCCATGGTCATCACGGGCTCGCTGCTTTCCATCCTTCCGTTGCTGGTGGCGTTCATCATGCTCCAGCGCTTCTGGAAGTCAGGCCTGACCGCAGGGAGCGTCAAGTGACCAGCACCAAACCAAACGTCGCGCTCGCCATGGGTCCCGGCGTCGTATCCCGGGTCTTTCCCAGCCGCCGCCTCGAGACCCTCTCCCCCGGCTTGCGGCTGCTCAGCCCTGATCCCATGGAAGATTTCACATCCGCACGTTCGTTGAAACTCCTGGCAGAGACGGACATCCTCATCACAGGGTGGAGCTGCCCCAAGCTGGATGCCGCGGCCCTGGCCGCGGCTCCTCGCCTGACCCATGTCCTCCACGCCGGAGGCACCGTCAAACACCATGTGGGCGACGAATGCTGGGAAAGGGGCATCGAAATCAGCACCGCCGCTGATGCCAACTCCATCCCCGTGGCCGAATACACGGTGGCCATGATCCTGCTGGCCAACAAGCGTGTCCTCCAGATCGCCCGCAAGCTGCACTCGGAGAAAACCGGTATCGAGCCGGACCAGGTGTTCCCGGACATGGGCAACTTCGGCAAACGCGTGGGCATCATCGGGGCGTCCAGGATCGGCAAGCACGTCATCCGGCTCCTGAAGTCCTACGACGTCCACGTAGTAGTGGCAGATCCTTTCCTTGACGATGCCGCGGCAGCCTCCCTCGGCGTCGAACGCGTCACCTTGGAAGAGCTGGTGGGCAGTTGCGACGTCGTCAGCCTCCACGCGCCGTCGCTTCCGTCCACCCGCAACCTGATCCATCAAGGCCTGGTGTCCTGTTTCAAGCCCGGTGCCACCTTCATCAACACCGCGCGCGGCGAACTGGTGGACCAGGATGCGCTGCTTCGGCGCATCGAGCAAGGCGACCTTTACGCTGTCCTGGACGTCACCACTCCTTGGGTGCTCCCAGCGGACTCGGGCTTCTACACACACCCCAATGTGCTGCTGACACCGCATCTGGCCGGCTCGCTGGGGATGGAGCTGGAGCGGATGGCCGCCAGCACCATCGAGGAAGCCCACCGGGTGTCCCGCGGCGAACCGCTCCTGCACAGACTCCATGCGAAAGACCTCGCCTTTACGGCCTGAGCATGGCCGGCCTCGGCGGGCACGGCCTACCTTTACGGCTTGAGCCGACACGGCCTCGCCGCCACAGCCCAAGCGGGCCGGGCGGGGCGGCCGGGCGGGGCGGGCGGGGCCGGGCGGGCGGCCGGGCGGGGCGGGCGGGGCCGGGCGGGCGGCCGGGCGGGGCGGGCGGGGCCGGGCGGGGCGGGCGCGGCCGTGCGCGGCCGTGCGCAACAACCACGACGGCGACAGAACGCCCAGCGGCTGGCATACTCAGTCCCATCGCTCCACCCATCCTTGGACAGACCCGGCTCCTCGGATCGACTCAACTGATTGGACCAGTCCACGTGATCTGATCAGCACAACAACTGGGGGCATGCGTGCCAGAGGACAAGCACCAATCACCGGCGGCAGTCCGTCCAGCGGGTGGATCGGCCCAGGGATTGAGCGCTGCCGAGGTTGCTGAGCGAGTGGCCGCGGGACAAACCAACGCCTTCGTCCAGGACACCAGCCGCAGCGTGTGGAGCATTGTCCGGGCCAACGTGCTCACCCTGTTCAACGGCATCATCCTGGCCTGCTTCATTGTGTTGTTTGCGATCGGCCGCTGGCAGGATGCCCTGTTCGGGTTCAGCGCCATTACCAACGCAGTGATCGGCAGCGTCCAGGAATACCGGGCTAAACGGGCCCTGGACCGCCTGGCCCTCCTGAACGCCCCGCATGCCAGGGTCGTGAGGGATGGCTCCGAGGCTGAAATCTCCTTGGATGATGTGGTGCTGGATGACACCCTGGTCCTGCGGGCCGGCGACCAGGTCCCGGCCGACGGGGTGGTGTCAGGATCGCGGGGTCTCCAAGTGGATGAATCCATGTTGACCGGCGAATCCGACCCCGTTGAAAAGGCCGACGACGACCGTGTCCTGTCAGGATCCGTGGTGGTGGCCGGTGAAGGAACAGCCGTGGTGGACCGGGTAGGCGCAGACTCCTTCGCGAACTCCCTGGCGGCGGAGGCCAAGCGCTTCTCCCTGGTGGCTTCAGAACTGCGGTCCTCGATCGACCGGGTCCTGAAATGGGTCACTTGGTTCGTGGGTCCGGTGGCGTTGCTGGTCCTGAATGCCCAGATGATTGCCCAGGGCGGGTGGGCCGAAGCTTCGGCGAGTGGAGCGTGGCGGGACGCTGCGACGGCGACCATTGCCGCCGTCGTCGCCATGGTTCCTTTGGGACTGGTACTGATGACCAGCATCACCTTCGCCGTCGGGGCGGTAAAGCTGGCCCGGCAACAGGTCCTCGTGCAGGAGCTTCCGGCGGTCGAGGGGCTGGCGCGCGTGGATATCATCTGCCTCGATAAGACCGGCACCCTCACCCAGGGCGACATCGTTTTCGACGCCGCCCATCCTTTGACGCCCCGCCCGGGCTGGGAGGCTGTGCTTTCTTGGTACGGCGTGCAGAACGATGCCAATGCCACAGCCCGGAGCCTTGCCGGTCATTTCACCGAGCCTCCCGCAGAGCCGCCGGCAGACCGGGTGCCCTTTTCTTCGGCGCGTAAGTGGAGCGCGGTTGTTTTCGACGACGGAATGTGGATCCTGGGCGGCCCCGAAATGGTGTTCCCGGGGCACGATTCCACCGATCCTGTGCGGCAGCAGCTTGCCGCCCGGACCGTAGAGCTGGCTGCCACCGGCCGGCGCACACTGGTGCTGGCCCACGGCACGCCCACTGATGACGAGACCGTACCAACAGACGCCGTCCCGGTTGCCCTCCTGACTTTCAAGGAGAACATCCGCCCCGACGCCGCTGAAACGCTCACCTACTTCGCGGCGCAGGACGTGGACGTCCGGATCATTTCCGGTGACAACCCGCAGACCGTTGCCGCAATAGCCCGGGAAGTCGGGCTGGAGGCGCCCTATGGCTTCGATGCCCGGGAACTGCCCGACGACGACCAGGAACTGCTGGAGGTCATCAACAACCACGTGGTCTTTGGACGCGTCACCCCGGACCAGAAGAAGAGGATCGTGGTGGTTCTCAAGTCCGCCGGCCGCACAGTGGCCATGACCGGCGACGGCGTCAACGATGCCTTGGCCATCAAAGAAGCCGATATAGGTGTGGCGATGAACTCCGGGGCGGCAGCCACCAAGGCCGTGGCCCGGCTGGTGCTCCTGGACGGCAAGTTTTCCCACCTGCCCTCAGTGGTGGCCGAGGGCCGGCAGGTCATCGCCAACATCGAGCGCGTCTCCATGCTGTTCCTGACCAAGACCGCTTATGCCACTTTCCTGGCCATCGCCTTCGGCATCCTCCTGCTGCCATTTCCTTTCCTTCCGCGGCAACTGTCCGTCACTGACGGTTTGACCATCGGCATACCGGCGTTCTTCCTGGCCTTGCTGCCCAACGCCCAGCGGTACATCCCCGGCTTCTTGCGCCGCTCACTGACCTTTGCCGTCCCGGCGGGCTTGTCGGTGACACTGGGGCTCGCCTCCTATGCCCGCCTTGCGGCGAACCTGCAGATTCCGGAAGCGGAGATCAGGACCGGGTCCACGCTGATCCTGGCGATCATCGGCATCTGGATCCTGGTGGTGCTCTCGCGCCCGGTGACCCGCTTCAAGGGCATGGTCATCGGTGCGATGATGGTCGGCCTTGTCCTGGTGTACTCGGTGCCAATAGCCCGCGACTTCCTGCAGTTCACCGATCCCAGCCTGCCCACGGCACTACTTGTCCTGGGAACGTCGGCGGCGTGCATCGCGCTGGTGGAGATCGTCCGGTTCGTTCATCGCCGCGTCGCCTACCGGGATGCCCAGGAGGCCCTGCACCAAACGTTCAATCAGCGCGCCTCGAAGTAGCTGCGACCACGTCCCACCCACAACGGCACCAGCACGGCGACCGAAGCGATGCCTTGGGAAATGACGGCCGACCAGTCTCCGTCCGCAGCAATCACCAGGTCCAGCACGGCAAAAACAAGCCCCAGCAGCATGACTGCGGTTGCACCACGCCGCGCCGCGTTGCTGCCGCGAGCCACCCCGGAGGCCAGTCCGATCACCAACAGCCCGAACAGGACCATGCCTGCTCCCAGCAAGGTGATGGGCAAAGCAATGCCGCCGGACTGGGCTTCGGGGGTATAGCGCAGGAAAATCGTCAGTATCCCGAGCAGGATTTGGGCGATGCCACCGATATACATCAGCACCACCGAGAACGTCACCACTCCGGGTCGTTTACGGCTCTCGCCCGTCTTCATGAACTGAGCATAGACGAGGCCCCCACGCGGCAGGCAGCTCCCCGAGGGCAAGTGACACCCCTTGTCACAGAATTAACCACACATTCATGCACACCTTCGATCCAGTCAACCCAGGCTTCCTAGGGTCGGCCTTATGGAAAAAATCTCCCGCAGATCCCTCATTTCAGCCGGCCTTGGAGCAGGACTCGCCGCAGCCCTCCCCAGTGCCGCCGTCGCCGGCGCCCTCCCGGCGGTTTCTACAGCGGACGACGCCGGTCTCCGCACCGATCCGTTCACCCTCGGCATCGCGTCGGGCGAACCGTGGCCCGACGGCTTCGTCATCTGGACCCGCCTGGCAGTAAACCCCGTAGCCGAGGACGGCCTGGGCGCCATGCCCTCGCGTAACGTCGCCGTCGCCTGGGAGGTCGCAGAAGACCCGGCGATGCGGCGCGTAGTAGCCCGCGGCGTCGAACATGCCAGGATCGAAACCGCCCACTCGGTGCACGTCGAGCTCAAAGGCCTCCGCCCCGGGCGGGAGTACTTCTACCGTTTCCGCACCGGGCGCCACGTCAGCGAAGTGGGACGCACCCTGACCAGCCCGGCGCCCGGTGAAACCCCCGCTGCGTTGGCCATGGCCTTCGCCAGCTGCGCCCAGTACGAGCACGGCTACTTCACGGCCTACCGCCGCCTTGCCGAGGACCACCCGGACCTGGTGCTGCACCTGGGTGACTACCTCTACGAGTACAAAAAGGGCAGCTACGTGATCGGCGGCGGAAACCCCCGCGACCACGAAGGACCCGAAACCACCACCCTGGCCGGCTACCGCCAGCGGCATGCCCAGTACAAGTCCGACGCCGACCTCCAGGCCGCGCACGCCATCGCACCGTGGCTGGTGGTGTGGGATGACCACGAAGTGGACAACAACTGGGCGGACGACATCCCCGAGAACAGCGACGCGGGCCAGCTGAACGACACCACGGAGCACTTCCGCCAGCGCCGCTCGGCAGCGTTCCAGGCGTACTACGAGAACATGCCGCTGCGCCGGTCATCAGTTCCCGCCGGGTTCGACATGAAGATCTACCGCACCATCCACTGGGGCCAGCTGGCCAACTTCCACATGATGGACACCCGCCAGTACCGGGATGACCAGCTCGCGGGTGACGGCTGGCGGAAGAACGTCGCCGGGCGCCTCGACGAGAACCGCACCATCACCGGTGCCGAGCAGGAAAAGTGGCTGCTGGACGGCTTCAAGAACTCCACGCAACAGTGGGACATTCTGGGCCAGCAGGTCTTCTTTGCCGAGCGGGACCGTGACAAGGCGCCGGACATCGACGACGTCTCCATGGATGGCTGGGACGGTTACGCCGCTTCCCGCCGACGCATCACCCAAGGCTGGGTGGACGCCAAGGTGCGCAACGCGGTCGTACTCACCGGCGACGTTCACCGCCACTGGGCCACCGACCTCAAGGTGGACTACAAGGACCCCGCGGCCGCTGTGGTCGGCTCGGAACTGGTGTGCTCCTCCATCACCTCCACGGGCGACGGCAATGGCTCCACCACAGACCCCACCATGGCGTGGAACCCGCACCTGAAGTTCTACAACGACAACCGCGGCTACGTGAACACCCGGATCACCAAGGACGCCCTGACAGCGGACTTCCGTGTGCTGGACTATGTCACCACGCCGGGCGCGCCGGTCAGCACCAAGAAGTCCTACACGATCACCGACGGGGTCCCTGGCCTCGCGTAACCCGCCAGGGCCCGTAGCTCACTCGATTGGACTTACCCCCCGAATCCCAGTGACTACGGGCATCTGCGGGAGTAGCCTAGTGGAAGTTGATTAGTGGATCTCTTTCCGGCTGGGGTTTCTGCCGTGGGCCATGTGCGTTCGTCGCTGTCCGACCTTCTGGGGGTACTTTCCGACGCCGTCGCCCCTCAGCATGTCAGGTTCGACGACGGGTCCCCCACCGCCGTGGTTCCCCCACCTGAGGCGCCGGTTACCGTCCGCGCCGTCACGCTGAACCGGGTTGGAAGGTCACGCGCAGACGGACCGGCCCTGGACCTCGAACTGAGGGTCGCCGTGGAATGCCATGGTCCCGGGCAGCTGGACACCATGGAGCAATTACTGTTGGCCGTGGAACTCCACAGCCAGTACTCCGTAGTTTCCACCGGCGAGTTCCGGCCCGAGGAGTACTCCGGCGCCATCCAGCAAGGAATGGGCTTCCTGGTCCGCGTCCCGGTATCCCTGCCTTTCGAAGAACCTTCCGATCCTCCCGAAGGAACCGCCACTGGCACGACACGTGCCGCCCGCCGGATCAGGGGACGGCTGGTGGATGTGCACAACAAAGGCGTCCCTGACGCATATATCCACGCCCACTCGTCCGCTACGGCTGCCGTCAGCGATGCAACCGGACACTTTGAAGTCCTGGCGTCGGCTGATGAACTCCAACACTTCGCTGTGGCAGTGGACGGCACCGAGCGGGAAGTTTCGGCCAGCACCAAGAGACTTCCGGTGACTATCCGCTGGGTCTGATCCTGGAATCATGGGGCACTGATTCTGCAACCATTTACTCGGGCACGCCGCTCCATGAAATGATCAACCATGCGTCCGATGCAGCACTCCAGCAAACTCCAGAATGTCCGCTACGAACTCCGTGGGCCCATCCTCCAGGCGGCCAAGGCCATGGAGGCCGAAGGGCACCGCATCCTCAAGATGAACCTTGGGGACACAGCACCGTTCGGGCTGGAGGCACCGGAGTCTGTTGTGGTGGACATGATCCACCACCTCCGCGGGGCTCAGGGGTACAGCGATTCCAAGGGAATCTTCTCAGCCCGCACGGCCATCTCGCAGTACTACCAGACGCGCGGACTGATGAGCATCGGCGTCGAGGATGTCTTCATTGGCAACGGGGTCAGCGAACTCATCTCCATGACCCTGCAGGCGTTCATGGAGAACGGCGACGAGATCCTGATCCCGGCACCGGACTACCCCTTGTGGACCGCGGCCGTGACGCTCACCGGCGGCAACCCCGTGCATTACCTGTGCGATGAGGAGGAGAACTGGTGGCCGGACATGTCCGACGTCGAAGCCAAGATCACTCCCCGCACCAAGGGCATCGTGATCATCAACCCGAACAACCCCACCGGCGCCGTCTATCCGCGCCACATCCTGGAACAGTTCGCCGCGCTTGCCAGAAAGCATGACCTCGTCCTGTTTTCGGATGAGATCTACGAGAAGATCCGGTACGTGGACGCACCGCACATCCATACAGCGGCAGTTGCTGACGACGTCTGTGTCCTGACGTTCAGCGGGTTGTCCAAGGCGTACCGCATGCCCGGATACCGGGCAGGTTGGGTGGCGGTCACTGGTCCTTTGACGGCCACCGCCGCCTATCGGGAATCCCTGGAGCTGCTGGCCTCGCTGCGGTTGTGCGCCAATGTCCCTGCCCAGCACGCCATCCAAACATGCCTGGGTGGCTACCAGAGCATTGAAGCGCTCATTCGTCCCGGCGGCCGGCTCCGCGATCAGCGGGACCTGGCATGGAAACTCCTCACCGCGATCCCGGGCGTCAGCTGCGTTCCGGCAGCCGGTGCCATGTACCTTTTCCCGAAGCTGGATCCGGAGATCTACCCCATCGCTTCGGACGAAAAGTTCGTCCTCCAATTACTGCAGGAACAGAAAATCCTGGTCTCGCACGGTACCGCGTTCAACTGGCCCACGCCGGACCACTTCCGGTTCGTCATCCTGCCCGCTACGGAGGACATCGAGGAAGCGGTCCGCCGGATCGACCATTTCCTCGCCGCGTACCGGAACCGCCCTGCGGACGCACCCAACTAGGTCGCATTTAAGGGCGTTGTGAGCACTCAGAACGGCCTCAACTGCGACTTGGTTGGGCGCTCGGGAGCACCTACAGAGCAGGGTCCACCATGGTCATGCCGGCAGGGTTGGCCTTGTCGAAGCCAGGCAACAGCGCAGCGGCGTCTTCCAGGCCAATGGTGCGTTCGATCAGAAGCTGTGGCTGAAGCGCACCCTGTTCAATGAGCGCCATCATGCCCGGATAGTCCACCGCAGCCATGCCGTGGCTGCCCAGGAGGTCCAGTTCCCAGCCGATCACACGCGCCATGGGGACTTGCGGATTCCCGTCGATGGACGGCAACAAACCGATCTGGACGTGCCGGCCGCGCCTGCGAAGGCTAAGGATTGCGTCGGCGCACGTCTGTTCACTTCCGACGGCGTCCACCGCCACGTGGCTGCCTCCGCCGGAGAGGACGTTGATTGCGGCCGGGATGTCCGTACCATCAGCAAGCACCGTGTGTTCCGCCCCCAGCCGTGCAGCCACAGCCAAGGCCTCCGGGTTCCGGTCCACGGCAATCACCCGCGCCCCCATGGCCTTGGCGATCATCACGGCGCTCAACCCTACGCCGCCCGCGCCCACCACGGTTACCCATTCGCCGGCTTTGACCTGTGCTCGGGCTGCGAGCGCACGGTATGCCGTGGCGAAGCGGCAGCCCAGACTTGCCGCCGTCGAATATTCAACGTTCTCCGGGATGCTTACCAGGTTGCTGTCCGCAGCATGCAGTGCCACGTACTCGGCGAACGAACCCCAGTGGGTGAAGCCGGGTTGTTGCTGGTCCGGGCAGACCTGGGCATCGCCGGCCAGGCACCATTCGCAGCTGCCGCAGCCACAGACGAAGGGGACGGTGACGCGGTCGCCCACCTTCCAATGCTGGACGCCCTCCCCGACGGCGTCGATCAACCCGGCGAGCTCGTGGCCCGGTACGTGCGGCATGGCAATGTCATCGTGGCCGGCCCAAGCGTGCCAGTCACTGCGGCACATGCCGGTGGCCAGCACCCTCACCACCACGCCTCCAACAGGGGCCTGCGGTTTGGCGACCTCCCTGACTTCAGGCTGGGTCCAGACCTCATCAAAGACTATTGCGCGCACGCCCCTGACTCTAACAATTGGCTGTCCCCTGTCACACTTCGGGCGCGGGATCCGACATTCCTGTTGTAAGGCACCATCTCTGAAGGGAAGTCAGCATGACCCGCATCAACATCGGCCGTACCAACAAGCTCGGCTATGCCGCCGTCATCGGATTGGAAGGCTACGCCCGCAAGTCCGTGGATCCGGAACTGTATGAACTGATCAAGCTGCGCGCCTCCATCCTCAACGGCTGCGGCTTCTGCGTGGATATGCATGCCACGGACGGCCGGAAGCTCGGAATTCCGGACAGGAAGCTGCACGCCGTGGCGGCGTGGCAGCACTCGAAGGTGTTCTTCGATGCCCGCGAGCAGGCAGTTCTTGCCCTGACGGACGCCGTCACGCAGCTGGGTCCGGAGACAGTCACTGACGAGATCTGGAACGCAGCTGCCACGCATTTCGACGACGCCCAGATGGGCGGGCTGATCTTCGCTATTTCCACCATCAACGTGTGGAACAGGATCGCCATCAGCACGCAGATGGAGCCGCCAGTGGATGAGAAGAATCCGTTGGTCTGAACGGTAGCGTTGCCATCATGACTCTTACGGTGTCAGCCACGTCGGCGTGGCAGAGCGAACGGAACCGTCTCCTGGGAATCGCCTACCGGATGTTGGGCGACTTCGGGCATGCGGAGGATGTGGTTTCCGAGGTGGCCATCGATGCCGTGAAGCGCGAGCGCCAGGCTGGCGCGGAGCACGTGAATTCCTGGCCGGCATGGCTGACAACCGTCTGCGTGCGCCGCTCAGTTGACCGGGTACGCCAACTCGCCGCCGTCAAGGAAGAGTACACCGGGCCCTGGCTTCCGGAGCCCTTGGATGCCTCCAGGCTTCCGGAAGAAACGGTGGCCAATCGCGAACTCCTGTCGCTGGCCTTGCTGCACCTTGCGGAGCAACTGGCACCTGAGGCCAGGGCGGCGCTCGTGTTGCACCGGGCGTTCGCGATGTCTGCCCCGGAGATCGCGGACATCCTGGAGAAAAGCCCCGCAGCGGTTCGGCAGATGATTTCACGGGCAGAACGCCGGCTGGAGATTGATCCGGAAGCTCCCGCCCCCAGGGCCAAAGACCGGGCAGCCCTGGAAAAGCTGGTGGGTGCGATCGAGCAGGGTGACATTGACACGGTGGTCGCCATGCTGGACCGGGACGCCGTTCTGTGGGCCGACGGCGGCGGGAAGGTCAAGAGCGCCATGAATCCGCTGTTCGGCGCGGCAAGGATCGCGCGCTTCTTCACCGGCATCCTTGGCAAAGCTGCGGTTTTTGATCCCGCGGAGCCGGTCCGCGCCTGGATCATCGAGGTCAACAGCGAGCCGGCCTTGGTGCTCCGGCATCATGGACGCTCCGATGTCCTGGTGATCGACGCCGCCCCGGATGGCAGTATCCGGGAAGTACGCCAGGTGTCCAACCCGGACAAACTGACGCGGGTTTCGCTGGCCGGGTAGCTCAGGCGTTGCGTCCTGACCTTCTTTGCTTGCCGATAGAGGCAGCTGCAACCACGGTGGGTTGATTCCAGGCGAGCGGTTCGGCAAAGAGGGTCAGGAAGCCACAGCTGCCCTGGACGTTCGCGAGCGCCGAAGGCGGGCCACCAGCGTGGCGGCGAGCAACGCCGTCGTGATTTCCAGTCCGATGACCAACAGCAGCGAGGCGGCGCCGGACGAAACAGCGCCGGATGAAACAACACCTGAGACGCCAACAGCGCTCGACGCCGGTCCCCCGCCGTGCGCATGTCCGGAACCGCCTGCACTGCCCGCACCGCCCGCACTGAGCAGCAGGACGGCGTGGAGTCCCACCATTGCCAGTGCCGAGACAGTCACTTGGTGGAGTGCGCCAACCCGGCTGTGCCGCCAGATGTGGACCGTGCACGGAACGCACACTGCGGCCAGTCCGATCATGAGGATGCCCAGCCAGGCCTGGTGGTGTCCCGAGGCCGCGAGCCACAGGTGCACTGCGCAGGAAACAGCTGTCAGGGCGGCGCAAATCCGGGGGTGCAGGACAGGCCCGGAAGCCCGGACCTGTCCTGTCGTGGTTGCCATTATGAGTGTCCCGGCGGGAGTTCTAGTGGCAGTGGCCGGCAGGTTCGCCGTGCTCGCCTTGCCCCGCGCCGTGGGCCGCGCTGTGCGCCTCGCCGGGGGCCGGCGCGCTGTGGCAGCTTGAACCTGAAGAGTTTGCCGGCACGTCCAGAACCGGGCTGCGGTCAAAGAAGCCTTCGGGACGGAGCTTGAAGCCCACCGTGTCCACGGGCATGATGGGCCAGTCTTCCACGCGGGGGAAGTGCGTCAGCCCGAAGGTGTGCCAAAGGACGATGTCCTGGCCGTCGATTTCGCGGTCCTGCGCAACATAGGCCGGCAGCCCGGCGCCTCCGGAGTGCTGGTTTACGAAGTCGCCCGTGGGGTAGCGCTCCTCGTCGGCGTAGCGGGTGACCCAGAGATCCTTGGTGGCGAAGGCTGCGCGCTTGGCGATCGAGGAGCCGGGGTCTGCCAGGAGAGTGGGTTGGTTCTCGGCATGGAGCTTGTAACCAACAGGCTCGCCCAGGCGGTTCCTCGACTCCGGGTTGGAAATGATCCAGGTCCTGCCTGCACGGGCGTCGGCCTCGCGGACTGCTTCGGATTCCTTTGCCAAGACCGTACGTTTACGGGAGAACGCGTTGCCGCGCTCATTGCCATCACCCATGGCCTGGCGGACCACGTCCTCTTCTTCCACACGGTTGGTGAACCCGTCGATGGCCATATCCAGCCGGGCGCTGAAGAGGTGCTGGTGGAACGGGGCTCCAAGGCCGGGGGCGAGCTGGGAAATATTGTCCGAGCCGCCCTCCGGGAACGCGGATGTGAACACGACGCCGGTGGCCTTGGCTTCGAATTCGATGGTGCCGTCCAGGTAGAGGTACCAGTAGAAGCCGTAATCGTAGTTGCCGATGGTGGTGAAGAAGGAGATCACCAGGCGGCGGTTGCGGCGGGTGTAGTTGATGCCCGTCCAGAGGTCCGAGTGCTTGGAGAGGATGCCCCAGTCTTCCTCGTGCATGCAGATGCCGTTGCGGATCTCACGGGGGTTGCCGAAGGCGTCGCTGATGACCGGGCTGAGGTAGGTGATGTCACCCAGGCAGTCGCAGCCCAGTTCGAGCGAGTTGGCGTACTGGCCTACCAGGTATTCACCGGTATCGAAGTAATTCTGCCAGGACCGGATGGGCGATGGATCGCCGTAGGGCACCACCATCTCGGCAATCGAGGCGCGGTTGATGATGGGCCTGAGGCGGTCTCCGTCATTGAAGGCCAGATTGTGGAGGACAACTCCTTCGCGAACATCAAAGCCAACGTCGACGCTCCACTTTTCCCATTCCACGTGGTTCCCGTCGGTGACCGTGAAGCTTGGGCCTTCGGGTTGGGTGATGCTGATGGGCTTTTGGGTTTCCCGCAGCGGGCCGGTCAGTTCGGGATCGGTGTAGTTTCCGTGCTCCGCCGGGATGGGCATGACTCCGAGGTCAATCACTTGGGTGACTTCCTTGTTGACCACGTCCACGTAGGCCACCAGTCCGTCCACGGGGTGAGCCCAGGCGCTGTCTTCGGGGAAGTCCTGCACGAAGGCCAGGCCGCGGAGGATGCGGCGACCTTTCTCGTCGTCGTACTCAAAGACGCCTGCTGACAACGGTGCGACGCGGACTTTGGCGACGTCCAGATCCCTGGCTGCGAGCGCGGCGAGCCAACGCTCATCGGTGGCGAGGAGAGTCTCAACTACCTCGAATTCCTCCTCCAGGACGGGGAGTTCGCCGGAGACCTTGGTATCGAGCTCGATGGCTTCCAGGATCCGGCCCTGGGTCACGGAGACGAGGACGTCGCTGGGAGCACCGCCGGCGATGTCGTGGATGAAGATGCGGAAGCGTCGGTCCTGCCCTGACTGGCCGCGCGGGGGATCAATGAGTCCCAAATAGGCGATCCGCTTCTCGCCGCCGAGGTGGCCGGCTTCCTGCAGGATTCCCTGCACCTGGGAGATCTCGGCGCCCGTTGCCAGGGCGTACTGCGTTTCCCGGGTTGTCCCGGTTGCTGTCTCAGTTGCTGTGGGCGTCATGGCTGCCTCTTGTCCGGGACCTACGATGGGTCAGGATTTATTTTCTATAGGTGTAGAGAATAACCAAAACGTAAGATGGGTCACAAGACCTGTCCGCCATTTATTTTTCCGGGAGCCCCTTCAGTGCCAAAGATTGTGGACCACGATCAACGACGCCTCGAACTGGTGGACGCTACCTGGCGGATCATCGCGAGGCTGGGCATGGAAGGGGCCACCATGCGGGAAATCGCCGAGGAAGCCGGCTTCGCCAACGGCGCTCTGAAGCCCTATTTCCCCACCAAGGACCTGCTGCTCACCTCCGCATTCGGGCACGTGTTCAACCGCACCAACCAGCGCATCACCGCCGTGACGGAAGGCCTCTCCGGGGTGGCGGCACTCCGCGCTTTTTGCGCCGAAGTCCTGCCACTGGATGAGGAACGCGTCAACGAAGCCCGGATCGTTATTCCGTTCTGGCAGAAGGCACTCAACGACCCGGACATGGCCGCACTTCACAGCGAGTCCATGAGCCAATGGCACACCACCATCACCGATCATTGCGCAGCAGCCCGCACGGCAGGTGAAATTGAAACCCCTATTGAGGACGCCGCCGTCGCCGACCACCTGCTGAACATGATGCTCGGCGCGCAGATCGTGGTGGCGTTGTCCCCCGCCGAGCACTTCTCCCAGGATCTAGCCGGGCAGCTGGATAACTACCTCGCACTGCTTGCAGGTTAGCTGGTGGCTCCCGACGCCACCACTCCGACGCCCAGTCCGGCGATCACACCGCTGCTGACGCGCTCGACGGCGGTGCTCACCTTGGGACGCTTGAGCCACCTCATCGCCTTGAACGCGACGACGGCGATCATCGACAGATAGGCGAAGGCGATGACGGCTACCACCACGCCCAGGATGAGCGAGGTGCCCATGGTGTCACCACCGTGGGGAATGAACTGCGGAACAACGGCCAGATAGAACAGCCCAACTTTGGGGTTGAGCAGCGTCGACAAAGCTCCGGCTCCCAGAGCGGACAGCCGGCTGTACGGGAGCGGGGTGTTCTCCGCGCCGCCTCCTGCGGCGGTGGCTTTGGCTGCTTTTGCGGCCTTCCGGGACTTGATGAATGACGAGACGCCCAAGTACAGCAAGTAGAGTCCGCCGGCAATCTTGACCCAGCGGAACAGTTCGGCGGACTGCTCCAGAATGGCAGCCAGTCCCACACCCACCAGCGCCGCCCACATGATTGCGCCTGCCGCGGACCCCGCCGCAGCCGCAATGCCCGCACTGGGACGGTTCAAGGCGATGCGCAGCACCAGGAACGTGTCCGGGCCGGGCGTCACAGACAGGACAAGGCAGAGGCCAGCGAAGGCCGCGAGGGATGCAAGGGTCACAAGCTCGATTATCTGGCAAAGGCGCCCGAACCGAAAGCGTTCGCTTCCCGTCAAGGGACGTTCGTGCATAGACAAGGCCCCCGCGCGTGACCCCGGCCACACTGGAAACATCGCCGCGCGCCTCAACGGCCGCCAAGACTTACTACCCGAGCGGAGTACCAATGGAGACTTACGACGCCCTGCTGGCCTCGATCACCCCAGCCCCAGGACAGAGCAGCCGCACGATTCTTGACCCGGCAACGGGCGAGGCTGTCGGCGAAGCACCTGTTCACACAGTCGATGACCTCGAAGCAGCCATTTCGGGCGCCGCTGCCGCCCAACCCGCCTGGGCTTCCTTGGGCCATGACGCCCGGTCCGCTGCGCTCATGAAGGCCGCCGACGCCGTCGAACGTTCCGCTGAAGAACTTGCCCAACTCCTGTCCCGCGAGCAAGGCAAGCCGCTGAACGGCCCCAACGCGCGCTTCGAAGTTGGCGCATGCGCTGCCTGGCTTCGCGCCACTGCGGCCACGCCGCTTGATCCTGAAACCGTGGTGGACGACGGCGAAACCCACGCCCAACTGCACTACCGGCCCATCGGCGTCGTGGGTGCCATTGGCCCGTGGAACTGGCCGATGATGATCACCGTGTGGCAGATCGCTCCGGCCCTTCGCATGGGCAACGCCGTGGTGGTCAAGCCCTCCGAATACACGCCGCTCTCCGTGCTGGCCTTGGCCTCGATCATCAACCAGGAACTGCCCGAAGGCCTGCTTTCGGTCGTCTCCGGTGGTCGCGACGTCGGTGCCCGGCTTGCCGAACACCCGGCCATTGGCAAGGTCATGTTCACCGGTTCCACAGCCACAGGCAAGGCGATCATCCGCTCGTCTGCTGACACGGTCAAAAGGCTCACGCTGGAACTCGGTGGCAACGACGCCGGGATCGTCCTGCCCGATTCCGATCCCAAGGCCATTGCCGAGGGCCTGTTCTGGGGCGCGTTCATCAACACCGGCCAGACCTGCGCTGCGCTGAAGCGCCTGTACGTGCACGAATCCCAGTACGAGGCCGTCTGTTCAGAACTTGTTGCCGTGGCCGCCGCGATGCCCATGGGCAACGGTTTGGACGAGAACAACGTCCTCGGTCCCCTGCAGAACCGCCAGCAGTACGACATCGTTGCCCGCCTGGTTGAAGCCGCCCGCGAGTCGGGCGCCCGGGTCCTTTTGGGCGGAAACCCCGACGCCGATGCTCCCGGCAACTTCTACCCCACCACTTTGGTGGCCGACATCGACAACGACAACCCGTTGGTTGCCGAGGAACAATTCGGCCCGGCCTTGCCGATCATCAAGTACAGCACCGTTGACGAGGCAGTCGCCAAGGCAAACGCGCTCGACGTCGGACTCGGCGCCTCAGTCTGGTCCTCCGACCTGAACGCCGCACGCGAAGTGGCTTCGCGGATCCAGGCCGGCACCGTGTGGATCAACAAGCATGGCGCCGTGGACCCGCGGGTCCCGTTCGGTGGTGCGAAGCAGTCCGGCTATGGCCTGGAGTTCGGCGCCGAGGGTCTCAAGGCGCTTGGTGTCCCGCAGGTTATCAACGGCTAAGCCGCGCTTACCCATCCAGGTGACAGATAACGTCGCAATGAGCCCTCATAGCGACGTTATCTGTCACTTACTTTTGCGTTCCAGCGCTCCGTTTGGCCAGGCTGCAATCGCAAGAATGATCGCGCCGCATGCACCTACGACGACGCCCCCGAGCTCATGGTCGAATCTGGCGAAAATGGCGGCCCCTAGAGCCAAGACTCCAGTTCCGGCAAGGAAGGGGCGGCGGGCACTGGCTGCCCAAGCGATGAGGGCAATTCCGAAGAACGGGCTGTATTGAAAGCCCAATGCGACGTCGGCGAAGAAGAACGCTGCGGCTGCGAAACAGAGCAGCCCAACCTAGGGCCGGTGGCGCCCGCTTGTCCAGTCACAGGGTGGACGCGGTTGGGAAGCCGGGCGGCCTGCGTGTAACCATGAGCATCATGGCCCAGAAGATTGCGTACCAAGGTGAGCCCGGAGCCAATTCGGATCTCGCATGCAAGGAAATGTTCCCCGAACTCGAAAGCGTGCCGTGCGCGAGCTTTGAGGATGCTTTTGAGCGTGTATCCACGGGTGAAGTGGATTTGGCCATGATCCCGATTGAGAACTCCATTGCCGGACGCGTAGCCGACATCCACGTGCTCCTCCCCCAGTCCAAGCTCCAGATCGTGGGCGAGTTCTTCCTGCCGATCCACTTTGACCTTCTGGGCATACCGGGAAGCACCATCGAGGGAGCTACCGAGGTCCACAGCCACATCCACGCGCTTGGTCAGTGCCGGCGGATCATCCGGGAGGCTGGCCTCAAGCCCGTGATCGCCGGCGATACAGCCGGTTCGGCCCGCGAAGTAAGGGATTGGAACGATCCCCGAAAGCTGTCCTTGGCTCCGCCGCTGGCCGCCGGCCTTTATGGACTCGACGTCCTGGCCTCAGGAGTAGAGGACGATCCCACCAACACCACGCGTTTTGTTGTTTTGGCCAGGGAACGCGAGCTTCCCAGCAAGGATGAACTGCCCGGCCCTGCGATCACCAGCTTCGTCTTCCGCGTCCGCAACGTTCCCTCAGCCCTTTACAAGGCACTCGGCGGCTTTGCGACCAACGGCCTGAACATGACGCGGCTGGAAAGCTACATGGTGGGTGACGAGTTCGCCGCCACCATGTTCCTGTCCGACGTCGAAGGCCACCCCGAAGACGCACGACTCCGCCGGGCGTTGGAGGAATTGGAGTTCTTCACCACCGAAGTCCGGATCCTCGGGGTCTACGCTGCCGACGATTACCGGGAACGGAACACGGTCACCGCCTGAGGAGGCCGCATCGCCAGCTAGCTCCCCGAGCGACCGTGGGCAAGCCCGGTGGGAAATCCAACGAATGATGGTTCTGGAGTTGAGCAGCAGCCGCTGGCCGCCAGTTGCGGTGCCAATGGTGCCACAGCAGGAACGTCACAGCTGGTACCGGCGTCAGAGGAGCAAACCCCCGTCTCCGGCAGTTCAAGGTGGACAGTGTCCGCCGCCAGCTGATCTCCTGCGAGGGCAGCGGATACCGAACGGACTTGCTCATAGCCGGTGGCCAGCAGGAACGTCGGTGCACGCCCGTACGACTTCATGCCGACTATGTAGAAGTTCTTCTCCGGATGGGCAAGCACCTTCGCACCGTGTGGCGGGACCGTGCCGCACGAGTGGAATTCGGGATCAATCAGAGGCCCCAATTCGGTGGGAGCTTCAACGGCAGGGTCCAGGTCCAAGCGGAGTTCCCGGAGCATGTCCAGATCGGGACGGAAGCCGGTACAAGGTACGACGACGTCCGCCACCAGGGAGCGTCCGTCGCCGGAGGTGATGGTCACTCCGTCCTCTGAATCGGTCAGGGAGCGAATTCCGAAACTGGTATGCAGTTCGATGGTGCCGGATTCAACAAGCCTGCGCAGCCGCGAGCCGAGCTGGCCGCGGGCGGGCAGGCCGTCCGCGTCGCCGCCACCATAGACCTTCGCCGCGGTGGACCCCCGGACGGCCCAGAGGATCCTGGTCTCCGGTGCCTCCTTGGCCAGTTGGGCGAGGTTGATCAGGGTGTTTGCAGCGGAGTGGCCCGCGCCGACCACCAGAACCCTCCGACCAGCAAAAGCCGTTAGATCCCTGCCGGAAACATCGGGCAAGGGCGAAGAGATGCGCTCTGCTGCACGCTCTTCACCGATGGCGGGCAACCCCGAGGTTCCCAAGGGGTTCCGGGTGGACCACGTGCCGGAGGCATCGATGACCGCTGACACGGTGTAATCGCGCACCTCGTCACCGTGTTCAACCCGAACCAAAAAGGGAGCCGTGTCCCGGTCGCGGACATGGGTTTTGTCGAGGCCGGCCCGGGTTACTGCAATGACGCGGGCACCGGTCTTCAGGCGGGAAGCAATGGGCTGGAGCTCCGCCAAGGGGGTGAGGTAGTCATAAACCAGTTCCCCGCCGTAGGGCAGGGCGGTGGGACGGGGCGATTTCCAGCCCCTTGGCTCGAGTAGCCGCACCGCAGCGGCGTCGAGGTTGAACTTCCACGGCGAGAAGAGGCGGATGTGGCGCCATTGTTCGATGGCAGCCCCTGCCGAAGCGCCGGCTTCGAAGATGACCGGTTCGAGGCCGCGTTCGAGCAGGTGTGCTGCGGCCGCCAGGCCAACAGGGCCCGCACCGATGACTGCAATCGGGAGGTGCTGATTCATGCTGCTCTTACCTTCAGAGGTGATGTTCAGGAGTGGGTGGGCTCTTCGACCAGCGCAGTGGCAATGCTGTGGGCATCATCCAGGGCGGCGAGGTATCGCTCAGCATCGAGTGCCGCCGAGCAACCGGTACCCGCAGCGGTAATGGCCTGGCGGTACCGGTGGTCCACGGCGTCACCGCAGGCGAAGACGCCCGAGAGGTTGGTACACGTGGTGGGTGAGTCCACCTTGATGTAACCCTCAGCGTCGAGATCCACTTGTCCTTCCACGAGCTCCGTCCGGGGGAGGTGGCCGATAGCCACGAAGATCCCGGTTGCCGCTTGTTCCCGGGTTTCGCCAGTGCGGGTGTCTTGCAGCGTCACTCCGGTTACTTTCGTGTCCCCATGAATCTTGGTGATGGCCGAGTTCCACGCAAAAGTGATTTTAGGGTTGTCCTTGGCGCGCTGGGCCATGATGCGCGAGGCCCGGAGTTCGTCCTTCCGGACCACTACCGTGACAGACTTTCCAAACCGTGTCAGGAAGGTAGCCTCCTCCATGGCGGAGTCGCCCCCACCGACCACGATGATGTCCTGTTCGCGGAAGAAAAAGCCGTCACAGGTGGCACACCAGGAGACGCCGTGCCCGCTGAGCTTCTTTTCTTCCGGAAGCCCAAGCTCTTTGTAGGCGGAGCCCGTGGCGAGGATGACCGCCTGCGCTTCGTGACTCTCTCCCGCGCCGGTGACCACGCGCTTGAGGTGACCTTTGAGGTCGACCTCAGTGACGTCGTCGAACACTATCCGCGCACCGAACTTTTCGGCCTGTTCCTGCAGCCCGTCCATGAGCTCCGGACCCTGGATCCCACCCGGGAAGCCGGGGAAGTTCTCCACTTCCGTGGTGTTCATGAGGGCGCCACCGGCGGTGACCGAGCCGGCCAAAACCAAGGGGTTCAGACCGGCGCGGGCGGCGTAGATGGCGGCCGTATAGCCGGCAGGGCCGGACCCGATGATGATCAGCTGTTCGGTGTTCACGTGGTCTCCTTGGGAGGGTTCGGGTGAATTACTGGGCGTCGGCGTGGCGGGCAGGCAGCAGTTCGGTAATCAGGTTCTCGATGCGGGCCCTGATTTCATCGCGGATGGGACGGACGGCTTCGACGCCCTGGCCCGCGGGATCCTCGAGGACCCAATCTTCGTAGCGCTTTCCCGGGAAGTACGGGCACTCGTCGCCACAACCCATGGTCACCACAACATCGGATTCCTTGACGGCTTCGGTAGTGAGGACCTTCGGAACCTCAGCGGACATGTCGATACCTAGCTCAGACATCGCTTCAACAGCTGCAGGGTTGACCTTGTCTGCGGGCTGCGAGCCGGCGGAGCGGACCTCGATGGCACCTTTTGCCAGGCTTGTGAGAAACGCAGCAGCCATCTGGGAACGCCCTGCGTTATGAACGCAGACAAACAAAACGGAGGGCTTCTTGGCGGTTTCGGTGCTCACAGGTTTCTCCTGACATCGGTTGGGCCGGTTTGGTGGGCATCGTGCCAATGCCGCGATGAAACGTATTGATGTTCATCGATGAATCGAGTATTGGCTAATACATCGATGATTGTCAATATATGGCTCCTGCATGGCTAGGCCACACGCAAGCGGGGCGCGAGATCGTGAACCCGGCGCGAAATGTCTGCGAAAGCCTCTTCAAACGCCTCCTCATTGTCGAGTCGAACCGGATCGGGGATGGACCAGTGAATGCCGCGCAACCCCCGCAACTCCTCATGGGCGTTATCGCAGACCGTGACTACCAGATCTTCGTCCCGCATCACTCGGTCTATCAGGCATGGCTTGGCTCCGGCAAGGTCCAAACCATGCCGGCGGGCGACATCAACAGCCCTCGGCGCCACATGGTCCGCCGGATGAGTTCCCGCCGACAACGAAGGGATGTCGCTGGCGGTTCGCCACAAAGCCGTCGCCAACTGCGAGCGGGCACTGTTCCGGCTACAGACAAACAAAACCCTGCTAGCCCCGTGCTCGCGGCCGGGAGTGAGGCCATCCAGCGCCCCGGGAGCCAGGCGCACATAGCTGCGCCGCTTGTCGGCTTCCGAACGATGCCGAACAGCCAACCCGGCGGCCTCCATGGACCGCAGGTGATGGGACAGCAGGTTGGCGGGCATGTCCAGTTCCACCTGCAATTCCGTCGGCGACAGATCCCCCAATGTCAGCAGGTCCACGATGCGGAGCCGCGCAGGATCAGCCAAGGCCGCGTACTTGGCCGCCCGCTCCAGAAGGCTTGAGTTTCGTTCAATAGTCATTGATTCAATTTTGACTGAACCAACTTCTTGAGTCAAGCTGTTTCCCATGACTACTCATCCGCCGGCATTGTGGCGCCGCGCGCTCGCCGAAGCGCTGGGGACCTGCCTCCTCGTTGCGATCGTTGTGGGCTCCGGTATTGCGGCCCAGCAGCTCTCCCCCGACGATGTCGGCCTGCAACTGCTGCAAAACAGCACAGCCACGGTGCTCGGACTGACGGTCCTCATACTGATCTATGGACCCATCAGCGGCGCGCATTTCAATCCGGCAGTTTCACTGGTGGACTGGATTCTGGGCAGGCGAACCGGCAGTGGGCTGTCAGTGAAGGAACTGTGCACGTACATTGCCTCGCAGACCGTGGGGGCGATCGGCGGCAGCGTTCTGGCCAACACCATGTTTGAAGTCGGCACGTCGATTTCCGGCAAAGAACGTGCAACTCCTGGCCACTTGCTGGCCGAGGTCGTGGCTACATCCGGACTTGTTCTGCTGATCTTCTCCCTTGCTGCCACCAAGCGCAGCTCCCTGGCAGCCCCCGCTGTCGGCGCCTACATCGGAGCGGCATACTGGTTCACGTCCTCCACGTCCTTCGCGAACCCCGCGGTGACTGTGGGCCGCATCTTCAGCGACACCTTCGCCGGCATCGCACCCGTCTCCGTCCCGGGCTTTGTCCTCGCGCAACTTATCGGCGCCGCCGTTGGGCTCGGCCTTCTGGTGGCCCTGTTTCCCAGGGATGCGCGCACGGCGGACGACGTCGTCGTGCCGCACACAGTGAACACCCGGGCGTGATCTACCCTTGGTCCCGTGGGGAATGCTGACATGAAGAAGACTTCAAGCCAATGGCCGGCATGGGTCCTCCCTGTTGGGATGATCGTGGTTGTTATCGTGGCTTTCGCATGGATGGCCCGCAGCGTCCTGCTCGGAGCATCCCCGATCTTTGTCCTGGGGGCGGTGTACACCACGCTGCTGTTCCGGCAGGTTCCGCAGACGTCCCGAGCTTCCATGGTGATGCTGTTGGCGCTTCCGCTGACTTTCTACTCGTGGCTCTCAGTCGAGGACAGCCTGGGGATTCCTGCAGCAGCGTCCTGGGGCCTTGGGTTCATCGCAGGGGCACTAGGCAGTGGACGCCCGTGGTCGGGCAAGCGTCCGCGGACCGCTGATCCGCAGGAGGCCAAGAGCAACGCCAAGGAGGTAGAGGCCGTGGGTAGCCGCCGACTCCTGCCGACCGTTGCAGGCTGCGTCGCTGTCCTCATTGGCGGCGGCCTCGCCCACCTCGCCTTCCAGAGTCCGACGGCGGCAGTCGCCGCCGTTTTGGCCGGTGCCTTGCTCTGCGGCTGGGCATTGTTCCGTTTTCCGCCGTCACCACTGACCCGGAACATGCTCCTCCTGGTGGTCCCCGTGGAGTTCTTTTTACTGGCATTCCTGGGCGGGAACACCAGCCAGCCGGCTCTTCCGTTCGCGTGGGCGTATGGCGCCCTGGCCGGAGTCCTTTTGGGTGGGCACTACTGGAGCGGCCCGCTCCGTGGCACGCCCAGGCCACCATTCAGTGCTGACATTAAGCGGCGGCGACAACGCAAAAAAGTACGCCGCTCACAGGACAGGCCGAAGTCGAAAGTGGTCCCCACCGGTCGCCGCTGAGAACATTGATGACCGTCAATGCAAGCGCATAATAGGTACATGACCGTCCTCCCCACGCTCGAATCCGCCTCGACGCAAGACTGCCGCGAATCAACGAGCCAGCCCGCCCTCGATGCCGAGGATGCGAAGCAGAAGGCCTCGGTCTTCAAAGCCCTCGCTGACCCCAACCGGCTGCGGCTTCTGTCCATGGTCAAAGCTGAGGCATCGGGGGAATCCTGCGTGTGCGATCTCACCGAGCCCCTGGGCCTCGGCCAGCCAACGGTGTCGCACCACCTGAAAATCCTGGTGGACGCAGGCTTGCTGCACCGGGAAAAGCGCGGCACGTGGGCCTACTACTCGCTCGTCCCTGGCGCCTTGGACGCTGTTGCCGGCATGGTGACGGGGCTGTGACGGTAATGCTGAGGGCCATGGAGCCCGGAGACTGGCCCGCCGTCAGGGAGATCTTCCAGGAAGGCATCGACACCGGCTTCGCCACGTTCGAATCGTCCGCGCCAGAATGGGACGCCTTCAATAACTCCAGGTTGCCCGACCACCGATTTGTGGCCGTCAACGGCGAGGGGAACGTTCTGGGTTGGACCGCGGTTTCGCCGGTCTCCAAGCGTCCGGCCTACGCCGGTGTCGTGGAGCATTCCATCTACGTCGCCGGCGCCGCCCGCAGCCAAGGGGTCGGCGCACTTCTCCTGACGGCCTTGGCTGACTCCACGGAGGCGAAGGGAATCTGGACCATCCAGTCCAGCATCTTCCCTGAAAACGAGGCCAGCCTGCGGCTGCATCAGGCCAATGGATTCGCCATTGTCGGGCGACGGGAACGTATTGCTCGCCTGAGCACCGGACCCGCCGCCGGACAATGGCGCGACACCCTGCTGCTGGAGCGCCGCTCGCCAGTTATTGACTGACGGTTATCGGCCCACCGGGGCCTCCTCCTCTTTGTGACGCCCAACAGGGGTCGCAGGCGAGGACTCGCGCCCGAGCTTGCCCGGCCACCAGATCTTGCTGCCGATGTCATAGGCGAGCGCGGGAACCAACAGGGAGCGGACCAGGACGGTATCCAGCAGCACACCGAATGCCACGATGAAAGCCAGCTGCACCAGGAACATGATGGGGATAACCCCGAGGGCCGCGAACGTGGCGGCGAGGACCACACCGGCAGAGGTGATGACACCACCAGTGACGGCCAAGCCCCGCAGGATCCCCGGTCGGGTCCCGTGCTTCAAAGACTCTTCGCGGACACGACTCATCAGGAAGATGTTGTAGTCAACGCCCAGGGCCACCAGGAACACGAAGCCGAACAGTGGCACCGTGGCGTCGGCACCTGAGAATCCGAAGATTCCGTTGAACACCCACGCCGAGACACCCATGGCGGCACCGTAGGAAAGCACCACGGAGAGTACCAACAGCACCGGAGCCACCACCGAACGCAGCAGGAGCATCAGGATGAACAGGATCACGATCAGCACGATCGGGATGATCACCACCAAGTCGCGTTGCGCGGTGATATTGGTGTCCAACGCAGTGGCGGTAACGCCACCCACCAGGGCATCGGCGTCGACCTCCTTGACCGCAACCCGCAGCGACTTCACCGCTTCTTCGGCCTCTATGGAGTCAGCGGCGGAGTTCAGGGTGGCGTTGATCAGGACCCTGCCATCGCGGACGGCCGGATCGGCTGGAGCGCCCGGGGCGCCGGTGATGGGCACGTTTCCATCAGCCAGCAGATAGGCATCGCCCACGCCGTCGGCGGCTTTGACCTTGTCCAGGACCTGCTGCGCGGAACCTTCCGGGGCGATGACGACGGCGGGGCTGCCGCTGCCGGCGTCGAAGTGGCGCGCCAGGGCTTCCTGGCCGTCCACGGCGTCGGATGCCGAAAGGATGACGTCCGTCTGCGGAACACCATTGGCCTTCAGTTGCATCAGGCCGGTCGAGGCCGCAAGGAGCAGCAGCACTGACGCCACCCAGACAACGCGCGGCCGCTTGGAGACCAGGCGACCCGTGGCGCGCCACAGACCCTTCTGTCCCTCAAGTCCGGTGACAATCTCCGGTTCGCGTTCGTCGTCGGGCAGCAACTTGGGGCGGAAGGGCCAGAAGGCTGCGCGGCCGAGCAAGGCCATCAGCGCCGGCAGGAGCGTGAGTGCTGCGAACAGGGAGCAGAGAATGCCTGCAGCCGCCACGGGGCCCAGCGCCTTGTTGGAGTTCAGGTCCGAGAAGAGCAGGCAGAGGAGCGCGATGATCACCGTTGCGCCGGAGGCGAGGATCGGTTCGAACGAGGCCTTCCATGCGGTGATGACGGCCTGGGTGCGGTTGGTGGTGTGGGTCAGTGCCTCACGGAAACGCGCCACGAAGAGCAGCGCGTAGTCGGTCGCTGCACCAATGACCAGGATGGAAAGGATGCCCTGGCTTTGGCCGTTGAGCTGGATCCAGCCCGCCTTGGCCATGCCGAACACCAGCAGAATGGCGGCGCACAAGGCAAAGACCGAAGTGAACAGCACAGCAAGAGGCAGCACCACGGAACGGTAAACCAGCAGCAGGATCACGAACACAGCGCCCAGCGCTACCAGCAGCAGGATGCCGTCGATCCCGCCGAAAGCGTTGACCAGATCGGCGGTCAGGCCGGCTGGCCCGGTCACGAAGGCCTTCATGCCGTCGGGTGCTCCGGGCTGGACGATGTCGCGCAGCTCCTGGACCTTATCTCGCAGCTCATCCGAGGACGCCATCGGAACTATGAACTGGACAGCTTTGCCGTCTTCGGAGGGGATGGGCCCGACGACGGCGCTCCCCAGCTTGAGTGCCTCGATGTCGGCTTTCAGCTGGGCTGCTTCGCCCAGCTGGGCCGGAGTGAAGGCGGCATCGTTCTCAACGATGACCACTGCAGGGATCTCTTCAGAGTCCCGGAATTTGGCTTGCCAGTCGCCGGCCTCGGTGGCTTCGGCACCTGCGGGGAGGAACGAGGCCTGGTCATTGGAGGAGACTTCCTCCAATCGGCCGAACGTAGGGCCACCGATTCCTGCGATACCAAGCCAGGTGATGACCAGCACCACGGGTATCAGCCATCGAAGCCAGAAGGGTACTTTCCGCGTGTTCATGGGTCCTTCTTCTGTGGGGATGCGTAAGGGTCTTTATTCCATCATAGATTATCTCTATGATGGAACTATTCCAAGGGTTAGTAGAAGCGAATGCCGGAATCCCCGGCTGCTGGGAGTAATATCCGGAAGGCACTAATCACCAGGCAAACGCTGGCAGGAGGGCGGACATGTCGGATACAGCAGCCACGCGCCCCGATCCAGAGCGCCCCGAAGCACAGCGGCCCGAACCAGGCGAAGCCGGACAGGGGCGTCCCCAGAACGCCGCACCCCAGGAACTGGTGAGGCTCCTCCAGAACTTCACACTGGAAGCCAACCACTACGTGGACGCAGCCGGCGGGCGCAATGACATGCACCGCACGGACCTGAACGCGCTCGCCGTCATCATGCGCCACACGGCCGCCGGCAAGGTGGTCACGCCCGGGGTCCTCCGTAACGAGCTGCGTCTCAGCTCCCCCGCCACCACTGCGCTGGTGGATCGCTTGCACGCCAGTGGCCACGTGGTGCGCGAACGCCTTGGCACGGACCGCCGGCAGGTCCAGCTCCAGATGACACCCAAGGCCTATAAGGACGGAAGCGCCATGTTCATGCCGCTTGCCATCCGCATGGGCAAGGCCATGGCCGCCTACAGTTCCGAGGAACTGGAGCTCGTCACCCGGTTCATGACGGACATGGTGGAAGCCACCCTCGCCGCACGCGAGGAAGCGACCCAACCCGGCGCAGCGCATTCCACCTAATTCCACCTTCCAAGTTGTAGCGTTTCCCTATGAACGCGCAGCAGCCTGAAGATGTCTACACCCACGGGCACCACGAGTCGGTTGTCCGGGCCCACGCCTCGCGGACGGCCGAGAATTCGGCAGCGTTTGTCATCCCGCACCTCACCACCGGAACGTCAGTGCTCGACGTCGGGTGCGGACCCGGGAGCATCACGTGCGACTTTGCGGGGCTGGTGACGCCCGGGCAAGTAATCGGCTTGGACCGCTCGCCGGATATCGTTGCGCAGGCAACCGGGCTGGCCATCGAACGCGGCGTGGACAACGTGACCTTTCAGACCGGCAATATCTATGATCTCGACTTCGAAGACGAGTCGTTCGATCTCGTCCATGCCCATCAAGTGCTCCAGCACCTCACCGACCCGGTCGCGGCGCTGCGCGAAATGCGGCGCGTCGCCAAGCCCGGCGCCATTGTTGCCGTGCGCGACGCAGACTTCCATGGCATGAGCTGGTACCCCGAAGTCCCTGAACTGGACGACTGGATGGAGCTGTACCAAAAGATCGCCCGCCGCAACGGAGCTGAACCGGACGCCGGACGGCGCTTGGTGTCGTGGGCCCAGCAGGCCGGCTTCACCCAGGTAGCTCCCACCAGCAGCAACTGGCTCTATGCCACCGCCCAGCAACGTGCCTGGCAATCACGCGTGTGGAGCGAACGGGTCCTGCACTCCGCCTTCGCCGAGCAAGCCCTGGAGTACGGTTACGCCAACGAGGCCGACCTCGCCCGGATTGCCGCGGGATGGCACCGTTGGGGAGCCACCGATGACGGATACTTCCTGATCCCCAACGGTGAGGTGATCGCCCGGGCCTGAGCGGTGCAAGAAAGAATTTCCCCAACCATGTAGAAAAGCCCACCGCAGTTCCGACCCACGGGTGAAGGCGCCACCAAAGGCCGCCCCTCACAAGGAGTTTGAGATGAAATACATGATCATGATGTTCGGATCGGCCGAGGGCATGATGGAGACAGCTGACCCCGCGTGGATCCAGGAGATGATCGGGTTCATGATCCAGATCGACAAGGACCTGACCGAGTCCGGCGAGATGGTGTTCAACGCGGGCCTGGCCGACGGCAGCACCGCGAAGCTGGTCAAGCAGACCCCCGACGGCGTCATCACCACCGACGGCCCGTTCGCCGAATCCAAAGAGTCCTTGGTGGGTTATTGGGTGGTTGACGTGGCCAGCGAGGAACGCGCCGTCGAAATTTGCTCAAGCATCGTCAAGTACGCGCAGGTGGTTGAGTTGCGCGCAGTCCAGGAAGCTCCGCCGGAGGTCTAGCTGGACCACTCGCCGAATGCACGGATCGAGGACCTGCTGCGCAGCCTGGCGCCGCAGGTCCTTGCCGTGCTGGCACGCAAACACGGACAGTTCGATGCCTGCGAAGACGCCGTCCAGGAGGCGCTGCTGGAGGCCGCAATGCAGTGGCCATCCGCATTGCCGGACAACCCGCGGGCGTGGTTGATAACAGTCGCAACCCGCAGGCTGGTGGACTTTTATCGAAGCGAAAACGCCCGCCGGGCCCGCGAAGAACGCGTTGCTGCCATGGACGCCGACATCCAGCCGGGTACGGTTTCGGAAGCCGACGACACTCTCACCTTGATGTTCCTCTGCTGCCATCCGGCCCTGTCCGCTCCGTCGCAGCTCGCCCTAACGCTCCGGGCAGTTGGAGGACTCACGACGGCGGAAATCGCCTCGGCTTTCCTCGTCCCCGAAGCGACCATGGGGCAACGCATCAGCCGCGCGAAACAAGGGATCCAGAAAGCCGGCGCCACCTTCACCTTGCCGCCGCCTTCGGAGCGCAAGGCGAGGCTCGGCGTCGTACTTCACGTCCTGTACCTGATTTTCAACGAAGGTTACGCAGCGAGCTCGGGTCCGTCGCTGCAACGTCAGGACCTCACCACCGAGGCCATCAGGGTGACACGTCTGCTGGTGGCCGCGGTGCCGGGTGAGCTTGAGGCCACGGGCCTGCTGGCGTTGATGCTGCTGACCGATTCCCGCCGGGCTGCGCGGGCTTTGGCGGATGGGATGCCGGTGCCGTTGGCGGAGCAGGACCGCAGTCACTGGAATCGGGACCAGATCCAGGAAGGCATCGCGCTGCTGTCCTCCGTCCTGGGCCAGGGGACCGCCGGGCCCTATCAGCTACAGGCCGCCATCGCAGCGGTCCACGCGGAAGCGGCCTCAGATGAGGAGACCGACTGGCCGCAGATTCTTGCCCTGTACACAGTTCTTGATGCCGTAGCACCCAGTCCCGTGGTCACGCTGAATCGCGCGGTAGCGGTGGCCAGGGTCCACGGCCCGGCCGCGGGGCTGGAGTTGCTGGCCGGTCTGGATGAAGCCCTGGGGCGGAGCCATCGATTGGACGCGGTCAGGGCGCATCTTTGGGAGACCGCAGGCTCGTATCCGGAGGCCCGCGCAGCCTACCTTTCCGCCGCCAAGAAGACGGCCAGCCTGCAGGAACGGCGCTACCTACTGGGAAAAGTGGCGCGGATGGACGACGGAGAGGCTTCCTGACCTTCTTTACCTCGCTAAATGTCAGATATCAACTGATATGGGTTTCTTTTCGCGACGCGACGCCCCCAAAGAAGGTCGCAGCCCCAACTGCTGCTCCATAATGTCGGCCCCTCGTTTTAGGTTTGCGTTGAATCGAAGAGCGATGATCTCCGCTGACGAAGATTTTGAAGCGACACTGAAGGAGCGAGCAATGTCCCCCATCGAGTCACAAATCCTTTGGACTATCGCCACAGGTCTTGTCATTCTGGCTGCAACGGCCGGCCTTCTTGGCTTCACGGTAGTGTTCGTCCGGAACGTGTTCCTTCGTTCACCATCCGCGAGCGACCCATGGCGGTTCTATCCGAAGTTGAAATTGCGATGGGCCGAATCTGTTAGAGGCTGCCTCCCAAAAATCGTTCGGGATCAACGCGAGCTCATTTTAGATCTGAAAACAAATACCTCAACAGCAGCAGGGCTCGCCGCTTGGGGCTTCGGAACTCTCACCTTCTTCGTCCCAGCCCTTATGCTCTTTTGGAAATTGGAAGCAATTCGAAACTGGATAGGTTTCATCTATTGCGTAGTTTTCGCTGTAGGTTTTGGCGCCATCTGTTCATTTCTTACCCTCCATGGCCCACAGCGGCTGTCTCCCAAGAGGCGTCTCCTGGAGGCCGGACTACGTCTGGCTGAACAGGCCCGCGTCCATTCACCGCGCTCATCAGCCAAGGAAAGAAGAAGTATCTCATCGTCCGGCCGGGTATTCCTGGATTCAGCTCGGCAACTGGGTATTCCTGAAGGCGATCGCAGTCTTCGGAAAATTTCCCGTCACCTCGCTGCGGGAAAGCCTCGCAGTTATGCGAAAATCAACCGGCAAGTTGTGGAGAGTGCCGAAAAACTTATCCGACAAGTATATGAGGGAGAGTTTGACAGCATCTCGAGCCCCAAGGCAGGTGCGCTTCTCTCGACTGAGATTCGGCGGAGAACAACTGCCCTCTCATCGCTTCCAGTGGTTGTTGTGATCGTCGGCGCAGTTGTCGGCTGGTTGCTGACAAATATGAAATTGAATCCATGAGCGGGCTAACAGGGGTGGGCGCCCCGGAAGGCGACCCCATATAGTCGGAACCATGGAACAGCGCATACTTGGCAAAACCGGCCGATCGGTCTCCACCGTGGGACTGGGCACTTGGCAACTCGGAGCCGACTGGGGTTCCGTCACCGAAGAGGACGCCTTCGCAGTCCTGGAAGCCTCCGTGACTGGCGGCGTCACTTTCTTCGACACCGCGGACGTCTACGGTGACGGCCGCAGCGAGCAGTTCATTGGCCGTTTCCTGCGCGCCAACCCGGAACTGGACATCACAGTAGCCACCAAAATGGGCCGCCGCGTGGATCAAGTCCCGGAAAATTACACCCTGGAAAACTTCCGGGAATGGACTGACCGCTCACGGCGCAACCTGCAGCAGGACACGCTGGACCTTGTTCAGTTGCACTGCCCGCCCACGTCCGTTTACAGCAGCGACGCAGTCTACGACGCACTCGACACCCTCGTCAGCGAAGGAGTCATCCGCAATTACGGGGTCAGCGTCGAGCGGACGGACGAGGCCCTTGAGGCCATCAAGCGCGGGAATACCGCGTCCGTGCAGATCATCCTCAACGCCTTCCGCCTCAAGCCTCTTGACCAGGTACTGCCCGCAGCGAAGGAAGCCGGAGTCGGCATCATCGCCCGGGTCCCGCTGGCCTCCGGCCTGCTGTCCGGGAAGTACACACGGGACACCGAATTCCCGGAGAACGACCACCGGAACTACAACCGCGACGGTTCTGCCTTCGACGTCGGCGAGACGTTCTCCGGCGTCGACTTCGCAACCGGCGTCAAGGCCGCACAGGAGTTCAGCGGATTGGTGCCCGACGGCGTCAGCACCGCCCAAGCGGCCCTCGCCTGGGTGATTGCCCAGGACGGTGTCACCTCGGTCATTCCCGGTGCACGCTCCGCATCGCAGGCAGCAGCAAATGCCGAGGCCGGCGGAATGCAGGACCTTGGTACCGGCCTCGCCCACAATGTCCGGGACATCTACGACCGCTATTTCCGCGAAGCGATCCACCCGCGCTGGTAGTAGGAGGGCCGCCGTCGAGTGTTAGTGCTCGGCGGCGTTAGGGCCCGGCGGCGTTAGGGCCCGGCAGCGTTAGGGCCCGACCGCGTTACCAGCCGCTGCGCGTCGGCGTATGTCCCTTGGGGGCTTCTTCGGTCAGCTGCGGACCGCCGTCGGGCCCGGCAGCGTTAGGGCTCGACCGCGTTACCAGCCGCTGCGCGTCGGCGTATGTCCCTTGCGGGCTTCCTCGGGCATGGACATTTCGGCCCGCAAGCCGAGGAGGCGAATGGGGCGGTCCGGCTCCATTTTCGCGGTCAGCTCCAAGGCCTGCCCCAGGACTTCTTCCCGGTCGAAAGTCTGGGGAATCTTCCTTGCGTAAGTCTTGGTGAAGAAAGGCGCGTAGCGGACTTTCAGGGTCAGCCCGATCACCGGCCGCCCCTCCGCGGCCACATCTTCCAGGACGCGAGCGGTCAAATCCTTAATGGCGTCACTGATTTGCGTGGGCTCGGTCAGGTCCTGCTGGAACGTGGTTTCGCGGCCATGTGCCCGGGCGACCCACGGTGTGTCGTCCACTTCGCTGGCGCCCTCCCCGCGTCCCAACTGCGCGTACCAGGGGCCCATTTTCGGCCCGAACTCCGTGACGAGGTCCTGCGGCTCCGTGGCGGCGAGTTCAGCCACAGTAGTGATGCCGTGCTTCGCAAGCCGCTGCGAAACTTTTGGCCCGACGCCCCACAGTTCCCTGGTGGGCTTGGCTCCCATGACCTCGAGCCAGTTCTCCTTGGTCAGGGTGAATGTTCCTGCGGGCTTGCCGAAATCGGTGGCATTCTTGGCGCGGACAAGGGTGTCGCCGATGCCCACGCTGCAGTTGAGCTGGGTTTGTTCGAGGACGGCGGCCTGGATCTGCCTGGCGTAAGCTTCCGGGTCCTCGGTCTCTACGCCGACGAACGCCTCATCCCAACCCAGCACCTGAACGGTGGCGCCCGGCTGTGCTCGCAGGGTGGCCATCACGACGTCCGAGGCCGCGAGATACGCTTCCTGGTCGACCGGCAGGATGATGGCATCCGGTACCTTCCGGGCCGCAATCCGCAGCGGCATTCCGGAGCCGACGCCGAACGCCCTGGCTTCGTAGGAGGCCGTGGACACAACAGCGCGTTCCGTGGGATCTCCCCTACCGCCCACAATGATGGGCTTGCCCGCCAGCTCAGGCCGGCGCAGGATCTCGACAGCCGCTATGAACTGGTCGAGATCGACGTGGAGTACCCAAGGGATTCCGCTCACGGCACCAGTTTGCCCTACGCCGTGGCGTCCTGACCTTCTTTGGCCCGGGCGGACGGGCGAATCAACCTATTCCGGGTGCATTCACCCTCGTCAGCCGCCAAAGAAGGTCAGGAAGCAACGCGTCAAGAGCACCCGTTCCCCGGGCCTAAGCTGAGATGTGCAGTTTTCACTTTGGCTGGCCCTGGTTGGCGCCGGCACCTTGATCAGTTTCACTCCCGGCGCTGGGGCCATCTTCACCATGAGCAACTCGCTCAATTCCGGCTTCCGACGCTCCATCTGGGGCATCCTCGGCCAACAGGTGGCCCTGGTCATCCACATCGTCATTGTTGCCTTGGGCGTCGGAGTGCTGGTTTCGAGTTCTCCGGTGATCTTCAACGTCATCCGGTACGCCGGGGCCGCGTATCTGGTCTACCTGGGGATCCGGCAGTTCCTGCGCAAACCGGATCTGGACGAGGAAGAAGTCGCGGACAAGAAGAACGAGTCCGCCCTCTCCATGTTCCAACGCGGCATCTGGGTAAACCTCCTGAACCCCAAAGCAATCGTGTTCTTCCTGGCGTTCATGCCTCAGTTCATCCGTCCGGATCAGCCGCTGCTTCAGCAATACGCGGTGCTGACTACTACGGTCATCATTATCGACATCATGGTGATGTGGTTCTTCTTCGCGTTCGCGGCCCGGTCCTTCCAGAGATTCACCCATGATGAGCACGGCCAGAAGGTCCTCAACAGGGTCTTCGGCTGCTTGTTCGTCCTTGTGGGCATCCTGCTCGCCGTCATCCACTAGCCGAGTCGGCCAGCGAACCAACCAAGCGAACCAGCCCAGCGAACCACCCACACCCGGTGCTACGGTCGAGGACATGGAACCGGACTGGATCGAACACCGACGCTCGGACGACCGTGAGCACGTGGGTTGGATGAAGCCCGTGGACGACGGTTTTGTGGCCATCGACCTGCTGGGACGGGCGCGCACGGAAGCAGTGGACTGGTTCGTGGCTGAGGAAACCCTTGACGAGCTAGGTCTGGGATACCTCGCCGACCCGCACGAATTACTGCTCGACGACGGCGGGTGGCTGCGCGTGCGGATCGCCGAAGTCACGCCCACCTTGGTGCGGGTGAAAAGGGAGGACTGGGGAGATATGACCGCTCCGCAGGTCTACTTCACCGTACCCAATCCCATCCCGGAGGACCAGCTTCGCCCGCTGTCCCGCGGGCTTCCGGGCAGGGCTACGACGTAGATCCCCGGACCACCAGCGAGCTCTCCAGCGTCACATGGGGCTCCGCCAACGGCAGGCCTTCCATGAGCCCCCGAAGCTGCTCCCCCGCCTTGCGCCCCAGGGGCGTTGCCGGAAGATGGACGCTGGTAAGGCTTGGGTTGCTGGTGGCCGAGTAGGGCAGGTCGTCGAAGCCTGCCACGGCCAGTTCTGCAGGGATCCGGACACCCTCCACGCGGGCTTCCTGCAGCACACCATAAGCATGCGTGTCGGTACCGCAGACGACGGCGGTCACCCCCTCGCGCTGCCACTCCGGCCAGGCGTCGGCGAACGCGGCAGCGGCAGCACCGACGTCGATCGGGGTGCTGACAACATGGCCTTCAGCCACCGAGAGCCCGCAGGCGGCAGCCTCGGCCAGGAAGGCTTCGCGGCGCAGCTGGAAGGTTGTTGTTCCTGTCACGCCATCCACGTAGGCGGCGCGGGTATGGCCGGATGCGGCCAGATGACGGGCCAGCTCGCGGGCACCTTGGGCAACGTCAAGGTTCACGGACGGCGCGTAGGACTCAAGGCCCGGTGCGTCGAGCAGCACCAACGGAGCCGCCGCTGACAGATCCTCCAAAAACTCTGCGCTGGGGGCGCCTACCAGCAAGCCGGCGGGACGGAGTGCCAATAGTTTGCGTACGTCGGAAGCCTGCGGCGATTCGCCGGCGTCGGTCACGGAGAGCAGCAGCTGATACTGGGTTCCCAAGGACTCACGCACCCCGGCGATCACGTTGGCAAAGAACGGGTTGGAAACGTCCGGGGTTACCAGGATGACGATGGAACTGACGCCGCGGGCCAGGGAGCTGCCGATGCTGTCCACCACGTAACCGAGTTCGGCGATCGCGGAGCGGACCCGTGAGATGTTGTCCTCTGACACCCGTCCTTGGGTTTTGCCGTTCGCCACCAGTGAGACGGTCGCCGTCGAAACGCCTGCCCGGGCAGCCACCATCGCAGCCGTCACCCGGGGTGAGCGGGGTGCGCGGCCGTGGCGCCGGTCCAGGGATTCCATGCATCGATCGTAGCGTTCCAAATCCGCCCTGACCTGCGCGAAGGCATCAAGCGCTTGACGTCGGAGGGAAATGACACGCCCCACAAACACGTTAAGCGTTTGACGTAGCCCACAAACGAGTGCCAGAATTCCCCTGAATGCTTAGCGCCCTGCCCGGGGCAAGTACCAGGCAGGCCCCAATGACGTGGAGAGAAACGTGGACCCCAACACCATGACACCGGCACGCAAGAAAATCATTCTTGACTGTGACCCTGGCCATGACGACGCCGTGGCATTGCTCCTGGCGCACGGCAACCCGGACATCGAACTTCTGGCCGTGACAACGGTCGTGGGAAACCAGACCCTGGAAAAGGTCACCCGGAACGCCCTCTCGGTGGCCACCATTGCCGGCATCACCGGCGTCCCCTTCGCTGCCGGCTGCGACCGCCCCCTGGTACGCACCATCGAAACCGCTCCCAGCATCCATGGTGATTCCGGCATGGACGGCCCGGAGCAGCCCGAGTCCACCATCGAGCTGGACCCGCGCCACGCCGTCGACCTCATCATCGAAACTGTCATGGCACATGAGCCGGGCACGGTCACCTTGGTCCCCACCGCGGGCCTGACCAACATTGCGATGGCAGCCCGCAAGGAGCCACGCATCGTGGAGCGCGTGAAGGAAGTCGTGCTCATGGGCGGCGGCTGCCACGTGGGCAACTGGAGTGCCGTGGCGGAGTTCAACATCATCATCGACCCCGAAGCCGCGCACATCGTCTTCAACGAAAAGTGGCCAGTGTTGATGGTTGGCCTGGACCTCACGCACCAGGCGCTGGCAACGGACGAGGTAGTGGATCGCATCGCAAAGATCGGCACCAAGCCGGCCAAGTTCGTCATGGAACTCATGGACTTCTTCCAAAAGACCTACAAGGACGCCCAGGGATTCGACTTCCCGCCCGTCCACGACCCCTGCGCCGTTGCTTACGTGATCGACCCCACCGTCATGACCACCCGCAAGGTCCCCGTGGACATTGAACTGCAGGGCAAGCTCACCCTGGGCATGACTGTTGCCGACTTCCGCGCCCCGGCCCCCGAGGACTGCCACACGTCGGTGGCTGTGGACCTGGACCACAAGAAGTTCTGGGACCTGGTCACCGATGCCATCGAACGTATCGGCGAACCAACGCACGACGCCGGTGCTGCCGCCACCGCGGCGGGCCGCCCCTCCGACGTCGAAGTCAGCGCCACAGCAGAGGCCATCCTGGCAGGAGAGGCAAAGTAATGTCCTCCCCCGCAACCGCTTCCAAGACCTCCCGCGGCAACGTCACCGCCCTCATGGTGGCGTTGCTGGCAGCCTGTGTGGCCTTCCAGCTCAACGCCTCCATGCTCAGCCCGGCCCTGGTCACCATGGGCAACGAACTCAACACCGACCAAGCCACCATCGGGCTGTCCCAGACCTGGTTCTTCACTGCGGCCGCCCTGTTCTCGCTCTTCCTTCCCCGCCTGAGTGACATCGTGGGCCGCAAGAAAATCCTTGTGGGCATGATGATCCTCATGGCCGTGGGCTCGGTCATCGCGGCAATGGCTCCGGACGTGACGTGGCTATTCGTGGGCCGCATCATCCAAGGTGTCAGTGGTCCCACGGTTCCCCTCTGCCTGATCATGCTCCGTTCCGCGGTCACCAACCCGCGCAAGTACGGCACCCTCATGGGGCTCATTACGGCAGTCAACGGTGGCGTGGCCGGCGTGGACTCTTTCGTTGGCGGTTACTTCGCTGAGAACTTCGGCTTCCGCAGCATTTTCTGGCTCATGGTTGCCCTGGCCCTGATCGCCACCGTCCTGATCGCCGTCCTCGCCGGCGAGAGCAAGCCCGCTGCCGGCACCACCATGGACTGGCTGGGCGTGTTCTGCATTGTCATCGCCGTCGGTGCCCTGCTGACCGCACTGAACGAAGGCGCCAAGCTGGCCACGGCCTTCGACGCCGGCACGCTGACCCTGGCGCTCGTGCTCACGGTGATTGCCGTCGTCGCGTTCTCTGCGTTCTGGGCCGTGGAGAAGCGCGCCAAGCAACCCATGGTGGAAACCGTTCACCTTCGCCAGCGCTCCACGTGGGCTCCGCTGCTGACCACAACGCTGACCATGACCGGTATCTTCGCGGTCATCAACGGGATCGTGCCCGCCTATGTGCAGGCTGCGGATCCCGGATTCGGCGTTGGTCCTACCGAGATGTCGCTGATCATCCTGACCCCGTACGCCCTTCTTGGTTGGCTCTTCGGTCCGATCAGCGGCCGCCTCGCACCCGTCCTCGGCTACACCAAGGTCCTGCGCATCGGTTTGGTCGGAAGCTTGGTGGCCTTGGCGATCATCGCTTTCTTCGGCCTCAACAACCTGCCCATGATGATCGTGGGAACGGCCTTGCTGGGCATCATGTACGCCGGTACGGTCAACATCATGCTGAACGGACTGGGCGTGGTGCTCTCGCCGCAAGGCAACCCCGGTTTCCTTCCGGGCATGAACGCCGGCGCCTTCAACCTCGGCGCCGGGCTGAGCTTCCTGGTCCTTCCCGCCGTTCTCGTGGCCACAGCCTCGCTCAATGATGCCAAGGCGTCCTACCTGACGGTCGTGGTGGTGGGACTTGTCATCACCTTCGCTGCCTTCGCGGCCTCGCTGTTGATCCCCAAGCCGGTGGACGCAGAAGTGACCGAGGACCAGGCGGTGACCGCATGACCAGCGCACCGAAGGCGGGAATCGTCGTCGTCGGTTCCCTCAACGCCGACCTCACCATCTACTGCGACCGCCTCCCCCAACCCGGCGAGACGGTCCACGGCAACGGTTTCGCGGTGAATCCCGGAGGCAAGAGCGCAAACCAGGCGGTGGCTGCCAGCAAACTCGGCGGCCGGGTCAGCCTGATCGGCGCCGTGGGAGAGGACTCCAACGGCACCATGCTCCTGGATTCGACGGCCAACGCCGGAGTGGACGTTTCACGCGTCCTGCGCAGGGAGGTCGCTACTGGCGTCGCCGTCATTTCCGTGGACTCCAGCGGCGAGAACAGCATCATCGTTTCTGCCGGCGCCAACGGCACACTCAAGCCCGCGGACGTCGCGCCGGACGCTTTCAAGGAAGCGGCCGTGGTGTGCCTCTGCCTTGAGGTGGGGATGGAGACCGTGATTGCGGCCGCCCAAGCAGGGCACGACGCCGGCGCCACTGTCCTGCTCAACCTCTCGCCTTACGCGGAGGTGCCGGAGCAGCTGGCGCACTTGAGCGACGTGCTGCTGGTGAACGCCCACGAGGCTTCGCTGTTCCTTGGTGCCGAAGCGGACATTCCTGACGCCGGGGCTGGCGCGGAGGCCTGGGAGCCGGTTCGGAGCCAGTTCGCGGACCGAGGTTTGCAGCGGGTGCTGGTGACACTCGGCGCCCAGGGCTCCGTGGTCCTGGATTCGTTGGCACACGGCGCTGAAGATCAGATCACGCGCATCGCTCCGACGCAGGTATCAGCTGTTGACACCACTGGCGCCGGTGATGCCTTCACTGGTGCTGTCGCTGCCCGTTTGGCTGCCGGGGATTCCTTGGCAGGGGCCGCTTCCTTCGCTTCGGTTGCCGCTGCGTTGGCTGCAACCAAGAAGGGGACGCAGGCCGCGTACCCGGGCATCGCGGACGTCGAACAGCTGAGGGACGCTTAGTCCCAGTCCGGCACCCAACTGGGTCGCAATTGAGCGCGTTTTGAGCCTTCAAAACGCGCTCAATTGCGCCCTTCTTGGGTTAAGCGGAGGTGCGGGCTGCCCGTTGTGCTGCGCGTTCCACGGCCTTGCGGGACAGTGCGCCGTGGCCGGCCATGAGGCGGGGAACCACCAGGTAGACGGCGGTGGGAACAACAAAGGCTGTCAGGATGAGCGCGCGGAGGACCGGGTGGAGCGGCTCCATGATGGGGCCCAGGAGCAGCATGCCGATGGAGACGAGCGGGAAGATCGCCAGCCATGTGATGAGTGCCCGCATGTGGACGGAAGGGCCCTGCGGACGGGCAGGCGCTGCTGGCTCGACGGCGATTTCGGAGGTTGTTTGTGCTGTCATGGCATTCTCCAACTAAACGGTTGCTTTTGGCTTGAGATCACCATAACCCCGCCGCGAATCAATTACAACTACTTAGTTGGAAAATGGTAATATGACCCTATGGCGTGGGACACAGAGCGAACTAAGGGACTGCTTCTTGAGGCAGCGACCTCCGAGTTTTGCGCGCGAGGACTCGCTGGCGCCCGCATCGACCGCATCGCTGCAGAAGCCGGCGTCAACAAGGAACGGATCTACCAATACTTCGGCAACAAGAACGCCCTCTTTGATGCCGTGATCGTCACCGCCCTGAGCTCGCTGATGGATGAAGTGCCCATCGAGGGCAACGGACCCGAGGCCATGGCAGACTACGCCGGCCGGCTCTTCGACCACCACCAAAAAGACGCCACCGCACCCCGCCTCCTTTTCTGGGAAGGACTGGAACGGGGCGTGGAAGTTGTTGGGCTGCCCATGAGGATGGCCAACTGCGCCTCCAAGGTTAACAGCACCATCGCCGCCCTCCCCGGCATTTCAAGGGAAGACGCCGGAGACCTGCTCATCACCATCGTCAGTCTCTGCGATGCCGCACCCGTTCTCCCGGCACTCGATGGGCTGATGGCCGGCAACGACCCCGGCCGAGTGCAAAGGCGACGCGCCGCCGTCGTACGCACCGTCTACCTTGCGGCCGCAGCGCTGGCCGCCGAAGCCTCGACCACTGATCCTGTGCTCACCACGCAGGGGTAGCCAGCTGCTCTGTGACAGCTTTGACACGAAAAGTGACTCAGTTGTGAAGTGGCCCCTAGCCAAGAAGGGGTGCCATCAATCATGCTTGCTGAATGTACTCAACGACGAGCCCATACCGCATCATCACGGTCTGCACGGGAAACATCTGCCGCTCACCCATGGCAGCACTCATGCTCACCGAAGCCTTCGCCGCGGAAGGGCTCGGCCAACTGGTGCGGGTGGACTCCGCCGGCACCACCGGGTACGAGGTGGGGCACCCGATCGACCCCCGCGCCGCCCGCGTCCTGACAGCACAGCACATCGCTTCGGAAGACCACATTGCCCGCAAGTGGCTGCACGAATGGTACGCCGAACGGGACCTGATCCTCGCCCTTGACGTTGACCACTTCGGTTGGCTCCAGGAGGGCGCCCCTGACCGGGCCTCGCTCGAAAAAGTACGGATGCTCCGCAGCTTCGATCCCCACATGGAAGGCCGCAGCTCCCTGGATCTCGGCATCGAGGACCCCTGGTACGGCGGCCACACGGACTTCGACAACACCTGGACGCTCATCAAAGACGCCATCCCCGGAATCGTGCAGTACGTCAAAGCAGCCATCGCCTCCGCCGAAGCCGCCGCGGGCCACGACCACCAGCAGGTAACCTCTATGACATGACCCCTGCACCCGTGATCATCGCTGTTGACGGCAGGTCCGGCGCAGGAAAAACCACACTGGCCGTGGAACTGGCGGCCCGTTTGCGGCAGCACCACAAAGTCTCGCTGTTCCACCTTGAGGACATTTATCCCGGCTGGAACGGCCTCATGCCCGGCATTGAGCGCTACGTCGGCACAGTCCTGACACCGCTCAGCTCCGGCCAGGCCGCCGAATGGACCAGCTGGGACTGGGAACGCCACTACGACGGCGGACTGAACGTCACGCTGCCCGCCGAAATCATCATTGTTGAAGGCGTGGGTGCTGCGGCAGAGGCTGCCCGACCCCTGCTGGACGCCGTGGTCTGGGTGGAATGCCCAGGTGAGGATCGCCGCCGTCGAGCCTTGGCACGGGACGGAAGTACCTACGAACCGTACTGGGACAGCTGGGCTGCCCAGGAGGAGCAGTGGCTTGCCTCCGATGCCGTGATCAGCGCTGCCGACGTCCGGGTCCAGAACCCCGCGGACGGCAGTGCACCGGAAGATGTCCTGCAGGCCCTCATGTACCTGCCTTCAGTTGCCTCGATCCTGTCGCCGGAACTTAGTGGACGCCGCGGCCTTCAACTGCGCTCCGAACGCCTGGACGCCACCCCGGACGCAGCGTTGTTGTTCGAGTCCCTTTACGGCCGCTCCGCAAACGCCGTGTGGCTCGATTCCTCCAACGCCGCCTCGGTGGCCGGCAGGGCCCAAGCCGCGGCCCGCAGCCGCTTCAGCATCCTGGCTGACGACGGCGGCACCTTCGGCCAGTCGGTACGTCACGAGTCCGGGACTACCCGGGTGACCGCAGGTTCGGCCTCCGTCAACACCACCGGGCCGTTCTTCCGCTGGCTCGATTCCGTCTGGGGCCGCCGCGCCGTCCGCGCGCCACGCGGCTACGACGGCCAGTTCACCCTCGGCTGGCTCGGCTACCTCGGCTACGAGCTCAAACGCGAAACCGGCGGCAACGACGTCACCTCCGACACCCCCGATGCCGCCTTGCTCTTCGCCGGCCGGGCCGTGGTCCTGGATCACCGGGAACACGCCGTCTGGCTGCTCGCGTTGGAAGCGCCCGACGCCGGTGAGTGGTTGCGCGCGGCCCGCACCGCCGTCGGGGCTGCTGTTGTTGCCGCCTCTTCTGCCGAGCCTTTTGCCGGCTCTTCCGGGGATGTTCCCCGATTCGTGAGCCGCGACTCCGCCACCGACTACAAGCGCAAGATCGCTGACTCCCAGCACGAAATCAGCGAGGGAAACTCCTACGAAATCTGCCTGACCACCACCCTCGAAGCCCCCGCCGGGGACCTGGACCCTTGGCGCAGCTACTTGAACCTCCGACGCCGGAACCCGGCACCGTTTGCCAGTTACCTCCGGTTCGGCGAACTGGTGGTGGCAAGCACCTCGCCCGAGCGTTTCCTGCGGATCCTGTCCGACGGCGGCATGCGCGCCGAGCCGATCAAGGGCACCCGGCGGCGTTCTCCGGACGCTGCCGAGGATGCTGCTTTGCGGCACGACCTCGAGACGTCGCTGAAGGACCGCGCCGAGAACATCATGATCGTGGACCTGCTGCGCAACGACCTCAGCCATTTCGCCATCCCTGGTTCCGTCACAGTCAGCCGCTTGTGCGCGATCGAGAGTTACGCAACCGTCCATCAAATGGTCAGCACCATTGACGCCCATTTGAAGCCGGGCGCACCCCGGGCGGAAGCGCTGGCAGCAGCCTTTCCCGCCGGCTCGATGACCGGTGCACCAAAGATCAGCAGCATGGACATCCTGGACCAGCTCGAGTCCGGACCCCGCGGCATCTATTCGGGAGCTGTTGGCTACTTTTCGCTGAATGCGGCCACTGATCTGGCCGTGGTGATCCGTACGTTGGTGGTCAACCCGGACGGCACCGGAGGGCGGATCCTTACCCTCGGTGTGGGCGGGGCCATCACCTCAGACTCCGTGGCCGACGACGAGTACGAGGAAATCAGGACCAAGGCGTTCGGGGTGCTGTCCGCGCTGGGGGCCGGCTTCCCGGACTGACCCTGGGTCTGCTGTTGAGGACTACTGCAGCGTCGCGGTCAACCTGGCCACGTTGTCCACATACTTGGCCAGCGGGGGTCTATCCATCCAGTCTTCCAACATAAGCTCACGGGACACCTCGCGGTACGTGGACTCCACGGCCCGCATGAGGTTCACGGTTTCGGCGCCAAGGAGCATCACCGAGACCTCCATGTTCAGGGAGAAGGAGCGCATGTCCATGTTGCTGGAACCGAGGACGGCCACCTCGTCATCAATGGTGAAGTGCTTGGCGTGGAGAACGTATGGCGCACGGTACAGGTAGATGCGCACACCGGCTTCCAACAAAGCTTCGTAGTAGGAGCGCTGGGCATGGTGGACCAGGAACTGATCGCCCTTTTCTGAGACGAAGAGCTCCACGTCGACACCTCGCTGTGCGGCCGTGGTGATTGCATAGAGCAGGGAGTCGTCCGGGACAAAGTACGGGCTGCAAATGGAAATCCGGTGCTGCGCAGAGTAGATCAGTGTGTTGAACAGGCGCAGGTTGTTCTCAGTGGCGAAACCGGGGCCACTCGGCACTACCTGGGCGGTGACGTGTCCGGGAGCCGGCTGGGTTGGCAAACGCAGCTGGTCCTCGAGGGATTCGTCCGTTTCACTAAGCCAGTCCGTAGCGAACACCACGTTGAGCGTAGCCACGATTGGACCCTCAAGACGGGACATCAGCTCAACCCACTTGCGGCCCACTTTGTGGTGTTTGGGGTTGTTGTAGGACGGCTCGATGAGGTTCTGCGAGCCGGTGAAAGCAACCATCCCATCGATCACCATGATCTTGCGGTGGTTCCTGAGGTCCGGACGGCGCCATTGGCCATGGATGGGCAGCAGCGGAAGCATCCGCTTCCACTGGATCTTGCCTGCCTTCAACCGGCGGATCAGCCGACGGTAGCCCTTCACCCGAAGCGTTCCGATGTGGTCAAAGAGCAGCCTTACGGTCACTCCCCGTTCGGCAGCCTTCTCCAGCTCAGTCAGAAGGTCGTTCGTCACCGAGTCGCTGCTCATGATGTAGAACTCGGCATTGACGTAGGTCTTCGCACCCTTGACCGCCTCGGCCATGGCCTTGATGGATTCCTCGTAGCCGGGAATCAGCTCCACTTTGTTTCCGTCAACCATCGGCAGCGAACCCAGCCGGTGGTTGAGCTCTCCCGCCGATTTCACCCATTCCGGCCCGGAGTAGACGCTCACGGGATCAGCGAGGTCGGAGGTCACCGCGCGGACGCGGCGGTTGACTTCTTCCTGCTGCTCCCGCCTGCGCCTGGACAACTTGAAATTGCCAAAAAGCAGGAAGAGCACAAACCCAACAGAAGGGATGAGGAAAACAGCCAAAAGCCATGCCATGGCCGTGGTGGGACGACGGTTGCCCGGAATGATGCCCAGCAACACGATGCGCATGATGACTTCCGCAATGGCCCACGCACCCAACAACCAGGTCCACTCCTGGCCAAACGGAAAAGGAAAGAGCACGCGATAACCCCTACGGTCCATGAACAACGGTGACCACAGCCTATCCGGCAAAGTCGTCCGCAGTGGCCCCGCACTAAGCTGGGACCATGACTTCACCTGCCCCCACGGTCCTCGTTTTCCTGGACCCAGCCTTCGAAAACGGCCGTATTGCCGATTCCAGCCAACCGCAACTCATGGCAACGGACCTGGGTGCCACCCGCGGCGACGGTGTGTTCGAATCACTCCTTGCCGTTCAAGGCCGCCCCCGCAAAGTCCAGGCGCACCTGAACCGTCTGGGCAGTTCCGCGGCAGCCTTGGACCTGGAGCTCCCCGGGCAGGACGTCTGGCGCCGGGCCATCGAGACAGCCATCAACGAATTCCGCGACGTCCACCCTGCCCAGACACCCGAAGAGGACGAGGTCGTAGTCAAGCTCATCGTGACCCGGGGCGTTGAAGGCGCAGCCAACCCCACATGCTGGGTACAAGCGTCGCCCTCACCTGCGGGCAGTCGCCGACAGCGCGAGACGGGCATCGACGTCGTGCTTCTGGACCGCGGCTTTGATACCGAAGCCGGCGAGCGCGCACCGTGGCTGCTGCTGGGCGCAAAGACGCTCTCATACGCCGTTAACATGGCCGCGCTGCGCTACGCGCACAAGCAGGGTGCCGACGATGCCATCTTCACCTCCACTGACGGCCGGGTCCTGGAAGGCCCCACGTCCACCGTGTTGCTGGCGCACCTTGAAACAGCAGACGACGGCGATGGTTCGGTCAGGACTGTTCGTCGGCTCATCACTCCCCAGCTGGACAGCGGCATCCTCCCGGGCACCTCGCAGGGCGCATTGTTCGCTGCCGCGAAGTCTGCCGGCTGGGAATTGGGTTATGGTCCCCTGGAACCGCAGGACCTGTTCGACGCCGACGCCGTCTGGCTCATTTCCAGCATTCGCTTGATCGCCCCTGTGAACCACATCAACGGCAAGGAAATCGGCACGCCCGAGGTGCGCAAGCAGCTCACCGCGGAGCTGAACCATCTGTTCGCGGGAATCGAGTAAGCATCACCCCATCAGCGGGCCTCCGGCTAAGGAGCTCCGCATGGAACCTAGCAGATAACAAGTAGAGTAATCGCTCGCATGACTAAATGATTAGGAACTCTTAGCCTCAGCCAAGGGCTGTCTGGGTGTTCAATCGCATTCCTTATTCTCCTTGAAATGGTCATTCGTCATGTGATGAATCTTGTTCTCGTGTTAGTTGGATCACGTCCGGCTGGTACTACTTCAGACTTTGCTGGCTAACTTCCCGGAGGGAATATGGGACTCAGCTCCCCCACAGAAGCCGAAGCATCGGCAACCGAGGCACAGTCCCACACTGACGCCTCGCAAACAGGATTGCGCCGGTCCATGGAGGCCCGGCACTTGGTCATGATCGCCATGGGCGGCGTCATCGGATCAGGCCTGTTCGTAAGTTCCGGATACACCATCGCTACAGCCGGCCCCTTGGGCGCTGTCCTGGCGTTCTTCATCGGCGCCGTAGTGGTTTACCTGGTGATGGCCTGTCTCGGGGAGCTCGCTGTCGCGTTCCCCGTCTCCGGCGCTTTCCACATTTATGCGGCCCGCACCATCGGCCCCGCCACAGGATTCGCCACTGCGTGGCTGTACTGGCTTTGCTGGGCGGTTGCCCTGGGTTCGGAATTTACAGCGGCCGGCCTCCTCATGCAGCGCTGGTTCCCAGGCGTCGACGTCTGGATCTGGTGCTTCATCTTCGCCACGGTCCTGTTCACACTGAACGCCATTTCATCGCGTGTCTTTGGCGAATCGGAGTTCTGGTTCGCGCTTATCAAGGTTGCCGCCGTCGTCGGCTTGATAATTCTCGGTGGCGCCGCGCTGGCGGGATTCCACCCCCTCGCTACGGGAGACTATCCCTCCTTTGGTGAGAATTTCAGCACGCCGGCGGGCCTGTTCCCCAACGGTTTCACCGGCGTCTTCGTTACCTGCCTGGCTGTCTTCTACGCCTTCTCCGGCTCGGAACTGATCGGCGTTGCCGCGGGCGAAACCGCCAACCCGGGCGCCAACATCCCCAAGGCCATGAGGACCACGGTCATCCGGCTCATGATCTTCTTCGTCGGGGCGATCCTGGTCATCGCGGCCACTATCCCCTATGAAAAAGTCAGCGTGGACGAGAGCCCGTTCGTCACCGTTTTCTCGATGCTCGGCATCCCCTATGCCGCGGACATCATGAACTTCGTGATCATCACGGCGCTGCTCTCCGCCGGAAACTGCGGCCTCTTCTCCTGTGCACGCATGCTCTTCTCGCTCGCCGATGAAGGCCACGCACCGCAGGTATTCAAGAAACTCACCAAGCGCGGCATCCCGATGGTGGCGCTCTGCGTGAGCATGCTGGGCGGCTTGGCCTCATTGATCAGCAGCGTGGTGGCTCCGGCCACGGTCTATCTTGTGCTCGTCTCGGTAGCCGGCTTCGCCACCGTGGGTGTCTGGATGTCCATCGTGGCGTCGCACTTCATTTACCGGCGGACTTTCATCAGGAACGGCGGAGACCTCAGCACACTGCCGTACAAGGCCCCATTGTTCCCGCTGGTCCCGATCCTGGCGTTCGCACTTTGCCTTGTATCGCTGATCGGTATCGCGTTCGACCCCAACCAGGTCGCAGCACTGTTGTTCGGCGTTCCGTTCGTGGGCGCCTGCTACGCCGTCTTCTACTTCAAGTACGGCCGACGCCGGTCGCTCAAGAAGGCAGCGGACGCATAGTTCTTTCTGGTTCGCAGCTTCCTGACCTTGTTTGGAGACAGCTCAGCCCCTGGACAACCTTTGCGGGTTGATCAGGGGCTGAGCCCATCTCAAAGAGGGTCAGGACGCCACACCTCCCGGACCTCCACCACCCACATTGAAACCCGGGCAGCCCTGACACGCCGGGCAAGAGATGTGTCGGATCGGCCCTGCCAGCCAAAGTTGGTGGTGGAGGCACGCCCCTTAATCACCCGGCTGTATCTTCCGGGCTACTTCTTGGCTGCGCGGACCGGGTGCTCGCTCAAGATGGACAGCCGGTTGAAAGCGTTGATGCCGATGGCAGCCATGCAGAGCACACTGATTTGCTCGTCGCTGTAGTGCTGCCGTGCCTTCTCAAAGAGCTCAGGACTGGGCCGTGAAGAACTCATGCGGGTTATTTGCTCAGCGATTTCCATGGCCACCACTTCAGCGGAATCAAAGAGCTGAACTTCCTTGTAAACAGCTACCAAGGACAACCGTTGTTCTGTTTCACCGAGCTTAAGGGCCCGGCGATGGTGAAGGTCAAGGCAGAAGGCGCAACCATTGATCTGCGAGCACAAGTAATTGACGAGTTCGAGGGTGCGACGCGAGATTCCCAGTCGGTCGGCTTCGTCTACAAGTTGCTGGGAATAGTGGCTCAGCGTGGCATAAAGTTCCGGCTGCTGCTTGTCCAGATAGCCGGCCAGACGTGGTTTTGTTTCCTGTTCGGGCATGGTTGGAGCCTAGCGCAAAGGGCCCATGCAGCCTGACGCGAGAGGGTTCGTCCCAAACCCGGGGGACCTGAAAGAAGGTTCGCCCCAAACCCCGGGGGAACTGAGAGAAGGTCCGCCCCAAACCCGGGGATGTGAGAGAAGGTTCGCCCCAAACCCGGGGGATGTGAAAGAAGGTTCGCCCCAAACCCGGGGATGTGAGAGAAGGTCCACCCCAAACCCGGGGGACGTGAAAGAGGGTTCGCCCCAAACCCGGGGGATGTGAAAGAGGGTTCTATTCGAGCGCGGCAGGGGTGTCGGCGGCGAGCCGGATCCCATGCTCGGCCAGCCACGCCGGGTTGAAGGCCTTACTCAGGTAGTTCGTGCCGGCGTCGGGCGCTATGGCCACCACCACCGAACCGTGCGGCGCAGCACGAGCCACCCGGACAGCCGCGGCCACCGCGAGCCCGGAGGACGGGCCAAGCGCCAGGCCTTCTTCGTCGAGAAGCCTGTGGACGGTGGTGTAGACCTCGTCGTTGGGAATGCGCAGGAATCGGTCCACAATGGAGCGGTCGAATGCCTTGGGCCATTCGGGTTCCGGCCAGGAGTTACCCACGCCATCCACCAGGATCTCGCCGGGGTGCCCGCCGCTGTAGGCGGAGCCACAGGGGTCGGCTCCAACAACTTCCAGGTGCCCGCCGGGCCGTGAATCCGCCACCCGTTCCTTCAGGTACCGCCCGTTCCCGCTGATGGTCCCACCGGTCCCTATGCCGGCAACGAAGTGCGTGACCTGGCCGCCCGTCTGCTCCCAGATTTCCGGTCCGGTGGTTTCATAGTGCGCCAAGGGATTGGCGGGGTTGTCGAACTGCATTGGCCGCCAGGCACCGGGTGTCTCTGCAGTGATCCGGGCGGCTACTGCGCGGGCGTTCTCTGGTGATTCGGACGGCGCATTCCAGTCAGTCAGGATCACGCGGGCTCCGTAATTGTGAAGCGCAGCGAGCTTTTCTTCGGAGATCGTATCGCCCGTCACCACCACCACTGGGTGGCCCGTCAGGTGCCCGATCAGTGCCAGGCCGATCCCCGTGTTGCCCGAGGTGCTCTCCACAATGGTGGCTCCCGGCTTTAGTTCCCCGGATTTCTCGGCCGCGCGAACCATGCTGAGGGCGGTGCGGTCTTTGATGGAGCCCCCGGGGTTCTCGGACTCAAGCTTGATGTGGATGGCGCTCCCCAGGCCGCGGCCCAGCGACTCCAACTTCACCAAAGGCGTGTTGCCCACTTTGTCCAGGACAGAGGCGTCCAGCCCGTCCGGGGTAGCCGTTGCCGAGTGGACTCCGTGTTTGCGAATTGTTGTGTTCACCGCAACTCCGCCCCTTCCTCTGTTTCCGGGAGTACTCGGTCCGTCGCGTCCCGCAGTGCAATCCGCGCCCGTTCCACGAGGTCGGGCGCCGCCGGCCTGTCGGCCAGCACATCAGCGAGTCGACCCACGACGACGGCTGTCCCCTTCCCGAGCGCCTGCGCGGCTCCCGCTTCCAGCAGCAGATAGGACGCCGTCAATGCCTCGATTGCCAACAGCTTTTCCAGCACCTCCACCGACTTTTCGAGTTGCTGCAGGGCCAAAGGGGCCAGCGTTGAATGGTCCTCGACGTCGGCAGACAGGGTTGGTGCGCCGAGGGTGGCCGGGGCGGCCAGGAACTTGAGTTCGGCCAACAGCCCGGCCGCGGAGTACCACAGCAGCCCGGGCAGTTCCTCCTGGGCAAGCCCGGCAGCCGGGGCAGACTCCAGTCCGGCCCCGGGTCCAGACCTCGCAGACGGGGCTTGAGTCGATGCTGCCTGCAGGTGCCTGGCCCGGATGGCCCGTTGCGGCGGATACAGCTTGGCGATGCGCCGCTCGCTGGAGATCCCCACGTGTGCCACCGCGACCCGCAGGCCTTCGAACGCAAGGGCCAGTTGCATCGGCTGGAAGTTCCCGCCGGACACCATGAGCCCGGACTCGACATCAACCAACGGATTGTCGCCGCGACCATTCAGCTCTACCTCCAACGCAGCACCCAGCTGCGCCACGAGGGATCGAAACGCCCCGTGCGTCTGCGGTGCGGCCCGGAAGGACAACGCATCCTGCACCGACACCTCGGGACGCACATCTTCCATCCAGCCACCACTGATCAGGTGGCGCACTGCAGCCGCCGAATCACCCTGGCCGTTTACCGCCTTGGCCGCTTGGATGGCCGACGAGAACGGACTGAGGTTCCCGCCGCCGTCGTACCTGGCGATGGTCTCCAGCGAGAGGGAAAGCGCGACGTCGGCCAGGCGGGCCAAATATTGCAACCGCACCAGGGCGAGGGTTCCGACGCCCACGGAGTAGGCGTTGGCGCTGACCAAGGCGAGCGCTTCGCCGGGCGCGAGGACCAGTGGCTGCAGGCCGGCGTCGGCGAGCGCTTTGGCACCGGGGATCAAAGTGCCGTCGGCGTCGAAGGCTTGGCCCTCACCAATGGCAACGGCTGCGACGGCGGCCAGCTGGGTGAGGTCCGAGGAACCCACCGAGCCTTCGCGCGGGATGGCGGGAAGGACTCCACGGTTCAGCATCTCCCCATAGAAAGCGGCTGTCTCCGGGCGCACGCCGGAACCTCCCCGGCTGAACCCGATGAGCCGGGCCAGGATCACAGCGCGGGCAGCGGGACGGTCCAGATAGGAGCCCACGCCGCTGTTGTGATACCTGACGACTTGGATTTGATACGCCAGCAGTGACTTCTCCTCCACAGCGGTATCCCTGCCGGATCCAAGCAAAGTGTTGAGCCCGTAAACCCGCTGTCCGGCGGCCGCCGCATGCTCCAGAACATCCCGTGAGCGGGTCATCAGAGTCAACGCATCTTGATTGAGTTTCACGTGGAACGAGGACTCAGCGGCCGTCAGGGCAACACTCCGCGCGGAAATCGGCGTCATCCCCAGATGAAGGGTGCGGGGCTCAACAGAGGCCATCAAAAGTCCAGGAGGTTCTGCCGGAACCCACCATTGCCGTAACTCTTCCTCAACAGGCCACGGCGCCGCAGTTCGGGAGTGAGTTTATCCAGCACGCCATGGACCGTCACCGGATCCACAAAACCGGAAAAGAGGAACCCGTCGCCGCCCACCTCGGAGCCGGTGGACTCAAGGTAGTCGGCAATCTGGCCCACCGTGCCGATGATCGAATCCCCTGCCCCGCCGCTCCGGGCCTGCAGGATCTCACGCAAAGTGGAACCGGGAGGCGCCGCCTTGGCGAAGTGTTCCAAGGTCCCCTGGTTGCTGTTGGTACTCAGTTCCGGCAGTGGAGCATCGAGGTCGAATTGTTTGAAGTCGATCACCGAAAGATACGAAATGGAGTTGAGCTGGCTGTCGATGTCCCGCTGGGTGAGCTCGCGGCGCTGGGCCCGCAAGTCCTCAGCCTCGGCGGTAGAGCCAACCACGGTGGGCTTCAGGACGAAAAGTACCTTGACGTCGTCGGGGTTCCTGCCTGCCTTGGCGGCCTCGGCACGGATGGAGTCCCGGTAGGCCTTCATACCGTCAACGCCGCGGGCCAAGGCAATGGCTACGTCGGCATGGCCACCTGCGAACGCTTTCCCCCGCGGTGACGCCCCGGCCTGCACCAACACGGGTTCTTCAGGCAAAGGCGCCGTGTTCAGGGGACCGCGTACCTTGAAGAAGTCGCCGTGGTGGTTGATCGGATGCACTTTGCTGTGGTCCGCGAACATGCCGGCTTCCACATCCTCAACCACAGCGCCAGGTTCCCAACTCCGCCAGAGCCGCCTGACGACGTCGACGAATTCCTCCGCCTTTTCATACCGGAGGTCGTGTTCTATCTGCTGGTCCAGCCCGTAGTTCTGCGCGGCGAGGTCGCTGCCGGACGTCACCACGTTCCAGCCCAGCTGCCCTTCCGAGAAGTGTTGCAGCGTGGCCAGGAGCCGGGCAGCTGTGAAGGGCGGATAAAAGGACGCGCTGACCGTCGGGACGATCCCCAGGTGCTCGGTGGCGGACAGAAGATACGGGACCAGCGCCAGGGGATCATGCTTGGGTGCGAAGGAGGCATGAGCCAGGGAGACCTCCGCCGATCCGCCGTACGTGTCCGGCACGGTGAGGGAATCCTCAATGATGAAGAGGTCCAAACCGGATTGTTCGAACGCCCGGACGGCCTCTTGGTACAGGGCGGGTTTCTTCCAGTCGTAGCCCAGGCCGTAGCCCGGCGTCCCCCACCCCTGGACACCGAATCCGTGGCCTACAAACCATCCAAAGTGCAGCATGGGCTTGAGTGTAGAACTGCTCTGTCCGTTCACCGCGACCTGATTTCATGCGAAGTTACAGGGGGTCGTACTGGGTCAATTATGCTCCCGGGACGTCACATTTGGTGAGGTCCCGGGAGGCCTCCGATTACGCAACATGACGACCGGAGAACAGCACGCAAGTGCGGCCCAAGGCCGGTCGATGTTACGTTTTTCTTGAGTAATGAGTACCAGCGCAAAGCCCTGACTTGCTGGTCGGCAACCCTCTCTCCGGCGGGGTGCCTCAGGTGACTACTCGGCGTATCGACAAATTCGAACTGCAAGCGTGACTGAGGAGCACCAGCAATGCCTGAACCCACTGAAGAAAAACTCTCCTACCGCCTGATTACAGGCCCGGACAACCGTGAATTTTGTGAGCGTATCCATAGCGCACTCGCCGAGGGCTATGTGCTCCATGGCAGCCCGGCAGCAACGTTCAACGGCACCACCGTCATTGTTGCCCAAGCAATTGTCCTTCCCGCCGCGATCGCCAACGCTGACGCAGCCGTGGCCAACGCAGTGGACCAGCTTGAGAACTACGACGACGAAGAAGCATTCGAGGGCCACGCATGAGCTACGCAGGTGACCTGACCCCACAGGACGCGTGGGCCAAGCTTGAACAAGGCGCCATCCTGGTGGATGTCCGCACCGAGGGCGAATGGGCCCACATCGGCATCCCGGACACCAAAGCCACGGAGAACGATCCCCTCTTCATCCAGTGGAACCTCGCCGGCGGCATCCCTAATTCCCGCTTCATCGAGGACCTGCAGCAGCAGGCACCCGAGGACGAAGCCGTGGAGCTCGTCTTCATCTGCCGCTCCGGCCAGCGCTCCATCTCCGCTGCGATCGCCGCGACGCAAGCCGGCTTCACTGCCTACAACGTCCTTGAAGGCTTTGAAGGCGAACCGGACCGCTACGGCGAGCGCACCGTAAACGGCTGGAAAAACCGCGGCCTGCCGACGAACCTGGGGACCGAGTAAGTGACATTCAATCCCGACGCCGCCGGCTGGAGCCCTGACACCCAGGCCGTTCGCGGTGGTCTTGACCGCACCAATTTCCAGGAAACGTCCGAGCCGGTTTTCCTGAACTCCGGCTTTGTCTATGAGTCAGCCGCTGCGGCCGAACGTGCCTTCACCGGCGAGGACGAACGCTTCGTCTACTCCCGCTACGGCAACCCGTCCGTGGCCACCTTCCAGGAGCGGCTGCGGCTGCTCGAAGGAACCGAGGCATGCTTTGCGACGGCGTCCGGCATGTCCGCGGTGTTCACCGCCTTGGGTGCCTTGCTGGCTGCCGGCGACCGCGTGGTGGCCGCCCGTTCCTTGTTCGGTTCCTGCTTTGTGATCCTCAATGAGATCCTGCCCCGTTGGGGCGTGGAGACGGTATTCGTGGATGGCCCGGATCTGGACCAATGGCGTGAAGCCCTCTCGGAGCCGACCACCGCCGTCTTCTTCGAGTCGCCGTCCAACCCCATGCAGGAAATCGTGGACATCGCGGCCGTCAGCGAACTGGCGCATGCCGCCGGGGCGACCGTCGTCGTCGACAATGTCTTCGCCACTCCCCTGCTGCAGCGCTGCGGTGAGCTGGGCGCGGACGTGATTGTGTACTCCGGGACCAAGCACATCGACGGCCAGGGCCGTGTTCTGGGCGGCGCGATCCTGGGGACCAAGGAGTTCATCGACGGCCCGGTCAAGCAGCTAATGCGGCACACCGGCCCGTCGCTGTCCGCGTTCAATGCCTGGGTGCTGACCAAGGGTTTGGAGACCATCGGCCTGCGGGTAAACCACAGCTCGGCATCGGCTTTGAAGATCGCAGAGTGGCTTGAGCAGCAACCCGCCATCAGCTGGGTCAAATACCCGCTGCTGAAGTCCCACCCGCAGTACGAGCTTGCCGCGAAACAGATGAAGGCCGGCGGTACGGTGCTGACGTTCGAGTTGTCGCCTTCGGCCGGACGCTCAGCCAAGGAGGCTGCGTTCGCCTTGCTCGATGGGCTGCGCGTGGTGGACATTTCCAACAACCTCGGTGACTCCAAGTCACTCATCACCCACCCGGCCACCACCACCCACCGGGCCATGGGACCGGAGGGCCGGGCCGCGATCGGCCTCAGCGACGGCGTGGTCCGTTTGTCGGTCGGCCTGGAAGACGTGGACGACCTCATCCTGGACCTGGAGAAGGCCCTCAAGCAGGTCTGATCCTGCAGCCGGGGAAGCATCCTTCCCACCGTGCCGGAGCAGTCAACGCTGCCGGCACGGTGGCGAAGTCCACGGAAGACCGGGGAAACCTGCGGACCTAGGGCCGCCTGACCCTGGCCAGCGTCGGCGCGGGCTCCTTGTGCGCGTCGGCAGAGGTTCCGCGGACCGTCACCTTCGCTGCATGCCCGACGACGGCGGCCAAGGCTTCCGCGGTAGGCGGACTACCCGCCTGGCTCTGACCGCCGTGCCTCCTGTTGGTAAAGCGCACCGCCGCTTCCCGCTGCTCGTGGGCGCCATTGCCTCGATCCAGCAACTCCTGGATGCCGGCCTTGACCAGTTCCAATTCGCCCTGGTCATCCAGGACCGGGCTCACATAATCCACCAACGCCCACACCACTTCCGCTGCCGGACGTGGCCGGAAATCACCGAAATCCAGGAGATCTCCGCGCAGCCCGGCATTGCTGGCCTGCCAACTTGCCATCCGCAGGAGTGCCGTGGGCACCGGGGTGGGCTCAACGCCGTCGAGCATTTCCAGGGAAGCCGTCTCCACCAATGCCCGCACCAGCACCGCAATCAAGGCCGCGTCCTCGGCGCGGAGGCAGACGTCGGCTACCCGGACCTCCACGGTGGGATGGTTGCGGGAGATGCGGGCATCGAAGTAGATCATGCCTTCATCCAGGATCACGCCCGTATCCAGCAGCCGCTTCACAAGGCGTCGATACGCGGTAAGGGAGCCGAAAAGAGCGGAGGGTCCAGAGGTGGGCCAACGGTTCCATGCCTGCGTGCGATAGCTGTCGAACCCCGTGGGGAGTCCCCGCCAGTAGGGCGAGTTGGCGGAGAGCGCCGTGAGCACCGCGAGTTTGTCGCGGATGTGGTCCAGTACCACCACGCCCTCCTCCGGCGACTCCACGGAGGTGTGGACGTGGAATCCGCACGTCAATTGCTCAGTGGCGGTAATACCAAAGCGGTCCAGCATGGCGGCATACCGGGGATCCGGGGTGGTGTGGGTGTTCGAATCCAGTGGAGAAGTAGCGATCGCAGCAACCTGTGCGCCGTGCCGGCGGGCCGCCTCATTGGCCATGACCCTGCCACGGCGGATCTGGTGCCGGAGTTCGGCGTAGCTGTGGCAGGGCCGGGTTTGGGTCTCGATCTGCTCGAGCTTGAGCTCGGGACTGAGCCCGGTCGCAGTGGCAGGCTGGTCGTGGGTGGCCAGCAGCGCATCGGCCAAGGCCAAGGGTTCGCCCGTCACAGGATGGACGATGAGCAGCTCTTCCTCAACCCCGAACGTCCGCATGCTCCATTCTGCGTCAGGCGGCCTGCGGAGGACAGTGGCGTGGAGCCTAGTCCTGGAAGTACTCGATCTTGGCGCCGATGGTGTTCAACCGCTCTGCCAGATCCTCGTAGCCGCGCTCGATCACGTAGATGTTGCGGAGCTCGGACGTGCCACGGGCAGCAAGCATTGCCAGGAGCAAGCACGCGGCAGGACGCAGGGCCGGCGGGCAGCCGATCTCCGCGGCACGCCACTTGGTGGGTCCATTGACGTAGATCCGGTGCGGGTCAAGCAACTGCACCTGGGCGCCCAGCTTATTGAGCTCCGTCAGGTAGATCGCACGGTTTTCGTAGACCCAGTCGTGGATCATGGTCTGGCCTTCGGCGTTGCCTGCGATGACTGCGAAGAACGGCAGGTTGTCGATGTTCAGGCCGGGGAACGGCATGGGGTGGATCTTGTCCTGGGGAGCGCGGAGCTCGGATGGCTTGGTAGTCACGTCCACCAGGCGGGTCCGGCCGTTGCGTGCCATGTACTCCCCGGAGATTTCGAGGTTCTGGCCCATCTGCTCCAAGGTGGCGAGCTCGATTTCCATGAACTCGATGGGGACACGGCGGATGGTGACCTCGGAGTTGGTGACAATCCCGGCGGTGATCAGGCTCATTGCCTCGATGGGGTCTTCGGAGGGGAAGTACTCGATTTCCACATCGATGGCGGAACGGCCGGTGATCTTCAGCGTGGTGGTTCCCACACCCTGGATCTCCACGCCGAGTCCCTGCAAGTAGAAGCAGAGGTCCTGGACCATGTAATTGGGGCTCGCGTTCCGGATGACCGTGGTGCCCTCGCGGTGTGCGGCGGCCATGATGGCGTTCTCGGTCACGGTGTCGCCACGTTCGGTGAGGACGAAGGAACGGTCGTGTCCATCAGCGGGCGGCGCAGTCACGGAATAGAACCCGGACTTCGCTTCGACGTCGAGCCCGAACTGGCGCAGCGCCTGCATGTGCGGCTCCACTGTGCGGGTTCCGAGGTCGCAGCCACCGGCGTAGGGGAGCAGGTATTCGCTGGTCTCGTCCAAGAGCGGACCAAGCAGCATGATGACGCTGCGGGTACGGCGGGCAGCGTCCACATCCATGGAACCCAGGTCCAGGACGTCGGGCCTGCGGATGCGGAGGTCGCTTCCGTTGAGCCACGTGCATTCGACGCCGATGGACATCAGGACTTCAACAATCCTGTTGACTTCCTCGATCCGGGCCAAACGGCGCAACGTGGTGGTGCCGCGGTTGATCAGGCTGGCGCACAGAAGGGCCACGCCTGCATTCTTGCTGCTGTTGACATCCACTTCTCCGGAAAGGGTCCTGCCGCCCTCAACCCGGAGGTGGGTCATCTGGGGCTTGCCCACTTTGACGATTGATCGGCCGAAGATGGCCTCGAGCCGCTCGATCATCCGAAGGCTGAGATTCTGTTTGCCTTGCTCCATCCGGGCGATTGCGCTCTGGCTGGTTCCAAGCTCGGTAGCCAACTGCCCCTGCGTCCACCCTTTTTCGCCGCGGGCGTTACGGAGCAGAAGGCCTACGTGTTCAGCGGTAGGTTGCGTCATATCCAAGAAATATCACAGGTGAGCTAGAACTGGAGCATAAAACGCCGTTTGAGCGGCAAACGTCACACCGTACCCGGATTGTGAGATAAAGGCTCGACGGCGGCCGCTCACTTCCGGCTAACGCTTTCCACCCGTCGTGGCTGGGCAGAGGTCCCCATTGCGATTCGCGCGACAATACCAAAGCATGGAGGCAAAGCTCAGGGGGAAACATGCCTTTCTACGGCGCCGACGTCGACCAACTCAAAGCACTCTCAAAGGCCCTGTCCAACGGTGCCACACTGTTGACCAGCCGGGCCAGGGAGCTCGACTCGTTGATCGGGCAGGGAATGACCGGCCATGGCGGCGGGTGGCAGGGCCAGGACGCCAAGCGTTTTGCCGCGGATTGGCAAGGCCGGCTGAAGCCGCTGCTGGAACGGACAACGCGTGGCCTGGAGGAAGCGTCACGGTCCGTCCTGACCAACGCGGACCAGCAATCCTCCGCTTCCACTGAAGGCGCCGGCAGCAACGGTTCCGGGAGCGGTTCAGGGAGCGCCGGGGACGCCGGCAGCTCAGGGGCCGCCGGCAGCTCAGGAGGCACCGGCAGCACCGGCAGCTCCGGCAGTTCCGGGGGTGACGCCAGCACCAAGACCGCGTCCAACCCGGACCAGCCCACACCGCAGGAAATCCTGGACAAGTACCAGGTCAGCGATGCCAAGGTCACCAAGTGGCCCGGGGACTGGGATCCCCTGCGTTTCATCGTCGACCAAAGGGAAGTCACCGAGAAGGAAGCTGAGCTCCTCAACGGCTTGGGCCCTTTTGAGATGAACGCTTTCAAGGACATCCACGATGACGCGTTCAGCACCGCTGATGACCGCTTTCCCAGCGCAGACCGCAACGATGACCAGAATGACGCCTTCCGCCACGCCTATTGGAACGCCCTCATGGTCAAGGAGTTCGGCGCCGACTGGGCGGAGGATTACGCGACGGCCCACGAGCAGCTCCCTGGAAACCCTGCGCCCCGTGAAGCCATGGATCTGTACAACAATGAGGTGGGCCGCAATGTGGCCATCGCCAACCCGGATGCCAGTGCTGAGGAGCTTGCGGATTTGATTGAGGAAGCCGTGAACAACGGCGACACCGTGGTGGTGGGACAGGACCTGCTGCCCCACCCGTCCAACGAGGTCCCCATGGACCAGACCGGCGATGCCAACAATGCCGAACCCGCCCCGGGCGAGGATCCGGAGTTCAACGACGAGTCCCGGACCACCTCGTGAGGACCCAGCCCGCAACACAGGCACGACACCGGCCACGGACTTCAGCAGGCCGCACCCCCGCCGCGGGCCGCGCCACCCCCACACGCCGCGCCACCCTCGCAACCCGCGCCACGCTCGCAAGCCTGCTCACCCTCGTCCTGGCCTGCGCCCTGGCCGCCTGTTCACTAGGAGGATCCGTTATGCCCGAATCGAATGAGAAGCTCAACAACCAGGTCCTCGAATCCGCCAAGAACGGGACGGCCCTGAAATTGGCTGACGCCACGGACTTCGAGTGGGACCAGGCCGGATTCGTGACCGAAGGGACGCCGGCCAAGGACATCGAAGCGGCCTTCGGCGAACCCCTGACCAAGGAGAACCGCTACACGGCATCCCCGGCGCTGTTCGTCTTCATGAAGGACGGAAAGGTTGCCAAGGCAATCCGGATAGTTCCTGATGCCTTTTTCGGCGATGACGCGAAGAAGAAGTACGGGCGGGACGTGGTCCTCACGCCGCCGGAGGGGAAAAAGGGCTTCCTGAACTGGCGCGAGTAACGCTGCGATACGGCAGAAGCGCCGCGGCGCCTGGACGTGATTCCTAGACGCGCCAGTACCCCAAAGCGTCGATCCGGTGCTTGTCCACGCCCAGCGTCTTGCGCAGGTGCTTCACGATTGCCCGGGTGCTGGAGGCTTCACAGGCGATCCAGAAGAAGTCCTCCTCCACGGACACAGTCCCGGCCGTGAGCGCATCGCAGACTTCCTCCACCAAGGCGGCGCCGTCACGTTTGCGCGGAACCCAGGTGACGACGTCGGACTCTGACGTCCGCACCTGAAGCGAGGGGTCGGCGTCGTGCTGGTATTCAAGCCAGGCGGTGACGGGAGCCGCGCCCGCGGCGGTAAGGTTCCGTTCGTCCAGCAAGGAGTTGATGGCCGGGATGGAGGCGGGATCGCCCACCACCCAGATCCGGCGCGGGACCGGCTGCGGGAACGTGAAGGAACTGCCCTGGACCGTGGCATCGATGGTGTCGCCGGGCTGGACAGAACGGGCCCAGTCAGCGGCAACCCCGTTGTGCAGTGCGAAGTCCATGCTGAACGTGCCGTCAGCAGGGGAAGCGTTGACCAGCGTGTAGGCGCGCTGGTGGGCCTTGCCGGCGTCGTCGAACCACAGCCGGATCCACATGGTGGGATGCAATCCGCTTCGCTCCAGCAACCCGCCGTCCCGAACGTGCACGCGGAGGAAGTCCGGGGTTATTTCGTCCTTCCCGGTGACCTCCAAGGTGAAGTCCTTGGCGCCCATGACTTTGAGGACGACGCCTTCCCAATTGCGCTTCAAGCAACACTCCTTCACGAATGTCCACGATTTGTGAACGGGGCCAAAGCCATTTATCTTGAACTTAAGTAAGCCTAACCTAAGCTCGAAAGCGGCCAGAGATTATGACGCCTGCCTTGACGCACCCTTCCGCCCCGGCAGGCGGCCCCGGCACCTACCGCGACCGGTGGGGAATCCCGCATTTGTGGGCTGATTCGGCCGACGAACTCGCCTTCCTCCAAGGCAACAACGCCGCTGCCGACCGATCGTGGCAGATCGAGCTGGAACGGTGGCGCTCAGAAGGCCGCACCGCCGAAGTCCTGGGAGCCGACGCCGTGGTCTGGGACCGGTTCGCCCGCCAAGCCAGGCTCGATGACACAGCCCGCCGCTGCTTTGGGAACCTCGACACCCGGACCCAGCGCTGGTGCGGACAGTACGTAGCCGGCATCAACCAGGCGCTGGCCGACGGGCTGCGCAACGGCCCGGAATTCGCTGCGTCCGGCAGCGCGCCGGAGCCCTGGAATCCGTGGACCCCGCTGGGTGTCTTCCTGGTACACCACGTACTTTTTTCCACGTTCCCCAACAAACTGTTCAGGGCCCACGTGGCCCGGACTCTGGGCGATGACGCCGTTGGCTTGTTCAGCATCGAAGCTCCCGTCTGGTCCGGCAGCAACGCCTGGGCTGCACACGGCTCGACAACGGCGACCGGCCTCCCGCTGATCGCCGGCGACCCGCACCGCCTCATGGAACTTCCCGGCGTGTACCAGCAAATACGGCTCGCCTGCCCGGACTTCGACGCGATCGGCTTCGCCTTCCCAGGTGTCCCCGGCCTCCCCCATTTCGCCCACACCGGGCACACGGCCTGGGCCATCACCAATTCCATGGCCGATTACCAGGACCTTTTCGAGGAAGAACTGCGCCGGGTCACGGACGCCGGCGGGGACCGCATCGAGGCGCGGGGAGCGGACGGTTGGGAAACCGCCGTCGTGAGTCTCGAAACCATCACCGTGCGCGACAGTGAGCCGGTCACCGTTGAGGTCATTGAGACCGCGCGGGGTTCGGTGATCTCCGAAGCGCCCGACGGCGACGCCCTGAGTTTGCGCTTTCCGGCCCGCGTTGAAGGGCGGCTGGGTTTCGAGGCCCTCCTTCCTTTGCTGGAGAGCCGCAGCGTCGCTGAGGTGGAAGCAGCTTTCGATGCCTGGGTTGAGCCCGTCAACAGCGTGATCGCCGCGGACACGTCCGGAGCCGTCCGGCACTTTGTTGCAGGGCTTGTCCCACAGCGCAATCCGGCAAACCGTCGCCTTCCGGCTCCGGCCTTCTCGCCCCGTCACCAGTGGGAGCAGCAGTACGTCGTCCTGCCCCGCACCGACGTGGAGCAGTTTGCCGTGAGCGCGAATGACCGTGCGGCCGGAGGGGGCGACGCCGTGGCCATGGAGTTCGCCCCTGTGCATCGGGCCGTGCGTATCCGTGAACTGCTCGAGTCGGCGTCGGCGTCGGGGCCGTTGTCCGTGGGTGACATGCAAGCCATCCACACGGACACCCTGCTGGGACCTTGGCCGCTGTTCCGTTCCTTGCTCTCCGGATTGACTGCGGATGAAGCGTCCGGGGATGGTTCGTCCGGGGAGGGTTCGTCCGGGGAGGGCGGTTTGTCCACGGCGGATGGTTCATCCGGGGATGGTTCGTCCACGGCGGATGGTTCGTCCGGGGAGGACGATTTGTCCACGGCGGATGGTTCGTCCAGGGAGGACGAATTGTCCGGGGAAGTCGGTTTGTCCCCCGACGCGGGGGTCCTCCGTTCGCTGTTGCTGGACTGGGACGGCCGCATGGACGCCGGGAGCCGGCATGCCTCGGTGTTTGCGGCCTGGCGGGGGCAGTTGGTCCGGCGGCTGGCAGGGCATTCCGCGCTGGCACCCTTGGACGCGCCTACTGGCTACTCGTCGTTGTTCGGCCCGTGGCTTTCAGTGGCGTCCCGCATCGGCTTCGCCCTGGAAACCCTGCTGGTTCGTGGTTCCGAACTTGGCATCGACGTCCCGGCGGAAGCTGCTGCAGCCCTTGAAGACGTCGCGGTAGAGGAGCCCCGGGTGCTCTCCTGGGGCGACCGCCACACTCTGTTGGCCGTTCATGTCCTTCCCGGTCCCCTCGCATCAGCGGCACCCACGGCCAGGCTGGCAGGAGATACGGGCTGCGTACTCTGCACCGAGAGCCTGCCCGGTGTTGATGACCGAAGCTTCCGTGGACCTGTGGCCCGCTACGTGTGGGATTTGTCCGAGCGGCGCAACAGCCGTTGGATCGTCCCATTCGGAGCCTCCGGCACGCCTGACCACGAGCACTTTGCCGACCAGCTCCCGCTCTGGGCTGCCGGGGAAGTGGCCCCGGTAGTCACCGACTGGCATGAACTCATCAAAGACTGACCCAGCCCGCGTTACTCCCGCATCAGCACCGCACCAGCCCGCGCTACTCCCACACCACCACCGCACCAGCCCGCGTTACTCCCACACCACCACCGCACCAGCACCTCGCCTGCACCGCACCAGCCACGCATCAGCCCCGAAGGAAGCCATGACCACCACCACCACCCAGGACTTCTCCGTCCGCACCACCACCTACTCCGAGGACCTCGAAGGATGGGGCGCGCTGCGCATCGTCCCGCTGATCCCCGCCGAGGACATCGATCTCATCTTTGAGTGGGTCACGCAGCCTCGGGCAAAGTTCTGGGGAATGACGGAAAATACCCGTGAAGAAGTCCAGGGGATTTATGAGTTCCTTGATTCTTTGGACACCCACCACGCTTTCCTGGCCATCCTTGATGGCGAGCCCTTGGCACTCTTCCAGACCTACGAGCCCTTGCACGACCCCGTAGGCGAGGCCTACCCCGCCCGGGAGGCCGACATCGGCATGCACCTGCTCCTGGCCCCGGCCACACGGCCCATCCCGCACTTCACGCCGAAGCTCGGAACAGCCCTCATCAAGTACATGTTCTCCCTGCCGGGCAAGGACCGGATTGTGGTGGAACCGGACTCACGCAACGCCAAAGCCCTGCGTCGTTTGGAAGCGACCTGCTTTGAGCTGGGGCCGATCATTCAGCTTGCGGAGAAGGAAGCCCAGTTGGGTTTCCTTACCCGTTCAGGATTCGACGAGATCCAGGACCAACAGGCACTGTAGGCGTGGCCCAAAAAGCGAAGTGCCGCCGGCTCCCAAAAAGCCGGCGGCACGCTTGGTGCCCGGAGCCCCAGTGCATGAAAGCACTAGCGCCAGACGAAGCTCCACGTTCCCGCACCAACAGCTGCCAGCACGGCGCCGGCTGCGATCACCAAGCCACCCAGGAGCACCCAGACGTCGAGCAACGAGTAAGTGGATTCGCGCGCCCACGTCCGCTGTCCGCCACCGAAACCGCGCGCTTCCATAGTCACCGCCAGCCGGGATGCCCGGCGAACAGCCTGGACCAATAAACCGAAGCTCTGGCCCAGCGTTGCCTTCAGCCGCTGGAACGGGCTGCCCTGGGAACCGACTCCGCGGGCGCGGCGGGCCATTCCGATGGTTTGCCACTCCTCGGCCATCAACCCCACCAGCCTCATCGCGGCCAAGGATCCCAGGACAAAGCGGTGCGGCAACTTTGCCTTCTGCGCCAGCGCATCGGCCAGGTCAGTAGGGTCGGTGCAGGTCATCAACAAGATGGCGGGCAAGGCGATCGCCAAACCGCGCAACATGAAACCCAGCCCCAGTTCAAGGGAACCTTCGCTGATGGACCAGAGTCCGACGTCGAGCAGTACAGCGCCGCTGTCCGCCGCCACAATCGCCGTGCTCCAGCCGCCGATGGCCGCCGCGATGATCAGGGGCCACGCCCGTTGCCAGAGCAGCCTGAGGGTGAGCCCGGCAAGCGGAAACACGGCAAGTTCCGCAACCAGCGCTGCGGACGCCGAGACCCAGTCGATGGAAAGGGCCAACACCAGCGAAATCAGGAAAACGGACACGAACTTGGCCAAGGGGTTTGCACGCGTGAGGAGGGCATGATTCCCGCGCAGATTCAGGGCATCCCTCATGCTGCACCCGCCTCCTGATGCGTGGATTCGCCTTGTTGGCTCGTGCCCAGGCGCAATTCGGTTCCACCCAGCACGGCGCTGAACTCTTGGTCGTGTGTCACCGAGACAACCGCGGTTCCGGCATCCAGCAGCTCAGAAAGGAACGAGGCCAGCTCGGCCCATGTATTGGCGTCCTGGCCAAAGGTGGGCTCGTCGAGCACCAGGACTTTGGGATGCGCGGCCAGCACGGTGGCCACCGAAAGCCGTCGCTTCTCGCCTCCGGACAGTGTGTACGGGTTGGCGTCCACGAGATGGGTGAGACGCAACCGCTCCAGCAACTCATCCACGCGTTCCTCACCGTGGCCCAGATGCCTTGGACCAAACATGAGCTCGTCCAGGACCTTGCCCGTGACAAACTGGTGCTCCGGTTCCTGGAACACCGTTCCGATGCGTGAAATCAGCTGGTCCGCTTTCCACTTGAACGGATCAATTCCAGCTCCCTCGGAAAGCTCGACGGTGGCACTCACAGTGCCGTCCACCGGCGCCAAAAGGCCGGCCAACGTGAGCGCGAACGTGGACTTGCCGGCCCCGTTCGGGCCGGTGATGGTCAACGCCTGGCCAGCCCGGACCTGTGCGGTGATCCCTGTCTGCACCGGCACAGGCGGGATGGTCCTGAAACCCTTGCGCCGGGCTTTTTCCCTGGAAACTGAAAGGTCCTGTGCTGCCAGGAGCAGTTGTGCGGTTTCGGGCTGGTTGTGCCGCGTCCGGGTTGCCGGAACGTACCCCGGCACCCATACGCCGGCCGCCATCAGCATGGTGCGGGCCTCGGACAGGACCTGATCCGGGGGTCCGTCCAGGAGCACCCCGGCTGTGGCTGTTGCTGTTGCCGAGCCACGGATTGCCGCAGCAGCCGCGCCCGACCCTGGTGCCAGCACAACGATCCGGTCCACCAGGTCCTTCCACACGGACACGCGGTGTTCCACCACAACCATGGTGGCTCCGGTCTTGTCCAGGCAGCGCTTGACCGCGTCGCGGACCTCCAGCACCCCTGCCGGGTCCAGGTTGGCCGTGGGCTCGTCCAAAAGGATCAAACCGGGCCGCATCGCCAAAATCCCTGCCAGCGCAAGGCGCTGCTTCTGGCCACCGGAGAGCGCCGCCGTCGGGTGGTCCAACGCCAAGCCGCCGCCGGCAGCGGTTCGCAACCCCACGTCGTCGAGCGCTTCATGGACACGGGACCAGATCTCCTCGCGCGGAACGGCAAGGTTTTCTGCGCCGAAGGCCACGTCATCGCCAACGCGGGAGAGAACCACCTGCGTTTCCGGGTCCTGCTGCATCAATCCGGCGCGGCCACGCTGCCCGCGGGGCGCAACGCCGTCGATCAGCAGCGAGCCGGTTTCATCCGAGTCGTCTTCCTCGTCGCCCAGGACCCCAGCAAGGGCATGCAATAGCGTCGATTTACCGGCGCCCGAGGGCCCCAGCAACAGGACCCGCTCCCCCGGCTCGATACGAAGATCCAGGCCCTCAATGGCGGGGGCGGCCCTGCCGGCATGCCGCCAGCCCCAGCCCTCGGCGGAGATAGCGGCCGGCCTCACTGCGCCGCTGTTGGTGGCGCGCATCAGTTGAAGACTGGCTCCGAAGCGGCCTTGCGCGACGCGAAGGAGCTCAGGACGCCGGTCTTTGCCAAGCCGCGGGTGGCGATCCAGGACAGTCCGCCTGCGATCACAGCGCCGGAGATCGTGGTGAACGTGATGTAGGTGAGCTTGTCGATGGCTTCGTAGGCGATGTTCCAGCCCCACGGGAGGAAGGAGTCGTTCAGGCCGCAGAAGAGCCCGGCACCGGCACCGGCGAGGAGGGACGTAGGCAGGTTGAACTTCTTGTAGCGGAAGGCCGCGAAGATGAGCTCGGCGCCCAGGCCCTGCAGGATGCCGGAGATCAACACCGTGGTGCCGTACTGCGAACCCATGATGAGTTCGCCTGTGGCAGCGATGGCCTCGCAGAACAACGCGGCGCCAGGCTTGCGGATGATCAGCATGCCGAGCACTGCGGGGATCATCCAACCGCCGGCGATCAGGCCGGTGAGCGGCGGGTACGTTGCGTTCAGGGGGATGGATACCAGTGCAGCGCCCTGGGACCATGCCCAGAAAATCACGCCGCCCGCGATGGCGATCAAAGCCGCCACAACAATGTCTACAACACGCCAGTTATAACTGGTCTTCTTCACGTTTACCGTGGTCATTTTCTGCCTCCTGAGGTTACAGGAGGGGAAAGTGCTCCCCGGATTTACAACCGGCCTGCGCCGCCTGGATCCGGACACTCTGAGAAGCTCGACTCCCTTGCGCCGGTACTAACCGGATCAGGTTCGAGGGTCTGCGGCTGTCCGCACTCTCAGCGCCCTCGCGTCTCCCGCATCTCTGCAGGCTCCGACGGCGGCGCTCCCCTGTCGTTATCAAATCTGCCCTGATGGGCGGGTTCAGTTTACACCTGTGGGTGTCGCGGGCGCTGATGTGTTGCCGGCATGCGGTCACAATCGGGCTGGCTGGGTCGGGCGGGGGCGGGGGCTGGGCGTGTTGGCGCGGGCGTGTGCGGGTTGGCGCCGGCGTGTGCGTTGCGAGGCCCGCTCTACACCGATCCCCAGCGCCAAACCCCGCACAACAGGCCCAACAACAAAACCCACCCGCGTTGCCAGGCCCGCTCCACACCCATCCCCCACCCCAAACCCTGCACAACAGGCCCCACAAC
>NZ_FMWE01000004.1:344080-439077 GCF_900102805.1 Arthrobacter sp. UNCCL28
CTCCACACCCATCACCCACCCCAAACCCCGCACAACGGGCCCCACAACGGGACCTGAGAGAATGATGCAGCAGAATCCACCGCGGCAAAGGGGCACATTTCATGACGGACCTACCCACTCAGAATCACCCTGCCGGCGAGGACACCCCGTCGGAACCCCGGCTTGCTGCCAGTGTCATCCTTCTTCGCGATGCCCCAGGCGGGCTCGAAGCCTTTGTCCAGCACAGGGTCAGCACCATGGACTTCGCCGCCGGAATGGTGGTCTTCCCGGGAGGTCGGGTGGATGTTGCAGACGAGTCAGGATGGGATTACCCGGCGGAACTGCTTCAACGCCACGCCGCCGCTTGGCGCTCCAGCTCCATCGGAACCGGATCAGGCCCCGGCCCTGAATCACGCCTCAGCCCAAGCCCCAGCCGCGGCGCCAGCACCGACGCCGGCTCCAGCACCGATTTCGAGCAGGCCGAAACCAATGCCGGCACGGTCCTGACCGCCGCAATCCGGGAGGTCCAGGAGGAGTCCGGCCTCACGATCAGTCCCGAAGACCTCCGCCCCTGGGCCAACTGGATTACTCCCACGGACATGCCCAAGCGCTTTGACACTTACTTTTACGTCGCCAAACCACATCCAGGGGCCACGCCCCAGCATCAAACCACCGAGGCCTGGCAATCTTTGTGGATGCCTGTCACCGGAATCCTGGACGCGGAAGCGGCCGGGACACTGAAGTTGATGCCGCCTACTTATTACCTGCTCAAGGAAATCGCCGGCTTTGAAACCGTGGACGCTGTGTGGTCAGCAGAACACGCCGTCGTTCCGGTGTTGGCCCCAGTGGGGTCGTTGGCAGCGTTCCTGAAAGAGCGGGAAGGCCGCCGCTGACACTTGGCTCGGCCCCGGACGACTAGGCTGGAGCCATGAACCTCTTCTTCAAGCTGCTGGGTACCGGAGTGAGCCTCGGAGCAGGCTTCGTCGGCACCAAACTCGTCAACAAAGGGTGGGAAAAGGCCACAGGCAACAAACCACCCCTGGGCAACGACGACATGGAAACGTCCTTGCGTTCAGCGCTGACCTTTGCGCTGATCTCGGCCTTCGTCAGCACCTTGATCCAGGTGCTGGCCAGCCGTGGCACACAGCGCGCCATTGCACGTTTCGCCAAGTCGCAGGACATCGTCTAGCCCTCAACCACAGACAACGACGCGGGGTCGCTTTGCCTCCACTTGATGGAATGAACTCCAGTGGGCACAGGGCGTCCCCGCGTTTTGCTGGGAGCTTTTAGCGGTCGTTCCGGGGCTCTTGGCCCGCGGCAGCCCGCTGCACAACGGCCTCGAGTTCGTCTTTGGTGAGCATCTCGCGGTGGCCGTGCTTGGTTCGGTAGGCGGAGCGGCCCACCATATGGGCGGACACAGGTGCGGTCAGCAGTTGGAAGATCCAAGCCACCAGCAGTACTGGCCACACCCACCACGTCCGCATTTGCAGGCCGATCGCGGCAAGCATGAGGAACAATCCGAGGACCTGGGGCTTGGTGGCTGCGTGCATGCGGCTCATGAGGTCCGGGAACCGGAGCAGGCCGATTGCGGCGCCTAAGGACATCAAGGCTCCCACCACCAGGAACACAGCGGTCACAACATCGATCACGGCATCCACGCCGGTAGCGTCAGGATTCATTGCTCTGTTCCCTCCGTTCCGCTACGAACCGCGCAACGGTCACCGATCCGATGAAGCCGATCACAGCGAGCGCTACCAGCAGCATCAAGTTGTTGAGGTGCCTGTTCAACGCCATGTCGATCGCCAGCGCAGCACCCAGAATGGCCAGCAAAACGTCCGATGCCAGCACGCGGTCCAACAGGGACGGACCAATGGCGATGCGCACAATCGCACCTGCGGCAGCCAGGCTGAGGATCACTGCCGTCACCACGAGGATGATTTCCTTCATCGTGTTGCCCCTTCGGTTCCCGGACGTACTTCAGCGTTGAGCGCTTGCACTTCCTCGGGCGTACCCATGATCCGGATCAGTCGTGCCTCGATGGTCTGGACTTCCTGACGGATCTTGTCAATGTCCGCTTCTTCGTAAATGTTCAGGGCGTGCAAATAAAGGGTGGACGTCGACCGGTCCACTTCCACCACCAGCGAGCCCGGGATCAGCGAGATGACGTGCCCGGTGGCGGTCACCATCAGGTCCGAGTGGCTTCGCAGGGGAACAGCGACGACGGCGCTGCGCACCTTGGGTCCCTTGACTACGGCCAGGAACAACACCAGGAAGCTCGCTGCCACCACTTTGGCGAGGAACATCAGCGCAAAGGGAATGGCGCGCAGGATGTTGAACCTGCCGCTCAGTTCCACTGGTGGAAGGTAGAACAGCTTGGCCACCAAGACCGCGATCAATGCCCCGAACAGCAGGTTGCCTGGGCTGAAATCCCGCCACAGCGCACCCCAGACGATCACCAACCAGATGAGCAGTGGCAGTTCGGTACGGAAGGAAATAGGCTTACGGCTCATTTGGCACCACCCGGCTGCGGTTCCTCGGGCTGGGCAAGCGGGGGCACCTCGACCGAATCACCCAGGACCGAGTGGATGTAGGCCGAACGGTCCAGCATGATCCCAGCTGAGCCGTCTGCAACCTTGAACAGCGGACCAGCAAAGACGGTCAGCGCCACACCGAAAACTACCAGTCCCGCCGTCGACCCCACCATGGTTCGCGGCAGGACGCCCACGTTCCCCGGCGCCTGAAGCGCAGGGTCCGGATACTCGGCGTCTTCGGGCTTGCGCCAGAAGGCCCTGTTCCATACACGCGCGATTGCCAGCAACGTCAGGAGGCTGGTGACAACGCCGCCAACCACCAGCGTGATGGCCAGTGGTGTTCCCAGCTCCACCCCGGCCTGCAGGAGGCCCAGTTTTCCCAGGAAGCCTGAGAACGGCGGGATGCCTGCGAGGTTCATGGCCGGGATGAAGAACAGCAGCGCAAGCAACGGGGAGAGTTTGGCCAGGCCACCCAGCCGGTCTATGGAGGAACTGCCGCCCCGGCGTTCTATGAGGCCTGTGACCAGGAACAGGCTGGTCTGCACCGTAATGTGGTGCGCCACATAGAAGACCGCGGCACCCAGCCCGGCTACGGAACTCATGGCCAGGCCAAACACCATGTAACCGATGTGGCTGACCAAAGTGAACGACAACAGACGTTTAATGTCGCTTTGGGCCAGGGCGCCGAGTATGCCCACCACCATGGTCAGTAACGCCACCACCATGAGTGGAACATTCAGTGTGTCCCCGGGGAAAAGCAACGTTTCCGTGCGAACCATTGCGTAGACGCCCACCTTGGTCAACAACCCGGCGAACACTGCGGTAACCGGCGCCGGCGCTGTCGGGTAGGAATCGGGGAGCCAGAAGGACAGCGGGAACACAGCCGCCTTGATGCCGAAAGCAACCAGGAGCATGACGTGCAGGAGGTTTTGCGTCCCCTGGTCCAGTTCGGCCAGTTTGATGGCCAGGTCCGCCATGGTGATGGTTCCGGTGGCCCCGTAAATCATGGCGATGGCGATGAGGAACAGCACGGAGGAGACCACTGAGACCACCACGTAGGTGACGCCCGCGCGGATGCGGGGTCCGGTGCCTCCGAGGGTCATGAGCACGTAGCTCGCCGTCAGGAGGATCTCGAAGCCCACGTAGAGGTTGAAGAGATCGCCGGTGAGGAAGGCGTTGGAGACTCCGGCCACCAGGATCAGGTACGTCGGGTGGAAGATCGAGACGGGGGCTTCCTGGTCGCCGTCGGCCATGCCTTGGCCGGTGGCGTAGATCAACACCGCAAGGCTCACCACGGTGGATACAACCAGCATGAGCGAGGAGAACTGGTCCACCACCAGCACCACGCCCCATGGCGGCAGCCATCCTCCCAACGTGACTGAGGTTGTACCGCCGTCCCATACGGAGACGAGCAGGAGGCACTCGAGCAGCAATGTGGCGCTGAGGATACCGATGCTCACCACGCGCTGGGCAGTGTGGTGCCGGATCAACAGGAACGCGAGTGCGGCACCCAGGATCGGCAGGAGGACAGCTAGCGGCGACAGGTTTGCGAGGTTCACGCGCTGCCTCCTTCCTGGTTGGGTGCCTTGCTCGGAGTCTCGGTGGCTTCGGGGTGAGTGTGGTGGGAGGAGGTGGGTGTGACGGCGAATTCCGAGGTTTCCAAAGGCACAATCGCGTCGTCCTCGGCATCGAAGCTCGGCGTCTCGGCCACGCGGCGGTCCTCAAGGTCATCCTGGATTTCGTCCTGCCGCGCCAGGACCCACGTGCGGTAGATGATGCCCAACATGAACGCCGTTACAGCGAAGGAAATGACGATCGAGGTCAGGATCAACGCTTGCGGGAGGGGATCGCTGTAGGCTTCGGGGGCTGTTTCCTTGGTGAACAGGGGCGCCAATCCCGCGTAGCCGCCGGTGGTCAGGATCAGGATATTGGTGGCGTTGGCCAGCAACATCAAACCCAACAGCACCCTCGTCAGGCTCCGCTCCAGGATCAGGTAGATGCCGCAGGCATACAGCACGCCCATGACGATCAGCAGGGTCAGGTTGATGCTCATGCGGTACCTTTCCCGGAAGCGGCGGATTCTGCGGCTTCTTCAGCAAGATCGGCGGCGTCTTCCTCAGCAAGGGGCGCCCCCTTGCCCTCAAAGTGTTCGTCGATTTCGGCACCAAGGCTGCGGAGGACGTCGAGCGCCAAGCCGACGACCACGATGTAAACGCCGATGTCGAAGATGGTGGAGGTGACGAACTTGACGTCGCCGAAGACCGGCAGCCAGAACTCTATGATCGCGCTCTGGAACACCTGTCCGCCAAGGAACAGCGGTACCAGACCCGAGGCCGCCGCCGTCGCAAGTCCCGTCCCCAAAAGGGTGCCGGCACTGACTGTCGCAGCCTCGCTCAACTCGAAGCGGCCGCCCGCCAAATACCTGATGGTCAGGGCAAGGCCCGCCGTGAGGCCGCCTGCAAAGCCGCCGCCGGGCAGGTTGTGGCCGGCGAGGAGGAGGTAGATGGAGAAGACGATCATCGAGTGGAAAATCAGCCTGGTCACCACCTCGAAGATGATGGAGCGGCGTTCGGGCGCCAAGGTGCGTCCCGCGACCAGCCATGCGTCACGGCTGACGTCCGTGAACTTCTTCGCCAAGGCCAGCGTGACACCGTCACGCGAGTCACGCTCGACGCCGGTGCGGCGCCCCACGCTGCCTTCCGGCACCGCCTCCGAGGTCTTGATGCGGTCGCCGCGGCTGCGGACGAAGATCAGGCTCGCGACACCCGTGGCTGCGATGGCGAGCACCGAAATCTCGCCGAACGTGTCCCAGGCCCGGATGTCCACCAAGGTCACGTTGACAACGTTCAAGCCGCCACCGCCCTCGTAGGCCAGGCGGGGGAAGTCCAGGGAAATCGGCGTGGCCACGCGGGCGCCCATGGCGTAGATCGCCACGAAAATCATGGTGATGCCGAAGGCCGCGCCAATGATCACGCGGATCACCCGAAGCCGTCCGCCGGTCCTGTCGCGAAGCTCAGCGGGCAGGCTCCGCATGGCGAGCACGAACGCCACCAGGACAATCGTTTCCACCAGCATCTGTGTCAGTGCAAGGTCCGGGGCGCCCTGCAAGGCAAACATCAGGGCAATGCCGTAGCCCGTCACGGACACCATCAGCACCGCAAGGAAGCGCTTGTTGGCGCGGACAGCAGCCAGGGCGCCCACCACGATTCCGGCGCCGGCAACCATCTGCAGCGGAGAGTTTGGATCGATGAAGTAGATGCCGTCCGGCAGTGGCTTGTTGGCCGCGATCAAAGCCGCGAGTGGTACCGCGAAAGCTACGGTGAGGATGACCGTCAAGTAGAAATACAGCGAACCACGCTGCGTGCGGCCGGTGACCCAGACCGCGATGTCATCCAGGGCTCCGATGGTGTGCTGGTAGGCGCGGTCGCCGTCAATCCAGTCCGGAACCAGGCTTTGGGCGCGGGAGACGATGTTGCGTCCGTAGAACATCGCGGCACCGGCTGCAAAAGTCACCGCAGTCAACCCCAGCGCAGGGGTGAGGCCGTGCCACAAAGCCAAGTGTCCGGCGTCGACGGCGTCCGGGGCCTCGGCGAACAACGCCGCATAAGGCTGGATCCAGGTGTCAACGGCAGCGGGCCACACACCGTAGACAATGGTGAGCAGGCTCAAGATCGCCGGAGCCGCCAGGAACGCAGGCTTAATGGGCTTGAACGGCGTAGGTTCAACCCCCGGCTTGACGGCAAACGCCCCCCACATGAACCGGGCGCTGTAGGCGAACGTGAGGATTGATCCGATCACCAGGCCAACCAGGATCCAGACACCCCATGCGGGAGCATCCTCGCCTGTGCCGTAATGGACGAATGCTTCAAACACGGACTCCTTGGCAACGAAGCCAGCCAAGGGTGGAACGCCGGCCATCGATGCTGCGGCGATTGCGGCCACAACTCCCAAAGCCCTCGAGGAGCGGAAGACGCCGGATAGCTTACGGATATCGCGCGTCCCGGATTGGTGGTCGATGATGCCCACCACCAGGAAAAGCGCTGCTTTGAACAGGCCGTGTGCAAGGAGCAGCCCCAGCCCGGCAAGTGCCGCATCCGGGCGTCCAAGCCCCACCACCATGGTGAGGAAGCCAAGCTGGCTGACGGTTCCATAGGCAAGGATGAGTTTGATGTCAGTCTGTCGGAGGGCGCGGTAACCGCCAACGAGCATGGTGGCCAGCCCGAGTCCCAGGACCACCGGCAGCCAGAATTCCGACTCGGAAAAGCCCGGAGCCAGCCGCGCCACAATGTAAATGCCCGCCTTCACCATCGCCGCGGCGTGCAGATACGCACTGACCGGGGTGGGGGCGGCCATGGCGCCCGGCAGCCAGAAGTGGAACGGGACCAGCGCCGATTTGGTGACAGCACCGGCAAGGACAAGTACGACGGCGGCCGTCACCGCACCCTGCATGGGTCCGGTCATGAGGGTGGCCGCTTGGTCCAGGATCGCTGAGATGCGGTACGTTCCAGCCGCTTGACCCATGATGATCAGGCCAAGAAGCATCGCCAGGCCGCCGGCAGTGGTGACCATCAGCGCCTGCAGCGCCGAGCGGCGGGCTGCCAAACGGGTACGGGCGTAGCCGATCAGCAGGTAGGACAGGATGGTGGTGAGTTCCCAGAAGATGAACAGCATCAGCAGGTCATCGGAGGTGACCAAACCGAACATGGCTCCGGCAAAGGCCAACAATTGGGCGCCGAAGCCGCCGAGGTCCGCGTCCTCGTTCTTGAAGTACCGTGCGCAGTAGACCAGCACCAGGGATCCGACTCCGAGGATCAACAGGGACATGATCCACGCCAGGGGGTCCATGCGGAAGGCCAGCTCGAGCTTCAAGCTGGGTATCCACGGAAGGAGTTCTTCTATGCCGCCACCGGAATATACGGGCCCGTACTGAAAGACCAGCCAAACGAAGGCTGCTGCCGGCACCGCTGCCAACACATAAAACGCGTTTCTGCCGAGTTTGCTGAAGATCAAGGGCGCCACAGTTGCCGCTGCAAAGGTGATGGCGAGAACTGTGATCACTGTTTTCTCCGCAAAGTCAGGAACGAATTGTCAAAGTTGGAGCAGGCGGTCATACGTTGGGTTCAGTTCATCTAGTTTATCAAGGGGGTCGGACAGTTTTTCGCCAGGGAAGCAGCCCTGAGGTTACGTTTCAATCCCTGTTCTCCACATAGTGGGCTGTCATCCGCCCACCGTTCTCCCCTCCGCTATAGCATCGAGCTATGAACGCGGCCGCAGTTCCCGAAGCCTCCCACCCGACATCCGAGCTCGCCTCAGGACCTGTCGCCTCCAAGAAGGGCCAAATCCTTGCGTGGGCTTCCTGGGACTGGGGATCAGCGGCCTTCAACGCGGTGATGACCACGTTCGTCTTCACCGTGTACCTCACGTCCAACGCCTTCGGCGGTGAGGACGCTGCCTCCGCGGCGCTCGGGGCGGCCCTGGCCATCGCCGGACTGGCCATTGCCCTGCTGGCTCCGGTCACCGGGCAACGTTCGGACGCCGGCGGCCGCCGCAAGCTCTGGCTCGGCGTCAATACCGCGGCCACGGCTGTGCTGACTGCGCTCTGCTTCTTCGTCTTTCCCCGGCCCGAGTTCCTTCTGCTGGGCGTCTGCCTCATCGCGCTGGGCAACGTTTTCTTTGAGTTTGCCGGCGTCAACTACAACGCAATGCTGGCGCAGATCTCCACTCCAAAGAACATCGGCAAGGTCAGCGGGTTCGGCTGGGCCATGGGCTACCTCGGTGGAATCGTTGCCCTGCTGCTGGTTCTCCAGTTGTTCGTCCAACCGTCCTTCGACTGGTTTGGCGCTTCCACCGAAGACTCCCTCAACATCCGCCTTGTAGCAGTCTTCTCGGCGCTCTGGTTCTTCATCTTTGCCCTGCCAGTGATGTTCGCGGTCCCTGAACTTCCAGTGAAGAAGGCCGCTGCTTCCTTGGGCTTCCTGGCTTCCTACAAGTTGCTGATCCGCCGTGTCGGGGCCATTTACCGGACCAGTCCCCACACCATCTACTTCCTTCTCTCCAGCGCGATCTTCCGCGATGGGCTCGCCGCTGTCTTCACCTTCGGTGGCGTCATCGCAGCCGGTACGTTCGGTTTCGAACTCAAGGAAGTCATCTTTTTCGCCATCTTCGGCAACGTGGTCGCAGCAGTGGGTGCGATCATTGGCGGATTCCTTGATGACAGGATCGGACCCAAAAGCGTCATCGTCCTTTCGCTGGTGGGCCTCCTCATCGCCGGCACCTTCATTCTGGTGCTGGGCAACGGTGACTACGTCTTCCTGGGCAATGAGTGGCCGGCGAGCAACACTTTTTGGATCTTCGGCCTTCTGCTCTGCCTCTTCGTAGGCCCGGCCCAGTCATCCTCGCGGGCCTACCTGGCAAGGCTTGCACCGGACGGTGAAGCCGGCGAGCTTTTCGGCCTGTACGCCACAACCGGCAGGGCTGTCAGCTTCCTTGCACCAACACTCTTCACCCTGTGCATCGCCATCGCCTCGCCCTTGGTTGCCGAGGGCGAAGCCCAACGTTGGGGCATTCTGGGAATCATGGTGGTGCTGCTGGCAGGCCTCTTGGTGATACTGCCGGTCAAGCCGCCGGCCAAAGTGGAAATAGCTGTGGTCCCCGAACGTTAACTACTAAGGACCGGCGGAGTGCGAGAGTCGCACCGGACCGGTTCAGGACAGTTTAGGGTGGAACTATGAACGTGGATGAGACCGAACTCCCGGGCCTGGGGATCCGCAAGGACTTCGTCACTGCCTCTGGTCGTCGTATCGGTGTAGTGGAGTTGCGTGAAGGCGAAACCGAGCTGTTCGTCTCCACCTGGGACGACCCCGACACCTGCCAAGCCTCCATTCCGTTGACTGCCGATGAAGCCGCAACCTTGGGGAACCTCCTGGGCGGCCAGCACATCGCCATGCGCTTGGCGGAGGCACACCGGGAGGTCCCTGGCATCGTCACACGCCAGTTCTCCATCACGCCTGACTCCCCGTTTGTGAACCAGCCCATGGGCAAGGCCCAGGTCCGCACCCGGAGTGGTGTCTCCATCGTGGCGATCATGCGCGAAGGCGAGGTCGTCCCTTCGCCTGCACCCGACGTCGTACTTCACTCCGGTGATTTGCTCGTAGCAGTCGGTACCCAGGAAGGCCTTGACTCGGCAGCCGACATCCTCCGCAACGGCTGAACGGGATGGACCCACTCGCACTAGCCCTCGTTGAGTTGGGGGCCGTCGTCTTCTGCCTCGGCCTCCTGGCACGGCTGGCGGGCCGGATCGGAATGTCCCCCATCCCCCTCTATCTTGTGGGTGGATTGGCCTTCGGAGCGGGTGGCTTCGTCAAACTGGACGGTATGCACGAGTTCGCGCATCTTTCCGGTGAAATCGGCGTGATTCTCCTACTGCTTATGCTCGGACTGGAATATACGGCTTCCGAGCTCGTCACTGGCCTGCGGCGATCCTGGCAAGCCGGGGTCATGGATTTTGTCTTCAACTTCCTCCCCGGCGCTGGCCTGGCCGTCCTCCTCGGATGGGGGCTGGTGGGCGCCATCGTCATGGGCGGCGTCACCTACATTTCCTCGTCGGGAATCGCGGCCAAGGTCATCACCGACCTCGGCCGGATCGGCAACCGTGAAACCCCCGTGGTCCTCTCCATCCTAGTTTTCGAAGACCTGGCCATGGCCATCTACCTGCCCATCCTCACCGCCATCCTTGCCGGCGTCGGTTTCCTTGGCGGGCTGCAGACCGTTGGCATTGCCCTTGCCGTGGTCACCGTGGTGCTGGTGATCGCGCTCAAGCACGGACACCGGGTCTCGCAGGCAGTTCATAGCGAGAACTCCGAGGTGTTCCTGCTGAATGTCCTGGGACTGGCTCTTTTGGTTGCCGGCATCGCTTCCGCGCTCCAGGTATCAGCAGCCGTGGGAGCGTTCATGTTGGGCATTGCCATCTCCGGTGCAACCGCGCACAACGCAACCCGCATCCTCGAACCGCTGAGGGACCTCTTCGCGGCGATCTTCTTCGTAGCTTTCGGACTCAACACCGACCCCACTTCCATACCTCCGGTCCTCGGCTGGGCCCTTGTCCTGGCCGTCATCACTGCAGCAACCAAGATGCTGACCGGGTTCTGGGCCGCGAAACGTGCCGGTATCGCCATGCCCGGCCGCTTCCGTGCTGGAGCAGCCTTGATCGCCCGCGGTGAATTCTCCATAGTCATCGCTGGCCTGGCCGTCGCTTCGGGGGCAGTCCCCGACGAGCTCGCCGCACTCGCCACGGCCTACGTCCTCATCATGGCCATCCTGGGTCCGTTGGCAGCCCGCTTCGTGGAACCGGTGGTCAAGGCCCTCCGCCGAACCCCCGGAGCCCCACCCCGGACCGCCGAACGGGCCCCGGCCTAACTCCGGCGCCAGCTCCCCACGCCCTCTCCTCCCCTCCGCACCCCTCCGCCGAGGGGCGACATCTCAACCCCAAAAAGCCACCCAAACGGGCGAAAGCTAACCCCTCGGCGACCGCCCTCAACCCCTGGCCTCCTCCCAGGGACGACATCCCAACCCCAAAAGGCCGCCGAGGGGCGACATCCCAACTCCAAAAGCCCACCCAAAGAGCCGAAAGCTAACCTCTCGGCAACCACCCCAACCCCTGCCCTCCACCGAGGGGCGACATCCCAACTCCAAAGCCCACCCAAACGGGCGAAAGCTAACCCCTCGGCGACCACCCACCCCGGATCAAAGACTCCCGGATCCGACGCGCGACCCCGTCATAGCCGAGCTCCCGAATCTGCTCCACTGTGACCACAACGGAGATCCAGCCGTTTGCTGCAAGCGCGGCTTCCCTTCGGATGTCGGATTCCTTCTGCGCGGCGCTAAGGTGATGGCCGCCGTCGTAATTGATTGCCACTTTGAAGCTTGGAAAGGCGAGATCCGGCCACGCCACTTCGCGCCCTGAGCCATCGCATACCACGTAGCTCAGCACGGGTTCCGGTAAGAAGCCCCTGCCGATCGCCAAACGCAAGCTCGTCTCAGGCACGGAATCAGCCCCCACCCGCGTCAATTCCAACGCGGCGCGGGCTTTGCGGATGCCACGCATGCCGGCGTGCCGATAGACCTGCGCCTTGAGATCGTCAAGGGAACAGAGAGGTATCCGGTTGTGACCAAAACTCCTCGTTTGCTTGCAGATGAAATGGTCGGCGGCTGCGACCAAGTCCTCGAAGGGCAGCACAGCAGCCAGGTCCAGCCATGTACGGGCGGGGCTTGTCAGGGGAATCCCTTGCCAGGTTCTGACATCGGACTTCGCCAACACCATCCGATGCCCCTTGACTCCCTTGCGTTGGGGCCGGAAAGCACCGTCGGACCTCGTCAAATGAAGCAGGAAATCCTGCTGTGAATCCCAAGGGAGGGGGCAGCCCCAGAGCATGGCAGCCGTTTCACGACAGCAAATGGCTCCCTCACTGATCCCGGTAAGGAGTCTCGCTGTATGGGCAAGATCCTGCTCCTCACCCCAAGGAACGCGGATTCCCCGGCTGGCCACCTGGAGATCGCTGTTCCACGCACGATGATCCGGAATGCCTGCCGCCCGTTGCTCGGCAAGCGTAAAGGAACGGCCCAGAAACTCAATCGGGAGTGGTGCGGAAATCCTCATCAGCCATTGTTGGCATGGTCTTGGAGGCCCCGAGAGGTTACCCACAGTGTGGAGGACTAGTGGAGCTCCGACAGCCCCATCGAGGGGCGGGATCTCAACCGAAAAACCCACTCAAAGTGCCGAGAACTAACCCCTCGGCAATGCTCGCCCTGGACTCCGTAAGGCAGAAGTTACCCGCAAACACATCCCATCGAGGGGCGGGATCTCAACTGAAAAACCCACTCAAAGTGCCGAGAACTAACCCCTCGCAGGGGATGACACCCACCAAAGTGCCGAGAACTAACCCCTCGCGAGGAATGACACCCACCAAAGCGCCGAGAACTAACCCCTCGCAGGGGATGACACCCACCAAAGTGCCGAAAGCTAACCCCTCGCGGGGAGGGGGTTAGATGGACGTCCGGTGGAAGTTCTGGTGGCTGCGGCTGGCGGTGGGGCCGCGCTGGCCCTGGTACCGGTTGCCGTATTCACCGGAACCGTAGGGGTGTTCTGCTGATGACGTCAGCCGGAAGAAGCACAACTGGCCGATCTTCATGCCGGGCCATAGCTTGATGGGCAGGGTTGCCACGTTGGACAGTTCCAACGTCACGTGGCCCGAGAATCCGGGGTCGATGAAGCCTGCAGTGGAGTGCGTGAGCAGTCCGAGCCGGCCCAGTGAGGATTTGCCTTCAAGGCGGGCAGCGATGTCGTCGGCGAGGCTGACCGTTTCATACGTGGAGCCCAGGACGAACTCGCCGGGGTGCAGGATGAAGGGTTCGTCGCCTTCAACTTCAACCAACCGGGTCAGCTCGGGCTGTTCCTCGGCGGGGTCGATGTGGGCATATTTGTGGTTGTCGAACAGCCGGAAGAACCGGTCGATCCGGACGTCCACGGAAGACGGCTGCACCATCGCGGGGTCGTACGGCTCAAGAACAATCCGTTGGGAGTCTATTTCGGCACGTATGTCGCGGTCAGAGATCAGCACAGCATCAAAAATACCCCATGCGTCCAAGTCCCCATGCATTGTCCGGGCGGCCTCGTGGGACTATAGTTCCCGGACATGTAGAGCCGCGCCCGTACCTGGGGGCAACGAGCATTCGCGGGGTAATTGTGAAAAAACTGGCAGTGCCGGCTTCCATTGTGCTGGCCGGGGCGCTGGCCCTTGGCGTGGCGGCCTCCAGCCAGATCCTTCCAGCTACGAACGCAGGTCCCGGCGGCAGCACCACCCCCTCTGCCAGCGTCGAGTCTGGTTTAACGGCACCTGAGTCAAGTACGACGCCGGACGCCTCACCTTCCGTCGACGCCCCCGCCACCGGGGAGGCCTCCGACCCCGCCTCTCTTCCCACCCCGGAGGAAGGATCCCCCAGCAGCGTACCCACCAGGCCCATTGCCGTGGACCCGGTCATTGAGACGCCACCGCCGGTGCCGAACATCGGACCTTCATGGGGTCCTGATGGTCCGTCAACGGAAGGCCCGGAGAACCCGGCCCCAAGCGATCCTGTGGTTTCCAGTCCTGCTGAACCATCGCCGTCGTCATCCTCGGCACTTCCGACGCCGACAGCGCCGGCCATGGGCCCCGTCCCCACGGCTTCTACCTCCGGCTCAGCGGCACCGACGGCGACCCAGACACCAACACCAACACCAACACCAGAGCCCACGCCGTCTGTCAGTCCGACGTCGCCCACACCGTCCCCCACTCGGACGGCAACCCCAACGGCAACTCCCACGGCTTCGCCGTCGGGACCGGCTTCGACAACACCAGCGCCCAGCGAGACACCAACAGACAGCGCCACACCTGCCCCCACGCTGACGCAAACACCAACGCAGGAACCATCAACCACCCCCTTTCCCGGCAAATCCCCCAGCGGTGAAAGCAACCCGGACAACGGTGCCCTGGCCCTGCTCCCGGACAGCAATTCCGCCGCGATCCTGACGGTATTCAACGCGATCAACAGCTACCGGGCGTCGCTGGGGCTGGCGCCGGTGAAGTATCACGCCACAGTGGCGGGCCTGGCCCAGGAGTGGTCGAACAACATCGCAACACGGGAAGTGATCCAGCACCGACCCAATTTCTGGACAGACCCGCGGGCGCTAAGCCCCAACAATGGTGCCGGTGAGGTCATCGCAGTCCGCTGGGACCGCGATGCTGCGCAACTGGTGGAGTGGTGGAAGGGTTCTCCGGGGCACGATGCCCTGCTGCGGGATCCCCGGTTCAACGTCATGGGCATCGGCATTACGTACACGGACGGTAACTGGCAGACCACGCCGAACCGCTACACGCTCTGGGGTGTAGTGAATTTCTTCGGATACACCACGCTCCCGGCCGGAACCACTACGTCACCGGGCGGAACTGTCACTCCCCCCGCGGATCCCATTGGAGCGTGCCAGCCCGGGGATAAGTACCAGCCGCCCACGCTGAACCTCAGCAACGCATCCATCAGGAGTGCAGCCGACCTCGTCTCCATCGCGGCGGACGGAACCGTGTATTCCTACCCTTCCTTGGGGAATGCGAAGTACGGCGCGGCCCGCAAGATCGGCATTGGTTTCACCGGGCTCAAGGAACTGTTCGTCAGTGACTGGGACCGGGACGGCGTCTTCGACCTCATTTCCCAACGCACCGACGGAGCACTGCTGGTGTATCCGGGCAGGCAGACGGGCGGCTTCGGCTCTCCAGGGGTTTTGGGCCACGGATGGCAGTCCCTGAACATATCCGTGGGCAACTGGTGTGCCAACAACAGGCTTCCGCAAATTGTGGCCATGGACGCTTCGGGCGGTCTCTGGTTATACAAGAACGCGGGGATGACGTACATCCGTTCCCAGGCAGCGATCGGCACGGGCAACAAGGCAATCCGGCTCAGCATGGTTGATTACAACGCGGATGGCTTCCAGGATCTCCTGACCGTTGAGCCCAACGGTTCCCTGCGCCTGTACCGGGGCACCGGCCTTGCTACGCCCAAGCAGGAAGCGCGGCCTGTGGTGGGTGCTGCGTGGACGGACTACTCGGGTCTGCGTTCACTGAAGGGCGTAACGGGAGCGAACACCACCGGCATCGCGGGACTGGGTACCAACGGGGTACTGGAGTACTGGGACCTCACCTCGGGAAGGCTGACGACGCCGGTCGCCGTGGGTGGCGGGTGGAGCGGCTACAAGCTCGCCCAATAGCCACCCAACACCCAAGCCGCCCAACACCCGGTAGCCCGGGCGGGCAACACCGCCCAACACCCGGTAGCCCGGGCGGGCAACACCGCCCAACACCCAGCCCGGGCGGGCAACACCGCCCAACAGCCGGGCAACAACGGAACCGCTCACACCACCGAGCGGGACTCCATCACGGTCTTGAGCTGCTCCAGCTGGGCGACTTCACTTTCCATGGTTTTCTGGATCATGCCGTTCATGAGCTTCCGGAGGCCCTTGGGGTGGTATTCGAGGGCGAACCGCAGCCGCGTTGTTTGGCCTTCAGTGCTGAGGTAGTAGCCGCCGGTGGGCCGGGCGGGACCTGCGACGACGGCGAACCGCACTTCCGCTCCCGGCCTGGCCTCGGTGATCTGGAAATCGGCGGCGATGGGCCGGCCACCGGGTCCGTTGAGGGTCTGCTGGTAGAGCGCGCCTTTTTGGCCACGGATGCCGGAACGGAGCGAGATGCTGCGGATTCCGGAGCGCCAGAGGGAGTTGTTCATGCCGTCCATGAGGAATCCGTAGACGGTCATGGCGTCCCGGCTGATCACCACTTCGTAGTCTGCAAATGCCATGGAAACCTCTTTCGCGTACGGTTCGAATGTCTTAGCCCGGTTCCCCATACGCAGCAGCTAACACCTTCAGAATAGTCAGCGGACCATGAACGGGCACACATAAAGGTCGAGCCTTGACCGAATGGTTATCTGGCGCCTTCATAAAGTGACCACTGACAGGGCAAGGCGCTACGGGGTAGAGTTCCCGAGGCTGGCTTAAACCGATGTGGGGGCATTATGCGGGTTCTGAAACAACAAACTTTCGCTTCAAAGGCACGACGCCGGGTGGCCGCGTGCGCTGTTTTCCTCGCCGTCGCGGTGGCTGGTGGGGTTGTCACAGCGGTTCCGGCAACAGCGGCACCACCGCTTGCAAGCACCCCGGCGAAGACAGCAGTCCCCACAACTGTCAATCCGTTGCCGAGCGTGGATCCCATCGGGGATCCAGCCAGCTTTTCGGTCCTGGTCAACAAGTCGCGGCCGCTGAATCCGGCGAGCTACGCGCCGTCGGACCTTATTAACGCACGCGGCTCGGGCCAGTACATGCGGGCGGAAGCTGCCGCCTGGCTCAACGGCTTGTTCCAAGGGGCCGCTGACGCAGGTACCGGCGGGTTGTCGATCGTCAGCGGCTACCGTTCCTACGCCACCCAAACCCAGGTTTACTGGGGCTACGTCAACGCCTACGGCCAGGCCTATGCGGATACCATTTCGGCCCGGCCCGGCTACAGCGAGCACCAGACTGGCCTCGCCATGGACATCGGCAACGCTGCCGGCAGTTGTGGGCTCAGCACTTGCTTCGGCGATACAGCCGCGGGCAAGTGGGTGGCGGCCAACGCCCACAAGTACGGTTTCATTGTCCGCTACCCCAACGGCTACACGGGCACCACCGGGTACAGCTACGAGCCCTGGCATCTGCGCTACGTGGGCGTAGACCTGGCCACCGACATGAACCGGCGCGGGTTCCCCACGTTGGAGCACTATTTCGCGGGCAACACCGCAGCCGCGGCCAGCATCAAGTCCGGCGCGGACCTGGTGGCCGCAGACTCTTCCGGCCGCCTTTTGCGCTACCCCGCGACGGCGGCCGGCGGCTATGCAGGCGCCGTCCAGATCGGTTCGGGTTGGACCGGGTTGAAGCAGGCTTTCGTGGTGGATTGGGACATTGATGGCGTCTACGATCTCCTGGCGCAATGGAACAACGGCGTCCTCGGGGTCTATCGGGGCCTTCCGGGCGGCGGGTTCGCCAACCAGGTAGTGGTGGGCAACGGAGGCTGGGAGCGCATGACCATCACCGTGGGTAAGTGGACGCACGCGCATGGCCGGCCCGGCGTCGTCGGCTATTTCCCGGACGGCGTCCTGCGCTATTACCCCAACACCTTTGGTGGCGCGCTGAGCGCTCCGCAGATCATCGGGAAGGGCTGGAACGGCATGGAGTTGACCATCGCCGATTGGGAAGGCGATGGCGCCAACGACATCCTGGCAAGGACGGGCTCCGGGGCCCTCATCAACTACCGGGGCGACGGTTGGGCAGGCTTCTATGGGCCGGCCACTACCGTGGGCACGGGCTGGCAGTACATGCGGGTGCTGGCCCCGAGCTTCGGGCTGACCGGCGCGGGCACCCGCGGCATCACGGCACAGACTGCCGACGGCAACCTCTACAACTACGGCCTGGGCCGGGGCCAGTGGACAACGTACCGCCAGGTGGGTTCCGGATGGAACGGACTGAAACTGTTCAAGTAGGCGGCCGACGCGCTTGTCATGAGCTGCCCCTCAACTGCGCTAAGCTAGGACTCGCTCGGGCGAATTTCTCCCGGGCAGCGCGGGCGTAGCTCAATGGTAGAGCGCTAGCTTCCCAAGCTCGATACGCGGGTTCGATTCCCGTCGCCCGCTCAAGGAAAGCCCCGGATCCCAGGATCCGGGGCTTTTTCGTGGCCGGGAGCTTTTGCGCTCCGGGCTTCCGCACATCCCGGGCCTCACGTGTCCCGGGCGTTATCGTGCCCGCGGCTTTGCGCCCGGGGCTTTCGCGTTCAGGGCTTTCGCGTTCCGGGCTTTTGTATCCGGGCGGAAGGCCCGACGACGACGCTCGCCCCGCCGGGGACGCGCGCCTGGCGCCTGGGCAGGGAGGGTGACCGCGGCCACTGTGACCCCCGCCGAGGTGTAGGGTCAGGAGTCAGGAGCCATTTCGGCTCCGCTCTAAGGGAGCCATCATGGGCGACAAATCACCGCGCCAAACCGCATCGAAGAAATCCAGCAAGTCCATCAAGGAAAAACGGGCGGATAAGCGGGCTTCCGGCTCCGCCGCCGCGGAGGCAGCAAAACCTTCAACCGGCAGCAAGAAGTGACGGCGCCCAACGGTCAGCTGAGCATCGGCGTCCTTGCTACCTCGCTGAAACCGAACGAGCGTCGCCTGCCGATCCACCCGCAGCACCTGGAACGCATCGATCCTGCCCTGCGCCAACAGCTCCGCTTTGAACGTGGTTATGGAGACCGCTTTGGTGTCTCCGACACCGCGCTTGAAGCGCTGGTTGGCGGACTAGGTACACGCGAGGAGTTGATCGCCTCCAGCGATGTCATCCTGCTGCCTAAACCGCAGGCCCAGGACCTGGCCGAGCTCCGCGATGGCCAAACGCTCTGGGGCTGGCCGCACTGTGTCCAGGACCGGGCCATCACCCAGCTGGCCATCGATAAGAAGCTCACACTCATCGCCTTCGAGGCCATGAACCATTGGGCCGGCGACGGTGGCTTTGGCCTGCACGTGTTCCATAAGAACAACGAACTCGCAGGCTATTGCTCCGTCCTCCATTCATTGGCGCTCACGGGCTCCACCGGCGACTACGGCCGCCGGCTCAGCGCCGTCGTCATCGGTTTTGGCGCCACTGCGCGCGGTGCCGTGACGGCCTTGAATGCCCATGGTGTCCACGACGTCCAGGTTTTGACCAACCGGGGCGTCGCCGCCGTCGGATCTCCGATCCATTCAGTGCGGATCGTGCAATTTGACCACGACAACGAGGCTCCGTTCCTCAGCGAAGTCATCACAGACCAGGGACGCAAACCGTTGGCGCCGTTCCTGGCGGCGGCGGACATCGTGGTCAATTGCACCCTGCAGGACCCCAACGCCCCGCTGACGTACCTCCGCACGGAGGACCTGACGGATTTCCGGGCTGACAGCTTGATCGTGGACGTTTCCTGCGACGAAGGTATGGGGTTCAGCTGGGCCCGCACCACCACGTTCGACGACCCCATGTTCCGCGTGGGCGGACACGTCAACTACTACGCCGTGGACCACAGCCCGTCGTACCTTTGGAACTCGGCCAGCTGGGAAATCAGTGAGGCCCTGCTGCCGTTCCTGGACACCGTGATGGCCGGTCCGGCCGGGTGGGACGCCAACGAGACCATTTCCCGTGCCATCGAAATCCGCGACGGCGTGATCCGCAACCCGGACGTTCTTGAATTCCAGGGACGCTCCGCGGAGTACCCGCACCTGCCTGTGGCCTGAGCCGACAAACACCTCAGCGGCCAACAAAAAGCGCCCCCGGTCCTGCCGGGGGCGCTTTTGTTGTCCAGCTCTTCTGTTTGTTCCAGCTCTTCAGTTGTCACAGCGGTTCACGGTTAAAGCGCTTCCACCGTTGGCCCGTGGGCTCTTTGATCCCGCCGGCACTCAGGCGGTCTGAGGTTCCTGCACGATCCTCAGCACCCGGCGCCTGTCGCGCAGGTCCACTTTCAGGTGCAGCGATGACTTTCGGGCCAGTACGACGGCGACTACCGCAGCAGCAATGGCGGGCACCCCGCCCGAGATGAGGACAGCCAAGTGTGGGCCGAGGTGCTCCGCGAGCCATCCCATCATGGGGCCGCCGATAGCCTGCCCACCGATCAGGACCACCAAATAGAGGCTCATGACGCGGCCGCGGATGCTCATGTTGGAGCTGGTCTGCACCATTTGGTTGGCCGCGGTGAGGAACATGAGGCACCAGAATCCGGCTAGGACCATGGTGACGCTGAACCAGACCATGGAAGGCATCAGCGATGACACACAGAGCATCAAACCGTACAACCCGGCGGACATCACTACCGACCTCAACCGCAGTTGACGACGCCGGGTGGAGGCCACCGCTCCTGTCAGTGCACCGAGCGCAACCATCGCGTTGAGCAGGCCGTAGCCTCCGGCACCGGCGTCGTACACGTGGTCCGCAAAAGCGGCCAGCAGCACCGGAAGGCTCATTGCGAAAACTGCCACGAACCCGGCCATCAGCCAAGGCCAGTAAATGGTGGGCTTGCTGAGGGCGTAATTGAGGCCCTCGCGCAGCATCCCCTTCTTTCGGGGTGTGGGCTGGCTGAGGTGCAACTGGTCCTTGCGGAGGATCAGCAGCATGGCCACGGTGGAGCAACAGGCCACTGCGTTGGCGGCGAAAGCCCAGCCGGCGCCAACGGCAGTCAGGAGCACGCCCGCCAATGCCGGCCCGATCAGGCCGCCCAATTGGAAGGTGGTGGAGTTGACGCTGATGGCGTTCCGCAAGTACTTAGGGCCGACCAGCTCATTGACGAACACTTGCCGGGCAGGCTGGTCGAGCACCGTGACGAAGCCCAGAACCAAGGCAATGACGTACACGTGCCAGACCTGGACAAGGCCGCTCAAGGACAGCACCGCCAGCGCAGCGGCCAGTACCGCCGCCGCAGATTGGCAGATGATAAGGATCCTGCGCTTGGCGAAACGGTCGGCAATCATGCCGCCCCACGGTCCCAGGAAAAGTGACGGCATGAACTGCAGTGCCACGGTAATTCCGACGGCGGTCACGGAACCGGAGAGTTGGAGCACCATCCAGTCCTGGGCGATGCGCTGCATCCAGATGGCGATCACGGCGATGAAATGGCCGATTGCGAGGATCCTGAAGTTGGGGACCTTCAGGGAGATGAAAGTATGACGCCAGGGCAGCTTTTCGCTCACGACGGCGATCGGCTGGGTGACGTTGTCCGGCTGGCTTGCGGCGGGGCGGCTTTCGGCCGCGTGGCCTGGGTCCTGCTGGCTTGTGTCCAACTGGCCTTGGTCCGGCTGGCTTATGTCCGGCAAGGGACGGGCGGACAGGGAATCGATGACGGGCTGGCTGACGTTTGCCGCTGAAGGCGGTGGGGGTGCCAAAAGTAGTCCTCGGATCGAGAGTTTCGGTGGGATGCGTTTAACGCTATGGTTGCCAGCAGCAATTATGGAAGCGTATTGCGCCTATAACTAGCATTGCGGAATGCAATGAGGTGCCTGCGGGACAAGGGGCATCGGCGCAGTACTCCGGCCGTGCGCTGACCTGCGCTTAAAGGAGTTCCGTGTTCGAACCCGTCCAGCTCCGCTCCTTTTTGGCCGTTGCGGAAACCCTGAGTTTCACCAAAGCCGCCGAACGGCTGGGGCTCGCCCAGCCCACCGTCAGCCAGCACGTCCGGAAGCTGGAGGCCGCCGCCAAGCGCGTACTGGTCGCCCGGGATACCCGTGAAGTGCGGCTCACTGACAACGGTGATGCCATGGCTGGTTTTGCCCGAAACATCCTGGCCGCCCATGATTCCGCGGCACGGTACTTTTCCGGTTCGGCCATGCGCGGACGTCTCCGGTTCGGAACCGCCGACGACCTCGCCATCACGGGCCTCCCACGGATCCTGCGCGAGTTCCGGCAGCTCTATCCGCAGATCAACCTCGAGCTCACCGTCAGCCAAAGCGACCAGTTGTACAAGCGGCTCAACGCCGGGCAGCTGGACCTGGTGTTCGTGAAATGGGTGGCCGGTGCCAAGGAAGGCACGGTGGTCCGCCACGACAACTTCGCCTGGGTGGGCGTGGAACAGACCGTGCTGGAGCCCGGGGCGCCAGTGCCGCTCATCGCCTACCCCGCGCCCAGCCTCAGCCGGAAACTTGCCATCGATGCCTTGGAAGCCGAAGGCCGGACGTGGCGGATCACCTGCAGCACCAAGCAGATCAGTGGGGTGCTGGCGGCCGTGCGGGCCGGCATTGGAGTTGCCGTGATGCCGGCGTCGCTGGTTCCCGAGGATTTGAAAGTGATCACGCAACGGTTTGGCCTGCCGCCGGTAGGTGACGTCGATTTCACCCTGATCCGCAACCCGCTGGCCAACGCAGAAGTGATCGATGCACTCACACAGGCCATCATGGGACGGACGCTGAGCAAGTCGAACTAGCTGCGGGCTGGGCGGTTTGGCCGGATGCGGCCCTTACGCCCGTTCCACCACCTCACTACCCTAAGGTCGTCCAGGGCGAAGCGGCCTTCCGGTACGGCGGCCCGGATGCGTTCGTCGTCGAAAGGAAGCCTGGGACGAAGCTCCACGGGAAGCCACGGCGCATACGGCGAAGGCTCGCTGACCCCTTCGGCGAGCATCTGCGCCTGGGCTTTTGCGACGAGGGGAACCACCATGGTCCATTCTGTCAGCTGAGCCAGCGCGCGGATGGACCAGATGGGGGCGCGGACGTAAACGGGGTGGCCGTCCGCCATCCGGGCGATCCTGCGGACAGCTGCTCCAAGTTCAAGCTCTTCGGCTCCGACAACAGCGACGGTCGGGGTGGGCACGCGACCTTCGAGGGCGGCGATCAGGGTGTTGACAGCCTCTTCCACCGGTATGGGTCGAACAGTCCGCTCCCGATAACCTACGGTCGCGAAAACCGGAAAGCTGCGCACCGCACGCGTCACGTGGTCCACCATGTGGTCTCCCTTGCCGTAGATCATCCCCGCTTTAAGGATCGTGTGCTCGATGCCGGACTGCCGCAGGAGTTCCTCGGCAGCCCATTTGGTCTCGTGATAGGCGGAGCCACAATCCGAACGGGCGCGAAGGAAGCTCAACATGACGATTCTTTGGACGCCCGCCCTTCGGGCAGCTTCAATGACTGCGCGGGTGCCTTCAACGTGAACCCGCTGGAAGGTCTGGTCACCGATCTCCCGGTTGATCCCCGCGCAGTGGGCTACGACGTCGCAACCCGTGAAGGCCTGCGTCAAGGCGTCGACGTCGGTGATTGCGGTCCCTGTCCGCCGCGAAATGATGACGGTGTCCGGCCTATTGAGTCGTTCTGCGAGGTGACGCCCTACAAAGCCTGTACCGCCGGTAATAGCCACACGCATGATCTAGCTCCTTCGCTTATTAGCAATTAAGCTAAACTGTATATAGCAATTGTGCTATATTGCAAACATGGCAGATGCAGCATCGGATATCTTCGCAGCGTTGGCGCACCCCACCAGGCGGCAAATTCTTCAAGACCTCAAGGACGGCGAGTTGGCCGCAGGGGAAATCGCTGCGCGATTCAACGCCACGGGACCCACCATTTCCCGACACTTGAGCGTGCTGCGCCAGGCCGGCCTGGTCACGGAACGGCGGGACGCCAACCGTATTCTCTACTCGCTCGTGGGCGAGCGCCTGGCCCTGTCGGTGGGAGACTTCCTTTCCACGGTTTGCCCCGAGCAGATCGTGTTGCGGGAGGTCCGGAAACGGACCCCTTCCCGCCCCTCGACCAGAACACCGAAAGCGGCCAAGACATCGGAAGCCTGAACCTACTGCCGTAGTAGGCTCACCCAATGATTGACGCCAAGCTCATGCCGCCATCTGCAAGCTTCCATGCCTCGTGGCTCGCAAGCTGGGACGAGTGGGGAACCCTTGACCAGGACGGCTCGGCAGCGTTCGTAGCCGCGAGGTACAACCTGGATCTCCGCCAGCGCAGCGATTTTTCGGAATGGATTAACCTGCTGCACCACATGCCCTTGGAAGAATTCCAACCTCCCGAAGGCTTGGTCAACCAGAGCACCATCTGGGTGGTGGAGGGCAGTTCTTATCTGGGTTCCGCCAGCCTCAGGCACTCGTTGGCCAATGAGTACCTGACCGAAGTGGGAGGCAATATCGGTTATGGAATCCGGCCAAGCGCCAGGGGCCGGGGACTCGCCAAGCTTGCCCTCAACGGCGCCTTGGAGGAAGCGCGCGCCCTGGGGATGGAACGCGTCATGGTGACCTGCAAGCAGCCCAACACGGCGTCCGCCCGCACCATTGAAGCCTGCGGCGGCGTTCTTGAAAGCGTCCGGCCGCCTGAGAGTTTCAGCCCGGACCTGGGTGTCACCGAACCTATCCGCCGATACTGGATCGACCTTCCCTTACTGGGTAAGCGCATTCCCGGTATCCTGTAAGCATGACCGACCTCACCACGCTGGCTGACCTCACGCCTGGCATATGTTCCGTGACTCTCCGCTCCCACGGCATTGAGGATGTGGTTCGAATTTCCTCGAATGCGGGCCTGGCCGGCATTGAGTGGGGCACCGATGTCCACGTCAGCGATGCCGAGTCCGCGGCAAAGGCCAAGGAAGCAACCCAAGCAGCAGGGCTTGCCGTCCTGTCCCTCGGCTCGTACTACCGCTGCGGCGTATTCGGAGACTTCGACCGTGCGCTGGACCTGGCCGCAGGGCTTGGTGCGCCGCGGATCCGGGTGTGGGCGGGAGAACTTGGCTCGGCCGACGCCAGCGAAGAGCACTGGGACGCAGTAGTGAAAGACACACAGCGGATTGCGGATCTCGCAGCCGCCCGGGGCGTCTCCATCGCCTTTGAGTATCACGGCAATACGCTCACGGACTCCCCCGCAACCACCCTCGAGTTACTGAACCGGGTCAACCACCCGACCGTCGGCACCTACTGGCAGCCCGCCGTCGGACTTTCAGACCAGCAGGCGCTGGAATCCTTGCATGAAGTCCTCCCGCACGTAGTGGGTGTGCACTGCTTCTCCTGGGGGCCGGTTGCCGAACGTTTTCCGCTGCGGCACCGGAAATTGCTGTGGCAGACCGTCACCGATGTCCTGCGGGGAAACGGCAAGAACATGGACATCATGCTGGAATTTGTCGAGGACGATCTTCCGGAAAACGTCATCAACGACGCCTCTTTCCTCCACACCATCACCCTGGGCGAGGACTGAGACCTACAGTTGGGTCCAACCCCGTCGGCCGAGCCACGACGCACACAGTGACGGCCACTGATCAGCGCCCGGCGTCCCCAGGGCCAGGCCAATACCGTGAATGCCATGCGGAAAGACATGAAGCTCCACCGGGACACCGGCGCGGCTGAGCGCCCCGGCGTAAGCGAAGCTATGGGCGACGGGGACGGAGTGGTCATCGGCGGTATGCCACAGGAACGCCGGGGGTGTAGCCGGCGTGACATGCAGCTCTGGTGAAAGCTCCCGCAGGACCTCAGCCGGGGCGCCCGCGCCGGCCAGGTTGTCCACGGACCCCTGATGAACCGAGTCCACGAACGAAATCACCGGATAGCAGAGAATGCTGAGGTCCGGCGCAGCGGCGTTGGTGTCCAGTTCAGGATCGCCGCTGGGAACCTGGACTGCCAACGTGGCGGCAAGATGCCCGCCGGCGGAAAACCCGAGAACGCCCACCCTGGATGCGTCAACGTTCAGGCCATGACCGCCGCTGCGGATCCACAACATGGCCCGCTTGGCGTCCTCCAACGGGGCGGGGTGGTGATCGGGCGCCACCCGGTACCGCAACACGAACGCGTGGATGCCCAGCGAGGCAAGCCACTCGGCCACGGGCTCGGCCTCGTGATCAGCCTGCTTTGCATACCCTCCGCCCGGAAGCACCAGGATGGCAGGCGCAGCCTGAGTGGAGACTGTCCCTGCGATGGAACGCTCGACGGCGGGAATCACCGTGAGTGCGCGGGGCGCCTCCGCCGGCACCCGCCCGTGCTCCTGTTTGCGCGCGGGCTGCGGGACCGGCGTCATACCTGCGATTCCACCGGAGCTTCCGCCGCCGAAGTCCCGGTACTGCGGCGGAGCTTGACCGCGCCGCTGACCGGAGGGGTATCAGGATCTCCGGCAGCCAGACGACCAATGTCCTCCAGCGGCAGGTGCACCGTGGACAGGGCGGGCCGGAAGTCGCGCAGGGTTTCGATGTCGTCGAATCCGGCAATGGTGGCATCGCGCGGAATCCACACGCCCTCGGGCCGAAGGGCGGCTGTGACACCTATGGCCATGACGTCATTGACTGCGAAAATACAGAGGCGTTCTTTGGATGCTTTGATCCGGGCGGCAAGTGCCGCCCCGGCCTCGTATCCTCCGGCACGATTGAATCCCGTGCGGATCACCTCAGCCGCTGGCCGCCCGGCGTCCTCGAGTCCGCGCTGGAAACCGCGAACACGGTCATCGGAGGTGTACAGGCCTTCGGGGCCGGCGATGATCAGGAAGGCGCCGTCGTGAGTGGCGGCCAGTTCCGTTGCGAGGCCGGCAGCAAGTTCCTCGTTGGGAACCTTCACCACGTGGTAACCCTCAGTGGTGGACGCACCAACCACCGGATGGCCCACCACTCCCACGTGTCCGCCGTTGCGGCAGTAGCGGTCCAACTCCGCCGCAAGTTCAATGTTTCCCTGCTTGTCCTCGGCCCGGACGGAACGCGAACCGGCAATGACGATTGAGTCTGCCCGACGTGCGGCGAAGGCTGCCACGGCCTCTTTCTCGTCCGAAGGAGCCCCGGAGGTGCTGGCCAGGAGCACCATGCGGTTCTGCTGGCGGGCAGCTTCCTGTACTCCGCGGGCGATCGCAGAGAAGTACGGATCGGCGATGTCGTGGACAACCAGTCCGATCAAGCCCGAGCTCGATTTTGCCAGCGCCTGCGCCTGCGCGTTGGGCACGTAGCCGAGCTTGTCGGCGGCCTCGCGGACGCGTTCGGCAATGTCTTCGGCGGGCTTCCGGGACGAGCCGTTGAGGACCCTCGATGCGGTGGCCAGGGAAACCCCGGCCAAACGGGCAACTTCACTGAGTGTGCTGGCGGCCACGGGGCCCTCCTTTTCTGCAAGCGTCGGGACTGGCGCTAGGGAAATTATGTCAGTCTTCCGGAAGTTTTGGGAAAGCGCTTGCCAATCCGGCGCGTCATGGTGCATGATCGAATGCAACGGGAATGCGCTTTCCCATACGAACTGCAAGCACCGGCATCCGCACCGCGACCGGCACACAAGGCACTGGAGAAAACATGGGCTACGAAACAAAGACGATCCGCATCGCCATGAACGGCATCACTGGCCGTATGGGCTACCGCCAGCACCTGCTGCGGTCCATCCTGCCCATCCGCGATGCCGGTGGCTTCACCCTTGAAGACGGCACCAAGGTGCAGGTGGAACCGATCCTGGTTGGCCGCAACGAGGCCAAGATCCGCGAACTGGCCGAGCTCCACAAGGTCTCCGAATGGACCACCGATCTGGACGCAGTCATCGCCGATCCCACCGTTGACATCATCTTTGACGCTTCCATGACCAGCCTCCGCGCCGCCACCCTGAAGAAGGCCATGCGCGCCGGCAAGCACATCTTCACCGAGAAGCCCACGGCCGAGACCCTCGAAGAAGCCATTGAACTGGCACAGATCGGCAAGGAAGCCGGCGTTACCGCAGGCGTTGTGCACGACAAGTTGTACCTCCCCGGCTTGGTGAAGCTCCGCCGCCTCGTGGATGAAGGCTTCTTCGGCCGCATCCTCTCCATCCGCGGCGAATTCGGCTACTGGGTCTTCGAAGGAGACGTCCAGGCTGCCCAGCGTCCGTCCTGGAACTACCGCAAGGAAGACGGCGGCGGAATGACCACGGACATGTTCTGCCACTGGAACTACGTCCTTGAAGGCATCATCGGCAAGGTCAAGAGCGTCAATGCCAAGACTGCCACCCACATCCCTGCCCGTTGGGACGAGGCCGGCAAGGAATACAAGGCAACCGCCGACGACGCTTCCTACGGCATCTTTGAGCTCGAAACCCCGGGCGGCGACGACGTCATCGGCCAGATCAACTCCTCCTGGGCCGTCCGCGTCTACCGCGACGAACTCGTGGAGTTCCAGATCGACGGCACGCACGGTTCCGCCGTCGCCGGTTTGAACAAGTGCGTTGCGCAGCAGCGCGCCCACACCCCCAAGCCCGTCTGGAACCCCGACCTGCCCGTCACCGAATCCTTCCGCAGCCAGTGGCAGGAAGTTCCCGCCAACGCTGAACTGGACAACGGGTTCAAGCTGCAGTGGGAAGAATTCCTGCGCGACGTCGTCGCCGGCCGCGAGCACCGTTTCGGCCTCCTCTCCGCAGCCCGCGGCGTGCAGCTCGCCGAGCTCGGCCTGCAGTCCTCGGCCGAGCGCCGCACCATCGACATCCCGGAGATCACCCTCTAATGACGTCACTGATTCTTCCCACAGACGACGGCGGCACCCGCGAGTACCGCCTTCAGGCAGCCACCTCCTGGGCCAAGCCGACCGCTCCTTTGACGGCCCGCCGCGCTTACGCCGCAGCCCATGTCATCCCCGAGGTAGCAGCCGACAATACGCCGGGCGCGCCTGCCCAGCTCGACTGGGACGCCACGCTGGCCTACCGGCACGAGCTGTGGTCCTACGGCCTGGGCGTTGCTGACGCCATGGACACTGCACAGCGCGGCATGGGCCTGGACTGGGCAGCCACGCAGCAGCTCATCAAGCGCACCGGCGCCGAGGCAGCCTCTGTTGTTTCGGCAGGCAACGCAGCCATCGCGGGCAAGTCGGTCCGCGACCTCGTGTCCTGCGGTGCAGGCACTGACCAGCTGGACATCGCCGCGCTCCCCGAGGGCGCAGCGGGCATCCAGGCCGTGATCGACGCCTACCGCGAGCAGATCGGCGTCGTCAGCGAGGCCGGTCCCAAGGTCATCCTGATGGCATCCCGCGCCCTGGCCAAGGTCGCCAACGGCGCCGACGACTACCTGCACGTCTACTCGACGCTCCTGCAGGAAGTGGACCAGCCCGTCATCCTGCACTGGCTCGGCACCATGTTCGATCCCGCACTGGCCGGATACTGGGGCTCCGACGACGTCTCCGTGGCCACCGAAACGTTCCTCAGCCTGATCCGCGAGCACTCGGACAAGGTAGACGGCGTAAAGGTTTCGCTGCTGGACGCCTCACACGAGGTTGCCCTCCGCGCGGCGCTGCCTGCTGATGTGCGCCTCTACACCGGCGACGACTTCAACTACCCGGAACTGATCGACGGCGACGACACGCACCACTCGGACGCCCTGTTGGGCATCTTCGCTGCCATCTACCCGGCCGCTTCGGTTGCGTTGCAGAAGTACGACGCCGGCCAAGGCGCCGAAGGGCGTGCCATCCTGGACTCCACCCGTGAGCTGGGAAAGCACATCTTCAGCGCACCCACGTTCTACTACAAGACCGGCATCGCCTTCATGTCCTGGCTCAACGGCAAGCAGCCTGGCTTCCAAATGGTGGGCGGCCTGCACTCGGGCCGTTCGGTCCTGCACTTGGCAAAGACCTTTGAGCTGGCGGACCAGGCCGGCCTGCTGAAGGATCCGTCGCTGGCAGCATTCCGGATGTCCGACTTCCTGCGGATCAATGGGGTGGGCGCATGAGCGACTTCTCCCGGTTGTCCCTGAACAGCGCCACCACCAAGAAGTGGACGCTTGCCGAAGCCGTGGATGGTTGCGCCCGCGCCGGCATCCCCGCGATCGGCCCATGGCGCGACCGGGTGGCCGAGGCCGGTCTGGACAAGGCGGCCAAGCTCATCAAGGACGCAGGACTCCGCGTTTCCTCGCTGTGCCGCGGAGGATTCCTCACGGCGGCCGACGCTGAAGGCCAGGCTGCCGCACTCGCTGACAACTTCGATGCCGTCCGCGAAGCAGTAGCGCTGGACACCCAGGAGTTGTTCCTGGTGGTTGGCGGGCTCGCTCCGGGTGAGAAGGACGTCGTCGCTGCCCGCCAGCGCGTGGCCGACCGCCTCGAGGAACTCGTTCCTTTCGCTTCCGAAAACGGCGTACGGCTGGTGCTGGAACCCCTGCACCCCATGTACGCCGCTGACCGCGCACTCATCTCCACCCTTGGCCAGGCACTGGATCTCGCCGCGCCGTACGACGCAAAGGCTGTTGGCGTCGCCGTCGACACCTTCCACGTCTGGTGGGATCCGGAACTGAAGGCGCAGATCGACCGCGCCGGCCGTGAGAATCGGATCGCCTCCTACCAGGTGTGCGACTTCAACCTGCCGATCGCTGCGGACGCATTGTTGTCCCGCGGCATGATGGGCGACGGCGTCATTGACTTCGCCACGATCGGCACCTGGGTCAGGGATGCCGGTTACACGGGCGACATTGAGGTTGAGATCTTCAATCAGGAAATCTGGGATGCCGATGGCGACACCGTCCTGGAAACCATGAAGCAGCGCTACGCGGAGCTCGTCCTCCCGTTCGCGTAACACGTGATCCTCCCGCGGATGCCCTAAGCTCCGCGGGAGGATCACTCCAAGAACAAGCGGGTTCCTGCCACGGTCACGGCGGGGGCCCGCTTTTTGGTGCCCGTTCGTGTGTCAGCTGTGAGTCGTGGATTGAACTTTCCCGCTGAGGGGCTGAGCTTTCAGCCCGCCACGAGACCGTCCCAAGACCACTTGGGGAGGCTGAGTCCGGCCGGGACGTCGTCCGATGAGCGCTCATAGCGCGCCATGGAGTTGTTGGTGGCCCATGCGAAGTAGTCATGCAGTACTGTGCGAAGCGGATCGTCCACCACGCCGACGTCCGTCAGTGCTCGGTCAAAGCACGTGATCGCCCGGCTGTTCATCTCTTCGTGGGGGCCGTTCCCACTGTGCATCCTCACCACTGAGGACTCATCGCCATAGCTTTCCGAGTACAGCGGCGGACCGCCCAAGGCCTCGCTCCAGTAGGCTGCCAACCGCTGGGTGTGCTCCGAGTGGACGCCGCGCCTGAAGGCATGCCCCACTACCTCGTCATCCACCACCCTGACGTGCCAAGCCTTCGCCAGAGCAAGGAAGAAATCTGCGCCGCCGGCCGCCTCGTACACCGTTTGCATGGTGAAACAATGGCACGGGTGCGGCCGGACGGGAAGGTTTGCTCAACGGGAAATGAAAATGCTCGGCACCGCCGTTACCCAGGGGCCGGTTCAGGAGGCTCGCGCAGCGAGCTGGACCTTTGCCTCCGGCAAGCCGATGAAGGTGACCGATCCGCCGTCGGGCGCTTGCAGTTCCAGGCTGATGCTCCGCGTTCCTTCCAGGGGCAGCACGGAATCCACCCGGAAAACCTCGCCCCTGATCCGTACGCTGTCCCCGTTCCGGATGGCCTTGAGCTTCCTGTTTTTGCTGTCGGCATTCTTACTGTCGGCACGCGTGCTCGAATTGCCCATTGCCGCTACCGTTCCTTCCGCGGTTCGTCGCCACGGGCTTGACGGATTTCCTCGCCTCGCCGGATGTCTGCATCCTCTTTTTCCTGCTGCTTGTCGCTCCTCTTGGTGTCGCGCGGCGGCAATTGGATGCTTTCCTCAGCCTCAATGCCGCCCTGCAACTGGCGTCCGCGTTCCATTTCGGCGTCAAACTCTGCTCCAAACAGCAAGGACATGTTCAGGATCCAGAGCCAGAGGAGCATGATGATGACCCCGGCCAAGGCTCCGTAGGTCTTGTTGTAGTTGCTGAAGTTGGCCACGTAAAAGCCGAATCCCAGCGATGCCAAGGCGAAGATCACCAGTGCAATGAAGGAACCCATGCTCATCCAGCGGAATTTGGGCTGCTTGACGTTGGGGGTGAAGTAGTAGAGCACTGCGATGATGGCCACCACGATCAAGATCAGCACCGGCCATTTGGCAATGTTCCAGACGGTCAGGGCCGCCTCCGACAGGCCGATGGCACCGCCAATCGCTTCTGCAACGGGCCCGCTCAGGACAAGCATGGCCGCGGCCAGGGCGGCACCGACGACGGCGACGATGGTGACGGCGAGCATGGTGCCGCGCAGCTTGACGAATCCACGGCCCTCGTCCACTTCATAGACCCGGTTCATTGCCCGGCTGAACGCTGTGGTGTAGCCGGAAGCGGACCAGAGTGCCACCAGGACACCGAAAACCAGCGCGAAGCCTGCCGTGTTGGACTGCGTCAGTTCCTCAATCGGCTTGCGCATGGCCTCGACGCCAGGCCCCGGCGCAAACTGCTGGACCATGTCCAGCAAAGTGGACGTGGTCTTGCCGGCGTCGCCGAAGAGCCCGATCAGGGAGACCAGCGCCAGCAGCGCCGGAAAAAGTGAGAGCACTGCGTAATACGTCAATCCGGCGGCAGCATCGGGGCACTGGTCCTTGCTGAACTCCCGCAGTGTCCGCTTGGCGATATACATCCAGGTGGGCTTCGCGAGGTCGTTGGGACTGTCCGGCTTCCGGGAATCTTCCGGGGAAGGGGCGGTCTGCGCCTTGGCAGTGCTGGTGTGGGCTGAGTCTTGTGTAGTCATGGGGCACTCGTCCGTGGGTTGGTTTTCGCGAACAACTGACCCATCAATAGTAAGCATGCTGATGAATAATGCGAAAGAACCCGCGCCGAATTACCGCCGGCGATTGATGCGCTTAGGCCAGCTTGCTCGCCAAAAGGAACTCGAACGGCGACTCAATAACAGACCTGATCACCTGCCCGGCAGCCCCGAGGAGGGTTCCGGAGTGCTCCAGGCTGGAGACGCTCAAACTGTCCGGCTCCAGCAAACCCGGCGCATAGCGCTCCAAACTGGCCAGCAGCGCCGGCCTCAGCCACTCCGCCAGCAAGGCAAAGTGCCCGCCAAGGACCACTGAGTCAATATCCATCAGGCGGGCCGAGGAGGCGAGCGCGACGCCCAAGTACCGCCCGGCGTCGTGGACTGCTTTCAGGGCGTTGGGGTCCTGGGCGGCCAAGGCGGCGAGAAGCTGCTCGGTGCGGTCGCCCAGCGGGCCCTCGGGAATGTTGGCTGCCTCGAAGATCGCCTCCTGCCCGGCAAAGGTCTCCAGGCAACCAGCGCCCCCGCAGGAACACTCCCGCCCTTCCGGATGGACCACAATATGGCCCAATTCGCCCGCAGATCCCCCAGGGCCCAAATAGAGGTCCGAACCAATGATGACCCCGCCACCAACACCCACTTCACCCGAAACGTAGAGGAAGTCGGCCGGGCCGCCGCCGTACCAGAGCTCGCCGAGCGCGGCACTGTTGGCCTCGTTGGACAGCCGGACGCCTAGCGGTGCGCCCTGGAGCAATGAGCCGGGGTCCAGTTGCTCGTTTTCCCAATGCAGGTTCGGAGCCGAGAGAACGATGTTCCGCCGCTCATCCACCAGGCCCGGGACCGCCAGGCCGCCGCCAAGGATTGCGATCTTGTCCTGCGAGGCGGCAGCAACCGCTTCGGCCACCAGGACCCGCAGCCGCTCCATGACTTCTCCAGGCGCCATGCCCCGGTTCCGCGATTCAACAGTGGAACGGAAGCGGAGGTTGCCGCCCAGGTCCACCAATCCCACCGCCAGGTAGTCAACGTTGATTTCCATGCCCACCACGCCGCGGCGCGAACTGAGCTCCAAACCCTGTCCCGGCCTGCCCCGCTCGCCGTCCCGGTAAAGGCCCACTTCGGAGACAAGGCCCGACTCCACCAGGTCCGCAACCAGGCTGGAAACCGCCGCCTTGGTCAGTCCGGTGCCGGCCGCGAGCTGGGCGCGGCTGGGCTTGGCATCGCCGGTCCTGGCAATGGAGTCCAGAACCAGCGAAAGATTTCGACGGCGGACATCGCCTACGCGGCCGGGCGCTGCTGACTCGTTCACTGGCGTGGGACTCCCTGAGGATTTGAAAAATTGTTGCTGGCTTCCATTGACCATGATCCATCATCCCCCATATAGTTCAGATTGAAAACTAATTGGAGTGCTTTCCCTGGCCTCCTCCCCCAGTGCTTTGCAAAGGAGCAAAATGACCCCGCAGCCCACCCCGCAGGACCGCTTCACCTTTGGCCTCTGGACTGTCGGTTGGACCGGCGCCGATCCTTTCGGCGTTGCTACCCGCCCGGCCCTGGATCCGGTGGAAGCAGTCCACAAGCTCAGTGAACTTGGCGCCTACGGCATCACTTTCCACGACAATGACCTGATTCCCTTTGATGCCACCGCTTCCGAGCGCGACCTCATCCTGAAGAACTTCAAGTCCGCCCTGGCCGAGACGGGCCTGAAGACGCCGATGGTCACCACCAACCTGTTCAGCCACCCGGTCTTCAAGGACGGTGGCTTCACCTCGAATGATCGCTCCATCCGCCGCTTCGCCCTGAGCAAGATCCTGCGCAACATCGACCTCGCAGCCGAGCTTGGTGCCGAAACGTTCGTCATGTGGGGCGGCCGCGAAGGCAGCGAATACGACGGTTCCAAGGACCTCTCGGCAGCGCTGGACCGCATGAAGGAAGGCGTGGACACCGCCGCCGGTTACATCAAGGAAAAGGGCTACGACCTCCGGATCGCACTTGAGCCGAAGCCGAACGAACCCCGCGGCGACATCTTCCTCCCCACGGTTGGCCACGGATTGGCATTCATTGCCCAGCTGGAACACGGCGACATCGTAGGCCTCAACCCGGAGACGGGCCACGAGCAGATGGCCGGGCTGAACTTCACCCACGGCATCGCCCAGGCCCTGTGGGCAGGCAAGCTCTTCCACATCGACTTGAACGGCCAGCGCGGCATCAAGTACGACCAGGACCTGGTCTTCGGCCATGGCGATCTCACCAGCGCCTTTTTCACCGTGGACCTGCTGGAGAACGGCTTCCCCAACGGCGGGCCCACATACGACGGTCCCCGCCACTTCGACTACAAGCCGTCACGCACCGACGGCTACGACGGCGTCTGGGAATCGGCCAAGTCCAACATGTCCATGTACCTCCTGCTGAAGGAACGCGCCCTCGCTTTCCGCGCAGATCCGGAAGTCCAAGAAGCCCTCACAACCTCAGGCGTCTTCGAACTGGGCCAGCCCACCTTGAACGCCGGGGAGACCACGGCTGACCTGCTGGCTGACGCCAGCGCTTTCGAAACGTTCGACGCCGATCACGCCGCCGAGCGCTCGTTTGCCTTCGTCCGCCTCAACCAGCTGGCCATCGAGCACCTGCTCGGCGCCCGCTAAAGAACACCAACCCACCACAGTCCCGGCGCCGGGCCCCCAAGCTTCGCCTTGCAGGGCCCGGCGCCGGTTCGCCAAAGGAACAACGCATGCCTCTCGTAGCCGGGATCGACAGCTCCACCCAGTCGTGCAAAGTGGTCATCCGTGACTCCGTCACCGGTGCCTTGGTACGTCAGGGCCGGGCACCCCATCCTGAGGGTACGGAAGTCCACCCTGATCACTGGTGGACGGCCCTCCAGGAAGCCATCAGGGAGGCAGGCGGCCTGGACGACGTCGACGCCGTATCGGTTGGCGGTCAGCAGCACGGCATGGTGTGCCTCGACGAGTCCGGGAACGTGGCCCGTCCCGCCCTTCTGTGGAACGACACCCGCTCTGCACGTGACGCCGAAGAACTGATTCTTGAAGCCGGCGAAGGCGATGCCGCTGCCGGAGCCTCGTTCTGGTCGTCCACCACCGGAACCGTACCGGTGGCATCCTTGACTGCCACCAAGCTACGCTGGCTGGCCCGGAACGAACCGGAGAATGCCCGACGAACTGCCGCAGTCTGCCTGCCTCACGACTGGCTGTCCTGGCGTCTCGCCGGACACGGTCCAGGCAGCGGCCCGGCATCGCTGGAACTACTGCGCACCGACAGGTCGGACGCCTCCGGCACGGGCTATTTCTCAGCTGCCGGTGGCGGTTACCTTCCGGAGGTGCTCAAGAGCACGCTCGGTCATGTTCCCGTCCTTCCGGTCGTTGTCGGCCCCTTGGATGCCGCGGGCAAGACACCGGGCGGTGCTTTGATCGGGCCCGGAGCCGGTGACAACGCCGCGGCCAGCCTGGGCGTGAGTGCCGCCGTCGGGGATGTGGTCATTTCCATCGGGACGTCAGGCACTGTGTTTGCAGTCTCGGACGTCCCCGCACAGGATGCCAGTGGATTGGTGGCAGGTTTTGCCGATGCCACGGGCAACTTCCTTCCCCTTGCCTGCACCCTCAACGCGACCCGAATTTTCGATGCCACAGCCGGACTGCTGGGCGTCACCCTGCCCGAGCTCGGCACCTTGGCCCTCTCCGCTCCGGAAGGTGCCGAAGGACTGACCCTGGTCCCGTATTTCGAGGGCGAACGAACGCCCAACCTGCCCGACGCCACCGGCTCCCTCCACGGCATCACGGTCTCCAACTACACCCCGGCCAACTTGGCGCGGGCAGCGGTAGAAGGCGTCCTGTGTTCCTTGGCGGACGGGTTGGCCGCACTGCAGGCACAAGGCGTCTCTGCCCAGCGCATCATCCTGGTGGGTGGAGGAGCGCAGTCGGAGGCCGTCCAGCAGATTGCCTCCCTGGCCTTTGGCCTGCCGATATTCGTGCCCCGACCCGGCGAGTACGTTGCTGACGGAGCTGCCCGCCAGGCAGCCGGCGTCCTGACGGGTCAATTGCCCGCGTGGCCCTTGGATGGCGTGGACGTCAAACCCCGGGATGCCGACGGAACTGCCCCGTTCCTGACGAGGTACCGCCAGTACGCCGCCAAGGCAGCCATGAGCTGATCACGGCTGCAGGTGCTCTATCGTGACAGGGTGAGCCCAGATCAATCTGCATCAGCCCGCCCCCCGGTCATGGAGGACGTTGCCCGCGTGGCGGGAGTTTCCCACCAGACCGTTTCCCGGGTGCTGAACAACCATCCCAACGTCAGTTCCAAGACCCGCGAGCGCGTGGAACAAGCCATTACCGAACTTGGGTACCGCAGGAACACGGCGGCACGCAGCCTGGTGACGCGGCGCTCCCTGACCATCGGGGTTCTGGGCAGTGAGATGGCCCAATATGGACCGTCGCACACGCTCCTCGGCGTCCAGCTTGCGGCCCGGGATGCGGGCTATTTCGTCAGTGTCGCGGGCCTGCGGGAAGTGACGCCGGAGACCATCAAGGACGCCATGGCGCACTTCATGGACCAAGGCGTTGACGGCATCGTAGTAACGGTTCCGCACCCGGGGACATTTGAAGTTCTCAAGGACATCACTGCCCACGTGCCGTTGGTTGCTGTTGGATCTGTTGGCGATGAGCACCTCACGGGAGCCACAGTTGACCAGCGGCAGGGCGCCAAGCTGGCCGTCGAGCACCTCTTGAGCCTTGGCCATGAGCGGATCGGCCACCTCTCCGGCCCCGCCGATTGGATTGATGCTGCTGCCCGCATCGAAGGATGGCAGGAGGCCTTGGCGGAGGCCGGCCTTGAACCGGGAACCTTGATCGAGGGCGACTGGAGTGCTGAGTGCGGTTACCGCGAGGGCTTGAAGGTCGCCGCCGACCGTTCCGTGACTGCGCTGTTCGTGGCCAATGACCAGATGGCCCTCGGCGTGCTGCGTGCATTCCATGAGACAGGCGTGCAGGTTCCCGCCGACATCAGCGTTGTGGGCTTCGATGACCAGCCAGAGTCCGCCTACTTCATCCCTCCACTGACAACCGTGGCGCAGGACTTCGAGGAGCTCGGCCAGCGCTGCATCCGTTTGCTGCTGGACCGCTTGGAGAATGGCAGCAGCGTTTCCGCGGCCGCCGTCGTACCGCGCCTGGTGGTCCGCTCCACCACGGCCCCCTCCCCCACAAAGTAGGTAGCAGCCCGTTCCACCGCTCCCGCTCTTGACATCAAAGTTGTTAGCGCTAACAATTACATCAGACCTTCTTCACTTTTCCACCCCAACCCCCGGCAATGAGGCCCTGGCCAGCCGGATGGAGACCCCATGAATACTTCTGAAAACCTCCCGCTGGATGAGCAATTCGTCATTGGCGTGGACTATGGCACCTTGTCCGGACGCGCTGTTGTGGTGCGTGTATCGGACGGGGCAGAACTTGGCAGCGGCGTGTTCGAATACCCGCACGCCGTCGTGTCGGAGAACCTGCCGGGCAGCGGCCAGCGGCTTCCCGCAGATTGGGCGCTCCAGGTCCCTGACGACTACCGCGACGTCCTGCGCAATGCTGTACCGGCCGCCGTCGCCGATGCGGGAATCAACCCCGAAAACGTGGTTGGCATTGCCACCGACTTCACCGCCTGCACCATGGTTCCGACGACGGCAGACGGCACGCCACTGAACGAACTGGAACGCTTCGCGGACCGGCCCCACGCTTTCGTGAAGCTGTGGCGCCACCACGCAGCCCAACCTCAAGCTGACCGGATCAACAAGCTGGCTGAGGAACGGGGCGAGGCCTGGCTTCCCCGCTACGGCGGCCTGATCTCCTCCGAGTGGGAGTTCGCCAAGGGACTTCAGCTTCTTGAGGAAGATCCCGAAGTCTACGGCGCCATGGACCACTGGGTTGAAGCCGCCGACTGGATCGTTTGGCAACTCTGCGGCAGCTACGTCCGCAACGCCTGCACCGCGGGCTACAAGGGCATCTACCAAGACGGAAAGTACCCCTCCGAGGACTTTCTGGCGGCGCTTAACCCGGAGTTCAAGGGCTTCGTGGCGGAAAAGCTGGAACACACCATCGGCCGATTGGGCGATGCCGCGGGATACCTCACCGAAGAAGCCGCAGCATGGACGGGGCTTCCGGCAGGAATTGCCGTGGCCGTGGGCAACGTGGACGCCCACGTCAGCGCCCCGGCTGCGAACGCCGTTGAACCCGGACAGCTCGTAGCCATCATGGGCACCTCCACCTGCCACGTCATGAACGGGGACGTCCTCCGCGAAGTCCCCGGCATGTGCGGGGTAGTGGACGGCGGCATCGTGGACGGCCTCTGGGGTTACGAAGCCGGGCAGTCCGGAGTTGGCGACATTTTCGGCTGGTTCACCAAGAACGGTGTCCCGCCGGAGTACCACCAGGCCGCCAAAGACAAAGGCCTGGGTATCCACGAGTACCTGACCGAACTCGCGCAGAAGCAGGCAATCGGCGAGCACGGACTCATTGCGCTGGACTGGCAATCGGGCAACCGCTCAGTGCTGGTTGACCACGAACTTTCCGGCGTGGTGGTGGGCCAGACCTTGGCCACCAAGCCTGAAGACACCTACCGGGCGTTGCTGGAAGCAACGGCCTTCGGAACCCGGACCATTGTTGACGCCTTCCGTGACTCAGGTGTTCCGGTCAAGGAATTCATCGTGGCCGGGGGGCTGCTGAAGAACAAGTTCCTGATGCAGGTCTACGCCGACATCACCGGCCTGCAGCTCTCCACCATCGGGTCCCAACAGGGTCCTGCGCTGGGCTCGGCCATCCACGCCGCTGTTGCCGCCGGAAAGTACAAGGACATCCGTGAAGCAGCGGCGTCCATGGCAGCTGCTCCCGGCGCGGTCTACACCCCCATCCCCGAAAACGTGGCGGCCTACGAGGTCCTCTTCCAGGAATACAAAACCCTGCACGACTACTTCGGACGCGGCACCAACAACGTCATGCACCGCTTGAAGGCCATCCAACGCGCCGCGATCCAAGGTTCGGGACAGCAAAACACAGCAGAGCAAAACACAGCACAGCCAACCCAGCCGAGCACCCTCGAAGGAGCTTCCGCATGAGCGCCCTGCTGGAAAGCATTGCCAAAGTCCGCAAGGAAGTCTGCGAGCTGCATGCAGAACTCACCCGCTACCAATTGGTGGTCTGGACAGCCGGCAACGTCTCCGGCCGCATCCCCGGGCATGACCTCATGGTCATCAAGCCTTCGGGCGTTTCCTATGACGACCTCACGCCCGAGCTCATGGTGGTCACTGATCTTTATGGCACACCTGTGCGGGGCATCAACACCGGAAGTGCCGGGACTGTGGACTGGGGCAACCCGGACCTCTCCCCGTCCTCGGACACGGCCGCGCATGCGTATGTCTACCGGCACATGCCCGAGGTAGGCGGCGTGGTCCACACCCACTCCACCTATGCCACCGCCTGGGCTGCCCGCGGCGAGGAAATCCCCTGCGTCCTGACCATGATGGGTGATGAGTTCGGCGGACCCATCCCAGTTGGCCCGTTCGCACTGATCGGGGACGACTCCATCGGCCAAGGCATCGTTGAGACCCTGAAAAACTCCAACTCCCCGGCGGTCCTGATGCAGAACCACGGGCCTTTCACCATAGGCAAGGACGCCCGCAGCGCCGTCAAGGCAGCGGTGATGTGCGAGGAAGTGGCAAGGACAGTCCACATCTCCCGCCAACTCGGCGATCCCCTGCCTATCGACCAAGCCAAGATCGAGTCACTCTTCGACCGATACCAGAACGTTTACGGCCGCTGACGCGGACGCCGCAAGCCACTCGAAATCCAGAAAACCAGGAGCCACCACAATGCCCAGCGCCAACAGCACATCCGCCAACTCCACCTCCCTGGGGCAGTACGAGGTCTGGTTCCTTACCGGCAGCCAGCACCTGTACGGGGAGGATGTCCTCAAGCAGGTCGCTGCGCAGTCACAGGAGATTGCCAACGCCCTGAATGCCAGCAGCGACGTTCCGGTGAAGCTTGTGTGGAAGCCGGTCCTGACCGATTCCGACGCAATCCGCCGCACAGCACTGGAAGCCAATTCGGATGACTCCGTGATTGGCGTGACGGCCTGGATGCACACCTTCAGCCCCGCAAAAATGTGGATCCAGGGCTTGGATGCACTGCGCAAGCCGTTGCTGCACCTTCACACCCAGGCCAACAGGGACCTGCCATGGGCTGACATCGATTTCGACTTCATGAACCTCAACCAGGCAGCCCACGGCGACCGCGAATTCGGCTACATCCAGTCGCGACTCGGCGTGCCGCGGAAGACCGTCGTCGGACATGTTTCCAATCCTGAGGTTGCCCGCCAGGTTGGTGCGTGGCAGCGCGCCTCGGCCGGCTGGGCCGCCGTCCGCACGCTGAAGCTGACCCGCTTCGGCGACAACATGCGCAATGTCGCCGTCACCGAAGGCGACAAGACCGAAGCCGAGCTTCGTTTCGGCGTCTCAGTGAACACCTGGTCCGTCAATGAACTCGCCGACGCTGTGCACGGCGCGGAAGAGTCCGACGTCGACGCTTTGGTTGCCGAGTACGAGCACCTTTATGAGGTGGCTGAGGAGCTGAAGGCAGGCGGTGACCGCCATGAGTCGCTGCGGTACAGCGCCAGGATCGAGCTGGGACTGCGCAGCTTCCTGGAGGCCAATGGTTCTGCAGCGTTCACCACCTCTTTCGAGGATTTGGGCGAGCTGCGGCAGCTTCCGGGCATGGCCGTCCAGCGCCTCATGGCTGACGGTTACGGCTTCGGCGCAGAGGGCGACTGGAAGACCGCCATCCTGGTCCGCGCTGCCAAGGTCATGGGCGGTGACCTGCCCGGCGGTGCGTCGCTGATGGAGGATTACACTTACCACCTGGAACCGGGCAGCGAGAAGATCCTGGGCGCGCACATGCTGGAGGTTTGCCCGTCCCTGACCGCCTCGAAGCCCCGCGTTGAGATCCACCCGCTGGGCATTGGCGGCAAGGAAGACCCCGTCCGCATGGTGTTCGACACTGACGCCGGCCCGGGCATTGTTGTTGCCCTCTCGGACATGCGTGACCGTTTCCGCCTGGTCGCCAATGTGGTGGATGTCGTCGATCTCGACCAGCCGCTTCCCAACCTGCCGGTTGCCCGCGCACTGTGGGAACCGAAGCCCGACTTCGCCACTTCGGCGGCCGCGTGGCTCACTGCGGGCGCCGCCCACCATACGGTATTGTCCACGCAGGTGGGCCTTGAGGTGTTCGAGGACTTCGCCGAAATCGCCAAGACCGAACTCCTCACCATCGACGAAGGCACCACCATCAAACAGTTCAAGAAGGAACTCAACTGGAACGCCGCGTATTACAAACTGGCCGGCGGCCTGTGAGCACTGAATTCACGCTGAGCGCGGGCGGTTACACAGCAATCGTGACCGCCCGCGCGGCCGCGCTGCGCGTCTTCCGGTTCGAGGACCGGGACCTCATTGTCCCCTTCACCGAAGGCGGCCCGATCCCGGACTACCGCGGCATCATTGCCGCGCCGTGGCCCAACAGGATCGCAGACGGCACGTACACCTTCGACGACGTCGAGCACCACGTGCCCCTCAATGAACCCGAGCGCGCAACTGCCCTGCACGGGCTCGCCTTCCCGCTCGACTGGACGCTGAAGGAGTCCGACGCCGGCTCGCTCACCTTGACGTGCACAGTGGGTCCGACTGCGGGTTACCCCTTCGTCCTGGAGCTTGAGGCTCGGTTCACGCTGGACGAATCCGGACTTCACACCTCCGTTACGGCCCGCAACGCTGCCGACGTCGCTGCTCCTTACGGCGTGTGCCCGCACCCGTACCTGGTGGCCGGCTCCTCGCCGCTGGATGAGTGGGTCCTGGAATTTGGCGCGGACTCGTTCCTGGAAGTCACACCGGATCGGCTCTTGCCCGTGGGCTTGGCGGGGGTTGAGGGCCATCCCTTCGACTTCCGTTCAGCGCGCACCATCGGCAGCACCGAAATAGACCACGCCTTCACCGGAATAACGTTCGACGGCGGGCTGGCGCAGCTGTCGCTGCGGGACCCGGCGGGCACCGGCGTCGGAATGTCCTGGGACCAAAGCTGCCCTTGGCTGCAGATCCATACCGCTGACAAGCCGGCACCCCTGCCCAGCCGCCTGGGCCTGGCTGTGGAACCCATGACGTGCCCACCGGACGCCTTCAACAGCGGGACGGACCTGATCCGGCTGGAACCGGGCGCGGAGCACACCGCGTCCTGGAGCATTTACGCCCTGTAGCCACCGTCATGAAAGCTGCCACGACTCCACTCCATTCATGAGGAGAGTTCTTCACCTCGATCTATGAGAAGTTGAAGTTATGGGGAATGGCGTGCAGACCGGATTCAGGAAACTCATTGGCGTGGCAGTTGTGGGCATGTTGGCGCTGAGTTCGTGCAGCACCGTGCCACATGACTCTGAAGCAGGACAGACTCGCGCAGAAGCCCGGGAAGCCTTGGAAGCGGTGCCTGGAATCACCGTCACCGGCTTTTCCGGAGGGGACAAGCCAAACGTCAAAGGCAACACCGGCTACGCAGTGGAGTTTGAGATCGAGCCCGGCTACAGCGTCGAACGCGGCGACCTTCTCATCGACTACGTTGTCCGCCTCATTTGGTCGATCGGAGAGGGATATATGCCCACCGAGGAACTACGCTTGGTGGTTACCACTGCCGAATGGGAACCCCGTTTCGATCTGGTTGCGGCAACGGAAGCTGCCCACTTGACCGCCAAGGCAACCCAGATCGGTGATCGGAACACGGTGCTCATTCCCGTGGATATCGACGACCCGGACGGTGAACGGAACCTGTCCCGGATCGCCACGAACGGGCGGTGGCCGATCGAAGCCCCCGCGACGCTTCCTCTGGACGTAACAGTCAAGCGAGGCTAGGCCTGCGCCCAGGGAGCACCGCCTGCACCCCCAACTTACTTAGTTGGGTGCGCCGGCAGTGCTTTGGCGGACCACAAGTTCAGGCGTGAACACCACTGCCCGGTGCTTGGTGCCGCCGCTCTCCTGTTCTTCCGCGAGCAGCTCGATCGCCGTGCGGCCCAAGGCCTCGGTGGGCTGGCGGATGGACGAGAGCGGGACCACTGCGGAAATGGCGAAATCGATGTCGTCATATCCGATGAGCGCAATGTCCTCCGGGATCCGGACCGTCCGCAACATGGTCAGCGACTGCATGACACCGAGCGCCAGGAGGTCGTTGGAGCAGAACACGGCTTCAGGCCGGAGCTCCGGGGCGCGTTCCACCAGGCTGTTGCCCACCTGCCTGCCGGCCAGAACGGTCTGGCCAGCAGAATCCAGGACCTCAACACTGGCCCCGGATACCTCTGCCACAGCACGCTGCGCGCCCTTGAGTCGGCTCGCGACCTGGCGGATGGACGGCGTACCAACAAAGGCCAGACGACGGCGGCCCAGGTCCAGCAGGTGCCTGGCCGCGAGATAACCGCCTTCCTGGTCATCCACGGAGACTGAGCTGCAGCGGTCGGTGTCTGCAAGTTCGTCCACCAGAACGGTGGGCACGCCCCGTTCACGCAGAGTATCGATCCGCTCCGCCACATCGCCTACGGGGGAAAGGAGCAGCCCTTGGACGCGCTGCTCCTGGAAGAGGTCCATGTAGTGCGCTTCGCGGGAGGCGTCCTGCCCGCTGTCACCCACCAGCACCACGCTTCCGAGTGCGGTGGCAGCATCCTCTGCGGCACGGGCGACTGAGGAGAAGAAGGGGTTTCCGACGTCCAGCACTATCAGCCCGATGGTCCGGCTCTGGCCGGCGCGGAGCTGGCGGGCGGCGTCATTGCGGACAAACCCGAGTTCTGCAATGGATTTGAGGACGCGTTCCTTTGTCCTCTGGGAAACCCTGTCCGGATAATTCAGCACATTGGAAACAGTGCCCACTGCTACTTGGGCGTGGGTTGCAACGTCTTTGATGCTGGCTGTCTGGGACATGCTTTCCGATCTCCGTTGGCTGACGTCAATGTGCTGGAAACGCCTTGACACCCCCGCGTTTCCGAGGGTAATTTGAATCGTAACAAATGAAACGATTCAAAGACGAGTAACCCTGGAGAACCGCACATGAGGGTTTGTTTCCGCTCCTCAGTCCAACCGGAACTGATGGCCGAGTACAAGCAACGCCATGCCAACGTATGGCCGGAGATGCTGTCAGCACTGAAAAACGCGGGGTGGAACAACTACTCACTGTTCCTCGCTCCTGACGGCCAATTGATCGGCTATCTGGAGTGCGATGACTACCAAGCCGCCCAAGCCCGCATGGCGGTGACAGAGGTCAATGCCCGATGGCAGGCCGAAATGGCCACCCTCTTCGCCAACAGCGACGTCCCTCCGGACCAGGGCTTCGAAATCGTCGAGGAAGTTTTCAACCTCGAAGACCAGCTTGCCGCCGCGGGCAGCGTCACAGATGCCGCCGGCACCGCACACATAGACAAAGACCCAGCCCACGAATACCAAAAGGAACAAGCATGAACACCACAGAATCGGCCCTGGGCCGTCTAGGGGAACTGGCCATTGAAGTGCCGTCCTGGGCCTACGGAAATTCCGGGACCCGGTTCAAGGTCTTCGGCACTCCGGGTACTCCGCGCACCGTCCAGGAAAAAATCGCCGACGCCGCTAAGGTCCACGAACTCACCGGGCTGGCCCCCACCGTGGCCCTGCACATTCCGTGGGACAAGGTGGATGACTACGCAGCCCTCCGCGAGTACGCCGCAGGACTGGGGGTTGGCCTGGGCACCATCAACTCCAACACCTTCCAGGACGACGAGTACAAGTTCGGCTCCCTCACCTCGTCCAACGAGTCCGTGCGCCGGCGCGCCATCGACCACCACCTGGAATGCATCGAGATCATGCACGCCACGGGTTCCAAAGACCTGAAGATCTGGCTGGCTGACGGCACCAACTACCCTGGCCAGGACGATATCCGTGGCCGCCAGGACCGCCTTGCCGAGTCACTGCAGGAAATCTACGCAGGCCTCGGCGATGAGCAGCGCCTGGTCCTCGAGTACAAGTTCTTCGAGCCCGCTTTCTATCACACCGATGTTCCGGACTGGGGTACTTCCTACGCGCAAACCCTGGCCCTGGGTGAGAAGGCGTTTGTCTGCCTGGACACGGGCCACCATGCTCCGGGCACCAACATCGAGTTCATCGTGATGCAGCTCCTGCGCCTCGGCAAGCTGGGTTCCTTCGACTTCAACTCCCGTTTCTACGCTGACGATGACCTTATTGTTGGCGCCGCTGATCCGTTCCAGCTGTTCCGCATCATGCACGAGGTCATCCGCGGGGGCGGTTTCGGCAAGGATTCAGGCGTCGCCCTGATGCTTGACCAGTGCCACAACCTGGAGGAGAAGATCCCGGGCCAGATCCGCTCGGTCCTGAACGTCCAGGAGATGACCGCCCGTGCGCTCCTCGTGGACACGGCAGCACTCTCCGAAGCCCAGCGGGCCGGCGATGTCCTGGCCGCCAACGGCATCTTCAACGATGCCTTCTACACCGATGTCCGGCCGGTCCTGGCCGAGTGGCGCGAATCCCGCGGCCTCCCCGCCGATCCCATGGCCGCATACAAGGCCAGCGGGTACCAGAAGAAGATCAACGAGGACCGCGCTGGCGGCCAGCAAGCCGGATGGGGCGCATAAGCATGACGCAGAACAAGACCAACACAGTTGAAGAGCTGATCTCCCGTTCCAACCGCCTCGGCGCGGACAAACGGAACACCAACTTCGCCGGCGGCAACACCTCCGCCAAAGGCACCGAAAAGGACCCCGTCACCGGCCAGGACGTCGAACTGCTCTGGGTCAAGGGTTCCGGCGGCGACCTCGGCACCCTGAAAGCCGGGAACCTGGCAGTACTCCGGCTGGACCGGCTGCAGGCACTGAAGTCCGTTTACCCCGGCGTCGAGCGTGAAGACGAAATGGTGGCCGCGTTCGATTACTGCCTCCACGGCAAGGGCGGCGCTGCGCCGTCGATCGACACCGCCATGCATGGCCTGGTGGACGCTGCACACGTTGACCACCTGCACCCGGACTCGGGCATCGCGATCGCGACGGCGGTGGACGGCGAGGCACTGACCTCAAAGGTGTTCGGCGACAAAGTGGTCTGGGTTCCGTGGCGTCGTCCCGGTTTCCAGTTGGGCCTGGACATCGCTGCCATCAAGGAAGCCAACCCCCAGGCCATCGGCACCATCCTGGGTGGCCACGGCATCACCGCCTGGGGTGCCACCAGTGAAGAGGCCGAGGCCAACTCGCTCTGGATCATCGACCAGGCCGAGAACTACATCAAGGACAACGGCAAGGCCGAGCCCTTCGGCGCCAAGCTCCCCGGCTACAGCGCCCTCCCCGAAGCTGAGCGCCGGGCGAAGGCAGCGGCCCTCGCGCCTGTGATCCGCGGCCTGGCTTCCACGGACAAACCGCAGCTGGGGCACTTCAGTGATGACGCCGTCGTGCTTGAATTCCTTGAGTCCGCGGAGCACCCGCGCCTGGGCGCCCTGGGAACCTCCTGCCCGGACCACTTCCTGCGCACCAAGGTCAAGCCGCTGGTCCTGGACCTTCCCGCGGATGCCTCTATTGAAGACTCCGTCAACCGGCTGAAGGAGCTGCACGCCGCGTACCGCGAGGACTACCAGGCCTACTACGACCGCCACGCCGACGAGAACAGCCCGGCGCTCCGCGGTGCTGACCCGGCGATCGTGCTGGTCCCCGGCGTTGGCATGTTCTCCTTCGGCAAGGACAAGCAGACCGCACGCGTGGCCGGTGAGTTCTACATCAACGCCATCAACGTGATGCGCGGCGCCGAAGCCATCTCCACCTACGCCCCGATCGAGGAATCCGAGAAGTTCCGCATCGAGTACTGGGCGTTGGAAGAAGCCAAGCTCGCCCGGATGCCCAAGCCCAAGTCGCACGCCACACGCATCGCACTGGTGACCGGGGCGGCGTCGGGCATTGGCAAGGCGATCGCCACCCGATTGGCGTCCGACGGCGCGTGCGTCGTTATTGCTGACCTCAACCTTGAGAACGCGCAAAAGGTAGCCGAGGAACTGGGCGGTTCCGACGTCGCCATCGGCGTCCAGGCCGACGTGACCGACGAAGCCCAGATCGCGGCCGCAATCCAGGAGGCCGTGCTCGCGTTCGGCGGCCTGGACCTGGTGGTCAACAACGCCGGCCTGTCCATCTCCAAGCCGTTGCTGGAAACGACGGAGAAGGACTGGGACCTCCAGCACAACGTCATGGCCAAGGGCTCGTTCCTGGTGTCCAAGGCCGCTGCCAAGGTCATGATCGATCAGGGCCTGGGCGGAGACATCATCTACATCTCCTCCAAGAACTCCGTGTTCGCCGGGCCCAACAACATCGCGTACTCGGCCACCAAGGCTGACCAGGCCCACCAGGTCCGCCTGCTCGCCGCCGAACTGGGCGACCACGGCATCCGCGTCAACGGCATCAACCCCGACGGCGTGGTCCGCGGCTCCGGTATCTTCGCCGGCGGCTGGGGCGCCAAGCGCGCGGCGGTCTACGGCGTGGACGAGCAGGAACTGGGCAAGTACTACGCCCAGCGCACTCTCCTCAAGCGCGAAGTCCTCCCGGAGCACGTGGCCAACGCCGCGTCCGTGCTCACCAGCAACGAACTGTCCCACACCACCGGCCTCCACATCCCAGTGGACGCCGGCGTCGCGGCAGCGTTCCTCCGCTAGGACTGTCAGTGAACAACGGAACCACCGCGAGCACCGCCCCGGCACACGCCGGGACGGTGTCCGCCCAGAACGCAGTCTTTGCCGCCATCGACATTGGCGCATCCTCCGGCCGCGTCATGTTGGGCCGCGTTTCGACGGCGTCCGGGGTGTCGCTCGAGACGATTCACCGCTTCCCCAACGGAGTGGTGGAGCTCGACGGCGGCCTCCGCTGGGACTTCGACGCCCTGTTCGCCGAGGTACTCAAGGGCTTGGCGGCTGCCGCTGACACAGCGGCCACGAACGGCGAGAGCATCGTCAGCATCGGCGTCGACACCTGGGCCGTTGACTATGGTCTGGTGAACGACGCCGGTGAACTCACGGCGCAACCGCACAGCTACCGGGACGAGCGCAGCCGGGCCACGGTGGAACGGGTCCATGCGCTCATTTCCCCGGAGAAGCTGTACGCCGTCACAGGTCTGCAGTACTTGCAGTTCAACACCCTGTATCAGCTCGCAGCGGAACCCAAGCTGGACGGGGTGCAAGCCCTCCTGATCCCGGACCTTATCGCTTTCCTGCTGACGGGCGAGCGGCGGACTGAAGCCACCAACGCGTCCACTACGGGCCTGTTTGATGCTGTTGCCGGTGAGTGGGCCACGGAATTCATGGACGCACTCGGGCTGCCCCGGGACATCTTCCCGCCGCTCATCCAGCCCGGCGAAATCGTGGGCAGGCTCCTGCCGGGAATCCTGGAACAAACGGGTTTGTCCGCCGACACCACAGTGGTTGCCGTGGGGTCGCATGACACGGCGTCTGCGGTGGCAGCTGTCCCCGCTGGGCTTGAAGACTTCGCATACATCTCCTCCGGAACCTGGTCCTTGGTGGGTGTGGAGCTGGACCGGCCCGTCCTCACGGAAGCGAGTCGCAAGGCCAACTTCACCAACGAACGCGGCGTTGATGGCACCATCCGCTACCTCCGCAATGTGGGTGGCTTGTGGTTGCTCAGCGAATGCCAGCGTGCGTGGGCCGCGGAGGGTTATACCCAAGCACTCCCGGCCTTGCTCGACTCGGCGGCAGCGCTTCCTGCCGGTGGTCCGCAGATCAATGCCGATGATCCTGCTTTCACTGCTCCGGACAACATGCCTGATCGCATCCGGGCAGCCGTGCGCAACACCGGTGCCGTACTCCCGGACCGGCCCGCCGCCGTCGTGCGTTGCATCATGGACAGCCTCGCCGCCGGGTACGCCCGGACCTTGGCTGATGCCGAACGGCTCACCGGCCGCAACACCGGAGTGGTGCACATTGTGGGGGGCGGTTCGCAGAACAGGCTCCTGTGCCAGCTCACCGCCGAGGCTACCGGCAAGCCCGTGATCGCCGGGCCCGTTGAGGGAACGGCGCAAGGCAATGTCCTGGTCCAGGCCCGCGCAGCAGGGGTGGTGGCCGGTGGGCTGGCCGAGCTGCGCCGGTTGGTTGCAGCGGGCACCAGCTTGGAACGCTACGAGTTTAGCGGTGCACGCGTTGTCAGTGACGTCTCGTCCTGACCCGCTTTGATACGAGGGTGGCCGCGAAACAACCTGCACGGGTTGCTTTGCGGCCATCATTCCGTCAAACAGGGTCAGGAAGCCACAAGTTCTGCAGGCCTCCGAGTCTGGTACGTCACAGCGCCGGATGAGGGTGCCGCGCTAAACTGGTGGCACTATGATCCGCACAATGTTCAAGTCCAAGATCCACCGCGCAACGGTCACCCATGCCGACCTCCACTACGTCGGTTCCGTCACCGTAGACCTGGACCTCCTGGACGCGGCCGACATCCTCCCCGGTGAGCTCGTCTCCATTGTTGACGTCACCAACGGCGCCCGCCTGGAAACGTACACCATCGCCGGCGAGCGCGGTTCCGGTGTCATCGGCATCAACGGCGCCGCCGCCCACATGGTCCACGTTGGGGACACCGTCATCCTCATCACCTACGCGGAAATGACCACGGAGGAAGCCAGGGCCTACGAGCCCAAGGTGGTCCACGTAGGCAAGGACAACAAGATCCTGCAGCTCGGCAATGACCCGGCAGAGGGCCACACCCCCGGGCTCATGCGTCCGCCGCACGCGCTCAGCAACGCGGCGCACCTCAGCTAAGGCTCCACAACAGGCTCCAGAAGCAGCGTTCGACGTCGGCACTCGGGTGAGTGCCGACGTCGAACTTTTTGCGGGCTGCTTTAGCTCACGGGAGCAGGAGCCCGCAGGGGTGGGCGCGTTTCACTGGTGAGTGCGGATGCCACCTGGCGGGCAGCATCGAAGCCGCTTTCGATGGCGCCGTCGATGAAGCCTCCCCATCCATTGGCGAAATCCGAACCGGCGAGACGGATCCTCCCCTCGGGCCTCTGGAGCTCGGCCAGATGCCGGGTGAGGTAGCCCGTGTAATGCATGGGCCAAGTGGATCGTGCATATTCATCGGATACCCAGTCATGCCCGGCGACTTCGAGCACTTTCAATCCAGGGACAATGGCGTCGAGGTGTCCTTGTGCCTCGGCGACGTCGTCGACGTCCACAGCACCGGCGTCTGGACCGAAGCACACAAGGGTGGTGGTGTCCTGATCGATGTACTCGGCTTGGACGAAGTTCAGGGCTGCCGTTTCGGGCCCGAACGCCACGAACCTTTCCTGCCGGCCGTCCACCTTGATCCACAGTTTGGCGCCGCGGCCCGCTTGTCCCCTTGCAGCCGCTTCCCTCTTACCGGGCGACAACGGTGGTTGGACGTCGATGCCGTTCAGTACGCTGAGCGGCAGTGCGAGGATAACCTGGCGGGCTCGGTATTGTTTGCCCGCGTCAGTTCCCACCACGACTCCCCCGGCGTCCTGCTCGACGGACACCACCCGCTGCTTCAGCCGAAGCTGTGCCGATGAGTCCGCAAGGATCACCTCGGCGAGCCGACGGGTGCCGCCGTCGATCTTAAAGCTGGCGCAGGCCTCAAACATAAGCTGCCAGTCCCCACTGGCAACTGCGCACCAGCGCAACGCCTGGGTGTAGGCCGCCTCGTCCAGCCTGCCGTTGAAATTCAGCGTCCAGAAGGACCTCAAGAGCCGGCGCTGATCTTCAGGGAGACCCAGGCGGTCGATGGCCTCCGACAGCGTCATACCGTCGATGTCCGCCACATCGGGGTTATCCAAGGGCTGCCACGGCATGGGGAAATAGCGTCGTGAGTCAGCCAACAGCAACCTGTTTGGCCCGTCCAGCAATTCCATCAAGCGCTCAGGTGATCCTTCGTGACGCTGGCCGCCCAGGGTCCAGAGGGCCTTGGTGAACTCCGGGCCCGGTAAGGCCTTGATCCCGTACCGCCCCATTTCCGCCCAAACGTAGGGCTGGGTCCAGTGAACCCAGGTTCCCCCGAGCTCCAGGTTCCGGCCAAGGCGTTCCGCCAGATGGGTTCGTCCGGCAATCCGGTCCTTCGCTTCCAACACGATGGTGGCGTGGCCGCTGCGTGAGAGTTCCCTTGCAGCCGTGAGCCCGGCAAAGCCGGCACCTATAACTATGACGTCGGAGGTTTCCACTCTGTCCTTGCCTTAGCTGTAAACGAAGAATTCGATGGTTGGCTCCAGGACTGTCCAACGGGTCATTGCCCCCTTGGAGAGGGAGGCCATGGAACCTTCCATCAGCTCAAGGATGTTTCCGTCCTTGACCTCGATCCGCAGGTGCCCCGAGACGATGTATATGGTTTCGTCCTGGCCGATGGGCAGGTCGAAGGGTTCCGGGGCTTCTTCCGGAGAGACTTTCCAGATCCCGCCGCTCAGCGTTTCGTTTCCGTTCGCACCTGCACGCCTGAGCCATTGGACAGATCCCAACGCAAACGGTTCGAACGCTGCGTGGTCAAGCTGGGCATGGAAGACCTGGGACATGGTGTTGCTCCTGTCAGTATTTGCGGGGTGTTCAGTGTTTGTGGGTGTCTTGCGGGTAGGCCGTGCTGTTCAGGACGCTGAGCCTGGAATTGAAGGGGAGGCTCACCGGTTGGGCGGAGGGATTGTCCCAGCCGAACATCCGCCCGATGGAACGCTGCTCACGCAGATCTATCAGGAGCACGGCTTCAACAGTCATCACCTGTTCTGTCCAGAAGAAGATGTACAGGTCCTCTGTAACGGCCCAGGTCATGCAACGGTCAGTGTCAGCAAGTCCCGCTTCCCCGCCCCGCACGCAATGCCAGGTGAAAGTCCCTTGATTCAGGTAGATGTGCTCGTAGGACTCGACGTCGCTGTAGCGGTAGAAGATGCGCTTGCCCACGAGTTCCGAGGACCGCTGGTGCACAGTGGGCTGTCCGCCGGCGTTGGAATGCGTGAAGTCAGTAGTTCCGCGGACTTTGCCGTCAACAGTGACAAAACGGGATACCGCAGTGGTCACTGCATCTGTGGATCGGTCGAGAATAATGGTGACGTTTTCGGCGTTGGTATCCTGGCCGCTGCCTTGGGCGCCGCCTCGGGGCCCCTGCCCACGGACAAAGTCGATGATGAAGATTCCCGGGCGGGCTTCAATGGCCTTGTAATCAGCGGTCCCGCTGGCAGTGCCCTCGGTCCACGTAAGTTGTGACGCAGTGAGGAAGCTGTACTCGATGGTCGTTCCATCAGCTGCCTCAAGGGCGATTTTTGTGCTCGCCAGCGCGGGGGAAGCAGGCAGTGTCTGGTCCCCGAAGCCGTCCAGCATGGTGGAAACCGGCGGCCATTCTTCCTCGGGAACGTAATCCTGGACTTCGGTGGTGGTCATGTGATGGGTCCTTTGCTTGTTTCAGGCAGTTGGTTTACGCGGAGGGTTGCGCTCAGAGAATTTCCGCAGCGTAGTTGATGGCGGGCCTGCGCATGCCCCGAATCAGGCCGGCCACAAAGATGAGCGGGATGCCCAGGAGGAGCCATCGGGCAACCCCTCCTGCACCACCCAGGAGGACGTCATAGTTGTCCAGGGTCAGGTAGCCCACAACGATGAACGCCAGGAATGAGAGAGCTGGAGCAATTACCGTGACCCACACGTTGTCCCTGGTTCCGGATCTGGCGAAGTACACCAGGATTGCGGCCGATGTCAGCAGCAGGATGGAAATAAATCCTGCCGTTCCCAAGGCCACAAACCAGGCAAAGACGGTGGCGATCGGGTCAGCACCGGCCAGCAGAAAAGCGCTGATGATGGCCAGGACAACCAGGGAGTTGACCAGCCCTGCAAGCGATGGTGCCCCCGATTTGGAAACTGAGGACAGCTTGGCCGGGAGTGCGCCCGCCCTGCCCAGTGCGAACAGGTACCGGGAAAACATATTGGACAGCCCCAGAAGCATCGCGATGAAGCTCGTCACAACCAGCACCTGCATGGCAATGCTTAGCCAGGCACCCGCGCTGGACTCTGCAAGATCGAAGATCATTCCGGAGGGGTTTTCGGTGGCTATCGCCTGGATCCCCTCGATGCCCACGGCACCGCTGATGGCCCACGTGGAAACCATGTAGAAGACGCCGATGAACGCGATGACAAGGTAAGCGGCACGTGGGATGGTACGCCGCGGTTCTTTGGCTTCTTCCGCGAAGACCACCGTGGCTTCGAAGCTGGTGAAGCAGGCGAAGGCGAACAGCAACGAGATGCCCAGGCCCGGCCCAAAAATGTTCTCTCCCGTGAACCCTGCGAACGTGAAGATCCCCAGCCCCTTTTGGATAACAAGGGAGCCAACAAGGGCGGCAACCACCAGCGTTTCACCAAGGATGAGCACTCCCAGCACCTTGAGGCTGGCATCCACGCCCTTCATGGTCAGGAAGGTGGTCAACGCCAACAGTGCGACGATCCAGAAATAGACCGGCAGTCCTATTCCCGTGAGGCTTTCCACGAGTTGCCGGGCGAAGACTCCGAACTGCGACCATAGGCCGATTTGCAGGCTGAGGTAGGTCAGGATGGCAATCCCCGCGCCTCCTGTGGCCCATTTGTTGCCCAAGCCTTTGGCGATGTAGGCCACGAAACCGCCGGCGTTGGTGATGTGTTGGCTCATCCTCAAATAGCCCACGGAGAACAGGGCCACCAAAAGGGCAGCGATCACATAGATCACAGGGGTTCCGGGGCCGCTCGCCGAGAAGATGACGGGGCTGGCTCCCACAACAGCCGCCATGGGTGCGGCTGCGGCAATGGCGAAGAAGGCTATGGCAACGACGCCAAGCTTATTGGCCCGGAGCCGGACTACCCCGGCCGCGGGACTGTCGCCTTGGGGACCGTCCGCGGAACCTGTGCTTTGGGGACCTGCCTGTGCCGAGGTCTGACTGGATTCGTTCATGAGGCTGTTCTTTCCGGAATGCACTGGCGCCGTCGCCAGTGCGGAGGGATAGGGAGCCTTGCGGCCGAAGGACGAACGTCCGAGCGGCGAGGCTGAAGCTGCTCTGGGTGGCAGGGGTGATCCGGACCACATTTCAAACTATACGTTTGTATAGTTTGAGGTGTCAATGGGTTCGCCCCTCCGATTTCTTCGCCGCTAGACTCGCCTTATGAGCCAGGAAGCGCGCAAGTTACCCTACGGGGACGGCAGGGATGCGCTGCTTTCTGCCGTGCTGGACGTTGTGGCAGAAAAGGGCCTGCGCGGAGCGAGCTACAGATCAGTTGCCGCGCGCGCCGGCGTCAACCACGCCTTGATCACCCATCACTTCGGGTCCATGGAAGGGCTTCTGGCCGCCACCATGGAGTGGTCGGTGCAACGATCAATCCAGGAAACCGGCCTCTCGGGGCTCGCCGAACCCGACGGGAACTTTGCCGATTCACTCATCGCTACCGTTTCCGCCGAACCCGAGCTTCAGTTGTTCCAGTTCGAAATGGTCCTCGAGTCAAGACGCAACCCGCAGATCCGCACGCTGGTTGAGCGGCTCTACGCAAGCTACGTCAGCACGGTTGAAGAGGCGCTGACCCGTCGCGGACTGGACACGGGCAACGAAGCTGCGCTTGCCATCTTCGCGGCGCTCGACGGCCTCATGCTTCAATTCGTCACCATGAGCGACCCTGCCCGAATCAGGGCCGCCGTTCATCAAGTGGCCCGGCTGATAACCGCACTCGAGCCGGCAAACGGAGCCACCGGGACGCCGGGCACAAACTAACGGCCGACGTCGACACTCAAGCCAGGCGCCGACGTCGAGCGCGTTTTAGTACAGATACGGCGCCCAGGACCACCGCTTAGGGTCACCTGCTGCACAAGATCTCCTCCGTCCGCATGACGGAACCCTCGCGAGAAAACGCTTACTCAGGTCCTGTTTATGGTTAAGCTGTCTTTCGTGACCCAACAGCCCTCCGCCCGCACAACGCCATGATTGGCGTCCTGTCCGGGTTCTTCGTGGTGTGGGCCATCATTCTGGTGGGCATGTTCGTTGGGCGGCGCAACATCCTGGGCGAGAACGCGCGGTCGGTGCTGAGCTCCCTGACATTCTTCGTTGCCAGCCCTGCCCTCCTGTTCGAAACGTTGAGCAAGGCCAAGCTGCATGACGTCTTCGCCGCGCCGCTCCTGGTCACCGCCGTGGGCGCAGTACTCACCGGCTTGTTGTTCTTCCTGATCGTGAAGTTCTGGCTGAAACGGGCCATGCCCGAAGCCCTCATGTCCTCCATGAGCGCTTCCCTGGCCAACTCAGCCAACCTCGGCATCCCCATCGCCGTGTTTGTCCTGGGCGACGCGAGCTATGTGGCGCCCCTGCTGATCTTCCAGCTCGCATTCTTCACGCCGATGTACCTGATGGCCCTGGACGCCAGCACCAGTTCGCACCGCACCACTCCCCTGCGCTTCCTGCTGATGATCGTCAGGAACCCCATGATCGTGGGCTCTGCGCTCGGCCTGCTGGTAGCGGGGACCGGTTTTCAGGTGCCGACACTCATCCTGGAACCCATCCACTTGATTGGCGGAGCCGCGATTCCCGCCATGCTGATGGCCTTTGGCATGAGCCTCAACGGTTCCAAACCCCTGCAGAAGGAAGCCGGGCGGAGACTGGACACCCTGCTGGCCAGCGGCTTCAAACTCATAGTCCACCCGCTGATCGCGTACGTTTTTGCCCGCTTTGCGTTGGGCATGGAGGGGCATGCGCTCTTCGCCGTGGTGGTGACTTCGGCGCTGCCCACTGCCCAAAACGTATTCGTCGCGGCCAACCGGTACCAAGCAGGAATCACCGTAGCCAAGGACACCGTGCTGATCACCACCATCGTGGCCGTTCCCGCCATGATCGCTGTGGCGCTGCTGCTCACCTAGCCGTCGAATACGATGGCGTCGGCGATGCGCCGGATGCCGGCAAAACCTGGGTAACGTTCACGGCAACGTGGAAGTACAACGGCTGGTTCGGACAGTTGGGCTACTCCACGTCCACGCTGGCCAGATAGTGGTCCAGGAGTTGCGCACAGCGGATGAAGCCCAAGTGCGAGTACGCCTGGGGATGGTTGCCCAGATGGGTTTCCGTGCCGGGATCGTACTCTTCGGGCAGGAGCCCCGTGGGACCAAACAACGCCACCAACTGGTTGAACAGCTCCAACGCATCATCCAGCCGACCCACTGCAAGGTAGGCCTCGATCAGCCACGTGGTGCAGATGTGGAAGCCGCCCTCCAAGCCCGGCAGGCCGTCGTCGTACCTGTACCGGAAAACGGTGGGCCCTACCCTCAGTTCGCGCTCAACGGCAGTCACGGTATCCAGGAAGCGCTGGTCCTGGGCGTCCAGCAGCCCGGACAATCCGATGTGCAGGACAGCGGCGTCAAGGTCAGGGCTGTCATAGGCCACCGTGTAGGAGGCGGCTGAGGAATCCCAGCCTTCCTGGAGCACTTCCTCCCGGATGGTGTGGGCAGTGGGAGCCCAGTCCGCATGCGCCACCCTGCCATGCAAAGCAGCAGCCCGGAGCGCCCGATCCAGCGTCACCCAACACATGACCTTGGTGTACACATGGTGCCGGGGCGGCCGTCGGGCTTCCCAGATTCCATGGTCCGGCTCGTGCCACCGGGCCAGGACGGCGTGCGCCATCTGCTCCATGAGGAACCAGTGCCCGTCAGGAAGGAATCCACGCCGCTCGGCGAGATCATGGATCAGCTCCGCGATGGGTCCGAACACGTCCAGCTGGACCTGGTGATCCGCTGCGTTGCCAATCCGAACCGGCCTGGAGCCCGCATAACCGGGCAGGCTTTCCACGATCGCCTCCGTGGAGAGCGGCGCCCCGGTCACTGAATACAGGGGATGCAGCCACTCCGGGCCCGGCGCGTTTTCCAGGATCCGGCCCAGCCATCCCAGGAACCCGTCGGCTTCGGCCGTGGACCCCAGTGACACCAGCGAGTTCACCGTCATGGACCCGTCCCTCAGCCAGCAATACCGGTAGTCCCAGTTGCGGGTGCCGCCAATTCCTTCCGGCAGGGACGTGGTGGGTGCGGCCAGCACGGCTCCGGTGGGTTCGTGGACCAGCGACTTCAGCACCAGGGCGGAACGACGCACCAGCGAAGTCTTGATGGTGGGCAGCTGAAGTGCTTTGACCCAGTCACGCGCTGCCTGCCCGACGGCGGTACGCCGCTGGGGTTCACCAGCCGGGTCTGCGGGAGGCGGCTCAGTATCCCCGCACCGCATGTTCAGGACCACAGGCCCTGCACTGAGGGAGACCTCGGCCGTTGCCGTGGCATATTTTGAGTCGCTGGTGATGGTGAAGGCCACGCCCGGTGCAGTGAGGATGATCGGATCCGAGGTTCCGATGATATGCACCTCATCGCCGCGGATCTCCATGTTGAAAGGCGCGTTGGCGTAGTCGGGGCGTGGCGCGAAGACCACGCGGGCCTGACCTGTTCCGGACAGGACCCGGACCAGGCTGGTGATCCCTTCCGGGGCCGGTTCCAGATAGTCGGTGACCGTGACGTCCGCCCACCGGGTCTCTACGATCATGGTGTTATCCACATAGCGTTGTGCCAGCACCGGGGACGGCTTCACGGGTTCTATGCTGAAGTGGCCTGCGGGGTCACCGCCCAGGATGTGCGCAAACAGCGAGCCGGAATCAGGCAACGGGTGGCTCATCCAGCAGACCTTTGCGTCCGGGGTGAGCAACGCCGTGGAGCTTCCATTGCCGATCATCGAATGGCGTTCCAGGCCTACCGCGTCCTCGCCGAACAACCACGCCCGCCGCAGTTCGAACAGCAAAGCCAGGACGCGCGCAAAGGATTCCGGATCCGGGATGGTGTGCGCCGCCGTCGTATCCCCTGCTCCAACGTGCAGGCCAAGATCAGGGCCTCGAAGGGTGGCGAGCGCTTTCTCGTCGCTCTCGGCATCGCCCGCGTACAGGGCGGCACTGACCCCGAGCCTCGAACGCAACTGTTCCAGGGCTTGTCCCTTGGCCGGTTCCTCGACTGTCAGGTCCAATACTGTGCCGTCGATGATGAAGTAGAGGCCAAACTCGATGGCGATCTTCTGCGCGGCGAAAATTACCCGGTCCACCACTTCAGCTGTTGCCGGCCGGGTATGCACGGCGACGCCAACCGGCTTCCGGACAACACTGATGCCCTTCTCGAAACCCACGGCTTCGGTCAGGGCTGTGGCCACCTGTTGAAGCAGTTGCTCGGTGGCAAGGGAGAGCGTGTAGGCGTACCCCATATCGAACTCCATCCCGTGGGAGCCCACCAGGTGGACTTCCGCGGGCAACCTGGACACCGCCGCCAGGTCCCTGAGGGACCTGCCGGAGATGATGGCCGTGTGGGTGTTCGGCAGGGCGGCCAGCGCACGGAGTGCCACGGCCGCGCTGTCCAGGGGCAAGGTCTCCGTGGAAACCCCCTCCGCCGAACAGAGGGTGCCGCCATAGTTACAGGCCACCAGCAAACCAGGAACCCGGGCAAGGACCCTCAGCTCTGCGAACAACTGCGGGGTGATGCCGTTCTCCGCATCGGATTGGAGCACCGTTCGGAGCAGGCCAAGCGGGAGCGATTTCATCAGCAGCGCGGAATCGGCAACTGATTGGTTCAAGTGCGTAGGCATGGCAGACCCTTCCGAAGCGGATAACTACAGTCTCCGCCCGGACGGTTTCGCTTGACTACCTAGTAGGTTGCAAACGCGTAAACCTTTCCTTGGATTTATGCGTTTGGTCTCACGGTGCGCCTACGCGCTCACCAGCCCGGCAACCTCTGCCACGAGTTCCACCGACCGCAGGCGCTCTTCGGTCCCGATGCTCTGATGCGCCACGATCAGTTCGTCGGCGTCCGCGAACGTCGCAAACTCGTCAAGGTAGTCGCGCACCACGTCCTTGGTTCCAACAGCGGAGAACTTCATCATCTGGGCGATGTGCTGGCCCTGCGGGGAGTCAAGCACCATGTCCGCTTCATCGTCCGTGAATTCGCGGCCGCCGCCGAAGAACAGCGATACACGAGCGCGCTTCACCGCGAGATGGATGGCCTGCGCCTCCGCGTTGGAGTCCGCGGCAGTAACATTGACGCCTGCAATGACGTGCGGCTCGGACAACTGATCCGACGGTTTGAACTCGCGTCGGTAGATGGCAACAGCGTCCTGCAGGGCCGCCGGGGCAAAGTGTGAAGCAAACGCGTAGGGAAGCCCGAACTGCGCGGCCAGTTGGGCGCCGAACAGCGAGGACCCCAGGATGTACAGCGGCACGTTGGTGCCCTTGCCCGGCGTCGCCTCAACACCCTGGATGCGGGTGGGGCCAGTGAGGTAGCCCTGAAGTTCCAGGACATCCTGCGGGAACCTGTCCGAGGACGTGTGGTCCCGGCGCAGTGCGCGCATGGTGTTCTGGTCGCTGCCCGGCGCACGACCCAGGCCGAGGTCGATCCTCCCCGGGTGCAGGGTCTCCAATGTGCCGAACTGCTCGGCGATGGTCAGCGGTGAATGGTTGGGCAGCATGACGCCACCGGCCCCGAGCCGGATGGTGTTGGTGTGCGCGGCAACATGGGCGATCAGCACGCTGGTGGCCGAGGAGGCAATCGCGGACATGTTGTGGTGCTCGGCATACCAAACGCGGCGATACCCCAGCTCTTCGGCCTTCTGTGCCATGGCCACGCTGCCCGCGAGGCTTTCCGCCACCGTCTGGCCCTTGCCGATGGTTGCCAGGTCGAGGATGGAAAGAGGAACAGTCACAGGAAGGCCTTTCGGTACGTTTCGGTGCCCGCACGGTTGATTGCCGGGCACTTAAGCGACAACGACGGCGGCACCCGGGTTATTTCTGTGAGTTGCGTCGCGCAGTGGTTTCCGCGCCTTTTCCGAACGCATTTGTGACCCCGTTCGACGCCCGATTAACCGCCATGAACCCCTGTATCCCAGCGTTTCAGAGTGCTTTGACCTGGCTCGCAGGGCTGCCGGATAGTTGCAGCCACAAGTACGCATCAGACCGCCCTGTCGCGACGACCAGGACGAACCCAAGGAGAACCAATGGCACGTTTTGCAGCCAAAACCGGCGTCACCGCGGCGCTGGCCGCCACCGCTTTACTCGGACTCGCGGCCTGCTCTGACCCGGGAGCGACGGCGGCTACGGGCGCGTCCGCTTCGCAAGGATCGGCAAGCACGGGCGCTTCATCCAGCTCGTCAAGCGCCAAAGAGTTCAACCTGACGCCGCAGCAGGACCGCATCAAGGTCTCAGTGGACCCGGCTGCGGCCGCTCTGGTTCCTGACGCCATCAAGGCCGATGGCAAGCTGACCGTGGTGACCACCGGCGGCACTCCCCCGCTCAGCACGTTCGCCACGGACAACAAGACCCTCATTGGAAACGAAGTGGATATTGCCTACGCCGTGGGCGAGACCCTGGGCCTTGAGGTTGAGGTCCTGCCGGTAGCGTGGGCCGACTGGCCTCTTGGTGTGGAGTCCGGCAAGTACGAGGCTGTTCTCTCCAACGTCACCGTCACCGAGGCACGCAAGGAGAAGTTCGACTTCGCCACATACCGCAACGACCTCCTGGGCTTCTATGCCAAGGCCGACTCGGACATCGGCGAGGTCAAGGAAGCCAAGGACGTGGCCGGCAAACGCATCATTGTGGGCTCGGGCACCAACCAGGAAGCCATCCTGGTGCGCTGGGACGAGGAGAACAAGAAGAACGGCTTGAAGCCGGTTGATTTCCAGTATTACGACGACGACTCCGCCTCCCAGCTCGCCCTCCAGTCAGGACGCGCGGACCTCACGTTCGGCCCCAATGCTTCGGCAGCCTACAAGGCAGCCAAGGACGGCAAGACCAAGGAAGTGGGAACGGTGGAAGGTGGTTGGCCGCTGAAGGCCGAGATCGCGTTCACTACCCAGAAGGGCAACGGCTTGGCCGTGGCGGCCCAAGCCGCGCTCAACACCCTCATAAAGGATGGCAGCTATGCCAAGATCCTGGACCGCTGGGGCCTTTCATCCGAGGCCATTCCCGCATCCGAACTGAACCCGGCAGGCCTGCCCAAAAAGTAGGAACCGCTATGGCAGGGCAGACCTGCCGACGCCGAATCCCCGCCGGACATCCCCGGCGGGGATTCTTGCGTCCCCGACCCAAGCAGGTGACAGCACATGCCGCAATGACCGCTCAATGGAGCGTTTGCTGCCGCCTGCTTGGGTGCGGTTAGAAGTGGGCGGGGTCCGTGTTGGCCCCGCACAGGATGACGGCAACGGTTTCGCCCGCCTTGGGAGAGTAGGCCCCTGAAAGCAGCGCAGCATAGGCGGCCGCCGCACCGTGCTCCACCACGATCCGGTGCTTTTCCCAAAGAGCCCGGCGGGCCTGGATGATGTCCTCGTCTGTGACCAGGACGCTGTGGACACCGGCGCGGCGGGCAACTCCGAAACCGATCTCCCCGATCCGGCGGGCACCGAGGGAATCAGCCGCGATCCCTGAAACAGCTACGTCCACAGGCTCGCCCTTGGCCAGTGCCGTGTGCAGTGTGGGAACAGTTTCAGGTTCGACGCCCACAACCCGTGCCCGGCCCTCCGACGCAGCTGCGATGCCGCCCATCAGGCCACCGCCGCCAACAGCAACGACGATGGTGTCGACGTCGGGCAGTTCATCCAGCAGCTCAAGCCCGACCCCGCCCGCGCCGGCCACGATCTCCGGCTGGTCGTAGGCGTGGCAATAGACCGCACCCTTCTCCTCAGCGAACCGGATGGCAGCGGCATAGGCTTCGGCGTACTCGGCACCGCCCTGGACCACCGTGGCGCCTATGGCATAGAGCTTGTGGACTTTGTTGGCCGGCGCTGATTCCGGGACGAACACCGTAGCCGGAACGCCGAGTTTCGCCGCCGCATAGGCGTTGGCGAGGCCCGCGTTCCCGCCGGATGCCACCACAATGCCAACCCCGGGGTCCAGCTCGCCGCTTTCCCGGGCCGTGAGCAGGCGGTTGAACGCGCCACGGGCTTTGAAGGAGCCTGTGTGCTGCATGTACTCGCATTTGAACCACAGGTGGTACGGCTCCTGATCGCCGCTTTCAGCCAAGGGCGTGTGTCGGACCCAGCCCGCTGTGCGTGAGTACGCTGCTTCTACTTCTTCGCGTGTGAGCATCGTGGCTGCACCTTTCCGTCCGTTTCATCCTATGGTTTGCAAAGGCCTCCTGACCGGCTCCACAGCATAGGCTTGAGACATGCCTGCCGACTTTGCCCTCCGCCCCGCCGTCGCCTCGGACGCTGCCTGGATAGCAGAACTCCGGGCTGTGGTGATGCGCCCGGACCTGGAACGGTTGGAGCGTTTCGATCCTGTGCGGGTGCGCGAGCGCTTCCTGAACGGGTTCCAGCCGGAGCACACGTCCATCATCCACAGCGACGGCGTGGACGCTGGCGTCATTGCGGTTCGTCCCGAGCCGGACTCGCGGTGGATCGAACACTTCTACCTGGCACCGGCGCACCAAGGAAAGGGGCTCGGCGGCCAGGTGCTGCGGCATGTCATGGCGGCCTCCGTGGACGAGCGCCCGTTCCGGTTGAACGTGCTCCAGGGCAGCCCCGCACGCCACCTGTATGAGCGGCATGGCTTCGTGCTCGAAAACGAGGACCCGGTGGATGTTTTCATGGTCGCCCCAAACCCTACTCGGCGGCCCTGGCCTTTCTCGTAGGAGCGGGTTTGTTGGAGCGTCGACTGCGGTGATCGAGTTTTTGCTTTGACGTGGGCTCCAGAAAGGGCGGGTCAGCCGGCGAAAGTCTCTGGCCCTCGAAACTAGGCTTCACCAATAAATGGCTACAATCTCGACATCTAAGAGTTTTTCAGGCCCCCGCGGCTTCTGGGTGGATTCCACCGGCCCTCGCTCCATCTGGTCGATGGAGAAGCGCAGGTTTGCTGCTTTCCTTGCCGATGCGCGGAACTCCTGGAGCTGAGCGGGCGGAGGGGAGGTAGGCAAGGTCTGGATAACTAGATCTGCTACTGCATCAAAGGCCTCCCGTTGGCCTGCAGCGCTTGACGCGCGGTGGCCCTGTGCCGCTATCAGTTCGTCAAGACCAGCGCATTGCTCCCAACGGTGAGGGGCTGACGCGTCGAGAATGCTCGAAGCGAAGAGCCTCAGCGCCTCCGTCATCGCTGCCGCCTGCTGCTGAACCCTGGCGTCCTTCGGGACGCCGTACTCTGTTCGTCCGGCAGCTTCAAGGAGACCTGGAAACTCCGGGGCAAGCTCCGCCAAAACTTCAGCTCCCTTGACGGGCACCCAGTCGTCATGGAGCCCATCCCTGGACACCCGGCAAAGCATCCTGAAGGACCCGTGGGCGAAGAGAACGCGTCTGACGTCCTTCCAGTACTGGTCGAGGTCCGTGACACCAACAACGTCAATGGGCTGAGCCTCAAGTCCCAACGATTCTGCATGTGATTTAAGCACCACATGTTGACTTCCGTCATGCTCGGCAAGGACGAGGTTCAGGCAACGGGCCCGGATCGGAACCAAACCAACCAAGAGTTGTTCGAGCATCTTGCTAACGGGCCCCATCTGCTCCAGCACGTCGGCAGCCCCTTGTGCATTCATGATCTCGGGGTACTTAGTCGCAAGGTCAGACATCTCTGCCATTGTCATGTTGAACCGGTATATGGGGTCCGCCGTCAGCTCAACTTCGAGTTCCACCAGATCTCCCCGGCTAAGCCGATCCACGCTGACAGAAAGGGCAGTTTCAGGCCGAGCCAGGTGTTCGAGGGACAGGGTTTCCTCGCTCTTTGCCTTGTTCTGGAACCGGATGTTGATGGAGTCCAACTCTAAGAGGTTCTTGAACTGGGATTGGGCCATGGCCTTGCGTAAGGTCTGGCGACCAAGGGTGGAGGTCGACTGGAACCGTGAGCTCACCTCGGCTCCGACACCCTTGGGCGCGGCTGAGAGCTTACTCGAAAGCTCCGACTGTTCAACGAGTACGTCTTGGTCGGTGAACTCTGTCTCAAGTGCTCCCTTCTGGGAAACGAGAAGGCTCTTAAGGCTGACTTCATCCAGATAAACGAACTCTCGCAAGGGGTAGACGGGAGGAGTAGGTGCCGTGACTTTTCTACGATGCTTGGGGTGCCACTTCCAAGGAAGGAGCCAGAACCACCATTTCCACTTAGCAGGCATTGAGCTTCCCTTCCTTCATTTTCAATACCCGGTTGTCGGCAGCGCGCTCGAAGCCTTCGATGAAGTCGTCGCCGGAAACTGCTTCTGCGCCACCGCGGAGCGCGCAGATCATCGCTTCGGTCCAGATGGCGCCAAGTTCTGCACCGGACCAGCCGTTTGTCTGTTCTGCGACGTATTCGTAGGGAAGGTCTCCGAAAGTGGTCATCGTTGCTCCGCTTTTGGTGAGGATCTCGAAACGGTCTTCAGCATGTGGAAGGTCGAACGCGATCTCCCAATCGAATCTGCCGGGCCGCATCAGGGCCGGGTCGATCTCGGTGATACGGTTCGTAGCCGCTACAACCACAACGTTGCCTTGATCCTTGCTGGCCCCATCCATGAGAGTCAGTAGTTGGGCAACAAGCCGGTTCGACGCTTCGTGAGTGTCCTCGGAACGTCGGGAGGCGACACTGTCGATCTCGTCAAAGAAGATGATGGCCTTGGGGACCTTGCGGGCGGATTCAAAGATGCTCCGCAGAACTTCTTCGCTTTCCCCGACCCATTTGGAAACGATTTGCGGGCCGCTCACCACGAAGAACTTTGCCTGGGACAGGCTCGCTATGATCTGGGCAAGCATAGTCTTTCCCGTGCCTGGCGGCCCTGAAAAGATCACCCCCCGGATCGGCTTGGCGCCGATGGCTTTGATGGACTCTTGTTGATCCAATTGGAGTCGGAGTATCTCGTTGGCGCGCTGTACAACGCGATGGTAGCCACCGAAATCGTCGAGACCAAGTGGTTTGTCAAAGGTGACTTCGAACTGTGAGGCCAAATCCTGCTGGCTATCACGATAATCGAGGGCACGGATCGGGGTTTCGTGAAGGACGGTGACCTTTTCTGAGATCTCGAAATATTCGATCGTGTAGCCGGGAAGGAGATCTTCGTCCCCGGAGTACGGCACGGTCTTCGTTAGGCTTCCAACTTCGACCAGTAAGCGCCCGTCCAGCACTTTCCTGACCACGTAAACGATAGGTTGTTCCTGCCAGGCGCTCTTTGGCACCTTGACCCAGTTGTTGTTACCCACGAGGATGACGTCGCCTCGCCGGATGTTGGATGGGTCGTCGTGGATGAAACGTGCCTCGCTACCGTTGCGGAAACGCACCGTGACCTCTGACCCTCGTTGCTTTACAGCGAGTACGACTGCGAGATTACCGCTGGCATACTCCGAAATTTCCTGATCTGGTTCTGTCTGGACTACCACGTAAGCGGCACACCTTTGCTTTGGGAAGGGGACATAGGAGGATGAGCTTTGGCGTATGACCCGGCCCTTCATACGGCCGCCGACGAAGGTCGGACGCGACGCTCCGCACCGCACGGAATCCTCCAGAAAGGAAGATTTCTTGATGACTGGGTTCAATGGCCATCGTTGGTAGGACCTGCTCCTTAGTGCAGGCCCTACCAACATCAATTAGAAAGGGAGCGTGGCCCCTCGTTTGCTAGGCCAGTATCGTGAGGTCCGAAGCGTTCAGGGCCGGGCCAGTTCCATATCCTCGAAAGAAGGGCCGCGGAAATCTTGGTGAGCCCCACGAGAACCCAGGGTCCTCGTCCTCCGTTTTGTCTTCCTGGTGGTTCATCGCGCGCCCTTTCCCTTCTGGGAGAGCGCGCTAGCTGCGGCTGTTTTGGCTGCCGCGCTGGAGCTGGGATTGCGCAGACCCTTGCTCGCTGCAGTAGCAGCTTTGGGGCTGGTCTGACGGCTGTTCTTGGCCATGTCTGTGTCCTTGAAAGGTAGATTTCCGGAAAATTGAAAGGATGGGTTCGCTGCGCCGGCCTGGGCGGTCGCCGCATCGACCCCAGTTCAGCGGGTCAGTGCTGAGTTGGGCGGAAACGGGTCGTTCGCTAAATGCGGATCCGTACTGCGCGTGTAGCCATGTGGCTGGTCCTTTCCGGGATCACCGGGCACAAGACACGGAACGTTGTCAATGTTGACGTTTGTTCCAACCGCTCGTAGTCTGTTTTGACGTTCCCTGAGAAGAACGAAACGACAAAACACAAATGTCTCGGGCTTTGACGCAACCAATTTGATTGCGAGGCGTCGATCCCTTTTGATTTTTTTGAAGCGCATGTTCGAGGTTCAGCCGAATGTGCGCTTCGTCGTAAGCTCACCGGGTTAGTGGGCTTACGAGTATCGATACTACATGTAGTGCCAGGAGCCCGTCGGAACCCCAAGATGATGTATTACAAGTATGTCATTCACTCCACCGCTCATCCACAGGCAGACTCCTTCAAAATGTCCGCGAAACCGCCAAACCGGGGCATGATATCCACACCCTGTGGACTACTTAGACACATTTAAATCGTTGGCGTGTCGCTGACCTACGGCGTGTCGCGCTCGGCGTGTTGATGCCAACAAGGACTGGGCGAACTGCCGACGGCATGCCCGTCAGGAAGCCTCTTCCGTCCATATATTCCTTCAACTTGTCATAATCTCCGGTATCGGCCTTTTAAAACCGGCGGGGAAGCGCTCACAGGTAGGGGCTGCTTTTTGCTGTCGTTTCGTGGTGGTTTCCCTGGAAATCCGGGGGCGGAGGGACAACCCGGGCGGCAGAGTCCGCGGGGGGTCAGTAGGCCGCGCCTATACCTGATAAGGGGATGCTAAGGCAATATCGAGGAGTGGAATGTTTATTGGTAGATGTACAGGCCCAGACGGTGGCTGGTCCGGAAGCACAAATCGGAACGGTCTGGTCAAAATTCGTCAGGGTAGCAACACGAAACCTATGAGTGCTCACGCGGGCAGGGTCCTTATGAAACCCCCGAATATAGGGGAACGAAGCCTTCATGTCCGAGGCGAGGCGTTGCAGGATCTTCGACCCCATGGTTCTTGAGCTTGGCGGTAAAGGATCGTCGCTCCGATGGCCCAGTACATTTCCACCGTCGCGGTGCTGGCCGCCTGTTGGGCGCGCAACGGAGCTGTTGTCACCAGTACCTTCAATGAGGCCAGTGTTCCGCTGTATCCGTTGGGCAGTTCCGGTCCAATCATCGACACCCAACAACACTCCCGGCAGCCCCACAATCGTTGGACAGTCACCTGTCCAGCCACTCTGGACAATTAGGCCGGGCAGGTGCGGGAGAAGAGTTCCGTTTCAATTGACGCTATACCTTGTGGCTCACTTGGTGGGATGGCTCGTGCATCGTATGCCTCAAGTCATGCTTACTTGACATAGGTTATCGGCGCTTTCGAACGTCGGTGGAGTGTCTGCCAAAAACGGGCTGTTTCCGGCCTTCGTGCGTTCGTTTTTGACGTTAGAACTGTTCAGCCAGCGCCCGGTTTTACAGAGGGGATGTCAGGAAGGCAGGGCCAAAAGGCGCATCGGCACGCTAGTCCTCGTCGCAAGAATTCGGATGTAGTGGAAACGTGTCGTTGTGGCAGAACCTGCTGCTGCCAAGAGAAAGGTTCACCAATCTGTCAGCCAAAACGGCTTCTCTTGAAGCCCTTCATCGCCATGGCTTCCTCCGCTCGAAGGGCTGTTCCGCTGGGTACTGTCGGCTTCGGTTCCCGATCAACCACCTGAAGGGGCGTTTATGACACCGCTGTGGCATAGGTAACACTGCGTGGACTGCAGCGCAGAGAAGGGGAAGAATATAACCACTATCGCTGTTTGCCAGAAATGGTTATTTGACGATTGCCAGCAATCCGACTATAGGGAGTCAGCGTGCATGACGATGTGGCCACTCGGGCCTTCGAGACGCTGCGACGAGCCGACGTCCGCATTAGCGGGGGTGATCTCGGAGACCTGTCTCTGTCCTTGCCCGACGGTACAACCCTTGTCGTTCAGGTGAAGTTTTACCGGGTTCCACCCAGTCCCAGTGGAATGCTGAATCTCATGGCCCGCCAAGACACGACGTACCTCATTGTCACCGCCCGCCCAACTGAATTCCTGACTGAAGCGGCACGAGTCGGCATGCTCAACCTCGTTACGCTGGATCCCCCATGCGTGTACATCAGTGGGCAGAACCTGCTCCCTCAAGATCAGGTCACCACGCTGAAGAGGACACCGGCCCACCAGGGGAAACCCGCGTGGGGTCGCTACGCTTTAATCCGCTCCTTGCTAATGTCACGTGAACCGCTTGTCCAGAAGGAGCTCGCAGAATGCTCCGGCACCAGCCAACCCGCCGTCGTGAAGAACCTTAAGTATCTGGCCAACCTTGTAGAGCGGACGCCCAGAGGGTGGTCACCTACTGACCACATTCAGCTGATGTCCCTACTGTTGCGGGAATACCCCGGCCCGCGCGGCGCAGCCACCTACTGGTACAGCCTGGATCCACTTCCAGACCAGGTACGGGAAGCAACTAAATACGCACGGGAAATGGACGCCGAGCCGCTAGTATCAGGAGACGCAGCGGCGGACATATACGCGCCATGGCGGCTCCCAGACAGCGCCACCTTGTATGTCCGTCAAATGGTCGATTTCAGCGACGCCGGCTTCAGTCCGGCCAGCAAAGAGGAAGCCACCCTCATTTCGGTCATCCCGGAAGACCACACCCTTTGGAGGACCGCTCCTCATATGGAGCATCAGGGACTACCACTTGTGGACCCGCTTGTGGCCTTGTGGGAACTTACCTTGAGCAATGCACCGGACGGGGAGGAAGCGGCGGATCATCTAAAGAGGGCGATACTGGGCGGCACCGCCGCATGAGCATCATCAACGTCATCTCGATGTCCAACGCTTCGGATCTCGGGTACCTCGCCCTCGCTGACGTAGCTGCCGCCGGCATCGATACGGGGACCTACCGTATTGTCGGTGGTCACATGGTCCAGCTGCTCATCCACGTGTACCCGACACCGGAAGCCACCGAGCGTAGCACCGCCGACGCCGATGCTGGAATCAAGCAGGCCACGGCGGTCGGTCAAAACTTGCACGCGCACCTCGTGGCCCAGGGGTACACCGACACCTAGTGGCAATCACTATGTCCGCAAAGACGACCAGGGTGGCGAGATAATCGTGGACCTTCTCGTGCCCCACGACTCAGTTGGCAGGGTTGAGACCCAGATCATCACCCGCGAGACTCTCAGCCCTGATAAAGCAGCATATCCCGGCCGCGAAATGACCGGGGCAGCCACCCTGACGGTGCTGTCCGCCCTAATGCCCGGGCTCCTAGAGCTGTCGGAATTCCGACAGCGCAACCCAACGCAGCCGTATGGACGTTAATCAGTAAGTGAGGGGGTCGGGAGTCCGACCCCCTCAAATCTCTTCTCGTAGTCACACCGGCTAGTGCAGTTCCCATTCGTCCGCCAGCATATTGAGCAGTTGGATGTGCCGCTGCTGCACTACACCTGGCGTCCACTCGTGGTGGCTCAGCACCTGCGTCGTCAGCGCAAAAACTGCGGATCCTTTATTGCTCACGAAGTACTTCGACTTCTTAACCGTGAACTCAAAGTTTTGCGCCTCGCTGTTCTTGGTTCTATTCAGGAGGAGCAAGTTGCCGAGCCTGTGAGTCCAGTGATCGCGCTCCTCCTCGTTGAATGTTTCCAGCCACTGACTGCCCCTCTTGGGGTTTTGGGGTAGAACATGCTCGACGGTGATGGTCTTGTGCTGGTATGAGGCTCCTGGGTCGTTCGCAAGGACGGAGTCAAGGCGTAACAGGACGTACTTACGCACCTTGCTCGCCAGATATAGCTCGCCATCCAAAAATTTCCGCGTTTCGGACTTTTCCTCATCAGACAACTCAAAGGCATTGGCATCAAGTCCGTGGCCGGCATCAAGCTGCTGCAGGAGCTCCAAGTACCGGTTAACGCGGGGGGTGGTGTATACGCGCCTCACTAAGAGGCTAGCGGCTAGACGTTCAAGCTTTCTTAAATACGACACAAGGAATTCCGGGGAATCCTTGTGATTCTTTAACGCCCATAGTGCAGGTGGTCGCCAATCGTCGTTGTCTAGCTGGACCAGACGCGCAAGCCATTGATTGACTTTTGCCCAGTCACCCCCGGAGCTGAAGTCTTGGTTGATGAGTCTCAGATTTGCTATAGCGTAGGGCTCCAGCACGTCGTCTATAAAACCTAGGCCGTCCTTGGGCATGTACGGCTTCAGGACCTGTTCTGGGAACTCCACTAGGAGGCTACGGCTGCCACGCATCTTCGACTTGATCATTCGAAGATAGAGAAAGAGGTCACCAAACTCCTTGCGACCGAGCTCTTGTTCAAGGTCTTCCCATCGCTCAGCGGAGCCGGCTCTGTCGGATTCGGCGATAGAGCCGATTACTTGAGACTTAAATATGTCCGCCGGTGTGAGCGGAAGGCCCCGCGAGTTCATGACGCTGAATATCCGATACGCGCTGTTGAGGTCAGCTGTGCTGACAACCACCAGGAATGTCCGCGCGGCCAACATGACAAACAGCTTTTTCCGCTCATCCGGCGTCCAGTCGGCGAGGGCAGCGTGCAATGCCTTGGCGTTGTCACGGACGGCCTTCTGAGCATCGGTTTCCAAGGCGTTGTCGGTGAGTGCGAGGAGGGAAGCGATAGCTCCGTCTACCTGCACATGATCGTGGAAAAACTTTGCGTCTCTTTGCCTCAGCTTGAGCCTGGGCTTTGCGGCTGTTTCGGCCCAGACGACCTCTGGTTCTTCAACAAATTTTTGAATATCACCACGTAAGGAGCCGTCTGAAGTCAGGTCTCGAAGGACCGAGAAGAGGATCGTCAGCGTGGTCAATCTTTGTTGACCGTCGATAACTTCTGCTGCTGGTCGTCCTTTCTCCTTCACTAGGACGAGGGATCCCAAAAAATAGGGTTCGTCAGTGTCCCTGGCGAGCGATCCCTGTAGGTCGTCCAGGAGTTGGAGTGTTTCGTCTTTGCCCCAGGCATAAGGACGCTGGTAGTCGGGAATAGTGAAGTCGTACTCCGCAGTAAACAACTTTCCTAATTGAACTTCGCCTGCATCGATCGGCCGAATCATGAATTCCTTACTTGCAGGTCGCGCTGCACGAATGGACCATTCATGAAACTCGCCTTTGCCTAGTCTCGCCCTGCTAACTTCCGTGCACCCGCTAGTTTGAATGGTGCCGCGCTAAAGGTTTATCGCAGCAGTCGTGGTCAGTAATGCGGGCATCAGCCTTTTTGATGCACCCGAAGTGGGAGCAAACCAGTATCCGGCGCTGCTCCGTCGAAGGGTCGTCTCGCTCTCGCTCATGGCATGAGTGTATCTGGCCCTTGCACATGTTCCGAGACATCAGATTGAAGCTTGCCGACGAACGTCACATTCTTCTTTGTCATAGGAAACTCCCTATTGGGAGCTGCTGGACTTCCAAGGGTGCTATGAGCGTAGTTGATGATGAAGCGAAGCTTGCTGGTGATGCTTTAAGCGGCTCAGTATGACTATTGGGTGCTTGTTGGTCGGGCCGGCTGGTCTGCTGCGAGAAGATTTCTTCGAGCTTGCCGCCACCGGTCAAACCGAGCAGGGTTGCCTCCAGCGCCCGTGTTTCCTACCGGTAGATGTTCATGACGCCCCGGTCCCAGGCGACCTGTCGCAGCTCGTTGGGAGCTGAGACGATGACATCAAGAAGGTCCTTCAACACTGGGATTCCATCAAAGAGGTCATCGAGGACCCGCAAGGCGCGGTCCCGGATCGTTTGTTCCTGATCTGTGGGCGGGTTGTTCCGACTGATGGTGATCACTCGCACCTCCTGACTGCCCCACCCCAAGTGCGGTAGCCTCAGCACAAACCTACGCACGTCAATGCCGCTTCCGGGGGGAACATCATGGGGAACGTTCGAGCGCGCACCAAAGCGCCCAACAAAGCGCTCAAAACCAAAGCGCCCAAAACCAATGCGCCCAAGAAGAGGTATCCACTGGTGCCGACCAAGGCCATGGCGGCCGGCCTGCTGGCCGCGGGACTGATCGCGGCGGGGCTGCTCGCCACGGAGGCACCATCCGCAGCCGCGGACACGCAGCCAACTCAGCCAACTCCAATCATCGACGGCGCCGCCTACGTGGGTGCCGAGCTGCGCCGCCAGTACGACTACAGCTACTGGGGCTGCCGGAATCCGGACGGCTCGGGTGACGGCATCACCTTGGAGTGGTTGCGCGACGGCGATCCGCTTCCGGAGGATCGGCAAGGGGAAACCCTTCGGATCCTGCCCGAGGACCAGGGCAGCCGGATATCCATGCGGGTCCATCCCCTCACCCCGGGAAACCAGGGCTGCCCAACCGGCACGCAGCTGAGTTCGGAAACCTTGCCGGTGAAGGCTTCCAGCAGGGCCATGGGCTGGACCGGGCGGGGCAACTTTGAGCCCCTCGGGCGGACGCACGATGGCCGGCTCATCCTGTACCCGCGGACATACACCTATTACAAGGGCGCCTGCGAGGGCCCCTGCCCCGCGTATTGGGGTTCCTGGGACGAGCCACAGCAGGTAGGCCAGGGCTGGAACGTCTTTGACATCGTCTTCTCCCCCGGCGATTTCGACGGCGATGGCTTCAACGATCTCCTCGGCCGCGATGCAGCAGGCAAGCTCTTCCTCTACCCCGGCGATGGCGAGGGCGGTTGGCTCGACAGGCAACAGGTTGGCCAGGGCTGGAACGTCTTCAATTCCATCGTGGGCCCGGGCGACTTCAACGGTGATGGCACCAATGACGTTCTGGCACGCGACGCAGCAGGCGGCCTCTTCCTCTACCCGGGCGACGGCGAAGGCGGCTGGCTCCCCCGCGAACAGGTGGGCTGGGGCTGGCAGGTCATGAACAAGATCATCACCGGCGGCGACATGAATGCCGATGGTGCCGTGGACATCTTCGGACGCGACCACGACGGCTACCTGCACCAGTACCCCACTGACGGCGAGGGCGGCTGGGAGGATCCGGCGTCCCTCGGCCCGGGGTGGGAGGCGTTTTCCGAGGTGGCCGGAATTGGTAGTTCCAGCCACTCGAAATACAACGAACTCTCGGCCGTCGCCGCCAACGGCGACCTTTTGAGCTACATCACCGGCGCTTCCGCCACTGGCCTCTACGGCCCATACGGCCCTGTCGGCCGGGGCTGGAACGTGTTCAAGGAACTGCTCTAAGCCCCGGGTGCTACAGCGGCTGCCCCATCACGGTCAGCTGAATATGTACGGTCCCGCGCGAAGGGTCGACGACGGCGGAACCCGGCCCGCCGTCGTCGGGCGCCCTGCGGCGCTGGCCCGGCGTGAAACCAAACCAGCGCCGCCAGAACTGCAGAAGGCGGGCCGTGCTCATGGGACCTGCACCACGTCTTCGGAACGGACCGGCGTCTCCAACCCCAGGTTTCCCCGGAGCGTAGTGCCACGGTATTCGGTGGGGTAGACGCCGCGTTCCTGGAGTTCGGGTACCAGGTGGTTCACGATGTCGTCGATTCCGGTGGGGATGAGCCACGGTGAAATGTTGAAGCCATCCACCGCGCCAACCCGGGCATATTCTGCGAGGTGGTCTGCCACGGCGGTGTAGGAACCGGTGAACGTGGAGTCGATCCGTGCCGTCTTGGACGTGACGAACTGGCGGATGGACAGGCCCTTGTCCTTGGCCTCCGCCCTCCACTGGTCAGCGAGTTGGCGGGCCTTGGCGCCGTGGAAGCCGCTGCCTCGGGTCTCGGAGGTTTCCTCCACCACGGGGTCGATCTCCGGAAGGGGACCATCGGGATCGTAGGAGGAAAGCTCCCGGCCCCAAAACTGTTCCAGATAGGCAATGGCCTGCTGCGGCCCGATCTGCAGGCTGCGGACCCAGGCCTTCTTTTCCTGGGCTTCCTGATCGGTGGCGGCAAGGATGAACTCGCTGGCGGGCATGATCTGCACGGCATTGGCTCCACGCCCGGCTGCGATGGAGCGTGCCACGATGTCGCGGCGGAACTCCACGGCGTCATCGAACTTGGGGTGGGCGGAGAAGATCACATCCGCCTGGCGGGCTGCGAAATCGCGGCCGTCCGGGGAATCACCAGCCTGGAAAAGCACGGGGCGGTACTGGGCGCTGCGCGGCAGCCGCGGTGTGACATCAACGGTGTAGTGCTGTCCTTCGTGCAGGACCGGCCGGGCCGGTCCGGACGAGGTTTCCCATGAATCCCAGATCCGTTTGGCGGTTTCGACGAACGCTTCGGCATGCCTGTAACGGTCGGCGTGGTCCAGGTATCCGCCGCGGCGGAAGTTGGCACCGGTCCAGGCGTTGTCCGTGGTGACAATGTTCCACGCGGCCCGGCCACCGGAGATCAGGTCAAGGGAGGACAAGCGGTGCGCGAGGTCTGCAGGGTCGTTGTAGGTGGTGTTCTGGGTGGCCACCAGGCCGATGTTGCTGGTGACCGCGGCAAGGGCGGCCAGCATGGTCTGGGCGTCTGGCCGGCCCACCACATCCAGTGCGTGCGGACGCCCGAGGTGTTCGCGCAGGCGGAGGCCTTCACCGAGGAAGAAGGCTGCGAACTTGCCTCGCTCGGCGGTCTGGGCGATGTGGCGGAAGGACTCGAAGTCCGTCTGCGATCCCGCCTGGGGAGCCTTCCAGATGGTGCCGGAGTTAACGCCTTGGAAGAAGATTCCGAACTGGATCTGGCCGCTCGGCTGGAAAATATCGCGGGTCATGGTGGTCTCCTACTTTCCGGCGGCAATGGCAGCCGCGGCAGTGGTTGAGTAGCGGTTTTCCGCCTTCGGCAGGCCCAGCAGCCCGCGGAAGGTGCCGTCCTGGACGGGCGCCCTGAGGGAACCTCGGCGGCGGAGCTCCGGAAGTACCAGCCGTGACAGTTCTTCCAGTTCCACGGTGAGGACAGCCGGGTGGAGACGGACGCCGTCGGCTTCCTGGAGAAGTGAGTCGAGCAGTTCGGTGAGGCCGGCGGCCGATCCAACAAAACGCGCAAGGCCGCTTTCCCGGGGTGTCACCACGCGCGACTCCGCCGCCTGCCCGCGAGCGCCCAGGACGACGTCGAGCTCTGCGACAACCGCTACTGAAGCGCCAAGCCGTGCGCGCACGTCGCGGATCTCGGCGCTGAGCAGCTCCGGTGTCGGCGCGGTAACCAGTACAGCGTCCACTGCTTCGGCCGGCACCAGGCCTTTGCCCACCAGGGATGCCGCAGCGAGCACGGGCAGCTGCCCTTGGAGCGGCCTGGGGATGATGGACGGACCCTTCACCGAGTAAGCGGGGCCTGTGAAGTCCGCAGGCGTTTCGAAATCGGCGTAGTGCAGCTTGTCCACGTCGATGTATCTTCCGGTGGCGACGTCGCGGATCACGGCGTCATCCTCCCAGGAATCCCACAACCGGCGGCTGACCTCGATGGAGGCGGCGGCTTCCTGGGTCAGTGCCCCGCCCTGGACAAAGGAGCGTCCGACGGCGGCGGCAGCTTCGGGTGATTCCGCTGCGGTGACGATCCACCCGGCACGCCCACCGGAGACATAGTCCAGGCTGGCGAGCTGCGTGGAGACATGGAACGGTTCGGTATAGACGGTGTCTACCTCGGGGACCACCGCGATGGTCCGGGTGACCGGGCCGGCAAAAGCTGCGCGCTGCAGGGCGTTGGCACGTCCGGCCTCCGGAGTGTCCTTGAAGGTTGCCACGTGGAAACCGGCGGACTCGGCGGCGAGGACGGCCGCGGCAAGGTTTTCATACCCCGCACCGTCGAGTTCAATGGCCAGGAATCCGGCCCTGTTATCTTCGGAGGAACTCACTTTTGGTCCTGACGTTCGTAGGGAATCTTTTCGCCGGCCTCGATCGCCACGGGAAGCCGGTTTTCTGCGGGCGGCAGCGGGCACGTGGCGAGGTCGGTGTAGGCGCAGGGAAGGTTCACGGCGCGGTTGAAGTCGAGCTCCACGGAGCCATCAGCGGCGGGAACCACGGACAGCGAGCGGTTGGCCGCGTACGTGGTTTTGCCGGAGGTCTGGTCTGTAAACAGCACGGACAGTGATCCTGGCGCGTATCCGTTGAACGCCGTCAGCGCGAGCTCCTCGCCGGCCAGTTTGAAACGGATCTCACCGGGAGCTTCGTAGACGTGGTGGATGCCCTCGACGGCGGCCCCCACGGTAGTGGGGCGCGGAGCCTCGAACGGGACGAACGTGCCAGCCACGGCGAACGCTGCATTGGGAGCGTAGGCGGGTGTCCCTTGGTACTCTTGGAGGAGGGCGTTGGACGGGTTCCGCGGCCGCACAATGTACTCGCCTCCGCGTTTGGCCACCTCAATGACGGTTTCGCCGGAGACCAGGTTGATGCCGCTGCGCTCCTGGATGGGGCCAAGCTCAAGCGTCGTGCCCGGGTCGGTGTTCAGTTCAACGCCGTCCTGCTGCAGGCTTTCTCCCGGTTCCAGGACAACACGCACGACGTCGGCGTGCACGCTCCAAGTGCCCGGCGCACCTTCCAGCCGGGTCGCCTCGCTGCTGAGCCAGTGCAGGTGCGTGACTGCGAGGAAGCCATGCGGGTGGGCGCGGTGCTGCTCGTGGGCGGCGTGCCAGTCCTGCCATTCCTGGTTGAAGGACTCGAGGGCTGTTGCGGTGTGCGTTGCTGCTGCGGTGTGCGTTGCTGCTTCAGTGTGCGTAGACATAAGCGTTATCCGTCCTGTTCAAGGCGTGGTCTGCTGTGACTGCTGCTGCGGCGTCCGGCTCGGTGGCGCCGGCGAATTCGGGTCGGCCACCGAAGGGATCGCTGGACTCCCACAGGGTGGTCGGCGCAGAAGCCCGGACAGCCGGGATGACCTCCAGCGCAAAACGTTCCAGGATCTCCAGCTGCTTTTCAAAGGGCAACGTGGTGGGCAGGGAGATCGACTGGAGATCATGCTGGTACAGCGAGTGGTAGCTAAGGATTTTCTCGATGACCTGCTCCGGGCTGCCAACCAGCGCCGGCCCCTCGGCAACGGCGTGCTGGATGTCCCGGAAAGGTGAGTTGTTGCCTGGGACGTTCCGGCCGGCGGTCAGGCCTTCATAGACGGGCCCGTACTGGCGGATGGCTTCCTGGGTGGTGTCCGCTATGAAGACACCACCTGCTCCACTGCCCGATCCCAGATACTGGTGCCGGGGATCGTGCCCGTGGCGCTCATACTCTTCGCGGTAGTGGTCGATCAGGACCTTGTAGTTCTCCCGCGGTTGGATGGCGTTGGCGGTGAACAGCGGATCTCCCCACTTAGCGGCGAGCGCAGCGGATGTGAGGGTTGTAGCCGAGCCGTGCCAAATCCGGGGTGAGCCCGCAAAGGGGCGTGGCGTCGTCGTGGTTGGTTCGGTGAGCGCGGACCTGAAGCGGCCTGACCAGGTGACGCTTTCCTTGCGCCAGAGCGCACGCAGCAGGGCGTACTTTTCGGCCAGCAGGTCCCATTGATCGTCCAGCGACAGCCCAAAAAGCGGGTACTGCAGCACTTCATTGCCCTTGCCGATCACCAGTTCCAGGCGGCCGCGGCTCAGCTGGTCGATGGTGGCGTAGTCCTCGGCCACGCGCACCGGGTCCAGCACGGAGAGCACGGTGACCCCGGTTTGGAGGCGGATGCGGCGGGTGACCGCGGCAATGGCGGCGAGGACCGTCGTCGGGGATGAAGAGACAAACTCGCCGGCGTGGCGTTCACCCACCGAGAAGCTGTCGAAGCCGAGCTCCTCCGCCCGGCGGGCAGTCTCCACTACCTGGTTCAGGCGGTCGGCAGTGGAAACAATCTCCCCTGTCACCGGGTTTTTCAGGTGGGGAATGATGTCCAGGACCTGGAACTTCATTTGGTGGTCCCCGCCGGCGTAACAAAGGTGGCTTCGGTGACGGTCTTGGATTCGCGGATGGCTTCCTCCGACAGGCCCCAGCGTTCCAGGACCTTACCGTAGGAGCCCTCCTTGATGGTGGAGTTCAAGGCATCCGTGATGGCCGGGGCCAGGCCGTTGCCCTTCAGGGTGGTTGCAGCAACCAGCGTTTCGGCGGGCCAGCCGGCGTTGACCTTGCCCACAACCTTGAGGTCGTCACGGGTGTTCTCGCGGTACGTCACCGACGGGTACGGTCCCAGGTTCAGGTCCGTGCGGCCCGAGGAGAGCGCCAGGATGGTGTCTGCGTCCGAGGAGTAGTACTGCAACGTGGCAGGGGCCTTCCCCTTGTCCTCAAGCTCCTTGTTCCAGGCCAGCAGGATCTTCTCCTGGTTGGTGCCTGAGCCCACGGAAATCTTCAGGCCGGAAATGTCATCCGAGCCCTTGATGTCGTAGCTGGAGCTCTTCTTCGCTTCGAACCCCATGTACGCGGCGCGGTAGGTGGAGAAGTCGAACAGCTTCACGCGGGCTGCGTTGATGCCCACGTTGGAGAAGACGGCCTCGAAGTCCCCGGATTGGGTCTTCAGCGGCCAGTTCTCCCACGACGTCACCTGCAGGTCCAGCTCCAGCCCGAGCTTGTCAGCCACCAGCTGGGCAATGTCCACTTCAACGCCGATCGGCGTCTTGTCATCGGTGGCGTGGAAGGACAACGGGATGGAACCGGCGGTGGTGGCTACCGTGAGCTTGCCGTCCTTGGCGATTGCTGCAGGAACCTTCGAGGCAGCAGCAGCGTCCTTTTCACCGCGGATCCGGTTCTGGTCCACAGACGTGTTGTAGACCACGCCATTCTTGGCAGCCTCGGACTCCGGCTTGGCTGCCGACGCTCCAGGATCGGAGCACCCGGCCAGCACGGGAAGCACGACGGCGGGGAGTACAGCCAGTGCCAGCAGCTTGCTTCTGGTGGTGGCGGCGGATCTGCGGGTGATGCGAAGCATGGGGTGTCCTAGATGTTGAAAGCTGGTTCGATGACTTTGGAGAAGAAGCTGCGCGTACGTTCCTCGCGGGGGTTCGCGAAAATGTCCTGGGGTGTGCCGGACTCCACAATCTGTCCCTGGTCCATGAACACGACGGTGTCGGCGACGTCCCGGGCAAAGCCCATCTCGTGCGTGACCACAATCAGGGTGGTGCCGGACTTGGCGAGTTCACGGATGACGTCCAGGACCTCGTTGACGAGCTCCGGGTCCAAGGCCGACGTCGGCTCATCGAAAAGGAGGATCTTGGGATCCAGTGCCAGCGCCCTGGCAATCGCCACTCGTTGCTGTTGGCCGCCGGAAAGCTGGCGGGGGTAGGCGTCGGCGCGATCCTTCAGGCCCACCCGGTCCAGGAGTTCCAGGCCGCGCTTCCGGGCTTCGGCCTTGGAGCGCTTCTGGGCCACGATGGGCGCCTCAATGACGTTCTCCAAAGCAGTGAGGTGCGGGAACAGGTTGAAGCTCTGGAACACCATGCCAATGTGGGTGCGCTGCTTGAGGATGTCCTTCTCCCGCAGTTCGTGGAGTTTGTTGCCACGGACTTCGTAGCCCACCAGCTCGCCGTCGATGGTGATGTAACCGCCGTCGACCTTTTCCAAGTGGTTGATGGTGCGCAGAAGGGTGGACTTTCCCGAACCCGAAGGCCCCACGATCACGGCCACGCCTCCCGGCGGGACGGACAAGGAAACGCCTTTGAGGACTTCGGTTGCACCGAAGGATTTCCGGACGTTGGCGATGTCCACCTGGCCACGTGTCACAGCTGGTGTGGCGCGCGCCGCGGCGGGCCGGGCCGGCGTCGTGCGTTCTCCTTGGGGAGTTTCCGGCTCCTTGGCCGGCGTCGCTTCAGCGAGGTGGGCGGCAGCAGCCGCTTCGGAGGAAGAGAAGACGGTGGTCATCGGGATTCCTTCGTGGGAGAGGCGGCGCCGTGGGTGGTGAAGAACTTCCGGGCCTTCTGCAACGGCGTGAGCGGCAGGGTCCGCAGGGCGCCCTTGGAGAAGTGGCGTTCGATGTAGTACTGGAAAACGCTCAGGACCGAGGTGATGACCACGTACCAAAGCGTGGCCACCAGGAGCAGCGGCAGCACCTGCTGGGTGCGGTTGTAGATGACCTGGACCGTGTAGAAGAGCTCGGAATAGGCCAGGACGTAAACAATCGAGGTGCCCTTGACCAGTCCAATGATTTCGTTGAAGGCGTTGGGCAGGATGGCACGCATGGCCTGGGGCAGCACGATCCTGGTGGAGCGTTTCCACGCAGGGATGCCCAGAGCCGAGGCTGCTTCAAGCTGGCCCTGGTCCACGGAAAGGATGCCGCCGCGGATGATTTCGGCGGAGTAGGCAGCCTGGTTCAACGTCAGGCCCAGAACTGCGGCGGCGAACTGGCTGATGAGCGTGGTGGTCTGGGCCTCAAAGAAGCGGACGTCCGTAAAGGGAATGCCCAGGCTGATTTTCTCGTACAGGTAGCCCAGGTTGTACCAAAGGAGGAGCTGGACCAGCAGCGGCGTGGAGCGGAAAATCCAGGAGAACGTCCAGGACACCGAGACCAGCAGCGGCGAAGCCGACAGGCGCATCAGGGCCAGGATGAAACCGAGGACAAAGCCGAGGACTCCGGAAATGGCCGTCAGCTTGAGTGTCTCGATCAGTCCGTTGACTACCGATTGCGCTGTGAACCACTCGGCCACCACACCCCACTCCCAGCGGGGGTTCGTGACCAAAGACCACGCAATGGCGGCCACGCCGGCAGCTACCACTACGGTGCCCACCCAACGCCACGGGTGACGGGCCGGGACCAGCTGGTACCCGGAGTAGTCCGGGGTGGGCGGTGAGGTTTCCGCCGTGGCAGGCGGTGCGATTGCACTCATGCGCCACCTCATTTCAGATCGGTTGTTTCTCTATCGGATGGCTGCCAATCTATGGGCGCGCCAAACCCGGCAGCAAGGCAGGAATTTGCACTTCTTCACTGGACTTCGCGCGGCTTCTCAAGGGTTCGCACAACGTCACAATCACTGTCATCGGGAGCCATATGAGTCCCTTCTTTGCGCGCCTTAACGTGACGTGACGCGTAGTGAACGGCCGTTACCACCGCCTCGACCCCGGTGCCTCAACGTCCCTAGATTGGGCATCACCAAACCACTGCTTTTCAGGAGATCCCATGCCGTCACGAGTTCCAGCCATCGCCTTCATTGGCGGCGGCCCGCGCACGGCCGGCGTCCTGGAACGGCTCGCCGCCAACCGTCCCGCCCTGTTTGCTGGTCCGCTGGAAATCCACGTCATCGAGCCCCACCAACCGGGCTCCGGGAGGATCTGGCGCTACGACCAGGATCCCGGCCTGCTGTTGAATTCCACAGCGGCGGACGTCACCATGTTCACGGACGCCTCAGTGGCCTGCGACGGTCCTTCGGTTGAGGGCCCCGGGCTCTCCACCTGGGCAGCGGGCGTGCTCGATGGCAGCATCAGGGACGTCCCCGCGTTCGAACCACACCTGCTCGACCAGCTCCGCTCGCTGACCCCCGCGTCCTTTCCCACCCGGCAACTGCAGAGCAAATATCTTGAGTGGTTCTTCCGGCGGGCTGTGTCCTCGCTTGGCCCTGACGTGACCGTAACGGTGCATCGCGACACGGCGACCGGCGTCGAGCGCTCTTCCGCGGATGGCCGCGCTGGCGGCGTCCCGGGCGTCCCGGCCGGTGGTGTCCCGGGCGGCCCGACTGGTGGTGTCCCGGGCGTACCGACTCCTGCCGTACCGACTGGCGGCGCCCCGGGCGTCCCGACTGCTGCCGTACCGGTTGCCGGGCCTGACGACGGTACGCACCGCGTGCGGTTGGCCTCCGGTGCCGAGGTGGTTGCCGACGTCGTGGTTTACGCCCTTGGCCACACAGATTCCCAGCCCGACCCCGAATCCGTCCGGCTCAGCGAATTCGCGGCCAAGCACGGAGGGTTCCATGCGGCGCCGTCGTACACCACCGATGTGGACTACTCCGCGATAGAAGCAGGGCAGGACGTGATCGTCGCCGGCATGGGCCTGGCGTTCGTGGACCTGCTGGTGCTGTTGTTCCAGGGCCGGGGCGGACGCTTCGAAGAAAGGCCCGACGGCAACCTGGACTACGTGCCCTCCGGCGCTGAACCGCGCGTCTGGGCAGGATCGCGGCGCGGAGTGCCGTACCACTCCAAGATCTCCTCCACCCTGCGCGGCGAACCGATCGCCCGCCCGCGCTACTTCACGGCAGAAGCCATTGACGCCCTGCTCGCCGTGAACCAGGAACTCGATTTCCGGGCACACCTGTGGCCGCTGATCGCCAAGGACGCCGGTTACGCCTACTACCGCGAGCTCTTCACGGGCTACCCGGAACGGGTGCTCGGGTCCTGGGCCAGCTTCGAGGTGAGGTTCGACGCCGTTGATTGGTACAGCAGCGACCGTGAGGAACTGGTGGCCTTCTCCGTGCCGGATCCTGCGCTGCGTTTGGACCTCGAAAAGCTCGACCACCCCCTGAGCGGCTGCGCTTTTGCCCACCACGAAACTGTCCAGCGCTCCGTGGCCGCCTACATCCAGCGCGATCTTGACCTCCGGACCAGTCCCGACCATTCCGAGACCCTGGCCCTCTTTACCGCCCTGCTTTTCGTGTACATGGACCTCGGGCGCCTCGTCCCGCAGGAACGGCTCAACGCCCGGTCCCAGCAGGCGATCCACGGCTGGTGGCATGGCTTCTTCAGCTTTGTGGACTCCGGTCCGCCGTCGCACCGCCTCCGGGAGATGCTGGCACTGCACCGGGCCGGTTTCCTCAAGTTCCTGGGCCCGGGCATGTGGGTCCGTGCCGATGACTCCCTTGGCAGGTTCGTGGCCGGATCATTCCAGTCGCCCGTAGTGGTTGACGCGTCCGCCTACGTTGAGGCGCGGCTGCCGTCGGCCTCGGTGGAGCGTTCCGCGAATCCTGCCCTGGCTGACCTGCACCACTCCGGAGGGGGAACCGAACAACGCCTCCTCACCTCCGAGGGCACCCATTCCACAGGAAAACTGCTGGTCTCCGGGAATCACCAGGTCCTCTCTCCTGTTGGTACTCCCCGGGAGGGTTTGTTCGCAGTGGGACCGTGGACGTCGGGTTGGGGTGCTGGAGCGTTCGCCCGGCCCAACACCAACGCGGCACCCTTCCGGGAGAACGACGCCCTGGCGCGGAGGATCCTGTCCACGGTTGCTGCCGCCCGCCCAACTGAGTCGCAGTTAATGTCGTTATGAGAGACCTCAAAACGACACTAACTGCCACCTGCTTGGGTTCCACCTACGAAAGGCCTGACATGACCACAACGCCAACCCTGCCGACGTCGGGCCTTACCGTACTCCGGCTCCCCATGCGCGATCCCCGCGTCCGCCCCCTCCTGGACGAGCTCGCCGTGGAATACAACACCCGCTACGGCGATCTGTTCAGCAGTGAAGGGGCTGCGGAGGAACTGAACCGTTACCCGGCCGAGGAGTTTGAAGCCCCGCATGGCGCATTGGTCATCATCCAGGAAAACGGCGAGTCCGTGGCAGGCGGCGCGTTCCGGCGCTACGACGAACACACCGCGGAACTGAAGCGGATCTGGACGCATTCTGCCCATCGCCGCCGCGGCCTGGCACGGCTGGTGCTGACGGAACTGGAAAATGAAGCACGACGCCGGGGCTACCGGAAGCTGTACCTCACCACCGGGCCCCGCCAGCCGGAGGCAAAAAACCTCTACCTCGCCACGGGCTACAAAGCGTTGTTCGACCTCGACGCCGACCCCGAAGACATCAAGCACTTGGCCTTCAGCAAGGATCTTCCCGTGCAGAGCTAAGCTATGCGCATGGCCAACAAATCCACCGCAACAACTGCCGAAAAACTCGCCACCATCCAGCAGGGGTACACCCTTGAAGGTGCCACCATCGAGCTGGGGGCGGCGATCGTGGACGGCGAAGTCCACAAAGAGGCCCAGGTCCGGCTTCCGCTGGCCATGATGAACAGGCACGGGCTGGTGGCAGGCGCCACCGGCACCGGCAAGACGGTCACGCTGCACATGATTGCCGAACAGTTGTCGACGGCGGGCGTTCCGGTTTTCCTCGCGGACATCAAGGGTGATCTCTCCGGATTGGCGACACCGGCCACCGGCAGTGAGAAGCTGACGGCCCGTACCTCCGCGTTGGGGCAGGTCTGGCAGGCCAAGAACTTCCCGGTGGAGTTCCTCTCGCTCGGTGGCGACGGCCACGGCATTCCCGTCCGCGCCACCATCACCTCGTTCGGGCCCATCCTGCTCTCGCGCATCATGGACCTCAACGACACCCAGGAATCCAGCCTCCAACTGATCTTCCATTTCGCGGACCAAAACAACCTGGAACTGATCGATCTCAAGGACCTGCGGGCTGTCATCCAGTTCCTGACCTCGGACGAGGGCAAGGCTGAACTTGCCAACCTTGGCGGACTGTCCAAGGCCACAGCGGGCGTGATCCTGCGCGAGCTGGTCACCCTTGAGGCGCAGGGCATGGAGAAGTTCTTTGGCGAGCCTGAGTTCGACACCGCAGAGCTCCTCCGCACGGCGCCCGACGGCCGCGGCGTCATCAGCTGCCTGGAACTGCCCACGCTGCAGACCAAGCCGTTGCTGTTCTCCACCTTCCTGATGTGGCTCCTGGCCGACCTCTTCGAAGACCTTCCCGAGGCCGGGGACCTGGACAAGCCGAAGCTGGTCTTTTTCCTGGACGAGGCCCACTTGCTGTTCAACGGTGCCTCCAAGGCTTTCCTTGAGGCCATCACCACCACGGTCAGGCTCATTCGGTCCAAGGGTGTGGGCATCTTCTTCGTCACCCAGACACCCAAGGATGTTCCGGCCGACGTCCTCGGCCAGCTGGCCAACCGCATCCAGCACGCACTGCGGGCCTTCACCCCTGAGGACGCCAAGGCCTTGAAAGCCACGGTGTCCACGTTCCCCGTCAGCGATTACGACCTCGAGGAGACACTCACCTCAGCAGGTATCGGCGAGGCCGTTGTTACCGTGATGAACGAGAAGGGCGCCCCCACCCCTGTTGCCTTGACCCGGCTCCGTGCTCCCGAGTCCGTGATGGGTCCCAGCACTGACGACCTCATCCAAGGGACCGTGGCCGCGTCCTCCCTGCTGGCAAAATACGGCACAGCCGTGGACAACCTCTCCGCTTACGAAAAACTCACGGGCAGGGACGCCGTTCCCACCGGAGATGCAGCACCCGGTTTGCCGCCGGTACCCTCCTCTTCCGGCTCCGGAACCGCCGGCACTTCCCAGTCCGACATCGACGCCGAAGCGCGCCGGATCGAGGAAGAAATCCTCGGCCGTCCAAGCTCCCGGAGCCCGCAGCCCGAGTCGTTCCCTACACCACCGGCACCCGCACCGGTTCCGCAGCAGGCTCCCGCACCGCAGGATGGCATGTTCGGCGACCTCGCCGGCGCCCTGGGAGGGGCGCTCGGTGGCGGGCTCAAGAGCATGGTCCGGTCCATGGGCACGCAGCTGGGCCGCGACCTCATGCGCGGAGTCTTCGGGACCTCTTCACGGCGTCGCCGCTAGTCCTGCCTGACTGACACAAACACGACGGCGGGCGGCAGCAACAGCTGCGGAAGCCCGCCGTCGAGCCTTCTCCAATCGCTGGACATAAGTCATTCCGATGTCTTCCTGCGCAGTGTTCGCTGCCGTGGCAGGTAACGTAAAGGGCGTGCAGTTGAGTCAAGCATTCGTCAAGACCGCAGCCGGATGGCTGCTCGGTCTGATGCTTGCTGCCGCCGGGGCCATCGTATGCATCAACCTGGTGAGCTCATCAGTGGCCAGCCCCCAACAGCCCGTCAAGGAGTATCTGACGGCCCTGCAAAAGGGCGAAGGCGAAGAAGCGCTGGGTCTCCTCCGTGCCAAAGTACCCACGTCCAACGCTGCGATGCTGGACGGCACAGCCTTGCAGACTGCCGCTTCCAAGATGTCCGACGTCAAAGTGGGAAACCCGGAATCACGGGGCAACAACCGCGTAGCCGTACCGGTCGATTACACCTTGGACGGCAGCAAGCTCCGCACCGAGTTCCTGATGGAGCGGACCGGGACGCAATGGTTGTTCTTCGCCAAATGGGCGTTTGTGCCCACCACGCTGCCCACCATCGACGTCACCGTGGTCAACGCCAGCGAGGCCACCCTGAACGGCGTGCCGGTCAATATGCCCAACGGCCGCAACACGTTCGCTGTGTTCTTCCCCGGCAAATATGAGGCCAGCCTGAACGGGACGTTCTTTGAAGCGCCGCCCACCTCCGCCCTGGTATCAACGCGCGACGGCGGCCAGGCTCCCCTGAACCTGCAGACGCGGTCGACGAAGGCCATGAACGAGGCAGTAGCCGGGAAGGTCAGGGAGTTCCTGGACACCTGCGCTGCCCAGGCTACAGAGCAGCAACGGCTCCAGCCCGATTGCCCGTTCTACCATGTCAGCAACGCCCGCGTGGTGGACGGAACCATCAAGTGGGCCATCACCGAGTACCCCAAAATCACCATCGAACCCTTCGGCGGCAAGTGGGTAGTGGCACCCCTCAACGGCAAGGCCACTCTCACCGCGAGGGAGATCAACCTCTTCACCGGGTATGTCAACGACCTCAACGTGGAGCACGACTTCAGTTTCACCACCCAACTGGACGTCGGCGGCGACACTGTGACGGTCACACCGATGCTGACGTTCTGATTTCTGGGCCTTGCCGCCGGACTGGCCCAGTTTCCCACCCCTAAGTCCCGCAATCACTGGCTGTAATGGCATGTGAGCCGCCCTAAAATGGGCTACTTCGACCACATCCGGGCCGGCCCACGCAGTAGAACTTCACGCACTTGCCCGAGCATTTTCTCCGGGGCGTACACCACTTCTTCATAGAAGAACCTCAGCACAAGCATTCCTTGCCTGATTGCTTCGTTGTCCCGCCTGCGGTCCTTCTTGAACTGGCGCGACTCCAGATGGAAAGCAATGCCGTCGAGCTCGACTATGAGGAATCCTTCAAGGAGAAAGTCGACGGTTCCTACGCCTTCTATCCACACCTGAGTCTCAGTGCGGATGCCTACGTCCCGGAAGAGAACGCGTGCCAGGGTTTCCAAGAGGGACCCCGCACCCCGGTCCACTTTGGCCAGAACCTCACGGGCCCGCCCGCCCCGGTTGCCTGGTAGATGACGGCGAAGGTAGCCGAGCCCGATGTCGCCGCGGGTGAATGCACTCTCCACCATGACCAGCGCTTCCAGCGGAGGCAAACAGAGAAGTGCGTGCAGGAGGACATCCGGCAGGGCCACATACGGCTCGATCGCTCGAGGCTGGGACAGTGACAGGCGGTGGCTGACACACCCGGCCGTACGGCGGCCGTTGCTTTGCCAGTAGTGTGGCACGGCGGGTTTGTGCAGCAACCACAGTTCATAGCGGCTCGCAGCTGATGCGCAGGTAAGCAGCGACCTACTTTTGACTGCTGCTACAAGTGTCGGATCCGCGCTCGGGAGACGCAGCACTCCCCTTTCGACGCGCACGACGCTTCCCACTCGCAATGCCGCTCGTAGGGCAGCGTCGCTGGAGCCCTGAGCCTGCAGCTGCCGCGTCAATGCAACGCCGCCCAAGCGTCGTAAGGCATCCTCGGGTTTCATCCCTCCAGCGTGCTTCTTCGGCTGCCGGGGCGGCAGGGCCGAACCAGGCTATGTGGATAACGCAAAGATAGGGACCGGCCCACTTTTGACGTCACCCACGGCATAAAAATGGCCCGGGCATTCTCCTAAGAGGTTGCCCGGGCCATTCAATGGGTGTGGCTTAGTCCATGCCGCGGAGGTCCAGCACCAGCTCCGACTCACCATCGGCCTGAAGGACTACCGGAATGCCCCAGTCCTGCTGGTAAAGGTGGCAGGCTGCGTGGTCGGGAATTTCGCCGTCTTCGGTTTCGGGCCCATCGCAGGCCGCCGCGCGGGCGGTGATGTGAAGGATGCCCTCGGGAACGTCGGCAGACAATTCCAGTGTGCGCAGCAAACCCACTGATGTGCCTCCACCGGACACCAGCAGCTCCGGTGGGGTGGACGAAATCTTCAGCTGTGTGGGGTCGCCCCAGCGGTCATCAAGCTTCTGGCCCGTGGGAGCCTTGAACCGGACTGCAAGCTGCAGGTTCCCCGGAGTCACCGGGCTCTTGGGGCGGTGCGTCTGCGATGCGCCCTCATCCACCTGCTGGGCTTCCTTGGGAATCGGGACCAGCACCAGTTGGTGTTTGTTGGACTCCACCACTACGAGCAGTGGCTCGCTGCCTTCAACCTGGACAACGACGACGTCGCTCGGCTCAGCGAGGCCCCTCGCCAAAGTGGACACAGACTTGGTTGCGGGATCGTACCGGCGAACAGCCCCGTTGTAAGTGTCGGCGATGGCCACGGAACCATCCGGGAGGACTGTAACGCCGAGTGGGTGCTGCAAGCGGGCCTCGCCGGCGTCGCCGTCACGGAACCCGAAGTCGAACAGACCCTTGCCGACAGCGGTTTCCACTGTCACTCCGGATTCGCTGAGGACCAGGCGGCGCAAGGACGAAGTTTCCGAGTCAGCCACCCAGATGTTGCCGTCTGCGTCGATGGCCAGGCCGGACGACTGGGCAAACCAGGCTTCCTCTGCCTTACCGTCCAACAACCCCTCCAGCCCGGAACCGGCAAGGATGGAGACCGCGTTGCTGATGGGGTCGAAAGCGAAGATCTGGTGGGTACCGGCCATCGCGATGATCACCCGCTGCAGCTTTTCGCTCCACACCACGTCCCACGGTGAGGAAAGTGAAACGTCCGTTCCGAGACCCAGCGCCCCGACATCGATCGCATCGGCAGCGAAGTCAGCCGGGCCGGCGTCGTGGTGTTCCGACCAAGTGCCGGCTCCGGCATCCGTCACGCGGGCAGGACCGGCGTCGAGCAACCGCTGTACACCGTTGCCCGCAACGGTCTGCACGTACCCGGAGCTGAGCGTCAGACCGCGGAGTCTGTGGTTGACGGTGTCCGCAACGACGGCGTCATAACCAAGCTTCCATGCCAGCTCCGAGGGGAGCAGCGCGATGCCTTGCGGCTCATTGAACTGTGCGATCTCCGCTTGGCCATCCAAGTAGCCCTTGGTCCCGGAACCGATGACGCGCTCCACGGTTTCAAGGTCGGGGCGGAGCTCCACCAAGCGGTGGTGTCCTGAGTCCACTACCAAGTAGTTGCCGTTGGACAGCTGGGTGGCCTTACCTGGGAAACGCAGAGTGCCCGATGTCGGCTCAGGAGCCACGTACGGGCCGTTGCCCCGGTGCAGGGTGCCCTTGGCTTCGTGCTCGGCAACGAGTTCCTCAAGCAGAACGGCGAGTCCGTCCGCGTGGCCCTCGCCGGAAAGGTGGGCAACGATGTAGCCCTCGGGGTCCACAACAACCAGGGTGGGCCACGCACGGGCCGTGTAGGCCTTCCACGTTGCGAGCTCAGGATCGTCAAGGACCGGGTGGTGGATTTCGTACCGTTCAACGGCCGATGCCAGCGCGACAGGATCCGCTTCGTGTTCGAACTTGGGCGAGTGCACGCCTACAGTCACCAGGACGTCCGAGTACTTTTCTTCAAGCGGGCGCAGCTCGTCCAGCACATGCAGGCAGTTGATGCAGCAGAAGGTCCAGAAGTCGAGCAGCACGATCTTGCCGCGCAAAGACTCGAGGTCCAAGGATTTGCCGCCCGTGTTGAGCCAGCCGCGGCCCTCCAGTTCGGAGGCCCGGACCCGGAGTTGGGTGCGTACGGTTTCGCTCATCAGCGTCCTTCCAGCTTGGTGTTTGGTTCAGTCTGCCCGGCAGGGTCTGTGGTGGTGCGTTCGGCAGTGCTGCTTTCGGCGGCCGTGCGTCCGGCAGCGCCTCCACTGGTGCGTTCGGCGGTGCTGCGTCCGGCAGCGCCTCCACTGGTGCGTTCGGCGGTGCTGCGTCCGGCAGTGCTGCTTTCGGCGGTCGTGCGTCCGGCAGGGTCTGTGGTGGTGCGTTTGGCAGTGCTGCGTCCGGCAGCCGTGCGTCCGGCAGCTTCGCCTTCGTGCTGGGCCAACCTGGACGGTTGACCTGGCTTGGAGGTCTGGGCAGTGCGGCTTGCCATCTTGGCATCTCGGTCGGCGAGCCGGGCAAACATATCGTTGTAAGCGCTCAGGTCTGCGTCATTATTCCTGTCCGCAGCCCGGTCAACACGGCGGGTTTCCCGTTCGTCCGAACGCGACCACATCACCGCCACTCCGATCGCTACCAGCAGTGTGGGTACTTCGCCGATGCCCCAGGCAACTGCACCGCCCAACTGCTGGTCCCCAATGGCCGACGGCCCCCAGGCCCTGCCCAGGTTCCCAAAGTAGTCAGCGGCCAGCAGGCCGGTACCACCCATGATGGCCACGCCAAAGAATGCATGGAAGCCCATGGTGGCCAGCAGGAGAAGCAGGCGCATCGGGTAGGGCGCACGGCGCGGAAGGGGATCGCTGCCGATCATGCTTAGCACGAAGATATAGCCGGTGAGGAGGAAGTGCACATTCATGAGCTCATGGCCCACATGCTCGCGCATAGCCAGGCCGAAGAGGTCGGAGTAGTAGAAAAGGACGATTGAACCCGCAAAGTTGGCTGCTGCGAACAACGGGTGCGTCACGATCTGCGAGAACCGGGAGTGCACAAACAGCAGCAGCCATTCCCTGAGGCCGCGTGAGCCGTGCGTTCCTTCACCCCGGGCGGGCAGTGCGCGCAAGGCCAAGGTTACCGGCGCACCAAGGACCAGGAAGATGGGGGCCACCATGGTCAACGCCATGTGATCCACCATGTGCGCCGAGAACAGCACGCGGCCATACACGGCGGGGGGACCGGAGGTGATGTAGGTCAGAACAACCAAGCCGATGAACCAGTTCACGGCCCGGAACCAGGACCACTTGTCTCCACGTTTGCGGACCTTGATGATGCCCATGATGTAGGAGACGGCACCGAACAACGCCACTCCAACCCATAGCCAATCGAAGCGCCATTCGGTCAGCCAGCGTTCCGGAGTGAGCTCGGGTGGGAGCTCATAGCCGGAGAGGATGAACGACGGCGAGGCGTCAGGGGCATAGGTGGTTGGCTGCGGCGGAGCTGAGCGTCCGAGCGCAACGGCAAGTCCCGACGTCGCGCCCATCACCAGCAGCTCAACGAGAACCAACTGCCACAGCACGCGGCGGGCGGACAGGGAACCGTTTTTGCCGAGCTGCGGGATAACCCACTGCCGGTGCATGAAGCCGATGCCGCCCAGGACCAGCGTGGCGAGGGACTTGGCTACGATGAGCTGCCCATACGGGGAGCCGAACAGGTCCGCGGGGTTCGTCACGCGGATGGCGGCATTGATGACACCGGATGCAAAGACCAGGACGAAGGCGAAGCCGGCCAGGGCCGAGAAGCGCCGCAGGGTTTGTTCGGTGATGTCCGGCATTCCCTTGCTGCGGGAACCTGTCAGGATGCCGGAGAGGACCGCCAGCATGATGATGCCGCCCACCCACGTGGACACTCCCACCAAGTGGAGTCCCAGCGAGTTGATGGCACCTTCATGATCACTGGAACTCGATGAGTGCCCGATCAACGCTGTCGGAATGAGGCCAATCAGTGCCAGCAACAGGGTGAACGCCAGCCCGGTCAAGGACCTGACACCAAAGAGGGCCGTGGTAACCACTGCGGCGATGATGGTGACGGCAAGCCAGGCCTTACCCGTCTCGATGTCCGTCATGAAGTACACCAAGGACCGGGTGAATTCAGCATCGCCGGACAGGCCCTGGCCCGCTACATCCGCATACGTCAGGACGAGTACTGCCACGGCCGACAACGTCCACACGGCTCCTGCAGCGGCGGCCACAGCAAGGGCCCGGGCAAAGGCGGGATGTTCGGGTGCGTCGGCATCCTTCTCACGGGAGCGCGACCCACCGATGTTCTTGGGCAGGATTCCGACGGCGAAGATCAAACCGCCAACCACGGTAGCCACGGAGACGTTATGTATGGCCTTCGCAAATGGAAGGCCCCAGCGGACCAATTCGCCCGGGTCCGAGACCTGCCTGGCTGACGAGGCACCGGAGTAGATCAAAGCTGCGGCCAGCGTCAGGAACAGCGCGGCCAGACCAGCAAGTTGCCATGGCAGGGAAATCCCCGCGACTGTAGTGCCTCCTGGTGCTCCCGGCTTGGGAACAGGCGAAGGGGCAGTTGCGGAATTTCTTGCTGATGGCACTCATCCATTGTCCGCTACCTGTCGCCGGGCTGCGAATCGGGAGGGTGCTATGTGGATGCAGGACGCTATGTGGAAAACAGAAGGGACGGCAACCAACAGGTTGCCGTCCCTTCAAGGCGTTCGCCGAAGAGTAATTACTTCTTCTTGGCGACAGCAGCCTTCAGCTTGGAGCCAGCGGTCAGCTTGACGCTGTGGCCGGCTGCGATCTGGATGGTCTCGCCGGTCTGCGGGTTGCGACCGGTGCGGGCTGCACGGTCGGTGCGCTCAACTGCGAGCCAGCCCGGGATGGTGATCTTTTCGCCGGCGGCGACAGAAGTCTCGAAAACTTCGAACAGTGCATCGAGCACGGAGTTGACTGCTGCCTGGCTGGTGCCAGCCTTGCCTGCTACCTCTGCAACGAGTTCACTACGGTTCTTAGCCATTTACGTCCTCCTGGACTCATACGTTTTTGAGCTTTCAAGCGGAATGCGAGCAAGCCACTGTTCGAAAACTTACCAGCTTGGGCTGACATGGCCAGCAAATTCCGCGTGTTTCCGCGCCTTTTTGACCAAAATCACCGGATTTTCGCGGTTTTTAGGGGTGCTTTACGCCCTTGGCGTACCCTAGGGCCCCGGCCGGCCCCGCAGTGTGCCCCGTCAGGACAGGATGCGCTGGAACAGAACGTGGTCCTGCCACCCTCCCGCAATCTGAAGGTAGGACGGCGCAATGCCGATCTTCTCAAAGCCCGACCGCCGCAGCACTGCCTGGGAACCTGCGTTGTGAAGCAACGTGGCGGCTTGGATCCTATGAAGACCAAGCTCCTCATCGGCCATCGATACGACGGCGGCCACCGAAGCCGATGCGTGGCCCCTGCCGACGCATTCCGCATCGATCCAGTAGCCCAGGTTGGCACTCTGGAAAGGGCCGCGAACAATGCCCGTGAGCGTAAATCGCCCCCTGGATACCACGGCTGCCGATGATGACCCACGACACTTCGCGACCGGCTGTAGAGTCCTCCGCCTTGGCTCGCAAGACAGTTTCCTGACCCTTCACCGTGAAAAACTCTTCAGAGCGGACTGGCTCCCAAGGAGCCAAATGGCTGCGGTTGCGCACGTAGGCAGCGGCCATTTCCGGGGCGTCGGACAGCTCAAGCTGGCGTAGGTGCAGCTCTTCACCGCTTCCCCCGACCACCTTGGTGGACACCCTTCTTGTCAGATTCATCCCCAGACTCTACCGGCAGTAGTCCTGCCAATTGCGCCTGCATCTTCACGGTGGTAGTTTTCGGTTGATCGTGAACTTTTGACAGGAGGTGGGACCCATGAACGCTGTACCAATAGTGGGCGCTCCCTCCAGTCCACGATCCCGCGGCTGAACCAGTCGCCATCAGGAGCGCCTTAACCCGCATTTCGCGAAAGGCACTCCCATGAATACTTCACCTTCTTCGTCCCAGTACGGGAACCCGACGGCGGCACCCAAGACGGCGGGGCACTTGCTGTCAGCCCTTTCCCAACCCGCGGAATCCCAGCCCGCCGAGTCCCTTCCGGGGGCCGATGCCGGCCCGCTGACCCGGAATTCCAGCAATGAAAAGCGTGCCCTGGTCCTCGGGGGCGGTGGATCCACAGGCAATGCATGGCTGATTGGGGTCATTGCAGGTCTTCTGGAGGCGGGGCTGGATGTCACCAGGGCCGACGTGACCGTTGGCACTTCTGCCGGTTCCACAGCAGCCGCCCAGTTGGCCGGCGCAACGCCAATCGGACTTTTCAATGCCATAGTCGAAGCTCCGACGCAGCAACGCGGGGGCACTGTGGGATCGGGACCGGTTGGTGCCGGGGCCAAACCCGTAGTGGACCACATGCAACGAACCAGCAACATCATGAACGATTCCACAGACATGGCGGATATGCGCCGGAGGTTGGGCGCAGCAGCAATCGAGATGGCCGAAGCCATGGAGGGGTCCAGCGACCGGTGGCGGGCCACGGTCGCAACCCGGCTCCCCAGCAAGGAATGGCCGGAACAGTCCATCCTCCTGACCGCAGTCGATGCCCGAACGGGCGACCCCGTGGTTTTCCACCGCGGGAGCGGTGTGGACCTGGTCGACGCTGTGGCAGCCAGTTGTGCCAGCGGTTTTGCCTACAGCATAGGCAATAACCAGTACATCGACGGCGGCTACCGTACCAACGCTGAGAACGCTGACTTGGCTGCCGGCCATGGAAGAGTCCTCGTGCTGGCTCCCTTCGGCGGACGCACCCGGACGCCGAAGGCATGGGGCATGCATCTCGCTGGCCAGGTTGAAACGCTGCGCTTAGCGGGCAGCATGGTAGAGACGGTCTTCCCGGACGCTGATTCCGAGCACTTGTTCGGCGTCAATGCCATGGACCTGTCCCTCAGGCCTGCCGCAGCCACAGCTGGCTACCTGCAGGGCAAGGCCTTGGCGGCGCGCCTGGCAGGGTTCTGGGCCTAGAGAACGCCCGGGCCGGTTGTCATCCATTTTATGGAGGCCACGCAGAATGATTACTGGGTGGCCCAGCCGGTGCTTGATGTGGTGCCTGGCCGGTGTTGTGGTGGTTAAAGGGGAAGAGCCCCGACCTGGGGTCGGGGCTCTTGCCTAATGTGTGTCCGGCGGTGTCCTACTCTCCCACACCCTCCCGGGTGCAGTACCATCGGCGCTGTGGGTCTTAGCTTCCGGGTTCGGAATGGGACCGGGCGTTTCCCCCACGCTATGACCGCCGTAACCCTGTTACCCGTCCCGGACTGACCGGACACCCTGTGTTGGGGGTGTGGTTGTCCTGGGTGGGAAGTTTGTGGTTACAACTGTGGTGCTTGGTTGTTATTCAGTTATTTGGTTGGTTCCGGCAACCCGTGGTGGGTTGTTGTTCGGGAACCACATAGTGGACGCGTGCAGTGTGTTGTG
>NZ_FMWE01000008.1:0-172385 GCF_900102805.1 Arthrobacter sp. UNCCL28
ATGTCGCTGATCCCCAACCCCTTGGACGCACACCGGCCCAACAACTCCGCCGCCGTCCTAAACGGCAACGGCAACTCCTTCTTGGACTCCTCCAACTCCTGCTGCGCCGCGTTCTCCTCACCCTCACGGACAATGAACCCGCCACCAACAGAGAAGAACGTCGCCTCCCGCAACACAGCCCCACCAGCATCCGAGACAGCAAACTTCATCCCGTTCGTATGCCGCGGCAACACCGTCAACGGATGCAACACCATGTCCTCCACCGCATACGGCAACTCCACCCCCTCACCAGAGGCACCAGCCAGGTTCAACACACCCGTCTCAGCAATAGCAGCCAACCGCGCCTCCACCTCCTCAGGCAGAATCAGCTCCGGGTGATACCCCTCCAAGCCCAACAACGTGGCAGTCATGGTCCCATGACCACGTCCCGTCGCAGCCAACGACCCATACAAATCCACCCGCAACGACGCCACCGAACCCAGGACACCAGCGTCCTTCAGCTCACCGGCAAACACCGCAGCAGCCCGCATCGGCCCCACAGTATGAGAACTCGACGGACCAATACCCACAGAGAACAGATCAAAGACCCCAACGGCCATGGTCATTTCCTAACCTAAGTAAAACGAAGCAGAACCCGCCCCGCCCCCAACAAACGGAGCGGACCCTCAAACCCTTCAGCCCCCATTTCGGGGCCCCAGCCAGACATGCCGTTGGCATCACGGACGCCGGCATACGCCCCTCCACTTCGAGGAATCGCTGCCAAACATGCCGTGCGCATCACGGACGCCGGCATGCGCTCCTCCACTTCGAGGAATCGCTGCCAAACATGCCGTGCGCACGGCACACCCAGCAGCGAACCCCCGAACCGGCGCAAACCCACACCACCCGGCGGCCCCCTGCCTAAGCATCCGGCAGCGGGCGTCCAAGGGGGCATCGCATCCGCCCAGCGGATGCCTATGCGACCGAGCCCGCCGAGGACACCTGGCCCAACCCCGAGGACCCTGACACGCACCCTCCATTTCGAGGAATCACTGCCAAACATGCCGTGCGCACGGCACCCCCAGCAGCAAACCCCCGAACCGGCGCAAACCCACACCACCCGGCGGCCCCCTGCCTAAGCATCCGGCAGCGGGCGCCCAAGGGAGCATCGCATCCGCCCAGCGGGTGCCTCTGCGACCGAGCCCGCCCAGGACTCCTGGCCAAACCCCGAGGACCCTGACACACCCCCTCCATTTCGAGGAATCACTGCCAAACATGCCGTGCGCACGGCACCCCCAGCAGCAACCCCCCGAACCGGCCCCAGACGCCCACTCCCCAACCAACCGGACGCCCAAGGAGCACCCCCGGAAGCTGGATCCATTCACAAACAAGCGAACCCGAGTCCGGTCCTGAGACGGCGGTCAGGTATGCGGCCCTCATGGGCCTGAGGTCCGGCAGCGGGCGTCCAAGGGAGCATCGCAGCCGCTCAGCGGGTGCCTATGCGACCGAGCCCGCCGAGGACTTCAGGCCCATCGGCCAATGCAACCGAGCGGCTAGCTCAGGTTCGCGATCCCCGGGTACAGCGGGTGCGCCTTCGCGAGGACGTCAACGCGGTGCCGCAGGCCGGAAAGGTCCGCGTCGGCGTCGGCGATCAATACTTCGGCGATGATGTCCGCAACCTCACGGAAGGCTGCCTCCCCGAACCCGCGGGTAGCCAAAGCCGGCGTGCCGATCCGGAGACCGGAGGTGACCATGGGCGGGCGTGGGTCGAAGGGCACGGCATTGCGGTTGACTGTGATGTCGACGGCGGCGAGACGGTCCTCGGCTTGCTGGCCGTCGAGCTCGCAGTTGCGGAGATCGACGAGGACCAGGTGAACGTCGGTTCCGCCGGACACCACGGAGATCCCCTTGGCGGCGACGTCGGGCTGGATCAGGCGCTCGGCGAGGATGCGCGAGCCCGCGAGGACACGTTCCTGGCGCTCACGGAATTCCTCGGAAGCGGCGATCTTGAATGCCACGGCCTTGCCCGCGATCACGTGCTCGAGCGGTCCGCCCTGCTGCCCTGGGAACACGGCCGAGTTGATCTTCTTGGCGATGTCGGCGTCGTTGGAGAGGATGATGCCGCCACGCGGACCGGCGAGGGTCTTGTGGGTGGTGGACGTGGTGACGTGCGCATGCGGAACCGGCGAGGGGTGCAGGCCCGCGGCAACCAGGCCGGCGAAGTGGGCCATGTCCACCATCAGGTAGGCGCCCACGGAGTCGGCAATCCGTCGGAATTCCGCGAAGTCCAGCTGCCGCGCATAAGCGGACCAGCCGGCCACGATCAGTGCAGGCTTGTGCTCCTGCGCCAGGGCTTCAACCTCGGCCATGTCCACGGTGTGCGTGTCCTCGCGGACACCGTAGGGGACCACGTTGTAAAGCTTGCCGGAGAAGTTGATCCGCATGCCGTGGGTCAGGTGGCCACCGTGGGCGAGATTGAGGCCCATGATGGTGTCGCCCGGCTTGATCAGTGCGTGCATCACCGAGGCGTTGGCCTGGGCGCCGGAGTGCGGCTGGACGTTGGCGAATTCAGCACCAAACAGAGCCTTGATCCGGTCAATCGCGAGCTGCTCGACCACGTCGACGTGCTCACACCCGCCGTAGTAGCGCTTGCCCGGGTAGCCCTCGGCGTACTTGTTGGTCAGGACGGAACCCTGGGCCTGCATGACCGCAACGGCCGTGTGGTTCTCGGAGGCGATCATTTCCAGGCCGTCGCGTTGGCGGCCCAGTTCGTCGTCGATCTTCGCAGCGATCTCAGGATCAAGCTCGGACAGCTGGGCATCCAACGACGCCGACACCACCTGCTGGTACTCAGTTACAGACACAGGGTTCACAGTTCTCCACCGTTCGTTGCAGCGTATTCTTCGGCCGTCATGAGCGGCCCTTCCTCCGTGGCGGCCACCTTGAATAGCCAGCCTGCACCGTAGGGATCGTTGTTGATGAGCGCCGGATCGGTAACAACGGCATCGTTGATCTCGGTCACCTCCCCCGTCACGGGCGAGTAGAGGTCCGAGACCGACTTGGTCGACTCCACCTCGCCACACGTCTCGCCGGCAGTCACCGTGGAACCAATTTCAGGCAGGTCCACATAAACAATGTCGCCCAAGGCATCAGCGGCAACCGCGGAAATTCCAATCCCCACGGGCCCGTCACCATCAACGGCAACCCACTCGTGCTCAGCCGAGTATTTCAATCCAGCAACTACTTTGCTCATTCCAATTCCTTACTTCTCGTATGCCTAAAACTGTTGTGTTCCGCGGTCCCGGGCTGGGTGGCAGAGAACCGAACTCCTCCGCGTGCTCGGTCGCGAAGACGCCCGCTGAGCGGACGTGCCGCTTCCTTGGACGCACGCTTCCGGAGTTCGTTTCTCAGCTTCTGTCAGTCACAGGGTTCCGATCCCGCGAACGGTGACTTGGAACCCGCCTTTCAGCAGGTTGCCTCGGTCTCCTGGTTCCGTGCGCAAGTTGAGCCGCGCGGCCCCCGCGGGAGTGCCATCCGGCAACAAAGCCCCTGCGGGAGTGACGTCCGGAAGCGGGCGTCCAAGAGAGCATCGCGCCCGCCCAGCGGGCGCTCCTGCGACCGAGCCCGCGGAGGAAGCCACTCCCGCCGGGCGTGACGCACCAAGCCACTCCAGCCGGACGTGACGCACCCAGCCACTCCCGCCGGGACTTACTTGACCCGCTTGTAGAACGGCAGCGGCACGACTTCGAACGGCTCGGCTTTGCCGCGCAAATCGACATCAACGATCGTGCCCGGCTCTGAATGCTCGACGTCGACATAGGCCATCGCTACCGGGTAGCCGAGCGTGGGGCTTGGCTGGCCGGAGGTGACTTCGCCGATGAGCGAACCGTCCTTGAGGACCGAGTAGTGTCCGCGTGCGGCGCGGCGTCCGGTGCCTTTGAGGCCCACCAGCTTCTGGCCCAGTGTGGATCCGACGCCGGCAGCTTTGATGGCTGTGAGCGCTTCCCGGCCAATGAAGTCGCTTTCCTTGGCCAGGGAAACAACGGGGCCAAGTCCGGCGGCGTAGGCGTTGGCGTGGATGGAGAGCTCGTTGCCGTAGAGCGGCATCCCGGCTTCCAGGCGCAACGAGTCGCGGGCGGCGAGGCCTGCCGGGATCAGACCGTGGCCTTCGCCGGCTGCGAGCAAGGCTTCCCAGAGGCCTGCGGCATCGAGGTTAGGGACGTAGATCTCGAATCCGTCTTCGCCGGTGTAGCCGGTGCGGGCCAGCAGCAGCTGCTGCGTGCCGCCGTCGAACGTTACCGGCACCTCCACCGCCGCGTAGTACTTCAGTTCGGTGACCAACGCGTGCTGTTCTGCCGGCACCAGGCCCAGGAGGATCTCTTCGGCGTTCGGGCCCTGCACGGCGACGAGGGACGTCTCGGCGGAAGCGTCTTCCACTGCAACGTTAAAACCGGCCGCGCGCTTCAGAAGTGCGGCAGCAACCACCTTCGCGTTGCCCGCGTTGGGGACTACCAGGTACTTGTCCACGCCGTCTTCGGGTGAGGGCCGACGGTAGGTGATGAGGTCGTCGATGATGCCGCCATCGGCGTTGCAGATCAGTGAGTACTTGGCTTTGCCTACCGCGACGGCGGACAACTTGCCCACCAGCGCATAGTCCAGGAAGGCAGCCGCGTCGGGGCCGGTGACCCAGACTTCGCCCATGTGGGAGAGGTCGAAAAGGCCCGCGGACTTGCGGACGGCGTGGTGCTCAGCCAACTCCGAGGAGTATTTGAGCGGCATCTGCCAGCCACCAAAGTCCGTGAAGGAGGCGCCGGCCTTTTTGTGCTGCTCATAGAGAGCGGTGTAATTCTCAGACATGTGGGGAGTCCTTAGTTTTCAAACGCTTCGAGGGGAGGGCAGGAGCACACCAAGTTGCGGTCACCTGCAGCGCCGTCAATACGGCCGACCGGCGGGAAGTACTTGTCCTGCTTGAGGTGGTGGACCGGGAAGGCGGCCTGCTCACGCGGGTAGTCGCGGTCCCAGGCGGAACTCACGACGGCGGCAGCCGTGTGCGGCGCGTTGCGCAGCGGCGACTTCTCAACAGTGAAATCACCGTCGGCTACCTGGTCGATCTCGGCACGGATGGTGATCATGGCTTCGATGAAGCGGTCGATCTCGGCAAGGTCCTCGGACTCCGTGGGCTCCACCATCAAGGTGCCCGCAACGGGGAACGCCAGGGTGGGGGCGTGGAAGCCGAAGTCGATCAGGCGCTTGGCAACATCTTCGGCCGTGACACCCGTGCGGGCTGTCAGTTCACGGAGGTCCAGGATGCACTCGTGGGCCACGAGCCCGCCCTCGCCGGTGTACAGAACAGGGAAGTGCTCATCCAGGCGGGAAGCAACGTAGTTCGCAGCCAGCAGCGCCGACTTGGTTGCCTCGGTGAGGCCCTGGCCACCCATGAGCTTCACGTACGCCCACGAAATCGGCAGCACACCGGCGGAGCCATAACGGGAAGCGGAGATGGCAACGCCGTGACCGGGTTCGTGCGCTGCTTTGTTCGCGTCGCCCGGCATGAACGGAGCCAGGTGTGCCTTCGCAGCAACCGGCCCGACACCCGGGCCGCCGCCGCCGTGGGGGATGCAGAACGTCTTGTGCAGGTTCAGGTGGGACACGTCGCCGCCGAACTTGCCCGGCTGGGCAAGGCCAACCAGCGCGTTCAAGTTGGCGCCGTCAACGTACACCTGGCCGCCGGCTGCGTGGATGGCGTCGCAGACTTCGCGGACGTCGGCATCGTACACACCGTGCGTGGACGGGTAGGTGATCATGATGGCCGACAACACCTCGCGGTTGGCCTCGATCTTGGCGGCAAGGTCCGCGTGATCGATAGTCCCATCAGCAGCCGTGGCCACCACAACAACCTTCATGCCGGCCAGCACTGCCGAGGCTGCGTTGGTACCGTGGGCCGAGGCAGGAATGAGGCAGACGTTGCGCTGCTCGTCGCCACGGGACAGGTGGTAGCCGCGGATCGCCAGGAGTCCCGCGAGCTCGCCCTGGGAACCGGCGTTCGGCTGGATGGAAACCTGGTCGTAGCCGGTGATCTCCGTCAGGTCCGCTTCGAGGTCCTCGATCAGCTCGCGCCAGCCCGCTGTCTGGTGGTCCGGAGCGAACGGGTGGATGGAGGCGAACTCGGGCCAGGAAATGGCTTCCATCTCAGCGGTGGCGTTCAGCTTCATGGTGCACGAGCCCAGCGGGATCATGGTGCGGTCCAGCGCGAGGTCCCGGTCTGACAGCTTGCGGATATAGCGCAACAGCTGCGTCTCGGAACGGTGCGTGTTGAACACCGGGTGCTGGAGGAAATCGGAGGTGCGGACTACCTCAGCGGGCAATTCGAATCCGGTGGCGTCCCCTACCGGGCCGGCACCAAAGGCGACGGCCACAGCGGAGAGGACCTCCGGCGTCGTGGTTTCATCAACGGAAACGCCAACAGTGTCCGCGTCGATGAGGCGCAGGTTGATGCCGCGGGCTTCGGCGGCGGCGATGACCTTGTCTGCCTTGCCCGGCACGCGGACCGTGAGGGTGTCGAAGAAGGATTCGGAGATGAGTTCGCGGCCGGCTTTCTGCAGGGTCGCGGCCAAAACGCGGGCGTGGCCGTGGACTGTCTCGGCGATCGACTTCAAGCCTTCGGGACCGTGGTACACCGCGTACATGGAGGCAACAATCGCAAGCAGGGCCTGTGCGGTGCAGATGTTGGACGTCGCCTTTTCGCGGCGGATGTGCTGCTCGCGGGTCTGCAGGGCGAGGCGGTAAGCGGGGACGCCGGCGTTGTCCTTGGACACACCCACGATCCTGCCCGGGAGGGTGCGTTCCATGCCTTCGCGGACGGCCATGTACGCGGCGTGCGGGCCGCCGAAGAACAGCGGGACACCAAAGCGCTGCGCAGTTCCGACGGCGATGTCCGCACCTTGTTCGCCGGGGGGCGTGATGAGGGTGAGCGCCAGCAAATCAGCGGCAACTGTGACCAGCGCGCCGCGTTCCTTCGCGGATGCGATCACAGCGGAGTGGTCGAACACGCGGCCCGAAACACCGGGCTGCTGAAGGACGATGCCGTTGATGTCGCCATCGGGAAGGCTTGCCGAAAGGTCAGTGATGACAACCTCGAAGCCAAGAGCCTCGGCGCGGCCCTTCACAATGGCGATGGTCTGCGGAAGGAGGTCGGCGTCCAGGACCGTCTTGCCGTCCTTGGCCGTCTTGGACTTGTTGGCCCGGCGCATCAACAGCACAGCCTCGGCCACGGCAGTGGCTTCATCCAGCAACGACGCGTTGGCAACCGGCAGCCCCGTGAGGTCCTGCACCATGGTCTGGAAGTTCAGCAGCGCTTCGAGGCGGCCCTGGGAAATCTCCGGCTGGTAGGGCGTGTACGCCGTGTACCATGCGGGTGCTTCGAGGATGTTGCGGCGGATGACCGGGGGCGTGACGGTGTCGTAGTAGCCCTGGCCGATCATTTGAACGGCGGTCTTGTTCTTGGACGCGAGCTTGCGGAGCTCGGCGAGGACCTGCACCTCGGTAAGGGCGTCCTGCAACTTCAGGGCCGTGTCCTGGCGGATGGAATCAGGGACGGCGACGTCCACGAGTCCGTCGACAGAGTCGTAGCCGATGGCCTTGAGCATGGTGTCAACATCGGCTTGGCGGCGGGCGCCGATGTGCCGGTCCGCGAAGGCGGTGGGGGTTGATTGAACAGTCAAGAGGAACTCCATGATTCAGGCGCCCAGTGAGCGCCACGATGATGTGGGGTTCCTCCCCGCTCTGTATTGGACCTGAGAGATTCCGCAGACTGTGTTTCCACATGCCGTCTGCTTGCACCGTCGGTGAGCCCGGTTACCCGGACTGCTTTCCAGAGTTGCCTACCCGCGGCGGTACATGGGCCTGAGAGATTCCTGGGGAGGATTTGCTCCTACGGCGCCCGACTGGATGTACCGGCAGGACTCTCCCGCCGCAGATCAAAAGCGTTGCATCACCATGAGTGACACGCTTCACACCATAGCCGCTTCCCGCGAAAAAGCGCAAGCAAGGTGTGGCTACTGATGCATCGCCTCGTGGATCTGCAGGGCGAACCAGAGCTGGGCAACTGTGGACGTTTCCCCCATGTCCAGCCCCGTCAGTTCGCCGATTTTCCGCATCCGGTAAATGATGGTTTGCCGGTGGGCGAAGAGCGCAGCCGCGGTCTTTTGCCAGGAACGCTGCGAGTCCAAATACGTCCTCAACGTCAGGATGAGGTCGCCTTCCTGGCTCTGTTCGTAGTCGAAAATCGGCCCGAGCAACCGTCTCACCAGCGCCGTTCCTTCCTCGAATCCGGTAAGCCCAAGCCACGACGGCCCTTCGGCATAGCGGGCCAGCCCCAGCTTGTTGGCCCGGGCGGAACCAAGTGCCCAGAGGGACTCCTGCAATGCGCGTTGGATAGTGGACACTGCTGCCGGTGCGCTGATTCCGATCGAGGTTTCCAGGCCGGCGCAATGAACCAGGACGTCGTCCGGCACGCCTGCCGGGACCACCACGTGGAGCCTGTTGTTCCGCTTCAGCGATGCCGACGCAACCCCGTGCCGCCACAGTTCGATGTGTACGTTGGCCAGCTTGTCGCCGTCGTCCGCAGTTTTTTGGTCGGTCGCTTTTGGTTCGGCGGCCGCCGTCAGGGAGGCGAGCAGGAATTCCTCGGGCGGAACGTCGAATGCAGCCAGCCGGCTCTCCATCTCCGCGGCCCCGAGGCGCCCGTCCATGGCCTGCAGCAGGAACTCGCCGGCAAGGCGATGGCGGCCTTCCAGGGACAAGACAATGCGCGACAACTGCAGTCCCAGCACCGTTGCGGCATGGAGAAGCACGACGGCGTCCGGGTGCGGTTCGTTGTTGGGCAGCACCACCAGGAGCGCGTTGGCATGGGTGGGAATGTCCATGGTGAGCACGTGCCGGCCGCGGATGCGGTGCCATTGGAAGTTCTTCCCCGCGAGGGATACCTGCCCGGACAAGGGAGCCCACTCTTCGGCCAGGAACACCGGGAGGGACTGCCCGTCGGGATGCCAGGGGTGGAGGCAACGGCGGTCCACCACGAACAGGTCCGCGTCGAGTTCGGTGGCCAGCCGCTGGACCAGGCTTTGCCAGTGGTCCTCGGAGGCTCCGGCGGTGCGGAGGAGATCGTAGACGCGGGCCGTTTGCCGCAGCCGGCGCGACTCTTCGAGCAGGGAGGACTCGGCTACCGACCGGGCTATCGCGATGAATGGCAGCGGGTACGGGATGTTGATCAGGGGCAAGGGGAGCTGCTCGCAGGCGGCCAGGAATTTCCGAGTGAGGGGCGGTGCGTGCATTTTCTCGCCAATGGCCAGCGCACTGGCGCCGCTGTCCATGAGGGCCTCGGCGAGCGCCACCTGGCCTGCTGCGTCGGCGGGTATGGAGAGGCCGTTGGTCATCATGAGTTCTCCGCCGGTGACCCATTCCCAGAGCTTGGGCAGGTCTGAGGTGTGGGCCCAGGTGATGCGGTTGTCCAGGCCGGCTTTTCCGGCCAGGAGGGTGAGTCCGAGTTGCGGCTCTGCGATGAGTTCAGCGACGGTAATCGCCATGTTTCCGCTCCGGTTCCTGGCCTTTGTGTTGGGTCCTGCCGCGCGGTTCAGCGGGACTTAGACATTCGTCTAAACGGCTCGGCCATTTGTAGTCAATGTACCGCTATCCGGGGTGATCCACGTCACCAACAATGGAATTACGTACTTCCCGCTCAACGGCGAGCACCCCTCACCCCAAGGATCCGTCAATGACAACGCACAAGCCCATCGGCCCGGTTGATGCAACCAAAGTCCCCCGGTATGCAGGCCTCGGCACCTTTGCCCGTCTCCCCCAAATCGACCGCGTCCCGGATTACGACATTGCGATCGTCGGCGTACCGTTCGACGGCGGAACCTCCTTCCGGCCCGGCGCCCGTTTCGGTCCTGCCGCGGTCCGCGAGGCCTCCCGCCTCCTGCGCCCCGGCTACCACCCGGAGCTGGACGTTGAACCTGTGTACGAAGCCCAGGTTGTGGACGCCGGCGACATCGCCTGCACCCCCTACGACATCGCCCGGGCAGTCCGTGAGATCGAGGAGCAGGCCTTGCCCCTGATCAGCGAGGACAAGCGGCTCATCTCCATCGGTGGCGACCACACCATCGCCCTGCCCATGCTGCGGGCCCTGAACACAGTCCACGGTCCGGTGGCACTGCTGCATTTCGACGCGCATCTGGACACCTGGGATACCTATTTCGACCAGCCCATCACGCACGGCACCATCTTCCGGCGGGCGTTCGAGGAAGGCCTGCTGGTGGAGGACAAGTCCATGCACGTAGGAATCCGCGGGCCGGTCTATGACCGCAACGACTTCCTCCGGGACCACGACTTCGGGTTCCAGATCATTCGATGCTCGGACCTGGACGTCATCGGCGTTCCGGCCGCCATCCAGCGCGTGAAGGACAGGCTCGGGGACACCCCCGTGTACGTCTCCATCGACATCGACGTCCTGGACCCGGCCTTCGCTCCCGGAACCGGCACCCCGGAGATGGGCGGGCTCCACTCCCGCGAACTCCTGGCCTTGCTCCGCGGACTGAACGGCATCAACATCGTGGGCGCCGACGTCGTGGAAGTCGCCCCTGCCTACGATCACGCGGACATCACCACCGTTGCCGCCGCCACCCTGGTGTTCGATCTGCTGGGGCTGATGGTGAACCGCAGCAAGTCAAACAGCGCAGCTGTCCGCGAACTCGCTTCAGCATCCCGGAGTGCGTCATGAACACCGCGCCCGTCACAACCGAGGTGCCACGCCTCGAGGACAAGACCATCCAGCCGATCCCCCTCAACGAGCGGCACGGCAAGGCGCGGGATCTCTTCACCATCTGGTTCGGCTCCAACATCATGATCATGACCATCGTGACCGGCGGGCTCGCCACCACGGTGTTCGGCCTGGGATTCGTTCCGGCGATCGTGGGCATCATCATCGGCAACGTGGTGGGCGGCATCTTCATGGCGCTGCACTCCGCCCAGGGCCCGCAACTGGGTGTGGCCCAAATGATCCAGACCCGCGGCCAGTTCGGTTCCTTCGGTGCACTGCTGATAGTGGTCATTGTGGTGGTCATGTACGTGGGCTTCTTCGCGGCGAACCTGGTGTTCGGCGGCGAAGCGATGGCCGCGGTCAGTCCCGGCATCAGCGTTGACGGCGGAATCATCATCATCGGCGTGGTCAGCGTGATCGCCACGATCTTTGGCTACCGGCTCATCCACGCCTATGCCCGCGTCCTCAGCGTCGCGGCAGGGTTGGCATTGCTGCTGGCGTTCGGCTGGATCCTGATGGTCCATGGCTTGCCAGGCAACTTCCTGGAGACGGGCAACTTCAACTGGGTGGGCTTCATGGGCACCATCTCCGTTTCCGCGTTGTGGCAACTGGCCTACGCACCCTACGTCTCCGACTACTCCCGCTACATGCCTCAGGGCACCGGTTCCGGCCCGGCCTTCTGGGCTTCCTACTCAGGTTGCGTCCTGGGCACGCTGTTCCCCATGATCCTGGGTGCTTTGGTGGGTACCCTCGCGGTGTCCATGAGCACCGGCGACGTCGAAATCGTCGGCAGCCTCGGCACCCTGCTGCAGCCGTGGACCCTCATTATCGTGGGCATCTTCTGCCTGGGAGTTGCGGCTTCGAACGCCATGAACCTGTACTGCGGTGTCCTGTGCACCCTCACCATCGGGCAGACCTTCAGGCCCTCGTGGTTGCCACGTGCCAAGACCCGCACCATCGCCGCCATCATCCTCTTCGTTGTGGCTGTCTCCATTGCCCTCTTTGCCCGCGACAACTTCATCCTCTTCTACACCAACTTCCTCTCCTTCCTGATGTACGTGCTGGTTCCGTGGACGGCCATCAACCTGGTGGACTACTACCTTTTGCGGCACGGAGACTACCGGGTTGAAGACTTCTTCAAGCGCGACGGCGGCGTCTACGGACGGTTCAACTGGATCGCCATCGGCTCATACCTGGCAGGCGCCCTGATCCAGGTTCCCTTCTCGGCTACAGCTATTTACACCGGCCCCTTGGCTGCGGCGATGGGTGGAGTGGACATCTCCTGGATCGTCGGACTCGTGGTTGTCGCTCCCCTCTATTACGTGGCGGCCCGGGTGTTCGGCAAGAAGACTGAACCAGCCACGTTCCCAGCAACGGCACTCACCCCGGACCTCATCTGAGGGCACCCGTGGCCAGTCGTTGACCCGGCCGCCTCCTGATCTCCCCACCACCCCTGACCGGCACCTCATCCGCCCAGCGTCCTCCGGCCAGCCACTCCTCCGGCCACCGCTTCATCCGGCCACCGCCCCCGACCAAACCTTTCCTGAAAGCGGATCACCATGACCACCCAGACCGAACAGTTCACCGTCCGACGCCCAGCCCCCGACGCCCAAGCTTCCCTCCCCGGAGAACACCCGATGTCCCCGCAGCCCCTGCAACTCCCCCTGTCTCTGCCCCTGCCTCCGGCGGGGCACTTCATCAACGGTTCCTTCGTCCCAGGCTCCACCCGGCTCCTGATCGACGTCGTTGATCCCGCCACCGAGGCCGTCATCGCCTCAGTCCAGGCGGGCACCGCCGATGACGTGGACGCCGCTGTTGCCGCCGCCGTCGTGGCCCAAAAAACCTGGGGTGCCACTACCCCGAAGGAACGCGCCGACGTCCTGAATCTCATTGCCAACATCATCGAGGAGAACCGGGCCGACTTTGAGGCCATCGAGTCCGCAAACACCGGCAAGCCGCAAGCCGTGGCCGAGGACGACGTCTCCAGCACCATCGACACTTTCCGCTTCATGGCCGGCGCATCGCGGACCCTCACCTCCATGGCCGGCGGTGACTACGCCAGCGGCCACACCTCGGTGATCCTGCGCGAACCCGTAGGCGTGGTGGGCGTCATCACGCCATGGAACTACCCGCTGCTGATGGCTGCCTGGAAGATCGCCCCCATCCTTGCCGCCGGCAACAGCATCGTCATCAAGCCCTCCGAGCAGACCCCCTTGTCCACGCTGAAGCTCGTGGAAGTGCTGGCCGGACGGATTCCGGATGGCATCCTCAACGTGGTCACCGGCCGCGGCCGGACCGTTGGGCAGCGCCTTTCCGAGCACCCTGACATCGCGCTGGTAGCCCTCACCGGCAGTGTGGTCAGCGGCCAGGCGGTGGCCGAAACAGCGGCGAAGTCGGTCAAACGCGTCCACTTGGAACTCGGCGGCAAGGCCCCTGTTGTGGTCTTCTCCGACGCCGACCTCCGCGCAGCTGCTGCCGGTGTCCGGAACGCCGGATTTTGGAATGCCGGCCAGGACTGCGGTGCCGCCTGCCGTGTCCTGGTGCACGAGTCCGTAGCCGAAGAATTCACCAGTCACCTGGTCCGGGAGGTCAGCACTTTGGTGATCGGCGCGCCCGACGCCGGGGACGACGTCGAAATCGGCCCCATGATCTCCCTCCCGCACTTTGAACGGGTCAAGGAAGCGCTGGCTGAAGCACGGGCCGCAGGCCTCACAGTCGCCATCGGCGGTTCCGCGTTGGAAGGTCCCGGCTACTTCATTGAGCCCACAGTCATCACCGACGTGCCCGCAGGGGCACACATCGCCACGCATGAAATCTTCGGGCCGGTGGTCACCGTGGAAACCTTCAGCACCACCGAAGAAGCGGTGACCCGCGCCAATGAGAGCCCCTACGGATTGTCAGCCTCGGTCTGGACACGCGATTCAAGCCTTTCCCTCCGGATTCCCAAGCAGCTGGACTTCGGCACCGTGTGGGTCAATGCCCACCTGGTCCTGGCTTGCGAGGTACCGTGGGGCGGATTCAAAGGTTCCGGCTACGGCCGCGACCTCTCGCTCTACGCCCTGGATGACTACTCGCGCACCAAGCACGTCATGATCAACCACGGCGCGTAAGCGCACGGACAAGCAACGGAGCTTTCACCATGACCACCAATGTTTCGGGCGTACCTGCCGCAGCTACCCCCACAGCCCCCTTCACCACGGACGCGACGTGGACCAACTGGGGCGGGAACCAAAGTGCTACGCCCGCCTTCACCGTACGGCCCGGGAATGAACAAGAAGCGCTCGACGCCGTCCGTTTCGCCATCCGCGAGGGCTTGCCTGTGCGGGCGGTCGGCTCAGGGCACTCGTCCTCGCCTTTGGTTCAGACCGGCGGGGTCCTGATGGACATGTCCGGGCTCTCAGCCATCACCGGCACGGATCGTTCAGGGCGCCGAGCCCGGGCATTGGCCGGCACCACCATCAACGCCTTCGGGGACGCCTTGTGGGACAAGGGCTTGGCGCTGAGCAACCAGGGCGACATCGACAAACAGCAGATCGCAGGCGCACTGGCCACCAGCACGCACGGGTCCGGCAAGGACCTCGGCAGCTTCTCTTCCAAGTTGCGCTGGGTGAAGCTGATCAACGGCTACGGCGAGATCGTGGAAATCGGCGAGGACCAGATACGGGAACTTCGCGCAGCCCAGACGGCTCTGGGCACATTGGGGATCTTCTTGGAAGTCGAGTTGGCCGTGGAGGACAGCTACTACCTGCAGGAAGAGATCACCTACCCCACGTGGGCGGAAACCAGGTCCACGTGGCAGGCCGACATCGACAACAACCGGCACTACTCCTTCCTGTGGTGCCCCGGGGACGACTCGTGTGAACTCCTTGACCTGCCCGGTTCGCCGGATCACAGCATGGGCGGCCGCAGCTACACCAAGCGCTACAACGCGGCTTCAGTCCAGGACGAGAGCCAGCTTTCCACTGTTGAAGGTGCCCGGTTGGACCGTTCCTACCGCATCTATCCGGGCGGATTCACAACGCAGTTCCATGAGCTGGAGTACTTTGTCCGCAGCGAGGACGGATTGGTGGCCGCCGAAGCCATCCAGGAGCTGATCCGGAGCAGGTACCCCGAGCAGAAATACCCCGTGGAGGTCCGCTGGGTGAAGTCCGACGACGCCTACATGTCCCAGTTCCAAGGCCGAGACAGCACCGTCATCACCCTGACCACCGAGCCCGGAACCGACTACTGGCAGTTCTTCCGTGACGCCGACGCCGTGCTGCAGGAATTCGAGCCGCGCGCCCACTGGGGCAAAATCCACTTCATGACCCGCAGCCGCCTCGAACGCCTCTACCCGGAGTTGGACACCTTCATCCAGGTCCGGCGGGAGTTCGATCCCAAGGGAATGTTCCTCAACGACCACACCAGGTCGCTGCTCGGCTGACCATCTCTCACATCCCACCCCCTTCCCGCCAACCCTCACTCACATCCCACCCCCTTCCCGCCAACCCTCACTCACATCCCACCCCCTTCCCGCCAACCCTCACTCACATCCCGGTTACACCAGCTGGAAACTTCCGAGTGGTATTTTGATCACTGCTGGAGGCAGACACTGCACCTATTGGGAGGACCATCCATGTTCAAGGGCTTCAAAGACTTCATACTTCGCGGCAACGTGATCGAACTGGCCATTGCTGTGGTTATCGGCAGTGCCTTCACCGCGCTCGTTGCAGCATTCACCAACAACATCATCAACCCCGTGATCGCGGCAGCCGGCGGTATGAACGCCGACGGGCTCGGTTTCCGGATCTGGCAGGACAACCCGGCAACGTTCATCAACTTCGGCGCCGTCCTGACCGCCCTGGTGACCTTCCTGATCACCGCTGCCGTGGTCTACTTCATCTTCGTGGCCCCCATGAACAAGATCAATTCCCTGGTCAAGGACCGTCTCTCCACGGAGGAACCCGAGGAAGAGCCCCTGCCGGCGGACACCGCCCTGCTTGCCGAGATCCGCGATCTCCTGAAGGATGCTGCTGCCGCCCGCAATGCAGGACAAGCCCAAGGCGTGGATCCGGACTTCGATTCCGACCGCACCCGCTAGGAACTGGCCGCTCTCCGCGAGCGATCCCTCCCGTTTCTTCGCCAGGAACCCGGTGTTCTCCCATTGAGAACGCCGGGTTCTTGCGTGTTCACGAGACTGTCCCAGGAACGTGACGCACAAGCAACGGGTTCGAAACAGGGACAAGCCAGCATGAAAGCATGAAGCCCAGCGCGAGCACTCCGGCCACCGCGGATCTCCTCTGCGATGCCTGTGGCCAACTCCCCGAACCGCCCAAGGCCCGGCTCACCCTGGCCAATATCGCCGTGATGCTTCCCATCGAACTGCTGGTCCATGCTGCCGTGGTGGGAACCCATCTCCCGTACGCAGCCAAGGTCGTGCTCCTGGCCGTCACCGCAACCGTGCTGGTCATATGGGTAGCAGAGCCGTCGGCTGCCAAGGTGCTCAGGCGGTGGTTGCACGCGGCAGCCCTCCGCCAGAGACGCACCTTGCATCTGGCACCTTCCCTTTGGCGTGCCCGGACTGTGCTTCTCGACCAGCCTGGTTCCCTGCAGAAAATCACCAAGTCCCTGGCCAAACTGGACAGCAACATCCTCAGCGTCCACGTGCATCCGATGCCCGGAACGCAGTCCCCTTCCGGGGAGCTTACCCAGTCGGTGATGGATGAGTTTGTGCTGTCCGCCCCTGGAGAGCTCACCGAGCTTGAACTGCTAAAGGCACTGGACGACGGCGGCGGGCGGGATTCCCAGGTGTGGCCCACCACCGCCTTGGCTATGGCTGATGGCCAAACCAAGGCTTTGAGCCTCGCCACCCGTATTGCGGGAAACCCGAAGGAACTTCCACACGCGGTTGCCGAGCTCCTGTCCGCGAAAATCGTCCAAGTGGATCCCGAGCACCCGGCCCCCAACCTGAGTGCCGCCGTCGGGCCGTCCGCTGACATCCTCAAGATCCCGACCGCCTGGCACGGACCCTTGGTATTCTCCCGGCCAGGTGAACCCTTCTCGCTGGCAGAATCGGCGAGGGCACACCGGCTGGCGGAGCTCGCGGAAATCCTGGCACACAGTCCGGGCTCCATGGAAAGCCCACCCGCTCGGGTCGCGGTGTTCCCGCCCGGGTAGGGGAACAAAGGGCCACTTGCGGGGCGGGTGGACGCCGCTTGAACTCTCCTAAGTAGGCGGGAGTGGATCAGCCGGGTGACTAAACTCAGTCCTGGTCGATCTTCTCCAGCAGTTTGCCCAAGGCCTCACGAATGTCGTCGTGGTCGTACTGCCCCGCCCGGCTCTCGGCCGCGATCACACCGCAGCGGTGGATCTTCTTGAAATCCCCGATGGGGAACTTGTAGTGGCCCTTTTGGTCCTCCGGGTGTTCGTCGTCCACACCCAGGAACCACTTGGAATATTCGGCGTGCCCGTGCTTGTCCAGAAAGGCACTCTCTTGTTTGGTGGAGGGAGCGTGCTCACTCCAGTCATCGCGGATGTCCTTGACTACTTTGCCGTCCTGAATCAAACGTTTCGCGTGATCATAGGCCTTCTTATTGAGTTTTACGGTCACGTCGGAACCTCCCTTGGATGTGGGCCGTACATGATTGGGTACTTCGTGCAGCCCAGCTTAGGATCAGTCCGACCGGCCAGGAAAGCCTTTCAGTCCATGAGCCTGAGCCGGAGACCGGTTCCGCGTTCTTTCTCAACCAACCGCCGCTCTATGGGTCCGCTTTGGGCAAGCCAGAGAACCTTTCCGTCATAGGTCACAGACTCCACGCAGCCTTGGTCGACAATCTCGTTGTACCGCCAAACCTGAACCGTCTGACCCACGAGGATCCGCCAATTGGTCACGGCCCGGCCTTCCGCTTCGACGAAACGCGGCCCGGGCGCCGACTCCTTCTTACTGTCCTGCACGTCAATACTCCTAGCGGTCACAAGCCTTCTGTAGAGACTTGTGCCGCCACGGCCCAGTACATGACGCGGTTCAACGATTTTTCCTAGAGTCCCTTCACGGCACCGAGGACCTTTGTCAGGGAATCCTTGGCGTCTCCGAAGAGCAAGGTGGTTTGTGGTTCGTAAAGGAGTTCGTTTTCGATACCGGCGAATCCTGGCCGCATTGAGCGTTTGAGGAATACCACCTGCCGGGCGTCGGCGACCTCGAGGATTGGCATTCCGTATATCGGCGATCCGGAGGTGGTCTTCGCTGCAGGGTTCACGACGTCGTTGGCCCCAACTACCAAAGCAACGTCGGCGGTCTTGAATTCGGAATTGATGTCACCCATCTCCTTCAGCGACTCATAGGGCACATTGGCCTCGGCCAGCAGTACATTCATGTGTCCGGGCATTCGTCCTGCCACGGGATGGATGGCGAAGTCGACTTCAATGCCCCGCGCTTCCAGGGCTGAGGCGAGCTCGGCGGCAGTGTGCTGTCCCTGGGCAACTGCCAAGCCATACCCCGGCACAATGATGACCCGCTGCGCATACCCCAGGAGCACCGCCACATCCTCCGCGCTGGAAGACCGGACCGGCCGTTCGCTGACCTCTGTGGATCCGGCAGTGGAGCCGCCCTTGAACGCTCCGAACATGATGCCCGCCACGCTCCGCCCCATCGCGGCGGCCATGGCCCGGGTCAGGATGGTGCCAGATGCGCCCACCAATGTCCCGGCCACCACCAAAAGAACGTTGCCCAGCACCAGCCCCGACGCTGCCACGGCAAGGCCGGTAAACGCATTCAGGAGCGAGATGACAATCGGGACATCGGCACCACCCACCGGAAGAACCAAAAGGATGCCGGCACAAAGACCCAGGACCAGCAGCACCAGTGCCAGCGCAAGCGAGCCTGTGACGATCACGGCCACCCCTGCCCCTACCGCAGCAAGCAGCACCACGGCCATGAGGATGGGAAGTCCGGGGAAAGTCACGGGCCGGGTGGTCATGAGCCCTTGGAGTTTGGCAAAGGTGACACCTGATCCGGCGAAGGAGACCGCCCCCACCAGCAAGGTGAACACGATGGCCAGCCGAACCCAGGGATCATCCGTGTGGGAAAGTTCAAGCAAGGCCACGAGCGCCGCAGCCCCACCGCCCACACCGTTGAAGAGTGCCACGAGCTGGGGCATTTGCGTCATCTGCACCCGTCGGGCAACAGGGGCGGCAACGCCGGAGCCAACGGCAATGGCCCCCAGGATCCAGGGGATGTTATCCAGTTTCATGGAGAGGAACACCGTGACCACGGCCACCAGGGCACCCAAGGCTCCGATCAGGTTTCCGCGCCGCGCCGTCCGGGGCGAGTTAAGGCCCTTCAGGGCCAGGATGAAGCATGCTGCCGCGGCGAGATACAGAAGCGCGGTCCAGGTGGGGTTCAGCAGCGTCATTGCCGGCGCCCCTTTTTGATTGGACCCGCGGAGTCGACCGGCCGGGCTGCCGTGGAACCCGCCTGACCTCCAGAATCTGCCTGACCTGGAGACCTTGCCGCGCCTCCTGCACCTCCAGTGCCGCCAGTGCCGCCAGTGCTGCCAAGCTGTCCAACGTTCGACGGCGGCCGTTGCCGTCCGCGGAACATCTCCAGCATGCGGTCGGTCACCACGAACCCGCCTACAAGGTTGGCCGTAGCGAGGACGACAGCCAGCAGGGCGACCGCCAACACCCACGGATCCGCAGCCTGTCCCGCAACAATGATGGCACCCACCAGGATGATCCCGTGGATCGCGTTCGCGCCTGACATGAGGGGCGTGTGCAGGGTGCTGGAGACTTTGGAAACAACCTCGAAGCCCACGAACACTGCCAGGACTGTAATGGTCAGCAGGCTCATGCCGTCCATCAGCGCACTCCTTCACTGCCGGGTGCGGGACCGCCGCGCGGAAGACTGCCGGAAGCCGCACTTCCAGGCGAGGAACTGCCGGAAGCCGCATCGCCCGGCGGGAGACTGCCGGAACCGGCACCGCCCGGCGGAACACTGCCAGGCGAGGGACCGCCGCGTGGAACTACGCCGGCACTCCCACCGACGACGGGCACAGTCTCGCCAGCAAACGCCGTGAGCGCCTCTGCGGTGGGGGCGTGCCGGACTTGACCGTCGTGGGTCAGGCAAGTCCCGGCCACGACTTCGTCCGAGAAATCCGGGGACACTTTGCCGTCTTTGGTCATGAGCGCCAGCAGGTTGGCCACGTTCTTTGCGTAAAGGCGGGAGGCGTCCGCGGGCATTGCGGAGGCGGCGTCCTTGATGCCTACCAGCGTCACAACGCCCTGGCCGTCGGCTGTGGGGATAGGGATATCCTGCCCCGGGATGCTTCCTTCGACGTTGCCGCCCGATTCGGCGGCCAGGTCCACCACCACGGAGCCAGGTTTCATGCCCTGGACCATGTCCCGGCTCACCAGGAGCGGCGCCCTCCTGCCGGGAACGGCGGCGGTGGTGATCAAGACGTCGGACTGGGCCACATGCGGCGCCAGGAGTGCCCGTTGCAAGGCCCCCCGGTCTGCGCTGAGTTCGCGTGCGTAGCCACCGGAGGCCTCAGCGGTTTCCAGGTCCAGCTTGATGAACGTTCCGCCCATGGAGGCTACTTCATCCGCCGACGCCGGACGGATGTCATTGGCCGAAACCCTGGCCCCGAGCCGCTTCGCTGTGCCGATCGCTTGAAGTCCGGCAACACCGGCGCCCAACACCAGCACCCGGGCGGGCGGAATGGTCCCGGCTGCCGTCATGTACAGCGGGAAAAAGCGGGGCAAGCGCATGGCCGCTTCAAGGACGCACCGGTAGCCCGCCACCAAGGCCTGGGACGTCAGCGCGTCCATGGATTGGGCGCGGGAGATCCGGGGAACCAGTTCAAGGGCAAAAGCGGTGATCCCGCCTGCGGCGAGCGCCCGCACGGTAGGCAATTCGGAGGCCGGTGACCCTAATCCGACGGTGACCGAACCCCGGCGGAGGGCTGCCGCCGTCGACGGTTCCATGGGACGGACGTGGCAGTAAACATCCAGGGCCCCCAGATTCAGGGACTGCACCACGGATGCGCCTGCCTGACGGTAATCGTCGTCGCTGTGCCCGGATGCCAATCCGGCACCGGACTCGATCTGAACTTCCAGGCCCAGCCCGATCAATTGCTTGACCGTTTCGGGCGTGGCGGCCACGCGTCTCTCGCCGTCGAGCGCCTCGCGCGCAATGCCTGCTCTCACCCGCCACCCCACTTCCTGAACTCTCCCGAACGCTCCTGAACCAGTTGGCATGAGTCTATGACTGCAAGGGTCCGTGCGGGAGTAGGGGGCTGCGCTATGTGCACAACTCCATTAGGGTCGGTGGAAGCTGGGGGCAACCAGCCACCACACCGTCGACGAGCCGGTTCCGGCCGTGCCGTCGGAAAGGAACGCCACTATGGATACCTTCAAAATCGGTTATTTCGTGGGAAGCCTGGCGGGCAATTCGATCAACCGGGTTCTTTCCAAGGCGCTGATCAGCGTTGCGCCTCCGGAGCTTGAGTTCCATGAGATCGCCATCAAGGACCTTCCCCTCTACAGTTCGGACTACGACGCCGATTTCCCGCCGGCCGGACGCGAACTTAAGAATGCGATCGCGGCCTCGGACGGGATCCTTTTCATCTCCCCTGAATACAACCGTTCCATCCCCGGCGCCCTGAAGAATGCCATCGACTGGGGTTCGCGTCCGTGGGGCACCAACTCGTTTGCCCGGAAGCCCACGGGAATTATTGGCGCATCGCCGGGCGGCATCGGGACAGCGGTGATGCAGTCGTCCATGCGCAGTGTGTTGAGCTTCCTGGACGCACCGCAGTTGAACGCACCTGAGGCGTACATCCGCTTTGTCGCGGACGCGTACGACGACGACGGTTCAGTTAAGGACGAAGGCACCGCTGCCCTGTTGCGGCATTACATGGAGGAATACAGCGCGTTCGTGCAGCGTGTCCTCGCCGCCAACGCACCTGGCCACATCGGCGACCAGGAACCGGATTCCGCCAAACTCACCCGCTAGGAAAGGAATGGGTGCCGCCCCTGTGCCCGGGCGGCACCCCCGAAAATCACCCACCAGGACGGTTTAGTCAGTATCCTTACTAGTGTGAGGATAACGAAAACCCCCTAGACCCCTGGAGGTAACGATGTTTCGAAGACTAGCCACCACTACAGCGGCATTCGCCCTTATTGCAGGCTCCATGCTCGCGACCTCGGCCGCAGCCAGCGCAGCGCCCGGTTATCAAGCAAGTGCTGCTCAGGCCAGTGCCGCCCAGGCCAGCGCCACCCAAGGCAACGTGGCCGCCACGACACCGACGCCCACCGCGGATTCCACCAACCCGTCCGGTCCTTCGACTCAAACGCCAACCAACCCTGCACCCTCATCCGGTGCGCCCAGCACACCCAACCCTGCAGGCAGCGGCCCGGCCAACCCCGGGACCGGAGAGTCCGATCCCCAGGAACAGACCCGCACCGACGCCACTCCCTGGGTACTGGCCGGTGTAGCCGCGGTAATTATCATTGCGTTGATTATTTGGACCGCACGCAACCGGCGTGGACGGGACAAGGGCATCAGCGATTCCCAGCGGTAGTCGCCCGGGACAGCTCCACGGCTCCGCAATCAGGACTCTTGCGTCCAACCAACCCAGCCGCCCCGCTAAGCCCCCGCGCGCTGAAGCCAGCCTGCACCGGCGGGCCCTCGGGCCCTCCACTCCGACCCGCAGGCGCTTGCGTCCAACCAAAGCCAGCCAAGCCAGCCAAGCCAGCCAACCCGGCCAACCCGGCCAACCCGCAGGGGCTTACGTCCCGCTAAGCCCCGCGCGACCCCCCGCAGCGAGCCGGCCCACGATGCTGCTTTCCAGGTGCTCCAGCAGGTGCCGTGGATTGTCATAAACTTCCGCGGCACCTGCGTCGCGCAACTCCGCTTCGCTGATTCCGCCGCAGGTCAGTCCAACCACGGGAACACCAATGGCCGCGCCGGCTTTCACGTCCCAAACCGCGTCGCCTACAAATACGGCGTCCTCGGGGCTGATTCCGAGCTTTTCCAGGCACGCAACCAGGATGTCCGGCGCCGGCTTGCTCTCCTTGGCGTCGTTGGAGCTGGTCCAGGCGTCGATCGAGGATCCGGCGTCGAGGATATGCCGGCTGACCTCGAGGTCACGCTGCTGAGCCGACGACGCCAAGCCCACGGCCAGTCCAGCATCGGAGCATGCCGCGAGGAGGTCGCGCGCCGAGTCGAATGCCCTCAGCGTCGGCCAGAATGTTGAAAAGACTGCGCCGTGGGCACTCTTCAGGTCTTCCTGCATCTCGTCGGTGCAGTCGGGCAGAAGGCTCTGGATCAGCCGGTCGCCTCCCATGCCCACCCGCCGGTGGATTGCTGACATCTCGATGTCCAGGCCTTCCCGCCGGAAGGCCTGCCACCAGGCCATGGCGTGGAAGTAGCTGGAATCGATCAGGGTCCCGTCCACGTCGAAGAGAATCCCGCGCTTCTTATGCGGCGTTGATTCAGCTGCCACAGTTGACCGCCTTCGCTTGGGTCCGCGCCCCTTGCTCGGCGAGTGCGGAATCGATGACGGGTTCTTCCAGCATCAGCACCGCGTAGCGCTCAGCTGAAGCCGGGCGAAGAAGGCCCGTTCCCGCCACTTCCCTGATGGCGGCAACTCCCTCCACAGCCTCATCCATTGATGAAAACTGCTTGGAAAGTCCCATCAGGACGTCCTCGCCGTCCACCATCAGAATCCGATATTCCCCATCAGGCGTTTCAACCAGTTCCAAATGTCCGGCCATCGCTACCTCCTCGTCTTCGATGCCAACCAGCATAGTAAGACTCCTTAGTATAGGCCTCATAGAAATATTGCGTAACGCGGGAAATACGCGCGTGCAACTTTTGGTTGCCGCCTGCATGACAACAATCGGAATCATCGGAGCAGGACACATTGGCAGCCAGATCGCGCGCAAAGCCGTGGAGCTGGGCTACGACGTCGTCATCAGCAATTCACGGGGACCTGAAACCCTCGGTGAACTGGTGGCAGAACTGGGACCGCGGGCCCGTGCCGCCACGCCGGGTGAGGCAGCAGCGGCAGGCGATTTCGCCGTCGTGACCGTACCCCTCAAAAACTATCAGGACATCCCGGTAGAGCCGCTCGAGGACAAGATCGTCATCGACACCAACAACTACTACTGGGAGCGCGATGGCCGCATCCCGGAGCTGGACAACGGCCAAGCCACCACCTCCGGCCTGCTCCAGAAGCATCTCCCGACGTCCAAGGTGGCCAAGGGCTTCAACCACATTTTCGCCAAGGACATCACTACCGACGGCACCCCTGCAGGCACGCCCAACCGTCGGGCGCTGGCCACCGCGAGCGACTTCCCGGATGCCGCCGGGCTCGTCACCAAGCTCTACGACGAATTCGGTTTCGACACCGTCAACATTGGCCCCCTGGAAGACAGCTGGCGCGTTGAACGCGACCGTCCCGCGTACGTCGTCCGGCAGACCGCCGTCGAGCTTCAGGACAACCTCGCCAAGGCGAGCCGCACCGTCTAACCCTCACGCACGACGGCGGGGCGCGGCCGACGCTCCCGCGTCGCCTTGCGATGGACTGCTGCGCGGCACGGTGCCTTGAAAAAGTGGCCGGAAACAGTGTCACGAATCGGGCCAACGGCGCACTTTATGGGTGGCTGCTTCCTTAGGTGCTTGGCGCATCGAGCACCTGGGGAAGCAGCTACATCGCCAGCGCCCCGACCCGAGGAGTCCCATGTCCACCAAGATTTCAAACTGGCCCGCAGCAACTCCCCTGTGGGTGGACCTGGGCGTGGACCACCCCGAAGCGGCGAAGGCGTTCTATGAAGACCTGTTCGGCTGGGAATTTGTGTCCGGCGGACAGGAAGCCGGGGGCTATCAATTGGCCCAGCTGAGGGGCCGCACCGTGGCGGGAATGGGGCCCAAACAAGATCCCGGCACGCCTACGTCCTGGACGACGTTCCTGGCCTCGGACGATGTTGACCTCACGGCCAAGAAAATCGTCGCTTCCGGAGGGCAGCTGCTTGCCGAGCCCTTTGATGTCAACCAATCCGGCCGGATGGCCCTTGCCGCAGACAGTGCTGGTGCAACGTTCGGCGTGTGGCAGGCCGGCACCCATATCGGCGCTGAACGCGTCAATGAGCATGGCGCCCTCTGCTGGAACGAACTCCATACACGGGACTACTCCGCAGCCCGGTCCTTCTACGCGGAGGTCTTTGACGTCAGCTACCAGGACGTTAGTGAAGAAGGCCTTGTCTACTCCACGATCCGCCGGCCCTTCGATGGCCGGGAAGTGGGCGGGGTGCATCATGACACCGCACTTCCCGATCACGCCCCCAACCACTGGATGACGTGGTTCGCCAGCGATTACGTTGCCGGAACAGCCACCCGGGCAGTAGAGCTCGGGGCCACCCTCCTTGGCCCCGTGGAAGAGAACGCACTGGGGCGGATGGTAGTGGTCCGGGGACCGCAAGGCGAAGTGTTCGGCGTCATTGATGCCCCACGGACCAGCGACTAATCAGGCCGCCGCAGGATCCAGCGCTTCTGCGATGATCTCGTGTGCATGGGCTGCGGCCAGGGGTGCTGCCAGGCGGTGAACTGCCTGGAACGTCCTGCGGACCGCGGGCCCATGCCACTCCGGCGGGAGGTAGTCGGTGGGCAGGTTGGGGTCCCGGTAAGGGAACTTCCTCCACATTGTCAGCATGGGAATGTAGTAACGGAAAGCGTCGCGCCGCAGCTCTTCCGTGGACTCTGCCAGGGCCCTTTCAGGATCGTCGCCGACCCTTTGCGTCCACTGCTGTTCCGCACCCTCATACAGCCCAAGGAACTCGGTAAATTGTTCGTCAAGTTCCTTGAGATCCCACCATTCGGAGATTTTGGGCCGCATGGGGCCATCAAAAACGTAGTCGCTCCGGAACAGGTCCACGAACTCAATCAGCCCGCCGGCAGTGAGCCGTTCGCGGGCTTGCTCCAGCTTGTGGGCCGGCGCGATCCACACACCGTTGGCCACTGAACCGAACCCCAGCGCCAGCAATGCGGAGCGCAGCTGGTGCCGGCGGTTGCGCATGGACTCAGGCACCGAAAAGACGGCAAGCACCCAGGTATCAACCGGGGCGGGCTGCTCCGGGGCAAAGATGCGCTTGTCACCTTCACGGAACACATCGCTGACGGACTCGGAAATCTTGTACTTGGCGATCCCGCCTTCGCGGACGCTCTTGAGCACGCCCTTCGCCTTGAGCCTTGAAACCGACGACCTCACGCCCGGCGCGTCATAGCCGAGCGAGCCCAGCATGGAGATCAGCGCAGAAACCGGCAAGGCATCGCCCGCGTTCCGGCCGTAGAGGCCGAAGATCGTAACGAGCAACTGCTGGTGGCGCACCGGGGGTGCCGGAACGACGAACATCTGGAGAGCCTCATTTCCGCGCCCTCATCAGGCGCCAGTCCAGTTCATCATAGGTTCGGTCACAGTCCCCATCGACTCGGCGCCATCCAACCGTGCGAGCGGCCACGGCCCCGCCGCACCAACGGGTCGCCCCGCCGCACCAACGGGTGGCCCGCCGCGCCAACGGGTGGCCCCGCCTTAGTAAGCATGCTTACTATAGAACTACGCTGTTTTGAGGCCCCGCGGCCTCGAAGGGTCCTTTCCGTATCAACGATAGGAAGCACATCATGGCAGGAAATCTCGTAGCCCGTTCCATTCACGACCTCACCGCCGCAGCATGGTTCGGCGGCTCGCTGATGGGGGCCATCGGACTCAATGGTGCCGCAGCAGAGGCAAAAGACCCCACCGAGCGGACCCGCCTTTCAAGCAAGGGCTGGGGCAAGTGGGCGCCGATCCAGACTGCGGCTTTCGCTGGGCACCTGGCGGCAGACCTGGCCATCGCATGGGAAAACAAGGGCCGGATCGCCAAGCAGGACAGCGTTGCGGCCAACACCGTCTACAAGACGGCCGTGACCCTGGCAGGCGCTGCCGTCACCCTGTATGCAGGCATTGTGGGCAAGAAAGTGGACGAACTCTCCGGTGAAGGGGCCGAGGGTGCAACCGAACCGCGCGCCGGGGCATCGGACGAGCTGAAGGCCGCCCAAACGCAGCTGAAAGCACTCCAGTGGGCCATTCCCGCATTCGCCGGCTGGGTCATCATCCTCGGCGCCAAGCATGGAGAGATGCAGCGCCCCAAGAACATCCTCAAGGGCCTGCGCTAGAAGCCCCACACCCCCAAACGCCGAGATGGCAGTTGATGACAGTCCCAGAGCTCGACATTGTCATTAACTGCCATCCCGGCGGAGGGGGCTAACTTTCCTGCCCAGCCCTGACCGCCCGGATCAGATGCTCCGGCCAAGGCTGCGCAGAAGTGGTCCCCTGGGGGACGTGCACGGTGGTGACCGTCCCGTAAGCGGCAACCTCACCGGCGTCGGACGTTACCTCGAAAGCCATTGTCATGGAGGTCCGGCCCAGCGCCTGGATCTTCACCATGGCGGTAATGCGCTGGCCGAACCACAGCTTGGCCTTGTAGTTGATCACTTGCTGGACCCGGGGAGCGTTGGGAAAGTAATCCGGCAAGTCCAGCAGGCGGAAGAGTTTGGCTTCGGCGGCCTCAACCCAGCGCAGGATGGCTGAATTGTGCTGGTGTCCGGAGGCGTCGGTGTCCACCCACTCCACCGTTCGCTCGACGCTCGCCTCCGGAAACCTGTCCATGACCACTCCTAGCGGGCACCGACGGCGGCGTCGTCAGGATCGACGTCGATGGCGGCAATGGGCACCTCAGGTTGCGGCTTGGGAATCATCGCCACAGCACCCGCGGCCAGCACGGCAATGCCGGCGAAGATCGCGAAGTTGGCCTCGAATGGAAGCTTGGAGCCTGCGATCCAGCCACCAATCAACGGTCCGGAGATGGCACCCAGCCGGGCGAAGCTCAACGCCCAACCCGTCGCCGTGCCGCGGACCTTGGCCGGGTAGTAGTCGGCGATGTATCCGGTGAGGACCAGCGAGGTGGAGATGGAACCGACACCGGCGAAGGCGACGAACAGCAGGTTGACCACCATGGTGTTCGGGAAGACCAGCAGCATGATGCCCAGGCCGCCCAGGATGTAGAACACCACCAGGATGAGCTTCTTGCCGTACTTGTCCGCAGCGCGACCCAGGAGCAGGCCGCCGATGGCTGATGCAAGGCTGAAGACCAGGAGGAACGTCAGGGAAGAGCCGAGGTCGTAGCCGGCCTTCTTCATGATGCTCGGCAGCCAGGTGTTCAGGCCATAGACCAGGACCAGGCCGCAGAAGAGCGAGATCCAGAAGAACACGGTAGAGCGCAGGTACTTGCGGGAGAACATGGTGGTGATGGTTTTCCACCACGGGTCCGTTTGGACACCGGCAACAGGAGCGGCGGGAACCACCGGCGTGTAGTTGGCGATGTTCAGTTTGCCGGCCAAGGCCTTGGCCTCCGCCTTCCGCCCCTTCGATTCCAGGAATTCCAAGGACTCAGGCAGGAACTTCCAGATGATGGGAAGCAGAACCACGGGGGCAGCACCGATGGCGATGACTGCACGCCATCCGCCCACGGGCAAGACAAACAGGGCAGCGAGGGCGGCAGCCACAATTCCCAGCGAGTATCCGGAGTACATGAGGCCGTAGTTGTAGGACCGCTTGTTCGGTGCCGAATATTCGATGGTCAGGGCCGCTGCCACCGGGATGACTCCACCCATGCCCAGCCCGCCGATCAGACGGAAGATTCCGAACAGTTCCGGGGTAGGTGCCCACGCTGCGCCGGCTTGGGTAATCGTGAAGATCACCATGGAAGCCAGGAGCATCTTCTTGCGGCCCACGAGGTCGCTGAGGGTACCGATGAACAGTGCTCCGATAAGCATGCCGATCAAGGCATATGAGCCGAGGCCGCCGAGAGCCAGCGGGCTGAGGTTCCATTCCTTGTATTCGGCGAGAGCGGGGAGGATGGCTCCCAGGACGCCGACGTCGTAGCCTTCGGCCAGGATGGCAAGCCAGCAGCAGAAGAGGACCACTCCGGTGGTCTTCTTGGGCACGTTCCAGTCGTTGACCGGTGCGGTGGCCATGGCTACTTCACCAAAACCGATGCGGCGGCGGACTCGGGAGTCCAGCGAAGGTGGGTGTTGGCCTCTTCGATTTCCGCTTCCTTGAGCAAGGACAAGCGCGGACGAACGGCGTCAGTGCGGGAGCTCGGTGGCTTCCGGCGGCCTGCCCGGAACTGCGGGATCCACTCGGCACCGGGGCCCTGGTATTCCTGCTCAGCGGCAGCGTGCAGGGTCCATTGGGGATCGTAGAGGTGCGTACGGCCAAGGGCGATCAGGTCCGCACGGCCGGCGAGCAGGATGGAGTTCACGTCGTCATAGCTGGAGATGGCGCCGACGGCGATCACGGCCACACCTGCCGGAGCGGCAACTTCCTGACGGATACGGTCGGCGAACGGCGTCTGGTAGCTGCGGCCGTAGGCAGGCTTCTCTTCCTTGGCGATCTGGCCGGTGGAAACATCCAGGCCGGCTGCGCCGTGCTCTACGAAGGCGCGGGCAATGGCCACGGAATCATCGGAAGTGTTGCCACCCTCGATCCAGTCCGTGGCGGAGATGCGTACCGTCACCGGCTTGTCGGCCGGCCAAGCCGCGCGAACGGCGTCGAACACTTCCAGCGGGAACCGCAGCCGGTTCTCCAGGCTGCCGCCGTATTCGTCGGTCCGCTTGTTGGACACCGGCGAAAGGAAGGAGGACAACAGGTAGCCGTGGGCGGCGTGGACTTCCAGAAGGTCGAACCCGGCCTCGTCGGCACGGACTGCGGAAGCAACGAACTCGGCCTTGATGGCGGCCATGCCGGCGCGGTCCAGCTCCACGGGCGTCTGGTTCTGCGGGCTGTACGGCAGCGCAGAGGGCCCGACGGCGGTCCAGTTGCCGGACTCGAGCGGCTGGTCGATGCCTTCCCACATGAGCTTGGTGGAGCCCTTGCGACCTGAGTGACCCAACTGCGCGCCGATCTTGGCAGTGGAACGGCCGTGAACGAAGTCCACGATTTCCCTCCAGCTGTCACGCTGCTCATCGGTGTACAGGCCGCTGCAGCCGGGGGTGATGCGGCCGGCTTCGGAGACGCAGACCATTTCGGTCATCACCAGGCCGGCACCGCCGAGGGCTTTGGAACCGAGGTGGACCTTGTGGAAGTCACCGGGAATGCCGTCCGTGGCGGAGTACATGTCCATCGGGGAGACCACGATGCGGTTCTTCAGCTCCAGCCCACCAATACGGTACGGCTGGAACATGGCCGGGGCCACCTCTGGCAGTCCCTGGGAGGAAGCGAAGCCGCGGTCCACGGCGTCGGCGAACTCGGGATCGCGCAGGCGCAGGTTTTCCTGCGTGATGCGGCGGCTGCGGGTGAGCAGGTTGAACGCAAACTGGGTGGGGTCCTGGTCCTTGTACTGGCCGATGCGCTCGAACCACTCCAAGGACGCCTGGGCCGCACGCTGCGTGGAAGCGACCACGGGCCGGCGCTCTGCCTCATACGCGGCGAGGGCGGACTCAACGTCCGGGTGTTCGTGCAGGCAGGCAGCCAATGCCAGCGAGTCTTCCATAGCCAGCTTGGTACCGGAACCGATGGAGAAGTGGGCTGTATGGGCTGCGTCGCCCAGCAGCACCACGTTGTTGTGGCGCCAGTTCTCGTTCCGGACCGTGGTGAAGTTGATCCATTTGGAGTTGTTGGTAAGAACCTCGTAGCCGTTCAGTTCCTCGGCAAAGATCTCGCGGATCTTTGCGATTGCCTTTTCATCCGAGACGCCGGGAGGGAAGACCTCGTTGGCGGTTTCGTCGAAGCCGGCAGCGTGCCACACGTCCTGGTGCATTTCCACAATGAACGTGGAGCCCTCATCCGAGTAGGGGTAACCGTGGATTTGCATGACGCCCCACTCGGTTTCCTTCACGAAGAACTTGAAGGCCTCGAACACCTGGTTGGTGCCCAGCCACATGAACTTGTTGGTCCGCGGGTCCAGGTTCGGCTTGAACGAGTCAGCGTATTTTGCGCGGATCTGGGAGTTGATGCCGTCCGCTGCAAGTACGAGATCGTAGTTGGCTTCGAGTTCTTCAACGGCCGGGGCCAGGGTGCTGAAGCGCACGTCCACGTTCAGTTCGATGCAGCGGCGCTGGAGCAGTTCCAGCAGTTCCTTGCGGCTCATGGCAGCGAAGCCCTGTCCGCCCACGGTGATCATCTGGTCGCGGAAGTGGATGTCGATGTCCGACCAGCGGGCGAAACGGCGGCTCATGTATTCGGCCACCACGGGATCGGCATTGCCGATGCCGCCGAGCGTCTCATCGGAAAACACGACGCCGAAGCCAAAGGTGTCGCTGGCAGCGTTGCGTTCCCAGAGGGTGATGTCGTGCGAGGGGTCCAACTGCTTCATCAGTGCTGCGAAGTACAGGCCGCCGGGGCCGCCTCCAACGATTGCGATTTTCATGGTGTTGCTCCTTCTCAGGCCTGGCTCTGGCCGGCGGGGGTAAGTTGTTCGTTCTGGCTCGCGTTCGCGCCGGTTTCCTTGGCAAAAAGGCCGTCACGGAGCTTGAAATGCTGGAGTTTTCCGCTGGGATTGCGCGGAAGTTCGTTGACGAAGCGCACGTCCCGGGGGTACTTGTACGGGGCGATGGTCTGCTTCACGAAGTCCTGGATTTCCTTGCGCTTGGTGGCATCGCCGGTGACGCCTTCGCGCAGGACAATGAACGCGCAGACGATGCTGCCGCGCTCCTCGTCCGGAACCCCGATGACCGCGTTCTCCACGACGTCAGGGTGCTGGTCGATGGCCGTTTCAACTTCGGGCGCGCCGATGTTGTAGCCGGAAGAGACGATCATGTTGTCCGAGCGGGCCTGATAGGTGAAGTAGCCGTCCGCGTCCATGGAGAACGTGTCTCCGGTGACGTTCCAGCCACGGACCACGTAGTTCGCCTGCCTGGCATCATCCAGGTACCGGCATCCGGTAGGACCAATCACGGCCAGGCGGCCGATGTTGCCGGCGCCGAGCTCATTGCCGTCGTCATCCAGGATGGTGGCCCTGAATCCAGGCACCGCACGGCCGGTGGTTCCGGGCCGGATGTCATCGCCGGCAGCGGAAATGAAGACGTGCAGCATCTCCGTGGCACCGATCCCGTTCACCAACCGCAGACCCGTGGCTTCATGCACGGCGTCCCAGGTTTCCTTGGAAAGGTGCTCGCCGGCAGAAACGGCGATGCGCAGGCCCCGGAGGAGATCTCCTCGCTTCTCTTTCAGGATCGCCCGGTAGGCGGTTGGTGCCGTGAAGAGAATGCTGGCCCCGGCTGCGGCGGCGTGCTCCGCGAGTTCCACAGGACCGGCCTTCTCGGTCAGAAGCGAGGACGCGCCGAACCGGAGCGGGAAGACCACCAGGCCGCCCAGTCCGAACGTGAAGGCCAGGGGCGGGGAACCGGCGAACACGTCATCAGCCGTGGGCTGCAGGATGTAGCGGGCAAAGGTGTCCGCATTGGCCAGGATGTCCCGGTGGAAGTGCATGGTCACCTTCGGCACACCGGTGGTGCCCGACGTCGGACCCAGCAGGGCAACGTCGTCAGCGGCGGTGTCCACTGCCGTGAACCTGCCGCTCTTGTGCTCGCAGCGCGAGGCGAGGTCGCCGTCGTCGTCGAATCCGTTGCCGGCCCCGTACGTCAGGACCTGTACCTCGACGCCGGCTGTTTCGTTCCCAGCGGCAATTGCGAGTTCGTCCACAAAACGGTGGTCGGAAATGGCCACTACCGGCTTGGTGAGGTCGATCAGGGTGGCGACCTCGGTGGAGCGCAGCATGGGCATGGTGGTCACCACTACGGCGCCGGCCTTCAGCACGCCGAGCCAGGCGGCCACGATCCACGGGTTGTTGGGCCCGCGCAGGAGCACGCGGTTGCCGGGGACCACGCCGAGGTCTTCGGTAAGGACCTGGGCCACCTGGTTGGAGCGCTTCTGGAGCTGGCCGTAGGTCCAGACAACGCCGTCCGGGGTCCAGAGGGCGGGGCGATCCGCGCCGAACTGTTCAACAGCGTCGTCGATCAGCACGGCAGCAGCATTGAGCCGCTCCGGGTAGTGGAGTTCGGGGAGGGTGAATTCAAGCGCAGGCCAGGTATCGGCGGGCGGCAGGTGGTCGCGGGTGAACGTGTCCACGTGGGCCGATGGCATCATGCTCATGGCCGGTCCTTTCAGTGGTGCGTCGTTGAAGCTGATGGTTGGGGAGGTGGAAAGTTATCTACGCGCCGGCGCGGATCATGCCTTCTTGGGCCACCGTGGCGAGCAGACGTCCTTGGCGGTCGAAGAAGCGGCCCATGGCAAGGCCCCTGTTGCTCTGACCGGAAATGGCATCCTGGGCGTAGAGCACCCAGTCGTCGGCGCGACCGTCGCGGTGGAACCACATGGAGTGGTCCAGGCTGGCGGTGGCGAGCCCCGGGCTGGACCAATTGAGGCCGTTCACCCGGAGCAGTGGCTCCAAAATCGTGTAATCGCAGACGTAAGCCAAGGCTGTGCGGTGGAGGTCGGCGTCGTCGGGCAGTGCGTCGAATGCCTTCACCCAGATCGCCTGCTGCGGAACCGATCCACCTTCCAGATCGATATATACCGGACCAGGAATATGGCGCATATCGAAGCTCCGGCCCGTGGACCAGTAGTCGGCGGCTTTGCCGTCGACGCCTTCCAGTGCTTCAGCTGCCGTCCGCAGCGATTCAGGCTCGACGGCGGCAGGGGCCTCAGGCTGGAAGTCCGGTCCGTTCTCGGGAACCTGGAACGAACCCATGGCCGCGTAGACGGGTTTGCCGTTTTGGAAGCCGCGGACGGTACGCGTGGAGTAGCCCCGGCCATCCCGCAGGCGCTCCACTTCGTAGCGGACACTGGAACCAATATCCACCGGACGCATGAAGTAGCTGTGCATCGAGTGCAGAGTCCTGTCAGCATCAACGGACCGCATCATTGCGGCCGCGGCCTGTGCCACCATGTCTCCACCATAGGCTTTTGGCCACGGTACATACTGTGTGGTCGCTTCATAGGCTTCATCGAAAACTTCAGCCGTTGTGGGCGTCAGTTCAACGGCCTTGAGGAAGGTCTCCGAGGTCAGGGTTCCAGTGATCATGGCTTAGGCCCGGCGGTAGTCGGCGAGGGTTTCGTCGGCCACGTCTTCGAGGTTGACCACCAGGTTCTCCGGCGTGCGCGCCGTCAGCCAGACGAGTTCCTCGGTGACGGACATGTTGGCTTCAACGTGGGGCATGAACGGCGGCACGAAAACCCAGTCGCCGGCCTTCATGTCCAGGAATTCGGAGTAGTTCTGGCCGAAGTAGATCCGGCCGTGCCCCCGGAGTACATAGCCACCCGTTTCGGCCTCGCCATGGTGGTGCGGGAGTGAGCGGTACCCGGGAGTGTTCGATACCTGGCCGAACCAGATCTTGGTTGCCGGAGTGTGCTGGATGCTCACTCCGGAGACGCGGATGCAGTCGCCGGACTGGGCGGTGTTGGTGTCTTCCGCGCCGGCACGGGTGACGACGGGGACAACCTTGCCGTCGGCCTGGGCGTAGATGGAGTTGTCGCCTTCGAGGACGTATTCGGTGGTGCTCTGGCTCATGGGGTTCTCCTTCGGTGTGGTTTTAGGCGTTTTTAGGCGTGTGCCGGGATTGACGCGTGGATGCGGAACTGGTTTTCCAAACGCCCGATCCCGTCGATTTCGGTAGTGAGGACATCCCCGTCCTTGAGGAAGCGTGGCGGGGTCATCCCCATGCCCACTCCCCCGGGCGTTCCCGTCAGGACGAGGTCGCCGGGACGCAGGAGGGTGAACTGGGAGATGTAGGACAGCAACTGGGCCGGGCCGAACACCAAGGTGCTGGTGTTTCCCTGCTGCACGAGCTCGCCATTGACGTAGCCGCGGACCTCGAAGTGTTCTCCCGCTTCATCTGCGGTGACCATGACCGGGCCCACAGGGGTGCTGCCATCCCACGCTTTGCCTTGGAACCATTGCAGCGTCCGGCTCTGCCAATCGCGCATGGAAACATCGTTGGCCACGGTGTACCCGGCAATTGCCGCGCGGGCTTGGTCTTCATCCGCCCGGTACAGCTCGGAACCCACGACGACGGCCAGCTCGGCTTCCCAGTCGACGCGGTCGCTGCCCTGGACTTCCACGGCGTCGTTGGCTCCCACCAGGGTGTCCGCGTACTTGGCGAACAGCGTGGGGTACTCCGGAAGGTCCCGGCCCATCTCTTGGATGTGGTCACCGTAGTTCAGGCCGCAGCAGATGACTTTGCCGGCGCGGGGAAGGAGCGGCGCCAGGTCGGCTTCACCGGTTGCGATGACCTTCTGCTCCTTGGATGCCGCGGCCTCCGTCACCACTATCCGCCATTCCGGCTGGGCCAGGAGGGCCCCGACGTCGGTGGCGGGCAGCGTGAGGTAGGAATCGGCGCCCGTGGCGAGCGCCGCCGTCGTACCTCCGTTGGCCGTGCGCAAGGTGGCGAGTTTCATGTGGGGGTTCCCTTCGAGTTTTACGATGTGTCGACTTTTTTACGATCGTCACATATGCTCAACGTAGCACGGCGGAAATGATCTGCACAGAGGCTTTCCAAAAGTTTTTGCAGTTGCCACAACGAGGAGGAACAGCATGAGCCACACAACAATCAACCCGGAATCGCTGGCCAAACCATCCGGCTACGCACACGGCATTCTTGCCGGGAACACCGTGTTCCTGGGCGGGCAGACCGCTCTGGACAAGAACATGAACATCGTTCCCGGCGGCATCGTGGAACAGTTCACGCAGGCGTTCTCCAACGTCATCACCACCCTGCGCGAGGCCGGCGGACAGCCTGAAGACCTGGTCAACGTGACCATCTACCTCACGGACGTGGACGACTACATGGCCAACGGCCGCGAAATCGGGCGCATCTGGCGTGAAATGGCGGGATCGCAGTACCCGGCTATGGCTGGCATCGGGGTCACACGGCTGTGGCAGAAAGAGGCCCTGATCGAAATCCAGGGCATCGCGGTGATTCCCGAGCGCTAAAGACTCTGGCACCTGCGGCGCGCTTGGGGAAGCATGTCCCTATGGGAACCGTCACCGAATATCTGGAGAGCGTCTCTGCCGGCAATCGCGGCATTCTTGAGCGGATTGTGGGAATCGCCCGCGAGCTCGCTCCCGACGCCGAAGAAGGCGTCAGCTACGGGATGCCCGCGCTGCTGGTTGACGGCAAGGGCCTGGTGAGCGTGCTCGAAACGAAGAAACACCTGGCCCTGTACCCGTTCAGCGGTCAGATCCTGCCGGAGATGTCGGAGGAGCTTGGCGGCTATTCGTGGTCGCCGGGGACGCTGCGGTTCTCGGCAGACAACCCAGTGCCCGACTCGATGGTGCGGCGGATCCTGGAGACACGGCTGGCGGCGATCCGGAAGTAGCCTCCGGCTGACCGACCGAGTCGGGTGGGTTAATGCTTGGCGGACACGTCCTGCGAGATCGCGTTGGCCGTGGCCACTACTTCCAGCCGCACTGATTCGAGGTACACGTCTGGGTCTGGCTGGGCTGCGACGGCCTGGGCCTGCAGGGACACGTTTATTGCGGCAACATTGTCGCCGTTGTTGTGGTTCCACACCGGCGCCGCGATGGACATCAGGCCGATTTCCAGCTCCTGGTCCAGCAGGCACCAGCCTTGCGCACGGACATGCTCGACGGCGGCCCTCAAGTCGGGCACGCTGGCCACGGTTCGCGGCGTGATCGGGGTGAGTTCCGCCGTCGAAAGGTAGGCCTCAAACTTGGCGTGGGGCAATCCGGCGAGCAGTACGCGCCCCATGGACGTTGCGTACGCCGGGAAGCGGGTGCCCACGGTGATGCCGACGTTCATGATCCGGCGGGTGGCGACGCGGGCAACGTAGAAGATGTCCGGACCGTCCAGGACCGCGGCCGACGTCGACTCCCCCAGCTTCAGGCTGAGCTGCTCCAAGTGGGGCTGGGCGAGCTGGGGCAGGGACAGCGCGGAGAGATACGAGTAGCCAAGCTGCAGCACCTTCGCAGTGAGCGCGAACGTCTTGCCGTCAGTACGGACGTAGCCCAGCTCCACCAGGGTGTGCAGGAATCTCCGGGCCGTTGCGCGGGTCAGGTCCGTGCGGGCCGCGACTTCGCTGAGCGTCATCACCGGGTTGTTTGCGTCGAAGGCCCGGATCACAGCGAGACCCCTGGCCAACGACTGGACGTACTGGTCGCTGGCCTGTGGGGTAACTGCGGAGTCGGTCATGGTTTCCAATCCTAGATTGCGTTGCGAGGCCCACTCCGCACGCTTGGCGCGCGAAATACCCTGCAAACCGGCCCCACAACGCGAGGGACCCAACGTTGCGGGGCCTACTCTGCGCCCCAAACCCGGGATCACGCACGCAAACCGGGCCCCACAACGCGAAGGGACCCAACGTTGCGGGGCCCACTCTGCACGCTTAGCGCGCAAAATACCCTGCAAACCAGGCCCCACAACGGGGAGGGACCCAACGTTGCGAGGCCCACTCCGCACGCTCAGCGCGCGAAACACCCTGCAAACCAGGCCCCACAACACGGAGGCCCAACGTTGCGGGGCCTACTCCGCACGCTTAGCGCGCGAAATACCCTGCAAACCAGGCCCCACAACGCGAAGGACCCAACGTTGCGAGGCCTACTCTGCCTTCTTCAGCGGCAGCGGTACGAGCTCCTGGATTTCCTCGAAGGTGCAGCCGAAGGTCTCGCGGACGGTGACGCCGTCGGGTCCTGTCAGGAACACAGCCTTGTCCGTGTACACGCGGGTGACGCAGCCGACGCCAGTGAGCGGGTAGGTGCACTGTTCCACGAGCTTGGACACGCCCTCGCGCGTCAGCAAAGTCATCATCACAAACACGTCCTTGGCGCCGGTGGCCAGGTCCATGGCACCTCCGACGGCGGGGATGGCGTCGGGCGCTCCGGTGTGCCAGTTGGCGAGGTCACCCGTTGCGGAAACCTGGAAGGCGCCGAGCACGCAGATGTCCAGGTGCCCGCCGCGCATGATCGCGAACGAGTCGGCGTGGTGGAAGTACGAGGCCCCGGGAAGCTCCGTGACGGGGATCTTCCCAGCATTGATCAGGTCACCATCGACGTCATCCCCAACGGCGGCCGGGCCCATCCCCAGCATCCCGTTCTCCGTGTGGAGCGTGATGTTCTGTTCCTCGGTGAGGTAGTTGGACACCAGTGTTGGCTGGCCGATGCCCAGGTTCACGAAGGAGCCAGGGACGATGTCGCGGGCCACCAGCTGGGCGAGTTCGTCGCGGCCCAGCGGCTTTTCGAAGGTCTGGAGGCTGGTTTGGGTGCTCATGATCAGGCCACCTGTTCTGCGCTGGAACCGCCGACGCGGACCACGCTGTTGACGTAAATTCCCGGGGTCACCACGTTTTCCGGATCCAGGGAACCGGTTGGCACGATCTCCGAGACCTGCACAATGGTGTGCTTGGCAGCGGCAGCCATAATCGGGCCGAAGTTCCGGGCGGTCTTGCGGTACACGAGGTTGCCCTTGCCGTCGGCCTTGAGTGCTTTGATCAGGGCAACATCGGCGTGGATCGGTGTTTCGAAGACCTGCCACTTGCCGTCCAACAACCGGGTTTCCTTGCCCTCGGCCAGCGTGGTGCCATAGCCGGTGGGCGTGAAGAAGCCACCAATTCCAGCGCCCGCGGCACGGATCCGCTCGGCCAGGTTGCCCTGCGGGACGAGTTCCAGCTCGATCTCGCCGGCGTGGTACTTGGCATCGAAGTGCCAGGAATCGGACTGCCGCGGGAAGGAGCAGATCATCTTGCGGACCCGGCCTTCCTTGATCAGCAGCGCCAGGCCTTGGTCGCCCTGGCCGGCGTTGTTGTTCACCACGGTCAGGTCCTTGGCACCGCAGTCCATGAGGGCATCGATCAGTTCGAACGGCTGCCCGGCGTTGCCGAACCCGCCGATCATCACGGTGGAGCCGTCCTTGATGCCGGCGACAGCCTCGCCAACAGTGTCAATGAAATTCAGCATGACTCAACCCCTTCTTATGCCGACGCGCCGGCAGTGACGTTTTCGAGCACCACGGCCAGGCCTTGGCCCACGCCGATGCAGATCGCCGCGACGCCCCAGCGCTGCCCGGACGCCTGCAGCGAACGGGCGAGCGTACCCAGGATGCGGGTACCGGAAGCACCCAGCGGATGACCCATGGCGATCGCACCGCCGTGCTGGTTCACGATCGCGGGATCGATCCCCCACGCGTCAACGCACGCCAGCGATTGGGCGGCGAACGCTTCGTTAAGTTCGACGGCGCCAACCTGGTCCCAGCCAATGCCCGCCTTCGCGAGGGCCTTGTTTGCGGCCTCCACCGGGGCAAACCCAAAGTACTGGGGATCGTTGCCGTGCGCACCCCGGCCGGCGATGCGGGCCAGGGGCTCCATGCCCAGCAGCCCAGAAGCAGCCTCCGAGCCGATCCACGCCGCCGAAGCACCGTCGGATAATGGCGAGGCATTCCCGGCGGTGACCGTACCGCCGTCGGGCCCGTCAGCCTCAGGCCGGAACACGGTCTTCAAACCGCCCAGCTTCTCCGCCGATGAACCTGCTCGGATGCCCTCGTCGCGGACCAGGTCAGTGCCCGGAACCTGCGACACCAGAGAATCGTAGAAGCCTTCGTTCCACGCAGCATCGGCCAGATTATGTGAATCAGCCGCAAAAGCATCCTGGCGTTCCCGGGTGATGCCGTACTTCTCCCGCAGCCGTTCGGTGGCTTCGCCCAAGGAGATGGTCCAGTCCTTGTTCATGGCCGGGTTCACCAAACGCCAGCCCAACGTGGTGGACGCGAGGGTCATGTCACCGGCCGGGTAGGGCTTGGACGTCTTCGGCAACACCCAGGGCGCACGGGACATGGATTCGGCCCCGCCCACGAGCATGAGGTCGGCGTCGCCGGCGTTGATCTGGCGCGAAGCGATGATCGCTGCATCCAAGGAAGATCCACACAGACGGTTGACCGTGGTTCCCGGAATGGAGACCGGAAGCCCGGCGAGCAGCGTGGCCATGCGGGCAATGTTGCGGTTTTCTTCGCCGGCACCGTTGGCGTTGCCGAACACCACCTCGTCGATCCTCTCGACATCCAGGCCGGGAGCACGCTTGACGGACTCACGGACCACGTGGGCAGCAAGGTCATCGGGACGGACAGCAGCAAGGCCGGAGCCGAACTTGCCAAAGGGCGTGCGCACGGCGTCGTACACAAAAGCCTGGTTCATGGGATTTCCTTCGTTCTCTTTCCCAACTGAGTAACAGCAACGTCGCTATGAGCCCCCAATGGGACGTTTGCTGTTACCTAGTTGGGTGGCGGTGGGGACTAGTTGGGTTCGTTGGCGTCGATCTCGGCGAATACTTTTTGGGCCGTCTTGAACGCGGAGTTGGCTGACGGCACGCTGCAATAGATGGCGGTCTGCAGCAGGATTTCCTTGATTTCGTCCCTGCTCAGGCCGTTATTGAGGGCTGCCCTGATGTGCATGGCGAGCTCTTCCCAGTGACCGTGCGCCACCAGTGCCGTGAGGGTGACGGCGGAGCGCATTTGCCGGCTCAGGCCGGGCCGCGTCCAGATGCCACCCCAGGCGATCCTGGTGATCATGTCCTGGTAGTCCTCGGTAAAGGAGTCCTTGCCGGCGTTGGCCCGGTCCACGTGGGCATCGCCCAGTACTTCGCGGCGGACCACCATTCCGGCGTCGTACAGGTCCTGGATGGTGGAGTCCGGCTGCACGGCACCGTTCCGTTCGAAATTGTCCGGGGACACAGCGCTCACAGTCCGTTCTCCTTCATAAAGGTGCGCATCAAGTCCGCCACAGCGGCGGGTGCCTCGGCGGGCGCCAGGTGACCCACGCCGTCGAGCGTTTGCACTTCGGCCAAACCGCCGCCGGCTTTGATGCCGGAAACCACGGCTTCGGCCATCGACGGCGGTGCTACTGAATCCTCGACGCCGGCGATCACCTGCGTGGGGACAGTGATGCTGCCGAGCTGCTCGCGGACGTCGAACGCGGCAAGGGCCTCGCAACAGAACGCGTAACCGAAGCGGTCGGCGTCGCGGAGGGCGTGCAACAGGCGGCTGCTGATGTCCGGCTGCCGGTCCATGAAACCGGGACCGAACCAGCGTTCTGCCGAGCCTTGGATCATGACAGGCGTCCCCAGCCTGCGGACCGTTTCGGCGCGCTCCAGCCAGCCTTCGGGCGTGCCCAGCTTGGCGCCACTGCACTGGACGGACAGGCTGCGAAGGCGGTGGCCATGCTTGATGGCGAGTTGGAGGCCGGTGGCCCCACCGAGCGAAACACCCGCATAGTGAAAGGACGCGCCCGGCGAAACAGAGTCAACGAGATCGACGACGGCGTCCGCCAGTTCCGCGACATCGAAACCTTCTGTGGTGGTCGGCGAAATGCCGTGGCCGGGGAGGTCCCAACCGATGACGTCGTACTCGTCGCCGAGGAGGGCCGCGGTTTCGGTCCAAAGAACCGTGGACGTACCCAGCGAAGGGCCCACCACCAGGAGCGGCTTGGTTCCGAGCCCGCGCTGCGGGGAGAGCAGCACGGCCTTGACGATTGGTTTAGCCACGAGTGGCTCCCTTCGGTGATGATGCAAAGTTCGGGTAGGCGGCAAGGATCCGACGACTGATTTCCCGGGCCTCGCCGAGGTAGCTTGCGGGGTCCAGGAGTGCATCAAGTTCGGCGTCGGAGAGCTTGTCCGCAGGCACAGTTTCGCGCAGGAGTTTGGTGTAAATCCGGGGCTGCTCAGCGGCGGGGGCTTTGAGGGTTTCATCGACGACGCCCTGCAGCTTTTGCTTCCCGTCCTCCCCAAGGAGGGGGGCGACGGCGGCCAAGGCGCCTTCGCTGAGGAGCAGCGGTCCCGAGATCTCCAAGTTCCGGCGCATCGCATCAGGGAAGACACGCAGTCCTTCTACGAGCTCGCGGACGTGTCCGGCAGCCCCGAGCGTCAAGGCCAAGAGCCGGCGAAGTGCCGGCCATTCACTGTGCCAGGCGCCATCGGGTCGCTCATCGTTGAAGGTTGCTGCGGCGAGGTGCAGTTGCGATGCGAGACCGGGTGCCTGCAATGCGGCACTACGGATCAGCACTGACAGCACGGGGTTCTGCTTCTGCGGCATGGCCGAGGAAACTCCACGTCCGGCGGCCAGGGGTTCGCCGAGTTCGGCGACTTCCGGCCGGCTGAGGAACAGCAGGTCCGCGGCGATCTTGCCGAAGGAATCCAGGAGCGCTGCGAGTCCGTCGCCCAACGAAGTGACGGCCAGCCGGTTGGTGTGCCACGGCGCGGGGGCGGGTGCGAGGCCCAACCTTCCGGCCAGTGAGTCGGCCAATGTAAACGGTGTTGCGTCCGAACCAGCAGTCAGATTGGTCCCCGAAGCCAGAGTCCCCCCAGCACCCCCGAACTGCACCGGCAATTCCAAGGACTCCAATCGCGCAGCCGCGGCGGCCACGCCCTGGAACCACTGGGCGGCCTTGAGCCCGAAGGTATAGGGCAGGGCATGCTGCGTCAGGCTCCTGCCAACGCACAGCGTGTCCGTGTGGTCCCGCGACAGGGCGGCGAGCGCCGTCGTCGTGCCCTTGACCTCGGCCAGCAACGAGGAAACGGTGCGGCTGGCGAGAAGCATGAGCGCGGAGTCGAGGACGTCCTGGCTGGTCAGCGATGTATGCACAGCTTTGGCGGCGCCGATTCCGGCAGTGTCCAACTCCCGGACCCGGGCCCGCAAATCACCGAGCAGCGGAATCACCGGGTTTCCGCCGCCTTGGGCGCGCTCCGCTACCGAAGGAACGTCGTAAGAACCCGCATCGGCGGCTTCGGCCACCACGGCGGCGGATCCGGCGGGAGCCAGTCCCGCTTCCTCGAGGACAGCAGCCCAGGAGGCTTCGACGTCGAGGATTGCCGAGATGACGGCACGGTCGCCCGTCAGCGCCACCACGGAGGGCGACGCCGAAACGGGGCTGAGGAGGCCGAAGTCGCCGTCGATCATGCCGGGGTTTCCGTCTCGGCAGTTTCCTGGTTGTTCCCGACGCTGTTATCCAGCGATCCGTCCTGCTGGAAATCAAGGAACACGGTCTCGTCGCCGCCCTGGAGACGGATGTCCCAGGTAAGACCGCCGTCAGGGTCGCGGCGGGCGATCAGCGTCTTGCGGCGCTCGGGATCCAGGGAGCCCAGCAGGGGATCGTTGGCCAGCGCTTCCTCGTTTTCGGGGAGGTAGACACGGGTGAAGAGGCGGTTCATGAGGCCGCGGGCGAACACGGCAACGGAGATGAATGCTGCCGCACCCGGAGCCGTGGGGCCAGGGTTGACCGTGGTGAAGGTGTACACGCCCGAGTTGCCAACAGAGCCGCGGCCCCATCCGGTGAACGTGTAGCCGTCGCGGACCAGGGAGCCGGTGCGCTGAACGATGTTGCCCTCGGAATCAGGCTGCCAGATTTCCAGGATGGCGTCCGGGATGGGGTTGCCGGCGCCGTCGTACACGGTGCCCTGGAGGCGGATGCTGCCGGGGCTTCCGGGTGCCAGGAGTTCGTTGTCCTTGTTGAAGGGGAGGGCGTAGCCGTAGAAAGGGCCTACGGTCTGGCCCGGTGTGGGTGCCAGCTTGCTCATGCGCTTACTCCTCGTCCCCGGCGTCGCCGTATGCTTCGTTTTCTGTCCAGGTCCGCTTGGAACCGGTCAGGATGATGTCCCACTTGTAGCCGAGCGCCCATTCGGGGCTGGTGAGCTCGTGGTCATACTGTGCCACGAGGCGGTCGCGGGCGTCCTGGTCCACGATCGACTGGTAGATGGGGTCCAGCGGGAAGAGCTGGTCACCCGGGAAGTACATCTGGGTGACGATTCGCTGCGTGAACTCCGAGCCGAACATGGAGAAGTGGATGTGGGCCGGACGCCAGGCGTTCAGGTGGTTCTTCCACGGGTAGGCGCCGGGCTTGATGGTGGTGAAGCTGTAGGAGCCGTCGTCGCCGGTGATGCAACGCCCGACGCCGGTGAAGTTCGGGTCCAGCGGTGCGGGGTGCTGGTCGCGCTTGTGGATGTAGCGGCCTGATGCGTTCGCCTGCCAGATTTCCACCAGCTGGCCGGCCACCGGGCGGCCGTCGCCATCAAGGACCCGGCCCGCGACGATGATGCGTTCACCCTGCGGTTCGCCGTTGTGCTGGATGGTCAGGTCCGACTCCAGTGCGTGCACGTCCTGGTGTCCGAACGCCGGCGAGTAGAGCTCAATGGTTTCCGGGTCCGCGTGGTGCAGGCTCTTGGTGGGGTGGCGAAGGATGCTGCTGCGGTACGGCGCGTAGTCCAGCCGCGGCATGGTCTCCGGGCCTTTCCCGTTCTTCAGTGCCTCGGCATAGCGGTCCCCGATGCCCTTGATCTCAGCACTGAGATCCGCCTGGGTTTCCACCTTTTTGGCTTGGTGGGCGGCCTGCGGCTCTGCGGGCGGCACGAGTTCCTCGGATTCGAGCGCCTGTGCTGTCTGTTCGTGTGGCACGGCCGGCTCCTTTCGGTTGATGGTTTCTGTTGGCTTGCGGGGCGGCGGTGGGTTTACACCCGGTGGAGCGAGTCGTATTGGACGGCGTGACGCACCGGGGCGTTGGGCGCCCCGTAACCGTCGTAGTTGCCGCGGCGCTCCACCATTTCGAAGAACACACTGCCCACAGTGGCGGTGTAGAAGTGGAGGAATTCGCCGTTGGCGTCCCGGTCATACAGGAGGTTCAGCTCCTTGAGGGTGGCCAGGAATCCGGGTTCGAGATCGAACCGGGCATCCAGGTCCTCGTAATAGTTGGCCGGAATCTGCAGGAACTCCAGGCCTCTTTGGTGGGCGGACCGGGCGGTGGCCACGAGGTCGTCCACAGCGAAGGCGATGTGTTCCTGATACGTTTTGCGCGCTGTTTGTGCCTGCTGGGCCGGTGCAAGGTTCAGGACCAGCCTGACCTCCCCGTTGCTGGTTTCCATGACCTGCGAGCGGACCAGGCCGCTGGGACTGGGAACTTCGGCGAACGGCTGGGGTTCCAGGGCAAGGGCGCTGGTATAGAAGAGGACGGCTTCGTCAAAGTGCTGCCACGGCTGGGCGAGGTTCACGTGGTCGATCACGGCGTTCTGCGTGCTGGGGGCGTGTTCCCGCCCTTCGCCGAACTCGTGCGTCCAGGCCGCGGTGCCGTCCGGGCTTCCCTGGCACAGGAAGATCTCGGTGGAATCGGGCGCGGAGATGCCTTGGAAGACTTCCTCGTCGGCCTGGACCTTGCGGGCCACCACGGGTGCCTTGAGTTGCTGGGCGCGGGCGGAGGCAATCACTGGGGAGTCGACGTCGAACCCCAAAGCGGCGATAGCCGGTTCCGCGTGGGATGCCGCCTGTTCGTTGATGATCACGCGGGCCTGGCCCATGGTCCAGAGCTGGACGTCCTTGGTGCGGTGCCGGCCCTCGAACTCGAACCCGAGCTGGCCCAGGAGCTTCTCCAGCTGCGCGGTGTCGTCCGCTTTAACCTCGGCGAAGTTGAAGCCGGCGGGCTCGTTCACCTTGGGCAGCGTGGCAAGTTCCATGGGATAACGACGGCGGGATGCGGCTTTTGCGTCAGTTCCCGCTTCCGCGGAGGTGCTTGCGAGCCATGCGGCGCTCTGCTCCTCAAGCCAGATCAGGGAGCGCATGGCATCAACGGCCGTGCGCTCGGTGTCCGACTGCCGGAAGACGTCGTTGAAAACTTCCAGTGACACCGGCCCGGCGTAACCTGCGCGAACCACGTGGCCCATGAACTTGGCGAGTTCGAACTGGCCCTCCCCGGGGAAAACCCGGTAGTGGCGGCTCCAGGAGAGGACATCCATGGAGAGCTTGGGGGCGTCGGCAACTTGGACGAAGAAGATCTTCTCCGCGTTGATGTCCTCGATCGGTGCGGTGTCCCAATCGCGGGACAGGATGTGGAACGAGTCCAGGCAGGTGCCGAGGTTGGGGTGGTCCACCATCTCCACCAAGCGGTACGCGTGCTCGTAGTCGTTGACGTATTTGCCCCAGGCCAGTGCCTCGTAGGCAACCTTGACGCCGTGGTCCCCTGCCAATCCTGCGAGTTCGGCCAGCTGTTCAGCGCGGAGGTCGTCGTGGTCGATGGTGGCCGTGGCGACGTTGGAGCAGACCAGGATGGTGTCCATGCCAAGGCGTTCCATCAGGTTGAACTTGGCCTCTGCCCGCTTGAGGTTGGCCTTCAGCAGGTTCGGAGTGACGCCGTCGAAATCGCGGAACGGCTGATAGAGATCAAGGCCCAAGCCAAGATCCGCGGCCATTTTCCGTACTTCCTCCGGGCTGTGCGGAGAGGTGACCAGGTCCTGTTCGAAGATCTCGATGCCGTCAAAGCCCGCAATGGCGCAGGCCTGCATTTTCTCTTTCAGCGTGCCGGACAGGCAGACCGTTGCGATTCCGGTGCGCATCAGTGGCCCGCCTTTGCCAGCTCGGGGGTTGCTGCGTCTTCCGCCGCGATCAGCTCCAGGAAATGGGCGCGCATCCGTTCCCGGTCGGCTTTGCGGCCGGTGATGAGCTGGAAAGCGTCCGCCGCCTGACCGACTGCCATCCGACCGCCGTCGAGGACGTCGCATCCCTTGGCGCGGGCCTGGCGGACCAGCTGCGTTTCGATGGGCCGGTAGACGATGTCCGCCACCCAGTGGCGCGGTTCCAGGAGTTCGATGTCCAAAGGCAAGCCAGGGTGGGCGGCCATGCCGATCGGGGTGCAGTGCACCAATCCGTCAGCCAGGGGCATGATCCCCGGCAGCTCGGTGGTGCTTCGGGGCGTCACGGTGGCCTCCGGGAAGAGTGCGCCCAGTTCCGCGGCGCGTTCTGCCGCACGGGCCGGGTCCATGTCCACGAGGTCCAGCGTTTTGACGCCGGCTGTGAGGAGTGCGTAGGCGACGGCGGAGCCGGCACCGCCCGCACCAAGCTGGACCACGCGATCCAGTTTTGCCTTGGGGAGCCCGTCGGCGAGCGCCGAGCCGAAACCGGAGAAGTCGGTGTTGTGGCCGATCAGCCGACCATCCTGGATCAGGACTGTATTGACGGCACCCAGTCGACGGGCGTCGTCGGAAATTTCATCAAGGTGTTCCAGCACCAACTGCTTGCACGGGTGCGTGATGTTCAGGCCGTTGTAGCCCATACGGTTCGCTGCGGTCAGGAGATCCCCGACGGCGGTGGCCGGCAATGCGAGTTCCAGCAGGTCCAGGGGGCGGTACAGCAAGCGGAGGCCTTGCACATCGGCTTCGCGTTCATGCATGGGCGGCGTGAGCGAGGGCATGACGCCTTCGCCTATGAGGCCCACCAGAACGGACTCGGCTCGGTTGCTCATCCTAAAGCTCCTTTGACTTCAGCACCGCGGGCGTTTGGCGCTTTTGGAGGGCGCCGCCTGACCGGGTGTTATTGAGATTACTACAAGTGTTCATATTCCGCACGCTTGTTCTTATCGCGAACATTTGGCGGGTTCTGTTTGGTGCTGCGTTGAGGGGTGTGCGTTGCGGGGCCTGCTCTGCCGGGTATCCCGCGTGCTTGGTGTGCAAAGCGGGCCTCACAACGTGCGGGGTATGCGTTGGGTGGCCCGCTCTGCCGGGTATCCATCGTGTTTGGTGTGCAAAGCAGGCCTCACAACGAGAGGGGGTATGCGTTGGGTGGCCCGCTCTGCTGGGTATCCATCGTGTTTGGTGTGCATAACGGGCCTCGCAACGAGAAGGGTGTGCGTTGCGGGGCCCGCTCTGCTGGGTATCCATCGTGTTTGGTGTGCATAACGGGCCTCGCAACGAGGGGGGGTGCGTTGCGGGGCCCGCTCTGCCGGGTATCCCGCGTGTTTGGTGTGCAAAACGGGCCTCACAACGAGGGCTAGCGCTGGGGCAGGCGGGCCGACAGCTCAGCTGCGGCTTCCTGCAGGGTGGGGACGTGCGCGATCAGCTCCTCCATCCCCATCCGGAAGACGGGCACGGCGACTGCCAGCGATGCGAACGCATGCCCTTGGGAGTTGAGGACAGGGACGGCGACTGCCCGCATTCCGACCTCGTTCTCCTCGTCCATCACGGCGTAGCCCTGACGTCGAACCTGCTCGATTTCCTCGCGGAACACATCGCGATCTGTGATGGAACGTTCCGTGAGGGGGTCCAGGGGAAGTTCTTCCAGCAGGCGCTTCCGCTCCACCTCTTCCTCGAAAGCCACAATGGCCTTGCCCACGGACGTCGTGTGCAGGGCGCCGAGATGGCCGGGATCGCTGGTGACGCGGAACGTCTTGGGGCCATCCACCTTGTTGACCGTCAGGTGATGGTTGCCGTCGCGGACAGAAAGGATGGTGGCCTCATGCGTCTGCTCCGTGACCCGCTGCAGGACAGGCAGTGCCGTAGCCGCGAAGCCGTGGTGATTGGAAACCCGCTGCCCCAGCTGGAACACGCGCAGGCCCAGGTGGTAGCGCCGCCCGTCGGGCTCGTAGTCCACAAAGCCGTCGCGCGTGAGCGAGCCCAGCAGCCGGTAGGTAGTACTGAAGGGCAGGCCTGCACTCCTTGCCAGGTCCGCCGCACTGGCGCCGCGCGGCTCGTCGCCCAGCAGGACCAACAAACTCAGGGCTTTGCCGACCATGTCGGTCTTTGTGTCTTCTTTCACACTCATGACTCGATGCTCCCACATAGTGAGAGCTATTTCTAGATGGTGGTGACATCTCTTGACAAGTGACCCCACTCACAGCCACTATTGCTGTATTGCACAAGTAGCTCTCACCATGTGGTTACTTTAGGGATGATCCGGCCGCACCTCGCTCTGGTCTTCCCACCGAAGCCAGATCCGCGACATCGTCGTCACAGAAGGAACCTTCCATGAGCCAAACAATGCCGTCAGCGACGCCAGGCACTGAAACCACCACAGGAACACCCCGGAAAGCCGCACTTGCCAGCTTCCTGGGCAGCGCGGTGGAGTACTACGACTTCTTCATCTTCGGCTCCGCCGCAGCCCTGATCTTCCCCCACGTGTTCTTCCCCTCCGCCGACGCCAATGCGGCTGTCATGTCTTTTGCCACCTTTGGTTTCGCGTACTTGGCCCGCCCCATCGGTGCGGCATTCCTGGGTCATTTCGGAGACAAGATCGGCCGGCAAAAGGTCCTCATGTTTACCCTGGTCCTGATGGGCGCGTCGACGTTCGTGATCGGCTGCCTCCCTGATTTCAAAACAATCGGCTGGTGGGCGCCCGCTCTGCTGGTGCTCGCCCGGTTGTGCCAGGGACTTTCCGCAGCCGGTGAACAAGCTGGCGCGTCATCCATGACCTTGGAACACGCTCCAGACAACCGCCGATCTTTCTTTACGTCATGGACCCTCACTGGAACCCAGGGAGGCCAGATCTTGGCCGCATTGGTTTTCATCCCCGTGGTGGCACTGCCGGATGACATCAAATACGGAATCGGCTGGCGCGTCCCCTTCTGGCTCAGCGCAGTGGTGGTGCTTGTGGCCTTCTTCATCCGCCGCACCCTGCACGAACCGCCCGCTTTCGCTGAGGCCCAGAAGAACAACCAGATCGCCAAGCTTCCCATCGCAGACCTGCTGAAGCACCACTGGCAGGACGTCCTGCGGGTCATCTGCTGCGCTTTCATTGCAGCAGTCAGCACCGTTTTCGGCACCCTCGCCATCAAATACGCCCAGGATGTCGCCGGGGTCAACAGCACCATCACTCTGTGGCTGGTGGTTGCGGCCAACGTTGTTGCCCTGGGAACCCAGCCGCTGTTCGGCATGCTCGCAGACCGCATCGGACGCAAGCCCGTGTTCATCTACGGGGCCGTGGCGAGCGCCATCATGACACCATTCTTCTTCCTGAGCTTCGAATCCGGCTCCACGCCGCTTATGTTCATCGCCGCTATCGCGTACTTCTCACTGGGCTACGCGGCAGCCAACGCCGTGTGGCCTTCGTTCTACGGCGAGATGTTCAGCACTAAAGTCCGCTTCTCCGGCTTGGCCATCGGCACCCAGCTTGGCTTCCTTGCGGCAGGCTTCGCGCCCACCATCGTCACCGCGATCGGCGGAACCAAGCCTGGCGGATGGGTCCCAGTTTCGATCTTCACAGCCGTAGTTTGCCTCATCGCCGTCATCTCGGCCTCCACCGCCCGCGAATCCGCCAAGACGCCCACCGCAGAGCTCGGCCTGCCCAAGCAAACCCAGCACGTGTAACCCGCACTCAGCCCCGCTGGGCTGAGACCGGAGAAGCAGCGAAAAACCCGGAATGCCACACGGCATTCCGGGTTTTTTCGCTCTTCTTAAACCTGAGGGGCCCAAGCAACCGGGAAGGAGCGCTTCCCACTTCCACGTTGCGTCGCCCTATTCAACAATTCCACGGCGCCGGGCCTGAGGCTCACCTGTGGACAACTCCGAGTGCGGGTTACCGCGGGTCCAACGCCACCGGCTTGAACTTTCCAGAACCCGTTCCGGAGTAGAGAAGCAGTGTTCCATCCCCGGCCACGCCCACCAGGGACGGATCGCCCGTCCCCGTAAAGGCGTTGCCCAGGGCAGCAAAGGAAGTGAACATGTTCCACCCGGACCCCAGGTACTGCCGTGTCAGGAAGCCCCCGGTGCCGTTGCCCGGATAGAGCCACAGTGCACCATCGGTACCACGTGCGAGGACGTCTTCCCGGCCGTCACCGTTGAAGTCGCTGCCCTGCATGACGGCGTTGAAGATGTTCCAGCCAGTCCCGATCTGCTTCCACGGCTGGAATCCCCCGGCACCGTTGCCGGGGTAGAGCCACAAGGCTCCGTCCGCGGCCCGTGCCAGGATGTCGGAGCGGCCATCGCCGGAGAAGTCGCCCGGTGCCAGCAGCTCAGTGAATCCTTGCCAGCCCGTACCAATCTGTTTGCGGGCCAGGAACTGCCCCTTCCCATCGGTCGGATAAAGCCACAGCGTCCCGTCGGAGGCCCTGGCCACCAGATCCGGGTGCCTGTCGCCGTCGAAGTCGCCGACGCTCAGAACCGACGTGAAGATGTTCCACCCGGTCCCCACCTGTACGCGCGGCAGGAAGCCACCCGAACCGTTCCCCGGGTAGAGCCACAGGATGCCGTTGGCTCCCCGCGCCAGGATGTCGCCCACGGAGTCGCCGTCGAAATCACCGGCTTCCCACACCTGGCTGAATTGGTTCCAACCGCTTCCGATCGCCAGCCGCTCGGCAAAGCCGGTCCCGTCACCCGGGTAAAGCGTCATATCGGAACCAACGCCAAGGACATCCGCCTTGCCGTCGCCGGTAAATTCCTGCCCGCCAACAATGTCACCGGCCAGGTTCCAACCGGTTCCGACGGCGGTACGCGGCAGGAGGCTGCCCGCGCCGTCGCCGGGGTAGACAAAGAGAGTGCCGTCCGACGTGCGGGCAAGGAGTCCGGCCGTGCCGCCACCGAAAGTGCCCGCCGCGGAAAGACTGGTGAACACATCCCAGCCTTGGCCGATCTGCCGCTGGTCCAGGAATCCACCCGAACCGCTGCCGGGATAAAGCCAGAGACGGCCGTCGGAACTGCCGGCAATAAGGTCTGCCCGGCCGTCGCCGTTGAAGTCACTGGGAGCCACCAACTGCGTAAAGCCCTGCCAGCCATACCCTGCCTGGCTTCGGGGCAGGAAGCCGCCCTTGCCATTGCCCGGGTAGAGCCATAAGGCGCCGTCGCTGCTGCGCGCCAGGATGTCGGCGAAGCCGTCGCCAGTGAAATCGGACGTGCCCAGGACCGCGTTGAAGATGTCCCAGCCGGAGCCTATCCGTACAGGGTCCTCGAGGCGGTTCCCGGGGAGGCCTGCGTAGAGGAGAAGCGAACCGTCCGCTTCGCGGGAAAGGACGTCGGCCAGCTTGTCACCGTCGAAATCTCCGGCGGAGAAGCTCATTCGTGTCTTGAGTTTCGTGTCCGCATTGATGGTGACCGTGGCGGAGGTTGAACTGACCGAGTTGATGGTCACCCTGGTACCTGTGTAGGTGGTGAAAGTGCTCCCGGCCTGCCAGGCGTGGTTCTGGCTGTACCAACCACTGAACGGCGTGGTGTCCGGCATGAGGATCAGCGACGAAGCAATCGTGGCACCGCCGCGCTGGACAATTTTGACGCCTTTGTTGCCGCCTGAAAGGTAACTGTCGTAGCCAACCGGCTGCCGAAGTTCCAGGTAATAGACCTCCTTGCTGACGGGGTCCGTGAACTTGAGGGCCCGCTGGGCTTCGGTTCCTCCCCAGGGCTTAAGCGTATAGCTCTTGACTCCCGTGGCCACTCCGGTGTCACGGATTTCATCGCCTCGTCCAAGTCCGCCGTAGTCCCAGAAAGTGGAGCTGATGACGGGTGAGTTCCATTGCGCAGCGCCCATGATGTCCGTGGTATCGCCGTACTCCCGGATGTAGCAGGACGGGTCCGTGAACTGGCCGTTGCTGTTGACTCCGACGTCCGATGCTCCGCTGGTGCACTGCAGCGCATCAGCGTGCATCATGCCGATGACATGGCCGAACTCATGGCTCATGACGTTGTTGGAGAAGTTGCTGATCTGCGGCATCAGGACGCGGCCGCTGTAACTGCCGCTGCTGTAGCCGGCGCCGAGCGCGTTTCCGGACAACGTGGCGGTGGGAATGAAGATCACCAGCGCCGTGTACGGGCTCGCCGACCACTTCAGCTCGCTGGTGATGGTGGAGATGATGGTGCTGTAGCTGTCGGTCGATTTTGCTTGGGATTGGTGCCCGGCAACCTTGCTGTTGACCGTCATGGAGAGCTTGTTCGCTGTCATCGCCTGCCAGTAGGAACTGGTGGCGGCCACAGTCTTTTCGGCGTCGGCCATGGAGACAGTGTTGGAGTTGTCCGCGAGTTTTGCCGTCACCAGCCGGACACGGATGTCACCGCCCGGGCCAATCGCTGCTGCACCGTCGCTGAGGAGGGAGTCGACGTCGGACTGTCCCTTGGGTGCGCCGCCCACCGGCGGCTCTTCGAACGTGTGATCCGAGTGTGGCGTGCCTTCAATGAACTTCACGTTCGGATTGTCCGGGCCTGGGACAGGAACGGCTGTTGCAGGGGCCTGAACGAAAAACAGGCCGGTGGCAAACACCATCAAGCCTGTGGACAGCGCGATGGATCGCCGCAAAACACCCATTGAATCTCCCGGGGACGGAGCCTGTGGCTCCTGTGAGTCTCAAGAACCGAGATCAGGCTACAGCCGCGGCCCCACCACGCCGGGAAGGCAGGGCTGGGTCGATTGAAATGCAACCAACCCGGAATCCTAACCGGACCCTAACCGGCCCGAAATACCGTGGCAACAATGCCGGGCCACACTGGAATAGCCGGCAAGTGCAGGCACAAGCTCCAGCCCAGGAGGCCACCATGCTGAAGGAAGTCACAACTCACACAACACGTATACGCGCGATCAGCCAGCTCCACCGTGGAGACGAGATCGAAGCCCGCCTGTCCGTGGGACCCGCCTACGATGACGTGGTCATCCGCCGCGGACTGGTTCAGGAGACCGCGCCGGGTATCGGCGTCGTCTGGATCATGGACCACGCCTCAGGGTTGAGGAAAGCCATCAATACCGACGAATGCAGTGTTTGGCGCGTCGCCTGAACCGGCTGACCCCAAATCCCGCTTAGCCTTCAAATCGGGCTTAGCCGCCGGCCACGGACTGGACAATCAGGACCTCCTGTCCGGCAGCGACCTCCGTATCAAGACCCTTCAGACGCCGCACCTCATCACCGTTCACGTAAATATTCACGAAACGGCGGAGGGACCCGGTTTCATCACGCAAACGCCTGGCCAGCACCGGATAATCTTCGGTCACCGCATCAAGTAATTGTCCAACGGTCACAGCCCCGTCGGCGGACGCAGTCAGATAGGACTGTCCGCCGACGAGGGGCTGCAGGACACCAGGCAGCAGGACCGTAAAGTCAGCCACAACGGGGCCTAACCCGGCACCGGCGCGCTGGCTTGATCGCCCGGAGTGGGGTCAATCTCCTGGGCCGCTGCCTCCACTATCACTGCGGCTTCGGCAATCACTGTGGCTTCCGCCGCAGCCAGTGGCGCTTCCACTCCTGCCGTGTTGTCCACCACGACGGCGGCCCTTACGCACAGGACGTCCGGCAAGTGTGAGGCAACTTCCGTGAAGGTGCTGCCCTCATCAGCGCTGGCATAGACGGCACCTCCGCGGGTTCCGAAATACACCCCCACGGGCTCGGCCGTGTCCACGGACGCGGCATCGCGCAGGACGGCGTTGTACTCATGGTCCGGGAGCCCGGCGTGCAGTTCGGTCCACGTGTTGCCGGCGTCATTGGTGCGGTGGACGCTGAGCTTGCTGTCCGGCGGGATGCGTTCGCCATCGGCCTTCAACGGAATCACCCACGCGGTTCCTTCGCGCCGCGGGTGCGTCAGCATGACGAAGCCAAAATCCGCAGGCAGCCCGTCCGCGATCGATTCCCAGTTCTCCCCGTTGTCATCCGAGCGGTACACGCCGTGATGGTTTTGAGCGTACAAACGGCCCTCGACGGCGGCGTCTGCCGCGATCTTGTGGACGCATTGCCCGAACTCGGGGTTGGGATCGGGCATGAAGTAGGCCGAGATTCCTTTGTTCCGGGGCTCCCAGGAGGTCCCGCCGTCGAGCGATCTGTACACCCCGCCCGTACTCATGGCGATGTGGACTTTCTCGCCGGACGGGTCAACCACGATCGAGTGTGCCGCCGCTCCCCCGTAACCGGCACCCCATTCGCTGCGGTGGGGGTGGTCCCACAGTCCGCGGTTCAACTCGAAGTGTTCGCCGCCGTCGGTGGATTTCCACACTGAAATCGGTTCACACCCGGCCCACACCACGCCGGGCCGGGACTCGGCGTCGGGGTAGATCTGCCAGACGCGTTCCAGGGCTGCATCCGTGCCCTCCGGGAATTTGATGGCGCCTTGCTCCGGCTCGGTCCAACTGGCTCCAAGGTCGTCGGAGTGGGCGACGGTGGGCCCCCAATGCTCGGAACGGACTCCCACCATGATCCGGGTTTTGCCGTTGCGCGTATCTATCCCGATGCTGGGTATCTCGCTCATCAGGAAGTGCGGGCCGGAGAGGGACCAATCCTTGCGGTCCGGGCTGGTTGCCAGCCACAGGCCCTTTTTGGTCCCGATAGCCAGGACATAACTCTCTGCGTTATCTGCGGTTGCCATGAGTCCCATCGAACCATCGGTGCGGGTGGGTGGCAACGGTTTTCCGGGCGTATGTGGATAGTCGCAGTTTTGGGATGCCCTCAGCAGATTCGGCCGGACTTTCCATTGCGTTCAAACTCTGGGCAAAGAACTCCTAACGGTTACAGTGTCGCCAAACTCCAGATCGTGACGCGGAAATAGAAAAAACTTTTCTGGAGCCAGAACCACCGTTGTCCCCCGGCGCGGGAGAAAACGTGCTTGACTGTGGTTTTGCGGTCACGAGGCCGGAACAACGTTGTTGGGGGAACAGATGTTTTGCGAGGTCAGGGAGCCATGAAGCCGTCACAAGGGAACTCTGCGGTCCCAGCGCGTTAGCGGGGCCGCGCCATGGTTGCAGCAGCACTGCAAGAGGGAGCAATAGTCCTGGACCCCTTCTCCGTAAGGATGGTCCTCGGCCTGGTCACCCTGGCCCTGATCGTCATTTCCTGTGTGTCGTCCCAGCGGAGACACTCGGCATACGCCGGGTGGTGGCGGGTTGCCTTATGCCTGTTCTTTGTTGGCAACGCCGCCTTCCTCCTGAACGGGACGGCCTCGCAATTCTGGGCAAACCCGCTGGGCAAGGCCCTGGTTGTTGCCGGTACCTTCTGCCTCTGGGCGGGAGCCCGTACCTTAAGGGACCGCCGCGCCACCCCGTGGCTCCTGGTACCGGCTCCCCTGCTCAGCGGACTTGCCTCGGCATTGGATGACCCGGGATCCGGAGTATGGTCGGGCGGCTTGACGTACCTCAGCCTGACTACGCTGGGAATCAGCCTGGCCGCCGTGGAACTGTGGTTCGCGAGGCCCGGACGCTCGCGGATCACCACGTTCCTGTCCTTGATTGCCGCGCTGACTGCCTTGTACTACTTGTCCCGCGGCATCACCTTTGTGGCAGCCGGGCCCAACAGCGCGGTGTTCCTTGACTTCTTTGGTTACGCGCCGGCGGCCCTCATGCATTTGATGCTCCTGGTGTCCGTGTCCTCCACCATGAATACGCTCAGCAACAAGCAGCTGATCAAACGCCTCCGGGAACGTGCCGAGCGTGACCACCTGACGGGCCTGCTCAACAGGGGCGCGTTCCTGGACCTGGCAGCCCGGTCCCTCGCCCGGCCGTCCGGCCGGGGGGCAGCTTTGATCCTCGCCGACCTGGACCACTTCAAGGCAATCAATGACGAGCATGGGCATTCAGCCGGAGACGCAGCCCTCCGCGCCTTCGCTGCAGCCTGCACCGCCTCGGTCAGGTCAACAGACCTCGTAGGGCGGTATGGAGGGGAGGAGTTTATCCTCTTCCTGCCCGGCGCCTCCCAACAGAGGGCCGAGGCAATCGCCTCCGAAATCAGTGACCACCTGCAGTCCATGAGGGGTCCGGACGGGTTGCCCTTCCCGACAGTGAGCTATGGCGTGACCTCCACGGGAACCGACGTCCAGGACCTTTCCTTCATGATCAACGTGGCCGACGCCGCCCTCTACAGCGCGAAGGCGCAGGGGCGGAACCGGGTGGTGGGAGCTGCGGGAACGGAACCCGCGCCCGAAGCCAGCCGTCCGCCGTCGTAAGTTCACATAGGTTGGTATCGCCTGGCGTGGCCTTATGCCTAGGCTGTTGGTGGCAAGTGAGAGTGGTCCCCACCCGTGAATCACGGAGGACAAACATTAACGGAGAGCGACGATGACTGAAGCAAACACCAATGCACGCGCACAAAAGCTGAAAGCCCTGCACGAGGCCCCCGAAATCCTGAGCGTGGTGAACGTGTGGGACGCCATCAGCGCCCGGACCATCGCAGAGCTTCCTGGGACGCAGGCGATTGCGACGGCAGGACATTCCATTGCTGCGTCCTTCGGATATGCCGACGGAACCATGCCTTTGGACGTCGCGCTGGATGGAGTAAAGCGGATTGTCGACGCCGTGGATCACCCTGTCAGCGCAGACCTGGACGATGGCTACGACAACCCGGCCGAGACCATCCGCCGGGCGATTGCGATTGGCGTGGTCGGTGCAAACGTCGAAGACCGACTCCGTCCCTTCGACGAAGCCGTTGCCCGCGTCCAGGCAATCATCTCGGCTGCCGCAGATGAAGGAATCGCATTCCAGCTCAATGCGCGCACCGATGCCATTGTGCGGGGCGGCGACCGCCCCATTGAAGAGAGCATCCAGGATGCCATCGCCCGCGGCCGCGCTTTCCTCGACGCCGGTGCTGCCCTGGTCTTCGTGCCCGGCGCCATGACCCGTGAGGTCATCGAGCCGCTGGTTGAAGGCCTCGGCCACGGCAAGCTTTCGGTGATCGGCGCCCCGGGAGCCCTTCCGGCTGCAGAACTCCAGGAACTCGGTGTGGCCCGGGTGTCCTACGGTCCGTTCACCCAGCGCGTGGCCTTGCGGGCACTGCAGGATCTTGCCTCGGATCTTTACGGCTCCGGCGTGATCCCGACCGACACTCCGGCGCTGAACTAGCCGGGCCGCTCCTGGCCTGTTCCGTCGGTGGCGGCGGGACAGGTCAAGAGCCGGAGCGGGTGTCGAAGGCAGCTGCGGATTCCCGCAGAAGCCGGGCCACCGTGTCCACGGGCAGGCTCGCTGCCCGACGGCGATCGAAGCGTCGCAGGGCGATGTGCCGGGTGCCCAAACCAGGAACGTCCAGGATGTCCACATGGTCGTGGACCACTCCCGTGAGCGCAAGGGTGGGCACAATGGCCACCCCCTCACCGGCAGCGACGAGTGCCAGCGCCGTCAGGGTGTCGTGGTACTGATGAACAGTCTCAATCCGTGCCCCCGTGGAGTGCCGGAGGCGTCCGAGCACTGCGGTATTGGCTGCTGATGACTCCACTCCCAGCCAGGGCAAGTGCAAGCGGCTGAGATCGATGTTATCCGTGCCCAGCAGGCTGCCTGCGGGCACCACAAGTTTCCACGGCTCATCCATCAAGGGCTCCTGGACCATTCCGGCGGCCATCGGATGCTGCTCTGCCGCCGTCGAGTCCTGTTCGATCACCACGGCATCGAGCTGGCGCTGGCGAATCAGCCTCATCACCGCAGGGAAGCTGTCCTCCACGATCTGGATCTGCAGTTGGGGGTATTGGCTCCGCCATTCCGGAAGGCGCGGGATCACTACTGTGCGCATGAAGCTGGTGAAGCCGCCCACCCGTACAACGCCTGCGATATTCACTTCGCTCTGCATCCGGGCCCTTGCGACGTTGAGCGCACGCTCTATCTCTTCCCCCGCCTCTGCCATGGCCAGGCCCGCGGGTGTGAGCACTGACCCTTTGGGGGTTCGAAGGAGCAGCGACTGCCCTGCCTCGGCCTCAAGTTTGCTTAGCTGCTGGGACACCGCGGAGGGCGTAATGCGCAGTTCATCGGCAGCTGCGAGGACGCCTCCGGTACGGGCGACAGCAAGAAGGACCAGGAGTCTGCGGGGGTCCACATCCATGTTAAGCGCTCCTAAACTCCGTCTTCAGAAGATTGCAATTGATCTAAAGGCAATCCTCGCCCAATATTGACTCAAAAGCACGATTCAGCCTCGAAATACCGATCAGCTAATCAAGCCTCCACTCCGGATCAGACGCCGCCCACCGGCGCCTTCCGGGGTGCCCAAATCCCGAAAGGAAATCCCATGGAACTGCTGTTCGAAATCACCGGCTGGGCCGGCGCAGTGGCAATGCTCGGCGGCTACTTGTCAGTGTCCATGGGTTGGTTGCAGGCAGGCGCTACCTTCCAAACCGTCAACCTCCTTGGTTCGTGCGCTTTCATCATCAATGGGACGCTCCACGGTGCATGGCCTTCCGTAGTGACCAACGTGGCCTGGTTCCTGATCTCAGCAGTTTCGCTGCTCCGGATGCGGGCAAAGGAACGGCAGGAGCGCGAGGCTCACCAGGCACAGGTTCAGGAACAGGCTCAAAGGACCTCCTCCCTTGGCCCGGACACCGCCGCCCAGGTCATTGTCGCGGCCACCCGCCCCAGCGCCATCGCCGCATAGCCTCCGCCCGGCACCAAAGTCCTTCAACGGCGCCGGCACCAGCACCAGCACCGGCACCAGGAACGGCGCCAGCACCAGCATCGGCATCACAAAAGGTAACGTCCCGACGTCGTGCCTGGTACCGGAGCCTATTCTGGGCAGTAGCCGCCGCCCAACCGTGAAGGAAGCCAATGCCCACTCCCGAACATCCCCTGCGCAAACTTGGTTTCCTCACCATCGGCCTGTTCGATCCCGCGGATCCGGCCGCAGGGCACCGGTCCACCTTGGAGATCATCGAGCTTGGGGAACGGCTGGGTTTCGACAGCGCATGGCTCCGGCACCGGCATCTGCAGTTCGGGATTTCCTCGCCCGTTGCGGTCATGGCAGCAGCAAGCCAGCGCACCTCAAGGATTGAGCTGGGAACTGCCGTGACGCCGCTGGGTTGGGAAAACCCTTTGCGCCTGGCCGAAGACCTGGCCACCGTGGACCTTCTCTCTGGTGGACGCATCAACCCGGGGCTGAGCGTGGGGGAACCCATGAATTACGACACCGTGAAGCATGAGCTCTACCCGGACACGGCCGATGTAGAGGATTTCAGCTACGCCCGTGTGAACCGGCTTGCCCGTCTGGTCGCCGGGGAGAAAATCCGGGAATTTTCCGGTAAACAAGGCGTGGTGGAGGAATTTTCGCACCGCGTGGAACCACATTCACCGGGCCTGCGTGCGCGGCTTTGGTACGGGGCTGCGAGCATGAAATCGGCGGTGTGGGCCGGGGAAAACGGCTTCAACCTGCTCTCCAGCAGCGTGATCTTCCCGGACAAGGACCAGGAACCGGACTTTGCCGGGGTCCAGCAGTCCCAGATCCGCGCCTATCGCGAAGCCGCAGCCCAAGCAGGCCATCCTGCCCGCGTCTCCCAAGGCCTGGTGGTGATTCCCACAGACTCGGCCTCACCGGACCAGCGGCAGAAATACCAGCGGTATGTGGACCAACGGACCCCACGTACCCGTGCGCCCCAGGGACCGAAGGGCATGATGTTCGCCCAGGACATTATCGGAACCAGCGAGGAGATCGCCGGGCAACTCTACGCCCACCAAGGTTTCCAAGAGGTGGACGAGGTGGCATTCGCGCTGCCCTTCAGCTTCGAGCACGAGGACTATGTGCAGATCCTCACCGACATCGCGGAGAAACTCGGGCCGGCCCTGGGGTGGACGCCCGCCGCCTGACCGGCGTCGCGGGCAAGGCCGCGTCAGACCGGCGCCGCGGGGCCTGGCACCGTCTGACCGGCGTCGCGGGGCCAGGCCGCGTCAGACCGGCGTCGCGGGCCACGCAGCGTCAGTCCGGCGTCGCGAGCCAGGCCCCGCCTGACCGGCGTCGCGGGCCACGCAGCGTCAGTCCACAAACTCCGACTGTGTCTCAATGAAGTCCCAGTCCGCCTCCGTCAGCACACCGCTGACCTTGTCCGGATGGGGTCCCCCGGCTTCGGCAATATGCTGCAGTACGGGCAGGGGAAGCTCATCGACGCGCAGGTTTTCCCGCAACCATTCTTTGCTGTCCAGGTGCAGATCGAGCCACCACATGAAAATTTCCATCGCGGACCGCCTTCTTTCGGATGTGCCGTGGGTTCAAGTACGCCGCGGGCACGGATTAACCGTAGGCCGGGGCGGGGGTGTCTACAAGGGTCCGGCCCTTGTGGCGGGCCCCGCTTAGGGCCACTCTGTTCCTAGGGGAATTCCCGGCGTACGCTTCGTTGGGCCGGACTCCCGTCACACAAGGGATCCGCCATGGACTGTGACATGGAGCTGGAGATTGATGCCGGCTCTGGACGCGGCGAATATGCGGTGCACGTGGTCCGTGCACCGGCGGGAGGCCACGCTTCGGGCACGTTCACCCTGGATGTGGATGGCATCCTGGAACGGCTCCCCCAACTTGAAGCCACGGTCCTGGCCTCTGCCGTGGCTGCGCGAAGGACCATGCCCGTGGCTGAAATGGCCGTCCGGGAAGTGGGACAACAGTTATTCCAGGCTCTGTTCACCCGCGAGGTTTACGGTACCTACCGTGCCAGCCTGGGCGCCGCGCAGCACGCCGGCCAGCAGCTCAGGGTGGTTCTAAGGTTGTCGGCGCCGGAACTGGCCACCATGCCCTGGGAGACCTTGTTCGACCCCGAAACTGAAACCTACCTCTGCCAGACCGAGCCCCTCCTCCGCCACATCCCCGCACCGGACTACAACTTGAACCCCTTGGATGTGGAGCCCGCTCTGCGCATCCTGGGAATTGTTGCCTCGCCGCGGGACCTGCCCTCCTTGGATGTCGCTGCCGAGAAAGAACACTTGGCCCGTGCGTTGGCTGGCCCCGTTGCCGAAGGCCGGGTGGAGCTGGTCTGGGCGAAAACGGGGACTTGGGATGATGTGCAGTCCTTGCTGTTGGCCGGGCCTTGGCATGTGGTCCATTTTGTGGGCCACGGCGACTACGACTCCCGAACCGACGAAGGCAGGATAGCCCTGGTGGGTCCCGACGGCAGGGCCGCCATGGTCCGCGCCGTCAGGTTGATGGCCCTGCTCAGCGTCGCCGCGCCACGCCCGAGGTTGGTGGTGCTGAACTCCTGCTCATCCGGGGAAATGGGCCAATCAGACCTTTTCTCAGGTACGGCGTCCGCCTTGGTCAGGAGCGGCATTGGCGCCGTCGCTGCAATGCAATTCGCCATCAGCGACTACGCCGCCATCGCCTTCGCCCACGGCTTCTACGCCGCGATCGCCAACGGCCGCACCGTGGATGAGGCGGCGCGCGTCGGCAGGATCTCAGTCATGGCCAGCCCCGACGGAACGCTCGAATGGGTCACCCCGGCCCTCTACGTCCGCGGCGGCACCACTCAACTGTTCACGTTGAAAGGAACACCGCGCACTCCGGTGGCAGTTGAAGGCACGGCGCGGGTTGGAAGCGGGGCGTCCGTTGAAAGTTCGACGGCGACCAGCACCCCGGGCGGCCAAGCTGCGGCACCAACGGACGCAGGTTCGACGGCGGCCAGCACCCCGGGCGGCCAAGCTGCGGCACCAGCGGACGCAGGTTCGACGGCGACCAACACCTCCGGCGGTCAAGCTGCGGTACCAACCAACACAGGTTCGACGGCGACCAGCACCCCGGGCGGTCAAGCTGCGGTACCAACCGACAAAGGTTCAACGGCGTCATCGCCCGACCCGGTACAGGACCCCCGTTTACCGACCCAAACAGCGCAGTTGACGACTCCGCAGGTTCCGGGCACCCCCGGGCAAGGCACACAGCCCGGCGCCAACTCGCCGCAGGCCAATGCCGGGCAGGCCAATGCCAATCGAGTGGCCCAACCGCGGGCCGCCCAAGAGCAGGCCATGAAACGTGCGCAACTGAGGGCGCTGTACGTCCAAGCTTCCGCCGAGTTGCGGGCCCGCCGACTGGAACAGGCCGTGGAACTGTTCGAAGACCTCCTGACGCTGGAGCCCGGGTACCTTGACGCGACAACCCTGAGAGACAACGCGAGGCAAAGACTGGAACTGGAGCGCACTTATCGCGAAGCACTGGAGGCCGAGGAGACCGAAGATTGGCTGGCCGCAGCAGATGGCTTCGCAGCGGTCCAGGACCACCCCGCATTCCCTGACGCCGCCTCCCGACGGCAGGACTGCGAGCGCCGCCAACGAATCTCGGACCTGCAAGGTGAGCTCCGATACCATTCCTCCCTCGGCTCCTGGCAGGCGGTGCTGGACGTTTCAGCAGAGCTGGCTACCGTGGATCCGCTCGCCGCAGATCCGGACGGGCTCGCAACGGCAGCCCGGGAGGAATTGGAGAAAACCAGGCCCACGGACCCTTCGAACGTTGCGGTGGCCGGGACCGGGATGGATGCGGTGTCCGGGGAAAGGAAGCCGGAGGGCTCGTACACGGCAGCCGATCCCCCGGTTCGGCCGGCACGGAAAATGGCGGCATTCACCCCGCCCTCGACGGACCAGGGCCAACCCCGTCGCCCGTTGAAAGACCCCGGCCGGACAACAGCTCCAGCCGCACCGACCCCAGCCACATCCACCACCGCGGGCAAGGCCGGCGCACCCCCAGCCACAATGCACTCAGCCACATCCACCACTGCGGCCGAGGCACCCGCTGCCATCCCGCCGTCGAACGCCGGCGTTTCAAGAGGCGAACCGTCGACAACCGGCGCCCCGACACCGGGCCCTTCCGCGGGGGTCCCCGGAGACGGGCTGACCACACCCCGGTGGATGCCGCTGTTGTGGGGAGGTGTCGCACTGGTGGTGGCCGGCGGCCTGGGCGCATGCTTCGCGGTCTACTTCCTCTGGCTGGACGACAACTATTGGTACGAGAGCGGGGGCGATGGGTCCCTCCGCGTCGTCTACGGCCTGGTGGCACCCCTGGGGTACGTGCTGTTGGCCGTGGCGGGACTTCCCGACCGCACCGCCGCCGGCAGGGTGGCGATGGTGGGCGTGGTGGTTTCCGGGGCTGTTTTTGGGCTTTCCGGGCTCAACGAAACGGTGGACGCCACCGCCGTCGTTGCCAGCTTTGTGCATGCGGGCCTGGGCGCGTGGGCGGGACTCCTGGCCTTGAGGTCCGGCACCTCCAAGCCGTTCGGATGGCTGCTCATGTGGCCCACGGTGACAGTCCCGCTGGTCTGGGTGCAGGACAAGGGAGTCTTCCTTGAGTCCTGGTACCGGACGCATGCGTACTTTGTGTTGATTCAGCTTGTGGTTGTTTGTGCGGCGGGGGTCGGACTGGTGGTGGCGGCCCGCCGCCTTGCCGCAGCGGAGAAGGGACAGGAACATGAGCAGGTTGGTTGAATTCACTACCGACGACGGCGGCACGGTAGTTGTGGAGGTCGCGAACGCCGCGGGGAGCCTGGTGACAAGGGGCGGGGATCACGCCGGGGACCATTCGGGGGTCTTTGCCCGGGCCCAGCAGACCTTTGAGCGCGCGCTGGCCCACGTGCGCCCAGCGGTCCAAGGGGTGATCGATGAGCTTCTGAGCCTGGAAAACCGTCCTGATGAGGTAAGCGTGGAATTCGGGATAGACCTCCATGCCGAGGCGGGTGCGTTCATCGCTTCGGCCAGTACGGCATCGAACTTCAAGGTGCGACTGACGTGGAACAAGCCGACGGAAACCTGATGCCCCTACGCCTCTGAACAACCTGTTCATTGGGGCACCCCGGCGCAACAATAAGGGTATGGCTGTGGAAGATTTCAGCGGACCGATTCCCCTGGTGGTGGGGGTTCTTCCGGACCAGCACGTGGAGGTCCTGCAGACCGCCCGGACGTTGGCCGAGCGGCTCGGCGTGCCGTTGGTGTGCGCCTATGTGGACGAGGCCAGCTACCTCGTTGAGTGGGACCCCTCGCGGGAGACACACCGGATGTCGCTGCACCCTGAGAAGGACAACGCCGACGTCGAAGCCGTCCGGGGTGACCTCGGCAAAGCGATCGCGGAAGCGATGGACGGCGGCACCGCCGAGTGGACGTTGCGTCTGCTGGCGGGAGATCCTGCACGGGCACTGGGCAGGCTTGCCGCTGATATCAACGCTTCCATGATCATCGTGGGAACACCCGAACCCGGGTTTGGCCACCGGATTTCCGAGGCCCTCAACGGCTCCGTGGCCGCTTGGTTGAGCCATCACCAACGCCGGCCGGTGCTGATTGTGCCCCAGAAAAAGCGGCCGGAAGCTCCCCATGGAAACTAAAGCGAAAGTAGTTATTCGAGGTGGTGGCGAAGGGGTTGCGGGCGACGTAGAGTGATTACTGCAGGGTAGCGAAAGCCCCTGCTCAAAGACCGCTCCGGAGTGCGTATCCCCCAATAACGCACTCCGGAGCTCTTTTGTTTAAGCAACCTTCTCTCACATCCCCTCCCCTCCAGCCGGACGCTCTTCCACATCCCCTCCCCTCCAGCCGGACGCTCTTCCACATCCCACGCTGACGGGACGACGGCGGCGCTAATGGTGAGTGCCGTCGTCGAGCCTTATGGGGGCGGCCTTCAACGGGTGGCTGGCCTCGTGCCGCGTACCGTCGCCACCCGCTTTGGATCTCCGAGAACGGCAACACGCCGCATGCACCGGCGTGTCCAGCCTTCAGCCGATTCAAAGTGGGTGGCGACGGGACCGCCTACTTTTGAAGACGGAACTTCCACGGCGTGAGCGCCGACTCCAACGCGGATGGGAAATCACAACGGCTCAGCCGAACAGCCACGCTGCCCCAAGAAGCAGCGGCACGGCCAGGATGCTGGTGAACACCGCCGTGGATTGGGCAATGCCCTGGCCCACGCCGTACCGGACCGCGTAGAGCACCACGTTTTGGCCGGTGGGAAGGATGGCGCAGGCGGTGACCACGAACGTGCTGAACGGGTCCAGATGGAACATGAATGCCGCCAGGATCCAGGCAAGCGCTGGCTGAACAGCAGATTTGAGGATCACGGCCACAGTGGTGGGCGCCCGATCGCCGATGCCGGGCCGGACGGAGAGCCCGTGCAGGGACATGCCGAAGATGATCAACATCAGCGGCACAGCCAACTGGGCTACAAGCGCCAGGGGGTCGAGGATGAGCGAGGGCACTTCGATGCCCAAAGCGCTCACGCCCACCCCGAGAATTGCTGCCACGGTGACAGGGTTGCGGAACGGGATGGACAGCACGCGCCAGACGGAGACATGTTTGCCCGCGGGATCTGTGAGGTCGAGGATGGTCAAGGCGATGGGTGTCACGATGGCCAGCTGAAACAGCATGATGGGCGTGACGTACGTGGCGCTGCCGAGGATATACAAGGACAACGGCACCCCCAAATTGGTGGAGTTCACGATTCCTACGGACAGCGCGCCGATAGTGGTCCGCCGGACACCCCAGCGGCCAATGAGGCCAGCCACGGTAAACACGAGCATGACCGCCACCGCGGTGACCACCGAAATCAGGCCCGTGGCACTGAGGACATCTGAAATATGGCGCGAGGCAATCGCCGAAAACATCAGGCAGGGCAGCCCCACCATGAAAGTCAGCGTCGAGAGAACCTTGCTGCCCTCGGGACCCAGTGCCTTGGTCCTGCCAAGGATGTAGCCAATGAGCAGCACCACGCTGACCACAAAGAAACCTTGAAGGACTCCGTCCACACCGTTTTCCTCAATCCGTAACTCTGGAGGCCCGGCTGGTGACGCAGGCTGGCTGGGAACGGATTAACCCTATCGGGCAGGAAACGGCGGGGCTGCCACGCGTCGTCACCACCCACTTTGGGTCCGAAACCACCTCGACACGCCGCAAAGGAAGGCGTGTCAGGCCGAACCAACACTCAAAGAAGGTCAGGAAGGCACACGCCGAACCACTACGGAAGCCGGAACGGCCGGGACGCGCTGCCGCTTGGCATAGACCCTGGCCCGCTGGCTGGACAACGCCAAGAGGACGAGGATGTCCGAGGCCAGGCCGGAGAGGCCGGCTTCCAGGGTGAGGTTGGCAGTGCCGGTGGAATAGTCGACGGCCTGCACCAGGATCGAGATGGAGCTCAAAGCCATGGCGATCACCCGGGCCCCATTGCTGCCAAGGAAGATCCGCCAGGCCAGGAAAACCTCGCCAAGTCCGAACAGCAGGACGATGACCGCCATGGTGACGATTACCGACGTCGTGGTCTCCGCATCCAGGACGACATCTTCAAGGCCAATGTCGCCGCCTGACGTCAGCAGGGTCATCGCCAACGTAAAAGCGGCTATGGCCCGGATGGCAACCAGGACCGCACCGGTCACGATGGGTGCCGGACGCCGGTCACGGCTGTCGGTCCGGCTGGGTGGTTGGTCGGCGGGGACGGAGACGCTGCGGGCATCGACAATGGGCAGGTCGCCGTCGGTTGAAATGGAATCACCGCCGCCGTTGCGCGTGTGGTAGCCGGTGGAAAAGTCCTTGATGACGTGCACGGAGACACTGGCTTCGGCAGCCGACACGGTGGAAACGATGTGGTCCCGCTCCACGTCCGTGTTCTGCTCGATTTTGTGCGTGATCTGCAAGGTGAAGAGCGAGAAGCCGACACTGCGGTCGTATGTTCCGGCGGCGAGCCAGTCCACCTGGTGTCCGCCTGGGAGGAGCCACCCTTCAGGGCATCGCCAAAAGCGGACGTGGTGGCGTTTGCCGGGGGTGTTGTTGACCTCTTGCTGGTAGGCAAAGTCCTGCTGCCGGTCGAAGAGATACAACGGGCTGACCGGAGCCTCGGTATAGCTCTGCCGGAAGATGGTGGAACTGACGATGCGCCGGCTGCTGGCGAAGGTGACGTCGTCGGCCAGGGTCCACCCGGCGGACCTCATGATCGCATGGACTTGGGGTTCGGCCCCCAGCAACGCGACGTTGACGGGGTCACCCAGCAGCCCGTCGCTGGTCCGGGCGCGGCCAATGAAATACCCGGGAACGTAAATGGTGGTCAGGATCCGGTGCAGCCGCGGCAACAGCAGGTAGGCAAGGAATGCCCAAAATACGAGGGAGAACCACAGTTGGCCCCACCCCAGATGGAAGCTTTCGCCCACCAACAGGAATGCCAGCCATACCGTGGCGGCTCCACCGAGGACGAAGAACCCGTGGTCGAGCCTGCTGTCCGTGGCGTCCTTGTTCGGCGCTGTGTCCATGAAGCTCCCCCCTGTGGCCCCTTAAGCTTGGGACTTCGGGTGGCAGTTGTACAGGCTTAGGCCCGCAGTTTCGGTACGTCGAGCTGGCCGTGGGCGATAAGCCACTGCAGGGATTCCAGGACTGCCTCCTCGGGTTCGTAGCGCGGCGCGTACCCGATCATCGATACAGCCTTCTGGATGCTCACGCAGTGGTTGCGGGACAGGTGGGCCCAGCTGATATCGGCAGCTTCCGCAGTGGTGCTCCGGCGGAACTCCTCCCAGCCCACCGTTTCCATACGAGGCTCCTGGCCAAACCACGATGCCGCCATGCCCACGTAACCCCGAACCGTCAACGCGGTGGGGGCAACAATGTTGAAATCTTCCCCGGCAGCCGATTCCCAGTTCAGGATGGCTTTCTCGAAGGCCTGAGCGACGTCGTCGGCATGGACATGATGCATCAACTCGGTGCCGTTCCCCGGAACCTGGAGTGCGTGCCCTGCGGCAATCGTCTTCCACACTCCCGGGTCCAGGTTCCCCAACGGCCCGATCGGCTGCCATCCGGGACCCACGATGTGGCCGGGATGAATCGACGTGGTGGCCAACCCGCCCGCTGCCGTCTCTTCCTTGAGCATGCGGGCAATGTCTCGCTTCCGGATCCCATACTCATCCAGGGGCTCTGCAGCGGAGTCCGCGCCTTCAACAAGGGGCAACTTCAGGCTGATGCCGTAGCGCCAAATGGAGCCGCAATGCAGCAGATGGCCGGTCCCGCCGCGCAGGCGTCCAACCAGAGCGCTGGCAGATTCGGGCGTGAAGCAGATGAGGTCAACCACGACGTCGGCACCCAGTTGCGCTACCCGGTCGCCAAAGCTGCCCTCCCGGTCCTCCTGCTCCCGGTCCGCGGTTACCTGGCGGACCTGCTGCCATTCAGGCGCAGCAACATAGGAAGTGCCGGTCCCGCGGCTGATGTTGATGACTTCATGCCCGGCCCGCACGAGCCTGGGTACAAGGAAGGACCCGATATGGCCGCTGCCGCCGATCACCACGATTTTCATTGTTCTCCGATCTCCACGAGCCACGGTACTGGCAGGTGAGGGCCTCTCGGTAGGGCCGAACGCAGTCACGGCTCCCGTGGAGTGGCGGTCCTTCTAAAGAACAGCAAAAGCACCCTGTGAAGCCCGACGTCGGCACTCACCCGGGTGCCGACGTCGGGCTTCTTTGCAGTTGGCCTCCAAGCACTGAACGTCAAGCCGCTGAATAATAACGAGACTTACTTGTTCGCGGGTTCGACAAACCGCAGGCCAACGTGACTAGCATGAATAGTCCGGGGCAGCCCGGGTACGTGACCTCTTGAACGACCCCCTCGGACGGTCGGCGTTGACGCGGCGACCACGTAAAGGAGAAAACTGTGCGGGAGCCTGCAGTCAGCGAGAGCGTGTCAGAAACCAGCGGAACTCCGGAAGAAAATTCGGAGGAAACGCCACAGGAAACGCCCGATGAAAGCGTGAGCGAACCGGCGGAAATCACTTTCGACGAGCAGTTCTACCCGGCCCGCCCCAAGGCGCTGAGGCCCATTGCCCGCAGGCGGCAATTTTTCGCGGCCCGCCCTTCCCTTGAATTCGACGGCCTGAACTCCACCTATGTGGATTGGCTCCGGAACCAGTCCATGCTGGGGGACGCCAACACCATGGCCCGGCAGCTTTCCGGCCAGGCGAGCATGTGGCAGAACTCCTATGCCAGGCCCAACCCCCGCGCTGCCGTGGAGCGCGCACCTGTCTGGTTCACGGCCTACCCGTTGTCCTTCATCACCAAGGATGGCCAGTCCTTCCTCTCGGCGCTGGGTGATCCCGAGCTTTGGGATGCGTTCAGCAAGATCGGCATCCGCGGTTTGCACACAGGCCCGGTGAAGCTGGCCGGCGGCATCCGCGGATGGTCTCAGACTCCCAGCGTGGACGGGCACTTTGACCGCATCTCCATGGCGATCGATCCCGCGTTCGGCACCGAAGAAGAGTTCCGCCAAATGTGCGAGGTCGCCAACCAGCACGGCGGAACCATCATTGACGACATCGTCCCGGGGCACACCGGCAAGGGTGCCGACTTCCGGCTGGCTGAGATGAACTTCCGCGACTACCCGGGGATCTACCACATGGTGGACATCCCCGAGGAAGACTGGCACCTGTTGCCGGACGTCCCCGAGGGCGCGGATTCGGTGAACATCAGCCCGGCTGCCGAGGAAGCCCTGCAGAAGGCGGGCTACATCATCGGGCGGCTGCAGCGGGTCATTTTCTATGAACCCGGCGTGAAGGAAACCAACTGGAGCGCCACCAAGCCAATCATCGACACCACCGGAAAGACCCGCCGCTGGGTCTACCTCCACTACTTCAAGTCCGGACAGCCTTCCATCAACTGGCTGGACCCAACCTTCGCCGGCATGCGCCTGGTTGTCGGCGATGCCCTGCACTCGCTGCTGGACCTTGGCACGGGCGCACTGAGGCTCGATGCCAACGGATTCCTGGGCGTCGAAAAGAGTGCGGAGGAGGAGCCGGGTTGGTCGGAGGGCCACCCGTTGTCTGAGGCCGCAAACCAGCTGATCGGGTCCATGATCCGTAAAGTGGGCGGGTTCTCCTTCCAGGAACTGAACCTCACCATTGATGACATCAAAGCCCAGTCGGAGTCCGGGCCCGACCTCTCGTACGATTTCATCACCCGGCCCGCGTACCACTACGCCTTCGTCACCGGAGATACCGAATTCCTGCGCCTGACCCTGCGCCTGTCCATGGAGATCGGGGTGGACCAGGCTTCCCTGGTCCATGCCCTCCAGAACCACGACGAGCTCACCTACGAGTTGCTGCACTTCGCAGCCGGCCACAGGGACGACATTTTTGAGCTGGGCGGCGAAGAACTGACCGGTGCCGAAGTTGCCGAGAAGGTGCAGGAAACCCTGCGGGAACGCCTCACGGGCGCGAACGGCCCGTACAACGCACTCTTCACCACAAACGGCATCGCCTGCACCACGGTCAGCTTCATCACGGCCGCGCTGGGTATCACGGACCAGGACGCCATCACCACCGAGCAGGAGGCCCAGGTGCGGGATGCCCACGTGCTGTTGTCCATGTACAACGCGCTGCAGCCGGGCGTCTTCGCGCTCTCCGGCTGGGACCTCACCGGTATCACGGCCCTGGACCGCGAGACCGTCAAGGAGCTGACGTCGCAGGGCGACACCCGCTGGATCAACCGCGGCGCCCACGACCTCATGGGAACCAGCCCCGAAGCGAAGACCTCGCTGGCAGGCATGGCCCGGGCCCGCAGCCTCTACGGCTCGTTGCCTGAGCAGCTCAACGATCCAAGCTCCTACGCGCGCCGGCTCCAGCAGATCCTCACAGTGCGGGAGGAGTCGGGCATCGCCACCAGCACCTTGCTGGACGTGCCCGAGGTCTCCAACCGGGGGCTTCTGGTGTTGGTCAACCAGCTCGCCGACGGAGCACTCCAGGTCACCGTGCTGAACTTCTCGGACCAGGACATCGCCGGCAGCATCCAGTCCTCACACCTCGTTCCGGGAGCTGCCGTGCATGACCTGTTCAGCGGCGAGGACGTCGGCCAGGTGGATGATCTGTGCAGCTTCTTCCTCCAGCTCGGGCCGTTCCAAGGCACGGCGCTGCTGTTGAAGGACCCGGTTGTGGAGGAAGAGTCCGCCGAATAGAACGCACGACGTCGGCACTCACGGTGAGTGCCGACGTCGCGGTTTGGTGTTATTCAGGCTGCGTCGAAACCGGGGCCTCGCGCCAGGACTGAACCAGGAAACCGCCGCCTGATGGAAGGCACTCGTTGGGCGGCAGGCCCTCGGGAGTGCCGCCACCGCCGAACGAGAATTCATCGCCGATGTTGAACGCCACGCCGTCCGGCAGCACAACCCCCTCGTTAGTGACTTTGGTTCCGAAGGGGAAGATCAGTCCATGGAATTTTCCGTCCCCTGGGTTGCTGACTATGCAGCCGCCGCTGCTCAGTCCCAAGGTTCCCGTGGCGAGCGCTTCCATGAAGACGTTTACGTCTTCGTCCGTGGAAACAGCCGCCTTATTGCCGTTGCCACCGGTAATAATCCTGGCGTTCCCCGTCGCATCTTTGAGCCCCGTAATCTCCGGCAGGGGCGAAAGGCCTGGCGGGTTCGACGCGTCCTCCTGAACAGTGACGGGTTCCGTTGCAGCCGGCGCAGCTTGCTCGTTGGGGGGAGCCGGCATGGAGGACGTCAGGACCACACCCACAACAACTGCTGCTGCCGCGGCCGCCAACCCTGCACCGGCCAGCACCCGGAGGCGGCGTCCCTTGGGCGAGCGTCGGTGGAGATCTTCTACGAAGCCCCCGACAGAAAGCTGCTCTGCATCGGTGCGCATGACGGCCAGGCTCTTCTCCCGGCTCCGGGCCAGTTCATCCTCTGTGACCGTCAAGGCGGGATCGGCAGAAGCCAGGCGGTCCAGGGTAGACGTTTCGTTGTTACGCATTGCGGGGATCCTCCGTGGTGTGGTCCGTCCGAAGCAGTTTGCTGAGCTCTTTCCGCGCCCGGTGCAGACGCATCCTGACCGCTGTTGCCGTGACATCGAGCAGGTCGGAAACCTCGGCAGAACTGAATCCATCCCAGTACGTCAGGAGAAGGACCTCGCGTTCCTCGGGTCTGAGCCGGTCCAGCGCTTCCCTCACCTCGCCGTCGTCCGTCCCCAGCTCGTGGGTTCGCTGCCGCTCCAGTTGCTGCGTGAGGTTGTGGGAGCGAACGGCTGAACGGTAGTGGTTGCGGAGGACGTTCCGGGCAATTCCGAACACCACGAGGACTGAGAGTTCCTGGTCCTGACGGGACTTTTCCCACGCGATCCGGAAAACGTCGGCGGTGAGGTCCTCCGCCGTCGACGCACCGTCGGTTCGACGCCGGAAATAGCGGTACACCTTGTCGTGGCACGCCGCGTGTGCCGCCAGGAAATGCTTCTGCCTGGCTGGCTCCACACGATCCCCCTGCTCCATTTGCAAGCTCATACCCCGTTAATGTCCGGCCGTAGGAAGAATGTAACCAACTTCCGGAAAAAGGCCCGAGGTTAGTCGCCTACTGCGTCGCGGCCACGGCGGAGGATCAGCGGATCGGCGTCGTAGACCACCGAGGTGTCCTTGTCCTCATACTCGAACTGGTTGAGGAAATAGCGCATGGCGTTGATGCGGGCGCGCTTCTTGTCGTTGGATTTGATGGTGATCCACGGTGCGTGGTCCGAGTCCGTGTGCAGGAATGTCTGTTCCTTGGCGTCGGTGTACTCTTCCCAGCGGTCCAATGACGCAAGGTCCATGGGCGAGAGCTTCCAGCGGCGGACGGGATCGATCTGGCGGATGGCGAAACGGGTGCGCTGCTCCTGCCTGGTAACGGAAAACCAGAACTTGGTCACGTGGATACCGGCGTCCACCAGCATCTTTTCGAAGACCGGCGCCTGCCCCATGAAGATGCGGTATTCGTCATCGGTGCAGAAGCCCATGACTTTCTCCACGTTGGCCCGGTTGTACCAGGAGCGGTCGAACATGACGATCTCCCCGGCCGTGGGAAGGTGCTGGATATAGCGCTGGAAATACCACTGGCCCTGCTCGCGGTCCGACGGCTTGGCAAGCGCCACAGTCCGGGCGGAACGGGGGTCCAGATGCTCCGTGAAACGCTTAATGGTGCCGCCCTTGCCTGCCGCGTCCCTGCCTTCGAACACGATCACATGCTTGAGTCCGCGATCCTGGCCCCAGTACTGGAATTTCAGCAGCTCGATCTGGAGCCGGTACTTCTCGATCTCGTACTCGTCCCGCGTCATCCGCTGTTCGTAGGGATAATCCTCGTTCCAGGTCTCCACCGCCGATCCACCGGGGTCGATCAGGTCGGGGTCTTCCCCCTGCCCGCCGCTGATGGTGTAACCCAGCTCCACCAAGTGATCGATGGTCTCCCTCAAGTTGTCCCTGACCCACCAATTGTCCAGAGAAGTGGATAGTGCGTTTGCCTCCGTCATGCGGTCCTCCTGGTCAGCCGTGTAGTGCCCGGAGCCTAGCAATGACTGGTGACGGGAACATGAACAGGGTTGCAGGCCATCAACCGTGGTTGCGGCGGGACTCCGTTGTGGTGAAAAGCAGCCAGATCAACCAGACGCCCACAAGGATGGCGGCACCGGGCAGCACCTCCGGGACACCAGGGGCATCCCCCGGCGGAAGGAGGACGAATCCCAGGCACAGGGCGATCGCCACTACAACCGTGCTCAGGACCTGGGGAACAATCTCCAGCGTCCTGCGGCGGACAAGCTTGACCACCAACTCCAAGACCATGATCAGCACAATGGCCGCACCCATTCCCAAGGGGTACGCACTGAAGCCGGGAACGAAGTCCTGCCCGGAAGCCCAGAGCATGAAAACCACCAGCCCGGCAAGGAGTGCCATCGAGGTGACGAGCGCTGCGCTGATCCTCAGGCCAGGCAACCGCCGCTGCCGGTCATGCCGTTTCCGTGGAATGTAGTCCCAGGCGCCGCGGGTGAGCCTGGAACCGACCCACCCCGCAATCACCACCAGAACGAGCGGGACCAGCACGGGTGTGACGTAGTTGTTGCTGACTGCCCAGAAGAAGGCTAGGAGCGCCGTGTAGACCTGGGGTGTGGCGAAGACGCCCAACCACCAGCCCAGCAGGAACTCCTTGCGGGCTGCCGGCAGGTCAAGTGGATGGACCAGAAAGTGGGTTTGCGGGTCCGGTAATTGGACCTTCTCTTCGATCGGATTCATTGTGTCCTCCAAGGGACCTTCTCAATGTAGGGCGGACGAAGACCTGCCCGTGCAATTTCGTATACCTTCTGGCGCGCCACTCCGAGCTCTCCGGCCACGGTGACGGCGCTGTATTCGTCCAGGAGCTCAGCGACAGCCGCTGACCTGACTCCGGACGCCCTGGAATTCAAATGTGCGGCAAAGGCACTGACTTCCGCGGACAGCAGGGCCACGGCCAAAGGCCCGCCGAATGCTTCTGCCCAACCAGGACTGCCCGCTGCGGCAGCCGCGTACATGGCATCGCCGCCATCGTTCAAGACGGAGCGCACCTGCTCCGGGGTGATCCCGCGTTCTGCAAACCTGTTGGCTGCTGCTTCACGGGAGCCGTCGTCGGCTGCACGATGGGTGAGCACCTGCTGCCACTGCGGATCAGGGCCTGGCGAAGTTAAGCTGTCACCCCCGGGTTGACTGACCATGCGTCCATGGTGCCCGCACTCAAGCACCGCGTCAACCCCCGGGTGACAAATTTACTGCCCGGCAGTGGCGAGCTCAATCCAGTAGCGCCTGAAGGGCTGGCCTTCCTCATCCAAGCGAACGTCTTCGAGCTGGCCGCCGTTGCGCTCGATGGTCCTGGCGGACGCCGCATTGCTGTCATCACAGGTCAAGAGGACCCGCCCGGGCCCTCCCCCGGCTGCCAGCCCGGCACATACTTCCTGCAAAGCCCAGGTTGCTGCCCCACGGCCACGATCGGAAGGACGCACGCCGTACCCAACATGTCCGCCCGAGTTCAGCAGGGCCGGTGTCAAGTAGTGACGGAAGGCGATGGCCCCCACATACCGTGAGCCATCAGTTATCCAGCGATAAGTGCAGGGGACGATGCCGTTCACTTCTTCGGCATGTTCAGCCTCAAGCAACTTATCCACCCATGCAGCGAAACCTTCCGCCGTGCTGATGTCATCGCCGGCAAACAGCCCGGCACCATCCTGATGCGTGCCATCCCATTCGCGGTGGGACTCGATGAATGACTCGTAGAAGGAAACGTCCGGGGCAACAAGCGTCAACATCCCTCGACCCTACCCCGGCGCGCAAACTCGTCCCGGGACAGCTGATTGGTCCTGCAGAACATTCGCCCGGCAACAGGCCTACGCCTGCGTCGAACCCCGGGGCAATTTCCGGCCCTGGACCGCGGCATGGGTCTTCTGGAGCGCCGAAACCGAGGCGTCATAGGAATGCTGGGCGACTCCCACGAAGAGGCAGTCCACCACCATCATCTGGGCGATGCGGCTCCCCATGGCCCCGGACCTGAAGGGAGTCTCGCGTGCGGCGGTATTCAGCACAATATCCGCCGCCCGCCCCAACGCCGAGTCGGCGTGATTGGTGACCGCGATAGTGGTTGCCCCTGCCGCCTTCGCTGCCGCGAGGAAGTCCACCGTGTCCACGGTGGTGCCCGAGTGGGAGACGGCGACAGCAACGCCGTCGTGGTCCAAAAGCGCCGCAGAGGCCAGCGCCGCATGCGGGTCAGACCAAGCAAAGGACGTCCGGCCGATCCTGTGCAGTTTCTGCTGCAGGTCCTCGCCCACCAGGCCTCCTGCCCCAACGCCGAAGATGTCGGTCTTCCGCGAAGCGGAGATGGCCTTCACAGCCTGGGCGAGGTGGTCGACGTCGAGCACTTGTGCCGTGTCGGCGATGGACATGGTCTCGTTGAAGGCGATCTTGGAGACTATATCCCGCAGCGAATCGGACGTGTTGATGTCCTCGTAGACTCCCGCCGGGACGCTGTTGGCGAGGCTTTCGCGAGCGGTTTCCCGGGCGAGGTCCAGGCGCAGATCGGAATACCCGCTGTAGCCCACCTTTTTGTAGAAGCGCACAACGGACGTGGTGGATGTTCCGCCCTGTTCAGCGAGATCAGCGATTGACATCATGGCGGCCCGGGAAGGATCAGCGAGCACCAACTCTGCGACGGCGCGCTCGGAAGGGCGCAGGGAGGGCAATGCGGAGCGTATCCGCACCAAAACGGTCCGCGACAACTGCACGTTCGGTGCCTCTTCCATGGAGCTTCCTTTCAGACGGGTCAGCCCAGCCCACAGTAGCGGCCCGTGCATGTAAATAATTTACCCAACCATCGCATCGCGGGTAAACGATTGACGCGCAACTCCACAGCGAATACGGTCGGTGTAAGCGACATCACAAAAGTTGTCATGCCCTGCTCATCTGAAAGGCTCCCCATGACACTCAACCGCCGAAAATTACTCCACGCATCGGGACTCGCTGCCGCAACAGCCGTCATCGCACCCTTTGCCCCCGGCGCTACTGCTGCCAGCCTCCAAACCACCCGCCCCGGGAAGCCCGGCACCACAATCAACGGCGCCGACGCTGCCGCCGCGGACAAATGGAGCATTTTTGCCGGCCGGCGGGTGGGAGTCATCACCAACCCCACCGGAGTCCTGGCAAACTTCCACTCGATCGTTGACGACATGGCGGATAACGGCGTGGACGTAAGAGCCGTTTTCGGCCCCGAGCATGGGTTCCGCGGCACCGCCCAGGACGGCGGCAGCGAGGGCACCTCAGTGGATCCCCGCACCGGCATCACCGTTTACGATTCTTACGGCGCTGAAGTGGACGGCTACGTGGGCTTCTACGAGAAATCCGGTGTGGACACTATCTGCTTCGACATCCAGGACGTGGGCGCGCGGTTCTACACCTACATCTGGACCATGTGGGGAGCCATGCAGGCCGCCTCCAGGACGGGCGCCAGGTTCGTGGTCCTTGACCGGCCGAACCCCGTCGGCGGACAGGCGCGCGGCCCGGTCCTGCGGCCGGGATTCGAGTCCGGAGTGGGAAAGCTGGGAATCGCCCTCCAACACGGCATGACCGTAGGCGAGCTGGCCAAGTACTTCAATGCAGTGCACTTGCCCGCAGCCGGCCTCACTCCCCTCCAGGACCTCCACATAGTGGAAGTGCAGGGATGGCGCCGCGAAATGACCGGACCGGACAACCGCGCCGCGTGGATCCTGCCCAGCCCCAACATGCCCACTCCCGAGACCGCGCTCCTGTACCCGGGCACAGCACTCTTTGAGGCCACCAACATGTCCGAAGGCCGCGGGACCACCCGGCCTTTCGAACTGATCGGCGCTCCTTACGTGGATTACCGCTGGGCCGAGGCACTGAACAGCAAGGGCCTCGCAGGTGTCACGTTCCGCGAAGCCTACTTCCAGCCCACCCTTTCCAAGAACCAGGGAATCATCTGTGGTGGAGTCCAGGTACACATCACCGATCCTGCCCGCGTAGAAGCCTTGGAAATCGGCACGCACATGCTGGTGGAAGCAAAGCGGTTGTACCCCGGCTTCGGTTGGCGCGGCGACGCCGGGCGCTGGATGGGGCTGCTGAGCGGGTCGGCCCGCTTTGCCGAACAACTCGACGCCGGCGCGGACGCCCGGACCATCATGGACAGCTGGCGGGCGGAACTGGGTCAATTCGTCCGCGATACCCGCCAATACCTCCTCTACAACGGACCCCGCTAACCAGCCGGAACACTCACGATCGGAATGGGAACCCTCATGCTCAGAAAAGGAACTACGTTGATGACGGCCGCCGCCACGGCGCTGCTCATGACAGGCGCGGGAGTGGTGGCAGGGGGCGTCGCCGCAGCCGCCCCCACCACGGCACGCACGACGACGGTCGCTGCCTCGCCGGACATCGAGGCGATGATTGCCGGCATGTCGCTGGACGAGAAGATCGGCCAGATGACCTGGACGCACGTCTACGGTTCATCGGCCGACGACACGTCCATGGCGGCAAGCAACCAGGCCCGCTACGGCGTCAATACGCCCGCTGAAGTCGTAGCCAAGTACAACCTTGGCGGGGTCCTCTACTTCGCCTGGTCCGGGAACACCAACAATCCCGGGCAGGTGGCTGGCCTGTCCAACGGGCTGCAGCAAACGGCAGTAGGCCAGGACGGGACGGGCATTCCGTTGGCCGTCACCATCGACCAGGAAGGCGGGTTGGTGGCCCGGATCGGGTCACCGGCCACCGTCCTCCCCGGAAACATGGCCCTGGGTGCCACGGCAGATCAGGAACTTGCCAGGGCGCAGGGTGAAATCCTGGGGTCCGAGATGCGCGCCATGGGTATCAATGTGGACTTCGCACCCGTCCTGGACCTCAATTCGAACCCGGACAACCCCGTGATCGGCATCCGTTCCATGGGTGAAGACCCGGCGCTGGTCAGCGCCCTTGGCGTGGCACAGATCGACGGCATGCAGGAACACAACGTGGGCGCTGCTGCCAAGCACTTCCCCGGCCACGGCGATACATCGGTGGACTCCCACTATGGACTGCCCACCGTCACCTACGACCGCGAGACCCTGAACCAGCACCTGAAACCCTTCAAAGCAGCCATCGACGGTGGCGTGGACATGGTCATGACAGCCCACATCATTGTTGAGGCCATCGACCCGGAAATGCCCGGCACCCTGTCGCACAAGGTTCTGACTGGTTTGCTCCGGGACGAGCTCGGATTCAAGGGCCTGGTCACCACGGATGCACTCGATATGGCCGCGATGGCCGCCGAATGGCCCCAGGAAGAAATCGCGGTCAAGGCCATCCAGGCCGGCTCGGACATCCTCCTGAACTCCCCGGATGTGGACGCCTCGTTCGCAGGGGTCCGCGCCGCCGTCGAGTCCGGTGAGCTGACGGAGAGCCGCCTTGATGAGTCCGTCCGCCGGATTCTTGAGTGGAAGGTCAAGCGGGGAGTCTTCGAGCAGCCGATGGCGGACCCCAACGCCGTGGACCAGTTGGTGGGAACCGCGGGCAACCTGGCCACGGCCAACCAGATCTCGGACCGGGCGGCGACGCTGCTCCGCAACGAGGACAGGGTCCTCCCCCTCGCCCCCGGAAGCTCGGTACTCATGGTGGGGGCCGGTTCCGCCAAGCCTGAAACTGCCGCTCCCCTCCTGAAGGAACAAGGCTTCGCCGTCACCGAAGACTACGAAGCCGGAGCCTCGCCCTCCGCCGCATATCGGGCACGGGCGGTAGCGGCCGCACGCGGCGTCGATGCCGTGGTTTTCGCCTCGTACAACGCCACTGCCAACGCGGCCCAGCAACAAATGGTGGCAGAACTGGCGGCGACCGGAACCCCCGTGATCGTCGTTGCCACACGAAATCCCTATGACATCAGCGTCTATCCTGGTGCAGCCGCCGTCCTCAACAGCTACGGCGTCAACGCGGTAAACTTCCACGGCGTGGCCCGCGCCATCTCCGGTGCGGTGAACCCCGGCGGCAAGCTGCCGGTCAACATACCCGAAGCAGACGGCGACGGCGTCCTGTTGCCTTTGGGCTTCGGCCTCCACTACGAATCCACGACGCCGGCAGCCGTCACCTTCACGGACAAGCCGGGCCGGGGCCAGGACGCCTACACCGTCCCATCGGTGGACGGCGTGACCTACCTGGTGGACGGCAAGGAAATCTCCGCCGGAACGTACAAGAAGCCTGAAGGTACGGTGACCGTCACGGCCGTACGCGGCAAGGGGTACGTGTTCACCGAAGGCGCCGTCACCGAATGGAGCCACACGTTCACCACGGGACTCCCCAAGCCGTAGGCCCTGGAAAAAGGACTACACCACCGCGGAGTTCATCAGTGCGACCGTGATGAGCAGGGCAACCCCGAACATCGGCAGGCAAAGTACCAGGTTTGTCACCCGGTTGTCCCTCATCACGGCCACGAACTCGCGGAGAAAGGCGCTGGGCACGAAGTACCTGGCGGTGGGAGCACCCACTACCTCGGCGTTGATTTTCTGGCGCCGCGACAGGAGGGCCGCGCGGAGAACATGGTAGTTGTTGGTGCACACCAGCACCGGTCCCTGGATACCTTTGTCGGCAAGCAAGGCAACCGAATAGGCGAGGTTCTCTCGGGTGGTGGTGGCCTGGTTTTCTTCCAGCACATCGACGGCCGAAGCGCCCTTGGCCACCAGATATTCCTTCATTGCGGTGGACTCGGGCCGCGGTTCGTCCGGGCCTTGGCCACCGGAAGGCACCAGTACGGGCCTGACCGGTGCGCCGCCGTCGTAAATTTCCAAAGCCTTGTTCAGGCGCGCGGCGAGCAATGGCGGGACTTTGCCGTCAATCAGGCCGGAGCCCAGGACAATCACGGCCGCCGGATTCGCGCTGAACCGCATCCTTGAATACACCAGCGCATACCCGAGGAACACCACAAAGGCGCAGCCCAGGTAAGCGCAGAGGAAGAACGCCAAGGCGGCGAGACCCGCCAGGACGGGCTGCCCGCTCAGCACGAACAGGAAGGCCACAACGGGAGCGAGGAACACTGCCAGGCCCACGGCGATGGGCAGGAAGCTGCTGATGCCGGGACCCTCCCTGTGGACCATGGTGATGCCGTTGGCGATCAGGAAGCCGGCGAACACAAAAATGCTCACCACCGGGACCACTACGATCACCAGGTTCAGCCACTCGAACCACGGGTTCAGGTCGATGAGGAAGTCCAAGAGCGCCTGAAGCAGCAACCAGGCCGCCACCAGCAGGAGCACCCCGTTGCGGAGCCTGCGCCGATCGGACTGGTAGGAGGCAAGGAAGAGCCCCGCAAAGAGAAGTCCAAGGACCAGGTTCAGCATGGTCCAAGCCTATGCGTTGAGGATGGCGCCCTGGTCTGGTCACGGACGCCTCGGTAGTCGGTCGCCGCATGAGTAAAGTTCGACGTCGGCCACCGGGTGGGTGCCGACGTCGGGCTTTTGGGCGGATTCAGCTCTTGGTCTCGTTGGGGTGGCTTGTATGGACCTGCTCGAGAAATACGACACGATCCTCAATGTAGAACCAGAGGCGGGCATCTCCCTTGAGGGTGGGCTTGTACTGCCATCGCTCATGGGTAGCTCCGTCACGCTTTACGATTCCCAGCTCGCCGCGTAGCGGATAGTTGAAAGGAGTTACCTGCTGAGGAGTCCGGGTCAGAAAATCCCACGCATCAGCCATCGAATTCCTGATGGTGGCTTTCAAGTCTGTCCATCCCCGTCTGGCTTGGACGGAGGCAAATCGGAGTTCGTACTCGCTCTTTTTGGTCGGACGTTCAACCTTTTCGTTCTTCGACATTCGCTATGGACGCTGGACGGATTCCGAGGCGTCCAACCACTCCACCGGTTCCCTGCCGAGCCCCGCTGCAAGGGCTGTCGCCGTTTCGCGCCATGACGTCAGTTCTGCAATCGCCAGATGAGGCTGATTAGTTGCAAAGGATGCCCTTGCTGCCGCTAGCACCTTTTCGGCACATGCCGCCCGGTCATCCGGGCTCAGTGCCAGCATCCAAGGAAAACGATCACTCATGCGGTCCGCGAGCGTTCCCTCCATGCTCGTCGAAACAGCGACCAGTTGTGCCGCGAGTTCAAGCAGGGAAACGCGCGCCGCATTGGCGCTTTCCGACATCAGCACCAGAGATTCGCCATCACGTCGCGTGACCTTCACGGGATGGTCTGCGGCAGCCGCAAAAACGTCCGCCGAGGATCGGCTCAGTTCAGAAGACTGAAATGACGTGCGGGCTCTAAAGGACTCGGACGCTGCCGTAGCCCGGGAAGGTCGGATTGTTCTTTCAGATTTTGTGGCTGCACCCATGCAATAACACTAACTCAGAACGTATTCTGAAGTCCAGACCAGCTGGCACTCACGCTGGTCGTGTTAGTGCGATCCCCTGGGCGAAGTCGTCCAACGCCGCAGCCACAGCATCCGGGTGGCTCAGTGTGGCGTAATGGCCGCCCGGGATCTCCACCGCTTCGGTTCCCAACCGGTCCTGTACTTGGCGCCGCATGAACGGCGCCGGAAAGAACAGGTCGTCACGGCACAAAATGGCCAGTGTGGGGACGTCCGGATGCCGGCCGGGCCAAGGTCCTGACATCCAGGCCCCCTGCTGATCGCGCTCCTTGCCACGGGCTTGCTGTGCAAGATCGTCCGGAACGAGGTTGAAGAACGCCTCGTCGGGGATGGTCTCGCGGTCATGCCCGGTATTGGTCCACCATTCACCGAAGGTCTCACCCGGCATGGGAATCATTGCCGAGAGGTACACCAGGCCGTCCGAATTGAGTTCATCGCAGACCAAAGGCGCCGTAAAGCCACCCAGCGAGTGACCAACCACGATGGTGTGCCGGGCGCCGTCGGCCGCCTCCGTTGCGGCGCGGGTGTAATCCTCAAGCATCGCGTTCTTGTTTTCGATGGGCAGGTCCACCGCAATGACCTCATGGCCAGCAGCCGCGAGCAGGGGCTGGACCAAGTGCCAGTCCCACGACGTGGAACCGCCCCCATGAATCAGTACGAAAACCGCCATCATCCCACCCCGACATCGCTCCACTGGTGCCTGCGTCGGCGATGAAGCAGCATCGACGGCGCTGCCTCCAGTATGGGTCGAGTCCGGGCTTTACCGCAGGCCCAATTCCCAAAAAATACCCCCAGGGGGTACTTGACGCATACCCCCCATGGGTATAGATTCTAAATATGAGCACGCCAGACCTGAGCATGAGCCAACCGGATGCACCCGCCGTCGAGGTGGAACCGGAGCACACCGCACCCCACGGGTACACCAGCAACAAGGACGCGTACCTCAAACGCTTGAAACGGATCGAGGGGCAAGTCCGCGGAATTGCGCGGATGGTGGAGGACGACAAATACTGCATCGACATCCTCACGCAAGTAGCTGCGGCCACCAAGGCCCTCCATGCCGTCAGCCTGGGACTCGTCGAAGAGCACATCGGCCATTGCGTCGTTGGCGCCGCCTCCGAGCCCAACCCTGAAGCCCGAGCCGAACAGATCGACGCCAAAGTGAAGGAGGCCACCGATGCCATCGGGCGCCTGCTGCGGTAATTCCGCCAACAACCACCACACCATCCAACTCACCACCAAGGAGACCACCATGAGCCAGACCATCCAGACCAACGTCAACGTTTCCGGCATGACCTGCGGCCACTGCGTCTCCAGCGTGAGCGAAGAACTTGAGTCGCTCAACGGCGTCGAGAATGTGGCCGTAGACCTCAACCCCGGTGGATTGTCCACCGTGACCATCACATCAACCAAGGAGCTCTCGCCGTCTGAAATTGGCGAAGCCGTGGCAGAAGCCGGCTACTTGGTGGTAGCCAACGAAGCTTAGGAGTCCTCTTGAGTAGCCAGGAGACTTTCAACCAACCTGCGCACAGGATCATCGAGCTGGACATCGAGGGCATGACCTGCGCCTCGTGCGTCAATCGAGTGGAACGAAAACTGGGCAAACTTGAAGGAGTCGAGGCCAGCGTCAACTTGCCCCTCGAATCAGCCCACGTCACCGTCCCGGCAACCGTGACAGACCAGCAAATCGTGGACACGGTCAACGCGACAGGCTACAAAGCCACCGTCCGCCAAGCCCCACCCCCAAACACCCGCGAACCCCGCCCCCACGAGACCCACACCAGCCACCCCACGGATCACGAGGGCCACGGACATAAGTCCACCCTTCACGACGATGGGGCACCGAAAGACACGGCCCAAAATTCGCCTGCGGGAACGGAGCACGACCATAGCGGCGCCGCCGGCGGCGTGCGGCAGCATGCGTCTAAGGGAGGAACGACCGAGCATGCCGAGCATGGCACCGCCGGTGCCACACACGCCGAGCACCCGCACTCTGATCACATGGCCCACGGCCCAGCGGCGTCAACACTGCGTCCCCGCCTGATCGTTGCCGCGCTTCTGACAATTCCCGTTTTCGCCATCTCCATGATCCCCGCCCTCCAATTCGCCAACTGGGGCTGGGTTGCCGGAGCACTGGCCCTGCCGGTGGTGAGCTGGGCTGCCTGGCCGTTCCACCGCGCTGCTGCCATCAACGCCCGACACTTTGCCTCCACCATGGACACCCTGGTCTCCATCGGTGTCATCGCCGCGTACCTGTACTCGGCGTGGCAGTTGTTCACGGATCCCCGGATGACTGAACACCCCGGCATGGAAAGCATGTCCGGCGGCGGGCTGTACTTCGAGGTCGCCGCGGTGGTCACCACGTTCCTGCTGCTGGGGCGCTACCTTGAGGCGAACGCGAAGGCCAAGGCCGGCAATGCTCTCAAGGCCCTCCTGAATTTGGGCGCCAAGGACGCCACCATCCTGGTGGACGGCGTGGAGCAGAAGATTCCTGCCGATCAACTTTTGGTGGACGACGTCATCGTGGTCCGCCCCGGTGAGAAGATCGCCACCGATGGCGTGGTCACGGATGGTGCTTCCGCCGTCGATGCTTCACTGGTGACCGGCGAATCGGTGCCCGTGGAAGTCGGTCCGGGCAGCGCTGTGACAGGTGCAACGATCAACACTTCGGGCCGCCTGCTGGTGCGGGCAACCCGCGTTGGCTCGGACACGACGCTCGCCCAGATGGGTCGACTGGTCAGCCAGGCACAGACCGGAAAAGCGCCCATTGCGCGGCTGGCGGACAGGATCAGTTCGGTGTTCGTGCCGATCGTGCTGGTCATCGCCCTGGTGACGTTCCTGCTGTGGCTGTTCTTCTCCGGTGACCTCAACGCAGCCTTCACGGCCGCCGTCGCGGTCCTGGTGATCGCCTGCCCCTGCGCCTTGGGCCTGGCGACTCCGGTGGGACTGCTGACGGGAACCGGCCGTGGAGCCCAACTGGGCATCCTCATCAAGGGGCCGCAGGTTCTTGAGGACACCCGGCACGTGGACACCATCCTGCTGGACAAGACGGGCACCGTGACCAGCGGGAAGCTCGCCGTGGACCACACCGTGGGCCTCAACGGCTACTCATCGGCCACCGTACTGACGCTGGCTGGAGCAGTTGAAGCCGCCTCTGAGCACCCGATCGCCCACGCGATTGCGGCCTCGGCGCAGGAAGCAACGCACGACGGCGGCAGCCTGCCTCGCGTTGAAGGCTTCAGTTCCGCTCCGGGCGGCGGCGTCCGGGGAACCGTTGCTTTCGAGGGAACCACCAAGACCGTGGTTGTCGGGCGCTCCGGCTGGCTCGAGGAGAACGGCATCACGCTCGACTCCAGCCAGCGGGAAGCACTCGCTGCAGAGGAAAACGCGGGCGCCACGGCAATCTGGGTTGCGGTTGACGGCCAGCCGGCCGGCATCATCAGCCTGAGCGATACCATCAAGCCCGGTTCGGCAGCGGCAATCCAAAAGTTGAAGGACCTGGGCATCCGTCCCATCCTGTTGACCGGCGATAACGCTGCCGTGGCCGCGCAAGTAGCGGCCGCCGTCGGGATTTCAGCGGACGATGTCTTCGCCGGTGTCCTGCCCGAGGGTAAGGTCGAGGCAGTCCGGAAACTGCAGGCCTCCGGGGCCACCGTGGCCATGGCCGGCGACGGCGTGAATGACGCTGCGGCCTTGGCACAGTCGGACCTTGGCATCGCGATGGGCTCGGGGACTGATGTTGCCATCGAGGCATCGGACCTGACGGTGATGGGCAGCGACCTTGGTCAGCTGGTGCAGGCAATTGAGTTGTCCCGCAAGACCCTGTCCACCATCAAGACCAACCTGTTCTGGGCGTTCTTCTACAACGCGATCGGCATTCCGGTGGCGGCACTGGGATTCCTGAACCCCATGATCGCCGGCGCAGCGATGGCAGCGAGCTCGGTGCTGGTAGTAGCCAACTCGCTGAGGCTGCGCTCCTTCGGGAAGTAGCCCCAGGAACGGAAGCAGGGCCCGGCTAGGCTGTCCCGAAACGGACGGCCGACCGGGCCTTTGCCTTGGCTGCTTCCTCGTCCCGGTTCTTCGCCGGAGCATTGCTCACCAAGGAGTCCAGGAGATGTTGCGTAATATGCGCGATCTCGTGGACAGCCTCCGCGAAGGCTTCCTCGTTGGCCTTGGAAGGCTTGGTGGATCCGCTGATTTTGCGCACATACTGCAGCGCTGCGGCCTCCACTTCGGCATTCGTGGCATGCGGTTCGAAGTTATGCAGGGTCCTGATATTGCGGCACATAACCCCATGCTAACTATGGGCAGTGCTGCATGGGGAGGGGTGCCCATCGACGGTTTTTGGATTCCCGGGATAGGTTTTAGTTATTGGATCTTCCGGATGAGCCGGAGGCCGCTGGGGATGCCGAAGAGCTCGGGTCCGAACAAATGAAGGAGAATCTCATGGCTATTTGGGGTGCAGATGTTGATCAGCTTCGTCAGCTCGGTAACAAGCTGAAGGCAGGTGCCGAGAACATCGAGCAGCAGCGTTCACAGCTCAAGGGCGCGCTTGATGGCACCGACTGGAAGGGCCCGGACGCTGACAAGTTCCGCGGCGAGTGGGACAGCCAGCACGCTTCGAACCTGAAGAAGGTTGCCGACGCACTTCGCGAAGCCGGCGACCGCGCTCAGAAGAACGCTGAGCAGCAGCAGCAGGCTTCCAACTAAGACAGTTGGGAAGAACCCGGACGCACCAGCGTCCGGGTTCTTTGCTGTTAAAGCCGCTTAGCTGCGGGGCGCCTCGGTGACGGAACCGCTCGGAACGGGTTCGACGTCGTTCGGGTGGTCCAGGACGCGGGCGGCGCGGCGGTCGCCCCGGAGCTCGTCAACCCGGACCAGGACCACGCCGCCCACAATGAGGAGGCCGCCCAGCAATTGAATTGGCCCCGGGAGTTCGCCCAGCAGCAGCCACGCCCAGATCACGGCGAACAGCACTTCAGTCAGTGAGACGAAGGATGCCACCTTTGAACCCAGGCTCCTCGCGGCCATGATTCCTGAAACGTAGGCGAGCACTGTGGCCAGGATGATGAGCCCGACGGCGGATACCCACCACGGAGTGGTCCACGGGCCAAGGGTTGTGTCGGCAGCGCTGAACGTCATGGGGAGCAGCCCCAACAGGCCTACCAGCCATATCACCACTGCACCGACCAGGAGGCCGCCCGAAGCGAGCACGAGTGGAGGCAGGGTGTCATTCTCCTTGGCGGTGATGAAGAAGTAGATCACCAGGCACACAGCAGCAGCCATGCCCCACAGGACCCCAACGAAGTCCACCTTCACGGCACCTGTCAGGTCAAGCACCAGGACCAATCCGCCAAGCGAGAGCAGGGCGCCGGCAGCGGTCAGCGCGCGAGGCCGTCGTCGGCTGGCGATCCAGAGCCAGAGGACAATCATCACCGGAGCCAGGTACTCGAGCAGCAGGGCAACGCCCACGGACAACCGCGCCACGGCGTTGAAGTAGAACAGTTGGCAGCCTGCCACGCCGATCAGCCCGAACAGGAGGATGGTCAGCCAGTTGTCCTTGAGCTGGTGCCAGCGGCCGCGGAGAACCACGACGGCGGGTATCAGCAGAATCAGTGCGGCACCTGTGAGGCGCACGGCAACTGCGGCGCCGGGTGACCAGCCGGTTTCCAGCATCGACTTGGCGAATGAGCCGGACGTGCCGAAGACAGCGGAAGAAAAGAGTGCGATGCCGAGTCCTGATGCCAGGAAACCTTTTGCATCAGCCTTCGTCGTTGGAGCTGACACAGCAGCCTCCTGTCAGGAGTAAAGTGGGCTTATGGTCATGACAGTACTCCCGAAACTTGTAAGGAGTCAAAGTGCTCTTTGCGCCTGACACCGAAGTTGCCCTTCGCAGCGTCGTCAACCTGATCAACACGGCAGCCAATGGGCAGGAATCACTCGTCACCCTTGAGGACCTCGATGCGTTCCTGAAAGCGGAAGAGTTCACCGGTTCGCGGGTCAATTCCCCTGCCGAGCTGAACAGCATCAAGCGCCTTCGGAGTGAACTCACGGCACTCTGGAGCGCCGACGAGGACACGGCCGCAAAGTCTGTCAACAAGATCCTGGCCGACGCCAAGGCACTCCCCCAACTGGTAAAGCACGATCACTGGGACTGGCACCTCCACGCCACCACCCCCGAAGCTCCCCTGGCAGACCGGATGGGCACCGAAGCCGCCATGGGCATTATCGACGTGATCCGCAGCAGGGAAATGGAGCGCATGCGGGTGTGCGCTGCAGAGGACTGCGACGCCGTGGTGCTGGACCTGAGCCGCAACCGCTCCAAGCTCTACTGCGACACCGGCACCTGCGCCAACCGCGCCCACGTCGCCGCATACCGGGCCAGAAAGGCCGCCGGGGGCGAATAAAAGGGCATAATGGCGGGCATGGGGGAACAACGCATCGGGCCTGGAATCAATCACCACGGACAAACCAGGTTGCGTGTTGCTTCTTTCCGGCAAATTGCCGTCGTTTACCCATTCGTAGCTACGGCTTGGATTGCTGCGATGCTAACGCCGCCGATGATCGGCGTCGACACCATACTTGGCGTCTTATTGGCCGTGACCCATGTTCCGGTCTTTGCTATCGGCCTGGCATTGCTGACTGGCCTGCCGCTGCGACTCAACCAACGCCTTTCACGCTGGTGGATGGGAAATGGCCGCTGTTACATCTTGCTCGCTGCCGCCGCGACACTCCTCATGATTTCGGGCTATTCCCGGCGGATTCGCCAAACGGGGGTGATCGACGGAATGCCATACGACGAGGTGACCCCCGACATGGGACTTGTGGCCGCCGGCTGCTTCATCATCACATTCCTGGCTGTGAACGCTTCGCTCCCTCTCCGATTCAAGAAGCGCACCGACGTGGGGAGCATGGCACCATGAGTGACCTCCACGGCGGGTCAGCCGCGGAACCGCCAACCAACCCCTTGGGACCACCCCGATATCCGGTTGTCGCGGAAAGGCATCATCCGCAGGCAACCGGACAACCACTGCCACAGCCTGGCGCCCCACGGCCTTTGACTCTGCGGGAACTTCCCCGGGAGCGGTCAGGCAGCACGGGCCTGGCACCTTTCAGCCAACTGGCTCTCGCCTTCGCAGTGCTCGCACCAACCTGGGTTAGCTTCCAGTTTTCTTTGATGGTGGGCTATGACGGACTGCTAAGTTTCATCGGTCTGGCGCTGAGCGGCCTCATCATTCCGCCGTTGGCGATCGTGGCCGCGGTTGTTGTCGGCCTGCCGCTTCGACTCATCCCCGCAGTGAACCGTTGGTGGTCAGGAAACCTGCGCGTATATGCGTCTCTGGCAACCATCACCATCGGCCTCATGGCGGCCGGATTCGTTATGACAGTCCGCCAGGTTGGCGACTTGGACGGAATCGCCTATGACACCGTCACCCCGGACCCCTACCTCCTATGCGCCGGTTGGCTTCTGGCGGCCCTGCTCCTGGTCAACGCGTCGCTCCCCCTTCGGTGGTCGAAGAAATCAAGAGCGGCCTGATCCCTCGAACCACCCGCCGCACCGTTGAAGGCAGAGACCAGCAGCGCCCACAAAAAAGCGCTCCCCCACCAAGGTGAGGAAGCGCTCGAAGGTCAGCGGCCGGCGTCGTGCGTTTCCGTGCCATCATCCGGAGCACCAGGGCCGCCATGGTTGGGGCGCTTGGAACTGAGGTTGACGCCGGATCCCTTGCCGAGGTGGTCGGCGTTTTCCTTGTGGCTCATGGACAACATGGCTGCCACAACGAGGCTCACGATGAACGCGATGCCGGCGCCCGTGAAGGCGAGGTCGAACCGCGGGGCCTTCGCGCTGCCGCCGGAAGCGAAGATGAGCACAGCAACGAAAGCAAGTACCGCAAAGAACGCGGAGAACATGAGCGGTCCCTTGACCGAGGTCCGCATCTTGCGCGGTTCTCCTGGTGTCTGGTCAGCCACGGTCATTCCTCCAATGATGGCGGTTCGTGTCCGCCGGTCTGCAAAAGTTCTACAACGAGTAGAACGTCCAGCTACTAGTTTACGGCCTCGGGCGAAGCGCCGGGAGCAGCGGCCTGGGAAGTGCCGGAGGCTGTCTTGGCGTCGTGCCGCAAAGTCAGCCCTGACAGGATCCACAGCACACCGGAAATGATGGCTCCTCCACCGGCCACGCCCAGGAGCGCGTGGGCTCCGAGGGAGGTGAAGAACGGCAACAGAACTGCGGTTCCGACGGAAATGACGCCGGAAACAAGCCAGTCCCGCGCCAACATGTCCCGTTTCCGGAAACCATGGGCGAATTCAAGGAGCCCCAGCACCAGGAGACCCAACATCGCCGACAAAGCGACGCCGGCATCCGACTGCGTCACCAGCGCAACGATCCCAGCCACGGCCACCACTGCGGGGACAGCCACCGGCAAAGCACGCGACATCCACACCGCGCCTGCGGTTGCCAGCAGATACAGGCCCACGGCCCACGCCAGGACGTGCACGGAAGGGGTGGCCCAGAAGATCGTGACCGCGCCGAACACCAGCGCAACAGTGGCACGGATCAGCACGGGTTTCCAGAGACCGGCCGCGGAGGCAGAAGGGGTCTGGGCAGGAGTCGCTGGGAGAGTCACCCGTCCAGTTTAGTGCGAACCCAGCACCATCCACCGATCCGTGCGTGCACGCAGCCCCAAAGTCACCCCACGGGCCAGCATGTAGCCCAGCGCAAACGCTGCCCACAGCCACAGGAGCCCCGCCTCGCCGTCGGGCCTTAGTTGGTGGACTGCCACCAACAGCGGCACATAGACGGCGAGATTTACGACGCCGGCAATCGCCAGGTAGCGCGCGTCGCCGGCGCCGATGAGGACTCCGTCGAGGACGAAAACGTAGCCTGCCAGGGGCTGTCCCACCGCGAGGACCCAGAGGGCAACGGTGAGGGCCGAGCGAACCCCGCCGTCGGGGGTGAAGAGGTAGCCGGCCCACGGCGCCGCGATGGCCAGCAGCGCCCCGGTGATCACGCCGAATCCCAAGCCCCAGCGGATCATGGTGCGCGTCAGTTCCCGGACCCGGCCGGCGTTCCGGGCGCCAAGTTCCTTGCCGATCAACGCCTGCGCGGCAATGGCCAAGGCATCAAGGGCGAACGCGAGGAACGAGAAAATAGTCATGGCCAACTGGTGGGCCGCGAGGTTCACGGCGCCCTGGGCAGTGACCACCAGGACCGTAGCGAGGATGGCGAGGCGAAGGCTGAGGGTGCGGAGCATGAGCCACGAACCCACCTTGGTCATGGCGCGGATGCCATGCCAGTCGGGCCTCAGGGACACGCCGTGTTGCCGGGCATTGCGGCTGACCATCACCAGATAGACGGCGGCCATGGCCCATTGGGCGATGCTGGTACCGATCGCGGAACCCGTCACGGACATGTTCAGGCCGTAGACGAAGAACAGGTTGAGGGCGATGTTCACTGCGAAGCCGGCAGTTGCCACGACAAGCGGGGTCCGGGTGTCCTGGAGTCCGCGAAGAACACCCGTGCCGGCAAAAATGAGGAGCATCGCGGCCAGGCCAGGCATGGACCAGCGCAGATAATCGACGGCGAATTGCTGCACGTCTCCCGTCGCTCCCATGAAGCCCACCAGGGGCTCGGCGGCCACAAAACCAACCACTGCGAGCGCCAATCCGAGCAGCAGCGCCAGCCACACGCCGTCGCGCCCTGCTGCCAAAGCCTTGCCCAGCTTGCCGTCGCCGATCGCGCGGGCCACTGCCGGCGTCGTCGAGTACGCCAGGAAGACCATCAGCCCCACGGCGGTATGCAGAATGGTGGACGCGAGCCCCACGCCGGCCAGTTGGTCGACGCCCAGATGCCCGACGATTGCCGAGTCGGCCAGCAGGAACAGGGGCTCGGCTATGAGTGCGCCGAACGCGGGGACGGCCAGGCGGAGGATCTCGCGGGCGTTGGAGCGGGTGGGGGCGGTTGTGGTTTGAGGCACTAAACCAGACTAGTCCGCCGCGGGCCGGGTACATTTGGGCCGTGTCACATGAGCATCCCGTCACCGTTTCCGTAGCCCGCACCATCCTCCCGGGCTACACCCGCCAAGCCAACGCGTGGGCCCACGCCGGCCAGGAACTCGCCCGCGAATGGCCCGGATATTTGGGGTCGGGGTGGGTTCGCAATGGGGTGGATTCCACCGAATGGCACATGCTTTATCGCTTCTCAGACGCCGAGTCGCTGCAGGAGTGGGAGGACTCCGAGGAACGGCGTTGGTGGATTGACAGCGCCAGGGACATGATGGAAACCACCCGGGTGGAGCGTCACACGGGGATTGAGGGCTGGTTCTCGCAGCCTGGCGACGTCTCGGTGGTAGTGCCCGAAACGGTGGTGCCGCCGCGTTGGAAGCAGGCCATCAGCATCTTCCTGCCATTCTTCCCGCTGAGCTTGCTGGCCAACTTCCTGCTTCATCCGTTGACGCAGGACTGGCCGCTGGTGTTCGCGGTGCTCCTGAACATCGTGATCCTTACGCCGCTGATGACGTACATCTTCCTGCCGATCACCACCCGGCTGCTGCAGCCGTGGCTCCAAGCGAAACCCCGCCGCAGCCGCTAGCTGGGAGTTTGGTCATAAAAAGCCACGATTAGTTGACACTTCAACTTATCTCCGGGAGGGTTGAAGGATGAACAAGTCCAGCTTGACCACCACAGCCCTGACCATCCTGCGCGTTATTGCAGGATTTCTCTTCGCCGCGCACGGTTGGCAGAAGTTCAACGAATTCACCATCGCAGGCACCCAGGCCTCCTTCGCGCAGATGGGTGTCCCCGGAGCCTCGACAGTAGCCCCCATCGTTGCCACCTTGGAGTTGGTGGGTGGCATTGCGCTGATCATCGGGTTCCTGACCCGCGTGTTCGCAACGCTCCTGGCCGTCAACATGCTCGGCGCCCTCTTCCTGGTGCACGCACCGGCAGGCGTCTTCGTCGGCAATGGCGGGTACGAGCTGGTGCTGCTGTTTGCCGGAGCAGCCCTTGCCCTGGCACTGGCAGGTGCAGGAAAAATCTCCGCCGACGCAGCACTGTTCGGCCGCTCCGGATCAAAGCTCCGCGTTCTCGCGTAGCCAGTTCCCCGCCAGCCCCCACCGATCCTCTCTCACATAAACGTCCCTAAACACCGACGCTCTCTCCCTTGCTTCAAGAAAGGGAGAGAGCGTCGGTGTTTAAGGCAGGGGATGTGAGAGACGGTCTAGCCCTTGACGCCCGTCAGCTCGTTCGGCACGTGCTCCAGCTGGGCCGATTTCACTACCTTTCCGGCGCTCAAGTCCACCGCGTGGATGGTTCGCGTCGACGGCTCGGTGACGTACGCCGTCGAGCCTTGAACGAACAGCGTGGGCCGAGGGTCCTGCCATGTGGTCGATTCCTCCCATGCCCCAACCACCGGAATGGTGGAAGTGATGGTGCCTGTCAGCGGATCGATGACACGCAATCCACCATCCGTGCCGAGTACCAGCGCTTCACCAGCAGGCCCGCGGCCCAATGAGCGGAAGGAGTAGCTGGTGCCAATATCCACCAACTGGAGACTGGCCGTCTCGGTGTTGACCAGCGAGATCCGGGTGGGCCGCTCCAGCTCTGCAGCCTTATCCACCTTGTAGTCGCCCAGGATCACTGGCGATTTTTCGGAGCCTGCCTGATTCCCCATCCGACCATAAGCGTCCGGGCTCGCTACCTTGGTAATGGCACCATCCTTGTAGATGAGCATTCCGTTTTCGCAGCCAACCACCACGGCTTCGTTCGCCGCTACGGCCTCACCATGAACGCCGGGGCAGTCCTCGTTACGCAGCACTTCCTTTCGGTCCTGGCCCTTGCCTGCGGAAAGGACTGCGATACCGGAACGGCCTTCCTCATTGCCAAGGGTTACCAGGAGCCCGCCATCCTCAAGCTCCACGGCCACTCCGTGATGGGCCTCCGGAGTGGTGTAAACGTCGGTAGAGGGTAATTTTCCATCTTCCACGGCAGCTGCCAACGCGGAAGTTTCAAAGCTCTCCACCTTGCCGGAACCATCATTGAACAGCACCGCCTTGCCCCCGTGCAGCACTACGTGCCCGGCCTTGTCTGCCCCGAATGCCAGGTCAGTCAGCCGGGGATCAGTCACGTAATGATGGCTGTGATCGCCGTGCGGCTCGGTCCAGGCGCCGGCGTCGAAAAGTCGGAAGGAGTCCCCCGTGGATACGAAAACGTGGCGCCCGTCGCCAGCGGGGTTCAAGCGGTTGAACCCGGAAATTTCAGCACTTCCCACCGGCTCAAGCGAGGCTGCGTCCAGAACCGAGATGCCGGCGTCGTGCGTGTAAACGAGCCGCGGAGTCGGCGCTCCGGCCTCCTTTGCACTGGGGGATGACGTTGGCGGGGGCGCTTGGTCAACTGGGTTGCCGGCTGAGCCACCAGGGGCGGCGCACGCCGTCAGCAAGAGAGCAGAGAGCCCGACGGCGGCAATCGGCTGGGCGCGAAGCCGGCGTTTCCGCGGGGTCAGGACTAGGGGCGAGGGGGTGAGATGATGAGACATGCTTAAATGATATTCATTCTCATCTAAGGCGCAAATATGGCTGCCAGATGGTTGTCATACTGCACGCCGCCGGCACCCATGCCTCCCCCGGACGGTTTCAGTGATAGAAATGGCCAGATGACCACGATCCTCACCGGTGTTGGTGCCAGTACCGGGACCACGCAGGGCCCTGCCCGGCTCATCCACGGTCCCGACGAATTCAGCCGCTTGCAACCCGGCGACGTCCTGGTCTGCCGCACCACAGACCCCGCGTGGACGCCCCTCTTCGGAATGGCCTCCGCCGTAGTGACGCAAACCGGCGGAATGCTCTCCCACGCCGCAATCGTGGCCCGCGAGTACGGAATTCCTGCCGTTCTGGGCGTCCGCGATGCATTGGACCTGCTGACGGACGGAAGCCCCCTGCACGTGGACGGCACGCAGGGAACCATCACGGTCACGGACAGCAAATGACGCTTCTCACCCTGCATTCCGTACGCCTTCTTGGATTCGCAGATACTGACGCGGTGGCAGAACGCTTCGCCCGGGATCGCGCCATGGTGGAGTCGGAACTCATCGATGCCGGTGTGAACGGCTTTGTGTCATACAGCACCTTTGCGGGGAGCAGCGGGTGGTCACTGTCGAGCCGAGGCAGGGCACAGAACGGGCGGCTCCTGGCCGATGAACTGGACAACGCCGGCGCCCGCGATACCGTGCTGGCCGTCCACGACGCATTCGGCGGGTTGAACAAGTCGGTTGTGGAGGCTTGCAGCGCCGTCCAGCTGCAGGCAGCAGCCAAGGATCACGCTACGGACGTCCTGAGCGAGGCCCTGACCGCGTGGCATCCCTCCGAAGCGAAACTCACCGGTGCGCTGCCCCGATTCGAAGGCTACGCCGAGCGGTTGGTGCAAGCACTAAAGCACGCTCCCGATGACACCGCGTGGCTCACGGCCACGGACCGTGACTCCTTCCACCGCGTCTGGTTCGAGCTCCACGAGGACCTCATCGCCACCCTGGGAATTCAACGCAGCTGACGCCTACGGGCCATCACGTCTTAGTCACGTAACAGAAACCTGCCGACAGTAAGATTCCAACCATGAGCGATGACGCCGCCAATTCAGTGACCCTCCGCTTCCTGGCGGCCCCCATGGACATCGGACACAGCGGGTCCGTCGACGCCGGCACGGTCCTTGAGTGGGTGGACAAGGCAGCGTACGCAGCAGCAGTGGGCTGGTCAAAGTCGTACTGCGTCACCGCCTACGTGGGCAACATCCACTTCACTGATCCGGTCAACAGCGGCGACATGGTTGAGGTGACCTCCACCATCGTCTACACCGGCCGGTCCTCCATGCATATCCACACCGTGGTCAGCTCGCGTGATCCCAAAGGCGGCCCCGAGACGATGCACAGCCAATGCATGGTCATCTTCGTGGCCGTGGGCCCGGACGGCAAACCAATTCCTGTCCCCCAGTTTGAGCCTTCAACGTCTGATGAGATTGAGCAGCGCGACCACGCCTTGGCGCGCATCGAGGTCCGCGAGCAGATCGTCAACGCGATGAACGCCCAGGAATACACCGACGCCGGGACCGCCGAAAGGGTCACGCTGCGGTTCATGGCGTCCCCTACTGATGTGAACTGGGGTGGCAAGGTCCACGGTGGCATCGTCATGAAGTGGATCGATGAGGCCGCGTATGTGTGCGCCTCCCGGTACTGCGGAAAGGACACCGTGGCCGTCTTCTCCGGCGGCGTCCGGTTCTACCGGCCCTTGCTGATCGGCCACGTAGTAGAGGTAGAGGCCCGACTCGTCTACACCGGCGCCAAGGGCATGCACATCGCAGTCCACGTCCGTTCCGGTGATCCGAAAACCCGTGAAATGAACCTGACCACCTACTGCCTCACGGTGATGGTGGCCCGCGATGACACCGGCACTGCTGTACCTATTCCCGAATGGGTTCCGGTATCGGACGAGGACAAGAAGCTGCACGCCCACGCCCGCGAACTCCTGGAAATCCGGGGACGGGCGCCCGGAAACCGGCTGCCGGACCACTTGTTGAAGGCAGCTGGCAGCTGATGGATGTCGTTTTTGTGGTGGCCGTCTTCGCGGCGGTGTTTGCCGTTGCCCTCGGCAGCATAGTTTGGACCAACGTGCAGCAGGGCAGGCGGGCGAAGGTGAAACCGCCGGCGCACAGGGGGGCGTTCCAATCCCAGCGCGGACGGGTATACAAGCATGGCTCCACCAGCCACAACGCGACTCCGGGCAGCGGCACGTAGGGCGGACTACCCCACCAAATTCTCCGCCGCACCGTCCATGTGGGCGATGATCGTTTCCCTCGCCTTGGCCGCGTTGCCGGTCTCAATGGCTGCAACAATGTCGTGGTGACGCCCGACGCTCATGTTCCGGGTGGCGCGTTCCAGCCCGGCGAACATGATGGACATGCGGATGGAACCCTCCAGCGATTCCCACGAGTGCAGGAGCGTTTCGTTGCCGGACAGCCGGCACAGGGTGCGATGGAACTCGAGGTCGGATTCGATCCGTTCCTCCAGGGAAGATGCAGCAGCCTTCTCCATCGCATCGACGGCGGCACGCAGCTCTGCGAGCGCGGCCTCCTTGTCGGGCATATCGCTCAACGTCCGTGCCGCGAGGGACTCCAATACTCCACGGACGGCGAAGATATCGCGGATTTCCTTGACGTCCAGGTGCCGCACTGACATGCGGCCGCGTGCTCCGGCGGAGATCAGGCCTTCCTGTTCCAGCTGGCGCAGGGCTTCCCGGAGCGTGCCGCGGCTGATTTGGAGCATCTCGGACAGCTCGGTTTCCACCAGGTGCCGTCCGGGTTCCAGCTCACCACTGGTGATCGCGGTCCGCAGTGCTGCGAGCGCCTGTTCTCGCAGGCTCTTTTTTTCAAGTCCCAGCAGGGATGCGGTGACGGCCATGGTGGGTCCTCGGTTCTATGGGCAACTGCTGACAGTCGGGTGTTAACTGTCGATACTACGTGCAGATGCGCGGGACAGGCAGTAAGTCCTGTCCCGCGCATGCGGCGCACCTCAGCCGAGCTCTGCGAGCACCTTCGCGACGATCCTGTCCACGGACAGTCCGTAGCGCTCGTGCAGGGTGGGCAGCGCACCGGCGTCGAGGAACTGGTCCGGAAGCGCAATGGGAACCACGCGCTTGCCCAGGCCGGAGGTTACGACGGCGGAGGCAACAGTTTCGAACAGGCCGCCAACAACGGTGTGGTTTTCCAGCGTGACGGCGAGGCGGTCGGTGTTCAGCTCGGCGAGGACAGTGGCGGAGTCGAAGGGCTTGATGGTGGGCGTGTGAACCACGGCAACATCCACGTTGTGCTTGGCCAGGGCATCCGCCGCCTGCAGGGCACGCATGGTCATCAAACCCGAGGAAACGAACACAACATCATTGCCGCCGCGCAGGACCTTGGCCTTGCCGAGCTCGAACGTGTAGTCGTACTCATCCAGGACCGTGGGCACATTGCCGCGCAGCAAGCGCAGGTACGTGGGCCCCTCGGAGGCCGCCAGCTGGGGAACGGCCTGCTCGATGTCCACCGAGTCACAGGGGTCCACGATGGTCAGGTTGGGCATTCCGCGGAAGATGGCCATGTCCTCGGTGGCCTGGTGGCTCGGTCCGTACCCGGTGGTCAGGCCGGGCAGGCCGCCGATGATGTTGACGTTGAGGTTCGGCTCGGCGATGTCCAGGCAAAGGAAGTCGTAAGCGCGCCGTGCCGCGAACACCGAATAGGTGGAAGCGAACGGGATCAGGCCGGTCTCGGCCATGCCGGCGGCGGCGCCGAACAGGAGCTGCTCAGCCATGCCCATTTGGAAGAAGCGTTCAGGGAAGGCCTTGGCGAAGATGTGCATGTCCGTGTACTTGCCCAGGTCCGCGGTCAGGCCCACAATCCGCGGGTCAGCCTCTGCGGCTTTGACCAAGGCATGGCCGAACGGTGCTGACGTGGTCTTCTGCCCGGGGTCCGCGAAGGACGCGATCATGGCGGAAGTCTTCAGCTTGGGCTTCACGGTGGCGGTGGTGTCGGGGGCTTCAGTGGTGGCGCTCATCGGGCGGCCGTCCCTTCGTATCCTGCGGTCAGCTGTTCGCGGCAGATCTGCCACTCGTGCTCTTCGATGCGCATGAAGTGCGCCTTTTCGCGGGTCTCCAGCAGCGGCACGCCGCGTCCCACCTTGGTATCGCAGAGGATGACCGAGGGTCGCCCGAATGGAGCCGCGACGGCGGCGATGTTGTCGAACGCGGCCAGCAGCGCACCGACGTCGTTCCCGTCCACCCGCTGCGTGTACCACCCGAACGATTCCCACTTTTCGGTGACGGGTTCGGTGCGGAGCACGGTGTCAGTGGCGCCATCGGCCTGGAGTGCGTTGATGTCCACCATGGCGATCAGGTTGCCGAGTTGGTGGTGGTGCGCACCCATGGCCGCTTCCCAAGTGGAACCTTCGTCCAGTTCGCCGTCGGAGAGGAAGTTGATCACGCGGGATCCGGAGCTCTGGAGCCGCAAGCCAAGCGCCATTCCGACGGCGACCGTCAGCCCGTGCCCCAGCGAACCGCCCGAGATTTCCATGCCGGGCGTGTAGGTGGACATCCCGGACATCGGCAGGCGGGAGTCGTCGGATCCGTAGGTTTCGAGCTCGGCCACGGGAACGATTCCGGCTTCGGCCAGCGCGGCGTAGTGCCCGATTGCGTAGTGCCCGGTGGAAAGCAGGAACCTGTCGCGGCCCTCCCAGTGCGGGTCTTCGGCACGGTACGTCAGCTGGTCAGCGTAGACCGCGGCGAGCATGTCGGCTGCACCCAGCGCCTGGCCAACATACCCCTGGCCTTGGACCTCGCCCATGTTCAGCGCGTGGTGCCGGATGCGGTAGGCGGCGGCGCGGATACGGTCCACGCGCTCGGGTTCTGGGTTTGCTGCAGCCGTAGCCGCTTCGACTGATGAGAGAATCATTGGGTTTCCTTCCGGAGCCGGGCGCGTACCGATGGGGAGAACGCGCCCGACGTCGATTGGTGCTTTAGGCGTTTACCGTCTGGGGAGTTTTGCTGGCGGCTTCTTCGGCGAGTGCACGCTCGCGCTTGCCCCAGGTTTCCCTGGTGATCAGTGCTGCCCACAGGCCGATTGCTGCGTAGACGCTGAAGAGCAGTGCCGGGCCCATCCAGCCCATGCTGACGAACAGCAGCGTGGTGATGAAAGGCGTGAACCCGGAGACCATGGCGGAGATCTGGTAGGACAGCGAGGCGCCGGAGGAGCGGGTCTTGGCCTGGAACAGTTCGGGGAACCAGGCACCCTGCGCGCCGGCAAGGGAGTTCTGGCACACGGCGTAGGCGATCACGATCGTGGCGATGATCAGGAAGAACAGGCCGGTGTTGACCAGCATGAACATCGGGATACCGAACAATACTGCGAAGGCCGTGGACCAGATGTAGACGGGGCGGCGACCAACTCGGTCCGTGAGCTTGCCCCAGAAGTAGGTGGCGAAGATTCCGATGCCGGCCGCGATGCAGAGGGCCACAAGCGTCTCGGTCTTGTCCGCCAGCTTGTTGGTGTGGAGGTAGGAGATCATGTAGGTCACGGAGACCGCGTAGCCGGCCGTTTCAGCAATGCGCAGTCCGATGCCGCGGACGATGTTGCGCCAGTCGGTCTTGATGACCTCCACAATGGGGGACTTCACGATGTCGCCCTTGCTCTTGACGTCCTCGAATACCGGGGACTCTGGAACCTTGGAACGGATGATCAGTCCAACAGCCACCAGGATGATGCTGGCGAGGAACGGGACACGCCATGCCCACTCGCTGCCGAGTCCAACGCTGCTGAGGAAGACCAGGTTTGCGAGCAGCAGGCCAACCGGGAAGCCGGCCTGCACGATTCCCGTGAACTGGCCCTTCTTCCGCCATGGTGCGTGCTCGTAGCTCATGAGGATGGCACCGCCCCATTCGGCTCCGAAGGCCAGGCCCTGAATGACGCGGACCAGTACCAGCAGTGCGGGGGCCAGGAGGCCCACTTGCTGGTAGGTAGGCAACAGGCCGATCGCGAAGGTGGCCAGGCCCATGAGAATAAGTGAGGCCACCAGGACCGGCTTGCGGCCGAGCTTATCGCCGAGGTGCCCACCGATGATGCCGCCAAGGGGACGGGCAGCGAAGCCGACGCCGAGGGTCGCGAAGGAGGCCAGTGTGCCTGTCACCGGGTCGGCGCCCGGGAAGAATGCCGTACCGAAGTACAGTGCAGCGGCGGTGCCGAAACCGATGAAGTCGTAGGTTTCGATGACTGCGCCAACGCCGGAACCGACGGCGACGCGCTTTGCTTCCTTGGTTCCATGAACCGGACCACGCATGGTCAGAGCTTCATTGCTCATGTGTGTCTTTCCCTTTCAAGAGTGTGGTGCTTCTTCGGCAACCCCACTGTCGACAGTCAACATAATACGACAACTGTGACCGACGACACCAGCAATGTCAACAGTCAACTTAGAAGGTTGACTGTTGACAGTTAACGGAAGTAACGTGGTGTCCATCACTAAGGTCCCTCTCTGGCGAGGGCCCAAATTTGAGGATCAACGACGATGTTTCATCAACGACTTGGCTGTTCGTCCATCAGCTTCCGCCACCAGGATCTGGCAAGTGCCCTGCACACGATGCGCAGCCTCGGCTTCGAGGAAATCGACCTCGGCGCACTTCCGGGCGTTTGCGACCATGTGCCGTACGTACTGGACGCCGGGGCAGTGGAGGCCGTTGCCGCCGTCGTCAATAGCTCAGGACTGCGCGTCCGTTCGGTGAACGGCGATATCGGGGACCTCAATGAAACGCTCGACGCCGGTGCCCGGGAAACGCGCGAACGGCACCTCGGGATGCTGCTCGCCCTGGCCGCCAAGACCGGTGCGAAAGCGCTGGTACTGCCCTGCGGGGCAATCGACCACGATCCCGTGCGCGGCCTGGAAGAAGACATCGACCTCGTGGCGGAGCAGCTGATCCATGCCTCTTCCCGTGCAGCAGAGTTCGGCGTCGAGCTCTGGACCGAATCCCTGCACTACTACCGGCTGTGTTGGAACACGGAACGGGCACAGCTGCTGGCCGACCGCCTGGCCGGTTCCGGCGTCGGAATCGTCATGGACTTCAGCCACATCGTTGCTTCCGGTGGCGACCCCGTGGACTTCGTGGACCGCTTCGCCCCACTGGTGAAGCACGTCCACCTCCGGGACGCAGTTCCGGCCACGGAAACCGAACCCGGAAACATCAACCTCAGCATCGGCAACGGCAACGCAGACTTCGCTGCAGGCCTGGCAGCACTGGGGAACGTCGGCTACACAGGCCACTTCTCCCTGGAACTCGAAACCCGGGACGTCACCCACGACGAACGCCCGGCGGCCGCCGCCAAGGCAGCCAGCTTCATCACAGACCTCATCTAAACCCGCCACCTCATATTCAAGGAGCACCATGACCACCATCCAGCGCACCGCCGTCCTCACCGGAGCTACCTCCGATCGCGGCATTGGCCTCACCACCGCCCGCCGCTACGCCAACCAGGGCTGGGGCATCGTCATCCTGGACCTGGACGGCGAGAAGTCTGCCAAGGTTGCCGCCGAGATTGCCAACGAGTTCAACGTTCCGGCGTTCGGCTACGAGATCGACGTTGCCAATGAAGCCTCCGTCATTGCAGCCCAAGCCGCCGTCGCCGCCGAAGTTGCCGCAGGAAACCTCCCTCCCGTGGGAGCACTGGCCAACATCGCCGGCATCACCTCCCCCGTCCCGTTCCTGGAAACCACCCTCGAACTGTGGCACAAGGTCATGGACGTCAACGCCACCGGAACCTACCTCGTCACCAAGGCCTTCCTGCCGGACATGATCGCCAACGGTTGGGGCCGCATTGTGAACATGTCCTCGGTCTCGGCCCAGCGCGGCGGCGGCGTCTTCGGCAAGGTGCCCTACTCCGCTGCGAAGGCCGCCATCCTGGGCTTCACCAAGGCACTGGCCCGCGAAATCGGCGAGACCGGTGTGACCGTAAACGCCATCACCCCCGGCGCCGTGGACACCAACATCCGCGTGGGCAGCACCGAGGAGCAGGAAGCCGCCATCAACGCCGGCATCCCGCTGGGCCGCAACGCCACCACCGAGGAAGTAGCAGCAGTCATCACTTTCCTCTCCTCCGAAGACTCGGCTTACCTGACCGGCACCACCATCGACATCAACGGCGGCAGCCACATCCACTAACTCTCGTCGCCCGCACCAGCACCAGGAGCCCCAATGACCAGAATCTTCAACGATCCAGCTGATTTTGCGGACGAGGCCTTGGCCGGCTTCTGCGATGCCCATTCGGACCTTGTCCGGCACGTTCCGGGCGGCGCCGTACGCCGGCACCGCCCGTCAGCCCCCAAGGTCGCCGTTATCACCGGCGGCGGATCCGGACACTACCCGGCCTTCGCCGGCATCATCGGCCCGGGCTTCGCTGACGGCGCCGTGGTGGGCAACATCTTCACCTCCCCGTCAGCGCAGCAGGCTTACTCAGTGGCCAAAGCGGCCAACTCCGGAGCCGGTGTGGTGTTCACCTACGGGAACTATGCCGGTGACGTGATGAATTTCGGCATGGCCAGCGAACGGCTGAACGCAGAGGGGATCCCGACGGAAAACGTTCTGGTGACTGATGACATCGCCAGCGCATCCCCCGCAGAGTCGGAGAAGCGTCGCGGTATTGCCGGTGACTTCGTGGTCTTCAAAGTCATGGGTGCAGCGGCCGAAGCCGGGCTGGACCTTGAGTCTGTGGTTCGTTTGGGTCGAAAGGCCAACAGCCTCACCAAGACCATCGGCACAGCCTTCAGCGGCTGCACCTTCCCCGGTGCCGAGCAGCCCCTGTTCCGCCTTCCCGAGGGGCAGATGGGCCTGGGACTTGGCATCCACGGCGAACCTGGACTGTTCGATACCGAGCTGCCATCCGCCGTCGAGCTCGGCCGGGAACTGGTGCGGCGAGTGCTGGCTGAAGCGCCCCCGGACGGTTCACGCCGCCTGGCTGTAATCCTCAATGGCCTGGGTTCCACCAAGCACGAGGAACTTTTTGTCCTCTGGCGCACCGTGGCTCCGCTGCTTCGCGAAGCCGGCTACACCTTGGTGATGCCGGAGGTTGGCGAGCTGGTGACCAGCCTGGATATGGCCGGTGCCTCGCTGACGCTGACGTGGCTGGATGAGGAACTCGAGCAGTACTGGACCGCTCCGGCGCTGACACCGGCCTACCGCAGGGGTGCCCTGGGGTTCGAGGTTCCTTCCGCAGTTGCTGCAGACGCCGAGCTGGATGCTGCGACCACCGCCGACTACTCCTCAACAGAGGAGTCGCGCTCGTACGCCGCGCACTGCTTGCATGCCTTGGACACCACTGCAGCCCTGTTGCGCACCTCCGCAACGATGCTCGGCGACATGGACGCAATAGCAGGCGACGGCGACCACGGCCGCGGGATGGTCCGTGGCTCGGTCGCAGCCCTGGACGCAGCGGCAGTTGCTTCTGGGCGCGGCGCCGGAGCCGGCTCGCTGCTGGCCGCTGCCGGAGACGCGTGGGCCGACAGAGCCGGAGGAACGTCAGGCGTGCTGTGGGGCGCGGGATTGCGCGCCTTTGGTGAGCGGTTGGGAGATGCGGAAATCCCGACGCCGGATGTCCTCGCCCAGGCTGTCCGGGCCTTCGCCGACCGCATCGCAAGCCTCGGAAAGGCGGAGCTTGGCGACAAGACCATGATGGACGCTTTGCTGCCTTTTGCCTCCTCCCTTGAGGAGCGAATCGGCGCCGGCACCCACCCTGAGCAAGCCTGGTCCGCCGCCGCGGCCGACGCCACCCGGGCCGCTGCGTCCACTGCGGAACTTCGCCCCTTGAAGGGACGCGCCCGGCCGCTGGCAGAGAAGAGCCTCGGCACCCCGGATCCGGGGGCGACATCGCTCGCCATGGTGTTTGCCGCCGTCGGGCCTCACTTCACTGCCGTTCCCGTTGCAGCCCCCGTTGCAGCAACCACCTAGGAGAACTTATGCGCATCATTGTGGGCGCCGACGAAGCCGGCGTTGACTACAAAGACAGGATTCTGGCCGACCTTGAGGCTGACTCCCGGATCACTGAAGTGATCGATATCGGAGTAAACCGGGCCGATGAGGACTTCACCAGGCCCTATCCCTACGTTGGCATCGCGGCCGGTGAAATGATCCGCGACGGCAAGGCCGACCGGGCCATCCTGTTCTGCGGCACGGGAATCGGGGTTGCAATTGCTGCCAACAAGGTTCCCGGTATCAGGGCCACAGCCGCACACGATTCCTTCTCCGTTGAGCGCTCCATCTTGTCCAATGACTGCCAGGTCCTCACCATGGGCCAGCGGGTTGTGGGCGTGGAGTTGGCCCGCCGGTTGGCCAGGGAGTGGATCGGCTACGTCTTCGATCCTTCGTCCGGATCAGCTGCGAAAGTGAAGGTCCTCAGCGACTTCGAGGGCTGCTGAAAACCTCCTGAGCATGGAAAAAGGCCGCGCAGGCGGTAAGAAACCCTCCTGCGCGGCCCTCGAGGCGTAAAACCTACTTGATCAGCGCGGCTGCCTGATCCATAAGGGCACCGGCCGCTTCCGGCCCGCCGTCCACACCCTCGCTGGCGGACGCCGTGGCGGAGATCAGGACACCATCTTTGACCGCATGGGCAATGTAGATTGCACCCACCCTTCCGTCAGGAAGGGCCATGACGGTCTTGTAACCCGCTGTTCCGGGTACTTTGCCCATGCCTTCGACCTTCTCGGTAGAGGTAGTGAGCGTCTGCCCTTCAGCGGAGTACGAGACCTTTTTGCACTCCTCCGCCTGGGATTTGCTCTTCTCCAAGTCGTCACGGAGGCGGGCGGCATCGACGCCGGAGGTCATTGAGACACTGCTGATGAAACCGTTGGCCTTGGTGCGGGTGGTGCCGGCCACCGCGGAACCATCGATGGTGCGAGGCGCCCCGAGCAGGAATGGATCCTTGCAGGCGGCGGGTTCAATGGTGGCTCCCGCGAATCCCTTGACCACCGAGTCATACTGCGCCAGCAGCTCGTCGCCGGAGAGGACGGCGGGGGTGGTGCCATCGGCCAGCTTGACCTGCCCGACCAATCCGATGAGCTCTTCCTTGGTGTACTGCTTCACGGGCGTCGGCGCCGGAGCAGCAGCCTCACTTGCCGGGGCGGACGTTGATCCTTGTGGGGCCGCCGTCCCACCACCACAGGCCGTGAGAGCCACAATTACCAGTGCCGATGCCCCGAATCCGAGCAGCGAATTTTTCTTCATGTGTTTCCCCAATAATTCTTAGTGATGCGCCCGCGGACACGGACCCCACTTAGACTACTGGCCCTGCTTGGCTGCCCTGGACTGCGCCGTTTGGGGGCTAGAAGCCGCCGCCACCGGCGCCTGAGTCGCCTGCCATATTGGCAAAACGCGAGTAGTGGCCCTGGAACGCAACCACAATGTCCTTGGTGGGACCGTTACGGTGCTTGGCGATGAGGATGTCCGCTTCACCGGCGCGCGGCGATTCCTTGTCATAGACATCCTCACGGTGCAGCAGGATAACCATGTCGGCGTCCTGCTCGATCGAGCCGGATTCACGGAGGTCGGACACCATGGGGCGCTTGTCCTGACGCTGCTCGGAACCACGGTTCAGCTGCGAGAGGGCGATGACGGGAACCTGGAGCTCCTTGGCGAGCAGCTTAAGCGCACGCGAGAACTCGGAAACTTCCTGCTGGCGGGATTCCACCTTTTTGCCGGAGCTCATGAGCTGGAGGTAGTCCAGGATGACCAGTTTGAGGTCGTGCTGCTGCTTCAGGCGGCGGCATTTTGCCCGGATCTCCATGAGGGACATGTTGGGGCTGTCGTCAATGAACAATGGAGCATCGTTCATGCGGCCCATGGTGGTGGCAATCTTGGACCATTGCTCGTCCTTGATGGTGCCCTTGCGGAGGTCCTGCAGGCCAATGGTGGCTTCGGCAGAAAGAAGGCGCATGGCGATCTCGTTCCGGCCCATTTCCAAGGAGAACATGACTGTAGCCAGGTTGTTCTTGATGGCGGCGGAACGGGCGAAGTCCAGCGCGAACGTGGACTTACCCACGGCGGGACGTGCTGCGATGACGATCATCTGGCCGGGGTGGAGTCCGTGCGTCAGTTCATCCAACTCGTAGAAGCCGGTAGGGACGCCGGTCATGCCTTCGCCGCGGTGGCCGGAGGCTTCGATCTCGTCCACGGTGGATTCCATGACGTCCTTCAACGCCACGTAGTCCTCGGCGGTACGCTTTTCCGCCACCGCGTAGACCTCGGCCTGGGCCTGGTTGACCAGGTCCTCCACTTCGCCGTCCTGGCCGTAACCCATCTGGACGATTTTGGTGCCGGCATTAACGAGGCGGCGGAGGACTGCGCGCTCGGCAACGATCTCGGCGTAGTACCCGGCGTTGGCTGCCGTGGGCACGGTCTGAATGAGCTCGTGAAGGTAGGCAGGACCACCGATCCTGTTGATTTCCCCGCGCTTGGTCAGTTCATCGGAGACAGTGACGGCGTCAGCAGGTTCACCCCGACCATAGAGGTCGATGATGGACTCATAGATGGTCTCGTGCGCCGGACGGTAAAAGTCGTGGCCGCGGACAATTTCGACCACATCCGCGATTGCGTCCTTGGACAGCATCATGCCGCCGAGCACCGATTGCTCGGCAGGAATGTCCTGGGGAGGTTTCCGGCTCGAGTCCGAAGCGCGTGTGCCCTCGATTGAGTCCAAGTGCGTAACTGACAAAGCCGTCCTCCATTTGTGTACCGCTGCAGAGATCTACTCCCTGGCGGCCCGTAAAGCGCAGTGTGTGGCTACGAGGTCCGCCTGGTGTCTCTGACGATGCCAGAGAGGGCGGACAAAATAGCGTATCCACAAGTTATCCACAGCTGATATCTCCCACCTGGCGCCAGAAGTGGCTATTTCAGGGTCCGGGGAAACTCAACAGGGGATATCCAGGTCCAAAATGGACACTCCAGACACGTTACAGCAGGTGCCTGACACCCCCTGTGGAAAACCTGTGGAATACAAGCCCCACGTTGTGCACAGACTGTGCGTTACCCTGTGGATAGAGAAATTCTTTTGCAGGAAAACAGCCCCTGACCTGCGGAAACGTACTTCACAAGCTGTGGACTGAAGAAAGATTCGCCGCGGATTAATCCACAGACCCCGCGTCCAACCACGCATGGAGGGGCGAAAAAAACACACCAAACATGCCCCAAATGTGATGCATCTTACAAAGTCACTTGAATTTGACACGACTCTCTCGGAAGCTTATGCCGTTCATGGAATGTGCTGTGGATAACCAACTTCTGGCATAAGCTCTAGGCATGGGGATGAACTTTGGTGATGTGTTGACGATTGCCCTTCCGCTTCTAGTCCTCGTCGGCCTGCTGTGGGCGCTCACGGCGGCCTTTAAACCGCGCGATACCGGCGTCTCCGACGCCGAGAGGTATCAGCGGGAACTGGCAGCCCGCTCGGCTGCGCACCAAGCGTCCCAAGTCCAGGAAGCACTGGCTTTGCGGGCCCGCATCGAGGCCACCACCAAGCCAAGCCAGAACGAGGCCAGCCACCGGGAACAGGCGGAGAACGCCCGGACCGCCATCCAAGCCCAGGCCGGGAGGTCAGCATCGGCGGGGCAGGCCGGACACCAGCCCGCCGTCCTTCCCAACGGCCAACTGAACCCACAGCTTGCTTTCGAGCTCCAAAACCTGGTTCGCAGCGGGAAAAAGATCGAGGCCATCAAGGTTCTGCGCCAAGCCACCCACTCAGACCTGCTTACCGCCAAGAACTACGTAGATCGGCTCTGACAACGCCATGGATTCCATCCTCATCCCGCTCCTGATCCTCGTTGCGGTCATTGCGGGCGTGCTCCTGCTCATTCGCTCGTTCACCAAGCGCTCCGCCGAATCCAAGGCGGACGCAGCAGCGGCCAACACCCCTACGGATCCCGTGGAGCTCGCCAGGGAATCTGCCGCCAAGCTGAACCAGGAGCAGCACCGGCAGCTGTACTCCCTGATTGCGCGGGGCCAAGGCATGGCAGCCATCAAGCTATACCTCCAGTCCACCGGAGAAGGCCTACGGGCATCGCGCGATGCCGTAGGTGCCCTCGCAGCGCACCCGCAGCCGTTCACGCCCGAGGTCCCCGCCAAGGACCTGCTGGCCGAGGACGATGACGAGCCGGAGCGTTTCCCGTACCGGTACCGGGCCATCGTCAGCAAAGGCGAGGTGACCCGGGAAGTGAGCAGCAACATGCTCAATGACGAGATCTACGGAAGAATCCGCACGCTCGCCAAAAGCGGCGATGTCGAGGGCGCTGCCATCGCGCTGACACGCCACTCGGACATCACCATCAAACAGGCCCGCGAGTTTATTGAACTGTTGGACGACTAGGAAGCCCTAGAAGTCGAACAGGTCCCCGAGGAAGCCTTCCTTCTTCTTGCGCTTGCGGCCATATCCATCGCGGTCGTAGCCATCACGCCTGTCCCCATCCCGCCGGTCGTAGTCACGCCTGTCCCTGTCGTCATAGCGCGGCTGCTGGGGACGGGATTCGAACGGGTTGTAAAGGGGCGGCGGCGCAATAGGGGGCTGGGCCGGTGCAGCTGCAGGACGGGCGGCCGCAGGGCCTGTTTCCGCGGCGACACGATCAATGATCTTGTCCAACTCGCCACGGTCCAGCCATACACCCCTGCATTGCGGGCAGTAGTCGATCTCCACGCCGCTTCGTTCGCTCATCACCAGGTCAATGGAATCCACAGGACATTTCATGTCTGCCCCAACGATCAACCGTGCAAATTAGTTCAGGCCAGCCAAGGACCGGGACTGCCCCAGGCAGCCTCTTCCGCGGCTGCTTCCCGGACAGGACTAACGGCCCGCTGAGATCCCTGCCAGCAGCTGCTCGAACGGCAATGACTCAAGGGCATCATTCTTGCGGTTTGGTTGGGGGCCGCTGAGCAGTTGCACCAGTTCACCCGCAGCCCTGTCCACGCGCGCCGAGAGGGGCGAGCCGCCGTCGTCGGTGTTTCCCCAGTCCTGCGGCCCCGCGAAGACGCCGGTAGCCGCAATCCTGGTGCGGAGGTAGGTGAACAGCGGCCGCATGGCGTAGTCGAGCACCATCTGGTGGCGGTCCGTGCCGCCCGTAGCGCCGAGGAGAACGGCTTTGCCATCCAGGGACTTCGGATCAAGGACGTCGATGAACGATTTGAAGAGTCCGCTGTAGGAGGCGCTGAAGACAGGGCTCACGGCGATGATGGCGTCGGACTGGTCGACGCCGGCAATCACCTCAGCCAGACGGGGCGCGGCATAGCCGGTCACAAAGTTGTTGGCGATGTCCACCGCGAGGTCGCGCAGTTCGACGATGTCGATCGTGGCGTCGTAGCCTGCCGCACGCAGCTGTCGCTCGGCGGAAGCGGCCAGTTGGTCGGCCAGCAGGCGGCTCGACGACGGGACACCGAGTCCGGCGGAAAGTACGGTGATGCGGCGGGTTTCCATGGCATTCTCCTGTTGCTTGTTCATCCAGTTTACATGCGTTTGCATCTAAATCAATGAACAGGGGGCTGCCCTGAAGTATTCCCTGAACCCCTATCTCCCCTTCAGTTCGGTCAGGAACGCCACCGTGGCCGCGGAAATCTGCCCTTGCGCATCCTCGCGATCCACAGAAGGGTCGCGGTCGCCGGGCTGGGGCCCATAGCTGCCGAAGAACGCGTGGTTACCGCCCTGGACCTCCACGAACGTGGAATCCAAGGGCAGCAGTTCGCGGGAAGCATTGATCTTTTCCGGCGTGCTGAGTCCGTCCTTCGAGCCGGAGATGGACAGCACCTTCAGCCCGGCGCGGTCGCGCATGGAATCCAGCGGATAGGAGGCGTAGAGCAGCAGGCCGTTAACGTCCTGGTTGCCCAGCGCGAACGAGCTCGCACTGACGCCGCCCAACGAATGGCCGCCTACCGTCCACGTGGAAATCTCCGGATGCGCCGCCATCGCACCACTGGCTTGGTTGCCGTCCAGCAAACTGAGATTAAGGGGTGTCTTCAAAATCACCACCAACACTCCTGCATCCGCTGCGGGCTTGAGAATATCCACGTAGGCCCTGGCTTCAACCCGGGCGCCCGGGTAGAAGACGAGGCCCTTGGTGGCCTGTCCACCTTCGGGCGCCAGGACGATCGCCGTCGGCTCCTCAGCCATAGAGACGCCGGCCGCTGCCCCGGCTGCGGCCGGCGGCTGGTACGCGAAAGGGTTCAGCCACACCAGCATGGCCACCAGCGCGAGCACCGCCACGCGCCCTGCCCACGCCCCGACGGCCCGCCATGCAGAACGCTTCAGGGAAACGCGGCGGCGCCGCCACAGCAGGACAGCCCAAAGAAGCCCGACGACGGCGGCAGTCACCAACAGGGCGGGCATCAACGGGTGGCCGCGCAGAACGGCGGGATTCCCGATCAGCATCCACAGGGGAACAAGGACCAGGGCCGCCGCGCACACTCCGGACGCCCAGTAAAGAACGGGCCTGCGAGTGGCTTGAACGGCGTCAGGAGAGGAAGTCATACTCCAATAATAGTTCCATCATGGAGATACTTTGAACCTTCCGCATGTGGGACGCTGAAGTTTTAGCGCCGCGGGGCGTGTGTGGACAGGAAAGCAAACGTCCTGTCCCGCGCCTCGCGGGCCTCGTCAAAGTTCAAGTGGAACTGGTACTCGTGCGGCAGTTCGGGCTCGTGGGTGGCGGGCCAGAACAGCTCGGTCACCTGAACGCCGGCATCCTTGAGGCGGTTGCTGTAGGGAACCGACTGCAGCCAGGTGAGTCCGTCACCGTTCCCACCACTGATGAAAGTGGGCGGGAAATCGTCCGTGACGAAGTCAATGGTGGACATGGTGGCCCCGGCATAGGTGGCGGACCAATCCTTTGTGCCCGTGTACGCCCACAAGGACGTCTTGAAACCCCAGGCAACGATCCCGCTGAGGTCCGCCATGGCCCGGAGGTCATAGACACCGCAATGCAGGATGGTGGCCGCCAACTCCGACTTCTGGAGGGCCGGCTCGATCCCCATCAGGTTGGCATACTCCGGGTTTACGGTCAGGGTGGTCATCTGGCTGGCGAGCTGGGCCCCGGCAGAGTCACCGGCCAGGACAATCCTGCTGGTGTCCACATTCAGTTCGGCTGCATGGGCCTTGATGTAGGCCAAGGCCTCGTTGATGTCACGCACGGCAGTGGGGTACGTGGCTTCGGGCGCGATGGGGTAACTCATGCCAATGGTGGTGTACCCCTCGGCGGCAATGATCTGGAGATACGGATTCACGTCCCGTTGCGCGCCGGAAATCCAGGCACCCCCATGAATCCACACCACCGTGGGAAGGGGCGCCGTGGTTCCCTCGGGGCTGAAGACGTCAAAGGTTGAACCGGGCTTATAGACCACTCCAGCTTGGGTCTGCAGCGGGGTATCCGGGATATACGGTGTCATCTCGTCGATGGTTGCCTGCGCCCCGCGCTCAAAGACGCTCCGGATCAGCATCGCCGAAGGCCATGGCGTCGCCGACAACACCAGCAGGACGATCAATACCAGCACGATCGCGATGTCCAGCTTCTTCAGCCGCAAGGACCGTTTTCGCCCCGGCCGCGACAATCGACCCGCGCCTGCTGGTTGGTCTTTACCCGTGCTGGCTTGGATTGATTCCAACGGTCCCATCACACACACTCCCCCGGTCGGCGCACTTGTGGACCATGCTACGGCCGCCAAGGCGTTTGCCGACGTCAGTCCGACGGTCGCGCCGCCCGCAGCAGGACGCCTTCGCCGCCGTCGAACGTTAGCGTGTGGAAGGCGGCACCGCGGGCAACCTCGGTAAACCCCCACCGCCGGTGCAAAGCCAACGAGGCCTCGTTGCGCGCATTGACCACGTACCAGGCACACTCCGCCCGCTCCCACACCCACTCAAGGCGGGCCCGGGTCAGCTCCACAGCCACTCCCCGCCGCCGGAACCCGGGTCGGACAGTGACGCCACCCAAATAGTGCCCAGTTGGTGCCGGGCCGTCGCCATGGTCCCAGTAGTGCGTTTTCGCCCAGCCCACGACGCCGGAACCTCCAGCCGCCGTCGTGTCATCCTGCGCTTCGGCCACTAGGACCAGACGGGCGGGGTCCACCATAGCGGCGGTCATATTCGCGGTGAACGGCCCCGATCCGGTTGCGGAAACACGACCCGCATCCAGCTCCACAGCCAGTATGCCCGCCACGTCAGCGGGCAGGGCGGGTCGGATCGTGAAAGACATCGGCCCAGTCTAATCAGCGGAATTGCTTGCACTATGAGGGCCAGCTCATAGAGTGGAATCTGGCCACCGACGCCTGAACGGCACCTACGAAAGCAGACCATGACACAGCCAGCAATCGCCCCTCTGGACGGTGTCCGGGTCCTGGAACTCGGCAACTACATCGCGGCACCCACGGCAGGACGCCTGCTGGCCGATTTCGGGGCCGAGGTCATCAAGGTGGAGCGGCCCGGGACCGGCGACGAACTGCGCAACTGGCGCCTGCACAAAGGCACCACGTCCATGCTCTACCGGACGCTGAACCGCAACAAGAAGTCCGTGGTCCTGGACCTTCGCACCGATGCGGGCAGGAAGGCGGTGCTCGAACTCGTTGCCAAGTGCGACATCCTGCTGGAGAACTTCAGGCCAGGCACCTTGGAAAAGTGGGGCCTGGGACCGGACGTCCTCAACCAAGCGAATCCGGACCTGATCATCACCCGCATCTCCGCCTTTGGGCAGACCGGACCGCTGTCTGAGCGGCCCGGCTTCGCCGCCGTCGCCGAAGCGTACGGTGGGTTCCGCAATCTGGTGGGCGACCCGGACCGTGCTCCCGTCCGGGTAGGCGTTTCCATTGGCGACTCGATCGCGGGACTGTATGCCGCCTTCGGTTCCGTGATGAGCCTGTACCAGCGTGAAGCACGACGCCGGGACTCGGCAGGCGCTGCCCCCCTCACCGAGCGCATTATCGACGTCGCGCTGAACGAGGCCATGTTCTCCATGATGGAATCGCTGATCCCGGACTATCAGGCGTACGGCGTGGACCGGCAACGCGTGGGTGGCCGAATGGAGGGGATTGCGCCGTCCAACGCATACCTGTGCAAGGACGGTTCCAGTATTGTGGTGGCTGGCAACGGCGACTCGATCTTTCAGCGGTACATGCAGACCATTGGGCGCCCGGACCTGGCGGAGGACCCTTCCCTGCAATCGAATGCCGGGCGCTGGGCGCAGCGCGAAGAACTGGATCAGGCGATCGGAGAATGGACCGCTGGGCTCTCCGCTGCCGAGGCTCTCGCGGCGCTTGAGGCTGCAGGGGTTCCAGCCGGGCCCATCTACACGGCGGCCGATATCAGCACGGACAACCAGTACGCTGCCCGCAACATGATCCAGAAGTTCGACGTCTCTACCGGCGAGGAAGTCCTCCCCGGCGTCGGCTTCCCCGGCATTGTTCCGGTCATTGGCAACCAGTCCCTGCCCATCCGGAACCTGGGACCCGACCTGGGTGAAAATACCCAGGAGATCCTTGGTGGGCTCCTGAACATGGATGCCGCACAGATCAAGGCCGCTACCGGCCACGAGGAGGCCCTCCACCCATGAACCCGTACGAAAGCCCCCTGGCCTCAACACTGGGCAACGTGATCCTGCGTGACGTCACGCTGCGCGACGGACTCCAGCTCACCGGCAAGCTCCTGCCCACCGAACAGAAGATCCAGACCGTAAGGGAACTGCTGCGGCTGGGAGTGCCCGCCATCGAGCTGGGCTCCATGGCCCGCGCAGACCTGGTCCCCACCATGGCCAACACCCTGGACGTAGTCCGGGCCCTCACGCCGGAGGAACTGGAAAAGTGTTGGATCTGGGTAGCCACACCCGGACACGTAGCCAAGGCGTCAGCGGCTGGTGCCCGTAATTTCCAGTACTGCTTGTCTGCCTCGGATTCGCACAACAAGGCGAACATCGGGCGCACCACGGATGAGAGCCTGGCCGCGCTGCCTGAAGCTGTGGAATACTCCCGTGCCGTGAACGGGCGGATCCAGTTGTGCATTGCGACCTCGTTCACCTGCCCTTTTGAGGGATACGTCCCCGAGGAACGCATCCTTTCCATTGCCAACGATCCCCGTGCTGCAGGCACCGCGGACATCGTCATCTGCGACACCCTGGGCCAGGCCGTCCCTGCGCAGGTTTCCCGCCTTATTACCCGCGTGCGCGACGAGTCCCCTGAGCGCCGGATCGTCTATCACGGGCACGACACCTGGGGCCTGGGGGTGGCGAACACCCTCGCGGCCATTCAAGCCGGCGCCGCCATGGTGGACGGCGCCCTTGGCGGATTGGGTGGTTGCCCGTTCGCCCCCGGCGCCAGCGGCAATACCTCCAGCGAGGACATTCTCTTCGCAACCCGTCCGGAGTGGCTTACTCCCGGGATTTTCGGAGAGCTCGTGGCGCTGTCCGAGAAATTGCTGGCCGAACTTGGTGAACCGAACCGTTCCAAGGCGGCCCAGGGCGCGCGTTCGAAGGCAGAGGCCTTTGACTGGGTGGTTCCTGTCCCTCTTCAGCCTGCGCCCTAATGCTGTTTCCTAGTTCTTCCTGCCTGCTCCGCCCGCAGCCATCAGCGCCAAACGCCTCAGGGTCTCGCGGTTGCGCACAGCTATCACCGGGTCCCGCAGGGCCTTGGGTATCACTTTTCCAGGACCACGCACGGCGTCCTCTTCAATGGAGACCTTGCACTGGTTACCCCCAAGGTCTTCCATGGTGATCAGCACTTTGGCTTCGCCCAAGGGCCAGCCCCTGGCAACAAGTTCCAGCGACTTGCCCGGTTCCATGCCGGTCACCCTGCTGCTGTCATCGAGCAGGAAGGGCCACGACCCCACTGAGTGGTGCAGCTTGGAACCTACCTGCGGCCAGTGATCGTCCACGGCGCGGATCCTTGAGGCACCCACCACCCAGCCTGAATAGAGCCAGCCGTCTTCGATGACCTTCCAGACGTCAGTGGCGGGGGACGTGAACAGCTGCGTCACGGTGGACATGGTGTTCCTCTCTGAGCAGGTGTAGCCGCGGCGATGACGTTAAGCTAAGCATGCTTATTGTTTGCCCGCCATAGGCCGCCGGCTGTCAGGAGCCCGGCTTGGTGGCCTTGCCGTCCAACCAGAGTATGTCCGACTCGTCCCGGTGCGTTCCATCCGATCCCACATGCTTGCTGTCGATCTGTGGCCCTTTCTTGATGACGTGAACCAAGGCCATTCCATGTCCCCGCCCGAGGTCGTAGTCAGCTTTGAGCCATTCAAGGATGGTCCCGGCTTTCACGGAAGGATCATTAAATCCTTTGGATTCGGCGATCCCCACCAATTCCCGCGGAGTGAGCCCGGTTTTGTCTTCAATGGCATCGAGGTAAGCCTGGAATGACATCAGTGGTGCCCCATCTCTGTTTCATGAATTCATCTATTTGTGCGGTCATCGTACCGGGCCGAACGAATCATCAGGTGGCCCCTGTAGGCTGGCATCTTGAATTTGGGGGAATCAATGGCAAACCAGTTTCACTCTCATGCACGGCCACGCGCTGGATGCATCTCCGTGCTGTTCGTTGGAGTTGTGTTCATTGCCTGGCTTTGCTCCATTCTCTGGACGGCAATAGATGAAGGCGGCGTCCCATCCGACGCAGGATTCCCCGCGGTTCCCGCACCCAGCAAAGCAGGAGTAATTTCCCTGGAATGTGGATCAGGAGGCTGTTCGCGCGAAATGGTTGTGGACGTCCAACCGCCACACACCGCCCAATCGCTGGGAGCCGAAATGGGCCTGACCTCTAAACGCTGTGGCCCCCTGAACTTGTGGACCCTGCGAAAGACCTGCACCGGTATCGCCAACGCCGGCGGCAGGGAATTCCGGATCTACCTGCAGTACTCGTCCCCACTGTCGAAGTAATAGGGCGGCTGGGCAGCGGAAAATAGCTGTTCCAGCCCTTGACGTTGACCTGCGCCCTACACTGATCGCATGACGTGGCGTTCGATTGCGGTGGGCATGGTATTTGCTATGGCCGTACCGCTTTTGGCCGCCTGCGGTCCCGCCGGTTCCGGCGGGCCAAGTTCCGGCCGGCCAGATCCCGGCGGTTCAAGTTCCAACGGTTCCAGTTCCGGCGGTCCCGGCGGTTCCAGCGGTTCGAGCCCAGAGACCACGGGCACAAACCATGGCCCCATCACGGTTGAGGTCAATCAATCCAGGGACCAATACGGCAAGCAGGCCATCCTGCTGCAGCTCACCAACACCACGGATCTGCCCCTGACCGTGACACGCGCCCAGCTGAGATCCACGCTCTTTAACGGTGACATCTCCTGGGAACCGTCTGCGGGCAGCCTTGAGTTGCCGCCCCATCAGCCTAAAAGTCTTCCGGCAGTATTGCCCGCGGCCACCTGCGAAGCATCTGAAAGCACGTCCGCTGAACTCAGAGCCCAGGTAACCTACTCAGCACCGGACAAGGCGTCTGTGGAGGAAGACACCAGCGCTTCGGATCCTTTCGGCGTCCTTTCCAGAAATGCCGGCGAGCTGTGCCTCGCATCGGAGGCGGCCGCCGTCGCGGGCATTGTCCTGGACCCCGAACTGGAGGTGGCAGCGGACGGCCGCACCGCCGTCGTACGCCTTGTCATTACGCCAACGGCACCGTCCACAGCGGGAGAAGGCGCGGAACGCATCACTATTGAGTCGATCGACGAAACCACCCTGCTGGCGCAATCCCCCGAAGCTCCGTGGCCCGTCAACGTGACCGTGGGCGGGGCGCCTCAGGAAATCCCGTTGACCATTCGCCCTGCACGTTGCGATCCGCACGCTGTTGCCGAGGACAAAGTGGGGACACTCCTACCGCTGCGGGTCACGGTGGGAGACAGGAAAGGCGTGCTGAAAATCCCGGCGTCCAATGACCTGCGTGGCCGAATCTACGACTTCGTTACGGCCGCCTGCGTCCCTGCAGGTTAGGCGCTGCGCCCCGCAGGTTAGCACCCCGCAGGGACACAGCGATGCGCTCCTGCAGGCGGGCTAACCGAGCGTGGCCAGGGCCCCCGGAGCACACTCCACAATGACCTTGACGTTGGCCTCGACGCTCTTCACTTCGCCGTCCATCTGGTACGGGAGCGGCTTGAGCGTGGTGAATTCGTAGCGGCTCACGCTCGGCTGGTCACCCAGGCCCTGCGTGGTGGCCTTCAATGCCGTCAGCAGCGTCCGCCATTTTGGCATGTGCGGGAAAACGATGACCTCGAACTTGCCATCCGAAGGGTGGTTCTCCGCCTCACTCAACGTGGCGTACTTGGCCATTTCATTGATATTGGCGAAGACCAGGCTGTCGAACTTCCTGCGCTTCCCGTCAGCCAGGCGGATGCCGAAGGGCTCGAACTTGGAAAAGGTCTGGATCACCGTGACCATTTCCTTCAGAGCACCCTTGCTGCCCTTTTCCAGCTCAGTAGCCACCACTGGAGTAAGGCCGAAACCGATGTACGAATGCGCATACTGTAGCGGCTCATTCTCTTTTTGTCCGGTGTGGATCCGGAGGAGGTCGATGTTATGGACCCGCCCCTCCGCAATTGCCTCTTCCAACGGCTTGGTGGCAATGATCCTGCTGTGGTCATTGGCGTTACCCGCAGCCCTGACGGCGCACACTGCCTTCGGGTTCCCGGCCTGCATCACACCGTTGACCACCTCGTTGTAACCGCCATCGCCACTGACGGAAACCACCAGGACGTCGCCGCCCTTTGAGGCAGCTTCACGGGCCAGGTCCACGGCATGCCCGGCGTGCTCGGTGGGCTGGAGCGTGATCTCAGGCTGATACGTGAGGAGTTCCTTCAGGCGGTCATGCAGCTGCTGCGCCAACTCGGGCGCATCCCCGGTGCTGTTGGGGTTAAAGATGATGACGATCGACTCAAAGGTCCGGGCAGAATCCACAGTGCGCTCCTGATTCATTGCGAGGTCCCTTTTCAGGCGGTAGTTTTCCTCGGAAGTTCCCATACTATTCGTAATCCAGTGGGGGTTCCGGATGGCCCATGAACGTGAAAACATGAGAAAGGGTTTCCAGAAGCGGAGATCCGACTCAATCAGCCTGATACGGTGTGGTGCTGTGTCAGCAGCGGGGACAACCCATGGACGACTCACGCCAGACTGCACGCACGCTGGTCCTTGAGCATGAGATCACCCTGGACGATCTCTGGGCCTGGTACTGGGCGAATGGCGGGAATGCCCGGCTCTGGGATTTCGATGCCTATATTTTTGGGATCCAGGAGCGCGATCCTTTCGAGCTGAAGATCCTCAGCTGGGCAATGGAAGACCTTGATGCCCGGGCGCTGCTGTAAGTTTGCCTGCCTCGATCAGGTGCCGCGTTGAGTGGGCAACAAACGGCTGTCCCGCCCGCATCCGGCGGTCCAGCTCCCTGAGCTTTTCCTCGTAGCCCTCCGGTGTAAAGCCGGGAACCCACCACACACATTTGCGCAGGATCCACACCACGGCGCCTACGTCGAAAAACTTCATGCGGCTCCTGGCTGTTTGGAGGCCGGTAATTGTCAGGCCCGCAGCTTCCGCGGCAGCTGCCTCGGAGTGTGGATCACGGCCCTTCCGCTCTTCCGGCAGGGGGCCGAGAAAATGTTCAATCAGCTCAAAGGCCGACGCCGGCCCCACATGCTGCGCGAAATAGTGGCCGCCGGGGGCAAGAACGCGGTGGATTTCTGCCCAGTCCGGGCTGACGGGATGACGCGCCGTCACCAATTCAAAAGACCCGTCCGGGAAAGGCAGCCCGGAACCTGCCGTTGTTTCCACGATCTCCACCCCGCGCGGACCCAGCAATTCACGGGCCTTTTGCGCGTTGGGCGGCCAGCCCTCGGTGGCAGCCATGACCTCCGGAAACCGGGCAGCTTCGGAGAGGACCTTCCCGCCCCCTGTGTCCAGGTCGAGGGCACTGCGCACAGCAGCAAGGCGGCCCGCCAAGAGCTTCGCGAATCCCCAGGGCGGCCGTTCCTCGGTGGCCCGTCCCTCCAGCCAGCCGAATCCCCAGCCGTTCACGTCGGCTTCTTCAGCCTCAGCTACCAAGGTCTCAAAATCACGCATCAGTGCCTCCGGTGTGTATCTGCCATGGCCACGCTAAACGGTCCGGCAGGCACCCGCCAATCCGCCGGTAGGGTTGAGGCATGGGGACAGTTTTGGAGGCCGAAGGCCTGTTGGTCGGTTATGCCGGAGCCCCGGTATGCGGCGAAGTTACTGCGTCTGTCGACGCTGGTGAAGTGCTGGGGATCGTGGGCGACAACGGCGCAGGAAAGTCCACGGTGGCACGCACCCTCGTTGGACGGCAGGCGTCCCTGGCCGGCGAAGTGAAAGTCCACGGCCTCCTCATCGACCCGGACGCTGTCCCCTTCCGCCGGCAGGTCTCCGCGGTGTTTGACGACGACCTCTTCTTCCCCTCCCTCACCGTCCGGGAACATCTGCTCCTCATTGCCCGCGGCCATTCCCTGGACGCCCCTGAAGAGCGGGTGGAGGAAGAGCTGGCGTTCTTCGGACTCACAGGCAGGTCCCACGCAATACCTGATGCTCTTTCTTCCGGTCAGCGGCGCCGGCTGTTGCTGGCAGCCGGACTGATCCGCCCGTCGTCGCTCCTGGTTCTTGACGAGCCGGAGCAACGGCTCGATCCGCGCATGAGGATTGCGCTGGGCCAGCGCATCACAGCCCATGCCAAGAACGGTGGTGCGGTGGTTTTGGTTACCCACGATCCCCAAATGCTCCTGGCCACGGCCTCCACATGCTTGGTCATTGACGAGGAAGTCCGGGAATTCGATCCGGAACAGGGGGCCTCGATCATTGCCGGCTCCTGACATGCTCGATCTTGAACCGTCGAGGCAAAACAGGAACCTGGCCGCCGAGCTGGTCCGGTTCACGCGCCGATCCGCCCGACGCTACAAACGCAGCCGGACCTCCTGGGGTGACCGTATTGTGGACGCCTACAGCTGGGGGCTGGGGATCGGCGTCGCCCTCACCATCGCGGCCTCGTTCGTTTTGGCGCTGCGCAACGAGATTGCGGACAGGGCGTCCACAACCAACAGCATCATCGACGAGCGATGGTTGGTTCTTCCGGAAACCGTGTTGTGGACTTCAGTAACTTTCGCGGTCCTCATGGTCATCAGCAACCTGGCGCGAAAGCTTGGGCCCATAACGGCAAATGGCGCAGAAAGTACCTGGTGGCTGTCGCTGCCGGTGGACCGCCGGCCCATGGTCCTTCCGTCGTTCCTCCGCAACGTCACGCTTACGGCGGCAGGTTCGGTCATCGCCTACCTGCCCTTCAGCCTGGTGACCGCCGTTGACCGCACCCCCAGTGAACATCTTCTCGCTGCACTTTCCTTTGGCGGCGCCGCTGCTGTTGCCATGGCGATGGCGGCAGTGCAGCAACTGGGCTGGTTGGGACCGCGCGCAGGTAAAGCTGCGACGACGGCGGCCCTCCTCGCCTGCGCAGTCCTGCCGTCGCTGTCCGGATCGCCTTGGCCGACGGCGCTGGTAGCCGCTGCCGCCGTCGGACTACTGGCGCTGGTGGCGCCCCGCGCCGGTAAGGTGCGGGGTGAAGAGCTGGTTCGCGGTGGTGCCGTGGCCGGCCACGCTGGCGCGTCGCTGTTCCTGATGGACTCCAACGAGGTACTTCGGGCCTTGGGCGGCGGCCGTCAAAGGGTCGACGGCGGCAGGGCCGGCCGCTTCTACGCCCGGCCGGCGCGTGGTCCACTGGGCTCGCTGATCCGTGCTGACGCCGTTGCCTTCCTCCGCCTGAATCCCCCACTGATCCCAGCCGGCCTGTGGCTTGCGGCCTGCGTAGCGATCCTCCTCGTAGAAGGCGGCCTGCCGGAGTTCGCGCAGCTTGCGGTGATCGTGATCGCGGGATGTGCCACTGCGTCCGGCATGGGAACCGTGGCCCGCAAGACCGCGCTGGTTCCTGAGCTCGATGCCCTGCTGCCCTTGCATCCGGCGCTGGTGAAGACCAGCCGCGCCCTGATGCCGTGCCTGGCCATGGCCGCGTGGATGGCGACGCTCAGCGGGCTGTTGGTTCTTTTGGGCGCTGCGGATCCCTGGTTGGTCGGTGTTGGCGGCCTTGCCGGCGTGGGCATGGGTGCGGGCACTCTCCGGGCGGCTGCCAGGACCCCGCCGGACTGGACAGCTCCGCCGGTTGAAACCCCCTTTGGCCCTGTACCACGCGCCCAGTTGGGGTCCCTGCTCCGCGGGCTGGATGTAACCATCCTGGCGACAATTCCATTGCTGGTGGCCCTTTACCTGGGGTACGTCCCGTGGTCCGTACTGATGGTGCAGGCCGCATTCAGTGCAGGGATCTTCATGGTGGTTGTGTTGACGCGGCCAAAGCAGCCCTGAGTGCACAGGGACTTGCCTAGAGCAGGGCGGTCCCTTCTATGCACGTTGCCGACGCCCCGCCCACCCAGATTTCGCCGTCCCCGGCCTTGACGTGAATCCTGCCTGCCCGGCCGAGCACAGTACCTTGGGCAGCGACGTATTCCCCGGGCGCCCGGCCGCTTCCGATTAGCCATTGGGCCGCGCCGGCGTTGAAACTGCCGGTCACTGGGTCTTCCACCATGGCGTCGCCCGGAATGAACGTGCGCACTTCAAAGTCGACGGCTGAACCGGGCTGGTGCGGACCAATCACTCCCACTTTGAGGTCATCCATGGACACGAAGTCGGGGTCGATGGACAGCACCTGTTCGGCCGAGCTGAGGAGCACGCCAATCCAGGTGGGCCCGTTCACGAGCCATGACACATCCAGCAACTCTTCCTCGCGCAGACGGAGGGCTGCCGCGAGCTGGGTCTTGATGTCGTCATCAACCGGGCCGAAGCGGGTCAGCGGCGGCGCAGCGAAAGCCAACCGTCCGGCGTCGTGCTTCACCCGGACCAAACCCGCGCCGCATTCCTGGACCAGGACACCATCTGTCTTTGGCACTCCCCCGGCCTGCAGCCACGTGTGTGCCGAACCAAGGGTGGGGTGCCCGGCAAACGGGAACTCCTCGCTGCCCGTGAAGATCCGTACCTTGTAGTCCGCCCGGGGGTCGGTGGGAGGGAGGAGGAACGTGGTCTCCGAGAGGTTTGTCCAGTTGGCGAAGTGCTGCATTTGCTCGCTGCTGAGGCCTTCGGCATCGACCACCACGGCGAGCGGATTGCCCCGGTAAGGCTGATCGGAAAAGACATCCACTTGGTGGAACGGGCGGGTGCGCGGGGCTTGTGAAGTCACCGGTGAAGGCTACCATCGGCGCAGCCAGGTATTGCTGACGAACCTGTCCTGCGTCTGCGAAACTACCCCTATGGCAGAGAACAAGACCCAGCCCACGGACGTGTCCGCTGAAGATTTCCTGGCCGCAGTGGAACACCCGACGCGGCGTGCGGACGGCTTCGAGCTGCTCGGAATGATGCGCACCATCACCGGTCAGGAGGCCGTCATGTGGGGGCCCACCATTGTGGGCTTCGGCAGCTACGACTACAAATACGGGACCGGCCGCGAAGGCGACTCGGCCGCCGTCGGGTTTTCGCCACGCAAGGCCAACCTGGCGCTGTACGGGCTGACCTATGGTCCGGATGCTGACCGGCTGCTTCCCGACCTTGGCAAACACAAGACCGGCGCGGCCTGCCTTTACGTGAACAAACTGGACGACATCGACCGCGAAGTCCTCGCCCAGATGATCCGCACGGGATACCAGCACGTCATGGAGTCGCTGCACACCCCATGATTTCCCGCAAAAAGACCCCCACCACCGGAATCCGGTAGCGGGGGTCTTCAGTTGCAGTCAGAGACTACTTGCTTGCTACGACCTCAAGGTCGATAACAGCGGAAACGTCCTCGTGCAGGCGAACGTTGGCCGTGTACGAACCGACAGACTTGATGTGGTTCGGCAGTTCAACGTTGCGCTTGTCGATGGCGCCGAGGCCAGCAGCCTCAACAGCAGCAGCGACATCAGCAGGCTTGACGGTGCCAAAGAGACGACCGGACTCGCCGGCCTTCACCTCGAGCTTGACCTTCTTGGAGGACAGAGCCTGGGCCTGTGCCTGTGCAGCTTCAACAGAAGCGTGGGCACGAGCAGCGCGGGCAGCCTTGATGGACTCAACCTGCTTCTCGCCACCCTTGCTCCAGGTCAGGGCGAAACCGCGGGGCAGCAGGAAGTTACGTGCGTAACCGTCCTTGACCTCGACGACATCGCCAGCAGCACCGAGACCGGTTACTTCGTGGGTCAGAATGAGCTTTGCCATGTTAGTTAATCCCTTCCCTTAGCCGCGGCCAGCGCCGGAGTAAGGCAGCAGAGCAACTTCGCGGGCGTTCTTGATTGCCTGGGCGATCTTGCGCTGTTCCTGAACGGTAACGCCAGTGACGCGACGAGCGCGGATCTTTCCGCGGTCGGAGATGAACTTGCGCAGCAGTGCTACGTCCTTGTAGTCGATGACAGTGATGTCAGCGGCCTTCAAGGGGTTGGACTTTGGTTTGGGCTTACGGAGTTCAGCCTTAGCCATCGTGGAGCTCCTTTTCTATGGAGCCCGTGGATATTGATCCACGGGATGGTGGTGTTCGACGGCGGTTGCCACCTTGGTGCCTTGCGGCAGTTCCGGTGAGCGTCCGGCGTCGGACTTTAATGTTGTGTTTAGAAGGGGGGTTCGGAATCCGGGCCGTTGCCCCAGCCGCCAGCGTTGCTGACACCGGGCGTAGCCCAGGGGTCATCCTGCTGCTGTGCGGGCTGGTTGCCGCCCCAGGTTCCACCGGAGTTGCCGCCGCCCTGGTTTCCACCAGGAGCGCCACCTCCGAAGCCACCGGAATTACCGGCGTTACCGCCACCAAAGCCGCCCTGCCCGCCGCCGGAGCGCTGGGTACGGTTGACCTTGGCGTTTGCGTAACGCAGGCTGGGGCCGATTTCGTCGACCTCAAGCTCGATAACGGTGCGCTTTTCGCCTTCTTTTGTTTCGTAGGAACGGCTCTTCAAACGGCCGGAAACGATGACGCGCATTCCCTTTGTGAGGGACTCCGCTACGTTCTCGGCCGCTTCGCGCCAGACAGATGCGCGGAGGAACAGGGTTTCCCCGTCCTTCCACTCATTGGACTGGCGGTCAAAGGTCCGGGGAGTAGAAGCGATGGTGAAGTTCGCTACTGCCGAGCCAGACGGGGTGAACCGCAGCTCCGGGTCATTGGTGAGATTACCGATGACCGTAATAGTGGTTTCGCCTGCCATCTACTTCCTCCTTGTTCGTTCCTGCGGGGTAAAGATCTGAAAGGGGCTGATTACTCAGCAACAACCTTCTGGTCTTCAGGACGGATGATCTTGGTGCGCATGATCGTCTCGTTGAGAGACAGCTGGCGATCAAGTTCCTTGGCGGTAGCCGGTGCTGCGGTGAAGTTCACCACTGCGTAGATACCTTCGGACTTCTTCTTGATGTCGTACGCCAGACGGCGACGGCCCCAGATGTCTACCTTTTCGATGGTTCCACCATCGGTGGTGATGACATTGAGGAACTTCTGAAGCGACGACTCTACGGTACGCTCTTCGACCTCGGGGTCGATGATTACCATCAATTCGTAAGGACGCATATGTGAACCCACCTCCTTTGGGCTAAGCGGTTACGGTATTTCCGTAACAGGAGGTTCATTTGCGATGCTGCGTTGGCGCTCCCCGACCGAAGACACGGCAAGAGGGCGTAACACAGACTTCAATATCTTAGTGCATCTCCTGCACTCAAAGCTATTCGAGGGTGTCCGCGGCTGGAACCGGGCACTTGGCGTATGTGGATAACCAAGGGCGCCCTGCACGGAACAGGCAGGAAACGAGGTGGGATGGAGCAGGGAATACTGGAGCCATGACCGTCCTGAAGTCCATCATTCTCTTCATTCTTGCCGCCGTTGCAGAGATCGGCGGTGCCTGGCTGATCTGGCAAGCCGTCCGTGAGGGCAAGGCCTGGTGGTGGGCTGGACTGGGCGTCCTGGCACTTGGCATTTACGGTTTCTTCGCAGCCTTCCAACCCGAGGCCCACTTCGGCCGGGTTTTGGCAGCATATGGGGGCGTCTTCATCGTCGGCTCGCTCGCGTGGGGAATCCTCATGGACGGCTTCCGTCCCGACCGCTGGGACGTGATCGGCGCGGCCATCTGTGTTGCGGGCGTAGGCGTGATCATGTTCGCACCACGCCCGGGCGCCTAGGCCCGGCACCGACGGTACCGGCCCGAACACGACAAAACCCCCGGAAGATTTCCTTCCGGGGGTTTCTCTGTGCGCGGAGGGGGACTTGAACCCCCACCCCCTTTCGAGGACTAGCACCTCAAGCTAGCGCGTCTGCCATTCCGCCACCCGCGCAAGGTGATCAGGAGAAACAATGTTCCATTTTCTCCTTGACAGCGACAAAGACAATAACACGAACGAAGCCGATCCGTGGATTCCTGTCGCCTCTATCACCCTCGCCGAGGCGGTCCTCACCAAGGCGGCGCTCACCAAGGCCGTCAGCGCCAGGGCGGTTCATCGCTAGGCCTGCCAGGCCGGTTCCTCGCTAGGGTGGTGCACATGGATGCCACACCCATCAGCGCCCTGCTCCTGACCGTCGTGTTCGCCGCGATAGGTCTCTACTCCCTGTACTTCGTGGTCCGCTCCGGCGTACGCGACGGAATCCTCCAGGCCGACGAGAAACGGAGCGGACACAAGGAAGCCCAACCTCCAACTGGCTAGGGTGGGCACATGGACAATGTCAGGGTGAAGCGGAGCCGGCTGCGGTTTGTGGTCATGGTGCTGGCCGGCGCAGCGGCTTTTGCCGCCACCGGCCTCTCGGGCAGTTGGGTGGATGCTCCGGCAGTTGGTTGGGCCGTGGCCGCCCTGGTCTACGTTGCCTGGGTTTGGCTTGTCATTGCCCGGCTGGATCCGTCCCGCACGGAACAGCACGCAACCTCCGAGGATCCCTCCAGGGGAGTTACGGATCTTTTGATCCTCGTCGCCAATCTGGCCAGCCTCGCCGCCGTGGCAGCTGTGATCGTGGATTCCCATGCCCAGGGGACGGGCTCACGTTTGGCCTCTGCAGCTTTGGCTTTGGGTGCGTGGGCCTGTCCTGGATGCTGGTCCAGACACTGTTCACACTCCGCTATGCAGAGCTCTACTACAGCAGGGACGCCCATGCCGGGGGTTCCGTGGGCGGCATCAGCTTCAATCAGGACCGGCCACCGCAGTACACGGATTTTGCCTACCTGGCCACCAGCCTGGGTATGACCTACCAGGTCTCCGACACCAATCTCGGAAACCACTCGATCCGGCTGGAAGCGCTCAAGCACAGCCTTCTTTCCTACTTGTTTGGAACCGTCATCCTGGCAGTGACCATCAACCTGGTCATCGGCCTGGCCCAATAACCAAGACGTTCAACGGGAGCTTAAAGCGAAACGGGGCAGCCGCCGTCGAATGTTGTCGGTTGCTGCCCCGCTGTTGAAAGACGCTTACGACGCCGGTCCCCCACCGATGCTGGCCTGCTCGGCTTCTTCAGTGGTCGCCTCAGGTGAAGTGGCGCCGCGCTTGCGGTAGCGCCACACACCGATGCCCACCACGATCGCGGCCAGTGCCAGCGACAGGAAGAGCGATTCACGGGTGGAATCGATGATGACCATGCCAATGATCAGCGCCACGATGGCACCGATCGCAATCCACGTGAGGTACGGGAAGAACCACATCTTGAGGTCGAGGTCCTTGGCCGCGGCGCCCATGCGTTTGCGGAGGATGAGCTGCGAGGCCGCAATAACCAGCCACACAAAGAGTGCGATGGCTCCTGAGGTGTTCACGAGGAACAGGAACACTGTGTCCGGGGCGATGTAGTTCAGGCCAACGGTCACGAAGCCCACCACGGTGGAGGCCAGGACTGCTGCTGCCGGCACGCCGCGCTTGGAGATCTTCATCCAGGACTTGGGAGCGTCGCCACGTTGCGAGAGCGAGAACAGCATGCGGCTGGCGGTGTACAGGCCGGAGTTGAGGCAGGACAGCACCGAGGTGAGGACCACGATGTCCATGATGGTGCCTGCGCCCGGGATGCCGTAGAGCTCGATCACGGCAACATAGGGGCTCTTGGCCACGGAGGCGTCGTTCCACGGCAGGAGCGTGACAACAATGGCGATGGAGCCGATGTAGAAGATCAGGATGCGCCACACGGTGGACTTCACTGCCTTCTTCACGGCGTCTACGGGGTTCTCCGATTCGCCCGCGGCAATGGTGGCGATTTCGGCGCCGAAGAACGAGAACACCACCACGAGGATGCCCGCCAGGACTGCGCCAGGACCGTTGGGCATGAAGCCGCCCTGGTCCAGGAGGTTGGCGACGCCCGGCGCGGAAACACCCGGCATAAGGCCGAGGATGGCAGCGATGCCGGCAAGGAGGAAGATGACGATCGCCGCGACCTTGATGGACGCGAACCAGAACTCGAACTCGCCGTAGGACTTCACGGAGCCAAGGTTGGTCAGTGTCAGGAGCACCATCAAAACCAGCGCCCAGATCCACTGGTCCACGCCGGGCACCCAGCGGTGCATGATGGCGGCGCCCGCCGTTGCCTCGATGCCGAGGACGATGATCCAGAACCAGGCATAGAGCCAGCCAATACTGAACCCTGCCCAGCGGCCAAGGGCTTTGTCAGCGTATGTGGAGAACGAGCCGGTCTCCGGGTTGGCAGCAGCCATTTCGCCCAGCATCCGCATCACCAGGATGACCACCAGGCCGGCAGCCAGGTAGGCCACGAGGATGCCGGGACCAGCCTGCTGGATGGCGGCCCCCGAGCCAACGAACAGTCCTGCGCCGATCACGCCGGCAATGGCGATCATGGAGAGGTGGCGGGGCTTCAGGGATTTTGAAAGTTGTTGGTCAGCGTGCATGGATCTGCGCCGTCCTTTAGGTTTTCGCGGGGTGGCCGCGCGGTGTGCCACGGGCCACATGACTCATTCACGCTAGCCTGCTACCCCACCACCAAGCCTGTGCAGCTGAACATTTTGACAGCATCAAAAAAGGGTGTGTGCACAAAATGTAAACCGTAGGGCATCCGAAGTTTCATATTCGAAACTTTTGTTACACCCGTGAAATAACTGTTTGAGGCTATCCGTCAGAGCGAAGTGCGAAAGAACAGCTCAACAGCAGTCGCCAGGTACCGGGGATCCTCAACGCCGCACAGCTCGCGGGCAGAGTGCATCGACAGCAAGGGGATGCCCACGTCCACCGTCCGGATGCCAAGGCGCGTAGCGGTCAGGGGCCCAATGGTGGACCCGCACGGGAGATCGTTGTTCGAAACATATTCCTGATATGGAACACCGGACTCATCGCACAGCCGGGCCCAGAATGCAGCACCCGTGGCATCCGTGGCATAGCGCTGGTTCGCGTTGATCTTCAGCAGCGGCCCACCGTTGAGCACCGGCTTGTTGGCAGGATCATGCTTTTCCGCATAGTTGGGATGGACAGCGTGGCCCGCGTCGGCCGAGACGCAGAACGAGGCCGCAAGGGCCTGCCGCCGCTGGCTCACCGAGGCACCGAGCCCGTCCGAAATGCGGACCAGGATGTCTTCGAGGATGGGGCCGCAGGCGCCGGAGCGCGAGTTGGAGCCGATCTCCTCATGATCGAAAGCGGCCAGCACAGCGATCGGGCCCCCTTCCGTAGCTGTTGCAGCGTGGCTGATCAATGCCACCAAGCCCGCGTGGGTGGAGGACAGGTTGTCCATTCGGCCCGAAGCGAAGAACTCGCTGTTGGCCCCGAAAACCGCGGGTGGCTGCGTGTCTGCCACTACGACGTCGTACCCGCCAATGGCAGCCGAATCCACGGTGGCGCCCTCAACGCGATCCGCGAGCAATCCCAGGAGGTCCTCACCAGCAGGGTCCCCCTGGCCGAAGATCGGGTTCATGTGCTGCTGCTTGGACAAATGCAGCCCGTTGTCGTTGACCCCCCGGTCCAGGTGGATGGCCAATTGCGGGAAGCGAAGAAGGGGACCCGTGGCTGTCAGATGCTGCGTACCGTCGCGCATGACCAACCTTCCGGCCAACTGCAGTTCCCGGTCCAGCCAGGAGTTGAGCAGCGGACCGCCGTAAACCTCGACGCCGGCCTGCAGCCAACCGAATTTGCCGGTGGTGGGCTTGGGCTTCAGTTTGAACGACGGTGAGTCCGTGTGGGCGCCAAGGATGTTGAAGGCCGTGGTGGGGCCCGCATTTTCCGGCGTGACCCACGCGATCAGGGCGCCGTCGCGAATGATGTAGAACCTACCTGCCCCGCCATCCCAAGGCTCCAGTTCATCCAGCGCCGTGAAGCCGGCCGCGTCCAGGCGTCGCCCTGCTTCGTGGACTGCGTGGAAGCTCGACGGTGATGCCGAAACGTAGGCACCCAGGTCCTGGACATGGTCAATTGCTGTGGAGGCATTCGAAGGCATGACCCCGAGTCTAGCCCCGCTTCCGGTGCCGGCGGGGCTTACACGGTGACGTTCAGCGCGGCTGTATAACCGCCCGCAACCGAGCCGGATATAGTCGCCAATTGGTATATACCTCCGTCATCGCCGAAGACGTTGTCGGACGTCAGCGTCGTCCTGGGGAAGTTCCGGGCGCTGGACTCGTAGCCGGTGGTTGCATAGACCTCCTTGCACGCCTTTTCCGTAAGGGCTATCTGCGAGACAGCCAATACTTGCCCTGCCGCGGTGGTGTTGCCCATGGATTCAAATACCTCAAAGTGAATATGCGGCCATCGTCCCGTGTAGGCGCCCGGGTAGATGGTGCTGAAGGTCAACTGGCCCTTTGCGTCGGCTTCCTGCACTCCCCTCAGGAAGTTCTCGTTCTTCAGGCCTGCATCGTAGAGCGAATACTTTCCGTTCCGGTCGCAGTGCCAGACGTATACCGCAGCGCCGGCCAAGGGCGCGCAGCCGTTGGCATTGTCGAGGAGCGTCAGGGTTACTGTCAGGGGCACGCCTTCGGCCTTGGCGGTGGAGGTTCCGAAACTGGAACGGATGTCCCTCCGGACCACCCCGGAAGCTTCGAGCACATTGGGGCCATTGCTTCCGTCGGCGGGGTAGGGTCCCAACGTCTCTTCGGGGATTTCCACGCCGCATTCGGCGAAGGCCCGCGTGACCGTGCTGGTAGCGGAAGGTGACGCGGCCGCCGTCGAACTTTGCGTCGTTGTGGCGGCACTGCCGGTGCTCGACGGCGTTGCGGCGCTACCTCCCGTACCCGGGGTGCAGGCAGCCAGGGCTGCTGCCGAGCCGGCGCCCAGGAGGACACCCAAAGTGCGCCGCCGGTTGAGGAGCGTGGAGAGGTCGAACTCAAGCCCGCGGTCGTGGTTCGGGTGGGGAGTATTCATGCCTCCATAAAACCCGTGCAGCCTGTGTCTTGTACATGGTGCCGCTGTGGCAAGCCTGTGAAGAGCTGGCCCAGCGTGCAACATAGACATTTTCATATGCTTGTAATGCCCGTCACATCGTGGCACGATGGCTCCACGGACATAATGACGGAAGGTCACTCGCATGAATATTGAACTGAAACCAGTGCGCAAGCTTCGGATCCATTGGCCCATACCGGTGGAGACCATGAAGCAGCTTGCCAGTGGCGACCTTGCAGCCCTTGAGTCCGACGCGGGCATCAGCTCACTGCTGAACGAACTTCAGACCGCTCCCGAGCTGGGCGGCTTCGGCAACTACCACCACGTCTTCGAGTCCTCTGCGGGATTCGAGGGCTTCACCGTGGCCGAGGGCGCAAAGCCCACACTGGGAACCGTAGGACAGCGAACCATCTCACCCACCTTTGTGTTCACCACCTACTTTGACGATTCCCTGGACCACCGCACCGTCCAGGAGCTGGTGCAACGGATTGTGGATATCCACCCCTGGGAAGTTCCGGTCATCGAAGTATCAGGGCCGCTCAGCGTCTCCAGCAGCTCCGCAATCCACGCCGAAACGCGGGTGGCATCATGACCCCTCCCCTTTGGCAGGAACTGGCACCACTGCTCCGCAACAGGACTTTCACGGACCTCACCCACGCCTTCCATCCCGGACAACCGCACTTTCCGGCCTTCCCCGACGAGTCCAGGGAAGCCCTCTTCGACCTGGAAAAGGGCGACGGGTTCACGGCGCACCGGTACTCGATCGTGGGCCAGTGGGGCACCCACGTGGATCCGCCGTCGCATTTTATCCGCGGTGGCCGCACCCTCGATCAGCTGCCGGTGGAGGACATGATCCTGCCACTGGTTGTCCTGGACATCAGCGAACGCGTCGCGGCAGATTCGGATGCCACTCCTACTTTGGATGACGTCCACAACTGGGAAGCGCGAAACGGGGAGATCCCCGCCGGATCATTTGTTGCCCTGCGCACGGGGTGGAGCCACCGCTGGCCGGACAGCGCCGCCATGGCGAACGTCGATGACGACGGGATCAGCCACACCCCGGGGTGGTCGCGGGAGGTTCTGGAGTACCTGATCGAAAAGCGGTCAGTCAGCGCGGTAGGACACGAACAGACCGATACCGACCCCGGCATGGCCACGTCCCGGCAGGATTTCAGCCTGGAAACCTACGTCCTGGCGCAGGATAAGTGGCAAATTGAACTCCTTGCCTCCATGGACCACCTCCCGGAAGCAGGCGCCGCCCTGGTAGCTTCATGGGCCAAACCGCTCGCGGGCAGTGGTTTTCCCGCCAGGGTCTTCGCCATCCACTAGCAGCCGGCCGCCGCTTAATGGCGCGGCCTTACGGCGTGGCACGCTGCTGTGACACCTGGGCAGGCCGGGGTAGCTAGAATCGATCCATGTCAAAGAGCTCCAGCATGGGACGCGGCATGATGGCCCTCCTTGCGGTGGGGGCGCGTCATGCGGACGGTTTCGACGGCGGCACGGTGGCCGACGTCGCGGCCCACCTTGGCAAAGACCGCAGCCAGGTGTCCAGAAGCCTCAAGGGTGCCCAGCAAGAGGGCTTCCTGACCCGCTCCGACCAACGCGAGTACAGCCTGGACTGGTCCATCCTGACGGATGCCCAACTGGTCACCGAACAACGCTTGAAGACCGATGGCCTCACCGCCTTGGAGGGCTTGGCCACGGAAACCAACGAGGCCTGCTTCCTTGGCGTATTGAGCGGAAACAGTACGGTCACCATTGGCGAGCAGGTTCCTGAAAGTGCAAACCTTGTGGGCTCGTGGTTGGGCCGCCCCTACCCCGCCTACTGCAGTGATGCCGGCCAGGCGCTTCTGTGGGATGCCCCCGAGGCGGAAATCCGGAAGATCCTTGGCACAGTGGAGTTCGTGAAGCACGGGCCCAATACGCCGGTCTCCGTGGATGACTTCCTGGATAGGCTCCGCAAGGCACGCGTCCGCGGGTACTCGATTGTTGATGAAGAAGCCGAGCCCGGCCTCTACTCTTTGTCGGCGCCCATCCGGGACTTCAAGGGCGATGTCGCCGCAGCCCTGCAAATTGTTGGGCCGAAGATGCGCGTGGAGCCCCAGCGGGAGGCTTTCGCCGTCGCGCTTGGTTCCTGGCGGACGTGGCTTGAGTCCCGGGTGGGCGGGATTGCCCCCGGGGTTGAGGCCTAAACGTCCGACGCCGGTGGGCGGCTGGGGGTTCGGGCGCTCGGGTTTCTTGGGTGGCCGGGCTTTGGGCGCTTGGGTTTCTTGGATGGCCGGACTCCTGGGTACTGGGGTTTTAGGCGCCGGATCCCTGGGTGCTGGATCCCTGGGTGCCAAGGCGCTCGGCGCCGGCATGAAGCACGGCGGCGATTTCCGGGGCATTGGATTCTACGCCGGACCGGCTGCCCAGCACGCTCAGGGCAGCAATGATCCGGCCATCCCCAGCGCGAACGGGAACGGCCAGCTCCCAGACTCCATGTTCAAATTCTTCGGCAGCAAGGACGTAGCCTCCCGGCCTGTCGCGTTCCATCAAATCTGACACTTCGGGAGCTGTGTGTGCCGCCGCGGGTCCACCTACGCCAATGAAGTTGACATCCCTGAGCAGGGAACCAATGTCCTTTTGCGAATGGTCCCACAGCAAGGCCCGCCCGGACCCCGTGCACCATACGGGCGTGACCATGCCGGGCTTGGCGAATCCGCCCAGGACCGAGTTGTTGGTTGACGAACGCAGCAAGAGAACGCGGACACCCTCCCGCACTGACAGCCTGGACCGCAGTCCGAACGCGGAAACCAGCTCTTCAAGCTCGGCTCGGGATTGCTGTACCCACGTGCTGTTGAGGGACGCTGCAAGGCTGAAGAAGCGTGGTCCTGTCCGGAACGGTCCGCGGTCCACCCGCTCCAGCAGCCCCAGGTCACACAACTCCTGGGCCAATCGGGAGACCCGGCTTTGCTCCATGTCCAAGCCAGCTGCGAGCTGGGAGACACCCAACAGTTGGCGTCCCTGCTTTTCGCGGTCCGTGACCATGCGGACAAGGCGAAGACCCTGGGCCAGGGATGACGCCTCCGGTGACACCTCCACGAAATCCGCTCCTTCCACCTAGCGTTCACGCCATTCTCACACGCTGACGTCCGCGGCAAGGACACGGGCACCGTTGGCCCACACCGTGTAGAGGTCCGCGAGGATCGCCTCATTCGCCGTCTCCAGCTCCCCCACCGTGATTTGCCCGCCATCCTGCCCACCAAAGAGGACTACCTCGTCACCAGGGCTGATATCCCGGACGGAAGAGACATCCACAACCATCGAATTCATGGAGACGATGTCCACCACCGGTACCCGTTGACCACGGACCAGCACATGCCCCCTCCGTCCGAGTGAGCGTCGGTAGCCGTCACCGTAGCCCGCAGTTACTGTGGCGAGGCGTGAATCGGTGGCAAGGGTATGGGTCAGCCCGTATCCGACACTGCTGCCGGCCGGGTAGCTGTTGATGGACCCGATCCGGGCTTTGAACTTCATGCAGCGTTGGAACATGGAGTGCCCGGGATCGGAATCGCCGTAGAGCACAGCACCCGCCCGGACCATGTCCAACCAAGCGGACGGAACGTTCAGTGCCGTGTAGGAGTTGGCGGCATGCAGGAGGACATTGTGGCGGGAGATTCCGGCCTGGTAGAGGATCGCGTTCGAGTCGGCCTTGAAGCGGCTCGAGGCTTCTTTCACGTGGCCCACGTTGTCGTGCGGAAAATGAGTCATGATGCCGGCAAGTTCCAACTCCGGATGACTGATGATTCCCGCAGCGCATGCACGTCCCGAAGGCGAGGACACCTCGAGGCTGTGCCGGCTTATTCCTGAGGAATTGATATCCAGATGCACGCGCAGCTTTCGCCCCTCCCCCGCTGCGATCCTGCTCATTTCCCACGCACTCTGAGGATCGGCAACGAGTTCCTCAATGTGGTGGGGCAGGCCCGCCCTGATCTCCTGGGGCGCCGCGGCACGGACCCGCAGCAGCTTCCCGGTGAACCCATGTTTCCGGGCAAGTGCCGCTTCAGTGTTGGTGCCTACCCCTATGTACGGAACGCCGGACGCCACCAGGAACGGCAGCAGGAGGTCCGCCCCGTGCCCGTAGGCGTCGGATTTGATCACGGCACACAACAGGGCCCGGTCCTGGAGCATTGCGATCATGGACCGGACGTTCGCGTCGAAGGCAGCACCGTCAATCTCAAGCCAACTGGCCAGGTTGTCGGTCACCACAGAGAGTTTCCTATTCGCAGTCATACTGTTGTCCCCCGGAAATGGCGTCACAGCCGGGCACAAAGCCCGACTGTGACGCATGGCGAATCCCGTATCAGGCAGAACGCTTTGCCTTGGCCTTGGGACCATAGCGGAAGTGGAAGAACAGGTAGCACGCGGCAACGAACGGAACGCCAAAGTACAGAGCAGCAATTTGGGAAGGGTCGAACGCTATCCCGACCAGGGACACCAGGCACAGGGTGAAGGCCAGGATGGGCAGTACCGGGAAGAACGGCGCTTTGTAGGCCAAATCGGACACCTTCCCGCCATTGCGGATGAATGCCCTGCGGTGGAAGAAGTGTGATGCTGTGATGGACATCCAGACTCCCACCACCGCGAATCCGGCAATGGACACCAGGGCCAGGTAGACGGTCTCCGGTGCAGCCACGCTGCTGACCAGTGAAGCCAGTCCTCCCACCATGCTGACCGAAAGGGCAACCAGGGGTATTCCGCGCCGGGTCAGCTTCTTCAGTGCCCGGGGGCCATGTCCTTCATCGGCCAGGGAGTAGAGCATCCGTGCACAGGAGAACAATCCGCTGTTTCCCGCTGAAAGCAGCGCCGTGATGATGACGAAGTTCATGATGTCCGCCGCGAACGGGATGCCTACGGATGAAAAGACCGTCACGAACGGGCTTTCATCCAAGCCCACTTGGTCGTAAGGGACCGTTGCAGCAATGACGGCGATGGCTCCAACAAAGAAGATCAGGAGCCGGATGACGGTGCTGCGCATGGCCTTGGGGATGTTCTTTGCAGGGTCCTTGGTCTCCCCCGCGGCGACGCCGATCAGTTCAGAGCCGGAGAAGGCGTAGAAGACGGCCAGCGCTGTGACCAGCACTCCGGCGAAACCGTTGGGGAAAAGCCCGCCCGGGGTACTGAAATTCTCGAAAAGGAAGGGGTGGTTACCGGACTCTGCCAGGGGATGGAAGCCAAACAACGCGGCCCCGCCGAAGACGATAAGGGCGATGATCGCGCCCACTTTGATGATCGAAAACCAGAATTCGGATTCCCCGAAAAACTTGGAGGAGAAAGCGTTGAAACCGAAGAGGAGGCCCGCGAAAACGAGGCACCATACCCAGACCTCGACGTCTGGGAACCAGCGCTGCATGAGCAGGCCGGAGGCCGTGAATTCCGATCCGATGGCTACTGCCCAGCAGAGCCAGTACAGCCACGCCGTTGCGAAGCCCGTTGCCGGACCGATTGAACGGGAAGCGTAGATGTGGAAAGCACCGGAGACGGGGTAGGCAATGGCGAGCTCCCCAAGGCATGCCATCACCAAATAGACCACGAAGGCACCCACCAGGTAAGCGATCACCGCTCCCAACGGGCCTGCCTGGGAGATGGTGTACCCCGAACTCAGGAAGAGACCTGAGCCAATTACTCCTCCCATCGCGATCATGATCAGGTGGCGGGGTCCCATGGAGCGGCGCAACCCGGGTTCCGCGGTGGCCAAGGGGGTATCAACTGGATGGTCCAGCTTCAGGGGTGTTGAAGATTCCATGTCTTGTCTCCGTTGAGTGACAGCTGCGAACGGTACGCCGGTGACTTCCGGGGCGGGGAGCCGTGGGGGCGCCTGTAGTGACGAAGGTAACACAGATCATGTGACTTTAGTCATTAAAAACATTTATGAATGCAAATAACGCACGCTTTGCCCGCATGGCATGACGATGTGACTGTTTGCAGGGCAGAACGCCCCTACATGGTTGCTGATCCCGAAAAACGCAGCTCCTACAGCGAAGCCCGTCGGATCACATTGGACAAGGTCATTGCCGTCACGGTGTCACTCACTCCGGGGAGGGCAGCGATCTGCTCCCAAATCTCCTGGACGCGGCCCAGGGAACGTGCTTCGACGCGCACAATAAGGTCAAAGTCCCCGCTGAGGACGTCGCACAGAACCACTTCCGGAATGGATCGGAGTTCGTTCAGGACGTCCGCACCCCGCATACGGTCTTTGCGGTAGACCATCAGGAACGCGGAAACCAGTGATTCGACGTCGACTCCGGCCACCACCGTGTAGCCCTGGATATACCCCTGCCGTTCCATGCGGTCAATCCGCTGCCTCACCGCATTTCTGGACAGGAGAACCTTGCCGGCCAGTTCGGCGTGCGGGATACGGGCGTTCTTGGTGAGTTCCGCAAGGATTCTTTGATCGATGCCGTCCAGACCCGCCCGCTCCATGTGTCCCTTTCCACCTACCCTGCAGGAACCAAGCTCCTGCCCCGACCGAAAGGCCCGCGAAAGAAATGATACGTCCACAAGCCCAGCGGCGTTTCCTGCCACCAATTGGACATCGACGGCCGGTTGGTGTCGGGGCCTTCCCGGCGAAGGCTCAGTAGTCCGGGTTGCTTGGCACAACCAGCCCGGTCTCGTAGGCGTAGACCACAACCTGCACCCTGTCCCGCAACTGGAGCTTGCTCAGGATCCGGCGAACGTGGGTCTTCACTGTCGCCTCGGAGAGGAAAAACTTGTGGGCAATCTCTGCGTTGGACAAGCCTTCGGCAATAGTGGTGAGAATTTCGGTTTCGCGTGGGGTGAGCTCATCAAGCAACGGATCCCGGTGCGGCGTCGGCGACTGGCCTGGTACTGCTCCGCCACGAACGTACGTTTCCAGGAGACGCTGCGTAACCCGGGGAGCCACCACGGCGTCACCGCTGGCCACGAGCCGCACAGCGTGGACCAGCTCTGACGGGGCAACGTCCTTGAGCAGGAAGGCGGACGCGCCGGCCTGCAGGCCCGTGAAGGCATACTCATCGAGGTCGAAGGTGGTGAGAATGATGACCCTGGCCTCGGAACCGGAGTCCGAGATCCGACGCGTCGCCTCGATGCCGTCCATGGCAGGCATCCGCACATCCATCAGCACTACATCCGGGGCCAGGGCTTCCACCTGGCGTACGGCTTCAGCACCGTCGGACGCCTCACCCACCACATGGAAGTCGTCCTCACCTTCGAGGATGAGCCGGAAGCCCATGCGAAGCAGTGGCTGATCGTCCACCAGCAGCACTTTGATGATGTCTTCTGTCATGATTCCCCCTTGTCGCCGGCCCAGCGGAGCTCGGCGTGGACTGCCCAGCCGCCCCTCTTACTGGGGCCGGCAGTAACGATTCCAGCATAAATTCCTGCGCGTTCATTCATCCCTGCAATGCCTTGGCCGGTGCCCAGGCTCCCCACGGGTTCGCTGCCGCCCTCCAAGGTTCCGCGGCCGTCGTCGTGCACGTCAATGGTGACCAGATCGGCGTCGCGCGCCACCTGGACGTCAACACGGCTGAGCGAGCGGCCGTACCGCAGGACGTTCGTCAATGACTCCTGCACAATGCGGTAAACGGTGAGTTCAAAGGCGGGATCCGCCGGGAGGCCAGGGCCTGTGTGCGCATAGTGCAGCGGCAAGCCCGCAGTCCGGAAGCCGTCCAGCAGCTTTGCGAGGTTATGTCCGGATTCCAAGGGCGTCAGCGGTGCCGGACGCCCGGAGTCGTCGCGGAGAACGCCCAACACGCGGCGCATGTCGGCCAAGGCAGCCCTGCCGGTCCGTGACAGTTCGCCAAGGACCTCACCTGCGCGCTCCGGATTCTTCCGGACCACCACCGCAGCGCCGTCGGACAGGCTGATCATCACGGTCAGGGAATGGGCTACGACGTCGTGCATCTCCCGCGCGATCCTGTTCCGCTCCGTCACCTTGCCCAGGTGCGTCGTGCGGGCCGCCCAGGCAGCGATTTCGGCCTCATGCTCCCGCCGCTGGCGTACGGAAATGCCGATGCCGGTGGCCAGCAGGTTGGACAACATGATGGTCACCGCGGTTGCGATGTTGTTGATCAGGTGGAAGTTCTCGGGGACGTCCTGCAGGTTGTCCATGCCGCTGGGACTGGTCCACATAAACAGGTACAGCAGGCTCAACGGCAGGCTCGCGGCAACAAACAGCACCAAAGCAAGGCTGCGTTTCCGGAGGGAAGCCACGGCATACAACGCGAACCACAGGCCGGCCGAGACGTTGGAACCCCACGGGTTGAGGATGGTGGCGGCAACCTCGAGAAGTACGACGGCGGCAACCACCTGCAGTGGGTATCGTCGCCTGAACGTCAACGCAGCCGCGATCATCAGCAGCAGCACCACTACCAGCCACTTGCCCTCAATGATGGAGGTGATGATGGTTGGCAGGGCCAGGAGCACGTAGCTGAGGACCACTACGGCGTCCATGGCGCGAGGCCGCTCAAAGAAGTAGCGCCGGATACGGCCCCTGCGGCGCTGGGTGATTTCAGCGAAGGACGCGTCCACCGTAGCGGTGGCCGCGTCCTTCACTTGTGGTGCTTCAGTCATGGATCGAGCCTAGACGGCAACCCGTCCTAGACGTCCCGCTTCTTCAGCAGGATCATGGCCAGGGCAACCGGTACAACAACCCAGGCACCCAGGACCAGCGCGGCCTGCCACGCTTCCAGCGTCTCAGGAACATGTTCGACGGCGGTCATGGGACTGATGGTGCTGGTGGGAAGGAACTTGTTGGCTTCCTTGAAGAAGTCGCCGGGAATGAGCTGGAAGGCAATCGGGGCCACGAACAGCAGTCCCACCAGGCTCATGATGCCGCCGGCCGAGTTCCGGACGATGGTTCCCAGCGCCATACCGATTGCTGCCACTGCTGCGACATAGAGGCTGTTGACCAAGAGGAGCTTGACGGACTGCGAGCTGCCAAGGTCCAGCTTGAGGTTGTAGTTGTCCACGATCGGCAGGGACACCAGGCCCGCGATGTAGATGGACACAGCCGTCAGCACGAAGGCGCTGACCATCACCACAATGAGCTTGGCCAGGAACGGGGAGAGCCGCTTCGGGACGGCGGCAAAAGTGGAGCGTGCCATGCCGGTGGTGAATTCGGAGCTCATGAGCAGGACGCCCAGGGAACCGAGGATGAGCTGGGCAAACGAGATGCCGGAGGTGGGAATGCTGACTGCGAGGTCCCCGCCTTGTGCGGCCATGGCGGCTGCTGCTTCGGGATCGCTGGCAACCTGCTCGGCAAACTGTCCGGTTCCCCACGCCGAAAGCGCGGCGAACCCCACCATCACCAAGGCAGTCGAGGCCAGGAGGATCAGCGTGGACATCAGGGTGCGGAACTTGATGAACTCCGAGTTCAGCACACGGTGGAAGGCCGGTCCGGGACCGACGGCGTTACGGGTGGACCTGCGGTCCAAGGTTGTGGTGCTCATGTCTATTTCCCTCCGGCCTGGGCGGGAACCGAGGCCCCGGTGGTGATGTGCGAGTGGTATTCCACCTCGTCCTTGGTCAGTTCCATGTACGCCTCTTCCAGGCTTGCCTGGAGCGGGGTCAGCTCGTACACCATGACTTGGTTCTCCAGGGCAGTCCTGGCGATCCCGCGGGGATCCAGTCCGGACACCTCAAGGAGTTCGCGCTCGTGGACCTCCACGGAAACGCCGGTTCCCGCCAGGAGTTGCATGAGGCGTTCCGGCTGGTCGGTACGGACACGGGTGCGTGCCTGGCCTTTGCCGGTGATGATTTCGGCGATCGGGGCGTCTGCAATGATCTTGCCCCGGCCAATCACGATCAGGTGGTCTGCAGTGAGTGCCATCTCGCTCATGAGGTGGCTGGACAGGAAGACCGTGCGGCCTTCGGATGCCAGGTACTTCACCAGGTTGCGGACCCACACCACGCCTTCAGGATCCAAGCCGTTGACCGGCTCGTCCAGGATGATGGTCTGCGGATCGCCCAACAGTGCGGCGGCAATGCCGAGGCGCTGACCCATTCCGAGCGAGAAGCCCTTGACCTTCTTCTTGGCGACGTCCCCCAGGCCGGTCATTTCGATGACTTCGCGGACCCGGCTCTTGGGAATGCTGTGCGTCGCTGCCATGGCGAGCAGGTGGTTGTAGGCGGTGCGGCTCGTATGGACAGCCTTGGCGTCCAGGAGGGCACCGATCTCCCGCAGCGGTGCCCTGTGCTGGGCGAACGGCTCACCGTTCACGGTCACCGAGCCCGACGACGGAGTGTCCAGCCCCATGATCATGCGCATGGTGGTGGACTTGCCGGCACCGTTCGGACCCAGGAAGCCCGTCACCCGTCCTGCCTGGACAGTGAAACTGACACCGCCGACGGCGGTCTTCTCGCCGTAGACCTTGGTCAGGCCTTTTGCTTCGATCATGGAAGCGTTCCCTCCTCGGAGCACATGAGTGTGCGGATGAGTTTCGAATGTACTCACCACGCTACTCACCGGGAGGACGTAAATCGCCGGTCTCAGGGATGATTCAGGGTTCAGTCAGGGTAGTCCTCGCGGATGACCCGCAGGCTTTCAGTCGGCGGGAAGGGGCGAGTACACGCGGAGTTCACGGGGTTTCACGGTGAAGGTGGCGCTGCGGACCCCGGGCTTCGGTTCGCCATCCACGGCCAGGACCAGGGGCTGGCCGATTGCTTCCACGGTGATGGTTGTGGCCTCCGTCAGGTGGGTAACCCGGGACGCCGCGACAGTCCCTGTCACCACGGCCCACAACAGCCGTGCCCGGGCGAACGGCTCATCCGCCGTGATCATGCGCAGGTCAAAGACGCCGTCATCCAGCACAGGCCTGCGGAGCGGCGCGTGGTCGCTGGGGTAGAACCTTCCGCGGCCCATATAGAGGATCCACAGCTTGTGCTTTACCCCATCCACCATGAGCGCGGTGGGCGAATTCACCCCGAAAGTCCGCAAGGAAGCCACCACACTGGCCATCGGCTTGCCCATTGCCGGCTGGAGCCGTTCCCGACGCCTGACCAGGTTCGGATACACGCCTACGCTGGCGGTGTTCAGCATTGCCAGCTCCGTGGTTTCGGGGGTTTCAGGCAGGCCACGCTGCACCACTACATGCCCCAGGTCAACGGAGGCCGCCTGCCCCTTGGTCAGTGCCTCGATGGCGTCATCGATCGAGCCGGTGCCAATATCGCGGGCAAAGTGGTTGAGCGTCCCGCCTGGCAGCACCAGGAGCGGCAGTGAATGCTCGACGGCGGCAGCCGCCGCGGTGCCAACCGTTCCGTCGCCACCCCACACGCCCAATGCGACGGTTCCGGGCCGCGTGGCTGCGGCTTCCATCTCTGCAGCTATGTCTTCGCCTTCAGAAATTTCCCTTATATAAGCTTTCGGGAATATTTCTTTCAGCAGTTCTCCGGTCTCGGGCGTGTAGGAGCCACCCATGACGTTGACCCCGATACTCAGCCCCTCGCCGTCGTGGATTGCCGGCGCCTCAACCGGCGTGCGCCGGGGAGTCGGTTCGGGGGGCCGCGCCGGCCACCACTTGCGGGTTGCCCAAGCAGCGCCGGCCCCAAGGGCGGAACCCAGCACCACATCCGAGGGCCAATGTGCGCCCGTATGCACGCGCGAGTAAGCCACGCCGGCGGCAATGGGCGCCAGGGCAACTCCGATGACGGGGGAGACGACGCCGGCGCCCACAGCGAAGGCGACCGCGGAGGCAGAGTGCCCGGAGGGCATCGATGAGCTGGTTGGCTGCGGGTTCACGAAACGAAACAGCGGCAGGTGCTCAGGAAGCGGGCGCCGTCGGGGGAGTGCCCGCTTGAAGATGACGTTGGTGACCCCTGAAGCCACACCCAAGGCCAACACGCCGTGAAGGGCTGCCCTGCGCGGTTTACCGGGGAACGCGGCCATGACCCCAGCGATACCGAACCAAAGTTTTCCTTTGGTGGCGGCTGCCGAGAGCCGCCGGAAAAAGACGTCATGGTCACCCTGGGGTTGCCGGGAGACAACCCGGACCAGGAAGTGATCGAATTTCACAACTCGTTTGGGGCCCTTGGCCACGAAGCCTCGCATTACTTCACAGTAACGCCTGCGCACCCCCGCGGTGGGCTGCCCTCGACTTCACCCGGCCGTGGCTACGATGAATGGATGATCCGCGTCCTGCGTCCACGTCAACAACCCGGGTGGCAAATGGTGGTTCCCGGCGTACTCCTGCTGTGCGCCTTCATAGTCCCGGGCATCATGCTCCTGGTGGGGCAGGGCGAGCCCGCGTTCAACAGCGTTGACACCACGTGGCAGGCCTTTGCGTTCACTCTGCACTCACCCTTCTGGGATGGCGTGAACGCAGTCCTGAACGGCGTAGGGTACGCGGGCATGCTGGTGCTCCACGGGGTGTTGGCCGCAGTACTGTTCGTTTGGCGCCGACCCCTCACGGCCACCTTCGTCCTGGTCTCAGGTGTGACTGCCCTGGCACTCACGCAGCTGGGCAAGGTGGTGGTGGGCAGGGAACGGCCAGTGGGTGCCAGAGTCCTGACGGATACCGGTTCATACCCCTCCGGGCATGTATCTGCCACCACGGCTTTCCTCATGGTACTGGCCATCCTGGTCAGCCGCTGGTGGATGACCCTGCTGGCTGCCCTGGGAGTCATAGCCATGATGATCAGCCGCACCTACCTCTCAGCACATTGGCTCAGCGATGTCCTCGGCGGCGCCTGCCTTGCCGGCGGAGTAGTGCTGATCCTCTGGTGGCGCTTCCGGAACGTATGCGTCAAAGAGAATGAAACGGGAGGTCCCCGGACTATTTGGGCGGCAAGGGCTTCGCGACGCCTGCAAGCAGGAGAGCGAGCAGAATAGGCGCACCGATGGCCAGGAGAGCCAGGTGGATGCCTGTGTGGTCGCCCAAGTATCCCAACAAAGGCGGGCCGGCCAGGAAAGCTATGTAGCCGATGGTGGAAACCACGGACACCCGCGCAGCGGCGTGCTTGGGGTCATCCGCAGCGGCCGACATGCCCATGGGGAAGGCCAGTGCGGCACCGACTCCCCACAAAGCGGCACCAATACCGGCAAGAACCACGTTTCCTGCGAAGACAAACAGCGCCAGGCCAGCTGCGGCCGCTGCCATGCTGGCCCGCAGGACGGCCACGCGGCCAAAGGCATCAATCGCCTTGCCCCCTAGGAACCGCATGATCGTCATGGCCAGGACGAAGAGGGCGAACAACAGCGCACCGGTAGATTCCGAAGCACCCAGTCCGTCCACCGCAGCCTTCGCGATCCAGTCGTTGCCCGCACCTTCGGTCAGGGTGGCACCAAGTACTACGACGCCGATCAACAGGGTCCTGCCATCGCGCCAAGCGGAGGGTCCCTTAGCAGCTGGAGCGCCGTCGTCGTGTACTTCTGCGGCCTCGTGGGGCAGGAAGAAGCGGGGGACCGTCAGCGCAAGGGCGACAGCGATGGCGGCGATGACCAGCAAATGCTCAGGGAGGCCCACGCCCAGCTGTGAAAGGCCGGCGCCGATCAAGGCGCCAAGGAAGGCTCCCCCGGAGAATGCCGCGTGGAATTGCGGCATGATGGTTCGCTTGAGCCGGTGCTCGACGTCGGCGCCTTCGATGTTCTGCGCAACGTCCCACAGCCCGATTCCGATGCCGAAGAAGAACAAGGCGATTGCCGTGGCGGGCACAGAGGCGGCCATCAGGGAGAAAGCGATGGCTGCGCCTGCAGCTCCTGCAACGATCCCGGCCACACGGACGGTATTCGCAGTGCCGATCCTGCCCACAACCCAGCCCGCCGAAGGCAACGCCAGCAGCGACCCCACCGCTGTGCACAGCAGCAGGGTGCCCATCTGGCCGGAGGTCAGGCTCAACGCTTCCGTCACTGCAGGAATGCGCGCAGCCCAGCTGGCAAAGACCAACCCGTTCATGCCGAAGATCAGGAACGTCGCCACCGCAGCGGCATTGACGTTGGTGGTGCTTCTGGTGTTGGTGGTCATGCAATCACAACTTCCACGGAGAGTTTGTTGAGCCGGACAAGATCTTCGGGGGACGGTTTTTGGTCAGTGACAATGACATCCACGGCGTCCATGGCTGCAACCAAAGCCACCGCGCTGGCATTCCACTTGCTGCCTGCCGACGCCACGATGACACGGGCCGCGGATTCCAGACCTGCGCGTTTCACCGCCGCATCATCGAGGTCGTGGGCCAGCAGGCCGTCCCTGAGGTTGAGTGCGCAGGGAGTTACGACGGCGGTGTCGAACCTGAGCGAGCGGATGTTGGCTTCAGTCATGGGTCCCCGGAAAGACTGCTCGCCGGGGATGAGGCTGCCGCCGGGAAGGATGAGCCGGGGCGCCCGTCCGTCCTTGGCGTGCGTGAGGGCTTCAACACCGTGGAGTGACATGGGCATCACGGTGAGTTCCCGCGTGCCCAGCCCGCGTGCAATCTCGGTGGCCGTGGATCCGCTGTCCAGCCACACGTGTTCGCGATCTTTGAGGAGCCCGTCAACTGCGGTGGCAATGCGGATTTTGGCTTCGTGGTCTTCCAGTTCCCGTTGGCCGTAACCGGGGTTGTCTCCACGTGCCACCAGGCTGCGTGCACCGCCGTGGATGCGCTTGAGCACTCCGTTGGCCGCGAGTATCTCAAGGTCGCGGCGGATGGTGGCGCCCGAGGCTCCCGTGGCGTCCACCAGTTCGTCCACCGTGGCTTGTTCGCGGGTGCGCAGCAGCTCGCCAATGAGCCGGTGTCGGTCAGCAGTTCCCATAATTCAACCGTAGCAAGCTTTGCGCATTTAATCATCAGTAGTGATCATTCGCGCATTCGATCCTCTCTCACATCCCCGGGCTTAAAGCGAAACGCTCCTGCAGCAAGTGCAAGAGCGTTCGCGGGAAACCAAGGGGATGTGCGAGAGCGTCAGCGGGCGCGCTCCACCCGCTTCTCGTCCCACACAGGTTCCTCGGACTCGTAGACCTTGCCATCGGATCCAAAGATCATGAAACGGTCAAAGGACTTGGCGAACCAGCGGTCGTGGGTCACGGCCAGGACAGTGCCCTCGAAAGCATCGATGGCCCGTTCCAGGGCTTCTCCCGAATGCAGGTCGAGGTTGTCCGTAGGCTCATCCAACAGCAACAAAGTGGCACCGGAGAGCTGCAGCAGGAGGATCTGGAACCGTGCCTGCTGACCACCCGACAGGGATTCGTACTTCTGCTCCGACTGGCCGGCCAGCCCATACCCGTCCAGGGCACCAGCAGCGGACTCACGGGGAAGGCCCGAACGGTGCTCGTCGCCCCTGTGCAGGATCTCCAGCAATGTTCGGCCCAGAAGATCGGGCCGTACATGGGTCTGCGCGAAGAATCCGGGCCTGATTCGGGCGCCCAGTTTCACGGTGCCTTGGTGCGGAACTTCAGCGATGACGACGTCGGACACCGGCAGGTGCTCGCGCTCCGGGTCCGTGCCTCCGGTAGCGAGCAGCCGCAGGAAGTGGCTCTTGCCCGAACCGTTGGAGCCGAGCACGCCCACGCGGTCCCCGAACCAGATTTCCGTGGAGAACGGCTTCATGAGCCCGGTCAGTTCGAGCTTCTCGGCCACGACGGCCCGCTTCGCGGTGCGCCCACCCTTCAGTCGCATTTTGACGTTCTGCTCGATGGGCAGGGCCTCGGGCGGTCCCGCTTCCAGGAACTTGGCCAGGCGCGTCTGCGCAGCCTGGTACCGGTTGGCCATGTCGGAGCGGAAAGCAGCCTTGTTCTTGTACATGTTGACGAGTTCCTTGAGCTTTACGTGCTCCTCGTCCCAACGCTTGCGCAGTTCCTCGAACCGGGCGTTCCGATCAGCGCGCGCCTCAACGTACGAGCCGAAGCCGCCACCATGGATCCAGGCACCGGCACCATTGATTCCGGGTTCGAGGGTGACAATGCGACCGGCGGCGTTGTTGAGCAATTCGCGGTCGTGGCTGATGAACAGCACAGTCTTCTTGGACTCGTTGAGCTTGCCTTCAAGCCAGCGCTTACCGGGAACGTCAAGGTAGTTGTCCGGCTCGTCCAGGAGCAGGAGTTCGTCCGGGCCGGCAAACAGGGCTTCGAGCACCAGGCGCTTCTGCTCGCCGCCGGACAACGTGGAGGCGCGGCGGAATTGCGCTTTGTCGAAGGAGATCCCCAGGGCGGCCATGCAAACTTCGTCCCACACGGTCTCGACGTCGTACCCACCGGCATCGCCCCAGTCCACTATCGCCTGGGCGTACTTCATCTGGGTGGGCTCGTCGTCATGCTCCATCATGGCCAGCTCTGCGTCTTCAACCGCCTTGGCGGCAGCTGCCAGCCCTGCCTGGGCTGTGGAAACCAGGAGGTCGCGCACGGTGGATTCGTCACGGACCTGGCCTACGAACTGGCGCATGATCCCCATGTTGCCGGAGCGGCCCACTGCCCCCTCGTCCGGAGTGAGGTCGCCGGAGATGATCTTGAACAGGGTGGTCTTGCCGGTTCCATTCGGTCCGATCAAGGCGGTCTTGGTGCCGTCGGGGACCTTGAAGGTCACACCGTTGAGCAGCTGGGTGCCGTCGGAGAGGAAGTAGTCGATGCCGGAAACGTCAATATGGGCCACGTTTCAATCCTCCCACGGCAAGGTATTAACGCTCGACGGCGGCAGCCGGCACCGCCCGACAGCGTCCCCTGTTGGGGGAAATAACTGGGGCCGGACCGCTGTCGGCGAGAGGAACGGGGTGCCGGACCTCGGTCAAGGAGAGGAACGGGGCAGTCCGGCTAGGGCTTCCTTCGGGCGAACTCCGGCGCGTGTTCAGGCCGTGGACCGAAAGCGATCATTCGCGCAGGAAGCTTCCCGAACGAGGGGAAGTTCCGAACAACAAAGACCAGAGGCTTGGGAGGTTTGGGTTGTTTCCCGGCCATGACCTGTGCAAACACCACACGGTGCAGCACGCGCTGGAAGAATTGGATCAGGACAGTGGGAAGCCAGCGCCGCCTTTGGACCGCGGCGAGGTGGCCGTCGTCGAGTGTTTGGGTCAGCAGCGGCCCTGCGAGCAGGCGCGCCGCCGCCACTGCATCCTGCACCGCAAGGTTGATTCCCACCCCACCGGCAGGGGACATCGCATGGGCTGCATCCCCTATGAGCAGCAGCCCGGGCTTGTGCCACCGGGACAGCCGGTTGAGTTTCACGTCCAACAGGTGCAGATCGTCCAGCGATTCGATGGCTTCCACACGGTCTGCCAGGTCCGGCCGTAAAGCGGCTACCTTGCCACGGAACGCCTCAATTCCTGCAGCCCGCAGTTGGGGGTCCGAGCCTTTGGCCGCCAAGTACGCGATCTGGTGGTAATCCTTGCGGGTCAAGCTCAACAGGACGTCTGAGCTGCCAAAACGCGGGGCAATGGAAGCCAGTGGTTCGTCCTCGCCGGGAGTGCGGGGGATCCTGAACCACCAGGTATCAAAGGGCACGGGAAACTCCTGTGGAACCAGGCCGGCCTTCCTGCGGAGGACTGAACCACGTCCATCGCAGGCAACGGTCAGTGGCGCCCGCAGCTCACCGTGTCCCGTCAGCGCCCCCGTCTGCGGATCGCGTGTTCCGTACGCAACTCCAACAACCGCTCCTGCCGTGTCCGTCAGCGGTTCCGTCACCTCGGTATTCATCAGCAACGTGAAGTTGGGTTCCTGCTGTGCCGCTTCGACCAGGAAGTTCAACAGGTCCCATTGCGGCACCATGGCGACGTAGTTGTACGGGGCTTTGAGCCGCCCAAAATCAGCCAGGACTACCGAATCATCCGATCCGACGGGTAGGCGGAAATTGCCCAGCTTGCTTTGGGGAAGGGCACGGAAGCCCTCGCCCAGACCCAACTCGTCAAGGAGCCTGACGGTGGAGGCGTGAACAGTATCGCCCCTGAAATCACGCAGGAAGTCAGCGTGTTTCTCCAGCACGGTGACTTCCACGCCGGCGCGGGCAAGCAGCAATCCCAGTACGATCCCGGCCGGCCCTCCGCCCGCCACTACACACTGGGTATTCGCTGCCATGTTCAGCCTCCGATTCAGCCCGCCGCGGTCAGGAACGATTTCAACAACGGGCCGCTGGTGGTGGCACCCAGCCCGCCGTCTTCAACAAACACTGCGACCGCCAGGTCCCCGTGGGTCGCCACAATCCAGGCGTGGGTCTTGGGCGGGTTGTCGTTTCCGAACTCTGCGGTGCCCGTCTTTGCGCCCACGGGTGCGCCGGGCACCTGGGCCAGGAAGCCCGCATGTCCGGAGGTGACCACGGCACGCATCATGTCCGCCAGGGAGGCGGCTTCTTCCTTGGTAATCGGCTTGGTGGACGCCGGCGCGGCGGTTGCCGCAGCGGACGAGGCCGCAGCGGAGGCTGCACCGGATGCTGCTGCGCTGGATGTTGCTGCGCCGGACGTTGCCGCACTGGACGACGGCGGGGCGGAGCCGCTTTCCGTCGTAGCGCCGGTAGCGCCGGGGTCCGAAGCGGCGCTGGGATCCTGGGCAGCATCGGCGTTGAGCACGAGCTGCGGTGAAACCGGAGCCCCGTTGGCGACGGAAGCCGCCATGACAGCGGCCGAGAGCGGCGAGAAGAGGACTTTGCCCTGACCAATCATGGATGCGGCGTGCTCAGTTCCTTCAGCGGCCCCGGGAACCGAACCCAGGAAGGCGTCTGCGCCGAGCTTGGGGGCTTCGACCGCAACCCCCAAAGCCTGGGCGGCGGACTCAAGTTGATCCTGGCTGACCGTTTCCCGGGCGTTGATGAAAGCTGTGTTGCAGGAGTGCGCAAAGGCATCCCGCAAGGCAACAGTGCCCAACGAACTTTCGGGGTAGCCTTCGGCGTTCTTGAACGTGCGGCCGTCCACGGTCAACGTTGAGGGGCATTCCACTTTTGAGTCCGGGGTGGCGCCGTTGCGGAACATGGCCAGGGAATCAACAATCTTGAAGGTGGAACCGGGGGCGTACTGGCCCAGGAGGGCAGTGTTGTAGCCGTTGCTCCCAGGCCCGGATGCTGCGGCCAGCACGGCACCGGTGGACGGCCTGAGCGCCACAATGGCGGAGGCCGGCTCTATCCCGGCCAAGGTTTCCTCGGCCAGCTGCTGCAGTTTCAAATCCAGGGTGGTTTTGAGGGTGGTTCCCGGAGCGGGAAGGGATGAGAAGAACGCCTTGGGACCTGGGGTTTCGCCCTCGGCCTTTTCAGCGGGGGTGGCCACCACTTCCACGCCGTCCTTGCCGCGCAGGAGGGAGTCGTACTTCTGCTGCAAGCCACCTGTGCCTGTGGTGTCTCCCGCACGCAGGGCCCCGTTGGATTTCTCGATCTGTTCTGCGCTGGCCTGGCCCACGCTGCCCAGCAGGGCCCGGGCGAAGGTGCGTGTGGGGGCCAGGGCCATGGAGTCCAGGATGCTCACGCCACCGGGGATGGCCTTGATCTTGGCCTCGGTGACCTCGGCGGTGTAGGCACGGAGGACCAGTCCCTCCACGAAGGCCTGCGGTCCGGAGGCGGCAACCTGTTTGGCGTACTCTTCGGCATCCAGGCCCAGCAGCGCCGCCATGGCGCGGGCAGCGGCATCGGCCTGCTCGGCGGCTACCTTGGTTTTGTCGATGCCCACCCGGAAGACGGGCCGGTCCTGGACAATCGGGGCGTAGCCGGCTCCAAGGATCTGGCCGCGCTGGGCAGGAACAGTTTTGACGGACAAAGTCTCACCATCGGAGAGTTCCGGCGCCAGCAGGGACGGAGTCCACTGGACCGCCCACTTGTCACCCGATTTCTTCAGGGTGGCCTCGGAGCTGTATTCCCACTTGGCCGAGCCGATGTTCCAGCTGTAGTTAAGCGGGAAGGTGGCGGTGTCGCCGTCGAGCTTTACCTCCCCGGAGACAACCGAGGGATTGGCGTCCAAGCCGGCGAAAACGGCTTTCAGCTCATCGTTGGCCGCGGCAGCGTCCTTGCCGTCTACGGCGAGCGAACCGACGTCGAGCGCTGCCAGGGAGGAAGCGAGCTGCTTGGCAGCGCCCTCCGCACCCGATCGCCCGTCATCGCACGCGGTCAGTGAACCACCCATCACCAACGCCACGAGACCAAGAACAAAACCTTGCTGCATCTTCAGTTTCCCCATTTGCGACATTATGCCCCGTTCCCCTGACAGTTTCTTGTTGTGCCCGGGAAGCGGACAGCCGCCGCCTGCCATCCCCGGAAAGGGTCGGGCACGCGGCGGCTGCCTGGAAAACCGAACTAGGGAGCGCAGGTGAACTTGGCATCACCCCACACGCCGTGTGCGCCGTTGATGGAGCCGGACGGGTCAACCACCAGTTCCACATAAGCCGCACCTGTCAGGTCAACGGATACTGACTCCGGCGCGAACCCGGGGGTGTACGTGCGCGACTGGTACCTGTTCACACCGTCGGCATTGACCTTGAAGACGATGTTGCCGCCAAAACCGCTCTCGAGACCCACCTGTGAGGTGAAGGACGAACACTTTCCGCCCAGGTAGTACGTGATCTTCGAGGCAGCGTGGACCCCCAGGCCCTTGGTGAATACGGGCTGTTTCCCTGTGGACGGGTCCGTGTAATTGATGGCAAGCGGCACGTCCGGGGACGATGCAGAGTCTTTGTTGGCCACGTTCTTTCCGATCACTCCGTAGCCGTTCAGAGCCTGGACCCATGGGGTTTCGGAGGCGTACACAGAGCCAACCGGAACGGCCGGCAAGGGCTGCGAGGTCACCTTCCAGTCGAAGAACTTTACCCGGGTGTCAGTCGGCAGGGTGACGGACGCCAGTTCCTTGGTGGGGTTCAAACGGACGGTGTTGGAGAACGCCTGGTACTTGTACTGCGTGTACTCCGGCGACGGCCCGTTGGCGTTGTTGCGGCCTTGCTCGGATACGGCCAGGACTGCCCCGTTCAACACCGGGGGCTGCAACCAGTTGGGGAAGAAGATGGACTGTTTTTCTATGCTTCCATCGGCATATGTCAGGGTAAGAGTAGGACTGGTGCCATTTCCTACCGCAGCGGATCCGAGGACGGCCAGATGGGTGCCCTTGCCCTTGACGGCAATGGTCTGGGCTGACAGAGCCACCGAGTTGGGAATGTCCGGTCCCACGGACGGCCACGTGTAATCAACCTGCGTCGGTTTCCCTGCATCCACTGTTACCGTGCCACCCGGGCGGACACCACCGGCCGGAACCGTAGCGGCAGCCAGCTGCTCTGCAGCGAAGGTGGCCCCTCCGCCGTCGAAGTTTCCAAGCGCCTTGCCCGCCACGGTGGTGACCGAAACCGTGTTGTAAGCCGCCGCCAGGGAACCGTAGGCGACGTAGATCTGGTTGCCGCCGGTCACCGTCTGCGTGCTTCCGGAAGCAGAGTACGACGCCGAAACCCGCACGGTCTGTTGACCAGCCTTTGCGCTGGAGCCAGGTTTGATGACAAACGTGGCTGTGGTGTCCGCGCCGCCTTCAACCTTGGCCGCAGTGGCTCCTGAGGAAGAAACCACTTTCCATCCCTCGGGAAGAACAGGGGTAAGGACCACGTTGGTCTTGGCCTTGGTACCGGTGTTCACAAATGCCGCGGTGACCGTTGTTTCCTGGTCCTGGAAGACTTGCCCGCCCGTGGTCACCCGGACCTCGGCTGCGGTGTCCTCCTGGCTCTTGCCTCCCAGCGGGCCGGCCTGTTGAAGCTGCACCGTGGCCGATTGGTTGGAGGCGATGGAGCCGGTCTTTACCCAGATGGTGCCGTTGTTGGCTTCATCGAAGAACCAGCCGGTGGTTGCTGCTGCGTAAGCGGCCTGGGTGGTGTGTTGGGCGAGCTTGGTCCCTCCGATTTTCACATCCTTGGGGGCTGCTCCCGCGTGGACCTTCAGTTCGTAGGGGCGGGCTGCGGCCTTGCCGGTGTAATCGCCCTTCCGCTCACCGATGGAGACCTTCACACTGCTGTTGCCCTTGCCCGGAGCATCCACTGCGAAGACCTGGCTGGAGGATTTTCCGTCCTTGAACTCACGGGTGACTTTGTCGTCCTCATAGAGGGTGAAGGTGTCCTGGCCCTGGGCGTAGACATCCAAAGTGATCATGGAGTCTTCGGGGACCAAGGAAGCATTTCGGGCCACGAGGCCCTGCGGGATGACAGCGCCGGCGCGGACGAACACCGGAAGCTTGTCCAGCGGGGCGTTGTAACCGTTGAGGATCTGGCCGCCCTGGTAGAGCTTGCCCGTCCAGTAGTCCACCCACTGTTGGCCTGCAGGCAGGAAGATTCCGTTGCGGACGTCAGTCTGGGTAAACACCGGAGCCACCAGGAAATCAGAGCCGAGCATGAACTGGTTGTTCGCCTCAGCTCCGTAAGACCACTGCTGGTCGGGGAATTCGAGGGCCATGGACCGCATCATCGAAACGCCGCTGGTGGAGGATTCCTGGGCCAACGTGTAGATGAACGGCATGAGTTGCTGGCGGAGCTGCAGGTACTGGCGGTTGATGGCCGTGGCCTCGTCACCGTAGAGCCATGGGCGCTTGTCAGTAGCAGCCCAACCGGACATGGAGTAGAGCGCCGGAGCGAAGGCCTTCCACTGGAGGTCGCGGACGTAGGACTCAGCAGAGCCACCAAAGATGCCGTCAACATCCCCCGTGGTGAATGCCAAACCTGAGTTGCCGGCGCCGGTGAGGGCCGAGACCTGCCAGCGGACGGCGTCGAGGTTTCCTGAGTGGTCACCCGTCCACTGCATGCCGCAGCGCTGGGACCCCGCCCACCCTTCAACCATCAGTGAGGTGCCACGTGCGTTGGAGTATTGCTCAATACCGCCGTGTGCTGCCTCGCAGCCTGTGAGCGCTTGGCGGTAGCCCTGGCCCACCCATGCGACGTCCAGCTTGCGGAGCCGAACTCCGGACTCTCCCACTTCGTACTCCTGGTTCGTGAGGGAGCGCTGTGTCCACAGGCCTACCTTGAGGTCGGTTTCTTCCTCAATGTTGCTCGCGGTTTCCGGAAGTTGCTGGTATTCGCAGCCGTAGCCGTCGTTGACCAGCATCCAGCCGGCCGGCATGTCATTCTCAACGAACTTCCGCGCGGTCTTGATGGCATCCGGGGTGCGCTGCTTGGCACCGTCCGGATCCCCGTACCCGGAGGACGAATATCCGGGGTTGGAGCGGTTGTAGCAGTCGGCATCGCCGTATTCCAGTGCGTAGACCGGGGGCATCATCGGCTTGCCGGTCAGGGTGGTGTAGGCGCCGAGTGACTGCTTGTAGTCCCCCACGAAGTAGTAGGCATCGAACCGCTTTTCCTCGTGGGTAGTGGTGGGTTGGCCACTGAAGTTGTAGGAGCCGCGGGCAAACGTATCGCGCAGGACGCCGTAGCCCTTGGATGACATGTAGTAAGGAACTGCGTTGGGGTAGCCGTCGTCGTCCCAGTCGAAGTTCTTGGCGATGTTGATCAAGGCGCCGGTGTGGACCGAGCGGCCGTTCTGCATGCCGCCGCCGATGAACTGCTCACCGTCCTGTTGGGCGAGATGCTGGGTAGCCGAGTTGGCACCAAAAGTGATGGGCGCGGATTCCTCCAGCACCAGTGAGCCGTCGGCCCTGACCACCCGAAGCTGTGTGGTGGCCTTGTTGATTTCCACGCTGATCCTGGCTGTCTTCAGGCCCAGCCAGTCACCGTTGGTAACTGCCGGGGTGGCGCCGGGGAACTTGTCCTTGCCCACCACGATGTTGGCTGTCCTGGCGGGATCGCCCTGATCTGTGTTGGCGGGGTCGGTGAATTTTCCGCTGGGATCAGCTTCCAGGCGGAAGTTGGCCTCATCCAGGAACGTGACCCGGATGGCCCCCTTCTCTGCTGTTAGGTCTACGACGTTGCCGGACTGGGTAAAACCCGTCACCGCGCCGAGCGGGACTCCGGCAGCGTCAACCGGCACTTCCGGGGTGACTGTTTTGATGGCGGCCGGATCGCCGGGAGCTGCAGTGGCAGCCGCAGCGAAGGTGAGTGCGGGGATGGTTCCGGCGAGGAGCAGCGAGACAAGGCCAAGAGAGGCTGCCTTCTTGGCCAGCGAACGTTTTCTGATGTATCCGAAGCTGTTGGGCGCAGCTCCGGACAGACCCAGCGAGGGTGCGGACATGGGGCCAACTTTCGACGAGTGACTTTTTGTGATCTAACTCATAGCGAAACGTGCACTAATCGTCACTGCAAAAAGCCCAAAGGTCAACCGTTTAACCAAAATTAACTTACCCAACAGGTTGCCTCTTTGCGCGTTTCGAAGGCTCTTGAAGCGCACTAAAGCGCCTCAGCTGGGTTCGGATATCCGAGGCCAACCGGCCGGGACTCAGTGTCCGCGGATGATCCTGCGCTGCGTCGCCACAGCGATGGCAGCCGTGCGGTTATCCACCCCGAGCTTGGAGTAGATGTGCACCAAGTGCGTCTTGACCGTGGCCTCGGAAATGAAGAGCTGCTTGGCCATGGCACGGTTGCTCATCCCCGTAGCCAACAGTTCCAGGAGTTGGACTTCCCGCCCACTCAGCACGGGAGCGGGATTTCGGATCCGTCCCATCAAACGTGCCGCAACTTCAGGTGCCAGCGCAGTTTGCCCTGCCGCTGCTGACAGGACGGCCTGGCGCAACTGCTCGGGTGGGGCATCCTTCAACATGTAGCCGCTGGCTCCGGCCTCCACTGCAGCAAGGATGTCCGCGTCCGTGTCGTAGGTGGTCAGAATCAGCACGGGCGGCGGGGGAGTCCCGGCCTCACCGGCTTTGATCTTCCCGGTGGCCGTGACGCCGTCCATGCCGCTGCCCATCTGCAGGTCCATCAGCACCAGGTCCACCGGTTCGCCGAGTGCATGGAACCTGCCCAACTCAGCCAGCGCAGCGTCGCCGTCGGATGCTTCGGCAACAACCGTCACCCCCGGGAAATCAGCCAGCATGGCCCGAAGGCCTGCCCTCACCACGGGATGGTCATCCACCAACAAGATCCTGATTTCGCTCATGAAGCACCCTCTTCGGCCGGCAACGGCACCCTGACGGCCACCACTGTGCCTTCACCGGGCGCCGACTCCACCTCCAGGCTGCCGTCCAACGCAGCCAGCCGCTCCCGCAAACTCATGAGACCGACGCCGGTGCCGTCGCCGCGCGCTGTACCGGCCGCCGTCGACGACTCAAAACCTACGCCGTCGTCGAAAACGTCAAGCGTCACCTCCGTGCCTGGAAACGACAAGGTCACGACGGCGGTACTGGCCTGGGCGTGTGCCCACACGTTCGCGAGGGAAGCCTGGGCGGCCCGGAGCAGGGTGGTCTGGAACGTATTGGGCAGCTCAACCGGGGTGCCCACCAACTCGAAGCGGCATCGCAGGGAGGTTCCCCTGGCAGCGGCTTCCGTCTCGGTCTTTTCGCATAGCCTGCGCAGAGTATCCACCAAGCCGGACTGCTCGAGGTCCGGCGACCTCAGGCCCCGGACAAAGCTCCTGGCCTCGGCGAGATTGCCGGACGCGGTGTCCTGCACCATCTTCAGGCGCTCCTTGGCCACGGACGTGTCTCCGTCATCGAGGGCCTTCTCAGCTGACCGGCCCATGAGGACGATGCTGGAGAATCCCTGGGCCAGGGTGTCGTGTATTTCGCGGGCCAGCCGTTCACGCTCGGCCAGCATCCCGGCGTCGTGCTGGGTCTGTGCCAGTTCAGCCCGCGTCCTTCGGAGGTCGTCGGCCACGGTTCGCTGGTTTTCGGCTTCGAGGAACAAGGCCCGGTAGGCAAGGCCGGTAACCACGGCGAAAACAGCCCCGAACACCGGCCCCAGGACCATGGCGGGCTGCAATCCGCCATCAACCGAATCCCGGCTGTGGAACCACAAAGCACCAACCAGCAGTGCCGTGCTCAGGGCAATGGCGGGGAGGGCAAGGCGCCGGGGGAGCAGGTGGAGTTGCAGGAAGAACAGGGGGAAGGCCACCCAGGCGAAGTCACCGCTGACCAGCAGGAGCAGCAGCCATAGCAGCATCACCGCCCCCAGCCACCAGCGGGCGTACGGCGTGGGGTTGAAGCGGCCGGCATCACCGGCGTAGCGCTTCTCCAGGACGGTGCCGGCCAAATACACCAGGGCAAGCACCGCTGATAAACCCAGTCCCGCGGCAATGGCCACCGACGACGGCGCTCCGGCGGTTCCAACTCCGGCCAGCAGGCGGACGACTGCCACCAGCAGCAGCACCGCGAACCCTACATGCAGGCTCACCCGCAGCACGCGGAGGATGGTGGCGGCACCGGTGGTTTGCATGCGTCCCAGCGTATCCCCCGGCGTCCCCCACCCAGCCCGGTTTTCCGCGCACCGCGCCCGAATCAACCATTCGGATGATCAGCCCCTCAACCCCTCGACGGCAAGCAATCCATCCGGCTCCCGATGTGCTGCGGACCCATCAGCGGAAGAGTTGATTATGCCGGGATCAAGCCCGCACCAAGCAAAGGATTCTGATGTTTCTCGCCATCCGCGACCTCCGGTTCGCCAAGGGCCGCTTCGCGCTCATGGGCAGCGTGGTCGCCTTGATCACCCTGCTGCTCGTCATGCTCTCCGGGTTGACGGCAGGCTTGGGCAACCAGTCGACGTCGGCCATTGCGGCACTCCCCGCTCAACAGATTGTCTTCGGCGCACCCGCCGGCGGAGAGCCTAAAGCCTCCTATACGGAGTCCGAAGTATCGGCCTCCCAGCTGGCGACCTGGCGTGAACAACCGGGGGTTTCATCGGCGAAGGCAGTGGGAATCAGCCAAACCCGGTTCCAGTCACTGGACAGTTCCGGCACACCGAGCGGAACCGCGAATGTAGGTGTGTTCGGCGGAGCAGTTGCGCCATCGGCCGTGCAGGACGGGACGGTGGTGGTCGGCGAAACCCTGGCCGGGGAACTGTCCCTCTCGAAAGGGAGCCGGGTCCGGGTGGGCGGTTCGGAACTGACCGTGGCCGATGTTGTGGAGGACCAGTGGTATTCACACACCGGGGTCATCTGGACCACCCTTGAAACCTGGCGGACCATCGCCCATGCGGCACCCGGTACCGCTACCGTCCTGGCCGTCACGCACGACGCCGGGACCTCCTTGGACATCGATGCCGCCAATGCGGCGGCCGGCACGGTCAGCTCCGATCCTGTGGGCTCGTTCCAGGCCCTGTCCTCGTACAAGAGTGAGAACGGCTCACTTATGCTCATGCAGGCATTTCTCTACGGCATCTCTGCTCTGGTGATTGTTGCCTTCCTAACGGTTTGGACTGTCCAGCGAACCCGCGATATCGCCGTACTCAAAGCCCTGGGTGGATCCTCCGCGTACGTCCTGAAGGACGCTTTGGCCCAGGCAGCAATGGTTTTGGTGACCGGCGCAGCCGTGGGCGGTGCCATTGGCTTGGTTGCTGGCGTCTTTGCCGCCCAAGCGGCGCCCTTCCTGATCACTCCGCTGACAACCCTTCTTCCGGTGGCAGGGATCGTGCTGCTGGGACTGGCCGGCGCGGTGCTGGCAGTCCGGAAGGTCGTTTCCGTTGATCCGCTGCTTGCCCTCGGCGGCAACTAATACATTCCTCGAAAGGAATACACAATGGTCATTGCACTGAATCTCCTCAACGTTTCACTGGAGTATCCCGACGGCGGGTCCGTCCTGAAGGCTCTGGACGCCGTCAGCCTCCCGGTCCACAGGAGCGAATTCCTCTCCTTGGTGGGCCCGTCCGGATCCGGCAAATCGTCCTTGCTCGCTGTCGCTGCCACCCTGGTCAAGCCAACTGCGGGAACCGTGGTGATTGATGGGCAGGACGTTTCCGTCCTCACGGAGGCCGAACGCACGGCGCTGCGCCGGGACAAGGTGGGCATCATCTTCCAGCAACCCAACCTCCTTCCCTCACTGACCGCCGTCGAGCAATTGCTCATCCGCGAGCATCTTCGCGGCAAGTCGGTGAAGGAGGCCCGTCGCAAGGCCGAGGATCTCCTGGATGTTGTGGGTCTGTCCGCGGCCGGGTCCAAGAGGCCACATCAATTGTCCGGCGGCCAGCGTCAGAGGGTGAATATTGCCCGCGCCCTCATGGGGAGTCCCAGTGTCCTGCTGGTTGACGAACCAACGGCGGCACTGGATCACGAACGGAGCGAATCGATCGTCCGGCTGCTGCGGCAGGTAACCGATGAGTTCTCCACGGCCACCGTCATGGTCACGCATGACACGGAATTCCTGCCCATCACCGATGCAGTTGCCACCATGCGGGACGGAAGGATCAGCCGCTCCGTGGTCCCGTCTGCGCAACCCAACTAGGTGACATTAAACGTCCCACTGGAGCCTCATTGGAGCAAGAGCTGTTACTCAGTTGGGTGAGCCGAGGAGGGCTTCGTCCTGCGCATCATCGTAGGCATCCCGCGCTTCCAGGATGGTGGGCACGTGGCTCTCGGCCCATCGACGCAGCAGGGTGAGAGGCTGCAGCAGGGACTGGCCCAGGTCTGTCAGCTCGTATTCCACGCGTGGCGGCACTTGGGCGTAGACGGTTCGGGTGATCAGGCCGTCGCGTTCCAAGGTGCGCAGTGTTTGCGTCAGGACCTTCGGGGTAACCACGTTTACCATTTTGCGCAGTTCGGAAAAGCGGACGGGACCGTCGCCCAGAACCTGGATCACCAGCGATGCCCACTTATCGCCGATGCGCTGGAAGACCACGCGCGACGGGCAGTTGGGGTCCAGGACATTCCCGGCCAGGTCATTAGTATCCATGAGGTAACTCAGTTCCTTTGAAGCTATCAGTATCCAATGGATACCTTTGTGTTATTGCAAGGATACCAACCCCAAGGAGAGCTATGAAAATCGCAGTCTACGGCGCAACGGGCATGGTCGGCAGCCAGATCGTCAACGAGTCCATCACCCGCGGCCACCAGGTCACGGCCATCTCCCGCAAGGGTGCAGAGGTCCCGGGTGCCGCCGCCCAGGCCGCAGACCTGGCTGACACCCAGGCGTTTGCCTCCATTGCAAAGGAACACGACGTCGTTGTGTTGGCGACGGGTCCCAGCCGCACCGGCGGTGACCACGGAGAATGGCTCGATGCCATGGCAGCCGCTTACAGCAACGCCGAAGGAACCCGCCTCATGATCGTAGGGGGTGCCGGCACCCTGGAAATCGATGGTGTCCGCCTGCTCGATTCACCGGACTTCCCGGAGGCGTACAAGGCTGAGGCCACCACCGCCGGCAAGGCACTCGAGGCAGTCAAGGAAACCCCGGAATCCGTGGACTGGACCGTGCTTGCCCCCGCCCCGGTGATCCAGCCCGGCGAACGCACCGGCGTATACACCGTGGCCAAGGATTCACCGGCCGGCAACGCAATCTCTACGCAGGACTACGCAGTAGCCATGCTGGACGAGATCGAAACCCCGGCCCACCGCCGCGCCCGCTTCACGGCAGCCAACTGATACAGGCCCTGGCAGCTACAACCCCAGGCCCAGCCCGGGTACCTGCATTCCAAAGATGTCTTTGAGGGCGTGTTTGGCAGCGTGGTATCCGGGCATTCCTGTGACTCCGGGTCCGGGCGGAGTAGACGAGGAACAAAGGTAGACCCCGTGCACCGGCGTCCTCCACGGCACGTTGGAGACCACAGGCCGTTGCACCAGGCCGCGCAGGTCCAGGAGCCCGGCGCTGAAGTCACCCCCAACGTAGTTCTCGTTGTACGCAGACAGTTCAGCCGCCGTCGTGGTTTGCGAAGCCACCACGACGTCCCGGAAGCCGGGCGCATACCGCTCTATGCGGGCCGTGACGGCTTCCGCCATGTCTACCGTGGAGTTGGCAGGGACATGGCAATAGGACCACAGGACATGCTTGCCCTCGGGAGCGCGGGTTGAATCCACTACCGATGGCTGGGACACCAGGACATAGGGCTCGGTGGGGTGCTTTCCCATATCCACCAGGTTCTCCGACTCAGCCATGGCCCGTCGGGACCCACCTACATGGACCGTTCCTGCCTTCGCCAGCCCGGGGTCGAGCCAAGGGACCGGCGCAGAGAGAATGAAGTCCACCTTGCACGCCGCATTCCCGAACCGGAACGTTTCCAGTGCATGCCGGTAGCGGTCGGGGATTTCGGGTCCGCCCAGCCGTGCCAGCGTGGGCGGGGCGACGTCCAGCAGAATGGCCTTCGCGGGGCGGATTTGGTCCAGCGAGTTGACTCGTTCTCCCACGTGGATTTTTCCGCCGTGCTCAATCAGGTCGTCCGCCATGGCCCTGGCGATGGACATGGAACCGCCCACCGGGATGGCCCAGCCGCCGGCATGGGCCAAAATACTGAGCAGGAGCCCGGCCCCGGTCGAGCTGAGGGACGGCTGGGAACCCAGGGCATGCGACATGACACCCGTCAGCAGCGCAGGCGCGGCCTCTTCGCGGAAGCGGCGGTTCCACAGCGGCGTCCCCTGGTCCAGCGTGGCCAGCCCGAACATGACAGCCGCCAAGGGGTCTTTGGGAAGGCGCAACAGCTGGTTGGACGTAAAGTCCACCACACCGTCGGCACGCTTCACCAACGGCCCAAGGAGCCGCCGGTATGCGTCACCATCAACGCCAAGTTCCAGTGAGGTCCGCTCCAAGGACTGATAGGCCAACGCAGCGCCCCCTGCGTCCAGCGGAGTACCGTGCTGGACTTCGGGGATCCGCAGATCCACGCGCCGGGAAAGTTCAAAGGCGCGGAAGAACGGCGACGCGAGTGCCATGGGGTGCACAGCGGAGCAGACATCGTAGAGGTAGCCCGGTTCCATCAGTTGGCTGGTTCGTGAACCACCACCAATGGCCTCGGCGGCCTCGTAAAGTTCAACCTCCAGGCCGGCGCGGGCCATGACTACTGCGGCCGCCAGTCCGTTGGGACCGGCTCCGACGACGGCGACATCCACCATTGCTTTCTACCTCCGCTCGCTGGGCTTCCGGGATTCGGGAACACTTTGGGCGGCGCGCCAAGGCAGCAGGGACCGTGAAGGACGGAGGAGGTCAATCCTCAGCCAGTCCCGGGCGCCGTCAAAGGGCCCTCCATGGGGATCGTCCTCGCCGTGGATACGCAGGGGGTCCTGGGCGGGATCCCAGATATCCAGAACCACGCGGGCCATCAGATAGGCCGTGGCCACCATGTGCAAGCCGACGGCAAGGACGTAGTAGGACATATCGATGTTGTGCTGGACGGAACCCCCGCTGGTGGCCTGGCCCAGATACATCCAGATGGCCGCCCAGTGCAGGCCTTCGGCTGCCTGCCAGATGAGGAAGTCGCGCCAGCGCGGCCGGGCCAGGGCCAGCAGCGGAATGAGCCAGATAACAAACTGCGGCGAGTAGACCTTGTTGGTAAGGATGAAGGCGGCAACAATCAGGAACGCCAGTTGCGCGATCCGGGGCCGCTGCGGCGCGCACAATGCCAGGGCGCCAATCAGCGCACAGGCAATGATGAACAGGTAAAGAGCCAGCGAGTTGATGGTTGCGGCATTCATCTGCATCCACTGAAGCCGGTCCGCCACCAGGTTGTAGGCAAACCATGGCGAGCTGTAGCCGGCGGGGCGTTCCTGGGTGAACTCAAAGAAGTAGCGCCAGCCGGAGGGGTTCATCGCCGCGATGGGAAGGTTCACGGCCAGCCACGATGCCAGGGCAGCCCCGGCGGTCACAAAGAACGCCCGCAGCTTGCCCGAACGCAGTGCAAGGACCAGTACCGCGCCCAGGATCAGGACGGGATACAACTTGGTGGCAGTACCGAGCCCTATGCACACACCCGCAAGGACAAGCTTGTCCCGCGAGAAGAAGTACATGCCCAGGGCGAGCAGCCCCACAGCCCACATATCCCAGTTGATGAAGCCGGCAAGGATGATGCCCGGTGCCACCGCAACCATGGCCGCGTCCCACGGGCGCCGCTTGTTGATGCGGGCCGTCAAAAGAACCGTGAGTATCCAGACGGCAACTATGAGCGTGGCGTTGATATCGAAGTAGCCAAGGATGCGTTCGCTGCCCACTCCCTGGCCCGGCACCATCATTGCCGTGATACCGGCAATGATCCCCATGAGGACGGGGTACTCGAACAAGCTGCCTTGGGTGAAGAACGGGAAGACGCCGTCGCCCAGGCCGCGGTTCTTGAAGAGCTCAGGGAAGTCGGAGTAACAGGTGGCGTAGAACTGGCCGGGCGTTTGCCACCCGTTGACCCGGCAGTACTCCTTGGCAAGCACGGCCAGCAGTGCTGCCAGCACGGTAAGGACAATGAGGACGCGCTCAACAGTGAACGGCCCGGAGGAAACCCGTCCTGGAGACGCATGCTTGCCCAGCGGGCCACCTATCAGCTCCGTGAAGTTCCGGAGCAGGGAGTCGCTGCGGCTCGGAACCACAAAGCGGGCACGTTTTTGCGGCCGGTGCGGCTTCGTCTCCTGCATGGATCGAGCTTACAGTCACCCTTTGGCCTGCAGCATCACACCCGGCAGGGTGGCAGCACAAAGTGGCAGCACAAAGGCGGACCTAAACGGCCCTTAAAAGGGAGGAGCCCACGCGCAGCCGCGTGGGCTCCTTGAGGTTCAGCATGAATGTGTGGCACCTGAACTCCTTCGGGGCAGTTTGAAGGACATCAACGGATGAGTCCCATTTGGTGCAGGACAACGTAGACGTCTTCACGGTGCTGGTCGAGCAGCTGGCCGTTGAACAGGGTGCGGTCCTTGGGAGCATTGGTGCTCTTGAAGAACCGCATGTCTTCCGGGCGTTTTCGCATGGTTCACCTCCTTTCCGGGGGCAACTAATCCGGCGTTTAGGCACAACAATTAGAGCCATATGAATTCGAAAGAAATCAAGGCGTAAAAAGGGCATAAAAGGCCGAGGCTAATAAAGGGGATTAAGCGGACTGAATCAGGAAATCCTGAAACGCCGTGCACAATTGCGCGTGCTTCCGGCAGTCGACCCAACAAGAAGCTGGTTCCGAACTATGGGGAAACTGCGCACCCGCGGCATGCTGCGTGGGTCCGCGCCTACAACTGACTACCCGGCCATCCAGGGAAGGAGGCCGACAAGAACACCGCCGGCGTCAAGGCCGGTCCGGATGGTTCAGGAGTGGGTCAGAGAGCAAAAATGGCGTCGATCATCAGCAGAGGCCGGGGCAGCAGTGACGGTCAACTTCCGTCCGCTAGTCAAAGTAATCATTTTTCCCAACCTCCTTTTCTGGTCACGAGGACCTGCTGTGGCATTCTCCCGGCTGACTGAACCAGGGAATGCGCGCCTTGTTCCCGGCGGATCGCTCTGGGAACAAGATATAAGCTACCGCATGCAGAAGGAGTTTGACCAGCGAAATTAGGCATTTCGCCAAAAGTTTTTTTAAATTCCCGGTTTAGAGGCCCCAACGCACAATTGCCGGCGTCCGCTTATCCCAACCCAGGGTGCAAACCTTGGCAGTCCCCAGAATGAAGTGCCGGCCTTCCCGGGCGTCCATTTCCAGCCAGCGGGCCGTGAGGATACGGGAGAAATGTCCGTGGGCCACTATCAGGACATTGTCCATTCCGGATTCCAGGACCCGCCCAATGATCTTGTCGGCCCGGGCGGCAACCTCGTCCAGGGTCTCCCCGTTGGGTACGCCGTCGGTCCAGATGAGGTAGTCCGGGTTGTCCTTGCGGATCAGGTCCGAGCTGATGCCTTCGTAGTCGCCGTAGTTCCATTCGACCGCCAGCGGCTCGTGCACGGCCTCCGGATAGCCGGCCAGTTCCGCGGTGCGGCGGGCGCGGCGCAGTGGCGAGGTCAGGACGAGGTCGAAGTCGATGCCTTCCAGGACCTTCCGGGCCTCCACTGCCTGCTGCTCACCCTCGACAGTGAGGGGAAGGTCGGTCAGGCCCGTGTATTGGCCGCTCTTGGACCATTCGGTCTCGCCGTGGCGCAGGATCCATAGTTGCGGACGTGGGGAAGTCGCAGCGTTCATGAAGGCTCCTCGGTTTCGGTCAAAGGTTCGACGACGGCGGACTCGGGTTGCGCTTCCCACCATGCCAAGAGTTTCTGCTCGGCTTCCTCGGGGGACAGCGGCCCGTGTTCCATCCGTTCTTCGAGAAGGAACTTGTAGGCCTTACCCACCACGGGACCGGGCTTGAGTCCCAGGAGTGCCATGATCTGCGCTCCATCAAGGTCCGGTCTTACAGCTGCCAGCGATTCCTGCTCCAAGAGCGTCGAGATGCGTTGCTCAAGGTCATCGTAGGCGAAGGACAAGCGGTCGGCCTTGCGCTGGTTACGCGTGGTGACGTCGGATCGTGTGAGGCGGTGCAGGCGTTCCAGGAGGGGGCCGGCGTCGGTCACGTAGCGCCGGACCGCGGAGTCACTCCAGCCGGCGTCGCCGTAGCCGTAGAAGCGCATGTGCAGTTCCACCAGGCGGGACACGGCTTTGATGGAGTCGTTGTCGAACCGGAGTGCTTTCATCCGCTTCGCCGTCAGTTTGGATCCCACAACGTCATGGTGGCGGAAGCTCACCGCGCCGCCCGGTTCAAAACGGCGCGTAGCCGGCTTTCCGACGTCGTGCATCAACGCAGCGAACCTCAACACAAAGTCAGGGCCGGGCACGGGGCCGTCCGGACCGGTTTCCAAAGCCGCCGCCTGTTCGAGGACCTGAAGCGAGTGCTGGTAGACGTCTTTGTGGCGGTGGTGCTCATCGGCTTCGAGGCGCAATGCGGAAACTTCCGGAAGCACGAATTCGGCGAGCCCGGTGTCCACCAGGAGGTCGATTCCCACCCTGGGGTGTGCTCCGTTAATAAGTTTGACCAACTCCTCACGGACGCGCTCCGCGGAAATGATCTTGATGCGGTCGGCCATCTGCGACATCGCGAGCCGCACGTCGTCGTGGACCGACACGCCGAGCTGGGACGCGAACCTGGCAGCGCGCATCATGCGCAGGGGGTCGTCCGAGAAGGACGCCTCGGGCGCTCCGGGCGTGGCCAGTTCGGAGGCATGGAGATCACGGACGCCGCCGAACGGATCCACGAGTTCCAGGCTGGGCAACCGCAGCGCCATGGCATTGATGGTGAAGTCGCGCCGCAAGAGGTCATCGGTCAGTGAGTTGCCGAACGCCACCACCGGCTTGCGCGAATCGGGGTCGTAAGCCTCCGCGCGGTAGGTGGTGACTTCAATCTGGAAGCCGTCCTTCTTCATCCCGATGGTGCCAAAGGCGCGGCCGATTTCCCAGAAGTTGTCCGCCCACTTCTTGATGACGGCAATGGTCTGGTCCGGTGTGGCATCGGTGGTGAAGTCGAGGTCCGGGGATGTCCTGCCCAGGAAGAGGTCGCGCACGGGTCCACCCACCAGGGACAGCTCAAAGCCGGCATCGACAAAGCGCTGCCCGAGGTCGAGCACCACCGGATCGATGGTGAAGTTAACTGAAGAGCTGTCCAATACGTGCGCCATAGTTCCTTAAGCTTGGCAGATTTTTGCTCCGCAGTGGGCCACTGTTCCATGCGAAATCGGGCATGTGTCCGCGGAGCATCTCCTGCAGTCCATCTTGTGGCCATGTCCCGGTCATCACTCGAGGGCAAGAGTCGTTAGAGTGGACCTCATGGCCAACCCGATCCCGAGCGCTCCTGGCAGGAGGACAAACGCACCGTTGCCGTCGGCAATCGGTGCACACGTCGCGCCTGCCCAGCAGCACCCGGTGCAGGCCTCGCTTCCCACTGTGGAGGAAGTGTCAGCCGGTGGCGTTGTAGTAGACACGTCCGACGGCGAACTCCGGGTTGCGATCATCGCCCGCCTTAATAGGGGTGGCCGGCTTGAGTGGTGCCTCCCGAAGGGACATCCGGAAGGCCGTGAGAACAACGAGGAAGCTGCTGTCCGTGAGATCGCCGAGGAAACCGGCATCGAAGGCAGCATCCTGGCGCCCCTGGGCAGCATCGATTACTGGTTCACCGTGAGCGGGCACCGCGTCCACAAGACCGTGCACCATTTCCTGCTCCAGGCAACCGGCGGCGAGCTGACCATCGAGAACGATCCCGATCAGGAAGCCGTTGACGCTGCCTGGGTTCCCATCCAGGAACTGGCCCGCAAATTGTCCTTCCCGAACGAACGCCGCATCGCCGACCTGGCACGGGAAGTGCTGCCCGAACACCTCTGAGCCGGGTACGTGGGACGATAAAGGCGATGTCTGAAGCCAAAACAACCCAGTCCGTTCAATCCGGAGAAGCCCGTTCCAGTGCCATCATGGCCGCAGGAACGCTGGTTTCCCGGTTCCTTGGCTTCGCAAAAACCTGGATGCTCGGTGCCGCCCTTGGCCTCGGTTCCACGGTCAATGACACGTTCATCAACGCAAACAACCTGCCCAACCTGATCTTCCTGCTGGTGGCCGGCGGCGTGTTCAACGCCGTCCTGGTTCCGCAGATCATCAAAGCGAGCAAAGCCCCGGACCGCGGTGCCGACTACATCAGCCGCCTGCTGACCCTGGCTGTGCTGGTCCTGCTGGCTTTGACGGCGCTGGTAACTCTCGCGGCACCGTTGGTCATCGACCTCACCACCCAGGGGTACTCCGAGCAGCAGAAGGCCCTTGCCGTCACTTTTGCCTTCTGGTGCCTGCCGCAGATCTTCTTCTACGGGCTTTATGCCCTGCTGACCCAGATACTGAACGCCCACGGAGCGTTCGGGCCCGCCATGTGGGCCCCCATCCTTAACAACCTGGTGGCCATCGCCGGCCTGGGCATGTTCATTTGGATCCTGGGCGCCAACATCACCAACCCGCACACGCTGGACAACTGGGGACCCACCCAGACGTTCCTGATCGCAGGGTTCTCCACCTTTGGCGTGATCGCCCAGACTGCCATCCTGCTGGTCCCCGTTTTCCGCCTGCGCCTCGGCCTGCGGCCCCGCTTCGGTTGGCGCGGTGTTGGACTGGGCCAGGCAGCCAAGCTGAGCGTGTGGACATTGGCGACTGCCGCCGTCGGGCAGTTGGCTTTCCTGTACATCATGAGGATCGCCACCATTCCAGGCGCAGAGCGGCTCCGCCTCCAGAACGCTGGGGATACGGTCGGCGCAGCGGTCCTGCCCGGTAACGCCGTCCTGGAAGTCGCGAGCCAGCTGTACCTGCTGCCGCACTCCATCATCGCGTTGTCCCTGGCTACCGTCCTTTTCAACCGCATGACCCGTGCGTCCCAGGACGGCAATAAAGCCGAACTTCGCGATGCCCTGTCCCATGGCCTGCGGACCATGGCTGTGGCCACGGTTTTCGGCGCCTTGGCGCTCTTCGCCTTGGCGGGTCCGCTGGGCATGTTCTTCTCCGGCGGCAAGCCGCAGGACGGCGTCATGCTCGCCCAAACGCTCACCATCCTTGCCCTGAGCACACCGTTCCTCAGTGCGAACTTCATGATGTCCCGTGTCTTCTACGCCAACGAGGACGCCCGCACGCCCCTGTATGTCCAGCTATGGCTCGCAGTGATCTACGTGGTGGGCGCGTTCTTCATCCAGTTCCTTCCCGTCGGCCAGATCATCTACGCGATCGCCATTCTTTACACCCTGGGCAACATCCTCTCCGTTGTGATCAGCGTGGTGTTCCTGCGCCGCCTGCTGGGCCACCTCGACGGCCCCCGCATTGCCAACTCGTACATCCGCATGGGCTATGCGGGGCTCGGTTCCGCACTGGCCGGTGCCGCTGCACTGTGGCTTCTGGGCAGCTACCGGGCAGACGGTTTCGCGTGGAGCAGCCGCCCGGCCGCCCTGGTGACGGTGGTCGTCGTCGGGCCCGTCATGCTGCTCGCGTACCTGGTCCTGCTTCGCGTCTTCCATGTCACCGAACTGCGGGACCTCCTGCGGCCGCTGATGGGACGCTTGGGACGCGGAGTCCCCGCACCCGTTTCCGGCGAGGCTGTGGACACCACGACGGCGGCCCGGGCCACGGTGTCGGACGACACCGGCTTGATCCCGCGCATCTCGGGTGAGTTCGACGCCGCCTCCTACCGTGCCGGACCGGCCGTGGAACGTGTGCCTTCCGCGCCTGCCGCGGACGTTGCGGACGCCCCCAAGACATACCTGCCGGAAGAGGATGCACCCAGCACCGCGCGCGGCGGCAGATTCCGTCCGCAGGTCCCGTTGCCGGGCCGACGCACCTACCAAGGCGACGCCGGGAGCAATCCCTACTTCCCGACGCGCGGAAATCACCGGAAGTGAGCCAGTGGCGCCAACATGGGCGCAGGGCATGGATCGGATAGGCTAGAAAATGAATACAGGTAGTTGCAAAAGCGGTTGAACCGGCTCGCCGGGCCGGCCGCGTGCAGGACCCGCAGCTCCCGGACAGCCTAGGAGGAACACGTGTCCCACCCGATCGACGTCGGATCAGTACTTGGCGGCCGCTACAAGGTCACGGCCAATGTGTTGACCTCGCATGACCAAGATCAGGTGCTCGACGGCGTGGACCAGGTCCTCAACCGTCCCGTGAGCATCCTTGTCGCAGGACCCGGCAACGCCGAGCAGGTTGCCCAGAGCGCCCGCGAAGTCGCCACGGGGGAGCGCCCCGGCCACGTCCAGATCCTGGACCTTGGGGTCAGCGACAACACCACATACCTCATCACCAACCACAGCAGCGCGCCTGATTTGCTGGACCTGGTGGTCGCCACCAACCCGCCGTACATTGAGCCCTTCTTCACCGAGACTCTGGGCAGCGAAATCTTCGGACAGCCCCGCACATACGAGCCCGAAACCTATGACGGCCTGTACGAGGATGACGAGCACGACGCCGCGTACATCCAGTACGACGAAAACGGCTACCCCATCCACAACGGGGACGACACCGATCCCGCCGCTGAGCCCGAGGCCGGCAACGTTCCTCCGCGGCCTGCCGCCAGCCCGTCGTCGTCCAAGAGCGGCATCGCCGGCAAGCTGGCTGCTGCCGCCGCCGGCGCTGGTGCGGCCGGTTTGGCCGCCTGGAAGAACTCGGGGACCAAGAACCACGACGCCGGCTCTGGTGCTGCTGGTGCCTCCGATGCGGCTGCCGGAGCCTCAGCCCAGCCGCCCACCCAGGCCGTGACGTCCCAGCCGGCTCCTGCTGCTCCGCCGGCTCCTGCCGCACAGCCTCCTGCCGCGCCGCCCCAGCCGCCGACGCGAGCTGTCAATGCGCAGCCGGCACCCACACGCGAACCGGCAGTGTCGCGTCAACCTTCAGAGCCCAAGGTGTCCCTGTGGTCTGAAGAGGACTACGGCTTCGCCGGGGGAGGTGCCGCTGCGGGTGGTGCCGCTGCCGCTGGTGCTGCCGCCGGTGGTGCTGCTGCCGCTGGTGCCTCGGCTGCTTCGCGAGGTACCTCCGACCCGGGTTACGACCGCGCACCTACCAGCTTCCCGGCGTCGGCCGCTGTCCAGGAAGACTACGACGACGAGGAAGTGTACGAGGACGACGCTCCGGAGAAGGAGCCGCGATCACTCCGCTGGCTCGTCGGCGGCTTGCTGGCTGCCGTGCTGATCGTGGGCCTTGTCCTCGCCGTCACGAATTTGGGCAGCCTCCTTCCGAGCGGCGCCCCTGCAGCCACGCAGAGCACGCCCGCTCCGCAAACCAGCAGCAGCACTCAAGCTGAGGAGCCAACGCCTTCGGAAACGGCGCCTCCGGCTGTGCCACCGGCCATCCAGGGCATTTCCCGGCTGGGTGATTTCCCCTTCGCCGCCACGTACGACAAAGACCTGGTCCGGGCATTCGATGGCAACGCAGCAAGCTACTGGTCAGACATGGAATTTGCTACGGCAGACTGGGGCGGACTCGTCACCAACATGCCGCTGGTGATTGAGCTCAAGGAAAAAACCGAGGTTAAGTCCATTGTGCTGAACCAGTTGGGTGGATCCGGGGGCAGCATCAGCGTTTACACCAACGACCGCCCTGCGATGGACGGTGCCAAGCTGGTTGGAACCAACAGCTTCACCTCCCCGGAACTGACCATGCCATTGGCAGCGCCGACGCAAACCAAATACCTGATCGTGGATGTCAAGGCCCTGCCCAAGCTGGCCGCACCGAAGACCCGGTACGGGTTCGGCCTGCGCCTGGCTGAGGTTACCGTCCAATAGCCACATCCATCCAAGTAGCAGCAGGGGCCGTTTTGACCAGTCGAAACGGCCCCTGCTGCTACCCGCAATGACTTCACCGCTTGGAACCGGCGCTCGTGCAGACGGTACCCTGAATGTTGGTGGCTTTCAGGTCCCCAACTCCAACGGAATATTTGGGGCTTAACCGGGGTTGAGTCAGGTGGCTGCCCCGAAAGCCGCAGCATCGACCAAGAAAGAGGTTCACGCCACGTGAGCATTGCAGAAAACAGCGCATCGCAGGTGCGTGACGTCATCATTGTAGGTTCAGGCCCGGCCGGCTACACCGCCGCCGTTTACACCGCCCGTGCCAACATGAAGCCTCTGCTCATTGCCGGTTCCGTCACCGCTGGTGGCGAACTCATGAACACCACAGACGTGGAAAACTACCCGGGTTTCCCGGACGGCATCATGGGCCCGGACCTCATGGAAAACTTCGAAAAGCAGGCCGCACGTTTCGGCACGGAGATCCTGTTTGAGGACGTCACGGAACTGGACCTCGACGGCGACATCAAGACCGTGACCATCGGAACGGGGGAGACCTTCCAGGCGAAGGCCATCATCCTCTCCACTGGTTCGGCTTACCGCGAGCTCGGCCTGACCAATGAGAAGCGACTCTCAGGACACGGCGTTAGCTGGTGTGCAACCTGCGACGGTTTCTTCTTCAAGGATCAGGACATCGCCGTCATCGGTGGTGGCGACTCCGCCATGGAGGAAGCACTGTTCCTCACCAAGTTCGCAAAGTCGGTCACCGTGGTCCACCGGCGCGACACCCTCAAGGCTTCCAAGATCATGGGTGACCGCGCCCAGGCCCACGAGAAGATCAACTTCGTCTGGAACACTGCCGTCGAAGATGTTCTCGGTGGAGACAAGGTCACCGGCCTGAAGCTGAAGAACCTGGTGGAAGGCACGGAGTCCGAACTGGCTGTCACCGGCGTCTTCGTGGCTATCGGCAATGATCCCCGCACGGACCTCATCAAAGGCAAGGTGGACCTGACCCCCGAGGGAACCATCGCCGTAGAGGGCCGCAGCTCACGCACCAACATCAAGGGTGTCTTCGCCGCGGGCGATGTCATTGACCCCACCTACCGCCAGGCCATCACGGCTTCGGGTTCCGGCTGTGTGGCGGCCCTCGATGTTGAGCACTACCTCGCAGACCTGCACTCCTAGAGCTGCATCCAAGCAACCATAAGAAGGGAAAAGTTATGAGCAACGCAAAAGACGTAACTGACGCAAGCTTCAGCACGGATGTCCTGGCTTCCGAGAAGCCGGTCATCGTGGACTTCTGGGCAGAGTGGTGTGGCCCCTGCCGCAAGCTCGGCCCCATCCTCGACGAAATCTCTGTCGAGTACGGCGACAAGGTTGACGTTGTGAAACTCAACGTTGACGACAACCCCGCGATCGCGGCTGAGTACGGCATCACGTCCATCCCGGCTGTGTACCTCTTCAGCGGGGGAGAAGTGAAGAGCACTGTCATTGGCGCCAAGCCGAAGCAGTTCTTCGAGAAGGAATTCGCGGACGTCCTGTCCTAGCTCGGATTCCTGACTCCGAGTCAACGAAAGCCGGCGGCTGCTGCTCCTCAGGGAGCGGGAGCCGCCGGCTTTTTTGTATTTCATGGATAAGTAAACTTCCAGAGCTTTCATTTCACTCAGTTCGTTGCGGGGGAGCCTTCAGCGGTTCAGGTTTTGGCTTTCTCGGTTGGCCCTACCTGGGGTAGGCAGAACTTGCACCCTCTTCCACATCCCCACCCCGGTCCCGGCCGATCCTCTTCCACATCCCCACCCCCTCCCGGCCGACCCTCTTCCACATCCCCACCCCGGTCCCGGCCGATCCTCTTCCACATCCCCGCCCCCTCCTGG
>NZ_FMWE01000005.1:0-209013 GCF_900102805.1 Arthrobacter sp. UNCCL28
CCTGCAGATCGCCTCGACTACTAATCGCATTGAAGGCGGCACCAACGCCCAACTCCGGTTGCTGCTGCGGGCCCACCGGGGCATGAGTGAAGAACATCGAAAACGCGCGATCGAGTGGTACCTCTACCTGCACAGCGAACAGCCCCTGCCACCGGCCAAACTCATCAAAGCCGTGCATTACCGTCCGGCCAAGACCGAAGCCATCACCACGACCGAGCAGAAGCCCGGGCCCGAGCTCTACAGCACCGGACTCAGCGCCGACGAAGGACTCTGGCATCGCAAAGGATGGGCAGGCCGCACATGACACACCCGAGATTTACACACGTTTTGTCCTATAACCCGCGTTTGGGCATTAAAATGGTGCCGAACCGGATACGCCTCTCGGCGGTAGGCCGCTCGAAGCGGCTATAAGTTGAAGCCCGGGGGTTTCGCGGTTCGACACCAGTTTTAGTTTTCACCGTCCGGCGGCCTAAGTCAACATTGACAGTCCGGCGCCGGCGTGGGTACGTTTCGCCCTGTTTGCCGGCTAGTCCAGCTCGCCCAGCCGCCATGCGTTGGCCGCGTGCTCAAGGTCCTCGGCCGTTTTGACCAGCTGGTGCGAGTTGCGGGTCAGCTTGCTCGCATGGCCTTCATTGCTGTGCTCCGCCCCGTCAGCCAGGGTCGCCTGGCCGAGTGCTACTACGCGGCAGAAAGCAGCGGAACGTTCCAGCGCTACGTCGAACTCGCCGTCGAACGCACCGGACAAAATGGCGTCAGCCATGGTCTTCATTTCGTCTGCTCCGGGCGGCTCCGCGGCACCTGCCACCACATTGGCAACCTGCGCCGTATCGCGTCCGGCCCGGAAATAGACGGAGATTCTTTCAGGGTTCTGGATGGTGGCGGCGCGGAGGGCATAGAGCCGCCACAGCGCGCCCGGGAGGCTCCGTGCCGGGCTCTCGGCCCACATCTCAGCGATGGCTTCCAAGCCCTGTTCGTCGGCCAGTTTCACCAGGCGGTGGGTGACCTTGGGGTCGTCGCTGTCGCGCCCCCGCCGCACCAATGCCTGTGCAGCAAGGTGGGCTGCCTCGGAAACCCGCGCGGGATCCGCCCCGCCGGCGAACGGTTCGAAATCGATCGGGGCAAAAGGCTTGGGCTTGTGGTGCCTGTTTGCTCCGCCGTACGCGCGTGGTCCTGGCTGTTCGCTCATGAGTTCACCGTACTCCTGTGCTCTGGTGGGGTCGAGTAACGGTTGCCGGGCTGCGCCCTTGCCGGCGCTGTGCCTTCACCACCCACTTTGCCCCCGTCCCGGGCCCTACAGGCCTCGGCCGCCCCACGCCGCCGTCGAACGTTCACCCAAAGAAGGTGACGACGGCGCGCGTCCGGTTGAGTTCCTCGTCTGCCGTGACGTTGGGGTACAGTATTCATGGCTGTTTCTACAGCTGGAGGGGCCCTTAGCTCAGTTGGTAGAGCATCGGACTTTTAATCCGTGGGTCGTGGGTTCGATCCCCACAGGGCCCACCCTCCAAGACAGGCCGGAGACCTTGAGTCTCCGGCCTGTTTTTATTTTCCCGGTCACGTCCCACGCTGCGATTCCATCGGTTATGCTATTCGATGGATTAACTGTTCAAGCGAGGGGGCCAGGCGTGGGGATCTTTGATACGGCGGTGGAGATTGCGTTCGACGATGGTGCCGCCGACGCTCTGATCAACGCTGCTGATTCCGCGGATCAGACCCTGCGCTCCGAGGGTAGCTTCGTTGGTGTCGCCACGGGTTACGCGATGGAGGACTTCAAGGGCGGCTATGCGACCTTGTTCAACAACGCTCTGGCCGTCCGGGCCGATGACCGGGGCCGGCTTGCCGGTGTCCTTGCGGCGTTGGCGGAGGACGTCAGGCAAGCAAAGCTCAAGGCACGGGAAGAGAAGTCCCGGCTGAAGGAACTTGCTGCGTGGGAGCAACGCGCCGATTTCCGTGAACAACACTTTCAAACTTTCCAGGGCGTGGCGAGCGATCCGATGCCCGCGGAATGGCCGGTGGCTGCTCCGACGATTTCAGCGGTGTTCTCCGCGGGGGCCCGGGCCCGGTTCGCCGGCGGAGCGGGGAATGAATCGCATGTCTTATGAACCCAAGGCCCGGATAAAGGCCAGCAGCATACTCGCCGCGTTAGTCGGCGCGGCCATGGTGATGAGCGCCTGCACACCCACCACGGAGAACCCTATGACCGGCTCAAGCAACCCCAGCGACCCTGCAACTGTCAAAGCACAGGTTGAAGAACTCAAGCAAGCCCTGAAGGATCTCCACGCGTTCAAAACCGAAACCCAGAAAGCCATTGGACCCCAGAAATGGGTCGATAAAGGCACCCGAAACAGCGCCTGCAATGCAGGTGATGGCAGGGAGGGAGTGAACTACAGCGTCATGAGCCAAACCCCTGATCCCGTCGACCTGGAAGCATCAGTCATCGTGGTCAAAACGTTCTGGGAATCGAAGGGCTTTACCACCCGCGTGGAAACCAACCCGTTGGACCCTGGTCTCATCCGCCTCTACGCCAATCAGAACGGCGGAAACCTCATATCCTTCACCGCGAATGTCAAAGGCTCCGGCCTGGAAATGGACACTGTCTGCATCGCCGGAGACCAGCACGAAATCTACAAGGAGCTGTATCCCGAAATTTACGGGACCCCTTCTAGCCCCGGTTCCTCTCCGTCTGCTAATTAGGCTGTCTGGTGCGCCAAAGGAGCCGCCTATGTCGCCTCGTGCTGGCTTGTGGGCTGTGGAACAGTTTCCGGAAGAGCGAGCCGCATGTCCTATGAATCCAAGTCCCGGATAAAGGCCAGCCGCATACTCGCCGCGTTAGTCTGCGCGGTCGTTGCACTGAGCGCCTGCACACCCACCACGGAGAACCCTATGATCGGCTCAAGTAGCTCCAGTGACCCTGCAACTGTCAATGCCCAGGTCGAAGAACTCAAGCAAGCTCTCTCGGATCTCCGCGGCTTCAAAACCGAAACTGAAAACGCTGTCGGGCCCCAGACATGGGCGGATGAGAGCCTTCGAAACATGGACTGCAGCACCCCTGAGGGAGAAGAGGGCGTGAACTACAGCGTCGTGAGTCAGACCCTTGAAACCCTCGACATGGAATCGTCGGTCAACGTTGTCAAGACGTTTTGGAAATCCAAGGGCTTCACCACCCGCGTCGAATCAAACCCAAAAGACCCAGGAAACATCCGTCTCTATGCCAATAAGAACGGCGGACATCTCGTATCCTTCACGGCTACCACCAATGGCTTGAGCCTCGAGATGAACAGCGCCTGCGTCGCTGGGAATCAGCATGAAATCTACAAGGAATGGGACAGGCAGGAAGCGAGTGCCAGTCCCACACCGAGTACCAAGGAGAGCTGACGCGGAGTGCTGGCTTCTGGGGGTGTCCTTTCCTGCCTCGTGCTGACTTGTGGCCTGTGGAACGGCTTCAGGAAGAGTGAACCATATGCCCCATGAACCCAAGGCCCGCATAAAGACCAGCCGCATACTCGCCGCGTTAGTCTGCGCGGCCGTTGCTCTGAGCGCCTGCACACCCACCACGGAGAACCCTATGACCGGCTCAGCCAATCCCAGCGACCCTGCGACCGTCAAAGCCCAGGTCGAAGAGCTCAAACAAGCCCTCGCGGATCTCCACGCCTTCAAAACCGAAACCCAACAAGCCATCGGACCCCAGAAATGGGTCGATAAGGGCACTCGTAACATGGATTGCAGAACCTCCGACGGGCAAGACGGCGTGAACTACAGCATCCTGACCCAAACGCCTGACCCCGTGGACCTGGAAGCATCAGTAAGCGTGGTCAGAGCGTTCTGGGAATCCAAGGGCTTCACCACCCGCACCGAAACCAACCCCCGGGACCCGGGCCTCATCCGCCTCTACGCGAACGAGAACGGCGGACACCTTCTGTCCTACTACGCAAACATCAAAGGCTCCACGCTGGAAATGGACACCGTCTGCATCGCCGGGAATCAGCATGAAATCTACAAGGAATTGGACGGGCAGGAAGCGAGTGCCAGTCCCACGCCGAGTACCAAGTAGAGCTGACGAGCCCCGGCCCCTTGTTGACTCTGGGCCGGTCCCTAGCAATTAAAGTGGGGGTGGGTTCAGCCAACGCGACCGGGAGTGAGCAGCCGCTTCGCGACGATAGCCGCGTGGGGGCGCACTCCGGGGTCGACGCGGGAGTGCCTGCTGACAATGCTGAAACCGGCTTCCTGCAACAGTCCCGACATCTCCTCCACAGACCAGAAATAGGCGGACGTCACTGCATGCGGGAACGACTCACCCGCCGGGCCATCGAAGAAGCCGAGCAGGAGGCTCCCGCCGGGAGCGAGGCAGCGGGCAAACTCGTTCAAAACCCGGCTGATCCCAGCCGGGGGAGTGTGAATCAGGGAGTACCAGGCGAGGATTCCCGCCGATGAGTGATCCGGCGCAGGCAGCCGTTGAAGTGACCCGACAGAGAACCGAGCCTCCGGACAGAATCGCTTGGCCGTCTCAATGAACTCCGGTACCAGGTCCACGCCTTGGACGTCCACCCCGGTGGAGTGCAGGAAGGCTGTCCATTGCCCAGGCCCGCAGCCGGCATCGATGACTTCCCCGGACAATCCCTGGGCCCATGACAGCACGAGGTCCCTGTCGGCTGGATGCGTACTGCTGATGGATCCGAACAACGAGGTGTACTCGGCGGAACGCGCAGAATAGGCGGCTCTCACTGCTCTCAAGGACATGCGTCCCAGCCTAGAGGCAACCGGCACCCCACCATGTTCGAATCATCGGCCGCAAAACGGCGTGCCCCGCGAACAGCGGTGCGAAGGAAGGGTCCCGCCAAGAAATCTCTTGACTCCTACACCAAGGCCACGTCAGCATGGTTTCTATAACGTTGTAAATCAGCAATGCAGACCACGCAGCAGACAAGGACCCACCCTTTGGGAAACCAAGACAACCCCACGGCCAAAATCACCATCGACCCCACCTTCGTTGTGGGCCCCGTCAGGAGGAAGACATTCGGCGCCTTCGTGGAGCACCTCGGACGCTGCGTCTATACGGGCATCTTCGAGCCAGAGCACCCGAAAGCCGACGACGACGGCTTCCGCACCGACGTCCTCGACCTCACCAAGGAACTCGGCGTCTCCACGGTCAGGTACCCCGGCGGAAACTTCGTGTCCGGCTACCGCTGGGAAGACGGAGTGGGACCCAAGGAGGACCGCCCAACAAGGCTCGACCTCGCCTGGCACTCCAGTGATCCCAACCTCGTGGGCGTGGACGAGTTCGCCAAGTGGTCGGAGAAGGCCGGGGTTGAACCCATGATGGCCGTGAACCTGGGCACCAGGGGGACCCAGGAAGCGCTGGACCTGCTGGAGTACTCCACCATCAAGGGTGGAACGGCCTTTTCCGAACAGCGCAAGGCGAATGGCGCCGTCGAGCCTCACAACATCACCATGTGGTGCCTCGGGAACGAGATGGACGGCTTCTGGCAGATCGGCCACAAGAAGGCGGACGAGTACGCGCGGGTTGCCGCCGAAACGGCGCGGGCGATGCGCATGGTCAACCCGGACCTGGAACTGGTGGCCTGTGGAAGTTCCGGACCCACCATGCCCACGTTCGGCGAATGGGAGCGCGTGGTCCTCAATGAGACATACGAATTGGTGGACCTGATCTCGGCGCATCAGTACTTTGAGGATTTCGGTGACCTGCAGGAGCACCTGTCAGCCGGGCACCGGATGGAGGCGTTCATCAAGGACTTGGTCTCCCACATCGACCACGTGAAATCAGCCAAAAAGTCTGGGAAGCAGATTAATATTTCCTTCGATGAGTGGAACGTCTGGCACATGTCCCGCGACGAATCCAAGGCGCCCACAGGGGATGATTGGCCCGTGGCGCCGGTGCTGCTGGAGGATCGCTACACCGTTGCCGACGCCGTGGTGGTGGGGGATCTCCTCATCACGTTGCTGCGCAATACGGACCGCGTCCACTCCGCGAGCCTCGCACAATTGGTCAACGTGATTGCCCCCATCATGACCGAGCCGGGCGGCCGCGCCTGGAAGCAGACAACGTTCCACCCGTTCGCGCTCACCTCGCAAAATGCCTCCGGTACGGTGCTGAACCTCGCCGTCGAATCCCCGCTGCTGGAGACCGAAAAGACGGCAGGTTTCACAGCCTTGTCGGCCGTCGCGACCTACGACGCAGAAGCCAAGGAGGCCGTGGTTTTTGCTGTGAACCGCTCGGCAACGGACGCGCTGACGTTGGATGCCGCCGTCGGGAGCCTCAACGCCGGCAAGGTTATCGAGGCCGTCACTTACACCAACAAGGATCCGTACTGGCAGGCCACTGCCGACGATTCGACATCGGTCCTGCCCACTGAGAACGTCAGTGTAAAGCTCGACGGCGGTCGCCTCACCGCCGGTCTTCCGGCCGTGAGCTGGACCATGATCCGGTTGTCACTGGAGTCGTAGTCCTTCCGAAGCGCTACGCGATCTGCTGCGTGCCGTCGTGGAACATGGGGTACGCGGAGATCGGTGTGACTGTTGCGGACAGGTTTGGTTCCGGTGCCTGCGGTGCGGGCGCCGGGGCCGGCTGGTCGACGGTCACGATTTCCATGGACTCCATGTCCAGGAGCCGGCGGCTTCCGGTATCGTCCGTGAGCCAGAAAAGGTCCGTGCCGGCAACGGTTTTCACCACGCTGCCGCGGTGGTAGAGGCGGCCGTTGTGCCAGGCCTCGATGTAATCACCCGGACTTAGTGGATGCGGTTCTTCCTTGCTTCCAGGCATGGTGCCAAATGCCTGCGCCAGGCTGGCTTGGGTCTTCAGTGCCTGGAATAGATCCCTGTTTGCAATGCTCATGTCTGCTCCCCTCGGCTCGCTTCGCTGTCTGGTTGCCGTCAGCTGTGCGCTGGTTGACTACAGCTTTGCCCATGTTTGTTGCAGGCTCGTTGCACGGGGATGAGCGGTGTGTGACGCCTACCGGGGGTCGTCGCCGTCGTCGGGCAATTCGCCTTCCGCGGGACGAGGCGTTTCGTCCAGGGGAAGCTCGTCGGCGTACGGCGCGTGCGGTCCGGGTCCACTGTTGGAAAGCTCGTTTGCGGCCATGGCCAGGAGGTCGCGTTCCAATTCGGGGAGGGAAAGCATGCCCTGCAGGTACGCCTCAACCTCGTACTCACCCACCGATCCACCGATGCTGAAGTACTGCAGCCATAAAGTGCCTGTGGTGACACCCGCGCCCGAGAGTGCCGCATGGAGTCTGCGGCGTTGCTCGGGTTCGTTGTTGTCGAAGCCCATGTCCTGCGGCCTTAGTTCCCGTTTGCCGGTATCCCGGCTACGAGTTCCGCACTGACTTCCTGCAGGCTTTGGTTCTTGTCGCGCGATTGCAGGATGAGTTGTTGGAGGGCCCGCTCGTGGGTAGTTTTGTGGCGTTCCATGAGGATTCCGCAGGCACGGTTGACTACGTCCCGGCTGTAAAGTGCGGCCTGAAGCCCTTCGGAGATGCGTCGGGGTGTCTCGGCGCTCTGGATATGGGAGAGAAGCGTGGCGGCTGGGGAAGCAAAAAGCTCCATGAGGTACGTGGAAGAAGCATCGAAAACATCAGTCTCGGATGCGTAGACTTTGATGGCGCCGATGCTGTGACCATTGGCCATGAGCGGCGCACTGACCACCGATCGGATGGGCAGGGCGCTGACGGCGTCACTCCACTCCGGCCAGCGGGTATCTGTGCGGACATCGGTGAGGAGTACGGATTCCTCGGAGGCCCACGCAGTCAGGCAAGGACCTTGGCCCAGGTCATATTGCAGGTGGTCCACTTGCTCCACAATGCCGTCCGTAAAACCGGTACTGGTCCTGCGGCCCTGGGAATCCAGGATGGAAACGCCCGCCCCGATTGACCCCGGCACGGATTCCTTGATGGCCTGGGACAGGCTCTGGACGGCCTGGTCCACCTTTTCCTCGGTGAGGAGCAGGCCCAATATCCTGCCTATGGCACCTGAGAGTTCGTCAAGAGGAAGCTGTTTCTTCGTCATGGTCTTCTCCCCGGCTCTTCATGTCGGCTGGCCGACACGGACATCCTGTGAATCACTGCACTCCTACGTTGCATTTCAAGCCTAATGCCCTTCCTGCTTCATGCCTCAACCCGTCATCCCCATTGCTACTCCTCAAAGGCGGCCGAGATGTTTCGATCCCCGGCCACATGGGCAATGACGTTTTCCGCTACAACGCGCAGTTTGATGTTGCGGTGGCTTGAAGCGTTGACCAGAATTTGGAAGGCAGCGTCCCTGCTGCAGCGGTTCTGGGCCATGATAATTCCGACGGCGGTATCGATCGCCGTGCGTGAATCCAGGGCAGCCGCGAGATTTTCCCGCGCATCCCTGAGTTGGGCGATCCTTAGTGCCAAATACAGAGCTTTCGCCCCGGTGGCTGTCACCCGCTCAGCCGCAACCACGTCGTCATGGGAGAAGCCATGGCTGCGGGTCGAGTAGAGGTTGACCACAGCCTCTGCGGTGCTGTTCAACTCCATGGGCAAAGCCAGAATGGAGCCCACGTCGGTGCAGGCAGCGGCTTCCATATAGTCCCGCCATCTGTCCTCGTGCCGGACATCGGGGACATGGGTGATGGTTCGCGTCCGAAGCGCCGTAAGGCATGGTCCGTCCCCGAAGCTGTTCTGGATATCGTCCAGTTTGCGGGCCATGGGATCGCTGTCCGCCACGGCAACAGGTTTCTTTTGCCGGATGACTGTCACCCCGCAAGCAATCGTGTTCCCGGGTTTAGTCAGTTCGCGGGCAGTCAGCTCGGCCAGATCCTGAAGGAATTCGCGGATGTCCGCATTATTCGCGAGGAGATCCTGCAAGTGCACCAGGAAGTCCGTCAGATCGACGTGGTCCTCCAAAGGACCAGCGGTGGGGATCTGCTCCGATGGCTGGGTCTCAGTCATGGTTGGTTCCCTACTACTGCCGTGCAGGAGGCCTGCAGGGGTTGATCAAATTCTCCATGCTCTTTCCACATCCAAAAAAGACCTGCATTCATCGACACTACCTGCCCCCCTGATCTCCGTGTCCGGCCCTATCCAGGATGTCGCCGGCTATCTCATGCAGCCGTCTATTACTGTTGCGGGACGCCAGCTGGATGAGTCGCAGCGCCGATTCGCGGTTGCAATGGTTTTGCACCATGATCAGCGAAATAGCGGCGTCCACAATCGCCCGTGACTTCAAGGCTGAACGCAAATGCCCGGGGTACGGTTCCTCCGCGTGCAGCCGCAGTGCCAGCCGCAGAATCCGCGAAAGGGAGTCCGCGTGCTGTTTTACCAATTCCACCGTGTCCGGGGTGAACGTCCGCAGTTCCGTGGAGTAACAGTTCAGGGCCGCCCTTGAGCCGTTGTCAGTGGCGATGGGGACGGCCAGCACGCTCCGGATGCCCTCGTCGGCGATAGCGGCGGCATAGTGCCGCCACTGGTGATCCGTCAGAAGGTCAGGGATGAGGACGGTACGTTGCTGCCGGAGCGCCGTGAGGCATGGGCCGTCGTCGAACTCGTATTGCTTTTCATCCAGGCGCCGGGCAGCGTCACTGCTGCTGGCCACTGTGGAGGGGCCGCCGTCGCGCTCCACCGTGATGGCGCAGAGCATTGGCGCTTCTCCGCCCAACAGCGATGCCGAAATCGTGGTGAGGCCGAGGAGGAATTCCGTGAAGCCGGGGCTCTCCAACAGCAGGTCCTGCAACTGCTCAGCTGTTGGTACTGCATCGTTCAGGGCCATTAAGGCCTCATTCCCGGGTACGCCGGGCGTGCGAGTCCGGCTGGCGGCAGTGCGCTCGTGTTCGCGCACGGCCCGGATATTCAACTCCGGACCTTGTGCCACACCCGAAATCTCCTACTACCGACACTACGCCGTTGCCCTGAAACATGACAGGGCGAGGCCCCGTGATGGGATGTAGTCAACCCGACAAACAAAGGATGCCCATGCCCAGTGCCGTGACGCTCATTCGTTCCAACCTGCTCAGCTTTGCTGCAGAGTATGCCTATGCCGCGACGGCCCCAGCCGGTGCCAGGCTGATCTTCCTGGCAGGGTCTTGTCCGCTGAATGAGGACGGGACCACTGCAGGTATTGGTGACTATCAAGCCCAAGCCAGGAAGGCGGTGGAGAACATGTGCCTTGCTTTGGAAGCCGCCGGAGCAGGAATCACGGACGTCATCTCCACTCGCGTCTTGGTGGCCTCTTCCGAGCAGTCCGATCTGGTGGCCTCCTGGGAGGTGGTGCGCGCGGCGTTTGGTGAGCATGACGTCCCGAGCACGCTGATGGGCGTCACTGTCCTTGGCTACGACCATCAGCTGGTGGAGATCGAGGCAGTCGCGGCTGTCATGGACTAAGCCCGCAACGCCCTGGTCTGCAACGATGTAAGCCAACAGGACAAAAGGAGCACCTTGATGGCCGTCACCATGAACGACGTCGCGCGCGTTGCCGGGGTCTCGTTGAAGACGGTCTCCAACGTGATCAACAACTACGAGTTCATCAGGCCCGCCACCAAACAGCGCGTCCTGGATGCCATTGACGAGCTGGGCTACGAGGCCAACCTGACAGCCCGCAGCCTCCGCTCCGGCAAGACCAGCATGATCGGCTTGGTGTTGGCCGACCTCTCCATTCCGTATTACGCGGAGTTGGCATCGGACATCATGAAAGCCGCCTGGGCCCGAGGCTACCGAGTGCTGGTGGAGCAGTCCGGGAACGGGCCCGGGCACGAGAAAGCGGCGCTCCAAGGCCAGTTCCGAACCCTCACCGATGGCCTCCTTTTCATCCCCCTGACCTTGGATGCGGAACAGATCATGGATGCCGCCGGCAAGAAGCCCCTGGTCCTGCTCGGCGAATACGTGCAGGATCCCCGGCTGGATATGGTCCTCATCCAAAACCACCGGGCGGCGGCAGCGGTCACCGCGCACCTGCTGGCGGGCGGCCGCCGTCGAATAGCCGTTTTGGGCGCGCACGACGGCGACACGACAGGCAGCAACGGCCTCCGCCTTGAGGGGTACAAGGCTGCGCTCGCTGACGCCGGCGTTGCCTACGATCCCGCTTTGGTGATTGATTGCGACTGGCGGCGCGACGGCGGTGCTGAGGGAACCGCGAGGTTGCTGGACAGCGGCGTGGAATTCGACGCCGTTTTCGGGCTCAACGACGCCCTCGCCCTGGGCGCGCTTCACGAGCTTTTGGTCCGTGGCAGGAAGGTCCCGGAGGAGATCGCCGTTGCTGGTTTTGATGACATTGACGAGGCGAAGTTTGCCTCGCCGTCACTGACCACGGTGGCGCCGGGGCGTGCGGAAATTGCGGAGCGCGCCGTTGAACTCCTTATTAACCGGATCGAAAACAAGGAGGCCCCGCTTCACGTGCAGCAGCCGGAGGCGGCCTTCGAGCTGCGGATCAGGCAGTCGGCGCCCTGACCGCCGCTGCCGGTGCCCGGGGCCGTTAGTGTTTGAGGAATGAACGTGATTCCCGCTGAAGTTGTGACCCCTGCAGTCCTGATCGACGTCGATGTCCTGGACCGGAACATCGAACGCATGGCGGCCAGCATGCTCGGCAGGGGACTCAAGCTCCGCCCACATGTGAAAACGCACAAGACCTTGGAGATCGCGCGGAAACAGTTGGCGGCCGGTGCCGTGGGGATCACCGTGGCCACAATCGGCGAGGCCGAGGTCTTCGCCGCGGACGGCGTCAAGGATATTTTCATCGCCTATCCGCTCTGGGTGGAGGCCCCGCATGCTGACCGACTCCGCGCCCTGGCAACGGCGTGCCGCCTGGCAGTCGGTGTGGATTCGGCTGAAAGTGCGACGACGATGGGCCGCCAACTCGGGGCGGACGCCGGCATCATTGAGGTGCTGATCGAAGTGGACAGCGGTCATCACCGCAGCGGCGTTTTGCCCTCTGAGGTGGTGGAGGTGGCCAAGGCTGCGGCCGCTGCGGGGCTGACCGTATCCGGGGTCTTTACGTTCCCTGGACACAGCTACAGGCCAGGGATGCCCACCGGCGCGGCCGGCAACGAGAACGATGCTTTGGGGCTGGCCGCGGCGGCATTGGCTGGGGCGGGCTTCGAGGTCACCACCATCAGCGGAGGATCCACGCCCACGGCCCTGATCTCCGGGGAATCGGCAGCAACCGAACTGCGCCCGGGCGTCTACGTGTTCGGCGACGCCCAGCAGCTGGAACTCGAACGGTGCTCGTGGGACGAGATCGCGCTGACGGTTGCGGCCACCGTGGTCAGCAGGCACGAAGCTGCAGGTGGGAACGTCCGCCGGGTTGTCCTGGACTCCGGCAGCAAGATCCTGGGCAGCGACCGCCCGGATTGGGCCACAGGGTTTGCGCGGCTGCCTGAATACCCCGAAGCCAAGGTCACTGCCTTGTCAGAGCATCATGCCACTGTTGTTTGGCCGGACTCCTCGGAGTTGCCGCCACTGGGTACCAGGCTGCTCGTGATCCCCAACCACGTGTGCCTGACCATGAACCTGGTGGACCAGGTGACTGTGGTGCGCGGTGGGACCGTGGTGGAGCAGTGGGCCGTGGCGGCGCGGGGGAGGAACAACTAGGGGCAGGAACTAGTCACGTTGCATTTGAATGGTGACTTCATAAGAGCCGGATCCCCCCGAGGACTCTTCGATGCAGAGAGACTCCCTGCTTGATCCCCCGGACTCGGCACTGACGCAGCCCGTGTACGGCCCCGAACCCGAACCATTAGAGGTGGAGTCCATGCCGAACCGGCTGGCGGCCTCGTCCAGGCTGACCTCGTGATCCACTGACCACCGGGCGCTCAGGCGAAGGCATGAAGTGTCAATGGAGAGACATCCGGGATCGACCTTGGGGTCGTTCCGGAACACCTCCACCCAGTCATCTTCCGGTACGCTGTCCGCCCGGGCCATCATTTCGTTGGCCTTCTCTGCCTGGTTGCCTCCGCCGCCGTTGATCCCTTGGCTGAGGGCGGACCATCCCATGATTCCAAGAACGCTAAGCAGGGTCACCGCCAGTGCGATTCCGCCCAGGATCCAGCCAAGCTTGCCCTTCTTCCGTGGCGAAGGTCCCTGCCATCCAGGCTGAGGTAGTCCGTAGTGGGGCTGGGGAGGAGGCTGACCCTGGGGAGCGTAGTTCCCTTGAGGCGAGTACGGGGGTTGGTGGCGTTGGTACGGGTCCATTTCCGTAGCCTCTCTGGTTCGGATCCGGCAGGGGCTTCGTGCACCATGATTGCACGCGGCGATCGAACGAAGGGTCGTCCCAGCCGTGTTCCGTACTGTCAGCCAACCGCCTGCGCGCTGCGGAACAGGGTGTGGAACTCCCGGTCGTGGTATACCAGTGGAGCCGAGCCGCCAAGGTTGGGCCTGATGTCGAGGACTGTGGCGGCCAGCAGGACCGAACCACCCAGCGGCGCCCGGTGGACAATTTCGCAGCGCAACGCCCACTGAGCCTCCCTGAGCAACGGCTCGCCCGTGGGAAGCAACTCCCAGTCCATGTCCTGCGTGAACCGCGGGGCAGCAGGATCGGCGAACGCGCGTGCCAGCTCCAACTGATCGGCGCCGATGAGGTGCACCACGATTCTCTCCGCAGCGGCGATGTGCGAGGCCGAACGGCCGCTGGTCACAGAGAAGGCCAGGGTGGGCGGATCCACGGCCACGGACGCCACCGAGGACGCCGTGAGACCTACGGCGCCATCCGGCCCCGAAGCGGTAATAATGGCGACTCCCGCCGGATGGGAGCGGAATGCGGCCCTGAAAAGATCGCCGACTGGTTCGGACTGCAAGGGCTGGGGGTAGGTCATTAACGCACTTTCATGGGACTGGCCAGGGCTGGCGGCCTTGATGGACGCACACCCCACTGATGCTAGGACCTCAACTTAACTTGAGGTCAATTCCGGTAAATCCGACCCCCGACTGAGACGAATTGGAAACGTAGCCGAAACTTCCGCTCCTTACGCTGAACACAATCTGTCCAAGTGCCCGGCGTCCAAGGAGTACCCATGCATCTACTGCCCCGCGAGCAGGAGAAACTCATGATCGTGGTGGCCGCCGATCTCGCGCGGCGCCGCCAGGCACGGGGACTGAAGCTGAACTATCCCGAGTCTGTGGCGATCATCAGCTACGAACTCATCGAAGGCGCCCGGGACGGCAGGACAGTGGCCGAACTCATGAGCTACGGAACCACCATCCTCCGCCGCGAAGATGTGATGGAAGGCGTGCCGGAGATGATCCACGATGTCCAGATCGAAGCCACATTCCCCGACGGCACCAAGCTCGTCACCGTCCACCACCCCATCCGATAGGAGCCACCATGATCCCCGGCGAATACAGGCTCCAGCCCGGTTTGATCACCTGCAATGACGGCCGTGACGCAATCGGCGTCGAGGTTGTCAACCGCGGTGACCGTCCGGTCCAAGTCGGCTCGCACTACCATTTCGCCGAGGCGAACCGTGCCCTCGAGTTCGACCGCGACGCCGCTTACGGCCGTCGCCTGGACATCCCGGCCGGCACGGCCGCGCGCTTCGAACCGGGCGATCGAAAGACCGTTCAACTGATTGCGATTGCCGGGAGGCGTGAAGTTTTCGGGCTCAGTAACGCCGTGAACGGAACGCTCGACGCCGGCACCCGCCAGAGCGGTCCGGCTTCCGAAGGAGACGCCAAATGAGCTTCGACATTCCCCGCAAACAGTACGCCGAGCTGTACGGGCCAACCACCGGCGACGCCATCCGGCTGGCGGACACCGAACTGTTCCTTGAAATCGAGAAGGACTACACAGCTTACGGCGAAGAGGTGGTGTTCGGCGGTGGCAAAGTCATCCGCGACGGCATGGGCCAGAACGGACAACTGACCCGCTCGGAGGACATCCCGGACACGGTGATAACCAACGTGATCGTCCTGGACTACACCGGCATTTACAAGGCGGATGTTGCCCTGAGGGACGGGTACATCTTCAAAATCGGCAAGGCAGGCAACCCGCAGATCACCGACGATGTGGACATCGTGATCGGCGCCGGCACGGAGATCATCGCCGGCGAACGGAAAATCCTCACAGCCGGTGGCATCGACACCCACATCCACTTCATCTCCCCGGAACAGGTCCCGGCCGCGCTCTGCAACGGCATCACCACCATGGTGGGCGGCGGCACCGGTCCGGCCGAAGGAACCAAAGCCACCACGGTCACCCCCGGCGCCTGGCACATCTCCCGGATGCTGCAGGCCGCCGAAGGCCTCCCCGTCAATATCGGCCTGTTCGGAAAAGGCCACGCATCCGCCGTCGAGCCCCTCGCAGAGCAGATTCGCGCCGGCGCTGTAGGGCTCAAGGTGCATGAAGACTGGGGCTCCACCACCTCGTCCATCGACATGTCCCTGCGTGTGGCCGACGAATACGACGTCCAAGTGGCCATCCACACCGACACCCTCAACGAGTGCGGTTTTGTGGAAGACACCATCCGGGCCATCGACGGCCGCGTCATCCACACCTTCCACACCGAAGGCGCAGGCGGTGGGCACGCCCCGGACATCATCAAGATCGCCGGGCTGCCCAACGTGCTCCCGGCCTCCACCAACCCCACCCTGCCGTACACCCGCAACACCATCGAAGAGCACCTGGACATGCTCATGGTCTGCCACCACCTCAACCCGGACATTCCCGAGGACGTAGCCTTCGCAGACTCCCGCATCCGGGCCGAAACCATCGCCGCCGAAGACGTCCTGCACGACCTCGGCATCTTCGCCATCACCTCCTCCGACTCCCAAGCCATGGGCCGTGTCGGCGAAGTAGTCACCCGCACCTGGCAGGTAGCCGACGCCATGAAACGGCAACGAGGCGTGTTGAAGGATCCCTCCGGCACCACCCACGGATCCACCGAATCCGACAACTTCCGGCTCAAACGCTACGTGGCCAAATACACCATCAACGCCGCCATCGCCCAAGGCATGGCAGATGTCATCGGTTCCGTGGAAGAAGGCAAATTCGCGGACCTGGTGCTCTGGGACCCCGCGTTCTTCGGCGTGAAACCCGAACTCGTCATCAAAGGCGGTCAGATCGCCTACGCCCTCATGGGCGACGCCAACGCCTCCATCCCCACACCCCAGCCCCGCACCATGCGCCCCATGTTCGCCACGTACGGCAAGGCCTTGCAGCAGACGTCCATCACGTTCCTGTCCAAAGCAGCCATCGACGCCGGAGTGCCCGCCGAACTCGGCCTCGAACGCATCATCAAACCCGTCACCGGCATCCGCAACCTCACCAAAGCGGACCTCAAATACAACGGCGAAACGCCGGAGATCGCCGTCGACCCCGAAACCTACAAAGTGAGCGTCGACGGCGTCGAAGTCACCTCCCAGCCCTCCGACGTGCTGCCCATGGCGCAGCGCTACTTCCTCTTCTAAGCCGTTTAGGAATCACATGATCATCGAAAAAATCCTCGGCAACCTCCACGAACAGCCCAACGACTTTGAGGGCCGGCACAAAGAAAAAGTCGTACTCCCGAGCTCCCTGCTGGTCAAACGCATCCAACGCGTCACCACCGACCACGGCAAAGAACTCGGCATCCGCCTCCCCGCCGGCACCGGCGACCTCCGCGACGGCGACATCCTCGCCGTCGAACCCGGCAACGTCATCGTCATCTCCGTGCTGCCCACCGACGTCCTGGTTATCGGGGCGCGGACAATCCACGAGATGGGGATCGTGGCGCATTCGCTCGGCAACCGGCATTTGCAGGCGCAATTCTTCGATGCCGCTTCCGAGTACGGAGCCGAAGTCATGGTTTGCCAGTATGACCACACGGTCGAAGATTATCTGAAGAGCGTTGGCGTCCCCTACGACAGGCAAGAGCGGGTCATGCCGGTGCCCTTCCGCCATGCTGAGCATTCGCACTAATACCGCGGTCATGGTGCCGGTCGTAGGTGCCCGTGGCTGGGACGCCGGGCCGGGATTTGGGCCGTGCCCGCTTCGCGATGCCCTCCACACCGCGGCCCAAAATCCCGGCCCGGCTTTCGTCTGGGTGCTCACCTTTAGGAGCGGCTCATGACCTCCTATCAGCTGGCTCTTCAACAGTTGACTGACTCTGCGTTGCCTACGGGGGCGTTTGCTCATTCTTTGGGGTTTGAGAGCTATGTGCATCGTGGGTTGGTTTGGGATGAGGGGTCTTTTGGGGAGTGGTTGGGGGCTTTTGTGGGGCAGCAGCTTACTTATTCGGATGGGTTGGCTTTGCGGTTCTTGTATGACGGGGTGGATGTTGGTTTGTTGGATTCTGTTCTTTCTGCGCAGTTGTTGGCTCGGGAGGTGCGGGAGGCTTCGCTCAAGATGGGTGGGCGGTTGTTGGAGATTGGCGGGGAGGTGTTTCCTTCGGCGGAGTTGGCAGCGTACCGGGAGTTGGTTCGTGGGGGTGGGGCCGCGGGACATCAGCCTTTGGCTTTTGGGGTGATTGCACGGTCACTGGGTGTTCCGTTTGAGGCCGCGCTCTCTGCCTATTTGTTTGCCGCAGTGACTTCCCTGACCCAGAACGCAGTGCGCGCCATTCCGCTCGGGCAGAACGCCGGGCAGCGGGTACTGCGCCACGCGCACGACGCCGTAGCTGCCGCCGTCGAGGATGTAGCACAGCTGTGCTGGGACGACTTCGGGGCCGTCAGCCCCGGACTGGAAATTTCACAAATGCGGCACGAACGGCAACGCGCCCGCATGTTCATGAGCTAGTTGGAGCAAAGGACAGAAAACATGACTGAACCCATCAAAATCGGCGTCGGCGGACCCGTCGGAGCCGGCAAAACCCAGTTGGTGGAACGCATCACCCGGCACATGAGCCGGGACATCTCCATGGCCGCCATCACCAACGACATCTACACGATCGAAGACGCCAAAATCCTCGCGGCAAACGGCATCCTCCCCGAAGACCGCATCATCGGCGTCGAAACCGGCGGCTGCCCGCATACAGCTATCCGCGAAGACACCTCCATGAACACCGCGGCCATCGAAGAACTCAAGGCCAGGCACCCCGAGCTCCAGGTCATCTTCGTCGAATCCGGTGGCGACAACCTCTCCGCCACCTTCAGCCCCGAACTCGTCGACTTCTCCATCTACATCATCGACGTAGCCCAAGGCGAAAAAATCCCCCGCAAAGCCGGCCAAGGGATGATCAAATCCGACCTGTTCATCATCAACAAGACCGATTTGGCGCCACATGTTGGGGCGGACCTGGCCGTCATGGAGAGGGATTCCAAGGAGTTCCGCGGCAGTAAGCCGTTTTGCTTCACGAACCTGAAGACGGACGAAGGGTTGGACGAGGTCCTCAACTGGATCCGGCGCGACGTCCTGATGCTCGACTTGGCGCAATGACCGTGCTCATACCCGGGCGGGGACCGGCGGCTTCGCCGGGTGATAGGGGCCGTGCCCGCTTCGCGGTGCCCACCACGCCGCGGCCCCTATCACCCGGCTCCGCGGATCGCCCCGCCCCGGTTGCCGCCACGGCCCCGCGGCCCCTTAGCTCCGGCTGCGCCGCCTCCGCCGTCGGGGCACCTTGCGGGGGTGGCCTGTGAGCACGCGTGTAGTGGGCTCGGGCGTCGATGCTGGTCCTTGGGGGGTCGTGGAGCCGGGCGCTCGGTTGGCCTTTGGGAATGTTGAGCCGGGCGCTGGGTTGGCCTTGGGGGAGCGGGGTGTGCGGGGGCGGTTGGAGTTGGGGGTTGGGGTGCGCGGGGGGCGGTCTGTTGCTTTGCGGCAGTTCCATGAGGGCGCTTTGCGGGTGCTTAGGCCGCATTATCTGGATGGGTCCGGGCAGGTTTGCTATGTCATGGTCAATCCGGGTGGGGCGTATCTGGGGGCCGATCTGTTCGTTGTTGACGTGGAGGTTGGGGCTGGGGCTGAGCTGTTGTTGACCACGCAGTCGGCCACCAAGGTTTATCGGACACCGGGGTCGTTTGCTGAGCAGCGGATGAGTATCCGGCTTGGGGAGGGCTCGCGGTTGGAGCTGATGCCCGATCAGTTGATTGCTTACCGGGAGGCGAGCTATCGGCAGAATTCGCACATCAGCCTCCACCCGACGTCGAGCCTTGCCATGGCCGAAGTCATCACGCCGGGGTGGTCCCCTGACGGCGCGTCCTTTAAATATGAAGAGGTGCGGCTGCGCAATGAGATCTGGATCGAGGGCGGGAACGGGCCGAAATTGCTGGCGCTCGACAACCTCCTTATCCGGCCGCCCCTCAACGACGTGACCGGGATGGGTTTCATGGAGGGCTTCAGCCATCTGGGGTCGTTGGTGGTGGTGGACCCGCGGGTGGACCAGGAGCTTGCTGATGAACTGGACCGGGCCGTCAAGGATTTTGCCGCTTTCACGGGTATCTCCTTGACCACGACTATTGCCGGGAGTACCGGGATTGTGCTGCGATCGTTGTCCAACAGCACCGAGGAACTGAATACGTTGCTGGGTGCCTGCACCGGCCTTCTGCGGGAACGCTGGTACGGGCAGGAACCCTTGAATTTGAGGAAGTACTAATGACTGCCCTGACCGGGTTCGCCACCATGTACCGGGAGCGGGAGGCCTTGCCCCTGCGGACCCGGTTGCTTTTCACGTTCGGTGCCGTCGCCGCATTGCACCTTGCCGCCGTCGTGCTCCTGTTGGTCGGTGCGGCCGGCGCCGCGCAACCCCTGGCGCTCGGACTGGTGGTCACGGCCTACGTTGCCGGCATCAAACACAGCTACGACTGGGACCACATTGCGGCGATCGACAACTCCACCAGAAAGTTCGTGGCACAGCGCAAAGATCCTGTGAGCGTGGGGTTCGCGTTCAGCCTGGGGCACAGTTCCGTGGTGATCGCGGCGGGCCTGTTGGTGGTGGCGGGTGCATCCATGATCGGGCAGTTCATGGAGGACGGCACCACGGGCAACAAGGTGCTGGGGCTGATTGGCGCCGGTGTTTCCGGGCTGTTCCTGCTGGCGATGGGCCTGTTCAACGGATCGGCGTTCGTCCGTGCCACACAGGCGTACCGGAAGGTGCGGGCCGGCGGCGAGGTGCGGCACGAGGACCTGGAGGCCAAGGGCTTCGTGGCCCGGCTCCTGGCCAAACCCCTGTCCAAAGTGCAGCGGCCACGGAACATCTACGTCATCGGATTCCTTTTCGGCCTGGGATTCGACACCGCCACCACCATTGGGCTGCTGGTCATCACCACGACGGCGTCACTCGCCGGAGTTTCTCCTCTCGCCCTGCTTGCCCTCCCGCTTGCGTTCACGGCGGCTATGACACTGTGCGATTCAATCAATGGCGTAGCCATGATGAAGATGTACACCTCAGCCATTCACAACCCCCAGCGCAAGCTTCGCTTCAACGCCGTCATCACCGGAATCTCCGCTGTTTCGGCGCTCTTCATTGCGGTCATCACGTTGGGTGGGTTCGTGAATTCGGCGTTCGAACTCGAGGACCCGCTGACCACCTGGCTGGGCAGCATTGACCTGGGCGATGCCGGCCTGATCCTGGTGGGCTTGTTTGTGCTCTTGTGGGCAGTATCGGCGGTGCGCAGCAGGAAGATCAGCGTCTAGGAAGCTGCCACAGCGTTGAAGAGCTCGTTGGTGTCTACGCCCGTGTCCGGCGCGTCCAGCACATTCGTCAGGAACACCACGCACCTGTCCTGCTCCGGGAACATCCACCATTCTGTCCCGGACCAGCCAGGGTGGCCGTAGATCCCTTTGGCCAGGAGCTCGGTCTCATTGGCGGGCAGTTGGAAGCCCAATCCCGTATGCCTCAGCGGGGTGGGGCGGGTGGTGATGTGAGAAATCTCCGTGGTCCGTGGCCGGCGCATGGCCGCAAGGGTTGCGGGCTTGACTGCCTTCCCGGAATCCCGCAGAAGTTCCGAGCCCAGGTTGAGCAGGTCCGTGGCTGTGCCAAACAAGCCCGCTCCGGGATGGCGGTTCTTATACATGGCCTGCACATTCAGGCCCGCGGCCTCGGTGCCATGGACGGTGTGCGGGTTGCAGTCCGAGCTAAAGGTAAGCGATGCCGCGCCCGTGTCACGCGCGAGCGAAATCAGCTGTTCCTCGAACGGGCGCCCATCGGCCCACTCGGCCATGGCGGCGGCCCCCTCAAAAGCTATGTTGCAGTACTGGACCAGGCTTCCCGCGTAGAAGGCTTGGTCCGCTTCGGTGAGAGCCTCACGGAGGGGAGTGCCGGCGTCGAGCGCTGGATCGGCAATCCCGGAACGGTGGCTAAGCAGCTGTTCCAAAGTCACGCTGTCCGTGCGGCGGGCACCGAAGCCTGGGACGGCGGCGCTAAGAGGTGCCCCCAAGGACAGCTTCCCCCGCTCCATTTGCCGCATGACGGTCAAAGCGCTGATGGGTTTGGAAACGGAGAAGAGCGCAAAGTGGTCTTCGGGAGTTGCCTGCCTGCCGGCGTCGGTCCCGAACGCCACGACGTCCTCGATGCCATGGCTGGATGCGATTCCCAACACCGCGACGGGAACGCGCCCCAGGTCTACCTGCTTGCGGGCCCAGTCTGCGGAGGGTCCTGTTTCCACCATGGTTGTTCCACGCTCTCGTTAGGTTTCGGTGCAGTCGAATCTACCGTGGAAACAGGATCCCGGCCCGAAAAACGCACCTGTGCAGGTCAAGCACAGTAATGACAAGTCATATGACAAACTTCAGCAATTGCATGACTAACTTGTAGATAGGTTCCCTATATTCGCGTAGCCTGAACGTGTCGTAGCGCAGAAATGGGGTGCCTGGTTTCGATACTTCCCTGCGTGCGGTCATTCAGTGGTCTCAAGCAAAGGATGTCAGCCATGAAAACCCCCTCTTCCCGAACCAGGGCCATAGCCGGGTTCACAGCCGGGCCCATAGCGGTCATCATTGCCGGTGCAATGGTTTGGCAAGGATCCCAGGCCGCATTCACGGCCACCACGCGCAACTCCGGCAGCTCCTGGAGCGCAGGCAACGTCACGTTGACTGATGACGACCTCGGCGCGGCAGCATTCACGGTGGAAAACATCGTTCCCGGCCAAACGGGCCAAAAGTGCATCGTAGTGACGTCCAATTCCAATGTTCCCGGCGAAGTGCGGGCCTATACGCAAAACCTGATCACGGACCGCGGACTGGAAGACCGCATCTACTTTGATTTGGAACAGGGAACCGGCGGGTCATTCAATGACTGCACCGGTTTCACGCCCACGGCCAACACCGTCCCGGAGCTGCCTTTGTCCACACTGGCCACATCCAACAGGGACTACGCAACAGGCGGATCATCCTGGGACACTGCCGGTACCCCGGGAGAGACCCAAAGTTACCGGGGTACGTGGCGTTTCAACACCACGGGACTCACCCAGGAGCAAGTGAACGCGCTCCAGGGCGCCAGGGTCAGCATCGACCTCGTCTGGGAACTGCAGTCGGACACCGCGCCTACTCCGTAGGCTGAAGGGATCCAACGCAGCGTCGTGAGCCTGGAATACAAGGACAGCGCCAGAACAGCCCTGTTCTCCGCTGAGGGATGGGTGCCGTTTGTGGTGGCGCTCCTGGCCCGCGTTTATCTGGGCATCTCATTGACGCTGGCGGTTATCGCGCTGTTTCCAGCTGTGCTGGGCTGGAGCGGGAGCGTGGTGCAAAGCGGCTCCATGGAACCCCACATCAGCCCCGGCGACGTCGTCCTTTCCTCGGGGCTTCCGGATGACCACCCGGTCCCGGTGGGAGGCGTGGTGGAGTTCCTCAGTCCCGCAGAAGCCGAGCCCGACGGGAAAGAGAAGACCCGGCTTCACCGCATTGTCGGAGCCAACGACGACGGAACCTACATCACCGCCGGCGACGCCAATGTGGAGACCGACAGCACCCCCATGAAGCGGGAGCAGATCACGGGCCAGGCCCGCCTCTTGGTGCCCATGGTGGGTTTGCCTGGATTATGGATCTCCCACGGCACCCTTCCCCAGTTGGCCATATGGTCCGTGGGCACGTTGCTTGCGGTGGTGTGCGCCATTTATCTGGGCAGCTCCACGCCCGGCGGCGGGACGCGGAAGATCCCCGCCGCCGTCGCTACCGCCGCTGCCGCTACCGCCGCTGCCGCTACCGCCGCCGTCGCTACCGCTACCACCACCGTCGCTACCACCACAGCTGTTCCCGGCAGCATTCCCCCACTATGGGCGAGGCCGCGTACCAAGGCGGTAGCCGCCTTCCTCCTCGCGGCACTCATCGCCGTTCTGGTAATCCTTGGTGCGACGGCCGGGACAACAGCGGCAGCCTTCACCTCTGTCACCTCCAATACGGGCAATACGTTCGGCGCGGCCCCGGACTGGAACCCGCCCACGGTCACCCTCGCGGACCCGGGCGTCTCCATCAGGGACACCGCCACCATCTCAGCCACCGCCCAGGACGCCGAGTCCGGGATCAGGAGCATCGACGTCGAATACCTCCGGGACGGCTCGTCCACGTGGACCAATCTCTGTACGGCTGCCACCGCCACTGCCACGTGCCAGTGGAACACCAAAGCAGTGCCCGACGGCGGTTACAGCCTCCGTGCGCGGGCCACGGACAACGCCGGACTCACCTCAGTGACCCCGCTCCGCAGCACTACGATTGCCAACAGTTTCACTGTGGTCCTGGCGAGCCCCGCCGAAGCGGTGCGCGGGAACGTGCCCTTGTCCACCACGCTCCTGGGTGCAGGTAACACCATTTACAGCGTGCGCGTGGAGTACTCGTTGGCGGGGGCGAACAAGTGGAACACGTTGTGCCTGAACCTGGTCAGTCCCTATAACTGCACGTGGAACACGGCGCTCTTCACCAATGAAACGTACGATCTCCGCGCCGTGGCCGTGGCTGGACTGACCACGACCTACTCCGCTGTGGTGACCGACATCATCGTGGACAACCTGGCCCCCACCGTGGCATTGACGGACCCGGGCACTCCCTTGAGCGGGACCCGCACGTTGGCTGCCACCTCAACGGACACCCACTCCGGCGTCTCACAACTGAGCCTTCAATATGCCAAGACCGGCACCAGCACCTGGTCCACAGCGTGCACGGTCACTGAGACTCCCTATTCCTGCCGCTTTGACACCACCACCGTGTCCGATGGCGCCTATTCCTTCCGGGCCGTCAGCGTCGACGCTGCGGGAAATACCGCCACCACTGCGGCCACCAGCAGGACAGTGGATAACACCATTGCCTCAATTTCCCTTGAAGACCCGGGAGCCTACCTCACCGGCACCGTACCCCTATCCGCCGCCGCCAATTCAACCGCCGGGGTGGCTTCAGTCAGGATCCAGTCGGCACCTTCGGGAGCAGCCACGTGGACCACGCTCTGCACGTCAGCCGCAGTTCCCTATGGCTGCAACTGGAACACCAGCACCTATTCCGACGGCGCTTACGACCTCAGGGCCGTCCTCACTGACCGCACTGGCAAAGAGACCATCTCAGCCACGGTGGCTTCAAGGAGGGTGGACAACAGCCCGCTCCGGGCAGCCGACATCAGGGCCGTCAACGGGGGAGGAATCCAGAGCAGGCTTGATAGTGGTGACGCCATCAGCTTCGTCTACAGCCAACAGGTCAACCCGGCCAGTGTCACCCCCGGTTGGGCCGGCGCCGCGCTTCCGGTGACGGTGCGTCTGCGTGACGGCAACCTCGTGGGACTGGGCAACTCCGCAGATGTCCTTGACATCCAGCGAACCGGCAGCAGCGTCAACCTCGGCTCGGTCAACCTCAAGCAGAACTACGCCAAGAGCCGCAAGACAGTCCTTTTCAACGCCACCATGACCGCCACCACCGAAACCGTGGGCGGAGTTCCGCGGACAGTGGTTACCGTAACCCTCGGCGGTGCAGCCAGCGGCGGCTCCGGCGTGAGGACGGCAGGTGCGGCCGCAAGCATGGTCTGGACACCGACGTCGGCCGTCACCAGCCAGACAGGCGTCGCTTGCTCGCTGGCGCCCCTCACCGAAGCGGGTGTCCTGGACCGGGACTTCTAACCGGGCAACTGCAGCTTCCAGAAGATTTTCCGGGACTCTGTAACCGTGGCGCCCCGGCCGGAAACTATACAAGTATCCTGCAGTTCAGGGCTCTATATCAGGGGGAACAATCGTGCTTTCCGAGCGCGAATTGGCGTTCATCGCCATTCACAAAGACAGCTACCCATCCGTCTTCAAATTCGTCTGCCGGCGCGTTGAATCCGCTGACGCGGCGGAGGAGATCGCAGCCGACGTCTTTCGCATCGTCTGGCAAAAGTGGAGCGACGACTCGCGCCCGGAGCTCCCGTACCTATTGACGGTGGCCCGGAACCTGGTGGGGAACGCCTACAGGAGCCGCGACCGGCGGCTGGCATTGCAGGAAAAGCTGCGGACGACGGCGGTGGAGCGGTTTGGCGATGAGTCCGAAAACGTCGTGGTCCAGGACGCCATGATGCGGTTGCGTGAACAGGACCGGGACATCCTCCAACTGGCCTACTGGGACGACTTGAGCACCGCAGAAATAGCAGGCGTGCTGCAGTGCAGTGAATCGGCGGCCAAAGTCCGCCTCCACCGGGCCCGGACGGCGTTCCGGAAACAGATGCCTGCAGGGGCCGAAACCACCACACACAAGATGGGGGTCTGAAGACAATGGATCCGATCAAGAACCAGATTTCAGCGATTGACCCGCTCACAGTCGATCCAATTGCCGAGCCCAATGGGGAAGAAGCGCTGCACAGGATCCTCTCCGGCTCCACGGTGTTCAGCGACAGCCACCCGGCGGCGGCAGTGACGTCCCTTGACCAGCGCAGGCGCCGTAAGGCCCGGATCGCCGGAGGGCTGTTGCTCGCAGCTGCGGCCGTCACTGCGGGAGTGCTGGTCGCCGCCAACCTTGGCTCAGTGAGCTCCGCGCCGGCACCTGCTGTCACGGTCACCTCCACTGAAGCGACACCCACGCCCAGCGTTTCGGTCACGCCAACTCCCACGGCCACGCCCTCGGTGACGCCCACAGCGGCCGCACCGGCAACCACCCCGCCGGTGGCTCCCGCGGTCCCGATCCCAGAGCCCACACCAATTTCGACAACGACCCTGCCGCACGCTGTAGTGCCGACTTACACTTTCCCGGACGGGCATTTGTCCTTCACCTATCCGGTGGGCTGGAGTATCCGGGTGGAACAAGGACCATTCGATCCTCCCGGGACTGCGGAAGCCTCGCGCATTGTGACTGTCTTCGATGCCGCTGGGGCAGAGGTAGCCCGCGTGTTCAATGGCAACTACGCCGATGGTACGGGCGGCTGGGTGAAGAGAACCGTCTATGACCGAGCCGTAGTACCTGGTGTTGTGTCCTCGACGTCGCCCAACGACCCGGTGCAGTTCGGGTTCTTTGCCCACCAGTCGGCCCTCATGACGCACCCGGGAGAGGAAGCTCCGGCCACGCCGCTGGACCAGACTCCCACGTACATCATGGACGTTCGCCTGGCCTCGGAGATGCAAGCCGGTGAGACAGGTTCAGGCATCAATCAGATCCGCGTACCTAATGGCATTATGAGTGCTTACGCGATTTTCGATCCCGCCAAGCAGCCCGCCTTCGCCACCCCGGAAGCGGCCAAGGCTTGGATGAATACTACGCAGTACGCCCAGCTGAAGGCGATGTTCCTGAGCCTGAGCTACAAGTAGACCCATCTGAGTCGCAGTTGAGGCCGCTCAGAACGGCCTCAACTGCGACCTACTTGGGTTAGCGGACGGGGTGGTTAGCGGACCGTGACCAAATGGCTGGCGGGGTCGTACCGGAAGGTGACCGGGCCGCCGTCGTGCTTCAACGCGATGTTGCTGCCGTTCGGGGCGCCGGCCAAGCCGTAGTTCTCGGCCCAGGAACCGTTGATCGCGGCCTTGAACTCGTAGCTGCCCGCAGCAAGGTCGGGGACCGGGAGCTTCCAAATACCGTCCGTCGGGTCCAAGGACAGCTGGGCTTGGGCGCAATCCGGCATCCAGTCACCCGCGCAGCCGAGCTCGGAATTCAGGCTTCCCGGCACCGAGACGGCGGCCGGTTGCTGACCCGGGACAGCTGCGCTGATCACATTGGTGGCGTGGTCGTACAGGAACGTGACGGCGCCGCCGGAGTGCGTGAACACAACGTTGGGGCCGTCCAGCTCGCCGCCTGCACCGTAGTTTTCGTCCCAAGTGCCGTTGAGCGCGGCCTTGAACTCATAGGTACCGGCGGGCAGGTTGGGGATGTTCAGCTGCCACAGCCGATGCGTCGGCTCATACGTCATCAACGCCTGTTCGCAGGATGGCTGCCAGTCCTCGGCGCAGCCCAGCTCGGTGTTGAGGCTGCCGGCCACCGTGACGGACTCAGGCTGGGTGGGCTCACCCACCACGCTGCTCATCGGCGCGCTCGCCGACGTCTGCCCGCGGTTGTCCAGCACCACGGCGCGGTACTCCACGGACGCGCCGGGCTCCAGCGGGGACACGTCGTGGAAGACCTGGTACGGCGCGTTGTCGTCCGTGCCGATCGCCTGCCACTCGCCACCGCCCGTACGCGACTGGAAGGTGACTTCATAGAATGAGTTGCCGTCGACGTCGGCAGTCACCTTCATGCGGGAGGCGTCACCAGCCGCAGTGACCGGCTTCTTGAGCACGACGCCGGGCGCGGCCTTCGACTTCGCAAGTCGCCCTGCTGCTTCATAGATCACAGTGGAAAGTGGTGGGACGGTGACGGTCAGCTTTGCCTGTGTGTCGGTTTTCGCGCCGGCCACGGCGTCACCGTAGACCAGCTTGAATGGCTGCTTGGCCTCATACGTGGGGATCGCCGCGGTCTGGGCCGACTCGCTGTTGTTGACGGCCACGATGTACTCGCGCTGGTCCTTGGCGTCTATGCGGGAGAAGGCGTAGATGCCCGCACCATCGGCGGCGTAGCGGTTCTGTTGGGCGCCGCTGCGCAGTGTCGGGTGCTCGGCGGTGAGGGCGGCGAGTTCACTGATCTTTTTGTACAGCGGATGCTCGGTGTTGAAGTTGTCGGTGGCGTGTGTGGCACTGGTGCCAAGGAGATCGTCATCCAGGTATTCCTGGACTTTGCTGGCGAACATTGTCTGCCGGGAGTCCTGGTCTCCGCCCGCACCGGTGAAGCCCTGCTCGTCCCCGTAGTAGATCACCGGGTTGCCGCGCGAGAAGTACATCAGCTCGTGGGCTAGCTCGTCACGTTCCACCAGTTCGGCGTCACTTGCGCCCACGTTGTCCTGTGCGATGAAGGTGCCGATGCGGCCCATGTCGTGGTTGCCCAGGAAGGTGGGCAATTGGTAGACGTTGGAGTCAGCGTCGGTGTACCAGTCATCTCCATCGAAGAAGTCCGCCAGACCCGTGGCCTTGCTGCCCTGGGATGCGAAGCTGCGGGCTGCACCTTGGAAGCCGAAGTCCAGGACGGCCTGCATTTGGTTCCTGGTGGTGAACTTGGACGTGATGCTCTTGGAGGTGTCGAAAACTTCGCCGAACATGAAGAACTCGTCCTTGCCTTGTTCCTTCGCGTAGTTGAGAACCTCCGGTCCGAACTTCTGCCAGAACTCGTCATTGACGTGCTTCATGGTGTCGATGCGGAAGCCGTCGATCCCGAAGTCGCGGATCCAGGTTTTGTAGACGTCCATCATCCCGTTCACCACCTTCGGGTTCTCGGTGAACAAGTCATCCAGTCCAAAGAAATCGCCGTAGAGGGAGTCCTCGCCGGCAAAGTTGGTGTTGCCTCGGTTGTGATAGAGCGTGGGGTCGTTCAGCCAGGATGGGACCTTGACGGCTTTTTCGGCCGCAGGGACCACGGGTGTGTACGGGAAGGACGTTGCGGCATCAAGCGCCGGGAAGTCCTGCGTCCCGGCGTAATCCCGGTCATCGAAGACCTCGCCCGACGCCGTCCGGTAGGGCTCGGTGTCCTTGGAAATGTAGGGGGCCGAGGCGTTCTCCTGGTACTGGATCACATCCGCGGTGTGGTTGGTGATGATGTCGAAGTACACCTTCATGCCACGGGCGTGCGCGGTATCAATAAGGGTTTTCAGCTCGGCGTTAGTGCCCAGATGGGGGTCAATCTGGGTGAAGTCCGTGACCCAGTACCCGTGGTAGCCGGCTGAACTGTTGGCCAGGGTGCCGTCACCCTGAACCGCCTTGTTCTTGAAGCTGGGTGTCAGCCAGAGGGAATTGGTGCCCAGGCCTTGGATGTAATCCAGTTGGTCCTGCAGGCCTTTCAGGTCTCCGCCGTTGAAGAAGCCTTTGCGGGTGGGGTCGAAACCGGACACCATCGGATCGGTGCCCAATCCGCCGTCGTCGTTTGCTGTGGTGCCGTTGTTGAAGCGGTCGGCCATGACGAAGTAGAAATTTTGATCGCTCACCCCTCCCCGGATGGAGTGCAGGGCTGCGGGATCAGCGTCTTTGGAGCCCGGGGCGGCACCCGCGGGGAGGACCGCTGTGGCGGTGAGGGCCGCCGTCGTCAGGACGACTGCAGTAAGGCGACCGAGGCGGCGATGTGGGGAGAGTGCTGGTCTATAGCTGCGAGATAACAAGTGATGGAACCTTCCGCTAAGCGACGGTGCTGTGGGACAAGTCACAACTGTAAGCGCTTGCTGCACGTTAATCCATAGATTCTCAGCGTTACGGGATGTGAAGTTCTGTACTTCGGGTCCTATTGTGGAAGCGCTTGCAGGCGCGCTAGCGGGAGACGTGCCATGGCGGCACTGTCCTCATGCACGAGCTACCTCCAAAACGCTATGCAGTTGTCTATAACGAAGCCCTTGTGACTTGCATAGGGTTGAAGAGATCTGCTTCACACCACGCAGTGCCCCGATCTACCCCCAAGGATGAGTTTCAACGATGAAGAGCATCGCCCTCCTGCGCGAACGAGCCGCCCGCACCATGCCAACCGGGTCCCACTGCCCGGCATCGGGCCTGTGGAGCCCGGACTCCGATCCGGACGCCGTCCAGGTTTTCCCCGAGGGTCACGTGCTTCCCGCCCACAATGGCGAGGCAACTATGTGGCGGCGCCGCACTGCTGCCGAAGTATCAGCGTGACCAGCTCCATCCTGAACCGGCCGGCAGACTACCGGCACGTTCCCGCGGCAGAATGGTCCGAGCTCAGTTCCGGCGATCCTGTGTGGATCTACGACGTCGCCTGGGGTGCCGGCACGGGCCGTGTGGACGACGTCTCAAAGCATCAGGAACTGCTGTGGGTCATCCTTGAACCCACTGGCCGCAAACTGATCTGCGGCACCGACGACGTCCAGGTCTGGTCCGCCTGAAAAGCCCGCCGAGGTGGCGCTTACTACCAATGTCTGAGCGGATCATGGGTATTGAGTGCCACCTCGGTGTCAGTTAACCGGCGGGGACCAGCACGCTGGGGGAACCCGTTTCCACCCGGCCCGCGGGGCCGTCCGGCAATCCTGTGGCCGGGTCCAGCCTGAAACTCACGACGTCGTCCGAGCCTTCGTTGGCGACGTACAGCCAGCCTTCGCGGACCAGGTGGTGGCGGGGCCAGGCGCCGCCGCAGGGAACGTCGGCGATGGGCTCAAGTCCAGTGCCGTCGTGGCTCACTTTCAGCACGCAGATGCGGTCCGATCCACGCACCCCCACATAAGCGAATCGGCCATCCGGCGACAACGCAATCTCTGCTCCGGCGTCGCCGTCTTTGACCCCCGAAGCAGTCGCCGGAACCACGGCCATCAGCTCGTAGGTACCGTCCGGTTCCATTCGGATCGCGGCGACTTCCACGGAGTATTCGGTATCCACAAAAACGGTCCCGCTGTGATGCCGCGCCATGTGCCGCGGGCCGGAGCCCTGGGGCAAAACCACCTGATGGTCCAGTTGCAGCCCCTCGCCGGGAACGTATTTCCACACCCGGACCAGGTCATGCCCAAGATCGGTGGTCATCACGCGTCCGTCCGGGAGCATCAGGCTTGAATGCCCGCGGCTTGGCCGCTGCCCGTCCGGGGACGTTGCAGTGTGGGGATCGACGGCGGCTGCCGCGCTGGTGCGCGAGGTGATGGCGCCGTCGTGGTCCAATTCGTAAAGGATGACCTGACCGTCGCCCCAACAGGTGGCCACAATAAAGCGTCCTTGCGGGTCCGCGGCAACATGGCACGTGGCCTCACCGGCCGGCCAGGGGTCACCCAGCGGCTCGAGTTCCGACTCGCCCGTACGGCGGTAAGCGCGGACGGTCTTTGCTTCCTCGGCCACCGCATAGACCACCGGCAGCGTTGGATGCACTGCAAGGAACGACGGTGAATCTGCAACCACAGCCAAGCCGAGTGAGCTCAGTTGGCCGTCATCGCCGGCCGATAGGGCGGTGATGCCCTTGCCGTTGGCGTTCCTGTCGGCGGTGTAGGAACCCACCCAGATCAGTGTGTTTTCGTTGGCCATGGTCAGTGCCCCTGTACGTCCGAGTCGACGCCTGCGTCAGGTCCGGCGTCGAGGGTTTGCAGTTTGGAAAGGTCCTCCTGGTCCAGTTCGAAATCGAACACCTCCAGGTTCTCCTTCATCCGTTCCGGATTAGCGGTCTTGGGAATGGCAACCAGCCCCTGCTGGACGTGCCACCGCAGCACCACCTGGCCCGGCGTCTTCCCATACTTCCCGCCGATGCCGGCCAACACCGGGGCGTTGAGCAGATCGCTGCTGGCACCCAGCGGACTGTAAGACTCGGTGACGATCCCATGCCGTTCGTTGTAGGCCCGGGCTGCCGGACGGGGAATGGAAGGGCTGACCTGGATTTGGTTCACCGCAGGCACCACGTCAGTTTCCCGGAACAACTGGTCCAGGTGTCCCGGCTTGAAGTTGGAGACGCCAATGGAGCGGGCCTTGCCTGAGGCCTGGAGTTCCTCGAAGGTCTTCCAGGTGGAAACGAACTCGCCCCGCCGGGGGAGCGGCCAGTGGATCAGGAGCAGGTCAACGTATTCCAGCCCCAGCCGTTCCAGCGATCCCTCCAGTCCCGCAATAGCCTTGCCGGAGCCCTGGAACTCCCCATCCAGCTTGGTGGTGATGAAGAGTTCTTCGCGGCCCACTCCACACGCACGGATGCCGTTGCCGACGCCCTTCTCATTGCCGTACTTTTTGGCCGTATCCACATGCCGGTAGCCGTGCGACACCGCTTCCACCACGGCGTCGGCCACCTCGGCGTCATTCAGGGGCCAGGTGCCCAGTCCCAACTGCGGGATCCTCTGGCCGTCGTTGAGTTCAATGAGTGGGGCAAGTGTCATGGGCTTGGTCTCCTCCGGGTTTCTCTGTTTCTACGCTGGACGGCAGCTGCTTGGCAACAGCTACCGCCGCGACCACTCATGGAGCCGGTCGCTCAGCTCCATGAAATCCTCCTTCACCACCTGAAGCTCAGGATGGGTGTCATACCAGTCGACGATCTCCCGGGCACCGTCCGCAAAAGGAATCGTGGCCCTGTAGTCCGGAACCAGCGCCTTGATCTTGGAGTTGTCGAACACCACGGAATGGGAGCGGTCGCCCAGCAGGTTGGGGCCAAGCTCCGGGCTGTGGGCGGCGATGGTCTCGGAGGCAACGTGGAACAGGCGTGGTTCCGCCACGCCTGCCGCCCTCGCGAAGAGGCCATAGACCTGGTTCCACGGCAGGAACTCGTCAGAAGTAATCGTGTAGCTCTCACCGATGGCCTGGGGCCTTCCCAGCAGGCCGACGAAGGCCTTGGCGAAATCCCTGCTGTGCGTCAAAGTCCACAACGATGTTCCATCCCCATGAACCAGGATGGGCAGCCCCGCGCGCATGCGGTGAATATCGGTCCACCCGCCCACCATCGCAATCTTGGTGCGGTCATAAGTATGGGATGGACGGACCACCGTCACCGGAAAGTCCTGCTCGCGGTAGGCCTGGAACAGCAACTCCTCGCAGGCGATCTTGTCCCTGGAGTACTGCCAGAACGGATTCTTCAGCGGGGTCGATTCCCGGATAGGCAATGTTGTTGGCGGTTTTTGGTAAGCAGAGGCTGAACTGATGAACACGTACTGGCCGGTCCGCCCACGGAACAATTCCAAGCCGGCCCGCGCCTGGTCCGGGGTGAAGGAGATAAAGTCCGCAACGGCGTCGAACTCCCTTCCTTGCAGTACTTCCCGCACGGCGCCGGCATCACGGACGTCCGCGTGGAGGACCTCCGCCCCGTCCGGTACCGGCCGCCCGGCTGACCGTCCCCTGTTGAGGATGGTCAGCCGGTGGCCCAGTGCGACGGCGCGTTCAGCCGCCGCCGCACTGATGACCCCGGTCCCGCCAATGAACAGGATGTTCCTCGGCGACACGGTGTCCGCTGCCAACCCGAGGCTGTGGGACGACAGGTTGCTCACCAGGCGTAATCCTCCGGCGCGGTGCGGTGGCCCGGGAATATATCGTCCAAGCGCTTGAGGGCGTCCTCGTTCAAGGTGACGTCCAGCGCCCGGATGGCCGCATCCAGTTGTTCCTGCGTGCGTGGCCCAACAATCGGCGCCGTGACGGCCGGCTGGTGCAGCAGCCAGGCCAGGGCGACGTCGCCGGGTGCGTGGCCCAGCTCGTCCGCGAAATCCTCGTACCGGCGGATCTGGTCCTCGTGCTTCTTGAGGGTCTCCAGTGCGCGGCCCTCGGCGCGGCGAACCCCCTGTTCTTCCTTCTTCAGAACGCCACCCAACAGTCCGCCCTGCAGCGGCGACCACGGGATCAGGCCCAAGCCATACTGCTGCGCAGCAGGAATGACCTCAAGCTCAAGTTCGCGCCGGAACAGGTTGTAAATGGACTGCTCGCTGACCAGGCCCGTGTAATTCCGCCTCCGGGCAGCTTCCTGCGCCTGGGCGATATGCCAACCCGCAAAGTTGCTGCTGCCCGAGTACAGGATCTTGCCCTGCTGGACGGCAACCTCGATCGCCTGCCAGATTTCATCCCACGGGGTCTCACGATCAATGTGGTGGAACTGGTAGATGTCGATGTAATCCGTCTGCAAACGCTTCAGGCTCGCGTCCAGTGCACGGCGGATGTTCAATGCGGACAGCTTGGACTCGTTGGGCCGGTCCGTCATGGTGCCGTACAACTTGGTGGCCAGGACCGTGCGCTCACGGCGCTCGCCGCCCTTCGCGAACCAGCGGCCGATGATCTCCTCGGTCCAGCCCCGGTGCTCCACGCCGCCATAAACGTTGGCGGTGTCGAAGAAGTTGATGCCGGAATCCAGCGCAGAATCCATGATCGAGTGGGCTGTCGCTTCGTCCGTCTGGGGGCCGAAATTCATGGTGCCCAGGCAGAGGCGGGATACTTTCAGGCCGGAACGGCCCAGGTGGGTGTACTGCATGTTTGTCCTTAGTTGTTAGGGCTGGGTGAAAGCGCTTCCTAGAGCTGGGTGAAAGCGGCGACGGCGGGATCGGAACCGATGCGGGCGCCCGCCTCAAGTGCCGTAACGGCTGCCAGTTCTGATTCGGTGAGGGAAAGGTCTGTTGCGCCGAAGTTCTCGCGCATGCGTGCGGAGTCCGCAGACTTGGGGATCACGATGGTCCCCTGCGCCAGGTGCCAAGCTAGGATCACCTGTGCAGGAGTGGTGCCGTGTGCGGCGGCCACCAATGCCACCTGCTCGGCGTTAAGGTCCTTGCCTTGGCCCAGCGGGCTGTACGCCTCCACCGCGATGCTCAGGTCGCGGCACTTGTTGGCCAGCTCGCCCTGCTGGTAGGTGGGGTGGACCTCGATCTGGTTCACTGCCGGGACCACGTCTGCCTCACGAAGAAGCGTGTCCAGGTGCTCGGACAGGAAATTGGAGACGCCGATCGCCCGGATCTGCTTGTCCTGGTAGAGCTTCTCCATCTTTTTCCAAGCCTGCGTGTAAAGGCCCTGCGACGGGACCGGCCAGTGGATCAGGTAGAGGTCAATGACTTCCAGGCCCAAGGCATCACGGCTTCGCTGGAAGGCATCGTAGGCCTCGCCCTGTTCGCCGTTGCGAAGCTTGGTGGTGATGAAGAGTTCCTCGCGCGGAATCCCTGAAGCTGCAATGGCAGCACCGACTCCTGCCTCATTGCGGTACGCGGCAGCGGTGTCGATGTGGCGGTAGCCGGCTTCAAAGGCGTCTTCCACTACCTTCTGCGTTTCCTCAGCAGGTACCTGGAAGACACCGAATCCGAGCTGGGGAATGGTGACGCCGTTGTTCAATGTCAGCTCTGGCATGACGGTCTCCTTCGACGGGATGATGATGGTGGTGACACTCCAGAAAGCGTTTTCGGAGGCTCTGTACCGAGCCTATGCACTTTTGGCTGCAGAGTCAGCAATCCAACCTGATCCTGTTTTTCCTAGGTCTGGTAGTCCTACCCACAAAGGTGGTCTTTCACACGTTCCAAACGGCAGAATGGACGAATGGGTCAAAGCGCCGAGTTCGGAAAATTCCTCAAAGTCATGCGTGCCCGCCTCACACCCGAAGACGCCGGAACCCTGGAATCCAGTGGTTCGCGCCGGGTGCCCGGCCTCCGCCGCGAGGAAGTGGCACGCCTGTCCGGAGTGAGCACGGACTACTACACGCGCCTTGAGCAAGGCCGCAACATCCACCCCTCCAAGGCTGTGCTGGAATCCGTGGCCCGCGCACTTCGGCTGGACGCAGGGGAGCAGGCGCACATGATGGACCTGCTGGAGCACTGCGCCGGCTCGGCTGGAAATCCCGGCCCCGTCCAGAAGGTGCGGCCCGCGGTGCGGCAGCTGCTGGACGCCGTCGGGGATGTTCCTGCCTTGGTGTTGGGGCGCCGTGCCGACGTCCTGGCCGGAAACCGCCTGGCCCATTTGTTGTTCACCGACTTCACGGCGTTGCCCGCAGGGGAGCGGAACCTCACGCGTTGGATCATCCTTGATCCCGCAGCAGGGTTGCTGTTCAGGGACTGGAAGACCGTGGCGGCTGAGGCCGTGGGGGCGCTGCGCATGGACGTAGGCCGGCATCCCAATGATCCCCAGACCAACCAACTCGTGGGGGAGCTTGCCGTCCACAGTGAACATTTCCGTCAGTGGTGGGCCGGGCACCGGGTCACGTCGAGGTCCGCCGGAACCATTCGGCTGCACCACCCCGTGGTGGGGGACCTGGAACTGAACTTTGAAACCCTCAGTCTCCCGGACGACCCCGACCAGATGCTGAGGGTGTATTCCGCGAAGGCCGGTTCGCCGTCGTCGGACGCTTTGACGCTGCTCAACATCGGCGACGTCGGCACCGGCGCCAACCCATCGGCCGTGCCCGAACCCTCTCACCGAGATGCCAGTTGATGACAATCCCGAGCCCCGGAACTGCCATCAACTGCCATCTGGCGGAGGGGTGGGTCAGCGCTCCAAGCGGAAACCGAGCTTGATGGTGACCTGCCAGTCGGCAACTGCGCCGTCCTCGAGGTGGCCGCGGATTTCCTTGACCTCAAACCAGTCGAGGTTCCGCAAGGTTTCGGACGCTGTGGCGATCCCGTTCTTGATGGCGTCGTCAACGCCCTCCGTGGAAGTTCCTACAATTTCGGAAACGCTATAGGTGTGGCCAGCCATGGTGCTCCTCATCAACGTCTTACGAATCTCTGGAAAGGTAAATCCGGCCCGCCGGGCAGGCCGTTTATGCAGACTAGCCCACGGATCACCGCGCGGCCAGAGCCTGCAGCGGCCTAGCTTTCGCGCCAATCATTGCTGGTGATGTGCGAGCCCGCCTGCGGCCCCATCTGCAGCATTCCGCCGTCCACCGGCCATGATGCGCCGTTGACGTAGCTCGAATCCGGGGACGCCAGGAAGGCGATCACCGCTGCGATCTCGCGGGCGTCACCGGGACGGCCAACAGGCACGCCGGGACGTTCCTTGCCCTTGGGGTCCTCGTCTTCCTGGCCTGTCATGGGGGTGGCGATCTCACCGGGTGCCACGTTGTTGGCAGTGATCCCGTGTTCGGCGAGTTCCAGGGCCATGGTCTTGATGAGGCCACCCAGGCCGTGCTTGGAAGCGTCGTAGGCCGAGGCCCCAACGCGTGGCTGGAACTCATGGACACTGGTGACGGCGATGATCCGCCCGCCCCGGCCGGCCTTCACCATCCGCTTGGCTGCTGTTTGCATGGCCACGAAGGCGCCGTTGAGGTTGGTGTCCAAGGTGGACATCCAGGTGTCGTAGTCCAACTCAAGGAACTTGGTGCCATCGCCGGTGCCGGAGTTGTTGACGAAGACATCCACCCCGCCAAGTTCCTCCGCCAGGTTCTCGATGGCGGCAGCTGTTCCGCGGACATCCGTGGTGTCCAGTTGATGGACCACCGCTTTCCGGCCGAGACCGCGGACTTCCTCGGCTGTTTCCTCCGCGCCCTGCTGGTCCGAGTGCCACGTGATGCCAACGTCCATGCCGGCTTTGGCCAACGCCACCGCAGTGGCCTTTCCGATGCCTGAATCCGATCCTGTGACGATGGCGGTCTGAGGAGAAAATGGTGCGCTGCTCATGGTCCTGCCTTTCGGTCGTGTGATCGTTCCGATAGTTGTATCCCTACCCAGTGACACCGGCCGTAAACACTCCCGGTTCAAAGGGTTATCCCGGCTGATGGTGATCGAGTGTAGATTTTCTTGCAGCAGCACCCAGTGAATCCCCACAACCAGGAGTACTCATGTCAGAAGTTATTGTGGTCGGCGTTGACAGCAGCGAGACGGCCAAACGGGCAGCCGTGGCAGCAGCGAAGCTCGCCACCGCACTCGGCGCCGAACTGCACGTGATCAGCGGCTTCTCCGATGACCGGATCGAAGAATTCGGCAGCGGCAGCGACCGCATCACAGTGTCCTCGGCCGACTCAGCGGAATACGTTGCCCGCAAGGTTTCCGAGGAGCTGGACGTCCCCGCAGGCAACATCAAGTACTTCGCGGCCCGCGGAACACCGGCCAACGCCCTCATCAACTACGCCGAGACCAACAACGCCTCGCTGATCGTGGTGGGCAACAAGCGCATGAGGGGCCTGGGCCGCGTCCTGGGCAGCATCGCCAACAGCGTGGCCCACGGTGCTCCGTGCGACGTCTACATCGTGAACACGGACGTAGACGCGTAGCCAACCAAAGTACCTGGCAGAGGCCGTTGTGGAAGTTCACAACGGCCTCTGCTGTTACTCAGTTGGGTTCCGGGCGGCGTAGCTGGGCTTAGCGGCGGGTCTTACGGGTGGCCTTCGTGATGCCCTTGAGGGCCAGGACCACACCGGTACCCACCAGCAGCCATGGCCCGGCGACGATGATCGGGTCCATCCACTGGTGCTTGGTATCCGCCCGCTTCCTTCCCCACCGTGAAGCGATGCCGCGGTTCTTGAACTCGCTCAGCACCCCGGTTTCGGTGATCGGGTTGTCCGGGTGCAGTGTGCCAAAGGACCGCAGGTGGCTTTCCCAGGCATCAACCCGGTCACCCGCGATCAGGAGCAGCCAGTGCGCGGCCCGTCCTTCGCTGTACTTGTAGGCGTACTTCCGGATGGCACCTGAAACGCCCTTTGGAGGGGTGGATGTTCCAAAAACAGGCGTCAGGAATTTGTGCTCAACAGAGCGTTCCCGGGGCCACTTCTCTTCCTGGCGCTCCGGAAAGTCCCAGTGCGCACCGGTGGGAATCCCGCGCTGCTCGCGTGGGAAAGACGGCCGGTCCTTGGGGTCCAGATCGACGCCCCACCCCGGAATTTTGGCCCGCAGTTCTTCAGGCGTTGGCCGCGGGATCGGCCTTTCTGCTGTGTACGGCATGATGTTCCTCCTTGCTATGCCTGATCCGGACGCCTAGACAGTGGTCACGATCGGCTTGATGCAGTCATCCAGCTTGGCCGAGAAGATGTGATACCCCTCGGCGATGTGTTCCAGCGGTATCCGATGCGTAATGATGTCGCTGGGCTTCAGGTAGCCGTTCTGAATGTGCTCGAACAGCCTTGGCCACTGCCGCTTCACGGGACATTGGTTCATTCGCAGCGTCAGCCCCTTGTTCATGGCATCGCCGAACTTCACGGCGCTGAACATCGGCCCATAAGCGCCCACCACCGACACCGTTCCGCCTTTGCGGACCGAATCGATGGCCCAGTTCAAGGCAACGGGCGAACCGCCTTGCAGCTTGAACTTGGACGATGTGATGTGTTGGGTGAGGTTGCCGTCAGCTTCGGCTCCGACGGCGTCAATCACCACGTCTGCGCCAAGATGGTCCGTGGCCTTCTTCATTTCCACCACAATGTCGTCGTATTCATTGAAGTTGTACGTTTCGGCGTGGGCAAACTCCCGGGCCTTCTCCAAGCGGTACTCCAGATGGTCAATGACGATTACGCGCCCCGCGCCCATCAACCACGACGACTTCGCGGCGTACAGCCCCACCGGTCCGGCGCCAAAAACCACCACCGTGTCGCCCTGTTCAATGTCTCCCAACTGGGCCCCGAAGTAGCCGGTGGGGAGGGCGTCGGTGAGCATTACCGCGTCCTCCTGGTCCATCCATTCGGGGATCTTGCCGGGCCCGACGTCGGCGAACGGCACCCGCACAAACTCCGCCTGGCCGCCGTCGTAACCGCCGGTGGTGTGGGAGTAGCCGTAAATGCCGCCCACCGCCGTCGCGTTCGGGTTGACGTTGTGGCAGTTGGAATACAGTCCGCGGGCGCAGAAGTAGCACGACCCGCAGAACACATTGAAGGGAACCATGACGCGGTCGCCCACCTTCAGGTTCTCCACGGACGGGCCGACTTGGTGGACCTCGCCCACGAATTCATGCCCGAACGTCATCCCCACCCGCGTATCGGGCATCATGCCGTGATACAGGTGAAGATCCGAGCCGCAGATCGCGGCTCCCGTCACCCGGACTATGGCGTCATTGGGATGCTCGATCCGGGGGATATCTTTTTCTTCGACCCTGACTTTATAAGGGCCGCGGTACACCATTGCTCGCATTTTTGCCGCCTCCAACAGCTGGCCTTCGATATACGGTAAAAATGCTAAGGCTACTTATTAATGATGTCCACCCTTGACATATCTACCCGGCATCTACCCGGCCGTGCCATTGAGCACCGTGACGTTGGAGCGGGTGACGTCCCTTCCCGTGGACAGCAGCACTGGGCCCGACTGCGGGGTATCGGAAGTGACGGTGAGGTCCCGCAGCGTGGAATCGTCCGCCGCCACCAGGAGCGTGACACCTTCGCTGTTGGTCAGGATCACATCCGGGGCGTTCCCCGTTGCTCCGGCCAGGGTAATGTTGCGGCGGTCGCCCCAAATCACCGCAGGCTCGTGATAAGTACCGGGCTGCAGAAGCACCGTGACAGGGCGGGAGTTGTTGGCGGGAATGGCGCCGATCGCCGCGCGGATACTGGCATAATCGCCCGTGCCATCCAGCGCCACGGTCAACACTTCCCGGAGCGCAGGCGTGGTCCCGCCCAAAGGCCCGCCGAAAGCACGCACCAGCGCGGGGAGAGCCTTCGGAGGCGTCAGCTCGTAGGAATATGGCGGCGCGAACGCAGTACCCCGTTCCTCTCCGGTGTTCCCCGTGCACTCGTCAAAGACGTTGTTGCGGGCCACCAGTTCGCCGCCGGGACCTTGGTGGTGCAGGGGGTTCCGGACGTCCCGGAAATAGTTTCCCTCCACCACCAACAGGGCAGCGTTCCGCCCCAACATCCCATAACTGGAGATGTCCTCCAGATAGTTGTTGAAGACGTGGGAGGCCGCAGTGTTGTCCAGGCTGGCGTTGCGCTGGTGGGTGTTCCGGATCCAGTTGTGATGCAGTGTCAGCCGGGTGACAACGTTCTGGGTCCACCCCTCGCCCAGGGCCTTGTTGTGGTCCGAGAAGACGTTCCAGGACAGCGTGACGTTGTCGCAGTCCTTGCGGATGTCCACCAGGCCGTCGCCCAAGCGGGTGAAGTGCATATGGTCCACCCAGACGTGCGTGCTGGTGTCCATCTGGATCCCGTCCCGGTCATTGTCGGGACGCTTTCCCACAAAATCTCCGGGAATGTAGGAATCCCGGACAGTGAAGTTGCGGAACACCACGTTGGCCACGTTCACCAGCTTGAACCCGGCATTGACCACCGCCGCTCCTTCGCCTGCACCGAGGAAGGATTTGTTGGATGTCACCGTCAGTTTTTCGTACTGCGGGAAGACCAGCTCTCCGTGCAGGATCACCACCAGTGCTTCGGTGCTCTTGGCGAACCCGCGGAGCTGATCCGGCGTGCCTGCGTGGACCACCCTGCCTCCGGCCCCGCCAGTGGTGCCGTCCCTGCCATGCGCAGCGATGCCGGCGAACCCGGTGGGTGCCACGGTCCAGGCGCCGCCTTGCCCGTGGTTGATGGGCCCGTGGTTGATGGGCCCGCGCTCGACAGGCAGTCCCGCTTCCCTGAACCCGTTGGAACCGAAGCCCGGCATCACGTCTTCAGCCGCCGCAGCCCGCGTAGCCGCTCCCAGCGGGCCCGTGGAGGCCAAGGTACCGGCGGCAAGCCCGGCGGAAAGAAGCGTTCGACGTCGGATGGCCGGGTTGTGTGCGTTCGTCATCTCAAGCACCTGCCGCCGGAGTCCAGTCACCCAGGAACGTCTCCTTGGTGAACTTGGGGGCGTCTGTGGGCGTGAGCTGCGGATGGAACCCGTTGACGTAAGCCCCTGGCCCCGTGTTGTTGTACTCGGCAAACCGGCCCTCGGTCCACGCATGCCCGCTCATGTCGGACCAGCCCTGCTCGGCGACGTGGCTGCCCAGTTGTGAGTCCCGGATGACGGCCATGGGGTGGGCTTCGGGATCGCTGCTGGCAAACCAGGGCCGGCCCAGGCTGACGGTCCCGGGAGCGGCATCGGAGGTGAGGGTGCTGTTGACGATCAAGAAGCCGTACGGGTTGGAGTTCTTGGTGCTCGGAGCCACGATGTAGCCGTTGTTGGTGTCGCTTCCGCGGTCCAGGGAGTGGATGGTGCAAGCGTCAAAGACAGCGGTGCCCCGGCCGTAGAGGAAGTCCACGTCGCCTTCGATGTAGCAGTCCTTCAGGTAGGTCCGCGCGGTCGCGTCTCTACCGGCAGTGTCGGCGAGGTAGGTGTCCTGGTTTCCCAGGAACCTGGTGTTTTCGAAGAGTACGCGGTCCGCCACGGTCCTGACGGCGAGGGCCTGGCTCCCGCCGTTGACGGCTTCGTCGTAGGCGTTCTCCACGGTGAGGTTGCGGACGGTAGTGTCCTGCGCCAGGACGTTGAGCGTAGCGCTGCCCGCTGCGCCCCACGTGCCGCCGAAGAACTTGGCACCGTTGGCGGGGGTGTCGTAGGAGATCACGACGTCGGACGGGTTACCTGTTGATCCTTGCAGCGTCACGTTGGGCCGGTCAGCCCAAATGTTGACCGCTTCCCTGTAGAAACCCGGCTTGATGGTGATGGTTCGGGGTTCGGTATTGCCCACGGGAATCGAGCCGATGGCGGCTTGGACGCTGCCGAAGTCGCCGGTGCCGTCCAGCGCGACGGTGACTTCCGTCGTCGTGCTTGGCGCCTTGTTCTCGCGTGGTCCGGCGCTGGAGGTGACCAGGCGTGGCACGTTGGTGGCCTCGTCCTTGGCGTAGGCGTAGGACTGCATGGGGTCGAAGGCGGTGCCGATGTTGTCCTTGCGGCCGCGGGTGGCATCGAAGACGTTGTCCCGGTTGACGATCTCCGTTGCCGGGTCCTTGGCCACGACGGGATCACCAACAGCGGTGAAGTAGTTGCCTTCCAGGACCACCTTGGCGGCGTTGCGGCCCATCATTCCGTACTGCCCGATGTCCTGCAGGTAGTTGTTGTAAACGTGGGCTGCCGCGGTGTTGTCCAGGCTGAAGTTCCGTTGGACGGTGTTGCGGATCCAGTTGTGGTGGATGGTCATTTTGGTGACGGCATTGCTGGTCCAGCCCACCCCGAGTGCCTTGTTGTTGTCCGCGAAAATGTTCCACGAGTACGTGAGGTAGTCGGAGTCCTTGCGGGTGTCGATCATGCCGTCACCCATGCGCTCAAACTTCATGTGGTCCACCCAGACGTGGTGCGAGGTATCGAGCTGGATCCCGTCGCGGTCGTTGTCCGGGCGCTTTCCATCCCAGTCACCTGGAATGTAGGAGTCACGGACTGTGAAGTTCCGGAAGATCACATTGGAGACATTGATGAGTTTGAATCCGGCATTTACCAGTTCCACGCCGGCGCCGGTGCCAATGAAACTCTTGTTGGAGGAGACCGGAATCTTGACGTAGTCCGCAGCGGTGATGCTGCCCTTGACGAAGATGACCAGGGGCTCCTCAGCCGCGGCATAGGTTTTCAGCTCTTCCAGTGAAGAAGCGCTGACGTGCCGCCCGGCCTGGCCACCGGTGGTCCCCTCCAGTCCATTGCCGGGCAAGGACGCGAATCCGTCCGGCCGCTGCTTCCATAATGCGGCGGCGTCGGCCGACGCGTCGGTTCCGCCGGGTTGGGACTCTGCCCTGGCGGGCGCAGCGGTAAGGCTTCCAAGAATGACGACGGCGGTCACCGCGCCGAGCAGGCGTCGCAGGCGCATGCAAAACTCCTTTGTCTTGTCAGTGATGGTCTGTCCGTAGTGGTCTTGCCGGTAATGGTCTTGTCAGTGGTGGACTTATGGGTGGTGGTCCTGTGAGTGGTGCTCTTTGCCAGTGGGGCTGGCTCCGTGATGGAGGGCCTACTTAAGCCCCGTGGTGGCAATGCCGTTGATCAAGTACTTCTGCCCGGCGATGAAGAAACCGATAATCGGTGCAATGGACACCACGGACATCGCAAACATGGGACCCCACATGCTCTGGCCTTCGGAATCCATAAAGGCGCGCAGGGCCAGGGGGACCGTGTACAGGTCCTGGTTCTGGATGTAGAGCAGCGGCCCGAAGAACTCGTTCCAGGTGGAGATGAACGTAAAGATCGCCGTGGTGGCCATGGCCGGAACACACAGCGGAAGGATCACCCGGATGAAGGTCCGGAAGGGGCCACAGCCGTCAATCTGCGCGGCGTCGTCCAGTTCCTTGGGCAGCGACTTCATGAACTGCACCATCAGGAAGATGAAGAAGGCATTGGTGGCCATGAAGTTGGGGACGATCAGCGGGAGGTAGGTGTCCAGCCATCCCAGTTGGGAGAAAATGATGTACTGCGGAACCAACAGAACGTGGCCCGGCAACATCAGGGTTCCCAGCATGAGGGCAAAGAACAGTTTCCTGCCGGTGAACTCCATCCGGGCGAAGGCGTAGGCTGCCAGCGCGCAGGAGAAGATATTGCCGATGATGGAGAAGACCACGATCACCATCGAGTTGATCAGGTACACGTGGAAGGGCTGGTCCAGGGCGGTCCAACCTTGGGCGTAGTTGGAGAAGTCCCAGTTTTCCGGCCACAGTCCCAGCTGCCGGAAGATATCGTTGCTGGGCTTCAGCGAACTGGAGATCAGCCACAGCAGGGGATAGAGCATTACCAGCCCCACCAGGCAGAGGATCAAGTGCCGCGAAAAGCGGGAAGCCGGCGTGCCTGTCAGGGCATCTTCGGGCTGTTCCTGCTTGGCCAGCTTGCGCTTGAGGGGTAGATCAAGGAGTGCCATGAGGTTGCCTTAATTGTCGTAGAAGACCCAGAACTTGGATGCGATGAAATTGATGGCGGTGAAAATCGCGATGATCATCAACAGCAGCCAGGCCATGGCCGAGGCATACCCCATCTCGAACTCGGTGAAGCCCTTCTGGTACAGGTACAGGTTGTAGAACAGCGTTGAATCAGCCGGACCACCCGTACCGCCACTCATCACGTAGCCCTGGGTGAACGTCTGGAACGAGCCGATGAGCTGCATGATGAGGTTGAAGAAGATGATGGGGCTGATCAGCGGCAGGGTAATGCTCCGGAACTGCCGCCACTTGGAGGCACCGTCAATGGATGCCGCCTCGTAGTACATGCCCGGCACCTGCCGCAGGCCCGCGAGGAAAATCACCATGGGAGAGCCGAAGGTCCACACGTTCAGCACAATCAGGGTGCTCAGTGAGAACTGGGGGTCAGTGACCCATGCCGGACCCTGGATCCCGAACAATCCGAGGAACCCGTTGACGATCCCGTCATTGCCGAAGATGTAGCGCCACAGCATCACGATCGCCACGCTCCCGCCCAGCAGGGAAGGAAGGTAGTACACCGAGCGGTAGATGGACAGGCCTTGGAGTCCCCGGTTCAGCACCAAAGCCACCAGCAACGCAACGGCCAGGGAGATCGGCACGGACACGAACGTGTAAATGAAGGTGACCTTCAGCGACTGAAGGAGCCGGGGGTCCTCGAACATCGCCTGGAAGTTGGCGAGCCCCACAAAGTTCGGCTCCGTGAAGAGGTTGTAGTCCGTGAAGGCCAGATACAGCGAGGCGAAGAACGGAATGACAGTGAACAGCATCCCCATGAACCAGGGGAGCAGGAACAGATACCCGGACCGCTGCTTTTTCCGCCGGGAAGGCCGGATGCGGGGCTTGCCGTTTCCTGTCAAAGCCGGGGCGGAAGAGCCGGCCGGCTGTTTGGTCAGAACCGACATGGTGCCACCGTCCCCTCGGGAGTGGATCGGGAGCTACTTGTTGATGGCTGCATTGCTCTTCTCCATGAAGGTCTTCGCGGCATCGGCGGGACTTACGCGGCCGAACTCCACTTCAGTGGTCAACTGCTTGAGGGTGTCGGCCACAACGCTGGCGCCCTTCGGATACACGTAGGCAGCAGGAAGTTCGTCTTCCTGGATGGCGGCCATCATGTCCACGAACGTCTTGTCATCGGCACTCAACTTGGGGGTGATGGCCTCGGCCACCTCCGGGTTGATGGGGACGCCGCGCTGGGTAAGGACCTCGGCAGCGCCCTCGGCATCATTGGTCAGGAAGTCCACCAACTTGGCTGCTTCCTTGGGGTGCTTGGACTTGGCAGCGATGGACCACAACATGGTGGGGTCCGCGGAGTAGCCCCGGCGCTCGCCGGTGGTTTCGCCCGGAATACGCAGCAGGACCACTTCACCTTCAACAGCCTCGTTGTAGCCCCGGAAGTTGTTGATGGGGATGATCTGGGAAGCCACAGTTCCCTTGGCCAGGTAGGACTGGGCGGGGGAACCGCCTATTTGTTCGAAGAACCCGGCCGGTGGGTAGCCGCCGGCTTTGCGGAGGTCCACGCTGTACTGGAACCAGTCCTCAATGGTTTTCGCGCTGACACCCAGCTTGTTGTCCTTGGTGTAGAAGTCTTCGCCGCGTTGGCGGGCCAGGATGATGGGTCCCGTTTCGGTGGCGACGTCGTAACCGGCTCCATAGACTTTTCCGCCGGTCTTTTCGGTGACTTCGGTGGCGAACTTGGCGTAGTCCTCCCAGCTCCAGGTCTTGTCATCCGGGATGGTCACCCCTGCCTGGTCCGTGATGGTTTTGTTGACCACCATGCCGATGGTGGTGACGCCGGTGGCCAGGCCGTAGAGCTTGCCGTCCACCTCGCCGCGGCTCAGCGTGGTTTCGGGAACCTTGTCCAGGTTCAGCTCGGGGAACGACTTGAGATCGGCCAAGGTGCCGCGTTGGGCGTATTCCAGGAGGCTTCGGTTGGCCATGGCCAGGACATCGGGCGGGTTGCCGCCGGCGAACCGGGTGGCGAGCTTGTCGGCGTAGGGGCCGCTGTCCTGGTATTCGGTCTTGACGGTGATGCCGGGGTTCTTCTTCTCAAAGATCCGCAGGGCCGCTTCCGTCATCTTGGCACGGTTCGCATCGCCCCAGAACACGAAGTTCAACTCGACGTTTCCACCGCTGCCGGCCTGTGCGCCACCACCTCCTCCGCAACCGGCGAGGGCCAAGCCGGCCGCGACCACTGCAGCCCCCAGGACCATCCTGCGGGGGATGGGAGTGCTTGCTGTCTTCTTCATTGAATGACGCCTTTCTGATGTTCATGAGCCGAGGTGAATGATGGCTTTCCAGCCGCTCGAGTGCAGAAACTTTCTGCACTGAAAATTGATAGTGAGCCAAGCAACTGGCGCGAGCAGTGAGTTTCGGGAGGTGAAAAGTAGTGAGTAAACGATTTCTAGCAAGGAATTGCTGTGACTGTCAACACATTGAGAGAGCCTGGGAGAAATTTATTGAAGAAACTTTCTTGACATGTTGCCGAATTCTTTCTGTCGTGTTTATGCTGATGTCCACAACTGGCCAAGCTGCACAATCCAACACATCCCGAAGGGGGCCGAATGGAGAGCTTCCACCTCAACGGAGCGTGCGTGATGCAGGAGAACGCCGGGCAGGACCGGCCGGGGATCGTTGCTCCGAGGCCCTACCTTCACCCCATCCGGACGATGACCGGAGTGGGCCTTACCGAGGCCGCACCGGAAGACCACCCACACCACTTGGGCTTGTCCCTGGCGTTCTCCGACCTGAACGGAAGCAATTTCTGGGGAGGGTCAACGTACACGCAGAACGGCCCGGAGATCCTCCCCAACCACGGGCGTCAGATCCCGTCTGGCTGGGAGCACAGAGCAGGCCACACGGAAGCCGGCAGCGCAGAAGGAACCATCACCTGGATCAGCCACAGCAATGAGGCGGTGGCCAACGAACAGCGGAGCTACCTTTACCAGGAGCACCCGGTCCCTAACACGTGGAGTCTTTCCTTTACCTCGGTGATCCGCCCCGCCGGTTCCGTGGAGCAACTGTCCGTGTCGTCGTCGGCCGTTAAGGGACGTGCGGGAGCCGGTTACGGCGGCATCTTTTGGCGGTTTCCCGCCGGCGACGCACCGGCGCATGTGCTCTGTTCCTCAGGGGCAGGCGCCGGGGCAGCGCACGGTTCCCTGTCACCATGGCTCGTTGTGGGACTCCGGCACCAAGGCCAGGATGCCAGCGTGATCCTCGCCCAGGACTCCAGCCAGCTGCGTCCATGGTTCGTGAGGACCGGGGGATACATCGGCGCGGGCCCTGCCGTCGCGTGGGACAGGGCAGCGTCGGCGGACCGGGACAATCCACTGATCCTCAGCCTCCACGCAGTGATCCATGACGGCGCAGTGTCCACCAGCAGTCACGCCCAGGAACTCCTTCAGCAGCACTTTCACTTCAGCAACTCACCCGACAGGACACCATGACCACCATGGGAAATCGACACCGCACGCCCGAATACGGCAACCCCATCCTCAATGCCGACTGGCCGGACCCGGACGCCGTCCAGGTGGGGGGCACCTATTACCTGATTGCCTCCAGCTTCAACCGGGTCCCTGGCCTGCCCGTACTGCGCTCCACCAACCTGGTGGATTGGGAACACATCGGGCATGCCCTCGCGGAACTTCCACAAACAAGCCACTACTCCCTGGTGCGCCACGGAAGCGGCGTATGGGCTCCCGCACTCCGCTATCACGACGGGAAGTTCTGGATCTTCTACCCGGACCCGGACCACGGAATCTTCGTCCTGAGTGCGGACAAAGCTGAAGGGCCGTGGAGCGCGCCGCACCTTCTGTACGCAGGCCGTGGCCTGATAGATCCCTGCCCGCTGTGGGACGACGACGGGCAGGCATACCTCGTTCACGGCTGGGCGAAAAGCCGCATCGGGGTGAAGAACCGGCTGACAGTCCACCGGATGAGCCCCGACGCCACACGATTGCTGGACCACGGGACGCACGTCATCAACGGCGAAGACCTGCCCGGATTCACCACGCTGGAGGGCCCCAAGTTCTACAAGCGCGATGACTGGTACTGGATCTTCGCGCCCGCCGGCGGAGTCTCCACCGGGTGGCAGTCGGTGTTCCGTTCCCGTTCGCCGTTCGGGCCTTATCAGGAACGCCGGGTGCTGGAGCAGGGCGACTCGCCGGTGAACGGCCCCCACCAGGGCGCCTGGGTCACCACTCCCGAGGGCCAGGATTGGTTCCTGCACTTCCAGGACCGCGGAGCTTACGGCCGGGTTGTCCATCTCCAACCCATGGGTTGGGACGCGGACGGCTGGCCATGGATGGGCAAAACAGCGGACGACGGCGGACCGGGAACCCCGGTTTTGACCCACCCCTATCCGGCGGGTACTTCGCCCGAAGCCGTGGCACCTCCAGCCAGCGACAATTTCACCTCTCCCGGACTGGGGCCGCAGTGGCACTGGCAGGCCAACCCCCGCAAGGAGTGGCTTTCCACCTGTGGAGGAGGGCACCTGGTTCTGCGTCCGCAGGCCAACGATCCCATCAACCTCAGGGAGCTCCCCAACGTCCTGGGCCAGATCCTCCCCGGCGTTCCGTCCACCTTCACTACCACCCTGGAACTTGACGATGTCCCGGCAGGCACCAGGGCCGGCGTCGTGGTTCTGGGCCAGCGGTACGCCTGGTTGGGGATCGTGCGGACGGGCGACGGGTACGTCCTGGGCAGCGGCACCGGCAGCGAAGGTCCCCACGAGCTTCCCGTCGGGCGGGCCGTGGACCTTCCCGGGCCACGGATCGAACTGCAGATCCGCACGGACCAGACCCCCCGGGCATCGTTTGCCTGGCGGGTGGGTCCCACGGATCCCTGGCAGATTCCGCTCTGGGATTTTGATGTGGTGGAGGGACGCTGGATCGGGGCTGAGCTGGGGATTTTCACGGCTTCACCGCTGGGTTCGCGCGAAAGTGGCAGTGTTATCGTTGGACCCGTGCGGGTCGAAACTTCGCCGGTCCGCCGGTCGACCGCTCCGCGCATTGCCGCCGCAGTTTCCCCATGAGTTCAAGGACCGCCCCGTTGACCGCCACCCCACGCCCCAGGATTGCTGATGTGGCTGCGGCCGCGGGTGTCTCCGTACCCACTGTTTCCAAAGTGCTGAACGGCCGCTCCCACGTCTCCGAAGCCACGCGTGCACGGGTCCGGAAGGCGTTGGAGGAGCTCGACTACACCAAGCGGAACACCGTCACGGAGCCCGGCTTGCTGCAACTGGTGGTGAACAACTTTGATTCCCCCTGGGTCCTGGAAACCATGGAAGGGGTGGAAGCTGCCGCAGCGCGCCTCGGGTATACCGTGGCGTACACGCGGGCCGTGAATGCCACGGTGGAGAACTGGCAGAAACTCCGGGAGCCCTCCAGCAACCGCCTTGACGGGGTGATGCTGCTGGCGCCCCGCCAAGGGTCGGCGCTGGTGGACCAAGCCCGGGCGCTGAACATTCCGGCCGTCGCCATAGATCCCGAGGGGTCGGAGGGGCTGCAGATTCCCAGCGTCAGCCCGGCGTCGTTCTCCGGAGCACTGGCAGCGGTGTCCCATCTGTTGAGCCTGGGCCATCAGCGCATCGGCATCATTACGGGCCGGGTACACAGCCCCGGCCATGGCCGCGCCCGCTACGCTGCCTACGCCGCGGCCTTGCACGAAGCCGGGCTGCCGGTACTGCCGGAGTTCGTGCGCGACGGCGACTTCAGCATCGAGTCCGGCCTTCGCCTGGGCGGCGAGCTCCTTGACCTTCCCGAGCGGCCCACCGCGATCTTCACGGGAAGCGACCTGCAGGCGCTGGGCGTCATGAACGCTGCAGCACAGCGGTCCTTGCGCATTCCGGCCGACCTCAGTGTTGTGGGCTTTGACGACATCGCCCAAGCTGCGCTGACCTCACCACCCCTGACCACGGTCCGGCAGCCCCTGGCCCAATTGGCGTCGATGGCCGTGGGCATTCTGGCGGACCAGATCGAGCAGCCGGACCTTGGTTCCTCAGCAGCCCTTGAAGTGGCCACGGAGCTGGTAGTTCGCGCCAGCACCGCCCCGCCTAACTAGTGGCCCTGGAACGCCTCCGCCAGCCACCACGATCCGCCGTCGGAGGCAATCTTCGCATCGATCACCAGCGGCCGGTCCTGTGTCCCGGCTTCGTAGGCCGCGATCCAGGGTCGGATGGCGTCCAGGTCTGCTACAGTCCGGACGGTCACGCCTTCGGCCCCGAATCCGCGCGCGATTGCAGCAATGTCCGTCTCCGGGAACACCACGCTGGCGAGCTCTGCCTCGGAGTGTTCCGAAGCGAAGTGATGCACCTCGGCGCCGTAAGCTGCGTCGTTGTACACGATGCAGACCAGGGGCAGTTTCAGGCGGGCCGCGGTTTCGAGTTCGCTGATGCCCATGAGGAAGCCGCCGTCGCCGGCGCCCAGCACGGGCAGTCGGTGTGGTTGGGCCAGGGCCGCGCCGATGGCCGTGTACAGGCCCAAGCCAATTGCCTGGAACGCTTGCGTGAAGCAGAACCCGAACTCGTCGGGCACGGCGAGGTATTGGCTGGGGTAGCCCATGAAGTTGCCCGAATCCACGGCCACGATCCGCTCTGTGGGGAGCAGGGTGTCGAGTTCGCGGGTGAGGACGCGGGGATCGATGGCTGTTTCCGTGGACAGGTCTTCGGTGTCCACGTCCCGCCACCTGGAGCCCCGTTTGATGGCCAGGGCGTTGGCTTCAGTGCGGTACTTTTCAACCGGCTCGGACTGCACGGAACGCAGGGCCTCCAACGCATCCACAGCGGTCAGGGCCGAGTCACCCAGCAGCCCGAGGGTGATGGGCCGGTTGGCGCCGAGCGCGGAATCTTCGACGTCGATCTGCACCACTTTGGTGGCGGCGGAGATCAGTCTCCCGTGCCGCATGGTCCACATGTTCAGCGCGCATCCCCAGCCCACAATCAGGTCCGCGCTGCTGATGAGCTCCGCGGTGGTGGGTGAGGAGAATCCGCCGGAGATGCCGAGGTTGTGGGAGTCGCCATTGAACAGCCCACTGGCCACTGCCGAGGTTGCCACCAGCGCACCGGCGTGCCGGGCCAGCTCGAGGATCTCTTCCCTTGCGCCCCTGCCGCCACGTCCGGCGACGAACACGGGCCGTTCCGCGGCGGCGATCAACTCCACCAGTTGCTGCACTCCTGCAGTATCCGGGCGGACCTTCAAGGGTTCAGGCACGACGACGGCACCCACCTCGTCCGCCGAACTGGCACCTTGGATATCCAGTGGCAGGCTCAGGACTACCGTGCGGCGCTCGTTCACCGCCGTCCGGAAAGCCCTGACAGTGTCCGCAACGGCGCTTTCGGGGGAGTGGATGCGCTCGGCCACGGCGCCGACGCTCCGGGCCAGCGCGTCCTGGTCGATCTTGAAGTTGGACCTGGTGGCTGCGGCCTGGGTATCGGCGGTCAGGACGATCATGGGGGTGCGGCTTTTCGCGGCTTCCCCGATCCCGGTGATCGCGTTGCTCAGCCCGCAGCCCTGATGGGTGGTCACCACACCCACTTTGCCGGACATCCGGGAGTAAGCATCCGCCATGGTCGCCGCGCCGCCCTCGTGCCGGGCCGCGGTGAAAGGGATGCCTTCGGCCATGAGGGTGCTGGTGACATCGAAGTTGCCGCTGCCAACCACCCCGAAAACATGCCCGACGCCGAGCTTCGCCAGCGTCCTGCCCACCAGCGTGGAAACCCGTATTTGCCCGCTCATGCTTTTTCAACCAGCGCGTACACGCGGCTGGGGCTTCCCGTGCCGCCCACGATCGGCAGCGGCGCTACCACCAGGGTGGCGCCGGTGACGGGGAGCCGGTCCACGTTCCGCAGCGAGGTCACGCCGTACTTGTCCGCTCCCAGGAGGAACGAATGCACGGGGAACATCGGATCCAACGAACCGGCCTGGCCGGCGTCGATCCCCACCGTTTCCACACCGAAACCGCTGATCGAGGCGTTCCCGGCGAGCCACTTGGCGCCCGCGGCAGAGACCCCGGGAGTGTGGGGTCCGGCGTCGTCCGCGTTGACGAAAGCCGCCGGGTCCGTGCCGCGGGCCGCCCAACCGGTCCGGAAAATGATCCAGCAGTTCTCCGGGAAAGCGCCGTGTTCTTCCTGCCACTGCTCAAAATGTTCCGGTTCCAGCAGGAAATCCGGGTCCGTGGCAACCTCGACGGTCTTATCGATCACCGCAACCGGACCCATCAGGCGGTGCGGTTCGATCTGATCCACTGACTTGCCATCCTTGCCGGTGATCCAGTGCACCGGCGCGTCCAGGTGCGTCCCGGCGTGTTCGCCCACGGTGACGTCGTTCCACGCCCAGGCCGGGCCGGCGTCGTCGAAATTACTGACCGGCGAGACCGACAAACCCACCGTGTTCGCGAACGGCTGCGGCAGGTTCAGGATGGGGGTTTCAGAACTCAGGGGCGTGGTGAGATCGATGATTTCCACCGAACCACTCGAAAGGGCTGCAGTGAGCCCGGCCAGAACAGACATTGTTCTCCTATCGCTTGCTTGGTTTAAGTGCTGCTTGAAGGCGGGAAAGCCGTGAAGGCGGGGCGGTGAGTTTTTGCGCCACCAGGTGTCCGGAACCGCCGGAAAGTCCAGGCCCGGGATGCGTCGATGCGCCGATGTGCCAAAGACCGTCGACGGCGGTGCGGTGGCCGGCTGCCGCGGGGAACGGCCGCCACAGAAGGTTCTGGAAGAGCTCAGCGGAACCTCCGTAGGGGTCGCCGTTCACGGCGTTGGGATTCGCGTCCGCCAGGTCCGTGGGAGCGATGATGTCCGAGGCCAGGACCGTCGCCCTGGTTCCCGGTGCGAACTTCTCCAGGCGTGCCAGGACCCGTTCCAAGTAGCTCTGTTTCAACTCCTCAGTCCAGCCCTCCGCAACGGACAGCTGGCCCGCCGCATCGCCTACCGGCGTGAACGGGACTTCCTGGAGCTGCAGCCACAACGTGGCCTTGCCTTCGGGAGCCCGCGATGGATCCAGCACGTATTGCTGCCCCACCACCACAGTGGGTTCGCTGGGAAGCAGGCCTGCTTCAGCCTGGGCGCATGCGATTCCCGTGCTGTCAGAGCCGTTGCTGATGTGCACCAGCGGGACGTTGTTGAGCCGGGGATCAAGCCACTCCACAGGCTTGTCCAGAGCCAGGTGGATCTGCATGGCGCCACGGCCATTCTGGTAGCGGGCAGCTGCGTCGGCGGTGCCGGCCGGTGGCTGGCGAAGGAGCCGGGTGTAGAGGGCCTGGGGGGAAACGTTGGCGAGCACTATGCCGGCGGAAACAACTCCTTGCGACGTCCGGACGCCGGTGACGGAGCCATCTTTCGTGGAGCCGCTGCCGGTCCCCACCAGGATCTCCTCCGCCTCAGCGCCCAGTATGATCCGGACGCCGTTGTCCCGCAGCAACGACTCAAACGCCGCGACTAACCTGGAGGCCCCGCCCTGCACGATCGGCATCCCGAAGCTGTGCATGCTCATGGCCATCACCGGCAACATGACACCGCCGGTTGCCTGGTCCGGGCCCAGCCCTGCGTGCAGGAGCCAGGGTGACCACAGTTGGTCCGCTTCCCACCCGTCAAAGCGGCTGCGGGTGTAGTTCCTGCCGCTCATCACCGAGTCCCGGACGAAAGCCTCCGTGCCGGTGAAACGCCCCCGGCGTACAGCACCAAAGGCAATCTTCGCGACTTCCCCGAAGGATCTCAGTTCCGCCCCGAACGCCCCGAACACCGTGCCGGCATTCCGTCCAAGATCGTCCAGCATTGCCCCATAGGCAGCCTGGTCTCCAGGGGAGGTGAACGCGGCAGCCGTCTCACCCGGATCCCGCTGCGCAATCACCACACGATGCTCCCCGGTCACCGGATCCGCGGCAACGCTGGCTGTCACAGCTTCGGTGGTGTTGCAGTACTCCAAGCCCCTGGCATGCAGTTCCTTTCCCAGTGCCGCGTAGGCGCCGCCGGACACGAACAGAGGGTGCCAGGAAGAGAAGGAATCATGGATGAAGCCGGGCAGCGTCCGCTCCGCCGAATGAATGAAACCACCCAGCCGGTCCGAGCGTTCGATGATGCACACACGCTTACCGGCAAGCGCCAGCTCCGCTGCCGCAACCAGGGAATTGATGCCCGAACCTATGATCGCGACGTCAACTGAATCGTCCATGTCCGCACCTTTCAAGGGGGTTGCTAGAAGTCCGGGTGGCTGGCTGTTGCGTGGTACTTACCGGCATGGAACACCAGGGGAGCGCCGCCGTCGTAGTCGTATTTCTCCACTTCACCCACGTAGATGACGTGGTCGCCGGCGTCGTACCTGGACACGGTGCGGCACTGGAAGGTGGCCACCGCGCCGTCCAGCAGCGGAACGCCTGCGATGCCCTCGGTGGTCCCGGCGCCGGCGAATTTGTCGGTGGCCGGCGTGGCGAACTGGCGGGAAAGGACGTGCTGGTCGCTGGCCAGGATGTTGATGGCAAAGTGGGTGGCGTTTTCGAAGTCGCCCAGGCTGGGTGAGCGTTTGCCTGGGCACCACAGCACCAACGGGGGTTCCATGGAGACTGACGTGAACGAGTTCGCGGTCATGCCCACCTTCCGGCCGTCTGCAGCAACAGTGGTCACCACGGTAACGCCTGTGGCGAACTGGCCCAACGCACCCCTGAAGTCCCGGACGTCGAAAACCGCGGTGTCTTCCTCCTTGCGGGCCTGCATGAAGTCGGCAGCGGCGGTGGGATCGAACCACCAGGGGTAGGACGTGCGGGGATCATCAAATCCTGCCGCGATGCCTGCTGCCAAAGCCGGGTGTTCCGCAGCTTCGCTGAGCAGCGTCTTCTGGTGGTCCCGGCGCGGCTTGAGGAGATCATTGGTCCACTCCACGGCCCACTGGCCCCAGCCTCGCCAGAACTCATCGAACGTCCGCTCCATCCAGCTGCGGTCGAACGGCTGCTGGCCCCGGCGAATGATCGCGTCGAGGTAATACTTTGCGGCCAGCGTCGCATTGTTTGAGCCTTGGCCGGTGAGGGGATCGTTGAGGACCACAGCGTCGCCGAGCCCGAACACCAGCTTTCCGTTCCCGAGCTCCCCGACAGCGGACCTCACCGTTGGCGTGATGCGCCCCAGAAGCGTGGCGCCGCTATCGGTCAGTTCGGCTGTTGCGAAGTTATCGGCCTCGTGCGGGAAGTGCTCGCGCAGGATTTCCAGCGAACGGTCCAGTTGTTCCTGAGGGGTTTCGATGCCGCTCCAGCGGTCCATGGGACCACCAACCACGCCTTCGAACACCATCATGCGGCACGGTCCGGAAACGGTCAGGCCGGGGAAGGTAAAGAACTCGCCGACGCCGGGGGCCATGGACATGCGGATGGCATCGGCGCCGTTGGAAGTGCTTTGGGGGGCGCTGTTGGAGGTGCTGTCCGGTGACTCATTGCCGGCGACCGGCACAGCACCGGCATCGGCCGTGACGTAATTGAGCGCGAGCACCCGTTGCGGCCGGTCGAAGGGCGATTTCGCCTTGTCCCGCGGGAAGATCTGGCCGATCTCACCCTTGCCAGTGCTGACAATGACCAGCTCATAATCGCGGGCCAGTTCTTCGAGCATGCGGGGGGTGACCTTCTCAATCCGGAAGTCACCCCCGGCGGCCACGAACGTCTCGATCCAGAGGGCGCTCTTGATGCGTTGATCGATCGAGCGGGCGGGGCCATCCAAGGGGGCTTCCCACTCGATGGGCTCGTCCGCATCCACACGGAGGCGGATGGAAGTGATCTCAGGGACGGAGCCGGAGTCGTAGAACCCGTTAAGGGAGGTGCCCAGCTGGGCTTCGGCATCCAGGGCGGTGGAGAACATGCACTGGCTGGACATGACTTTGCCGGTGCGGATCTGGGCTGCGGAACGGTCGGACAAGAGGGTTACCGCATAGCCGTCCCGTTGCAGTCCGAGCGCCAGCTGGGCGCCCGATTCCCCTGCCCCAATGATTGCTATTTTTCGCATGGTTGAGTCCTTTTTAGCAGGGTTGTGCTAAGAAACCTTGGCGGCGGAAAGGCCTGCAAGGTAGTCAGCGGCTTTGTCCGGGTACATGAACCAGTCCTGGAATTCGGGCGGGTGGTTGAAGCCGTTGGCGAAGCGGTGCGCGATGTCCGGCTCGTTGTTCGCGGCGCCAAGGAGTTCAAGGACGTGGGGCGGCGGCGGAGCCAGGAGGGCATTTGTCCAGTGTGCAACGTGCTGGGCGTAATCCCAATAGCGCTCGAACGTGGCCTGCATGAAACCGGCATCGAACGTCCCGCTTCCGTGCTGGAGGATGCTTTCCAGGTACGACGCCGCGCACTTGCTGGCGTTGTTGGAGCCTTGCCCGGTGATGGGATCGTTCAACACCACGACGTCGGCCAGGCCCAGTACCTGCCGTCCGCTGGGCAGCGTAGCAATGGGGTGGCGGACCGTGGGGGCAAAGCGTCCCTGAAGGATGCCATTGGGGTCGGTCAATTCCACGTCCGTGGCCCGTTCGGCTTCCCACGGCAGGAAGGTGTTGAGGATGTCTTTGGAGTTCTGCAGGTGTTCCTCGGGGGAGAGGCCCTTCCACGTATCCATGGGTCCGCCTGGAACTCCTTCGAACACCATGATCTCGCAGGGACCCGTGGTGGTCAGGGCCGGGAAGACGAAGTATTCGCCCACGCCGGGAATGAGGTTGAACGAGACCGCCGAGTACTCTTCGCGGGGTTTCAGGCCCTTGACGTAGGTCAATGCCAAGGCGCGCTGCGGGGCGTCGTAGGTGCTGCGTTCGGCGTCGCGGGTGAAGAGTTGCGCGATTTCGCCCTTGCCGGCCGCCACAATCACCAGATCCGAGTTCTGCGTGTACTTCTCCAGCTCGGCTACTCCGGCGTCCTCGAACACCAGTTCGCCGCCCCGTGCCGTGAACTCTTCCATGAATTTAGGGAACTTCACGCGCTGGTCGATGGACTTGGCGTGGTTGTCCAGGCGGGAAGCCCAGCTGATGGCCTTCCCGCCCGGCAACTCCGGGTGGGGGATGGTGAATGAAATGCCGTCAACGGTGGGCGCGTCCGGCCAGAAATCCAAGCCCAAGGCCCGCTCGTGCTCCAGGGCGTTGTGGAAAATACATTGGCTGGAGGCTACTTTGCCATCATGGATTTCCTCAGGCGTGCGGTTGGAGATGGTGGTGACCTGGAACCCGGCGTCGAGGAGGCCGATGCCGAGCTGTAGTCCTGACTGGCCCGCTCCGACGATGGTGATGTGGCGTTGCGTCATGGTGTTGCCCTTTTCTCTTGGTCTGTGCGGTCTCTGTTGCTGTTGTGCTTGGCTGTCGCTGTTATCAGTTGGCGGCAAGGAGGGGGATGGTTTCCTCGGCGCGTTCCGGTCCCAGGGCGGAGTAGCCGCCGTCGACGGCCCAATCCGCGCCGGTCACGAAACTGGCCTGGTCGCCGGCGAGGAACGCGACGACGTCGCCCACCTCGTGCGGTCGGCCAACGCGCTTGAGTGCATGGAACGGGGCGGCCACGGCGTCGGTCTTTTCGAGGTTCCCGTTGCTCAGGGAGTCCATGATGTTGCTCCACACCCAACCGGGGCTGACCGAGTTTACCCGAATGCCGTCCGGTGCGAAGTCCACGGCCATGCTGCGGGTGACCTGGACCAGGGCTGCTTTGCTGGCCGGGTAGAGCCAGCGCCCGGCCTGGGCCACCGAGCTGGAAATGGAGGTGAAGTTGATGATGGCCCCGTGTCCGGATGCCTTGAGGTAGGGGCGGGCTGCGTTGCTTGCCACTACCGCGCTGACGAGGTTGACGTTGAGTGCTTCGAGCCAGTCTGCCCGGCCTGATGCTCCGCCGTCGTCCTTGTATGTGCAGGCCAGGTTCACCAGGATGTCCAGACTGCCGTGCCGGGCCGCGGTCCCGCTGACCAGCCGGTCCACGGCCGCATCATCGGTGATATCTGTGTGGGAGTAGTGGACTCCTTCGCCCAACCCGGCGGCGAGGGAGGCGCCGTCGGGGTCTATATCCGCAACCACCACCACAGCTCCAGCGTCCCGCAAGGCGGTGACCACGCCCTGGCCCACCTTGGTGGCCCCACCGGTAACTATCGCTGTCCTGCCCTTGAGTGCTGACATGTGCCAAACCCTTTCCTGCGACGATGATGTTACGGAAATATGACGTGCGTCATAGTTGTCCTGCAAGTGACTCTAGGGAGCCGCGGTCTTTCGGAATATCCATTTGGTGCGGGGATTATCCGAATTACGCAGGGTCCTCCTCTTCTTCGTGCCAGCCAACCCAGGCCGCGGAAGTGAGGTGGGTTTCCCTGGCCCGAAGCTCCGCCGCCCAGAGTTCGAAGTGACCCTGTTCCCATTCGTCCCGCCGGTCATGCACCAGCTTGATGTTCTTCACTTGTCCTCACCTCGCTTCCGCAACTGTTGCAGTTCTGTGAGCTGCGTCATACTGGTCCTGAAAGCGACTCTAGAGAGTCGCTGGACTCCGGAATATCCGCTCGGCGCGGGGACCATCCGAAAAGCGAAAAAGACCCGTGCAGCAGAAAAAACCGGTGAAGCAGGTGGCGGATGGTGAGGATTCTTCCTCGTGACGTTTTGCGGGGTCGGCCAACCATGGCCACCACCGACGTAGACCAAGCGCACGCCAAAATTGCTGAGCTGTTCTGCAGCCACGAGCTGGCCCCGAGGGCCCGCCAAGCCTCCGTGGACATGAAGCTACGCTCCCTTCACCGCGGTGATGTGGGAATCGAGTTCCTGGACTACGGCGCGGACGTTCGGATTGAGCCGGAGGGCCTCCAGGATTTCCACCTGGTGCAGATCCCCTTGGCCGGGCATGCGTCCATGCAAGTGGGTGCCAGCACCGTGGACTCAAATCCGGCCATGGCCACCGTTCCTCCGCTGGACAGGCCCTTCTCCATGAGCTGGGACAGCGGCAGTCCGCACATGATTGTGTACGTCAGGCGCTCAGCGCTGGAGCGGGTTGCCTGGCAGCTCAACGGCACGGCGCCGGGTGGACTGGGCTACGGCATGGACCTTTCAGGTACCGCTGGCCGCGCATTCTTGAGGGCCGTCGTCGAACTTCATGACGACATGATCAGCCAGCCGCAGTCTGCGGCTCCCGCCTTTGTTCAGGGTTTATTGGCGGACAGCATGATGTCGCGCCTGCTGATGGCGATGGAGCCGGCCGTCGGGGAAGCCCGGGACGTGGATTCCGAGAGCCGTCTGGTCCGGGAATGCCGTGAACTGCTGGAAAAGCACGCTTTCGAAGAACTGACTGTCCCGGACATCGCTGAGTGCCTGGGCGTTTCGGTCCGCACGCTCCAAACCGCGCTGCGGGCGGAAACGGGAGCGACGCCGTCGGACATGCTCCGCAGTATCCGCCTGGACCGGGCCCGGGAGATGCTGTTGGAGGCCAGTCCCCGTGAGCAAAGCGTGACGGCGGTTGCGGAGTTGTGCGGTTTCACGCACCAAGGGCGCTTCTCTGCGCTGTATGTGAAGGCCTTCGGCGAGCTGCCCAGCGAGAGCTTGCGCCGCTGAGTAGGGGGCCGAGACTATTCTTAATCGCGCAGAATGCGGGGCAGGAATCCCCATTGATCCAATTCCCGAACCAGAAGTGGCGTTAGTTCACTCGGGGCCAGTCGAAGCCGGTAGGATCTCTTCCCCTCGGCGATCGGTTCAATGACGCCGCGGTCCAGGAGCTTTCGAATGGCTTGACTTCGTGTCGCGGCTGAGCCTGTGAATGCTGAACTAAGGTCTGCGGCCTTTACGTCAACCTTGCGCGCGATGATGGTCAAGGCCAGGGCTTCGTCCGCCGTGAAGCGCGAAGAGGCGAGGCCTCTTGCAATTGCGGGAACCAGCAGACCTTCCGTAACGAAGTCCTTGTCACCGAGTTTCGCCAGCCTCCTGAGGTCTGTCAGCAGTCCTTCGAGGACATACGTCGACCAGCGAATCAGGGACTCGGGTTCGAGGGAGTCGGCGTCTTCGAGTCGTTCGTAGTAGAGGGCACGGTTCTCCCCAAATACGGCCGTTGGGTTCAGCGCCCGGTATCCGGCGGTGTCGGAGAACCCTTGCCGCCGCATGGCGGCGTAAGTCATGAGTCTCCCGACACGACCATTGCCATTGCCATTGCCATTGCCGAAAGGATGAATCCAGACGAACCGATGGTGGGCGAGCGCAATCTTGAGGAGCTCGTAGTTTTGATCTACGTCCGCATTGATGAAGTCGAGGAGTGCCGTCATGTCTCCGTGCACACTCCCTGGCGAGGGCGGCCGGTCCGATGAGCCGCTGATGGTGACATCGGCGAGCCTGTAGGCACCAGGTTGGAAATCAATGATTTTCCTAGACCGTGCTAGTGCAGGATTTAAATCGCCCGAGTCCAGCAATTAAGACGCCGGTGCCAGCTACGCCTCCAGCACGTACGTCTTCAGGTCATCCAGTGTCTGCTGCATGTGCGCGTCCATCGCGAGGCGTGCCTCGTTGGCATTCCGGGATTCCAGGGCGGCAGCGATCTTCCGGTGGTGCCCGATCGCATGTTCCTGGATCTCCGGGAAAGCCGAGGTCTCCGTGCGGCGGGCTTCGAGGACCCGGTGCAGCGGTTCGAAAAGTACGGCAACAAAGACGTTGCCGGAGGCGTGCAGAATAACGTCGTGGAAGGCCAGGTCTGCTTCCACAAAGCCGGCGAGGTCGTTGACGTCGTGGGCGGCCTGCATCTTATTGACGTGTTCGGTCAGGGCCGCGAGTTCGGCATCGGAAATGCGCTCTGCGGCGAGCTCGCATGCGCCGGTTTCGAGCATGCGGCGGAGTTCAATGAGCTGGATCGCCGCGGCGGCGTCTTTGGTTCCTTCGGAAGCGGCACGAAGTACGGCTTCCAGCGAAGCCCACTGGTTGAGGGGATTGACGAACGTGCCACGGCCGCGCTCCACACTGAGAATCCGCTGCGCCTCGAGGGTTTTCATGGCCTCGCGCACGGTCATGCGGCTTACCTCGTGTTTGGCACTGAGCTCGAGCTCACCGGGGACCACTGTTCCGGGTGGAAATTCACCCGCGATGATGCGGTCCAGCAACTCATCTGCCACCACGCCCACCAGTGACTTGCGTGCCATGTATCCCCATTTCCTGTACTTCAGACCGTCCGGCTCCCCGCGGATTTCCCTCGGGACGGGCGGTTGTCAGACATCTTACGCTGGCCGTGGCCGGCTTGTTTCCCAAAATCCGGTGAGTGCCTCTACGCATTCCCGGGGTCGTTCCCAGTGGACGTTGTGGCCCGCACCGCTGATGGCTTTCAACTGACGCCCCGGGCCTTCGGCCACGAAGGCGCGCATCTGTTCCATGGGCCGGACCCGGTCATCAGTTCCGGCGATCACCAGCAGTGGTGCGTGGACGCGGCCGGGGACTGAAGGCTCGACGCCGGTCATGGCCGCCAGCGCGCTGGCGTACAGAACCGGGAAGGGGGCATCGAAACCGGTGCTGAGCCGCTCCATGTCTTCTGCGGAAAGGTCCCCGTACCAGGCATTCATGAGCTTCGCTTTGGTCGTGGTGTCGAAGAATCCCTGATTCAGCTGGGTTCTGAGTACGTCCTTGAAGTCCTGGTTTTGCGGCACCGGCGCCATGCCCACCAGGGTCAGCGAGGCCACCAGGTCGGGGCGGGCTGCCGCAAGGGTCAACGAGACACTGCCGCCCATCGAGTGGCCCACCAAGTGGACCGGTTCCTGCGCGGCGCGGGCTGGTCTTCGGGCGTCCAGGGCTGCCGCCACGGAAGCTGCTGCCGAGTCCAGCGTCCACGCGAAATCCGGAGGCAGGGACTCGCCCGGGTGGTAGCCGGGGAGGTCCAGGATCCAGACTTCGCGGCCGGCGTCGAGCAGTTTCGCTGCGAGTGGCTCCCAGTACACCGAGCCGGATGCCCAGCCGTGGATCAGCAGCACGGGAAGCGGCTCACCTGCGGGAATGGCCGGCGTAAGGACTTTCACGAACGGGAGCGGAACATCACTGTCAGCCATGGAGCCAGCCTAGTGATGCGCAGCACCTTGCGCCGTGAAGAGCCGTGTGTCACACTAATTCAAATGTTAGATGTCTGACATCTTACATTCACAAAACCGCTACAGAGATTTCCCACGATGGAGTGCACAGTGACCCTTGAAGCCGACGTTTTGGCCGCTTTCCCGGCGGAAGTCCAGATTCCCGCCCAGTTGGTTGCCGACGCCGTTGCGGCGTCGTCTGCGGCCGCACCCAAGATCCTGGTGGTCCTCGACGACGACCCCACGGGCACGCAGTCCGTTGCGGATCTCGCTGTGCTCACCCGCTGGGAAGTTGCAGACTTCATCTGGGCCTTCACCCACATCCACGAAAACAAGACCAAGCCTGCTGTCTACGTCCTCACCAATACCCGCAGCCTGGACCCGGCCGAAGCCGCCGCCCGGAATGAGGAGATTGTGCGCAACGCCCTCGCCGCAGCGGCCGGCAATGGGGTTGGTCCTCGGCTGCGCCTGGGTTTCGTCAGCCGCAGCGACTCCACCCTCCGTGGCCACTACCCCCTGGAGCCGGACGTCATCGCCGCCACCGTGGCGGCCGAAACCGGTGAAGCTACTGACGGCGTGGTGATCGTTCCAGCATTTCCCGACGCCGGCCGCGTCACCATCGGCGGCGTCCACTACATGCGCGGGACGGGCGACAATGCAGGCACCCTCACCCCTGTTGCCGAGACGGAATTCGCCAAGGACGCGAGCTTCGGCTTCGCCAACTCAGAGATGGCCAAGTATGTGGAGGAGAAGTCCGGCGGCCGCTTCCCCGCCGGCGACGTGATCGTCCTGGACCTGAACATCATCCGGGCCGGAGCTTCCGCCCAGGATCCCACCATCTCCGCAAAGGCCATCGCCGATGCCCTGGAGCCCGCCACCAACTCCACCCCGATCGTGGCCGACATCGTTACCGAGAACGACTTCCGCGCCCTCGCCCTGGGTCTCGAAGAAGCCGAACGCCGCGGCAAGAAGCTCCTGTACCGTGTGGGCCCGCCCTTCGTGAGGGGCCGGATCGGACAGGAAATCCGCAGCGCGCTGACCTCGGAGGAAGCCTACGCAGGCAACACTCCCTCCACAGCCGGCGGCCTGATCGTGGTGGGCTCCCATGTGGGTGTCACCACCCGCCAGCTCAACTCACTGACCGCAGAGCACAGCTCGGCCCGGATCATTGAGATCGACGTCGAGAAACTGATCGCCGGAACCGAAACCGCGGGCGAAGCAGACGCCGACGCCTACATCGAAACCGTCGTCTCCGACGTCGTCGACGCCCTCCACAAAGGCGACGTGATCGTCCACACCAGCCGCCTGCTCATCAAGACCGACGATCCCGCAGCGAGCCTGAAGATCGCCCGCACCGTCTCGGCCGCCGTCGTCGCCGTGGTGAACCGGACGCTGAAGACCTTCCCGCCGCGGTTCGTCATCGCCAAGGGCGGCATCACGTCATCGGACGTGGCCGCGCACGGCCTGGAAATCCGCCACGCCATTGTCCGCGGCCCCATGCTGCCAGGCATCGTCTCGCTCTGGGAGCCGGTGGACGGCCCCGCCAAGGGCATCCCGTACATCGTCTTTGCAGGCAACGTGGGCGATGACCAATCCCTCACCGACGTCACCCGCAAGCTCAGCGCCACTTTCTAGAACCCCAGCCGCAGAAAAATTCAATGGAGAACACCATGACCAGCAGCAACTACACCGTCACCGTCCTGGGCCTGGGCGCCATGGGCCTGCCCATGGCAACCCGCCTCGCCTCCGAGCTCACCGTTCACGGCTTCGACATCGCCGAGCCCAGGCTGGAACTCGCAGCAGCAGCCGGCATCAAGACCTTCGCCTCAGCCCGTGAGGCATCCGATGGCGCCGACGCCCTGCTCCTGGCCGTCCGCAACGGCGAACAACTCAACGACGTCCTCTTCGGTGAGAACGGCGTCGCTTCGGTGTTGAAGCCGGGCGCTGTAGTGATCCTTGGCAGCACCGTGGGCACCGACGCCATCCCCGCCACAGTGGAGAAGCTTGCAGAATACGGGGTGGCCCTGGTGGATGCGCCGCTTTCCGGTGGTCCGAAGCGCGCCGGAGAAGGCGACCTGCTGATCGTTGTCGGCGCCGAACCGGAGGCACTTGAAAAGGCCCGTCCGGCCCTGGAGCTGCTGGCGTCCACACTGAGCATCGTTGGAGACAAGCCCGGCGACGGCCAGGCACTGAAGACCGTCAACCAGCTCCTCTGCGGCGTCCACATTGCCGCCGCAGCCGAGGCCATGGCCCTCGCCGATGCCCTGGGCCTGGACCAGGCCAAGACCCTGGCCGCCCTCGAAGCCGGAGCTGCCGGTTCCTTCATGCTTTCCAACCGCGGCCCGCGCATCCTGGAGGCCTACTCCGAAAACGGCGCCGAGGTCCTGAGCCGCCTCGACATCTTCGTCAAGGACATGGGCATCGTAGGCAAGGCAACCCGCGCCGCGGGCCTCGCCGCCCCCGTTGCCGCCGCAGCAGAACAGCTTTATCTCCTCGGCCAGGCCCAGGGCCTCGCCGCCGCCGACGACTCCGCCGTCATCAAGGTTGTTGCGCCCGCAAAGCGCACCGCTTAAGCACCCCACCCAGAACGCGCGACGACGGCGATCCCCCCTTCGCCGTCGCCGCCACCTCCCGCCGGTCTTCTTTAGACTGGTTTGTCAAAGGAGACACCCCCAATGAATCCCCTCGTTAACTCCTTGATGGTCCGGGCGGCCGATGCCCCACCCATCAAACCCGCAGTGGAGCTGGGAACACCCCTTCTCCTGACCATCGCCGCAGCCGGTATTGCCCTGCTGCTGGTGCTGATCATCCGCTTCAAAATCCAGGCTTTCGTTGCCCTGCTGGCCGTCAGCATTCTGGTAGGCGTCGCAGCCCAGATTCCGCTGAAGGACATCTTCACCGTGGTGACCACCGGCGTTGGCAGCACCATGGGCAAAGTCGCATTGCTGATCGCCCTTGGCGCCATCCTCGGCCGGATGATCGAAGTATCAGGAGGGGTGCAATCACTGGCCACCCACTTCACCCAGAAGCTCGGCGCCAAGCGCGTCGCTGTCGCACTGACCGCCGTCGGCTTCCTTGTGGCGATCCCCGTGTTCTTCGAAGTGGGCGTGATCGTCCTGGTCCCGATCGTCTACGCTTTCGCCAAGATCGCCAATGTGCACCCCATCAAATTCGGCCTGCCCATGGCCGGCATCATGCTGTCCATCCACGTAGCTGTCCCGCCGCACCCGGGCATCGTGGCAGGGGCAGGCGTCTTCGGCGCGGACATCGGGCTCATCACCATGATCTCGCTCATCATCTGCATCCCCCTGGGCTTCCTGTCCTACTGGGTTGCCAGCATCATGAACCGCAAGGACTACGAGCTTCTGCCCGGCGTCAAAAAGCAGGTTGAAGAGTTCGGCTCCGAGTCCCTGGTCCACGTTGGCCACGAAGGTCCCGGCGCCCGTGCAATCGCCCCTCCACGTCCCGGCCTGATCATGTTCCTGATCGCCGCACCGATCGCCCAGATCCTCCTCGGAACCGTCGGCACGCTGACCATCCCCAAGGAGAACTACTGGTATGGCGTGGCCGCGTTCATCGGCAACCCCTTCTTCGCGCTCCTGGTAGCCGTGGCACTCTCCTTCTTCCTGCTCGCCGTCCGCCGCAACTGGTCCCTCAAGGAAACCGGCGAGATCTTCGAAGGCGCATTGCCTCCCATCGCTTCGATCCTGATGGTTGTTGCTGCCGGTGGCGTGTTCGGTGAAGTCCTCCGCACCTCGGGCATCGGCGCAGCACTGTCCCACACCCTGGACAGCCTCGGCCTGCCGGTGATCGTCCTTGGCTTCATCATCTCCCTGGCATTGCGCGCCGCGCAGGGTTCGGCCACCGTGGCAATCGTGACCACAACCGGCCTGCTCACCTCCGCGGTAATGGAGGGCGGTTACACTCCTGCCCAGATCGCCGTCATTGTGATCGCTATCGGCTTCGGTGCGCTGGGCCTGTCCCATGTGACGGACGCAGGCTTCTGGACCGTGATCCGCTACTACGGCCTCACTGTCTCCGACGGCCTCAAGACCTGGACCGTCCTCACCACCATCCTGGGCCTCGCCGGCTTCGTACTGACATACGTTGCCTGGATCCTGGTGGGAGGCCTGGGCCACTGATGCGTGCCAAACTCGACCACCTGGTTGGCTCGGCGCTGACGTCAGGTTCCGCTGTTCCCGCCTTCACCTGCTACGACTTCACCACCGCCCTGGCTGTAGTTTCGGCCGCGGAGGAAGCCCGCTTGGGAGTGATCCTGCTGGTTGCGCCCAAAACAGCATCCACCGCCAACGGCTTGAGGCTCATCGCCGCCCTTCGCGGCCTGGCCGACGACGCCACGGTCCCGGTCTCCGTCCAGCTGGATCATGCCTCGGACCTTGAGGTCATTCTCGAATCCGTGGCTGCCGGTGCCGACGCCGTGCTGGCCGATGGTTCGTCCTTGCCCTACGAGGACAACATCGCCCTGGTCCGCCAAGTCCGTGCCGCGCTGGACGCGGCCGGTGCTGCCGACGTCGTGATTGAAGCGGAACTCGGCGGCCTCGCGGGCGATGAGGACAAGGCTTTCAGCGCCGCTGATTCAGCGCTCGACGCCGGTGCTTCCGTTGCCGGACTCACTGACCCCGCACAGGTGGCGGACTTCGTGGAGCGGACGGGTGCCCAACTCCTGGCTGTGGCTGTGGGCAACGTGCATGGAAAGTACACGGGCGAGCCCAACATCCGCTGGGATGTCCTGCAGGACGTCGCCGCGCAGACCGCAGTCCCGCTGGTGCTGCACGGTGCCTCGGGAATCCCGTCCGATGAGCTCTCAAAGGCACCTTCCATGAACGTTGGCAAAGTGAACTTCAACACTGAACTCCGCACCGGGATTCTTGCCACGCTCGAATCCGAAACCGCAGCCCACCGGGCCGATGGCGAGAACCTGCAAGGCCTGCTGGGCCGGTGGAACGTCTCAGCAGCAACGTTTGCGGGGGCCACGCTGGAGCTGCTCAGCACCTGACGGCAGCGCGGCGCCCGGGCCCGCCATCACAGGGAGGCTAGGATCAAAACATGATCCTAGCCTCCCTGATTTTTGCTGCGATAGCTGCCCTGCTCCACGTCTACATCTTCACCATGGAGTCCATCACCTGGACCAAGCCGAAAACGTGGAAGACGTTCAGCATCACGTCCCAAGCCGATGCTGAAACCACCAAGCCGCTCGCTTACAACCAGGGCTTCTACAACCTGTTCCTGGCCATTGGCGCCCTGATCGGCATCATCGCCGTGGCAATGGGTGCACCCCAGGTGGGCTGGACCTTGGTCTTCAGCAGTTGCGGCTCCATGCTCCTGGCGGCACTGGTCCTTGCAGCGAGTGGCAAAAAGTACCTCCGCGCCGCGACCCTCCAGGGAACCACGCCTTTGCTGGCCGTCGTGCTGGGTGTGCTGGCACTGGCTATCAGCTAGGAACCCGGCCGCCGGCAGGACTTTGGCCGTCAGCCAGGAACCCGGCCGCCGGCAGGACTTTGGCCGCCAGCCAGTAGCCCTCCTCGCGGCTACGACTCCGGCGGACCATCCTGCGCTGCGGCAGCGTCCATCCAGAGAACTTCCCAATGGTGACCGTCCAGGTCGCGGAACGCCCGGCTGTACATGAAGCCGAGATCCTGGGCGTCGTACGTTTCGGATCCGCCGGCCTCCAGCGCTTTGGTGGCCAAGGCATCCACGTCTTCGCGGCTGTCGGCAGAAAGGGCAACAATTGCCGCCGTCGAGTTCTTAGTGTCTGCGATGGGCTGTTTGGTGAACTGGCTGAATTTCTCGTGGGTCAGGAGCATGGCGTAGATGGTGTCGCTGAAGACCACGCAGGCGGCAGTTTCATCGCTGAAGTTTGGGTTGATGGTGTAACCCAGTGCTGTGTAGAAGGCTTTGGATGCCTCGAGGTCGCTGACGGGCAGGTTCACGAAAATCGACGTAGTCATGCCTCTGATCCTGCCGGTGATTTGCCCCCTCGTCCAGACCTTTGTTTCCCGTTGTGGATACCCGTCGAAACCCCGTAACCCCGTGCCTGCTGGCTCCGCCCTTCCACCGGGCGGACAATGGAGACAGCACGCAGAGGCGTGGGTTCCAAGGGAGAGCCATGGAGCGGGAATCGCAAGCGCAGCCCCGCGCGGACCGGGACATGGTTGCGCAGAGGGATCCGGCGATCGACCTTGTCCGCTTCACCTGCCTGCTCCTTGTGGTGGCAGCCCATTGCATGATGGTCAGCCCTGTCCTGCAGAGGGACGGGACGGTGACCACGGGGAATGTGCTCATGGAGCAAAGCTGGTTTACTCCCGTGGCCTGGGCCCTCATGATTGTTCCGCTGTTCTTTGTGCTGGGTGGCGTGACGGGACTTCAGTCATGGCGACGCCTGAAAGCCCGCGGTGGTACCGGATTCGATTTCGCCCAACTCCGTCTCCTGCGGCTGGTCCGCCCCGCCATGGCGCTGCTGGCTGTCATGTGGGGGAGCTTGTGGTTGGCGCTCCTGCTGGGTGTCCACCCCCAGGTCATCCAGCTCATGACCGCCGGCGCTGCCATGCCGCTATGGTTCCTGGCCGCCTACCTCACAGCGCAGCTCAGTGTTCCGCTGCTGGCCCGCCTGCATGAACGCGCACCGTTGCTGACGTTCGCAGCGTTGGTGGCGCTCATCATCACCGTCGACTCCCTCCGTGGCGCCCTTCCCGTGCTGGCTTTTGCCAACATGGTCTTCGTGTGGTGCGCGGTCCAGCAGTTGGGATTCCTGATGGCCGACGGATTCTTCGAACACCGCAGCCGCACGTGGCTGGTGGGGGTCATTGTCTCCAGCAACTTGTTGCTGGGACTCGTGACCGGGGTGGGCGTGTACCCGGGAAACATGGTGGTCAATATCAACCCACCCAACCTTTGCATGCTGCTGTTGGGCATCTCGCAGGCCGCCACGCTCTACATGCTCCGGCCCGGCATCACCTGGCTTGCGGGAGTCGGGTGGGTCCGTACCGTTATTGCGGTGGCGGGCCGCAGGTCCATGACGGTCTACCTCTGGCATCTTCCGCTGCTGGTGGGCATGTCAGGGCTGCTGTTGCTCACCGACCTGCCCAAGCCCCTGGCCGGAACGGGGGAGTGGTGGTGGGCCCGGATCCCTGTATTCCTGGCTGTGGTCGCGGTGCTCGTGCCGGTGGTGTGGCTTTTTGGCCGCCTGGAGAACCGTCCGACGGCGGCAAGCCACGCGCGGGGGCCCTCGCGTACCGCTGTGGTGACGGCCGCCGTCGTCGTCTTGTTCCCGGTCGCAGACGCAGCCTTCAACGGACTGACGCTTGCATTGTTGGGTGGGGGAGCGGCGTGCTTTGCCCTTTCGGTCCTGCTGCTGGGCAGGGTCCCGACGCCGGTCATCCGGCTACCGTCGGCTGCGGACTTGGCGGGGCGGCGCGTTGGAGCGGTGTCCACGTTGCCAGAGCCAGGTTTTAGTGCCAATCTCGAACCATGACCGAGTACACGGATTCACTGGCAGAATCGTTCCGTCCTGGCGTCACTACGGTGCGCAACGACAAATTCCACCGCTATGAGCTGCACGTAGATGGCGAGTTGGCTGTGATTTCCCAGTTCCTTGATCGGCCCGGTCACATCGATTTCATCCACACCGAAACCAAGCCCGGGTTCAACGGCCAGGGCCTGGCAAAAGTCCTCGCACACTTTGCCCTGGACGATGTTGTGGCCTCCGGCAAGCGCATCATTCCGCACTGCCCGTACATCGCTGCATACCTGAAAAAGCACGAAGGCTACGAACAGGACGTTGATTGGCCCGCCGAGAAGCCGGTGGGCCAGCCGGACAACGAATAGGCCCTACGCAGGCACCGACTGCTCAACGTTCTTCCGCCGTTTTCGCATCTGCCCTGCCCTTTCACCCGGGAAGGGCCAGTCCTTTCGTGTGCCGCTGAGGGAGACGATTGCGTCGTTCTCGTCGAAGACCACCTGGCCGCGGCAGGTGGCATGGACCTGCATTGCGCTGACCAGGCTGCCCCCGTGGATATGGTCTGCGTCGGTCACCAGGTAAGAGAAGGTCCTCATCACGGATTGGCCCGGAGCCAGGAGCGGGATGAGAAGGTCGCGCTCAACCGGCTCAGAGCTGTAGCGCAACACCTCCATGCCTTCGTTGGTGAAGGACCGGGGGACCAATGTGACGTCGCGGAGGTGGCTGGCGGAGTTGTTGGTGATCCACGCCGTGAAGATGACGGTATCTCCCGGAATGGCTACGGGCCGGTCCGCTCCGTAGACCAAAGTGGCACGTCCGGCGTTCTTCCGGCGCGCCAGTGGAGCTGAGCGGTGGGGCGGCAATCCGCGGACAATAGCGCCAGGTTGCTGTGCTCCGTCCTTATGGACAGCACGCATCAGTTTCAGGAAGGGGCGGGGGCGGCGGATGTCCATGGTTCCTCGATTCGCACCAGGGTTTGGCAGGGTCACGTTTATTAGTGCAGCCAAGGCGTGAAACGTGATGCGAAAGTGGGAGTTCTCTACAGGCTGGCGACGGTCGATTCAAGTCACACGGTTTGTGATGTCACACTATTGTTTATGGATCAAGTAGTTGCGGTCAGCGCCGATGCGGCGTCACCATTTTCGGCGACGGCTTCCGGCAGCGATCCGCAGCTCATCGCTTTAGTCCGCGAAGGTGATACGAACGCCTTCGACGTCCTCTACCAGCGGCACATGAAAGTGGCGCAATTCGTGGCCCGCTCGCAAACGGATAACCCCAGCGACGCCGATGACGTGGTTGCCGAGTCATTCGCCACCATCTTTCAGTTGCTGACCGAAGGCAAAGGGCCAAAGGAGTTCTTCCGGTCCTATCTCCTCACCGTGGTGCGGCGCACCGCCCACGATCGAAACCGCAAAGCCCGCCGGCTGCCCATGGCGGAAGAAGACGCCATCCTCGACGCCCCGGTGATCGACAACGACCAAGTAGTCAGCGATCTCGAGTCGAGCATGATGGCCAAGGCGTTCAAATCCCTCCCGGAGCGCTGGCAAGCTGTCCTGTGGCACCTGGACATTGAAGGGCTGAAACCTGCAGCGGCTGCTCCTTTCGTTGGCCTGACACCGAACGGTGTTTCAGCCTTGGCGCTGAGGGCAAGGGAAGGCCTTCGCCAGGCCTACCTTCAACAGCACATCAGCCGGACCGTTGATGAAGCCTGTGACGAATACGCCAGCCAGTTGGGAAAGTACGCGCGGAATGCGTTGAAGCGTACGTCCAAGGAAAAGGTCAGCGTGCACCTGGAGAGCTGCGCCAAATGCACGGCGTTGTTGATCGAACTCAATGACATCCAGGGCGGTATGCGCTCCATCCTGTTCCCGTTGCTGACGGGAATCACCTTTACCCCGGCGGGAGCGGCGGCGATAGGACTCGGCGGTACCGCCATGGGTGCAGCCACCGGAAGCACAGCAAGCACAGGCATCCCCGGAAACGCTGGAAACGCTGGAAACACCGCCATCCCGGGGAACAGCGGTACGCATGGCATCCGGGGCCTCAGCAATGCATGGAAGTTGGCTGCTGCGCTGGTGGTGGGCGTCATGGCCTTGGCCGGAAGCTTGATGTGGTTCCTTCAGCCAAGCCCGTCTTCCCAGTCCACGGCGGCGTCGGAGGGCATCTTCAACCTCCCGCCGGCCCAGGAAACGTCTATGCCAACGGCAACCCCGAGCCCCGCGGAGTCTTTGCCCGCCTCCCCGGAGGTTCCCGCTGTTGTGGCTCCGCTGGAAACCCCCTCCACGGACAGTCCGGCAGCAACGGTGCCGCAGCCGCCCGCCGTCGTGGTTCCACCTGCTGTGGCGCCGCGGAAGGCTGTTGTGGTGGACTCCGGTACCGTGACTTCCACCCCCGTGCCTCCCGGCGCGCCGGGGGCACCCGCCACCCAAACGGTTAACGCAACGTTCGCGGCCTCGCAGGGGGCAAACCCTACGGAACGGGAACTTGGAGTGCAGTTCTCGCTCCAGGGGCAGGGCACACCGACCACCGGCCAAGTGGACTTCGCCTTGCCGGACCAGGCAACATTCCTGGCTGGAAAAACTGTTGCAGCCGCAGGGTGGACCTGCGCCGCGGTCTCGTCGGGAGACCGCAACATCCGCTGCAGCACCGCGTCCCTGGCCGGCGATGACCTTACGTTCGTTCTGGGAGTAGCCATGCCCGCTTCCGCCACGACAGGAACGCTGGACTACCGGTTCTCCGGGCAGGGCGTTGTGGCCAAGAACTTCACCAACACCTTCAGCTAGGCAAGCCTCAGCCGTAAGTTACCCAAACGCAGGGCCGCTCCAGGGCGGCCCTGCGTTGTGTGCTGCCGTCGACCCTTATGACCCGTCGGGGCCCCTTTTCTCAAAGTCCTTCCACAGGGTCTTTTCAACTTTTTTGGATTCCCTACGTTTTTTGCGTCACGAAGACTCGTCTCCGTCCACTGGAGTACTGGCGAGTAGCCTAGCTCGATGCCGATTCGCTTCTGTGAGTCGGCCTCTTGCGTGACAAAGAAAAGCGAGAGACCGTGAAACACACACGTCCACAGAAGCTGTTGGCGGCAGTAGTCGCCACAGCCATCATGTCGCTGGGGGTGGGCGGCGCGTTAGCGCCACCGGCCCTGGCGACAGTCCCGGGGTCGCCGGGAATTGCCCAACCAGGAACGCCTGTCTACACCGAGGATTTCTCCAACGAGAACGCCTCCAGCGGTGCCATAAGCATCCTCAACTACACCGGCGGCGCTGACGCTGCCAACGAAACGTACTTTGCCGATACTCCGTACACTCCGGCCGGCGGACAGTGCGATGGCTGGATCCTGAACTCTTCCACGCCGTTGCCAACCACTGATGCAGGGTGTACCAACAACCAGCCGGACGGTTGGAACCAGATACGGCAAATGGCTGCCGCGCTGGGCTTGGCCCAGGGCCAGACAGCTGCGCAATCCTCCACCAACCAAGTCCTGTCCGAGTACACCAACAGCCCCACGGGCCGCATCACCCCGGGTGTGCAGTTCCGGACTGAAGGCAACACGATTCCGGCGATTGAGGGCCACTACTACGCAGTCTCGGCCTACTTCGCGCAGGTCAACTGTCACTCGACCCATGCCAAGGAGACCTTCAGCCTCCTGATTAACGGCACGCGGCAGGTCCTCAGCACCGGCTTGGATCCTTGTGGAACCAACACCACCAACGGTGCCATTACGGAAATCACCAAGCTCCAGTCGGCTGCCTTCCAGATTCCCATGGGCACGTCTCCTTCCCTCGGTCTCGAACTGAGGAATGAAGCCACCAGTGGCTCGGGCAACGACGTAGCCTTTGACCTTCCGCAGATCGTGGACGTCACCCCCCAGGTAGACAAGTCCTTCACCCCGTCCCTTATTGGGCCGCGCGGAATCTCCAAGGTCACTCTGACAGTGACCAACACGGATGACCTGATGGCCAAGAACGACTGGTTCATCACCGACTCCCTCCCTGCCGGCGTAGTTATTGCCGGTACCCCCAACATTGGCGGCACCTGTGTGCAGGCAGCGGGAACCAATCCTCTGGTAACCACCGCTGTTGACGGCAGCAATTCCTTCTCGGTAACCGGCGGCGACCTCGCCCTGGGAATGACGTCCTGCACCATCACGGTGGATGTCACGGCAGCTGCCGAGGGCACTTACGTCAACGGCCCCGCCAACATCGCCACCAACCTGAACCCGCCGGCAGACGCCACCTTGGTAGTGAAGGCTCCGCGCCTTGAACTGACCAAGGCGCTGGATGCCACCCGCCTGATGGATTCGGATCAGTTCACCACTGAGATCCGCACCGGATCGGCCACGGGTCCTGTTGTGAGCAACACTGCCAACGCCACCACCACCGGTGCGGGTTCCACTGTTACCGCAGGTACGGGAACCACTGGCGAATACGTCGCCGACGCAGGTGCAACCTACTACCTGACGGAGTCGGGAACCAACCTCTCCGGTTACAGCAAGGTCATCACCTGTGTTGATGCCAACGGCCTCCAGACCGGACTGCCCAATGGTGCGGTAGTGGATTCTGCTTATTCCTTGGTTCCGGTTGCCGGCGCCGATATCAGCTGTGTTCTCACCAACACGGCCGTCCCGGCCCCGGAGTTGGAATTCACCAAGTCCGCTGACGCTTCAGACATCCAGGATCCCTCTGTTGTGGGTGACCAGATCACCTACACGTTCACGTCCAAAAACACCGGCAACGTGCCGCTGACGGGTGTCACCATCAACGACCCCCTGGCCGGTTTGTCTGCACTGACCTACACCTGGCCGGGAACTCCGGGCACTTTGCTGCCCGGTGAAACCGTGACGGCGATGGCTACCTACGCCATCACCCAGGCGGACATCGATGCAGGACATGTGGCCAACCTTGCCACCACCACGGGCAATCCTCCTACAGGTCCTCCTGTTACCCCGCCGCCTGCAGGTACTGATACCCCGCTGACTCCGGCTCCGGCCATGGAGTTCACCAAGTCTGCTGATGCTTCGGATATCCAGGATCCATCTGTTGTTGGTGACCAGATCACCTACACGTTCACGTCCAAGAACACGGGCAACGTATCCCTGACCAACGTGTCCATCAATGACCCGTTGGCTGGCCTGTCTGCCTTGACGTACACCTGGCCCGGTGCGGCAGGAACCCTCCTGCCCGGCCAGACGGTCACGGCTACGGCAACCTATGCCATCACTCAGGCTGACATCAACGCCGGTCACGTCGCCAACACCGCGACTACCACCGGTACTCCGCCCACCGGTCCCGCGGTAACGCCGCCTCCGGCTGGCACGGATACCCCGCTGACTCCGGCTCCGGCCATGGAGTTCAGCAAGTCCGCGGACGCCTCGGGCATCCAGGACCCGTCGGTTGTTGGTGACCAGATCACCTACACGTTCACCTCGAAGAACACCGGCAACGTTCCGCTGACCAACGTGTCCATCACGGATCCGCTGGCTGGCCTCTCGGCATTGACGTACACCTGGCCCGGCGCAGCAGGAACCCTCCTGCCCGGTGAGACAGTGACGGCTACGGCAACGTACGCCATCACCCAGGCTGACATCACGGCCGGTCACGTCGCGAACTCGGCAACCACTACGGGCACCCCGCCTGTTGGTCCTCCTGTCACGCCTCCTCCGGGAACCACTGACACCCCGTTGACGTCCACTCCGGCCATGCAGTTCAGCAAGTCCGCTGATGCGTCTGCCATCCAGGACCCGTCCGTTGTTGGCGATCAGATCACCTACACGTTCACGTCCAAGAACACGGGCAACGTCCCGCTGACCAACGTGTCCATCAGCGATCCCCTGGTTGGCCTCTCGGCACTGACGTACACCTGGCCGGGCACTCCCGGGGAACTGCTCCCGGGCCAGACCGTGACGGCGACGGCAACGTACGCCATCACCCAGGCTGACATTGATGCCGGACATGTTGCCAACGCGGCCACCACCACGGGTACTCCGCCGGTTGGTCCTCCTGTCACGCCTCCTCCGGGAACAACGGATACTCCGTTGACCTCGGCTCCGGCCATGGAGTTCACCAAGTCGGCAGATGCTTCGGATATCCAGAATCCGTCTGTTGTGGGCGATCAGATCACCTACACGTTCACGTCCAAGAACACGGGCAACGTCAAGCTCACTGGTGTGGTCATTGATGACCCGCTGGCAGGACTGTCGGCACTGACCTACACCTGGCCGGGTACCCCGGGCGAGTTGCTTCCGGGTCAGTCGGTGACGGCTACGGCGACGTACGCCATCACGCAGGCTGATATCGACGCCGGCCATGTCGCCAACGTCGCGACCACCACGGGCACTCCGCCCACTGGTCCGGCTGTGACGCCGCCTCCGGCTGGTACGGACACTCCGTTGACGGCCGGTCCTGCCATGGAGCTGACCAAGTCTGCTGATGCTTCGGCTATCCAGGATCCGTCCGTTGTAGGGGATCAGATCACCTACACGTTCACCTCGAAGAACACGGGCAACGTCAAGCTCACTGGCGTGGTCATCAACGACCCTCTCGCGGGTTTGTCTGCATTGACGTACACCTGGCCGGGAACTCCGGGCGAGTTGCTTCCGGGTCAGTCGGTGACGGCTACGGCAACGTACGCCATCACTCAGGCTGATATCGACGCCGGCCATGTCGCCAACGTCGCGACCACCACGGGCACTCCGCCCACTGGTCCGGCTGTGACGCCGCCTCCGGCTGGTACGGACACCCCGTTGACTCCTGGCCCCGCCTTGGAGTTCAGCAAGTCTGCTGATGCTTCGGCTATCCAGGATCCGTCCGTTGTAGGGGATCAGATCACCTACACGTTCACCTCGAAGAACACGGGCAACGTGAAGCTCACCAACGTATCCATCACGGATCCGCTGGCTGGTCTTTCGGCTCTGACGTACACCTGGCCGGGAACCCCGGGCGAGTTGCTTCCGGGCCAGACCGTCACGGCCACGGCAACGTACAGCATCACGCAGGCTGATATCGACGCCGGTCACGTCGCCAATGCGGCGACCACCACCGGAACTCCTCCGGTTGGTCCTCCTGTAACGCCTCCTCCGGGAACGACGGATACTCCGTTGACCCCGGCTCCGGCCATGGAGTTCAGCAAGTCCGCTGATGCTTCGGCTGTCAAGGATCCGTCTGTTGTGGGTGACCAGATCACCTACACGTTCACCTCGAAGAACACCGGCAACGTGAAGCTCACCAACGTATCCATCACGGATCCGCTGGCTGGTCTTTCGGCACTGACGTACACCTGGCCGGGAACCCCGGGCGAGTTGCTTCCGGGCCAGACCGTCACAGCTACGGCAACGTACAGCATCACGCAGGCTGATATCGACGCCGGTCACGTCGCCAATGCGGCGACCACCACCGGAACTCCTCCGGTTGGTCCTCCTGTAACGCCTCCTCCGGGAACGACGGATACCCCGTTGACCCCGGCTCCGGCCATGGAGTTCACCAAGACGGCTGACGCTTCGGATATCCAGGATCCGTCTGTTGTGGGTGACCAGATCACCTACACGTTCACGTCCAAAAACACCGGCAATGTGAAGCTCACTGGTGTGGTCATCAACGACCCGCTGCCGGGCCTCTCGGCACTGGAATACACCTGGCCGGGTACCCCCGGCGAGTTGCTTCCGGGCCAGACAGTGACCGCTACGGCAACGTATGCGATCACCCAGGCCGACATCAATGCGGGCCATGTCGCGAACACTGCAACCACCGTGGGCACTCCGCCCACCGGTCCCGCAGTGACGCCTCCTCCGGCCGGTACTGATACCCCGCTGACTCCGGCTCCGGCCATGGAATTCAGCAAATCCGCTGACGCTTCCGGTGTTCAGGACCCTTCAGTTGTGGGCGATCGCATCGTCTACACCTTCACGGCGAAGAACAGCGGCAACGTGACCCTGACCAACGTTTCCATCACGGATCCGCTGGCTGGTCTCTCGGCTCTGACGTACACGTGGCCCGGCGTGGCAGGAACCCTCCTGCCTGGCCAGACCGTGACGGCTACGGCAACGTACGCCATCACGCAGGCTGATATCGACGCCGGCCATGTCGCCAACAGCGCCACCACCACGGGTACTCCGCCGGTTGGTCCTCCTGTCACGCCGCCTCCGGGAACTACGGATACTCCGTTGACCCCGGGCCCGGCCATGGAGTTCACCAAGTCCTCGGACGCCTCCGCTATCCAGAACCCGGCAGTTGTTGGTGACCTGATCACTTACTCCTTCACGGCGAAGAACAGCGGCAACGTGACCCTGACCAACGTGTCCATTACGGATCCGCTGGCTGGTCTCTCGGCTCTGACCTACACGTGGCCCGGTGCAGCGGGAACCCTCCTGCCTGGCCAGACCGTGACGGCTACGGCAACGTACGCCATCACCCAGGCTGATATCGACGCCGGCCATGTCGCCAATGCGGCCACCACCACCGGCACTCCGCCGGTTGGTCCCCCTGTAACGCCTCCTCCGGGAACAACGGATACCCCGTTGACTCCGGCTCCGGCGATGCAATTCACCAAGTCGGCCGACGCCTCCGCTATCCAGAACCCGTCCGTTGCAGGTGACCTGATCACCTACACGTTCACGGCGAAGAACAGCGGAAACGTGAAGCTGACGGGTGTTGTCATCAATGACCCGCTGGCTGGTCTGTCAGCCCTGACGTACACCTGGCCGGGCACTCCGGGCGAGTTGCTTCCGGGCCAATCGGTGACGGCTACGGCAACGTACGCCATTACACAGGCTGATATCGACGCCGGTCATGTCGCCAACAGCGCCACGACTACGGGCACTCCTCCCACCGGTCCGCCGGTAACGCCTCCTCCGGGAACCACGGATACCCCGTTGACCCCGGCTCCGGCAATGGAGTTCAGCAAGTCCGCAGATGCCTCGGCAGTCAAGGATCCTTCACAGGTTGGTGACGTCATTACGTACACCTTCTCCGCGAAGAACACTGGCAACGTCAAGCTCACCAACGTATCCATCGCGGATCCGCTGGCTGGCCTCTCCGCGCTGGCTTACACCTGGCCGGGTACCCCCGGTGAGTTGCTGCCCGGGCAGACCGTGACGGCTACGGCAACGTACGCCATCACGCAGGCTGATATCGACGCCGGTCATGTCGCGAACGTTGCGACCACCACGGGCACCCCGCCTGTTGGTCCGCCTGTGACGCCTCCTCCGGGAACGACGGATACTCCGTTGACTCCTGGTCCGGCGATGCAGTTCAGCAAGTCTGCTGATGCTTCGGCAATCCAGGCTCCGTCTGTTGTAGGCGATCAAATCACCTACACGTTCACGGCCAAGAACACCGGCAACGTGAAGCTCACCAACGTATCCATCACGGATCCGCTGGCTGGCCTCTCGGCGCTGGCCTACACCTGGCCGGGTACTCCGGGCGAGCTGCAAGCAGGTCAGACAGTGACCGCTACGGCAACGTATGCGATTACCCAGGCTGATATCGACGCCGGTCATGTCGCCAACAGCGCCACGACTACGGGCACTCCTCCTACCGGTCCGCCGGTAACGCCTCCTCCGGGAACTACGGATACTCCGTTGACCCCGGCTCCGGCGATGGAGTTCAGCAAGTCTGCCGACGCTTCGGCTGTCCAGGATCCTTCGAAGGTTGGCGACGTTATTACGTACACCTTCACCTCGAAGAACACTGGCAACGTGAAGCTCACCGGTGTGGTCATCAATGACCCGCTGGCCGGCTTGTCTGCCCTTGAATACACCTGGCCGGGTACCCCCGGCGAGTTGCTTCCGGGCCAGACCGTGACGGCTACGGCAACGTACGCCGTCACGCAGGCTGATATCGACGCCGGCCATGTTGCCAATGCGGCGACGACTACGGGTACTCCTCCTACCGGTCCGCCGGTAACGCCTCCTCCGGGAACGACGGATACTCCGTTGACTCCGGCTCCGGCGATGGAGTTCAGCAAGTCTGCTGATGCTTCGGCTGTCCAGGATCCTTCAAAGGTTGGTGACGTTATTACGTACACCTTCTCCGCGAAGAACACGGGCAACGTGAAGCTGACCAACGTTTCCATCACGGATCCGCTGGCTGGCCTCTCGGCTCTGGCATACACCTGGCCGGGTACCCCCGGAGAGCTGCAAGCCGGTCAAACGGTAACCGCTACGGCAACGTATGCCATTACCCAGGCTGACATCAATGCAGGTCACGTAGCCAACTCGGCGACAACCACCGGCACCCCGCCTGTTGGTCCTCCTGTCACGCCTCCTCCGGGAACGACGGACACCCCGTTGACCCCGGCACCGGCCATGGAGTTCACCAAGACGGCTGACGCTTCCGGTGTTCAGGACCCCTCGGTTGTGGGCGATCGCATCGTCTACACCTTTACGGCCAAGAACACGGGCAACGTCACGCTGACCAACGTGTCCATCACGGATCCGCTGGCTGGCCTGTCGGCACTGGCTTACACCTGGCCGGGTACTCCGGGCGAGTTGCTGCCGGGCCAGACGGTGACGGCTTCGGCGTCGTATGGCATCACGCAGGCTGATATTGATGCCGGCCATGTTGCCAACAGCGCCACCACCACGGGTACCCCTCCTGTTGGTCCTCCTGTCACGCCTCCTCCGGGAACCACGGATACTCCGTTGACCCCGGCGCCTGCGATGGAGTTCACCAAGAGCTCGGATGCCTCGGCCATTCAGAAACCTGCAGTTGTTGGTGACCAGATCACTTACACCTTCACGGCCAAGAACTCCGGCAATGTCACACTCAAGAACGTCACCATTGACGATCCTTTGGCTGGTCTTTCGGCACTGGCTTACACCTGGCCGGGTACTCCGGGCGAGTTGCAGCCGGGCCAGACGGTGACCGCTACGGCAACGTACGCGATCACCCAGGCTGACATCAACGCCGGCCATGTGGTGAACGCGGCAACAACTACGGGCACTCCGCCTGTTGGTCCGCCGGTAACGCCTCCTCCGGGAACAACGGACACCCCGTTGACCCCGGCTCCGGCGATGCAGTTCACCAAGACCGCTGACGCCTCCGCTGTTCAGGACCCGTCCGTTGCAGGTGACAAGATCACTTACACGTTCACGGCAAAGAACACCGGCAACGTCAACCTCACCAACGTGTCCATCACGGACCCGCTGGCCGGTTTGTCCGCCCTTGAGTACGTTTGGCCGGGCACTCCGGGCGAGCTGCTCCCGGGCCAGACGGTGACGGCTACGGCAACGTACGCCATCACACAGGCTGATATCGACGCCGGACATGTTGCCAACGCGGCGACCACCACCGGCACTCCTCCCACCGGCCCGCCGGTGACGCCTCCTCCGGGAACCACGGATACTCCGTTGACCCCGAAGCCTGCGATGGAGTTCAGCAAGTCTGCGGATGATTCGGCAGTCCAGGATCCTTCCAAGGTGGGCGACGTCATCACGTATGCCTTCTCCGCGAAGAACACTGGCAACGTCACGCTGAAGAACGTCACGATCACCGATCCTTTGGCTGGTCTTTCGGCACTGACGTACACCTGGCCCGGTACCCCGGGTGAGTTGCTGCCCGGGCAGACCGTGACGGCTACGGCAACGTACGCCATCACGCAGGCTGATATCGACGCCGGTCATGTCGCCAACAGCGCCACGACTACGGGCACTCCTCCTACCGGTCCGCCGGTAACGCCTCCTCCGGGAACCACGGATACTCCGTTGACCCCGGCTCCGGCGATGGAGTTCACCAAGTCGGCTGACGCCTCGGCTGTCCAGGATCCTTCAAAGGCCGGTGACGTGATCACGTACACCTTCTCCGCGAAGAACACGGGCAACGTGACACTGACCAACGTTTCCATCACGGATCCGCTGGCTGGCCTCTCGGCACTGACGTACACCTGGCCTGGAGCTGCAGGAACGCTCCTGCCCGGTGAGACGGTAACGGCCTCGGCAACGTACGCCATCACCCAGGCTGATATCGACGCCGGTCATGTCGCCAACAGCGCCACGACCACTGGCACTCCTCCCACCGGTCCGCCGGTAACGCCTCCTCCGGGAACAACGGATACTCCGTTGACCCCGGCTCCGGCAATGGAGTTCACCAAGTCGGCTGACGCCTCGGCTGTTCACGATCCGTCCGTTGCAGGTGACCTGATCACCTACACGTTCACGGCGAAGAACACCGGCAACGTGACGCTGAAGAACGTCTCCATCAGCGATCCACTGGCTGGCCTGTCGGCACTGGCTTACAACTGGCCGGGTACCCCCGGCGAGTTGCTTCCGGGCCAGACCGTGACGGCTACGGCAACATACGCCATCACAGTGGCTGATATCGACGCCGGTCACGTCGCCAACTCGGCGACCACCACGGGTACTCCGCCGGTTGGTCCTCCTGTAACGCCTCCTCCGGGAACAACGGACACCCCGTTGACCCCGGCGCCGGCAATGGAGTTCACCAAGTCCGCGGACGTCTCCGCTGTTCAGAACCCCACCGTTGCGGGTGACAAGATCACCTACAACTTCACGGCCAAGAACACGGGCAACGTGACCCTGACCAACGTTTCCATCACGGATCCGCTGGCTGGCCTCTCGGCATTGACCTACACCTGGCCCGGCGTCGCAGGAACACTGCTGCCCGGTGAGACAGTGAAGGCTACGGCAACGTACGCCATCACCCAGGCTGACATTGATGCCGGCCACGTGGCGAACTCCGCAACCACTACGGGCACACCGCCTGTTGGTCCTCCGGTGACGCCTCCTCCGGGAGAGACGGATACTCCGTTGACCCCGGCTCCGGCCATGGAGTTCAGCAAGACAGCTGTGGCTCCGGCAACGGATGGTCCGTCCAAGGTGGGTGAAGTGATCACCTACAACTTCACGGCCAAGAACACGGGCAATGTGAAGCTCACCAATGTGTCCATCACGGATCCGCTGGCTGGTCTCTCGGCCCTGACGTACACCTGGCCGGGTACCCCGGGCGAGTTGCTTCCGGGCCAGACGGTGACGGCTACGGCAACGTACGCCATCACCCAGGCCGACATCAATGCCGGTCACGTGGCCAACTCGGCCACCACCACCGGAACTCCTCCCACCGGTCCGCCGGTAACGCCTCCGCCGGGTGAAACGGATACCCCGTTGACCCCGAGCGCGGGCTTGGAGTTCACCAAGACGGCCGATGCCTCGGCTGTTGGAGACCCCACCCAGGTGGGTGACGTGATCACGTACACGTTTACCGCCAGGAACACCGGAAACGTCCCGCTGACGGACGTCTCCATCAACGATCCGATGCCGGGCCTTTCGGCCCTGGCTTACACCTGGCCCGGCGTTGCAGGAACCCTGCTGCCCGGTGAGACCGTGACCGCTACGGCAACGTACGCGATCACCCAGGCGGATATCAACGCCGGTGAGGTTGCCAACACGGCAACCGCAACGGGTACGCCTCCGACGGGACCCCCGGTCACCACACCACCTGCAAGTGCTGTTGTGACCTTCCCGCCGGTGGTTCCGAGCCAGCCTTCGGGTCCGTTGGCCAACACGGGAGCTGTCCTCACCGTGTTGCCCATCAGCCTGCTGGTAGTTGGCGCGGGGCTGTTCCTGTTCCTCGTTGGGCGCCGCAAGCGTTCCGAGGCATAGGACAAAAAGTGCGCGGCAATCGGGGCCCCAACCCTGGTTGCCGCGCATTTTCAACCAACGTACAACCCAGAAAGAACCAGGTAGCCACACCATGAAGAAGACTGTTGCGTGCATTGCGGGGGTGCTTGTTTCGGCAGCCGCACTCGCCGGTTGTTCGTCGTCCCCGAGCAACGAGGCGGGGACGTCGCCGTCGTCAACTACAACCCAGGCCGCCACCACCGGTGAGGCAAAACCTGCCAACCCCGGTACCGGCATCATCGAGGCCACCAAGATGACCTCCTGCGATACTGCGCAGGGAAAAGTGACGGCGAAGGGGACCGTGACTCCTCCTGAGGGAACCAAGGGCACGGTCAAGATCACCGTCAGCTGGGTGGACCCGAAAACCTCGGCAGTCCTCGCCCGCGGGGAGCAAACCTTCAAGGACGCTGCAGCGGGCAAGGCCCTTGACTGGGTCGCCAACGCAGAGGTAACCAAACCCGCCACGGAGATCAAGTGCGTCCTGGGGGCCACGGTCCTCTAGGCAAGCAGTTCCAGCAAGCATCATTCCTCAGCGGCCGGTCAGGTATCCATTACCTGGTCGGCCGCTGTTTTTGCCACTGAACCGCGTGCCAGAACAGGAGCGTAGATGTCAGAAGCAGCGCACCAAGAAACGCGTACGGGGTGTACGTCATCAGCATGAAGTTCAGTTGGGCCGACATATTGAACATCGTGGGACCTGACATCGCAGCTCCGGTCTCATTCACCGCCCACACTCCCACCCACAAAAGGCCCGCGTCCAGTACCCACAACGCAATGATGAACGGGTTAATGGGGATTCTCCTGCGTTCCCGGTCCGCAGGCTCCGGCACATGGGGGCTGACGGCCTGCACGGCATTGCCATGCTCGTCGATTTCGCGGAAGCCGATGCGCTCGTGGACGTGGTCCTTCATAGGTCCCCCAACCGTTGACTGCGGATAGTCCTTGCACTAAAGAGTGCCACATTCTGCACCCAGCGGGGCTCGAAAAAAAGTCAATGACGCGCTGCCGGACCATAAAAATACGAGAAACCGCCTTCCAAGCGAAATAGGTCACAAAAGTTTGACGGAAAGGCTTACCTAAGTAAGGCTTACCTTGCTAACAAGCGCCCCAACGCAATGGAAGGAAGCTGACGTGACGTCACCCAGTGTCGAAGAGCGGATCGCTCAGGAGCAGGATTTTGGCTCCAAAGTGGAGCTGGCCCTCGCTGCCACCAACCAGCTGTTCAACGCCCGAAATTCGCCCAGCTACGTCGCGCAGGTTCTGCAGGGAGTCAACGCTGTCTCCACCAAAGTCCAGAGGACCGCGCGGCCGTTCACCGGCGTCGGGCATGCTGAGCTGAAAGCCAAGGTTGGCGCCGTCGATCTGGAACAGCCGCTCCCGGATACTGCGGCAGCGTTGGAGGAACTCGATGAGCTCTACCTCAAGGACGCTGTCTACTTCCATGATTCCCGCTACGCGGCGCACCTGAATTGCCCTGTGGTCATACCCGCATTGGTGGGGGAGGCCGTCCTCTCTGCCGTCAACTCCTCCATGGATACGTGGGACCAGAGCGCCGGCGCCACCATGATCGAGCGCCGCCTCATTGACTGGACCGCGGAGCGCATTGGCTTCACGGACGACGCTGACGGAGTGTTCACGTCCGGCGGCAGCCAGTCCAACTTCCAGGCGCTGCTGATCGCCCGCAATCATGCCGTCGCCAAGCTGCGGGCAGCCAATGGGGACGCCCGCCTGCCGCTGCTGCTGGACAGGCTCCGGATCTTCACCTCCGTGGACAGCCACTTCAGCATCCAGAAGTCAGCATCCATGCTGGGGCTGGGCTTCGACGCAGTCATCGCCGTACCCACCACCGACGACCACCGCATGGATCCCACCGCCCTCGCGGCTGCTTTGGCGGAAGCGCACGACGCCGGGCTGGTCCCGATGGCGGTCGTAGCCACTGCCGGAACCACGGACTTCGGTTCGGTTGACCCGCTGTCCGAAATGGCCGCCTTGGTCCACGCCTACGATTCCTGGTTGCACGTGGATGGCGCCTACGGTGGAGGGCTGATTGTGTCCGGCCGCCACCGCCACCTCCTGGACGGAATCCACCTCGCCGATTCCGTCACTGTCGACTTCCACAAGACCTTCTTCCAGCCTGTCAGTTCCAGCGCAATCCTGGTCCGCAACGGCTCCATGATGGGTCACGTCACCTACTACGCCGACTACTTGAACCCGGAAAGCGCGGCCAAGGCCGAGATTCCCAACCAAGTGGACAAGAGCATCCAGACCACCCGCCGCTTCGATGCCCTGAAGCTGTGGCTGACCCTCCGCATCATGGGCGCCGACGCCATCGGTGCGCTGTTCGATGAGGCAATCGACCTCACCGCCCGGGTGGGAACGCTGCTGGCCGATGACGCGGAATTCGAACTGGTCGCCGCACCGCAACTCAGCACTTTGGTGTTCCGCTACCGCCCCGCCGTGAACGGTGCCCCGCTCGACGAGGACACTGCAGACACCCTCAACCCGGCCATTCGTGCTGCGATCTTCGCTTCGGGCGAGGCCGTCGTGGCCGGCACCAAGGTCGCTGGCCGGCACTACCTGAAATTCACCCTCCTGAACGCCGAGGCAAGCCTGGGGGACATCCAGGAAATCATCGAACTTATCCGCCGAACGGGCAACGCCCTGCTGGCGAACACCATGGAGGCCGCAGCGTGAGCACCCAAGAGACCATCTACGATGTCGCGGGAATCGGCGTCGGTCCGTTCAACCTGGGCCTGGCTGCCTTGAGTGAGCCGGTCGGGGACCTGGACTGCGTGTTCCTGGATCGTCGCGAGTCCTTCGACTGGCACCCCGGCATGATGCTTGAACCGGCGCACCTGCAGGTCCCGTTCATGGCGGACCTCGTGACGCTCGCCGATCCGACGTCGCCGTTCTCCTTCCTGAACTTCCTCAAGCAGACCGGCCGCCTGTACCGCTTCTATATCCGCGAGAACTTCTACCCGCTGCGCGCCGAGTACAACCAGTACTGCCAGTGGGTGGCGGGACAGCTTGAATCCGTTCGTTTTAGCACGGATGTGCTGGATGTAACGTACGACGACGGCGTGTACCGGCTTTCGGTGCAGGGCCCGGGCGGCGCTGAGGTGCTTCGCGCCCGGAAACTGGTCCTTGGTACCGGCACCTCGCCGTACGTCCCGGATTCCTGCGCAGGAATAGTGGAAGCCGGCGGACTTGTCCTCCACAACGCCGACTACCTGTCGAGGAAGAGTGAGCTGCAGTCCAAGCGGAGCATCACGATCGTGGGCAGCGGACAGAGTGCGGCCGAGCTGTACTACGAGTTGCTTCAGGAAATTGACGTGTACGGCTACCAGCTCAACTGGGTCACCCGTTCCGGCCGTTTCTTCCCGCTGGAGTACACCAAGCTCACCCTTGAGATGACGTCGCCGGAGTACGTGGACTACTTCCACTCACTCCCTGGCGAGCAACGCGATTCGCTGATCAAGAGCCAGAAGAACCTGTACAAGGGCATCAACTCGGACCTGATCGATGACATCTATGACCTCCTCTACACCAAGAGCCTCTCCGGCATGGTGGACACCCAGTTGCACACACACTCCTCGCTGACCGCAGCAGAGTGGGACCCGGCTACGGGAACCCACACTCTTCAGTTGCGCCACGAAGAACACGGCCGCGATTACAGCCTTGAGTCCGAGGCCGTGGTCCTCGCTACCGGTTACACCTACAAGGAGCCTGCCTTCCTGTCCGGCATCCAGGACCGGATCCGCCGTGACGCCAAGGGTCGCTTCGACGTCGAGCGCAACTACGGGACCGGCGTCGTACCCGGCGAAATCTTCGTCCAGAACGCCGAGTTGCACACCCACGGCTTCGTCACTCCGGACCTCGGCATGGCGGCCTACCGCAACTCGTGCATCCTGCGTGAAATCACCGGCCGCGAGGTCTATCCGATCGAGCGCAGCATCGCGTTCCAGCAGTTTGGGGCGCCGCCTCCGGTGACTCCCGCAGAACCTGCCGGCCTGCCCGAAACCGCCGGGGTCTCCGTATGAACTTCACATTCCGCCCCGTTGACCCGGTAGCTGACGCACCTGTCCTCCACAGCTGGGTCAGCCAAGAATACGCACGATTCTGGGGCATGGTCTCGGCCAGTGAGCAGGACGTTGTGGAGGAGTACTCAAGGATTGCCGGGTCCGCTCATCACCAAGCGTTCCTGGGGCTCGACGACGGCGTTCCCGCCTTCCTGATGGAGCGGTACCGGCCCGGCTCCTCGCCATTGGCGGACGTTTACGAGGTCCAGCCCGGTGACGTGGGAATGCATCTGCTGGTGTCACCGCCCAGTGGCGAACCCCGGCCCGGTTTCACCACTGCCGTCATGCAGTCCGTTATGGCGGAGCTGTTCGCCGACCCCGCAACCCAGCGGGTCGTCGTCGAGCCTGACGCCCGGAACCACAAGATCCACGTCCTGAACGAAAAGGTGGGCTTCCGCCCACACGGCGTGGTGACGCTTCCCGCCGTCGATCCTGCCGAAGACCATAAGCAGGGGCTCCTGAGCTTCTGCACCCGCGAGGATTTCCTTGCTGCCCTGACCCCGATTCTGGCCGCGCCCGCCGCGGCGACCAGAGGAGAATCCCTGTGACCACCACCGCCGGCACCACCGAAGAGACCCTGAACCAGGCAGCCGCGCCTGTGTCCCACCTGACCCCGGAGCGCTGGGCCATCGCCAACCGGCACCTGGTCCGCAAGGCGATCGCGGAGTTCTCGCACGAGCGCATCCTGGTCCCTGAGCTGATCCGGCAGGAGGGCGCCGGCGGCGGGCTGTACAAGGTAGTCAGCGATGACGACGCAACGGAATACCGTTTTCGCGCACGGGTCCTGGAACTCGAGCACTGGTCAGTCCCCGCGGAATCCATCGTTCGGTTGCGGGACGGCGTAGAGCTTCCGGTGGATGCACTGGACTTCGTTGCCGAATTCCATGAGGCCCTGGCCATCCGCCAGGAAATGCTGCCCGTGTACCTCGAGGAAATCAGCAGCACGCTGGCCAGCCACGCCTACAAGCAGGGCAAGCCCTTCGGCTCGGCAGAATTGGCTGCCGGTGTCACCGGTGGTGCTGACCGGGCCGCGGACTTCCAGGCCATCGAGCACAGCATGACAGAGGGCCATCCGTGCTTCGTGGCCAACAACGGCCGGCTGGGATTCGGGATCGCGGATTACCACGCGTTTGCACCGGAAACCGGGGCAACCGTGAAGCTGCAGTGGATCGCCGTGCACCGCAGCAAGGCCGTATTCACCTCCAGCGCAGGGCTGGATTACCGGACGCACTTCGAGGCCGAACTGGGTCCGGCAACCCTCGCCTGGTACAACGCCGAATTGTCAGCCTCCGGCCTGGACCCCGAGGACTACCTCCTCATGCCTGTGCACCCCTGGCAGTGGGACAACAAGCTTACGGTGACGTTCGCGGCAGAAATCGCCCAGCGCCACATCGTGAACCTTGGCACGGGCGAAGACGCGTACCAGGCACAGCAGTCCATCCGGACGTTCTTCAACACCGACTACCCGGAAAAGGCCTACGTCAAGACGGCTATGTCCGTGTTGAACATGGGCTTCATGCGTGGACTGTCCCCGCAGTACATGAAGGCCACTCCGGCCATCAATGACTGGCTGCAGGAACTGATCGGCAGTGACCAGGAGCTCCAGGACCGGGGCCTGGCCATGATCCGTGAGACTGCAGCCATCGGGTACCACAACCACTACTACGAGGCTGCTTCGGCCAAGGGTTCGCCCTACCGGAAGATGCTCTCAGCCCTGTGGAGGGAAAGTCCGCTGCCGTTGCTCAAAGACGGGCAGCAGCTGGCTACCATGGCGTCGTTGCTGCACGTGGATGTTGCCGGAAACTCCGTGGTGTCTGCGCTCATTCAGCGCTCCGGACTTGCTCCCACCGAGTGGCTTCGCCGCTACTTTGAGGCCTACCTCGTGCCCCTTGTCCATTGCCTCTACGAGTACGAGCTCGCGTTCATGCCGCACGGCGAAAACGTCATCCTGATCCTCGAAGACGGCGTCCCCGTCCAGGCGATCATGAAGGACATCGCCGAGGAAATCGTGGTGATGGGGGACCGGCTGGAACTTCCCGAGGAAGTCTCCCGCATCAAGGCCGAGATCCCTGCCGAGGAAATGGTCCTGGCCATTTTCACCGACGTGTTCGACTGCATCTTCCGGTTCCTGAGCGGGATCCTTGTGGAGGACGGGACGCTGCGCGAGGACGATTTCTGGGGCACTGCCGCCGCCGTAGTGCGCGAATACCAGCAGCGCCACCCGGAACTTGCGGACCAGTTCGCCATGCATGATCTTTTTGCGCCGGACTTCGAGCTCTCCTGCCTCAACCGCCTCCAGCTGAGGAACAACCAGCAGATGCTGGACATTTCGGACCCCTCCGGCGGGCTCCAGATGGCCGGACGCTTGGCCAACCCCTTGGCCAAGTTCGCCTAGGAATCCCCGCGAGGGGTCAGCTCTCGGCACTTTCAGGAGGTTGAGAGGGTCGAGAGCTAACCCCTCGGCGATGAAGTGAGCGCCACGATCTCCGTGGAGTAACTCTGGGACGACTTCATGGACCCACGGAACCAGCACACGGCGTGTACGGACTCATCGCCCGGGACCACCATGGGGCGGAGATTGTCCACCGCGGATCCCTCAGTGATGGCTTCCCATGTCCAACTGGCACCTGAATCCGCCGTGACGCCCCGATAGATTTCATAGTGCTCTGTGGTTTCACCCGTCCGCGGATCCATGGGTGTGGAGATGTAGACGCGGTTCAGGTCATTGGGATCCACAGCACCCAGACCTGTGTAGTCCTGCTCGTGCGGCAGCAGGCCGGGACCGGCGACGGCGAGGGGGTGCAGCTTCCAGCGCGCCCCGTCAAAGCGGGCGTACAGCAGGCGGTGATCGTCGACGTCGAGCATTTGCTCCCGCTGCAGCGGCCCGTTGACGTCGTTGGCCCGGCAAGTGACGATTGCAGCCAGCTCCTTGCCTTGGCGGCGCAGGTCAGTAGTCCAACCGTGGGTGAGGACATCGCCGTCGAGCGTTGTTCCGGCCTCGAAAACGGTGGTCAATGCCGTCTGGTTGATGCCTTCGGATCCGATCACCGGTTTGCTGACCACAGTTCCCGAAGCGTCGTGAAGGGCGTCGTTCTGGAGATAGCCGTGATAAATGCTGTTGTTGAAATCGCGCGGATGGTGGTCCGTGGTGATGAGGTCGATCCTGTCCGCATTGTTCCCGGCATAGCGGGTGTATCCGTTGACGTACCCGATCTTGGGCCGTGTGAAGAGCTTGCCGCCGTAACTCCACGTGCGGCCGTTGTCCTCGGAAACCATTATGGTGGGGTCGTCGTTAATGGCGCGGACAAAGTTGTAAACCCTGCCCTCCAAGCTCAGGAAATGCAGGTTGGAATATGTGGCACCACGGCCCTGCGCCAGTTCTGTCCAGTCGAACTGCTGCTCCGGCTCCCACTCTGAAGCGTCGTGGGGCCGGACCGAAACCCGCCAGCGCGAGTAGTTGTCCGTTTTGTGTTTGGCATACATCGCCACATAGCGCCCATCCGGCCGGATCAGGAGCGCAGGGGCATTATGGTCATCGGCCTCCAGCTGTTCATGGAGCACGTGGACCCGGCTTTGCCCGGTAGCAAGGTCGAGCACCGCAATTTCGATGTTTCCGCCCCTCCGCGCACCCCCGGGGCCGTCCGGCGAGGCCACTGAACCAAGCAACAGGGTGTTGTTGGCGGGGTCGATCAGTGCGCGTTCGTCCTGGAACCAGCACCAGGCGCCGTTGTTGTTGAGGAGAAGTGCGTCCTGCGGGGAGGGGGCGTCGTTGACCATAGCCATCCTTTGCATCGTTTCAATCAGGCCATCCTAACGCTTTCCGCCGGCCATATGGGGGACTCCAGGCAGCACTTTTTGAGCTTCCGGAAGTCGACTCTCAAAAAATTCCAGAAACTGTGACACGTTTTTCGGCCTTGCGGTACTTGACGATCGAAGCCGCCTGCCTGAAGGCAGCGGCACACGATTTGCACACACATTCAGCTGTGTCATTCGTCGGCGTTCGATCAATAAACGGGGGCTGCCAGTGACGTGGATGACTCCGAGTTCTGGAAGGAATCTCCCTTGAAGTCTCCCCTTGGGAAAGCAATGGCATTCTTCGCCGTGCTCATGGTGTTACTTGGGACGCTGTCATTCGGGGTCTTTGGCCCCGGGACGGCGGCCCAGGCATATCAGGTGCCCACCGCGGCCCCCGTCATTTCCAATGGCATTGCCACAACCACCATGCCCGGATCCGGGCTTACTACGACCTATTCCGCATCCGGACTGACTGACGTCTTTGGTGGATCGACCCTGGGCAGTCGAGGGTTCGTGCCCAGCGACTACAACCAAGGGCTCGTTGGGACCCTGCCGACCGTGGAATTCTCCACCGATGCTGTCAACAGCTGCGCAACCACTGGTCCGTGCTCCGGACTAGGCAGCATCACCATCAACTTCAGCCAGCCAGTCCGGAACCCCGTGCTGAACCTCGCAGGGTTGGGCGGCAACTCCGCCTGGGATGAGGGGCTCAACGGCAGCATTGACCGTATCTCCCAACTGCACGCCGTGCTTGGGCTCGCAACCACCGGCCTGACCATGACCAAGCTGTCAGGCGGAAACCTTTCAGTGTCAGGTAACACGATCACTGCCGTGAACGACAGCACATCCGCGCGGTGCAACACCGTGGTCCAATCCTCAACGCCGCAACCGCCGGATGCGGGAGCGACCGCTGCCTGTGGATCCGTCCGGATCAACGGCCTCGTGTCCACCCTGACCTTCAATGTCTCCGCCGTCTTCACCAGGACCACATCGGCCCTCCCGGGGTACTCGGACAACGACCCCCAATCATCGCTGCACAGCGAAGACAACTACGTGATGACTCTTACCGTGCCCCAGGACTTTGGCGACGCCCCCACGAGCTACGACCAAAACAACGCCGCATCTGCCGTCCTTTCCGACGTCACTCTGGGACCCTCTGTGACCGAAGACAACGCACAGGTGGCCAACGGCACCGTTTCCCCGAATGCCAGTGCCACCGCTGCCTTGGATCAGGACAACGGGGTGGTGCTCACCCCCATGACCTTGAGCGCAACGAGTTACTCCACCACTGTGGCAATCAGCGGAGCCGGCAAAGCAGGCACAACCTGTGGATGGATCGACTTCGACAAGGACGCGATTTTCGACAACCCCGCCGAACGGGCCTGCGCAACCTTTGCAGCCGGAGCCACTTCCGCAACCCTGACGTGGGCCACCATTCCCGGCGGCATGACCGCAGGCACAACGTACGCCAGGTTCCGCATCGGCTACACGGCCACACAGATCCAGTCGCCGATCGGTGCATCGAACTCGGGTGAAGTGGAAGACTACGTCTTTACCATCGCCCCCGCTCCGGCGCCGGCGATTTCCTTGGTCAAGTCCGTGGACAAGACAACCTTGGTGGCAGGCCAGACGGCAACCTACACCTTCGTTGCCACCAACACGGGCAACGTGACGCTGACCGGAGTGGTCATCTCCGAGACACAGTTCTCCGGTACCGGAACGATGTCCTCCTTGTCCTACACCTGGCCCGGCGTTGCCGGAACCCTCCTTGCCGGCCAGTCAGTCACGGCGACCGCAACCTATGTGGTGACGCAGGCCGACGTCACGTCTGGTCTGTTGACCAACACCGCGAAGGTTACGGGAACCCCTCCCGTTGGCGTCCCGGTAACGGCCACCAGCAAGGCGCAGGTTACTGCGCCTCCGGCATGGGTCATCAGCAAGGGTGCCACCGTTGGCGGCGTCAGCAATCCGTTGGTGAGCCCGGGGCAGACAATCGTCTACACCGTTACCGCCACCAGTAGCAGCGGACAGATCACCGGGGTAGTCCTCACGGACAACCTGGCGAACGTCCTGGACCAGGCAACCTTCGTTGCCGGATCAGCCACGCTGAAGATCGGCACGGCAGCGGCCACTCCCGTAGCGAATCCGGCCAACGGTTCAACCACCCTGACGACGGCGGCCTTCACCCTCCCGGCGGGCGCCACCGCAACGCTGAGCTACTCAGTAGTGGTCAAGGCTGATGCCTGGAGCGAGGAATTGGTCAATACGGTGACCGGCAGTGGCAGCGTCCCTCCATCCCGGTGTGCAACAGGCGTGACGCCGATTGCGCCGGAATGCATCACCACCCATCGCGTAACCGCCAAGTTCCTGATTGAGAAGCTGGGCGAGTCCTCGGACTCCTCCTGGGTTGCCATGAACGGTTCGTCCTGGGTGCTCAAGACTGACGCTGCGGGCATGCCCGGAACCAACGCCGCCTACACGGTGACGGCCATCCCGGGACAGACAGGCCAGTTCCAGGTGGAAGGCATCAAGCCGGGCACCTATTGGCTGGAAGAGACCAAGGCCCCTGCCGGCTTCAACCTGTTGGCCGAGGCCGTCAGGTTCACGGTGGCAGCGGATGGCGTTGTCACCCTGGGCCAAGGCAGCGGCTCCGGTGTGGTCACCAGCGCGGACCAGGACGGTGACGGGATCTTCCTGGTCAGCGTGCGCGACGTACCGGCCCTGCAGATGCCCGAAACCGGAGGCATCGGCTATTGGCCATTTGCCTTGGCAGGCTCCGCCACGCTGCTCGCAGCCGCCGTCCTGGCTTCCGGAAACCTCCGCCGCAGGAAAGACCAACCGGCCACCTAAGGCACCATGCGTGACACCGCTTCCGGGGAAACGCATGCCAAAAATGTTCACCTCCGAACACCGCACCACCACTAAGAAAGAGGACAGAAGTGAGTAATCACAGCTCACGGCGGCTTTTGAAGACCGCCGCCGCCACCATTACGGGGGCGGTGCTGGCAATGTCGTTCTCCATGGCTCCGGCATCGGCCGCTCCCCTTGTTGACGGTGACCAGACGGGGTCCATCACCGTTCACAAGTTTGAACGTCCGGACACCCCCACCGGCTTGCCCAACAACGGCACCGTGGTTGATACCACCGGCCTCAACCCGCTGGCAGGCATCGAATTCACCATCCAGCAGGTCAACACCATCGACCTGTCCAGCAACGCCGGATGGGAAGCTGCACACAACCTGAGCAGCGTCTTCTCGGCAAGCGACCCGGCAGGTTCCATTTCCGGGGCAGGCTTCACGCTTGGATCCGCGCAGACGGACACCACCGACGCTGCCGGCACTGCTGCTTTCGGAAACCTCCCTGTTGGCCTGTACCTGGTCTCGGAAACGGCGTACCCGTCCGGCGTCACGCCTTCGGCACCGTTCCTGGTTTCCGTTCCGTTGACGGACCCGGACAACAAGGACAACTGGCTTTACGACGTCCACGTGTACCCCAAGAACTCCGTCACGGGTGCAGAGAAGACTGTCACCGATGCTCCTGACATCAAGCTGGGCGACCAGATCGACTACACGATCACCGGTGACATCCCCAACGACGCAGTCATCGACGGCTACAAGATTGTTGATCAGCTCGATACCAAGCTGAGCTACGTCGATGCCACGGCAACGCTGGTTGATGGCACGGTCATCACCAAGGGCACCGACTACACGGTGAACTTCGATGCCGCCACGAACACTGTTTCGGCAGTCTTCACGCCGGCCGGCCTGGCAGTGCTTGCAGCACACAACGACACCCGCGTCCAGCTGGTTGTGAACACCACCGTCAACACCATTGGCGAGATCGAAAACGAAGCCTTGATCTACCCGAACCTGGGCAGCTTCACCACCGCTCCGGGCCAGCCCGGCGGCCCGATCGTCACCCCTCCCGTAGTCACCAAGTGGGGCGAGATCACCCTCCAGAAGGTCAACGAGACCGGTGCTGCACTGGCTGGTGCTTCCTTCTCGGTGTACGCCACCGAGGCTGACGCCCTGGCCGGAACCAACCCCATCACCCTCAACGGCACGAGCACCTTCACCGTTGCTGCTGATGGCACGCTGACCATTTCCGGCCTGCGTTACTCGGGTTGGGCCAACGGCGCAGCTGTTGCTCCCGGCTCGGCTGACTACCGCACGTACTACCTCGTGGAAACCACCGCTCCCTCCGGCTACGAGCTGTTGGCAGAGCCGGTCTCCTTCCTGGTGGATGCAGCAACCACTGCTGTGGGCATCGACCTCGAGGTCAAGAACGTACCGTCCAACGGCGGCTTCGAGCTGCCGCTGACCGGTGGCGTTGGAACCGGTCTGCTGTACGGAGCCGGCCTCCTCCTGGTCGCCGGTGCCAGCCTGCTGTTCGTCCGCACACGCAGGACAACCAACAGCTAACACCTGGGGCCGGCCAAAGCCGTGCTCCTGGTAACAACAGGGTGGGGGAAGACGCATGAACTGCGTTTTCCCCCACTTTGGTTCCTGCATGTACCGTTATCTGCCCAGGATTCAGATGCCACAACTCCCAGCCCGTATCCGCAACCTTCCCCACCATTGGAGCAAACAGCGGCTGTTCATAGTCCTTGCTGCTGTGATCGGTGTGGGGGTGCTCCTGTATCCGACCGCTGCCGCCTGGTTCTCTGACCGGGTCCATGCCACGGAAATCAGCGGCTACGTGGACTCGGTGGAGAACCTCAATCCCTCGCAGCAACAGGCGCTCCTGGACGAGGCCCGCACCTTCAACGACCGCCTCCCGGCAGGGCCCCTCCGCGATCCCTACTCCCTCAATGAAAAGGGGGAGCAGACTGTCATCGGTGCCGGGTCCGAGGCCTACAAGAAGATGCTCGCAGTGGGGCCGGGCGGCATGATGGGCCGGATCAGCATTCCCTCCATCCATGCGGACCTGCCGATTTTTCACGGCACCGACGAGGACGCGCTCTCCAAAGGGGTCGGGCACCTGTTTGGCTCGGCGCTTCCCGTAGGCGGCGAAGGCACCCACAGTGTCCTGACGGGGCACTCCGGCTTTGTCAACGCCACCCTCTTTGACCACGTAGACCAGATGGCCAAAGGCGATGTCTTCAGCATTTCGACCCTGGACGAAACCCTGTACTACAAGGTGGACCAGATCCTGACGGTCCTTCCGGACGAGACAGATGCGCTCCGGAAGGTCGAGGGGAAGGACTACGTCACCCTCATTACGTGCACGCCCAAGGGGGTCAACAGCCACAGGTTGCTGGTGCGGGGCGAACGCACAGAGCCCCCGACCACCGGTGATGGCCAGCAAGTCCTACCCAGTACCGCGATCGATCCCGGCTTTCCCTGGTGGGCCTTAGCCATGCTGGGCATCATTGTTGTTGCTGTGGTGGTGACCCGGCCACGTACCCGCAAGGATCAGGAAGCGGAAACGGCCAGGCATGAAGCCAGGCATGAAGCCGCGCAGGCAGCCGCGCATGCAGCCACGCATGAAGCCCGGCCCGAATCCGCCCAGGCAGCCGCGCCCCAATCCGCCCGGGCAGCCGCCCCTGAAGCCGCGCACGCAGCCGCACCTGAATCCGCCCTTTTGGACGAACTCCTAAATCGTGCCGATCCCTGAACCGGTGCGTTCTTCGCTCCAGCCCTACTAGTCTTGGCGCATGACGACACGAGCCAATGAACTCACTGCCCTGATCACCGGGGCCACGGCCGGGCTCGGTGCTGAATTTGCGCGCCAGCTTGCCGAAGCCGGACATCACGTGGTGCTGGTGGCCCGCGACGAGGACCGCTTGAAGGAAAAGGCCGCCGAGCTCGAACGCGACTTCAGTATCTCGGCGGAGGTCCTTCCCGCTGACCTGACCACCGGCGTCGGGGTTTCGGCAGTTGCCGACCGCCTCAGGGATGCCGCCCGGCCCGTGGACGTGCTGGTCAACAACGCAGGTATAGGTCTTCTGAAGTCTTTTGAACGCAATGACCTGGACGAGGAACGGCGGCACCTGAGGCTGCATGTGCAGACGCCCATGGAGCTGTGCCACGCAGCGTTGGAGGTCATGTTGGCCCGGGGAAAAGGAAGGATCATCAACGTGGCCAGCGTTGCTGCCTTCGCCAACCGCGGCACCTATTCGGCGGCCAAGGCCTGGCAGGTGACCTTCAGCAGGTGGGCCAACATCACGTATGCGAAGTCCGGGGTGCAGGTTACCGCTGTATGCCCCGGTTTCACCCACACTGAATTCCACGACCGCATGGGCATGGACAAGTCGGTAGCCCCCCGCTTTCTCTGGCTGACGGCCGAACGGGTAGTGCGCGAGGGGCTCGAGGACAACGCCAACGGCAAGGGCGTTTCCATCCCGACGCGCCGCTACAAAGTGGTCACCTTCTTTGCCCGGGTTCTCCCGGCCAAGCTGACATCCGGCCCACCCCGCAAACCGCTTGAGCCGTAGCTCTGCTGGAAGGGGAGGGGCCTTACTGCGGAACCCGTCGTGCCCGGACCAGCACCGCCACCGCGATGCCGACTACCGCCCCAACAAAGGTCTCGATGGCGCGCTCCATCACCAGCACGCCAGGATCCATGGGCGCCGCCAGCTGCGCGATCAGCAGTATCACCGGCGTAAAGAACACCATGGCCCACCCATAGTGCCGGGCCATGAAAAGCTCGGTGGGAAACTGGCAAAGGACCACCAGTACGGCCAGCACCACAGCGGTTTGACCGGGGAAGTACTGAAGCGGCGATAGCGGACTGGGGAAAAGTACGACGGCGACCACCGCCAACCCGAGGAACGTCCCCACGATGCGGTGGATGCCCCGGTGAACGCGGCTGGGGAGGTCGGCGCCGGCAAGGGGAACGGCTGCGGCAGCCATGGCCCAGTGGGGATGCCCGCTTCCGCTCAGCACTCCGATGGTCCCGGCCGCACTGACCGCGAGCGAGTAGCGCGCGGCGTGGACCAAGGCAGCCTGGACAAACGCTGCCTGGCGCCGGGGACCGCGGAGGACGGGAACATCGCGGGCCGCACCGGACTCCCACTTGCGGTACCGGAACCAACCGGCAAAGCCGACTACGAGTGAAAAGGCGGCGGACGCGGCCCCGATGAGTACCGCCGTCGTGGGTGGCACGCTGGTTGGCACCGAAGCGCAAGCGCCCAGTGCGAGGATCCCGAAGAACGGGCCAATGGGCTTGAGCCGGACAGCATCGGCGTAAAGCGAGCCGGCACCTGCGAACACCGTAGCTATCAGGACAAGCCACCAGGAGTGAATGTGGTTGACCGAAAGGACGACGCCGATGCCCAGCCCGCCCACCAGCAACAGGGCCGCCTGTGCTTGATGCTTGAGCCTGAGCTGGTGCGTCTCGTTGCGCCCGTACATGCCGGTCAGCGCGCCGAACACGGCGTACATCATGAGGTCCGGGCGGCCGATGAGGATGAGGAACAACCCTGGCACGGCGACGCTGAGCGCAACCCGGACTGCGGAGAGGCGATCATTGTTGGCAGGGCCAAGCCGGTGCAGTTCGCGGGCATGGGTGATGATTGCGGGCACCGGAAAACACCACCGATCAGTTAGGGTCTGCCCTTGAAAATTATCAGGATCCTGCCAGCTGCCGCCATTAGCCCGGTCACAAGCCGTAGCGGACTCCGGCGCGCGGACAGGGCAACGTCTGGGAAGATCGAGATATGCCTGTAGCTTTCGTATGCCGCACCCGCAGTTCCATGTCACCGCAGGAGCTGTTCGATCTCTCCCGCAACATCGACGCCCATGTGGGGTCCATGACCAAGAGCCGCGAGAAGGCAATCGGTGGAGTGACCAGCGGCCTTATCTCCCAAGGCGAAACGGTGACGTGGCAGGCATGGCACCTCGGAGTCCGGTTCCGTATGACCAGCCGCATCACGGGCATGGAGGCACCGTCGTCGTTCTCTGACGAACAGGTGAAAGGCCCTTTCAAGTACCTCCGGCACACACACGAGTTCCGGCCGGATGGCGACGGGACGCTCATGGTGGACACGGTGGAATTCGCTGCACCGTTCGGCCCCTTGGGCAGGCTGGCGGAGAAGCTGGTCCTGGCCCGTTACATGGAGAACCTGATCGGGAAGCGAAACGAATTCCTGGTTGCGCAGGCACCGTCGGCTGCAACTCCGCCGCCCAGTCCGGATTTCCGGCAATGATCAGGCTCGCGCATGCGGACGATCTTCTGATGATGCAGGACATCGAGCGTGCCGCGGGCCAGGCTTTCCGCTCGCTCGGCATGGACTCCGTGGCGGAGGACGAGCCCCTGACGATCGAGGAACTGCACGCTTATGCTGCCGGGGGCCGCGCCTGGGTTTTTGTGGACGGACTCGACTATCCGGTGGCCTACCTTCTGGCCGACGTTGTTGACGGCAACGGCCATGTGGAGCAGGTCAGCGTCCACCCGGACCATGCCCACCAGGGATTGGGCCGTGAGCTGCTGCATGCGGCGCGTGTGTGGACCAGGGGGCACGGAATGCTGCGTCAAACCCTGTGCACGTTCCGCGACGTCCCATGGAATGCCCCGTATTACCGCCGGCTGGGTTTTGAAGTGCTCGACGCCGGAAGTTGGGGCCCGGAGCTGGCCCACCTGATGGAGCACGAAGCTGAGTTGGGCCTGACCCGCTGGCCGCGGGTGGCGATGTGGCGTCCTGCGGTTCCGCCGATCAATTCCGGGCCCGGCGCCTAGCTGGGCTTAGGGCCTGACTACTAGCTGGATTTTTTGGCCGGCTTGGTGCCCAAGGCCATGTTGATTGCCCAGCCGAGCAGGGTGACCAGCACTATGGCGCCGGCCATGCTCAGGAGTTGGGCTGGTGCGGCAAGAATCCCCAGGCTCACAATCAGGGTGGTGGCCCCGGCCGGGGGATGGGGCATCTTGATGGCCGTCAGCACCATGGTGGTGACGGCCACGGAGAGTGCACCCGCAATCACAAAGCGGGGATTGAGTCCGCCGACTGGAGCGGGAGCGGCGTTCATGAGGCCCATTGCGTAGAAACAGCCCACGCCCGCCAACAGGCCGACGCCGTGACCCACCAGGGCATTGAGAGGCCGCGCCGATTTCTGTTCCGGCGACTCGAAAAACAGCATCACCGTGGGTCCCAGGCTCGGGAACAACCACGGCAGGTGTGTCATCAAGCCAACAAGGCCGGCGGCTCCGAGTACCAGGAGGCACAGGATTGCGGCATAGCCGGCCGCGCCCACCTCTCCAGCGGTCGCTTTCGCCCGTTCCAGGACCGGTACCTGTGACATGCTGGACCTCCTCCGACGCAACCCGGACAAAGCCGCACTGTGCTTTGCCCATCGCAGGTGATGTACCCGTCAACGGCCCGGTAAAACGGCGAGCCCCGGTAAAACGGCGAGCCCGGGTAAACGGCAATCAGCCAGGCGTTAGTCCGCCACCAGCTCTACCTCGTAACTGTCCGTGTTGAGCAGGTACGCGGCGTAGTGGTCCGGTCCTCCGGCGTGGGGGTATTTGGACTCGAACATTTCATACCAGCCCGCATCGGCGCCGAGTGCACGGATCCTGTCCACGTTCTGGCGGGTTCCTGCGTGGAAGGCAATGTGGTTCAACCCAGGGTCGGTGCGCCTGTGCGCTGTCCCTGTGATGGCATCGGTCTGTTCCACCACCACGTAAGTGCCATCGAGCTTCCAGCTGCACCCGGTGGGCCACTCTTGAAACGGCACATACCCGAGCTCGCCCAGCAGCCACCCCCACTCTTCCCTTGCCCGTTCAAGGATCGGTACCCAGATTTCAAGATGGTGGATGGACCCTGTGGGCCTTGGGGATTCCGAAGCAACCTCATGCATGCGCCGAGTCTACGAGGTCGGCGCCCGTTCCACATCCGCTGCGCTCGCCGGGTCGCCGCGGGTACTTTCTACTTCCTGAGCCTGACACGTACAGCGGCGCCGGCGCAGAGGATGACGGCGAGACCTCCCACTACGGTGGTCCACGTCATCGGCTCGCCCAGGAGAAGGCCGGCCCACGCGATGGTCATGACGGGTTGGACGAGCTGGATCTGGCTGACTTGGGCCATGGGTCCGATGGCCAGTCCGCGGTACCAGGCAAAGAAGCCCAGGAACATGCTCACCACGCCCAGGTACGCGAAGGACAACCACTGGAGGGGAGTAGCGCCAGGCATTCCGGAGCCCAGGGACAGCGCCGTCAGGAGGATCATGACGGGTGAAGCCACCACCAAAGCCCAGGAGATGGTCTGCCACGCCCCGAGTTCCCTGGCCAGCAACCCGCCTTCCGCGTAGCCAATGGCCGCCGCCACCACGGCACCCAGCAACAGAAGGTCGGCCCAGTGCAGCGAACCGAAACCACCGGACTGCACCAGTGCGAACACCACAGCGGCCACCACGCCCACTGCCGTGAGGACCCAAAAGAGCAGCCGCGGACGTTCCCGCCCCCGGATCACCGCAACAGTCGCCGTGGCTGCCGGCAGCAGCGCGATCACCACTGCTCCATGGCTGGCGGACGTACTGGTCAAGGCGAAGGTGGTCAGCAGCGGGAACCCTGCCACGATTCCTCCGGCCACCACGGCCAGGCGAATCCATTGCCTGCCCCGGGGGAACCGCTGCCGGGTCAGGCCGAGGGCAAGCGCTGCAAGAAGGGCCGCCACCACTGCACGGCCCGCGCCAATGAACAGTGGCGACATGCCGGCCACGGCTACCCGGGTGAGGGGCACCGTGAAGGAGAAAGCGACGACGCCGAGGAGGCCCCACCAGATACCGGTCGAAGTCCGGGTGGATATCACTGGCCGTAAAAGTGTAGTAGCGCTACTATTGTGACTCATGAATAACGATAGCAGTTCCCGGATCGTCTCGGAATTGAAGGAGTGGATCGCCGGGGCTGCTCCGGGAGCCAGGCTGCCGTCCACCCGACACCTCGTGACCGAGTACCAGGCCAGTCCGGTCACCGTCCAAAAAGCGCTGCGGACCCTCACAGCGCAAGGGCTGATCGAGAGCCGTCCGGGCGTTGGAACCTTCGTGAGGGCGTACCGGACCGCCAGGCCCTCGGATTACGGCTGGCAGACAGCGGCATTGCGTGCCGCCCAAACCGCACGGCCTCTGAACTCTGCCGCCATGCGTAGCGCCGCCAATGACGTTATCGCCTTCCACTCCGGCTATCCCGACCGTGAACTCCTTCCGGAACGACTCGTCCGCGCCGCCCTCACTCGTGCCGCAAGGGGAGACGCGGCCCTGTCCAGGCCCCCGGCCCAAGGACTTCCCGAACTCCAGACCTGGTTCGCGCAGGAACTCAGTACCTCAACCCCGGTGGGCGTCACGCCGCCCCAGCCCAGCGACGTCGTGGTTCTCCCCGGCAGCCAAAGCGGACTCAGCTCAATTTTCCGCGGCCTGGTGGGCCACGGCCAACCGCTGCTGGTGGAGTCGCCCAGCTACTGGGGTGCGCTGCTGGCGGCGGGCCAGGCCGGCGTCAACGTCATTCCTGTTCCGTCCGGTCCTGAAGGCCCGGATCCGGAAGAACTGGGCCGGGCGTTCGAGGAATCGGGCGCCCGGTTGTTCTACGCACAGCCCAACTTCGCCAACCCCACGGGCGCGCAATGGTCGACGGAACGGGGTGAGGAAGTCCTGCGCATCGTCCAACGCCACGGAGCTTTCCTAGTGGAGGACGACTGGGCTCATGATTTCGGCATCACGGCCCCGTCGGTTCCGCTGGCCGCCAGGGACGATTCCGGCCACGTGGTCTACATCCGCTCGCTGACCAAGAGCGTTTCACCGTCGATCCGCGTCGCCGCCGTTATCGCCCGGGGGCCGGCCCGCGAACGCATCATGGGTGCACAGGCCGCCGAATCGATGTACGTCAGCGGGCTGCTTCAAGCGGCAGCGCTCGACGTCGTCACCCAGCCAGGGTGGCAGACGCATCTTCGCGGACTCAGCCATCAACTGCAGTCACGCCGCGACCTCCTGGTCACCAGCCTGCGGGAGCATGTTCCGCAGGCCCACCTCAGCCACCTGCCCAAGGGCGGTTTGAACCTGTGGCTGCGGTTGCCGGACGGGTTCGACGTCGATCGCCTCACCAAGGACTGCGAGGCGGCCGGGGTGCTCATTGCCGCGGGCACGGAGTGGTTCCCCGCGGAACCGGAAGGGCCGTACATCCGGCTCAATTTCGCCGGGCCCAACCCGGGCGGATTCCCGGAAGGTGCGCGGATCATCGGCGCAGCAGTGAAGGCCCAGTTGGGGCTTTAACGGCCGCAGCCACCAACCTCAAGGAGAGCGCCTTGGGGTTGGTGGCTACGCTGGGCGGCAGGATCGCCGCGAACTAACCGAGTCGCTTGCAATAAGCGTCGCTATGCAGAAGTTGCAGGCAAAGAGTTCCTAAGCGGGGGTCAGGTCCTTGTTGCCTTTACCGAACACTGCATCATCGATCGGCTGGCCGTCGAACGGCATCTCGTCCAGGTTGATGAGCGGGTTGGTGTCCTGCGTTTCGACGAGCTCGCGTGCCTCGGCCTGGGTGTCCACGCTGGGCATGGAGCCGGGCAGGGGACGCTGGGCGGATTCGCGCAGGAAGTAGATGGCGATTGCGCCCACAATGGACGTGGCCATCAGGTAGTACGCCGGCATCATGTCATCGCCGGTTCCCTCGATCAGGCCCTGCACGATGAACGGCGTGGTTCCACCAAAGATCGCCACCGAGAAGTTGTACGCGATGCCCATTCCGCCATAGCGGCTGGACGTCGGGAACAGTGCCGGCAGGGCAGAGGCCAGGTTGGCGATGTAGAACGTCACCGGGAAGGCGATCAGTGCGAGCCCGGCCAGGGTGGACCAGATTTCGCCAATGCCGATCAGCATGAAGGCCGGAACCGAGAAGACGATGGTGCTGCCTGCGCCAACCCACAGCACGGGGCGGCGGCCGATACGGTCCGAGAGCTTACCGGTCAGCGGGATGCATACGGCCATGATCACCAGGACCGGGATGGTCAGCAGGGTGCCGTGGACGGGATCATAGCCCTTGGAGTCCGTGAGGTACGTGGGCATGTACGACGTCAGGGCGTAACCAACGGTGTTGGCTGCGGCTGCGAGGATCATGGCCAGCACAATCTGGCGCCAGTAGGCCTTGATAATGCCGATGGGTCCCTTGGCAACGGCAGCGTCCTGTGCTGCTGCATCCTTGGCGGAAGCTTCCTGGGCGTCCAGAGTTGCCTGGAACTGGGGGGATTCCTCGATCTTGCTGCGGAAGTACACGGCGATCAGGCCCAGCGGACCGGCGATCAGGAACGGAATCCTCCAACCCCATTCCTCCATGGCTGCCTGTCCGAGCGTGAGCTGCAGGACCGAAACCAGGGCGGCACCAAGGGCAAAGCCGATGTAGCTGCCCATATCCAGGAAGCTGGCAAAGTAGCCGCGGCGCTTATCCGGGGCGTACTCGCTGACAAAGGTTGTGGCACCGGCGTATTCGCCACCGGTGGAGAAGCCCTGGATGAGCTTGAGGATCACCAGCAGTGCGGCGGCCCAGATGCCGATCTGCGCGTAGCCGGGAAGGAGGCCGACGGCGAAGGTACTGGCCGCCATGAGCATCAGTGTTGCTGCGAGGACCTTCTGGCGTCCCACCTTGTCGCCCAGCCAACCGAACACGATGCCACCGAGGGGGCGTGCGATGAAGGTTGCGGCGAAGGTGCCCAGAAGGAAGAGTGTCTGGACGGACTTGTCTGCTTCGGGCAGGAAGACAGGGCCCATGGTGGTGATGAGGTAGCCGAACACGCCGACGTCGTACCATTCCATGGTGTTGCCGACGATGGTGCCGCCGAGTGCTTTGCGCAGCATCGGCTTGTTCACCACGTTGACGTCGGACTCTTTGAGCCGGCGCTTCGGGCGAAGCTTCGTTTTCTTCGTTGCGTTCTTTACTGCGTTTGCGGCGCCCGTGGGGGCTGCCGTTTCCTGGTTTCCGGTGGCGTTCCTTGCGCCATCCGGAGAGACGGACGTGCTTTGGTCTATGGGCATTTGGGCTTCTCCTAGGGAGGTCATTTGCTTGCGACTTCTGCTGCCCCGCTCTGGGCAGGGTTTCAATTTTACGGGTTTTGGGCCGAAAACCCGAGTTGAGATCCGATTTTTGGGCCCTCTGAGGGCGCAAATTGCCTAGGTGTGTTGCATCTCATTACCCGCTCTTGCCCTGCAATCATGCGGATGTCCGGCCGTTTTTGCCCTCCGGAGCGCGTTGTTACCAAATTGTTTAGCTACACCCACGTAACGGGGCTGATTCGGGCCTAAAAGCTGACGGTTTGGAGGAGCCGCGCAGATCGTCGTGCCCACGAGTGCGGCTGACGAGCGGTTGCGTGAGAGCAATGAGTCGATGGCATATTAACGGCGGCCACCGGCTCTACACCGATGGCCACCGCTCCCGGTTAGGGGATGTTGTGCCAGAACAGGCGGACGACATCAACGACTAGTCGGATGATGTTCACCGCCAGATTCCAGGCGCCCCATGGTTCTTCACGTTTCCGTTTGGATTCCATGCCGGCACCTCCTCCCGGAGGAACAGGGCACGGGCTACACGTGTCTATGAGCACAACAACGTTGCGCCCCACGTGCGTAGGGCCATACACTCAAAGTGTTCGGATTTGAGGATATGACCCTCTGACCGCACCAATGAGCGCACCGCGCTGAACAAAGACCCGATTGCACTCGGGTCTTTTGTTCTTTAACGGCACCTCAGGCTCTTGCCTGATGATCCCAGCGTAACGGCCACGAGACACCCCAACGGACATCCGTGCGCAGCTTCAGGCAGGCAAATTGCACGAGAACGGCCGACCCGGGTTGTTCAGTCGCTAGTACCCGACTGCGAGCGTGATCCAAGAACCAAGGTGGCGTCCAAGCCTTCATCGAAAACCACCTCCGGGAGCAACCCAGCTTCTGCCATGATCCCCGCAGTATGCTGCGACTGCTCCTGCGAGGTTTCCATCACCAGAAACCCGCCCGGCCCAAGCCACCCGGCCGCCCCCAGCGCAACCCGCCGTTGGACCGCCAGACCGTCAGTCCCGCCGTCGAGCGCTATCCGAGGCTCGTGCAGCCGCGCTTCGGCCGGCATCATTGAGATGGACTCCGTGGGAACGTACGGTGCGTTTGCGAGCAGAACGTCCACTGTCCCGCGCAGCTCAGCCGGGAGCGCCGCGTACAAGTCCCCGTGATGGACGGTCCCACCACGGGGTTCGATGTTCAGGCGCGCGCAATGGACAGCGTCGGGATCGATGTCCGCCGCATGCAAGCGGCAATTCCCCAACTGATCGCTCACTGCCGCACCCAGCGCTCCGGAACCACAGCAAAGATCAACGACGACGGCACCCGGCTTGGCGAGCATGGCCGCCTTGCGCACCAGGAACTCCGTGCGGCGCCGTGGCACGAACACACCAGGCCGGACCGCCATGCGCGTCCCGCAGAAATCCGCCCAACCAACGATGTGCTCCAAGGGCTGCCCCTTGACCCGTTGTTCCACCAGGCGGTTGAGCTCGTCAGGATGGTTGGCGGCCTCGAGGAGCACCTTAGCTTCGTCTTCTGCGAAAACGCACCCCGCAGCGCGAAGGGTGGCGGCAACGTCGGATCCCCGGTTCATGAAGGCCATGCTAGCCAAGGGGTTCCCAAACTTCCCGGTTCTTGGTTAGGGTATGAGGCATGGGAACACTGATTTTTGAGTAGACCGGCCTTTGCCTCACGGCACTGCCCGAGTTTCACCTGACAAAAATCCACGCCTGTTGAGGCCCTGCCTCCATGCCGTTCCCGAATGCCTTTCCAGAACCGCAACGTCATGGGATACGTGTCTCTTCAGGACTCACACTTCAAGGAGTCCACATATGACTGCCAACCCTTCCGAAAACAACACCCCCGAGACCCCGGCACAGGAGCCCGCAGCCAATGCCCCGGCTTCCGGCGGTATCAAATCCAAGCTGACCGACGCCCAGAAGGCCATGCTGGCCAGCAAGTCCGGAGGCGGTGCGCCGGCTGGCTGGCAAAGCACCGGCAAGGGACACAAGCCCACGTCCGCCAGCGGCAAGCAGGCCAAGACCGAGAAGAAGGTCCGCTGGTAAACGCGGCGGACAGGCACACAGGAAAAGACAGGCACACAAGAAAAGACAGGCACACTGGAAAGGAAGAACCATGACTGCGAATCACGAGTCTGAGCGCATCAATCCTGAGGTTGCAAGCCACTTGGTGGAGTCCATGGGAATGGCGCCGATGCCCGAGCCGACAACCATCGCCGTCGCACTGGGCGGAGACCAGACTAAACAGTGGCCGGACGGCAACGGCAAACGCCGCCACCCGAAGGACCGCGACCAAGCCCACGGCCGCATGGGCCAGGGCGCAGCTGTAACGGCGATCCACAGGACCAGCCGCCCACAGCTGCCGCACTCGTCCTGACAACACCCGCACCACCCCGCGTAGCCAGCCCAACTGAGTGACAGCAAACGTCCCATTGAACCCTCAATGGAGCTTTATCTGTTACTTAGTTGGGCTGGCTTACGTCGTTGGGGGACTTGTCCGGACGCCACCCCCGCCACACGGGATGGCGCAACCGGCCGGGGCCCGTCCATTCCCCGAATGTCACTTCGGCCACCAGCTCAGCGGAGACCCACCGGGCTCCCGCAGCGTCCTCCCTCGGAATATCCGCGAACGGGGAATCCGCTACCACCAGGGGCTCCAATTGCTCCATGACCTCGCGGAGTTGCCAGTCTTTGAAGCCGGTACCGACCCTGCCCACATAGTGCAGCTTGTTGCCGTCGGGAATGCCCAGCAACAAGGAACCGAACGTCCCGCTCCGGGCCCCGGCGCCTGGACGCCAACCACCCACCACCACTTCCTGGCTCTGCTCCAGCTTGAGCTTGAGCCAGGACCTGCTGCGTCGGCCAATGACGTAGCGGCTGTCGGCCTTCTTCGCCATGACACCTTCCAGGCCAAGCTCGGCAGCGCTGGCCATGAGGTCCTCCACATCGTGGTCCAACACCGCTGACAAGTGCAGGGGGCAACCTTTGCGCAGGCGCTTCGCAAAGCCGGAGAGCTTCTGGTGGCGCTCGCTGAACGGCAGCCCGCTCAGGTCCATGCCGGCGTCGTAAAGCAGGTCAAAGAGCATGAGCTGCACCGGGACCGATGCCTGTGCGCGCTTTATGTCGGCCGACTTGACCAGGTTCATCCGGGCCTGGAGCCGGCCAAAGTCGGGGCGGGACCCCTTGCCCAGGGCCACGATCTCTCCGTCGGCCACGAAGTCGCCGTCTGGCCAGCACGCACGGTCCGTCAGTTCCGGGTACGTGGCGGTGAGGTCATTTCCGTTGCGGCTCATGAGGCGGATCCTGCCTTCGGTGCCGGTGATGATCGCCCGGATCCCGTCCCATTTCAGTTCAAACAGCCAGTCGTCGCCACGGAGATCAGCGGTGGTCCCGGAAGTGGCCAGCATGGGGCTGTAATTCGGCATGGGTTGGGGAGCGGCAGGCGCGGTTACAGAGGGCTGTGGCCCGGACTTCGGCGCAGTATGTGAGGACGCCCGCCGACCCCCGGGCTGCTCTTTCATCAAATGGATAAGCCAGTTCTGGCCCGTATTGATCAGCGCAAACCGCTTGGTTCCGCCCAAGCCCCCGCCGGGTTCGCCCGTGAGGGTGGCGATGACTTCCTTGCCGTCGCGCCACTTCTCACACGTGTACTCACCGCGGTCCCAGATGGTCATGGTCCCTGCACCGTATTCGCCCTTGGGAATGACGCCCGCAAAATTGGCGTATTCCATGGGGTGGTCCTCGGTGTGCACCGCCAGATTGTTGCGGTCCGGTGTTTCCGGGACGCCGCGGGGAAGCGCCCATGATGCCAGCACGCCGCCGTGCTCCAGGCGCAGGTCCAAGTGGTACCGGCGGGCGTGGTGCTCCTGGATGACGAAGATGCCGCCCGGCGGTGGAGGGTCGCCGGGCTTCGGCTGTTCGGAGGAGGAGTTTCCGGATCGGGGCCCGCCAGGACCAGCAGCCGACGACGACGGAAACGGCTCCGGGGTCTTCTGCGGATCGCGCATCCCGACATACTTGGCGAGACGGTTCTCCACCGTCACCACGCGCTCGCGGTTTGTGTTGGAACCGCTGGTGCCCGAACCGCTGGTGCCCGAACCGCTCAAAGCCGCCGCGGCGCCGTCGTCGTCATTGTCGTCCTCACCGTGGGGCGGCAGGTGCCGGTCCGAGATGGGCGCGAAATGGTCTTTGCCCGTCCTGACCCGCTTCATCACCGCCTGGAAGTCCAAGTGGTCCAAGGATGCGGAAGCGAGCTCCCGCCAGGTGCGCGGGGCGGCCACTGTGGGGTGTGCCTTGCCCCTGAGCGAGTAGGGGACGATCGTGGTTTTGTTACCGCTGTTCTGGCTCCAGTCCACCAGCACCTTGCCGTGGCGCAGGGACTTCTTCATATCGCTCACCACCAAATCGGGGTGGTCCGATTCCAAGGCGCGGGCCAGTTCGTGAGCGAAGGCCGAAACTTGTTCGGACTTCAAGGTTCCGTCCAGGCCCGTGTAAAGGTGTATGCCTTTGCTGCCGCTGGTCACCGGGACGGGGTCCATGCCCATGTCCTGGAGGATGGAGCGGGCAAGTTTGGCAACCTCGACGCACTCGTGCAGCCCTGCCCCCGGCCCGGGGTCAAGGTCGAGGACAAAGCGGTCGGGGCGGAGGGGCTTGCCGGAGGGGTCGACTTGCCACTGCGGAACATGGATTTCCAGCGAGGCGATCTGGGCCATCCACGTGAGCGTGGCCAGGTTGTTCACCATGGGGTAAACGTTGACGTGGTCCGAATGCTGGATGGCCGCCCGGGGAATCCAGCGGGGCGCGGAGTCCTCGAGATTCTTTTGGAAGAAGACCTGCCCGGGATTTTCGGCGGTGCCTACTCCGTTGACCCAGCGCTTGCGGGTGACGGGCCGGTTGGCAGCGGCGGGGATGAGGAAGGGCGCCACGGCGGCGTAGTACTCCAGCACTTCGGCCTTGGTGGTGCCGGTTTCCGGGTAGATGATTTTTCCCAGGTTGGTGAGCGTGAGCTCGTGGCCTTCCACGTTCACGCGCTCCTGTTGCTTGCCTGCCACCTCTTCTCCTCTGCTGTGTTGTGCTGTTGACTGGGTGCATGAGGGCCATATGGAAGGGATCTATCGCGTTCGGTCTGGTCAACGTACCAGTGAAGCTCTACAGTGCCACGGAGGACCACGATATAAGCCTGCACCAAGTCCACAATAAGGACGGCGGGCGCATTCGGTACCAGCGGAAATGCGAAATTTGCGGCGAAGTGGTGGCCTACGAGGATATTGACAAGGCCTACGAAGAAGAGGGCCGCACGGTGGTTTTGACCTCCACCGAATTGAAGTCGTTGCCGGAGGAGAACAGCCGGGAAATCGAGGTGGTGGAGTTTATCCCCGCCGAGCAGCTGGACCCCATCATGTATGAGCGCAGTTATTTCCTGGAACCGGATTCCAAATCGCCCAAGGCTTATATGTTGCTGCGGCAAACCTTGGAGGACACGGACAGGATCGCAATCGTCCAGTACGCGCTTCGGCAGAAAACGCGGTTGGGTGCACTGCGCGTGCGGGGCGACGTCCTCCTGCTGCAGGCATTGCTGTGGGGAGACGAGGTCCGTGAAGCCAAGTTCCCGTCGTTGGAGACCGACATCAAGATCTCGGACAAGGAACTGGAGATGTCCTCGGCCCTGGTGGAATCCATGGCTCATGACTTTGATCCCGATGAGTACACCGATGACTACCAGGTCCAGTTGAAGACGCTGATCGAGGCCAAGCTGGAAAAGGGCGAGGCCCTGGATACCGAGGCCACCTTCGGTGCCGTGGAAGGCGAAGGGGAGGGTGGCGACGTCATCGACCTCATGGAGGCACTGAAGCGCAGCCTGGACAAGAAACGCGGCAAGGAAAAAGCGGACGACGACGCCGCTGCCGCCGGCAAAACCGCCACCAAACCAAAGGCGCGGGCCAAGAAAAAGGCGTGAACCGGCGTCGTAAATAAACCCATCAACATCCCAAAAAGCAGCGGCCGCGGTGCGAGCGGTCGCTGCTTCTTAACTGCTGTCAGTGATTTCTCAGCATGGAGATAAGCTCGGATTTCTTCTTGTCGGAATAGCCTTTGAGGCCTAATTCCTTGGCGCGGGACTTCAGTTTGTCCACCGTCCAGTCATCGTAATCGCCGGACTTACCGCCCTTGCTTCCTACTTCCTTGCGGCCCTTGGCAGCAGCGGCATTGGAGACGCGGGCCGCTTTCTCCTTGGAGGCGCCATCCTCGCGGAGCTCTTCATAAAGTTCGGGATCTTTCAAACTGGAGTTTTTCTTTCCTGGCATGATGCATTCCTTTCTCGGATGTGGCTAGGCGCCCGTCTCATAGTGGGGCTCTGCAACAGGCTTCGACTCGGGCGAACCCCGCTCCCGGAGGTATACGGAGGCCCCCACCAGAACGGCTACGGCAAGGAATTCGCTTTGCCAGTTCTGGAAGGACTCAAACCAGAACTGGCTGGAACCCATGTACTCCCAGGTGGAGACCTCGGTAAGGCCGTGGCTGCGCTGTTCGTCGTTGTAGGCGGCCGTACCGCCGAATGCGTGCAAGGTGAACGAGAGCAGGAAAAGCAGGCCGAGGAGGCCGGAAAGCGAGTGCTCGTAGACCTTCAGGACCCAGCCGCCCCGGCGCACCGGCCAAGGGGTCTTTGCGGTCATTTTGGCGTCACGGGGGTCCTCATCCTGGGGCGCGTCCTTATCCACAGGCTTCGACTCCGACGATCCCCTCTGGAACAGGAATACCGTCAGGACCACGTACATGGCCATTTGAAGGAACTCCGACTCCCAGTTCTCGAAGACGGCTTCCCAGAAGCTTCCCGAAGTCAGGAAATCGGTCAGGCTCGTTGCCGGTTCACCATGCGCTTGCTGTTCTTCGCTGTAATTGGCGGCCCCTGAAAGGATCATTCCGCCGAGGAAAAAGACGAACAGGCCCGCATTGACCAGCAGCAGGCCGTGGTCTTTGACCCAATTGCGCTTTTGGGCCTTGCCGGATGTCTGTTCGTGTTGGGCAGGTCGCAGCATCTTTTTCACACCTCTCGCGCAGTTCCGTTATTGCCTTCCCCGTTTCGGACGGCGCGGCGGTGCAGCCACACCGGGGTTCCCACCACCAGGAGCAGAAGCACCAGGATGATGAATCCTCCGGCCACTAGTCCGGATGTCCGGCCGGCGGTGAAATCGAACACCAAGGTGGCCGATCCAACGATCAGCAACGCCACACCGGCCAATGCCCACTTGGTGACGACGTCGGCTGTCGAAACCAGCGTGGCTTTGAGGCCCCTGCGGAACAGCCGGCGGTGGACACTGACGGGGAGCACTATGAGGACGGTGGTCAGCGCCGCCACCATCACGTTGAAGAGGTAGAGGCTCCGTTGCCAGTCGTCCAGATATTCGAAGCGTCCCTGGAAGGGCAGCGTCAACAGGAAACCGCCCAGAATCTGGACCCCGGTCTGGAGCACCCGCAATTCCTGGATCAATTCCATCCAGTTGCGGTCCATACGCTCCTCAACGGATTCGTTGCGGCCGGTTCTGGGAGCCTGCTCCGGCTCTATCATCTCTGCACCTCCAAGATGGTTTTGGTGGACGACGACCATACACGGGACTACGGTCGAACTGTCAGCATTCCTCGATTTTGCATCGGGGCCTCATCGCCATTTCCAAGGAGGAAGCAATGAGCCAGGACGAACACCGCGTGGAACCGGACAGCGAGCCCGGCGGCTACGGTACACCCACCCCGGAACAGGAAATGCCTGGCCAGGGTGATGAACGCGAGACGCCGGAACGGCCGGCCCAGGGAGTCCCCGATACTGCCGTGGACGAGATTCCCACACCCCAGGACTCCGATGCTGCCCCACCGCCCTCAGCCACCGGGGATGCCCCGGGCTGAGGCTGATGATGCCCGAGGGCCGTTCCCGCCACACTTGCAGTGGTGGGAACAGCCCTCGTGGTCTGTAAGTGCAGATGTGGCCTTTAAGTGCAGATGGAGTACCCGTTGAGTCCGGGTGGGGTCCAGCGGTGCCTAAACCGTATGTCCCCTGCGACCTGACATGAAGCTCAGCAACCAGCCGATGGCTGCGACAACAAGGAGGACGACGCCAACCCACAGCAACCAGTTAAGGGCCTGGGAGAAGCCGCCTACAAGGAGGAGAACAATTGCTACTACACCAGCAATGATCAGAAGTGTATTCATGGTCAGCACATTCCTTTCTGGGGGAATCTTTGATGAATCGCGGATTCCCAACTATGCATTCCGATTTACTTCGATTGAGTTATGCCGGTACTCCAAGGCGTTCGGCCGCCTCAAAGTGCCTTTACCGCATTTGGCTCCCCAAGCTCCGCTGGGAGCCAAGTTCGCCAGTTGTGAACACTAACACTCCTCATTGTACTACTAAGCATCCTTATGAAAGGCTTATGCCAGTCGTCACTTGATGATTGGGCAGTTGCCGCAGAAATTTTGCGGCGCATTTTTGGCTCACATGAACGTCCATGAGAGGAACACATGAAAGCGTCACAGCAGCTTGCAGACAACCTTCAGATCGTCCTGACCGACCTCATCGAGCTGCAGCTCCAGGGGAAGCAGGCGCACTGGAACATTGTGGGACCGAACTTCCGGGATCTTCACCTTCAACTGGATGAGCTGGTCCTGGCCACGCGCCAGTTTGCCGACGACACCGCCGAACGTATGCGCGCACTCCATGCCCTGCCGGATGGCCGCAGTGCCACCATCGCCAAGGGCACGCGCCTGGAGGAGTTCCCTGCCGGCCTGGTCAACACCAAGAACGCCGTCAAGCTGGTCACGGACCGCGTAGAGCGCGCTGTGCAGACCATGCGCGATGTCCATGACGAGGTGGATGAGGAAGATCCCACCACCGCTGACCTGCTGCACGCGTTCATCTCCCGCCTTGAGCAGTTGGTGTGGATGATCAACGCAGAAATCATGAACGCCGGCGCTTCCGTCACGGATCCGGACGAAGCCTAGAACGCCACGGACCGGGTGGATCACGAGTAGGGCGGAAGAGCCGTGCCCAGGCTGAAGCGCAGCGACTTGTCCAAGCCCGGCATCGTGCGCCGCAGGGTAGGAAAAGGGTTCAGCTACCGGCACCCGGACGGGAGCCTGGTCGGCAAGGAGGATCGCCAGCGCATTAATGCGCTGGCGATCCCGCCTGCATGGACCGATGTGTGGATCAGTCCTTTCGAGAACGGACACATCCTGGCTACCGGAGTCGACGACGCCGGGCGCAGCCAATACATCTACCACCCCACCTGGCGGGAGCGGAAAGACACCGAGAAATTCATTCGCGCCGCCAAGCTGGGACTGGTGCTGCCGGCGATCCGGCGCAACGTCACCGTCCACCTGCAAAACATGGACGATCCCCGGCAACAGACCCTCGCCGCCGCCGTGCGGCTGATGGACCTCGGCGCGCTCCGGGTTGGCTCCGAGGTGTACATGAAGCAGAACGGTTCCTACGGGCTCACTACGCTTCGATGCCGCCATGCACGGGTTCAGGGGCAGGACGTCTTCCTGAAGTTCCCAGGCAAGAGTGGCCAACTGTGGGACAAATCCATCCACGACCCCGCCTTGGCCGCCTTCCTGGAACCACTGGCCGAGCGCCCGGGCAAGGAGCGCCTGCTTGCCTACCTTTCGGAGGGAACCTGGGTCTCCGTGGATGCCTCCATGATTAACGGATACTTGCGAGGCATCACCGGCGATGCCTACTCATCCAAGGATTTCCGGACCTGGAAGGGTACGGCCGCGGCGGCCCTTTGCCTGATCAAGTCCGGCCATAAGGGAACCCCCCGCCAAGCAATTGTCCGGGCCATCAAGGAAGCCTCAGAGATATTGGGCAACACCCCGTCCGTGGCCCGCTCCTCCTACGTGGACCCGCGCATCATCGAGGCCTACCTCGAGGGGGAACTGAAGGAAGTCAAGCCCACCGAAGCTTCGGTTGCGGCCTTCCTTAACGGTGAAACGCCGGGCGGGTAGCCCGGAGGGTCACCCGGATCCCTCCAACTGCCCCGGGTCCTGAGGGCGGTCCCGGGCCCTGGGTTTGTTCCAGGAGCTTTGTGAGTACACTCGTACTAATAAAGATCGGCATGAACGAGCCTTGGGGAGCAGTGAATGATTCTGGTCGCAATCGTGGTGTGCGAAGTTGCGTTTTGGGTAGCGATTATCGCCGGGCTCGCAGCGCGGTACCTGCTCAGGAGGCCCCGACTCGGTGGAGCCCTGCTGATCCTTGCTCCGGTGATCGACGCCGTCCTGCTCGCCTTGGTGGCAGTTGATCTGCTCGGCGGGGGAACGGCCTCATGGCAGCACGGGCTGGCAGCCATCTATATCGGCGTCTCCATCGCGTACGGCAAGCGCATGGTGGCATGGGCCGATGGGCACTTCCACCACCGGTTTGCGGGCGGCCCCGCTCCGGAACGCGTCACAGGCTCCCGCTACACGGTCAAATGCTGGCGGGATGTGCTTCTAACTGCGTTGGCGGTAGTCATCGCCGGCGCAACCCTGGGCGCGATCATCCTTCTGGTCAATGACGCAGAACGAACCGCAGCCCTCGCCGGGTTCTTTCGCATCCTGGGGATCATCTTTGCCATCGACTTCCTCTGGGCTGTGAGTTACACAATCTGGCCCAAGAAGGCCGCCCGGTCCTTGCCCGCTGCTGCCTCTTCGCACTGAAACACCATGCCGCGCAGAATCGACGCCGAAGCACGCACCGCTGAGATAGCGGAGGCGTCTTTACGGGTCCTCGAACGTCATGGGCTCGTGGGCTTGTCAGTCCGCGGGGTGGCAGCGGAAGCAGGCATTGCTGCTGCCTCGTTGCGGCGGTCATTTGCTACGCAGCACGCCCTTCGGGAGTACTGCCTGCAACTCATCGAGGATCGGGTCACCGCCAGGATCTCGGCGCTCGGGCTGACCGGCCGCGAACTCGTTGATGGGCTGCTGTTGCAACTGCTCCCCCTCGACAAAGAGCGGCGCTTGGAACTGGTGGCGCAGGTCCAACTCGGTGTTCTTTCCCTCACCGACAGCCATCTCCGTCCTGCGGCGACCAGGCTGAGCGAAGCAGTCGATCGAGCGTGCCACGCAGCTGTGCAGATCCTGATCGAGGCGGGCCTGTTCCATAGCGGGCGCGATCCCGGCTACGAAGCGCAGCGGCTGCGGGCACTCCTTGATGGAATCGCCATGCAAGGACTGTGGAGCGGGGAGTTGCCGGCTTCAAGCCACATGCCCGGCGTGCTCGCGCGCCATCTCGACTCACTCGCCAACCCGTAAGCCCTCACGCAGTGACAGCAGACGACGGCGTACTGCGGATGACGGCGACAACCCCGACTTGCCCACACCACAAAGAAAGAGCCTGGCGACTCCCACATCAGGAAGTCGCCAGGCTCTTTCTTTGGCGCTGAAGATTAAGTAATCGCTACTCGGCGTCGTGGTCCGTTTCCAGGATCTTGACCAGGCTGTCCAGTGCGGCGTCCGCACCTTCACCCTCGGCGCGCAGCACCACGACGTCTCCGTGGGAGGCGCCCAGGCTCATGAGTGACAGGATGCTGGCAGCGTCCATGGCGTCATCGGCGGGTTCACCTTGGCGTGCGATGGTGACGTCGATATCCAGGTCTCCGGCTGCCTCAGCGAAGATGGCTGCCGGGCGGGCGTGCAGGCCGACGCGGCTTGCGATGGTGGCTGTACGTTCTGGCATTGGTGCTCCTTTTTGTGAAGGGTGGCGGTTGTCGGTGGTGGCTTTGTGGGAAGTCTAGACCGTGGAGGCCTGGACGGGGTGACGCTAGACGCTTGCTGTGGCCGGTGCGGGTTCTGCTGCTTCTACCGGCTTCTTGACGGCCCAGCGCTTGAGTGCGATGACGGCCAGGGCGCTGACCACCATGCCTGCGACGATCGAGACAATGAACATCAGCAGGTTGCCGATGGCGAAGAAGACAAACAGGCCGCCGTGCGGTGCTTGGGAAGTTACACCGGTAGCCATGCAAAGGGCTCCGGTGAGGGCGCCGCCCAGCATGCTGGCCGGGATGACGCGCAGCGGGTCTGCTGCTGCGAAAGGAATGGCACCTTCGGAGATGAAGGAGGCTCCCAGCAGCCAGGCTGCCTTGCCGTTCTCACGCTCGTTGAGGGTGAAGACTCTCTTGTCCAGGGCGGTAGCCAATGCCATGGCAAGCGGGGGAACCATGCCGGCAGCCATGACCGTGCCCATGATCATCCACGGAGCCTGGTTGTCTGAACTGCCGGCACTCAGGCCGGCGACTGCGAACGCGTAGGCAACCTTGTTGACCGGGCCGCCGAGGTCGAAACACATCATGAGGCCAAGAATGATGCCGAGAACAACGGCGGAGGCGCCGCTCATGCCGGTCAACCAAGTGTTCAAGGCTACTGTGAGGCCGGCGATGGGGCCGCCGAGGACCAGGAACATCAAGCCGGAGGCAACGATTGAAGCAAGCAGCGGGATGATAACCACGGGCATCAGGCCACGGAGCCAGCGCGGCACCTGCCAGGTTCCGATCAGGTGCGCGATGTAGCCGGCCAGGAGGCCGCCCACAATGCCACCAAGGAACCCTGCACCCATGAACCCTGAAACGGCGCCTGCAACGAAGCCGGGGGCGATGCCGGGCCGGTCGGCGATGGCGTAGGCGATGTAGCCGGCCAGCGCCGGGACAAGGAAGCCCATGGAGAGGGCACCAATTTTGAACAAGACCGCGCCGAGGTAGATGGTGAGTCCGCCCTCGGGCAGGTTGCCGAAGTTGTTCTCGAGAACCACCTTGTCTGCGACTCCGGTGATGTCGTAGCCGCCGAGCAGGAAGCCAAGCGCAATCAGCAGGCCACCGCCGGCCACGAACGGAATCATGTAGCTCACGCCGGTCAGGAGGGCGCGCTTCAGCTTCTGGCCGATGTGCTCGCCCTTCTCCTCCTCGGCGCGCTCAGCCTGGTCTTCAGCGCCGGCATGGGGAACGCGGCGTGCCCGGGGATCGTTGGCGGCAGCGAGTGCTTCCTCCACCATCTTGGTGGGTTCGTCGATGCCGCGCTTGACGGGAGCATTGATGACCGGCTTGCCGGCGAAGCGCTCCTTGCCACGAACATCAACGTCGACGGCGAAAATTACGGCGTCAGCTGCTGCAATCACGGCCGGGTCCAGCGGCTTGGCACCGGATGACCCCTGGGTCTCCACCTGGAGGTCGACGCCCATTTCCTTGGCAGCAGCCACCAGTGAGTCGGCAGCCATGTACGTGTGCGCAATGCCGGTGGGGCAAGCTGTCACGGCCACAATGCGCTTGGGTGCGGAAGCCGCCGTCGTGCCGGCGCCAGAGCCGGAAACCGCGGCAGGTGCGGCAGCATGTGCGGGTGCGGCAGCCGGCTTATCGGCCAGCGCGCCGTCCACGAGGTCAACAATGTCCTGCTCAGTGGCCGCCGCACGCAGCGCTGCGGTGAAGTCCTTTTTGATCAGGGACCGGGCCAGCTTGGAGAGCAGCTTCAGGTGTTCCTGGTCCGCGCCGTCCGGGGCTGCGATGAAGAAAATGAGGTCCGCGGGACCGTCCTTGGCGCCGAAATCCACCTTGTGGGACAAGCGGGCCATGGCAAGGGCCGGTTCCTGGACCGCTGCGGAACGGCAGTGCGGGATCGCGATGCCGCCGGGGACGCCGGTGGCTGTCTTCTGCTCGCGGGCGAAGGCGTCGGCGAAGAGGCCTTCAACCTCGGAAGCACGGCCGGAGGCGGCAACCTTGCCGGCCAGGACGCGGATGACGTCGGCGGGGGAGTCGCCCAGGTTTTGGTCGAGGGTGACCAATTGGGGTGTGATCAGCTGGGTCACTGTGAGTCCTTCTGGAGGGCCGTGATGGTTACGGCGTCTGGGGTTGTCTGGTGGACTGCCGGGACAGTGGAGCCTGGCAGCGAAGCAGCAGCGGCACCATGTGCCACGGCTTGACGAAGGCAGTCCTGCGCAGAGCCGCCTTGGGTTGCAGCCAGCAAGTAGCCGGCAAGTGAAGAGTCCCCGGCGCCCACCGTGCTGACGGCTTTGATGGGCGGATGCGTGGCGAGCCACGCCCCGTCCGCCGTCACCAGGATTGCTCCCTTGGACCCGAGTGTTGCGAGAACGGCACCTACACCGCTGGCGACGACGGCGGCTGCGGCTTCAGCGGCTTTGGCCGGATCCGCTTCCAATTCGTCAGCAGTGGAGACGTTGGTGAAGCCGGCGGCGGCAGCGAGCTCTGCGAGCTCTTCCGCGTTCGGCTTGAGGAGGTCCGGTTTCCCTGCGGCGTCGCCCACCAAGGCGGCCGCAAGGGGTGCCCCGGAGGAGTCGATGGCGATGCCGGGCGTTGCCGTTCCGTCCGCGTTCGACCGGAGCCGACGCGCGATTGTGGCGTAGAAATCCGCAGGCACTCCTGGTGGGAGCGATCCTGCCAGTACTACCCAGCTGGCGCCACGGGAGCGCTCCAGCAGCAACCCGATCAGGGCTTCCTGCTGTTCACCGCTCAGTTCCGGGCCGGGTTCGTTGATCTTGGTGGTGACACCGTCCGGTTCGGTGAGCGTGACGTTGCTGCGCAGCGCCTGGCCGATGGGAAGCGCGGCGAACGGCACGCCGCCGTCGTGCAGTCCGGAAAGGACGGGGTCCGAGTCTGCGCCCGGAAGAACTGCCACGGTGTCGAGGCCGGAGGCCACGAGCGCCCGCGAAACGTTGACGCCCTTCCCACCGGATTCCTGGTGGACGGCCACCGCACGCTGCACTTCACCGCGGGCCAGGGCGCCGGGGAGTTCAACCGTGCGGTCAAGGCTGGGGTTGGCGGTCAAGGTGACAATCATGCGATCACCACGTCGACGCCGGCATCGGCCAACGCCGCGGCGAGCTCGGGGGAGGGTTGGCTGTCTGTAATCAAGGTGTCAACATCCTTCAACGTTGCGAACTGGACCAGTGTTTCGGAGTCCAGCTTGGAAGAGTCGGCCAAGGCCACCACCCGACGGGCTGAGGTGACGAAGGCGGCCTTGACCGCGGCTTCCTCAGGATCGGGGGTGCTGAGACCGAAGGTTGCGTGGATGCCATTGGCTCCCACAAAAGCGATGTCCGGGCGAAGTTTGTAGGCGGCCTCCACTGTGGACTGCCCGACGGCGGCCTGCGTCAGTCCGCGGACACGCCCACCAAGGATCTGGAGTGCTATCCCCGGGGTGGAGGAGAGCTTGCCGGCAATGGGAATGGCGTGCGTGATGACCACAAGTTCATCGTTTCCGTTGGCCGGTGGTGTCCGCTGGGCCAGCAGGTCCGCCAGCGTTTCGGTGGTGGAGCCGGCATCGAGCAGGATGCTGCCCGTGGTGAGTTCCGGAATGAGCCCAAGGGCTGCGTTGGCAATGCGGAGTTTCTCGATCTGGCGCTGTACGGCGCGTTCAAGAATGCTTTCCTCGCGGGTGCTGAGGCGGTCCGAGGGTACGGCGCCTCCGTGGACGCGGCGCAGGTTCCCGGAAACTTCAAGGGCTGCGAGATCCCGGCGGACTGTTTCAGTGGTGATGCTGAAACGGTCGGCAAGGTCAGTGACGCTCACCCGTCCGCGCTCTGCGACGAGTGCGGAGATCAGTTGCTGGCGTTCTTCGGCGAACACTTACCCTCCATTGCGGTCAAGCCGGACATTCAAGACGCCCACTTCCGTGACTGCTGTCACAACGATGTGGAATTGCTTGACTCTATCTTTGTTTATGTTGGTAAGTCAAGAGAAACCAACATAAACAAAGATTGAAGGGCTCACCGCTTTGGTCGCAGCAACTTCCGGGCACAACAAAGGGCATGCCGTGCTCCCTGTAGCGCAGCATGCCCTTGTTCGGATCCTGACTGGGGGATTTGCCGGGATCCGGTCTGTGGTGTGCCCCCCTAGGTCAAGGGAGTCGGTGGCTCGCCCTGGCCGGGCTGCGACGGAACCGCAGGTCCCGGCGTCGGGGGTTCAGGCGTGGGGTCCGGAACGGGCGGCGGCCCTGGCTCCGGCAAGGGAACGGGCTCGGGGGTAGGTCCTGGCTCGCGGGTTGGATCTGTGCCCGGACCGCGGGAGGGGCCAGGGTAGGACGGGTCCGGAGGAAATTCGCTCATGGTCAGGCGCTCCTTCGACGCGACGAATGCTGCGGTCTCAGGCTCTCCGGGACAGAGGACGGGTAGCGGCTGGAATCCCAGCCGGAACTCCGGTAGTCGATGGGCAGGTTGTCCGGATCCGGCGGATCGGGAAGCTTGCGCCTGTTGGCCGGCCTGAGCTGTGAGGCCGTGGATGAAGATTCTTTCCTCTGTGATTCCGTGTGCATGCTATCCCTCCCGCTAGCTCCAGATACGGTGTTGCGGCCGCTGATCCTCATTCCGGGATCTCCATGCGGAATCCGCAGTGGCATCCGAGGATGCGTGTGTTGATAAGTACTTCGTACATCCGCAGTTGGCCGCCGGGCTTGAGGACCAAGGGGGCCTGGATCCTGCGAAGCTCACAACTCTTGGTTTTCATGGGCTCGCCGCAGTGCAGATACTGCCCGCCAAACTGCAATACGCCCTGGTTCACGCCCGGACGGTTCAGGATCAGCGCCACGCGCTGGACCGATGCCACCTGCTGATAGGCGTACCTGCAGGCATTGCACTCGTAGGTCACTTCGACCATGTTGGGCGCAGGCGGGTAATGCGATTGGATGGAGTTCACCAGCAGGTCTTTGTCGTTGTTGCAGCGCTGGCACCACAACGGCTCATCAGGCGGTTGGTGGGCTTCGTCTGGAACTCTGGACGCTGGCTGGGCCGGCATGGGTCTGTACCTCTGCATCGAAAAAATGCGGGACGCCCGTCTGCATGAGCTGGAAAGCCTGGGTCCTGTGATGGGGACTGTTAGCTAGATTGTGCACATAGGTGCACCGCATATGCAAGGATTTTGTAGGCATCCAAAAAGGGGTGACAAGCTGAACCACTACGACCGTAAACTAAGGCATGGACGAAATGAACGTTGAATTAGCGCTGCCTGATGCTGCATCGGCGCCAGACGAAATTTCGGTGCCGGAGCAACTGCAGGACCTGGTGATTGACAGCGAAGACGTGGGCGGGTTCCTTGGCGATCTCGCGGTCTTCTCGGCGGCAGCCGTGTCCAGGGCTGTTGGCGTGCCAGTCCATTGCGGGATCACCGTCAGCCGCCGTCGACGCACCGCAACGGTGGCCGGAAGCACCCAGGAAGCCAAGCTGATCGATGAAGTCCAGCAGGCCTACGGGGACGGACCGTGCCTGGAGGCAATGAGAAGCCATTCCACCGTGCACGTTCCTGACACTTCCATCGAGGAACGGTGGAAGGAGTACTGCACGGTGATCGCGGAACGCGGGCACCTGTCTGCACTCTGCGTGCCGCTGGAACTGGATGAAGGCGCAACTGCTGCGCTGAACTTCTTTGCTCCCCAGGCCGGTGTCTTTGATGACGCCACCATCCAAAACTGTGAACTGTACGCAAGCCAGGCGGAGCGCTCGCTGAGGTTGGCCGTGCGCATCGGGGTAAAGCAGCAGCACGCCGACGACCTCCAGGATGCCATGCAGTCCCGGACCGTCATTGACCTGGCCTGCGGCATCATCATGGGGCAGAACCGCTGTACCCAGGAGGAAGCGTTCGAGATCCTCAAGAAGGCCTCCAGCACCCGGAACCAGAAGCTGCGTGAGGTCGCAGAGTCCCTGGTCACCAGTGTGGCCAAGCAGGCTCCCGTGGCCCATTTCGAGCCCTGATCCGGAGGACCGGCCGGCCTGTGGCCAGACCGTGACTTGTGACGCGCACCACTGGTGATCTACATTTTAGGTGGGTTAAGCAGATAGCCCTTGGAGCCTCATGTCACCTGGTGCCATCACGGATGGTCCAAGAACTGCACCTTTTAGCCGTGGCCGCTTTCGGCCGGCACTGACGTGCAGGCATGCTGGCTCCTTGGAGAAGTAAAAGGAGAACGGCAATGACGCTTGGATCCCTGCCCGTCCCAAAACCTGCCAGAGGGACGGATCCCGCAACCGGTGAAACCGGAGCGCGGCCCTGGTGCACAGTATGCGGCACTGATTCGTACATTTTTGTTGAAACGGTGGTTGAGGCCCAACCGAATCGGTCCGAGGTAGTAGAAGTCAGCTACACCTGCAGCGAGTGCGATACGTTCTATGCCCACGCTGTGCCGCTGGTGGCCTTGGTGCCTGAGATCCAACGGGAATTTCTTTCCACTTCCGCAGCAGGACTTTGGTTCAGCTGCACCCACTGCGGCGATCCCATGACCTTGGGACGCCCCACTGAACGGGTGATTGAGGCGCCCCGGACCACCGATGATCCGGAAAGCCCCAGCCTTCTGGAGGTCTACTTGCAGACGCAGGTGCTGCATTGCCGTTGCGGTTTCCAAATGGAGGTTCCACGCCACATTGGATGATCGCCGTCTCTGAATAACCAACAGCGGGAGGGGTGGCCATGCGTACGTTTGGTGTCGAAGAGGAACTGTTGATCGCAGATCCCGCGGACGGAATGCCGTTGGCGCTGGCCGCAGACCTCCTGGACGTTGCTGCCCCGCACTTTGATGAGGCGCAGGACGGGGACAGCGCCGGTGCAGACGGAGGCGGTGCCCATGGAAGCGGTGCCGGAAACGCGACGCTGAAGTCGGAGTTCAAGCAGGAGCAGGTGGAAGTCAACTCGCGGCCCTGCCGAACTGCCGCCGAACTCAGGGCCGAGATCCGTGCCGGACGCGCATTGTCCGATAAAGCTGCGCGGGCCGTGGGGGCGCGAGTGGCGGCCTTGGCCACACCACCCGTTTTCCACGCCACACCCACCATGGGGAACCAGCGGTACGCGGCCATGGGGACTGAATTCGGGCTGATTTCCCGTGAGCAGCTCACCTGCGGTTTCCATGTCCACGTGTCCATCGAATCCCCGGACGAAGGAGTAGCCGCCCTGGACCGGATGCGGCACTGGCTGCCCGTGCTCCTGGCCTTGAGCGCCAATTCTCCCTTCTGGATGGGGGCCGACACAGGCTTTTCCAGTTATCGCACGCAGATTTGGAACAGATGGCCCACTGCGGGTCCCATGGATGTTTTCGGTTCCGCTGAGGGCTATCAAGTCATGCTCTCGGAGCTGCTGGGGACTGGAGTTCCTTTGGATGAGGGCATGATCTACTTCGATGCCCGGCTCTCCAAAGGGCATCCCACTGTCGAACTGCGCATAGCGGACGTGTGCCTCTATGCCGAGGACGCCCTCACCATCGCCGTGATTGCCCGGGCCTTGGTGGAGACCTCGGCGGCCGAGTGGCGGCAGGGAAAACCGGCATCAAGCACGCTCACGCCGGTCATCCGGATGGCGAATTGGAAAGCCAGCCGCTTCGGCACCAACCACCAGTTGCTGCACCCGTTGGAACAGCGCCCCTATCCCGCTGCCGATGTTGCCGGCGCGCTGCTCCGACACGTTCGCCCGGCGCTCACAGCCACCGGTGATCTTGCCCTCGCCCGGGCAGGCGTGGCGAACATTCTCCGCCGGGGCACCGGCGAACGGCTGCAACGCCAGGCGTACAGCCAGCGTCGCCGGTTGTCCGACGTCGTATCCGCCGCCATTGCCTCCACCCACCAGGACGGCGAACGGTCCGACGCCGGGGTGCTGAGTCACTAGGGAAAGTACTGCAGGCGAAGAAGTACGGCGGGCGAACAAGTACGGCGGGTGCGGCGGCAGCGGGCAGACAGCACGGCAGGCGAACGGACACCAGGCAGACAGCACGACGGCGGCAGGTCGCCTCGGGTGCGGCGGCAACCGGCAGACAGTACGACGGCGGCGGGTCGCCTCGGATGCGGCGGCAACCGGCCGCCGTCGTAATGCCGCCGTGGAAGACGAGGGTTGAGCCCGGCAACCGGCCGCGTACAGCCGGAGCAGAACCCTGGCGTTAAGCCCGTCAGCCCTGGTTGATACGGATCATATTGCCGGATGGGTCGCGGAAGGCGCAGTCGCGCGGTCCCCAGGGCTGATCGATGGGTTCCTGGAGAACTTCGGCTCCTGACGCGCGGAGCTTCTCGAACGTAGCGTCCAGGTCATCCGTGGTGAACACCAGCATGGGCATAACACCCTTGGTCAGGAGTTCCTGGATGGCATCGCCGTCGGCCTGTGAACGGCCGGCGTGCGGCGGGGAAAGCACCAGTTCAAGATCCGGCTGGGCGTCGCTGCCGATGGTGACCCAGCGCTGGCCGTCCGAGCCGACGTCGTTCCTTACGTCGAAACCCAGGGCGTCGCGGTAGAAGGCGAGCGACTCATCCACATCGTTGACGGTGACATGTGCATACTTCAATGAAATGTTCATGAATCACACGCTATTGCAGCTGTGGCGCGGGCGCTTCTTCAATCCTGCTCAGTCCATCAGGAGCCGAAACCGGAGCCGAAGTTTTGCCCCCATTTCGTTCGGGCCGCGTGTGCTGCTTGGCGATACAGGAAGGCATGGCCTTGACGGCGTGGTGTTCGCGCGAGCGGTATTCGCTGGGGTTGATGCCAACGATTTCCGTGAATCGCGTGCTGAAGGAGCCCAGCGACGTACAGCCGACTTCCATGCAGGCGTCCGTGACGCTGGTGCCTGCCCGGAGCAGGGCCATGGCCCGTTCGATCCGCCGGGTCATGAGGTAGTTGTAGGGGGATTCGCCGTAGGCGGCCTTGAACTGGCGGGAGAAATGCGCGGGGGACATGAGTGCTCCGGCGGCCATGGTGGGCACATCCAGAGGACGCGCATACTCGCGGTCAATGAAGTCGCGGGCGCGCCGCAGATGAGCCAGGTTGGCCAGTTCCTGCGGAGTCATGGCGCCAGTCTACTAGGCTCATGCCCATGGATTCAGTGGTGTGGTCAAAGCCCGAAAGCCAGCGCGCGGGCACTCCGCTGCTGGTGATGATGCACGGTTATGGAACCAGCGAGCAACGCATGGTGGACCTCTTTCCGCATCTTCCCGGCGAGTTCACGTGCGCTGCACTTCGCGGTCCGAAAGTGATCGGCGACGACTACGGCTGGTTCCTGTTGGACTACTTCCTTACCAACGACTTTGCTGATGTGATTGCGTCCACCAACGCGGTGTTCAACTGGATCAACTCGGTCAAGGACAATCACAGCAGCGTGAGCCTGCTGGGGTATTCGCAGGGCATGGCCATGGCCAGTACGCTCCTGCGGTTGCGGCCCCAGGCCTTCAAGGCCACGGTGGGCCTGTCCGGCTTTGTGCTGGAGAACGACCTCCTTGCCCTGAGCGAGTCCTTTGACAGCCCGCCCCCGTTCTTCTGGGGACGGGATAAGGGCGACCCCGTGATCAACGAGGACGCGATCGCCCACACTGCGGAATGGCTGGAAGCCAACGTCGCGTTGACGGCACGGACTTATCCGGGGATGGGCCACAGGATCGAACCGCCGGAGCTGGTGGACGTCAGTGCGTTCCTGAAGTTCTACGTCTTGGGATGAAGTTCTGGGGTGATGTTCCGGGTTGAAGTTACGGGTTGATGTTCTGGGTTTGATCCCCGGATTAGACGGCATCCGGACTCATGAATCAACCTCTTGGTGAGATTCGCGTCACAATTTCGCATTCGGCCGCACTCTATTGAATGACAAAATTGTAAGCGCTTACACTTTTGGCTGGTGACCCGGTACGGGTTGCATGCGAAGGCGTTAGGCGAGCGTGGAAAGGGCTGAGGCCGTGTTGCATGGTTAGCACTCACAGGGCGACAATCCAGGACGTGGCCGTCCTCTCCGGGTTGTCCATTTGCACGGTATCCCGGGCCCTCAGGAACCTCCCGAACGTTTCCGAACGGGAACAAGAACAGGCAGCCGGTGCTGCCGCCAAGCTGGGCTACAAGGCTCTGGCTGCAGCGTCCAGGCCGGCGGCCGGCAGGGCGGGTTCAGTGGCCATCGTGGCACCCACTGCCACGTCCTGGTTCTTCGCCCAGGCCGTGGAGGCAGCTGAGGAAGTCCTCGGCGACAGCGGCTATGACACCGTACTGATCAGCCTGCGCAACCAGGACAGCGTGCGGCGGCAGTTCTTCGCAGACCTGGGAAACCTCGCGCAGAGAGTGGACGGGCTCCTCCTGCTCACCATGGACCTGGTGCCCGGCGAGGTGGCCGCGTTGGAGGCGTGCGGACTGGCGATAGCCAGCGTGGGCATGGAAAATGTTCCGTGGGACAATGTAGCTATCGATGACGAACACGCAGCCTGGCAGGCAACCCAACACCTGCTGGGGCTGGGCCATTGGGACTTGGCCGTTCTCTCGAGCAATGAACACCCGGTTGCGACGGAGACTCCACGGTTCCGTGGCTTCAAGCGTGCACTGGATGAACACCACCTCACCGTCCACCCGGACCTTGTGGTGTGTGCGGGGCCAAGCATCGATGACGGCCGGCGGGCAATGACGGAACTCATCGCCCGCGGCGCGAGCCCCACGGCGGTGTTCGCACATTGCGACGAAGCCGCGTTCGGTGCGTTGAAGGCGCTCCGCGAATACGGTTTATCCGTGCCCAAGAACGTGTCAGTGATCGGAATGGACAACCACCCCATGAGTGGGTTCCTTGGGTTGAGCACCGTGGCGCAGCCCGTGGCAGACCAAGGCGCCTTCGCAGCGAACCTGCTGTGCGAACGACTCCTGAATACCGAAACCCCCCACCAGCCCTCCAACCATCTGCTCGATACCAAGCTCATCGAACGCAAAACCACGCGCCACAAGCGCTGAACGGATTACTGCACATGACTGATCTTCGTAATGCCTGGACAGGCGCTTCAGCACTGTTGTTCGACCTCGACGGCGTGCTGACGCCCACTGCCGTGGTGCACGAGCATGCGTGGCAGGAGCTTTTCGATGACTATCTGGCCAAAGCCGGTCACCCGCAGGGGTATCGGGAGAGTGACTACTTCGACCACATTGACGGCAAGCCGCGGTTCGACGGCGTGCGTGATTTCCTGGCATCCCGTGGCATCACCTTGCCCGAAGGCCCGGTCCACGACGACCCCGCGAACCAGACCGTGCAGGGCCTGGGCAACCGCAAGAACGCCATCTTCAACGAGATCGTCAACTCCCGCGGTGTTGAACCCTACGAGGGGTCGGTCAAGTTCATCAACGCCGCGCTGGAGCTTGGATTGAAGGTGGCGGTAGTTTCGTCCTCCCGGAACGCGCCGGCTGTCTTGAAGGCCGCCGGCCTGGACCACCACTTCGAGGTGGTGGTGGACGGCCAGGTGGCTGCCGCCGTCGGACTTCCCGGTAAGCCGGACCCGGCCACGTACGTCTATGGCGCGGGCCTGCTGGGCGTGCCTGTGGAGGAATGCATTGTGGTGGAGGACGCGGTGTCCGGCGTCCAAGCCGGCGCAGGCGCCAATTTTTACGCCGTGATCGGTGTGGACCGCGGGGCGGGCCGCCAGACACTGCTCGACGCCGGCGCCACGCTGGTGGTCGACGACCTCAACGATCTTCTCTGACCCTACTTTTTCGAAGGACTTCAACCGCCCATGGCACTCATCAGCACCGATCGGCTGCGCTTCCCCTGCGAGCCCTGGAAGCTCGTGGAGAATATCCACGTCCCCGGTGACGAGGGGACGCTGGAAACGCTGTTCGCGCTTGGCAACGGCCACCTTGGCATCCGCGGCTCGCATTCAACAGCGGGCGATTCCGAACTTCCCGGTACGTTCATCAACGGTTTCCACGAGATCTGGGATATCAAGCATGCCGAGAATGCCTACGGTTTTGCCCGGACCGGCCAGCGGATTGTGTATGTTCCCGATGCCAACAACTTCACGGTTTCCATTGATGGCGAAGCCCTGAGCCTGGCGGAGTCTGCCGTGGTTGACTACCACCGCAGCGTCGACTTTTCCACAGGCATCTACGAAGAATCCATCACCTGGGCCTGCCGCTCGGGCGCTACCGTCACCACGGTGGAGCGACGCGCAGTCGGGTTCGATTCGCGCGGATGCCTGGGCCTGGAATTGTCTCTGACGGCTGACCGGGTGGTGTCCGCGGACATCACCTCCGGCATCGTGAACCGTCAGGACCAGCCTGTGGAGGACCACTCGGCCCACGACCCCCGCCGTTCGGGCCGGCACGCCGGGCGTGTGCTGCTGCCCCTGCACCTTCAAGGTGCCGACGGCTCCCTGCGCCTCGCCTGGGAGACCTCCGAATCGCGCCAGCGCGTCGCCATGGCCGTGGACCATTGGATCTCGGCCGAAGGCCAGCCGTTCGAGACCCTGGTGGGCGAGGACGACTCATCCGTCCGCTACGTTCTGGCAATCCACGACGGCGAGACGTTCCGTTTGGAGAAAACGGTCAGTTACGTGGTGGCCGGGTCCTCTAACGCCGAAGACCGGGGCGAAAGCCTGGCAGCCGACGCCGAAGCGAACCTGGTGCCGTTCGCGGACATCCTGGCCCAGAGCAAGGCGCATTACGACGAGTACTGGACCACGGCCGACATCCTGGTCGGTGGCCAGCCCGAAATGCAGCAGGCGGTCCGCTGGGGACTCTTCCAGCTGGCACAGGCCACCGCGCGTGCAGGGGTGGCTGGCATCCCGGCGAAGGGCGTGAGCGGCTCCGGCTACGAGGGCCACTACTTCTGGGACCAGGAGATCTACCTCCTGCCGTACCTGACGTACACCAACCCCTGTGGTGCCCGGAAAGTCCTGGAATCACGGCACGCCATGCTGCCCGATGCGCGGGTACGGGCCAAGGAACTCAGCGTGGACGGTGCTCTGTTCCCCTGGCGGACCATCAACGGCCTTGAAGCCAGCGCCTACTACGCGGCCGGAACTGCCCAGTTCCACATTGCCGCGGCCATCGCCTTTGCAGCCAACCGCTACGAATGGGCCAGCGCCGATGCCACCTTCCGCGACGAACTGGGTGCGGACCTGCTGATCGAGACAGCCCGCATGTGGGCATCGCTGGGCTTCTTCGGCAAGGACGGCATGTTCCACATCCACGGCGTCACGGGCCCGGATGAGTACACGGCCGTGGTCAATGACAACCTGTACACCAACGTGATGGCCCGCTTTAACCTTCGTGCCGCCGCTGCGTTGGAACACGAAGGCATTGCCGACACGGAGCGTTTGGTGTGGCGCCAGGCAGCCGAACGGATGTCCCTGCCCTACGATCCGCACCTGCAGCTCCACAGCCAGGACAACGACTTCATGACACTGGAGCCGTGGGACTGGAACACCCCCAAGTCCAAGTACCCGTTGTTGCTGAACTTCCACCCGCTGGTGATCTACCGGCACCAGGTCCTCAAGCAGGCCGACACCGTACTGGCGATGTTCCTTCAGTGGCAGGACTTCTCGGCCGAGGAAAAGCAGCGCGCTTTCGACTTCTACGATCCCATCACTACAGGCGACTCCACCTTGTCCGCCTGTGTCCAGGGCATCATGGCCGCCGAGGTGGGCTACGGCGACGTCGCGCTCCAGCACTTCACCGAGGCACTGTTCATCGACCTGGACAACTCGCACGGCAACACGATCGACGGCGTCCACATCGCCTCCACCGGAGGGATCTGGAGCTCCTTGGTCTGTGGTTTCGCCGGCATGCGGGACCAGGGCGAGGTGCTGCGCTTCGATCCGCGCCTTCCCGTGGAATGGGAAGGGCTGTCGTTCCGGCTCAAGGTCCAGGGACGGCTGCTGGCCGTGGACCTGGCACAGGGTTCAATCGGGCTCACGCTCGTCTCCGGACCCGGCTACAGTGACGAACCCCTGCGCATTGAGGTGCGGGAACACGTGGTCACCGTGGGCGCCGACACCGTTACTGTTCCGCTCGAAACGGTACCGGTGCCACCGCCGTCGATCTTCCCCAGCCTCTTCCCGACGGCGGGACTTCCCATCATCCGCTAAGGCGCGGGCTGCGTGGGATAACTGTGAACCGGGCTCACTTCGAGGCCAGGTCCATGGTGGTCAGGCGCAGCCACAGCCAGAGCCGTTTCTGCGGATCCGCCAGGTCCAGGTTGAAGTCCTCGGCCAGGCGGGTCACGCGGTACCTGACCGTGTTGTTGTGGACATGGAGTTGTGCGGCCATGGCCGAGATGTTGCCGTTGCTCGCCAGATAGGCGCGGAGGGTGTCCAGGTAGTCTGTTTGCTGCTCGGCATCCCGTGCCTGGATCCTGGCGATCTCATCCGTGCCGTCCAGCCCGTTCTCCTCGATGAACGCCCCCACTTTGATCAGGTTCAATGGGATCTGGAAGTCCTCATAGAGGGCAACCCCCGGCGGATTCCCGGACACCCGTGCGTTCCCACTGCGCGAGTTGCCGGCACCCCGGCCCTTCCCGCTGCGGGTGTGCAGGTTCAGCAGGTGGTTCAGCGTCTGGACTGCCTCGGACCGGGATCGGGGAAGATCCTCAATGCCATCGGCGATGCCCCCTACCGTGGCGATGACCGGGTAGGAGCTGATGGTGTGCGAGTACGCCTGGATTTCCTGGATGATCCGTCCATGCACCGCCCGGGGCGAGTTCCCCTTGCCGCCCGGCAGGAGCGCATAAACCACTGAACCCAGCAGAGCGCTGTGGCCGGTGCCGAACTGGACATTGCACACCGTGGTCACCAGATGCAGGAGCCGGTGGATGTCACGGACGGATTCCAGGCTTCCGGTCTCCGGGCGGACAATCGAAAACGCTGCTACGGCCAGCCCGTTGGCAGTGTCCAGTCCCAGTTGGGCGGCGGCGAACGCGGCGTGCGGAGTGTCGTCCATGAGTGTTCGGATCAGGTCCGCGTTGCGTCGCTCCCCGAAGTCCGAAGCGGAGCGGGCGTGCAGCATGTGCAAACCGGCCAGCGGCGCCATCCGGTCCAGTGCGTTAAGCGCAGCTGCCCGGTTTTCCTCGCCGGGATCGATGATCCAGATGGAACCCAGCAGCTCGCCTCCAGCCCGGACGGCGAGCGCAAGGCGGGCCATGCCGTCCTCGGGCGCCGGCACCAGCACCGCTCCCGGGGCCGCGTAGACGATCTTGAAATCCTGGTCGAACGCCGGAGGGGTGGTCTCTTCCAGGGTGAGCGTAGTGATGCGCCGCAGCTCATCGATGGGTTGGCCCGGCAGGGTGGAGTAGCCAAGGATGCGGCCCAGCGGATCCACGATGCTGGCGGCGCCGTTGGTGATGGACGCCGCGGCGTTGGCGAAAGCGTAGAGGTCTCCCAGCCGGACCCCGGCCACTGAGTCGGCTGCGGCACCCATGACGGAGGCCCTGGCCAGTGCCACCAGCCGGGTCCAGTCCGCGTCATCCGGTGCTACCAGCACGGACAGTCCATAGTCCAGGGCGGCTGAACGGAGCTGCTCCATCTTTGCGCCATGCGCTTTGACGATCACTGCCGCGGCGTTGCTGTTCGCTGCCCGGTGGAGGAGCTGATCGAAGTCCGGTGAGCCGTAGGTGCATCCGACGGCAAGGATGATGCGGTCATCCACGCTGGACCAGTGGTCCAGGGGATCGTACATCAGCACGTCCGATACGGGATGGCCCAGGTTTTCCGGGGTGGGGTTGGCGTTGACCAGGTCCGCTTGCATCAGCTGGATGCAATCGGAGAGCCGTACTGCCGCCTGCTGGATCCCGGGTTGCTGGGCTGCGTCCATAGCTGGACGTTATCACAGGGCTATTTGTGATCTTGTGGAGGATTTCACATATAGAGGACATGAGATCTACGTCACTATTGGGAAAGGAGCTGGGCGGTAAGCCCGGCATGAACCCAGAGGACTCCCATGAAATTCAAGGACATCAAGGCACTCGCCTCGGTGCAGGGACCGGCCCGCTCCACCGGGGAGCGCCTGGCCCGGAAATGCTACAGCGTGGAGGACATGCGGAAGCTGGCAGCCAAGCGCCTTCCCAAAAGCATCTTCGACTACATCGAAGGAGGGGGCGAGGACGAGGTTTCGCTCCGGCGCAACCGGTCCTCGTTCGATGAGTGGTCCTTCCTTCCCAAGTGGGGATCCGTGGACAACCTGGACCTCAGCTCAACGCTCTTGGGCGGACCCGTCTCCATGCCGGTGACCCTCTCGCCCACAGGCGGGACGCGCCTGTTCCACCCCCAGGGTGAGTCCGCGGCGGCCCGGGCCGCGCTCGCCGATGGCATTCCCTACGGCTTGGCCCACCTCAGCACCACCACCATGGAAAATGTCAGTGCCGCTGCGCCGGGCCTCCGCCGGTGGTTCAACCTGGAGCCCACGCCGGACAAAGCGCTGCTGCAGGCCGTCCTGGACCGCGTGTCCGCGGCCGGCTACGAAGCCCTGCTGGTCAACGTTGACTGCCGGGCCATCGGCCACAGGGAGCGGGACTACCGCAACGGGTTTACCGCACCTCCGTCCATCAAACCGAAAACCGTGGTGGAAGGAATGCTGCACCCTGCCTGGGCGCTGGGGTTCCTGGCCAACGACGCCATAGCTTTCCCCAACCTCGATGCCGACACCCCGGAGGGTCCTTTGGCCAGCTCCCCGGACATGTGGCGCACGCTGCTGGCCGGTTCCTACGAACCCACGGACTGGGACGACATCCAGGATCTGCGCGAACGCTGGAACGGGCCGATCATCCTCAAAGGTGTGGTCAATCCGAACGACGTCGCGCTGGCTGTTGCGCTGGGCATCGACGCCATCCAGGTCAGCAACCACGGCGGACGGCAACTGGACCACATGGCCACTGCGCTGGATGTCCTTCCCGACATCGTGGACAGGGCTGCCGGGCAGCTGGAAATCATCGTCGACGGCGGCATCCGCCGGGGTTCGGACGTGGTCAAGGCCCTGGCGCTGGGTGCTGATGCCTGCTCTATCGGGCGCCCCTATCTTTACGGGCTTGCGGCCGCCGGGGAAGCCGGCGTGGCCCACGTCCTGAAAATGTTCCGATCCGAAATCACCCGCACCATGATGCTCCTGGGAGTATCCACCGTTGAAGAACTGCGTACCGAAGTCCGGGACCTGATCCGGCACCGCAATGAAGCTTTCACCCGCACCCAACCAACCCCCAAGGCCGACCCCATGGGCCTTGCACACCTGAGGACTCCCTGATGACGAATGTCTCCGCACCCCGCTGCACCAAACGTGCCTTACCCGCCGTCGTTGTGACAGCAGCCATCATGCTGGCAGTGACGGCATGCAACCCCGCCGGCAACGCACCGGCGTCGGACTCTTCCGGCGGAACCGCAGCAGCAGGCACAGGCGTGCCCGCGCTGGAAGTGAACCAGGCCGCCGTCGAGCTCCTTCCGGAATCCATCAAGACATCCAAAGTGCTGCGCGTGGCCATCCCCACCAACGAGCAGCCAACCCAGTTCTACCGTGAAGGCACGCAGGAAATGACCGGGACCAACCCGGACGTGGCCCGCCTCATCGGCCAGGCATTGGGTGTCAAGGTGGAGATCCAGGTGGCTAACTTCGACTCCATCATTCCCGGCCTGGCGGCAAACCGTTATGACATGACCGTTTCCTCCATGACCCCCACGGAGAAACGCATGGAAGTCCTGGATTTTGTCGACTACATGCAGATCGGCAGCGCGATCGCCGTACCCAAGGGCAATCCCGCAGGCATCAAGGACCAGAACGCGCTTTGCGGCAAGAAGGTTGGCCTGTTGACCGGCTCCTACCAGCTGACCGTCAACGTTCCCGACTACGACGCTGCCTGTGCTGCCGCCGGCAAGGACGCCATCCAGAAGAGTGAATTCCAGGACACCCGGCAGGCGATTTCTGCGCTGGGCAGCGGACGACTGGACACTGTGCTGGCCGACTCGCCCATCCTGAACTTTGCCGCCACCCAAAATCCGCAGATCGAGATTGCCCACACCTACGAGTTCGCTCCCGTGGGGGTGGGCGTGCCGAAGGAATCCGGCCTGGTGAAATCCGTCTCCGCCGCACTGGATGCCGTGATCAAGAGCGACTCATACATCAAGGTCCTCGGGAAGTACGGGCTTGAAACCAGTGCCATCACCGAAGCCCGCGTCAACGTCGCGCAGTAGTTGAATTCGAACCCAGTAGTGAAAACTCCCAATAAAGAGGCAGTGGCTATGCAGCAGCAACCCTCAACTCCAGATACCAAGGACTCCGCAGCGGTGGTTTCCGGTGATGCGATTCCCGTGGTGCCCTTGAAACATCCTGTGCGTTTGGTCCTGGCTGTGGTCCTCGTCCTGCTGGCTCTGGGGGCCGCGTGGGACGTCGCAGTCAACCAGCGCTACAGGTGGGACGTGGTGGCCTCCTACCTGTTCGCCCCGCAGATCCTGGCCGGCGCCGGGCTGACGATCGTGCTCACTGTGGTGTCCATGACGGTGGGTATCGCCCTTGGCACGCTGCTGGCGATCATGAGACTCTCCGACAACCCCATCCTGAGCACCATCAGCCGCGGCTACATCTGGTTCTTCCGGGGTACGCCCCTGCTGGTCCAGTTGATCTTCTGGTACAACATTGCAGCGCTCTACCCGGTGATTGCCTTCGGGCTTCCGTTCGGCGGACCGTCAGTGGTCCTCGGATCAGCGAACGTCCTGATCTCCCCGTTGGGGGCCGCGCTCCTGGGGTTGTCCTTGAACGAGGCAGCCTACATGGCCGAAATCATCCGTGGCGGCATCGGTTCCGTGGACAAGGGACAATACGATGCCGCCCGTGCACTGGGCATGAGCGGCGGGAAGCTCATGAGCCGGGTGATCCTGCCGCAAGCCATGCGCGTGGTGCTGCCACCCACCGGCAACCAGGTCATCTCCATGCTGAAGGGCACGTCCCTGGTGAGCGTCCTTGCGATCTCCGACCTTCTCTACTCAGCCCAGATCATCTACGCGAACAACTACCAAACCATCCCGCTGCTCATTGTTGCCAGCCTCTGGTACCTGCTCATGACCACCGTCCTGAGCTTCTTCCAAAACAAACTCGAACGCAGGTACGGGCGCGGCTTTGATGCAGCACCGCGACGGATCCGCAAGCCCAGGACAAGGACAGCATGATGACAACGGCCATGGTGGAAGCCCGGGGCGTCCGGAAGAACTTTGGTGTTATCGAAATCCTGAAAGGCATTGACCTCAGGGTTGAAAAGGGATCGGTGACCTGCCTGATCGGCCCGTCCGGTTCCGGCAAGACCACGTTCCTGCGGTGCATCAACCACCTTGAAAAAGTTGACGCCGGACGGCTTTACGTCGACGAGCACTTGGTGGGCTACACCGAGCGCAACGGGAAGCTTTACGAAATGAAGGAGCGCCAGACAGCCCGCTCGAGGCTCAATGCCGGCATGGTGTTCCAGCGCTTCAACCTCTTCCCGCACATGACCGTGCTGGAGAACATCATCGAGGCACCCGTGCATGTTCTGGGCCGGCCCCGCCGTGAAGTGGTGGTGGAGGCGCAGGTGCTGCTGGACCGGGTGGGCTTGGGCAACCGCGGCCACTCCTACCCGCAGGAGCTTTCCGGCGGTCAGCAGCAGCGCATCGCGATCGCCAGGGCACTGGCCATGAAGCCCAAGCTGATGCTCTTCGACGAGCCCACCTCGGCCCTTGACCCGGAGTTGGTAGGCGAAGTCCTGGACGTGATGAAGTCCCTGGCGGAGGCCGGAATGACCATGGTGGTGGTCACGCACGAGCTCGGTTTCGCGCGCCAGGTTGCCGATCAAGTGGTGTTCATGGACGGCGGCGTAGTGGTGGAAAGCGGTCCACCCGAGCAAGTCCTGGGCAGCCCCCAACACGACCGCACCAAGGCATTTCTCTCAAAAGTTCTGTAACCCCCAAACATTTGTCCAGTGTGCGTTCGGCAGCACACGTTCCCTCCGCAGCACACGTCCCCTCCGCTTAACGAAAGGCATCACCAACATGACGCGTCACCAGGTGGTCACCGACCTCGCACCCAGCCCGGCCGGCCCTTACTCCCAGGCCATCGTGGCCAACGGATTCCTGTACACCGCCGGCCAGACGCCCCACGATCCCACTACGGACGAGCGCGTAGGAATCACCATCGAGGAACAGACCATCCGGGCCATGGAGAACCTGGCCAAAGTACTTGGCGCGCACGGCCTGGACTTCTCCCACGTGGTCAAAGCCACCGTGCACCTGCATCACCCACGCCGTGACATCGACGGCTTCAACGCCGTCTACGAAAAGTACGTCGTTGCCCCTTACCCGGCGCGGACCACCGTGGGTTCGTTCCTGGGAGACTTCCTGGTGGAGATCGACGTCGTAGCGGCCCTCCCGTAACCGACTACCCCCACTGCCGGAGGTACTAGCCGGGTACCAGGCGGAGGTACTAGGCGGAGGTACCAGCCGGGGGTACTTGCGGGGGTATTTCAGCACCTTTCACGCGGCCCCGTCCGATGCCGGACATTGCGCATTGGGCGGGGCCTTCCTTGACTGCGCCCTCATCAGGGCTGCAGAACAGCAGTTCCCTCCAACCCTGATCCATGCCCTCCCTACCCTGAAAGGCCGTCATGTCCGCCCAAGCCCTGCCCTGCCCAAACCGCGGTGACCCTGCTTCCGCCCAACCATTGAACGACCAACAGTTGCTGGCATTGGTTCGTGGCGGTGACGTTGCCGCCTTCGGCGAACTGTTCATCCGTTACCGGCGGGTGGGAGGTTTCGTGGCCCGCGCGGAATCAGACAACCCCAGCGATGCCGCAGACATTGTGGGCGAAGCGTTCGCCGCCGTCTTCCAAGCGATCGTTGAGGGCCGCGGTCCGGTGGAGTCGTTCCGGTCCTACCTGTTGACCACAATCCGGCGGATGGCCCACCGGAAGAACCAGAAGGCAACAAGGCTGGTCCTGATCGACTCGGGTACCGTGGATGCCTTTGCTTTTTCCGGCGACGACCACGTCCTTGGGACCCACGAGTCCATCATTTTGGTGCGTGCTTTCCGCGAGCTGCCCAGGCGCTGGCAGGACGTGCTCTGGTACGTCGACGTCGAAGGACTGAAACCCGCGCAGGCTGGTCCGCTTCTTGGCCTGACCCCGAATGCGCTCTCCGCCTTGGCCATACGGGCGCGCGAGGGCCTCCGCCAGATGTACCTGCAGAAGCACGTCGGCCAGGCCACTGTCCAGTCCTGCACCGAATACCTGCGATACCTGGGCAGGTATGTCAGAAACGGACTGCGCGGAAACGCCCAAGCCAGGGTCCGGGAGCACACTGAACGCTGCGCCCACTGTTCAGCCGTCCTCGCGGAACTCCGCGAGCTTCAGGCGTCCATGCGGACCACCACAAACAAGTAGGGGGAGCAGCGCGTGCCGGGAAGTGGGCCACCGTGTGCTGGAACTGCGGCAGCACATGCGGGAAGTGGAGCAGTCCATTCCGGCAGATACCAATGCCCGTACTAGGCGACGTCGGAGCTGATGTGATCCCCGCCGGCAGACGGATCCCCACTGGCAGGCTGGTCCCCACTGGCAGGCAGATCCAAATCAGCCGGCCGGCTCCCGTCGGCACCCTGGGCCCCCACTACGCCCTGGACCCCCACTACGCCCTGGACCCCCACTAAACGCCTGCGCTCCAGCTCGCAGTTGATCAGGTCCAGCAGCGCCTGTGCCGGTTCGGACAAGTGATGTGTATCCGGTGAGCCGAGCTGGTCGCAGTGAATGAGGACGTGGCGGATGCGTTCCAGTTCACGGGACGGCACCAACGGCCAGCGGTGGAACAGCTGCCGGACTGCTATCGCTCCAAGGAGGGCATCGGGCTTGTTTGCCGCGTTGTGGTTTCCGTGCTGTGCAGCGGCTCGTCGTCTGGCGATACTGGCTGCCGAGAGCGCAACGCCGTGGGCCATGAGATTCTCGGCCTTGAGTGAATTCGGGGCCATGGGGGACCTCCCCGGGGTAGAGCGAAGGAAGCCGTTGCCTGACTACGAAATCAGCTTACAGAATGTGAGTTATGTCATGTCAATCATTACGTAAGGCTGCCGCCGTCGTGATCTACAATTCCGTTCCGCGGGCTGTGGCGGCGGGCTTGTGATGAGCTCCAGACGCGGCACCGTTCCTATGGACCGACCCCATGTTGGCCGACCAGTGAAGCGACCCGGCCTGCGTTAAAAGCCGCGCCGGACCGCCGTTTTGTCTAGATCGGAGTGATGCCGGGCCCGGCGGAGAAAGCTGCCGAGCGCCTCTGTTTCCGACTCGGTGCGAAGTATTGAGAAGTCCATGATCCCAGCGCGCTCGTCAGTGTCCCACACGCGCCAGCCCGTGCCGTCACGATCGATCCAGGCCGAACGTTCGGCGCGGCCGGTCCGACCGAACCAGTTCGCAGTTGCCACGCGAACTGTGGCCAGATATTCCGCTACCCTCGCCATGGTCAGGGATTCGGGGTCCGCCAGCAACTCGTCCAAGCCGTGCAGGTAGTGCAGCTCTTGATTGTGCATGATCCCAGTATCGTTCGGTTTGCGGTGGGATCCGGTCATTGCCTGCTGCCAACCAACGTGCCGGAGCGCGTCGGCGGGTCGGCCTCGGATTCAAAATCAATGAATACATAGTGGAGCAATGAGCCGCGCCAACCGAACCGCTACCCAGGCTGCCCTGATTGCCGCTATCCTTCTGGCGCTCGTCTCGTGTGCCGCTCCGGTGCCATTGTCCGAGGCGTCCTCACAGTCCATCCCACACGACGCGGACAGTGGACAGACCATCGCCGAAGCCCGCGGGGCCATAGATGCCATCCCCGGAATTTCGGTCACCAGCTTTACCGGCGGAGGGCCGCCGAACGTGAAGGGAAACACCGGGTACGCCGTGGCGTTCGCCATTGAACCCGGATACGCCCTCGTCTACGGCGACTTGCTCATCGACTACATCATCCGCAACGTTTGGGCTGTGGGGGAAGGCTACATGCCGAACACCCAGATCCAGATCAGCGCGAGTACCGCTGACGGGGAGCCGTTTTTCGACCTTGCAGCCGCAGCTGTTGGCTCGGCCTGGGTCAGCCCAAAGACCTCGGCCACTCCGTCGCAACACAGCACCGTCATCATCCCACTCAGCGCTGACGACCCCGAAGGGGCCCGGAACCTCATGAACTTCAAGCGTGACGGTTCCTGGCCGGGCGTCATCCCGAAGCCCCTCCCGGACCGCATCACCCGCTTGGAAACCGCCCCCGCGCCGGCGGGATGAATAACCATTCCTGGTGTGGCCCAGCAGGCGGAAATCGACGACGTTGCCCCGGACGCGGCGCCGCCACTTGCAACGCGGTGACGGCACCCGCGATGCGGCACCCGCGATGCGGCGCCAGCGCCCGCGGCCACCCGCGGCGCCGGCGCCGGCGCCGTGCAGCTAGCCCAAGTGGACGTGCGGGGTATCGCCTGTTCCGCTGAAGGTTTTACGATCGATCCTGATCAGGAGTAATGCGATCGGTAAGATCAAAACCGCTACGCCGGCCGCCCAAAGGAACACCATCGAGTAGCCCGCGGTCAGCGCTGCCAGGGGCTCACCGCCGGCGGCCACGGTGGCTGCGGCTGCGATGGCGCTGAAGAGTGCGATGCCCAGCGAGCCGCCAATCTGCTGTGACGCGTTGACCAGGGCGCTGGCCACTCCGGCGTCGTCCTTATCGACGCCGAAGAGGGCGAGGTTCTGCATGGGGACAAAAACCAGGCCCAGCCCGATGCCCATCAGGATCAACGCAGGCAGCATGTTTACCGCATACGTCCCATCCGGCGTGACCTGGGTGAGCCACAGCATGGCTGCGGCCATGAAGACCGGACCAAGTGCACTCGGGATTTTGGCGCCCAGTTTTGGCAGGTTTTTCGCAACGATGCCCGCCGTGATGATCAGCACCACTGTCATGGGCAACGACGCGATTCCGGCCGCGAACGGCGCGAAGCCCAGGACAATTTGGAGATAGAAGTTGATAAACAGGATGCCGCCGATCAGCACTGCACCGGCGAGGAAAGAGGCCAGAAAGGCAGCGGCGCGGTTGCGTTCGGTGGCCACGTGCAGCGGCAGCAGGGGGTTCTTGACCTTGCGCTCGACGGCGACGAACAGGACCAGCAACAGCACACCTGCCGCGATGAAGCCCCAGGATTCCACTGCACCCCAACCGTGCTCGGCGTTGGCGAAGCCGTAGACCAGGGAGCCCAGGCCCAAAGCGGCAAGAACGACGCCGGGCCAGTCGTATTTGGTGGAACCTCCGGCTTTGCTTTCACCCACCAAAGTCCACACGCCGATCAGCGCGATGATCGCGATGGGGACATTGACGAAGAAGCACCACCGCCATGAGACGAACTCGGTAAGGAAGCCACCCAGCAGGACACCCACCGCTGCGCCGACGCCACTGATGGATCCAAAGATGGCGAAGGCGGTACCGCGGTCCTTGCCGCCGGGAAAGGCCACCGTCAGGAGCGCCAGGGCGGCCGGGGCGAGGAGCGCTGCAAAGATGCCTTGCAGGGCGCGGGCGCCGATCAGTTCCCAGGGCTGCTGGGCCAGGCCTCCGATGAGCGATGCCACTGCGAAGCCTGCTGAGGCGGTGAGGAAGGTCCGCTTCCGTCCCCAGAAGTCGGAGATCCGCCCGCCCAGCAGGAGGAAGGCGCCGAAAACCAGGGCGTAGGCCGTGACCACCCATGAGCGGGTGGAGTCGCTGATGCCCATTTCCAGCTGGAGCCGGGGGAGTGCCAGGTTCACGATGGTGCCGTCCAGGACCACCATGAACTGGGCGAGGGCCAGGAAGGGGAGGGCTCGCCAGCCGATGCTTTTGCTGTTTTTTCCGCCCGGTGGGGTCCCGTTGCTTGTTGGGGCTTGAGTGCCCGATGTCCCCAGTACTTGTGATGCCACGCGTCACCCATTCTTGAAAGTAGTAATACTTATAAAAGTATAAGTACTTTGAGGTGCAGGCGTAAGCGATCAGACAGTGAGATGCGTCCCAGTTCCATCAAAGGCAGGCACCTTACTAGGATGGGGAAAACCGCAGGCGGGAAAGGGTTGGGATTTATCGTGGGGGAACAACCGGAAGCGGGTCGGGATGCCCGGAAGGCTAACCGCGCCGAACTGTGGCGGGCCTTTGCCTTGCCTGCTGTGATTGGTCTGGCAGTCCTTGGAATTGCGGCAGTGAACTTCGCAAATGGCCTGACGGAAAAGCAAGCCCAAACCGCATCCGGGTTGAAAGCCTGCGAAGTCCTTCCCCGGGCTGCCCTCGCTCCGGAGTCCGGCGCACTGTTCGGCGTAAACCTGGACTGGCATAACAAATCGCTGGCCGATTTCGCCAAGGACCTGGGCCACAAACCGGCAGTCAGCGTCTCGTTCACAGGCTTTCCGCTGACTACCAAGGACGAGGATGATCTCCGGCGGGCAGTAGAACAGATTCGAGCCGACGGCCAGATGATGCTTTTGACGCTGGAACCGCACAATGGACTTGCCACCATCACTGAGGAAACCGCCACAGCCTTGGCGAAGGACCTCGCCGAATTCAACGACGACGGTGTCCCCGTCATCGTGCGGTTCGCCCACGAGATGAACGGTTCCTGGTACGCCTGGTCCCAGCAGCCCCAAGCGTATAAGGAAGCATTCCAGACGCTTGCCAACGCCGTGCACTCCACCGCGCCAGGGTCGGCAATGATGTGGGCTCCCAACTACGGCGGCGGCTACCCCTTCGCCGGTGGGCAGTTCGAAGCTAAACCAGGCACGCCGGAATTTGCCGCCCTGGACACCAACGGCGACTCCGCACTGACCATGGACGATGACTCCTACGCGCCCTACTACCCGGGCGATGACGCTGTGGACTGGGTCGGCATGTCGCTGTACCACTGGGGCAACACATATCCATGGGGTGAAAATGAACTCCCCGAACCCCGCAAGTTTGCCGACCAACTCACCGGAAACTACCGCGGTGCCAATGGTGATGACAGCCTGCTCCCGGATTTCTACGGCGTATACGGCACCCAACGTGGCAAACCCGTGGCTATCCCTGAGACGGCCGCCCTCTTCGCACCATCAGCCGGTGGCGAGTCCGAAGCCGCCATCAAGGAAGCGTGGTGGAGCCAGCTCTTCAGCCCCGGGACGCATCAGCAATTCCCGCAACTCAAGATGATCAACTGGTTCGAGTGGGACAAGGAGGAAGTGGAAGTAAAGGGCCGGGTGGATTGGACCGTAACCAACGCGCCCGGGATTCGTGATTCCTTTACCGCAGCGCTCCCGGACTGGTTCCGCTTCGGTCCCGGGGAGGCGTGCCAACCCCGGCAGTGACAACTGGCGCAGGCGTCTGTTCAGGCTCGGCCAGGAACGACGCCAGCCGCTCCAACGCCGGGAGGCTCGCCGCGATCTGCTCCCGTTCTTCCGGAAGCAGGCGGGCGCTCGCGGCGTTGAGGGCGTCCGCCCAAGAACCCTCCAGGAGCGATTTGATCCGCCGGGACTCGTCTGTTGGGTGGAGGGAGACGTAACGCTTGTCCGTGGCATCCTTGACCCGGGTGACCATCCCGACCGCCACAAGCTCGCGCAGTTGCGAGCTCACGTTGCTCAGCTGCCTGCCGAGCCGGGCCGCTACCTCGGCAACGGTGATGCCCGGATGCGATTCAACAACCCGCAGTATCTCGAGCATGCCGTTCGAAATGGGAGGCAGGCCGGTCTCGTTGAGCGACTTGCGCCGGATGTCGGACGAGATGTCGATCATGCAGGCGGCCAAGGCCTTATGGTCCACGGTCTCTTTTCCCATTCCACAAGCATAGGTGGGGGTGGACCCCTTCAATCTGCCCGCCGTCGCCTGCGATACTCGCAGCATGATCAACCAGCAACAGCTCTGGGACCACCATGCCGCAAAGCAGTACGACACTCCCGGCGAGGGAATGTTCTCCCCTGGGGTGCTTGGTCCCACTGTTGAGGTCTTGTCGGAACTTGCGGCGGGCGGTCCCGCCGTCGAATTTGCCATTGGTACCGGACGGGTTGCAATACCGCTGCAGGAAGCGGGGGTGCCGGTCAGCGGTATTGAGTTATCCCACGCGATGATCGCGCGCCTGCGCGAGAAAGTGGGGGAGGAACGCATCCCGGTGGTCCAGGGCGATATGGCCGAGGCTTCGATAGGTGCCGATTACACGTTGGCATTCCTGGTTTTCAACACCATCGCCAATCTCCTGACACAGGAGGAACAAGTCCGGTGTTTCCACAACGCTGCCCGCCACTTGGCACCCGGCGGCCGGTTCGTCGTCGAGCTCTGGGTACCGCAGCTGCGTTCACTGCCGCCCGGGCACGGCGGGACAGTGGAAGTGAGCCGGCCAGGGTACCTCCTGGTGGACACCTACGACGTTCTTCGGCAGCACGTCATCTCACACCACGTGCAGTTCGGCCCCGAACTTTCGGACGGGCGCGAAGCACAGATCGGGCGGACTCCACACCGTTACATCTGGCCGGCCGAACTCGACCTCATGGCACGGATAGCCGGCTTCGAGCTCGAATCCCGTTGGGCCGATTGGGATCGCAGCGAGTTCACTGCAGAGTCCCGCAGCCACGTGTCCGTGTATCGGCTGCCTGACCAGCGGATGACCTGAGCGGCGGAAGACCTGAGCGGCGGATGACCAGCGCGGCAGTATGCTCGAATGGTTGCCGGGCATGACGCCGCGGCACGCTGTATTGGGGGAATAGTGAAATTCAGGTTCAAGGCTGCCTTGGTCGCGGTGGTTCTTTCCACCGGGTTGGTTGCGTGCACCTCGCAGGATGCACCCAGTGACCTGAATCCGCCGGTGCCCGCCGAGGCTTCGCCCACAGACTCCGCTGCCGACGCACCCACGGCTGCGGCGTCCGCCCCCAGAGCGTCCTCTGCCGACGACGCCCCGGCTGCGCTGGGCGACACCGTTGCCGATTCCTTCGGCAACGCGCTCTTTTACACGACGGTCGACGGCGACACCCTCACCAACGTCGCGGCCTCCTTTGGGCTCTCCTCCGCGAAGCTTGCCGGCTTCAACGGAGTCGTAGCTGACACGCCACTCGGATCCGGAACCAAGCTCCGCCTCATCCCGGGACCCGGGCCAATCACTGGTGCCACGGGAGAAGCCACCGAGGATGCATCCGGCATCCCTACGAGCTACGTCATCGCGGCGGGCGACACCCTGGACGGGATCTCCTACCGTTTCGGAATCAGCGGCAAGCAGTTGGCCGAAGCCAACAAGGTCCCTTACGTGTACGAGCAAGGCAACACGTACTTCATCCGTTCAGGACACACCATCCAGCTGCAAAAGAAGCCTGTGGACAGCCGTTCAGGTGCCGGCGACACCATCAACAATTCCTTCGGTCAGCCCATTTTCTACACCACAGTGGACGGTGATTCCTTTGACAGCCTCGGCTACCAGTTCAGGTCCACCACCGAACAATTGCTGATGTACAACCCTTCCCTCTCAGCCGGCATGCCCATCCCTGCCGGCACGAAAATGAGGTTGATTCCCGGAGATCTTGCCATCGAGGGCGCCCGGGGCACCTTCACCGCAGACGCTGATGGAATCCCTTTGACGTACACGACGGCGGTTGGAGACACGGAGCGGCAAGTTGCCTTCCGGTTCAGCGTAGTCGACCTCAGTTCAGCGAACAGGCCCCTGACGGGCACCGCTGGCTCCTGGTACGAGGTTGTCGACCGGCCGAACGGGGTGCTCGCGCCCGGACAAACCGTCAGCCTGGCTCTCAACAAACCCATCAACAGGTAGGCCGCGGGTGGGTTGCCTGCGGGTGGGTAGCCTGCGGGTTAAGGAAACGCTCCGGGGCTGTGCCAGTTCCCCTGACAGGGGTAGAGTCGGCGCATGCCTTCTACGCGCCGATTTACTTGCCCCCGACCGCTCTCCGGTCGCGAGGGCTGGATGGCGCGCGCCTAGGTCCTGGCGGCGGAGCGGGTCGGGGGAGGAAGCCCCTCACCCATCTCAATCCAAGGACCAGCAATGCCTACCTATCTCACCCCTGCACAGCTTCACGCAGCCTTGAACGTCCGGGACCTTTCGAATCCCGACCAAGGCCACCATGCAATGCAATCGCTCCTCAGCGACGTGGTGCACGGTCTACGCGAGCAGTGGAACGTGCCCCAGCAAACAGTTCGACACAGTCCATTGGTCAGCGTTGCCGACAACTACGATCGACTGGGTTTCAGCCCGGCCGACGTCACTCGCGACCAACGGTATTCCCGCTACGTCAGCCCTACGGTCATGTTGCGGAGTCACACATCAGCTTCCATTCCTGCGCTCCTGCGGGGGCTTGATCCGTCCCAGCCCCTGGACGAGCTCTGGGTGATCCCCGGCCTTGTCTATCGGCGTGACTCCATAGACCGCACCCACGTCGGCACGCCCCATCAGGTGGACTTGTGGCGCGTTGGTTCCACCACTGCCCTGGGCTCCAAGCATCTCCAGGAAATGATCGATTCCTTGGTGACGGCGGTACTCCCGGACGCTCAATGGAGGGCAGTTCCGTCTCCGCACCCCTACACGTACGGGGGCTTGCAGATTGACGTCCGCTGCGACGGCGAGTGGATGGAACTGGCGGAGTGCGGGCTCATGGCCCCGAAGCTCTTCCTTGATGCGGGTCTGGATCCGGGAAAGTGGTCGGGCCTGGCCTTGGGGATGGGATTGGACCGTGCCCTCATGCTCCGCAAAGGCATTCCCGATATCAGGCTGCTCAGGTCGTCGACCCCTGGGATCCAACAGCAAATGCTGGACTTGTCACCGTGGAAACCGTCCTCCAGGATGCCTTCGATCCGAAGAGACCTTTCCATTGTTGTTGACAGCGGTGTGGACGATGAGGTGCTCGGAGACCGGGTTCGTTCGGCTCTGGGGGAGAGGGCTGAGGACCTGGAAAGCGTGGAACTGATGGCACTCACGCCAAGCCAGGAGCTTCCCGCGGCCGCGAGGAATCGGCTCCGTATCCGCGACGGGCAGTCCAACGCCCTGATTCGGATGGTGATGCGTCCCCTTGCCAGGACAATGACCGATCCAGAAGCGAATCGGGTCCGGGACGATGTCTACCTGGCCCTGCACGAAGGCCCCGTCAAGGAACTCATTTCGGGCCGATAGGGCTGGGCTGCCGGGCAGGAGGATTGTGCTGCAGGCCAGACAAGCCGCGTGACAGGCGAGGTTTGCTGCGCTGTGCCGGGTTCTGGGCGCGGCGTTTGCGGTGCAGGCCAGGAGGGTTTGCGCTGCAAACTAGACAAGCCGCGTGGCAGGCGAGGGATGTAGGGCTGTGCCGGTGGTCCGCTTTGGCTGCCGGCACAGCGGACCATAGATGAGCCAACGCTGGCGAAAAGGCACTGCGTGTGGGATTGCTAGTCTGAAGTCATGACCCGTCGCCTTGCAGCCTTGTCCGCCGTCCCCGTCGTGTTGCTGCTCGCGGGCTGCGGAGCCGTGGAGGAAGCAGCCACCAGCGCGGCCAGTGACGCCGCATCCAAGGCCGCTACCGCCGCTGCCGATGAAGTAACCAAGCAGATCTGCGCCGTGGTCCAGGACGGATTGGTGGGTGTCGAGGATAAGCAGGTACTGGCGGGCCTGGTAACAGCTGCCGATGCCGCAGGCGTGCCGTCGGACATCACCACGCCCCTTCGCCAGATCGCCGACGCCGGGGACCAGGTTCCGGCCGAGTCCGTCCAGGCACTGAAGAGTGCTTGCCCGGCTTAAAGCTGTTCAAGATCCTGCGGAGTCAGTTGGGTAGTTCTCCCAGGCATGGCGCACGCGTGCTGGCGGGGGATGTTCGACCGGAGATAGGCTGCCGCGCCCCGCAGGGTGTCAAGGCTCCTCGCGCCCAGCAGGTAGCAGGGTGTGTTCGTGCCCTGCCGATGGGAGGCTGCCGTGCCCTGCCGGTGGCAGGGTGTGTTCGTGCCCTGCCAGTGGGAGGCTGCCGTGCCCTGCCGGTGCCAGGGTGTTTTCGTACCCCGGCAACGGCGGCGCTTTTGACTGATAGACGTGTCCGGTAGGAGTTCGGACCTCCAAGGTGTGCGTTTGGCCGTCGGAAGTACTCGAACTCCATCCGGGGTTTTCCTTGTTGTGATTGCACGCCTCGCACAGCCCTGCACCGTTGTTCATGGTGGTGGTCCCGCCGTCGTGCCAGGGAACCACGTGATCCAGATGCCTGATGGGGGCATCGCAATAAGGGGTCCGGCAGGTGTGGTCGCGGGTCTCGATGAAGCGACGTAACCGATGTGGGAAGATCCTCGCTTTGGAATCCATGGTCAGGAGTTCGCCACTTCCCGGCGCGGTGTAAAGGCGACGGATCAAGACCCGGAACTCTTCTTCCTCCAGCGCATCCGTATCCAGACGGCTTTGGCTGGCGGACCCGGCAACCGCCGCATTCGAGGGCACGGGTGGGGTCCCGGCCAGTGACGTGGACCCAGCCCTCTTGCGGGACGTGGGTTGGGGTTGTTCGTGGGGTGTGGTGTGCGGGGTGGGTTGGTCGCGGGATGTGGATAGCGGCGTGGGTTGGGGGCGTGTACGGGGTGTGGTGAACGGCGCGCGTGCGGACTCTGCGCCCGACCACACCAGCTTTTCCGATGCGTCATGCCTCTTTGATGCGGGTGGTGCTCCATGCCCGCCGGAGCCGTCGGTCAGCAGGACTCTTGCCCATTCAGCGGGGACGATTCCGTACCCTTGGATGCGGGCCGGTTCGCTGTCACCTTGGAAGAGGGTGCGGTCTGTCATGACGAGCTGGAGGTCGATCCCTGAGATCCCGCCTGGCGTTCCGGTGGCGCGCTCGACGAGGGTATCGGCCATAATCTGTCCACGGTTTCGGCCGTCGCCTGTCGAACGGGCCGAATCTGCGTGCCGGCTAAGGGCAGCATAGGCCGCGACCCCTTGAGCCACCGGCAGCAACGCGGTCAGGATGGTCATGGTGTCCGGAGCCGGGCGGAGACTGACCCTCCGTTCTGAAGCGGCGTGGCTGGCCCTCTGGGTGACCGAGCGCGGATCACGCCTGTAAGCCGCAGCTTTCGCCGCAGCAACGATGTTCCGGTCACCGGATCCGTTGAATGTTCCCGTGTCTGGTGCAAGTTCTTCATCCACGGCGAAACGGTCTTCAACGCTGAGGCACGCAGTCTCCTTGACCAACAGGGTGGCACGCCATTCATTGAGCTGACCCGTTTCAAGCGCTGCCATGGTTCGTGGCATTTCGGTGACAAGAGCCTTGGCAAGTCCGAGCAGGCGGGACCCACGGTTGGGCGATTCACGCCGGGCCAGGGCTACCTGCGCAGCGACTCCCCGGCCCTGCTCCGCTGGGGGGACGCCGGCTTCGGCCTGTTCCCTGCGCTGAGCAAGATCCAACGCGACAGCTGCCCTGGCCTGCCGGGCGGTGATGGCGGATTTCAGGTCTTCGAGGACGCGAATCTCGTTGACGAGCTCTTGGCTGTTGGAACTCGCGGGCACCGAAGCAAGTGCGGCGGCCAGGGCACTCAACGCAACACCGGGCTGAGCCGGCTCATAAAGCGTCGAGGCTTCGACAGGCAGGGGCAGCTCGTTGCCGCCCGCTTGCCCGTGCCGAATCCGCTCCATGTGCCAACTCTTCCAGCCACGGGAAGCGCCCATCAGGTGTGAATTCATCTATGTGGAAAACATCGGGTGTTGAAGCGACACAGGCCGTGCTTCAGCAGCCGCTGTGTGCTTGTCCGGTTGCACGGGCCCACAAACAGAACCGCAGGGCCAAGCCCGGCGCTCTTTGCGTCGGAAGGCTGGATGACCACCGTCTAGACCCCGCCGGGCCCGGGTCAGCAGGGCCAAGCCCCCGGGCTCAGCTTCCGTGGGCTCTGCTTCCGACAGCTGGGCTACCTAAGGCCGGACGTCGGAGCCCCAGCCCCGGCCCCGGCCCTAGCCCGCGCCCCAGCCCCCGCCAGAACCACCCGGGTACGCACGGTGATCGCGGCCCCGAGGACCAGTGCAGCAGCGACGGCCGCAGCAATCGCGGTGGGGAACGACTCGGGTGCGTCAGCGCTGCGGCCGACGGTGATCCAGGCAAGGCCCCAGGCAATGGCGGCGGCCAAGGCCAGGCGCCCGTGGCCTTTGATGGCCAAAGCGACTCCCACGGCGGCCACTACAACCAACACCGCTACTGACCAGAACTCGGGCCGCAAACCGAACCCTGCGAATCCGGAGGCCTTCAACGCAGCTGCGATGTTGGCGCATACGGCCACGCTGGTCCACCCGAGGTACAAGCCCAACGTTCCATCGACCACCACTGCCTCAATCCACGAGGCGGCACGGCTCTGGCTGTAGCGGAGGAATGACAGAACCAGCGTCACAAGCAACGCCAGAATGACGACGACGCTGACCAGGAGCCAACCGGCTTGAACCGACAGGATCCAGGCCGCATTCAGGATCATGGACACGGCCACGATCCAACCCAGGGACCGTTGCCGGGGATTGGTCCGCTGCGACGGCAACCACTGCCATACCGTATAAGCCAGCAACCCGGTGTACACCACCGACCAGATGGAGAAGGCAGGAGTCGCGGGCGCCAGGAGGGTGGAATCGGCGGCCAGCGCGCCGCCTGCTGCCTGCGCGATGGGGGTTCCGCCGAAAACTCCGACGCCGATCATCGAGCCAACGATGCAGATCACCAAGCTGGCGGTGACAGTGATCTGCCGGGCGAGGTCCGAACGTTCTGTTGCCATGTGCAGTGCCTCTTTCCTTGTGGGTCGTGCGGGGGTCGTGGGTGGGTCGTGCGGGGGTCGTGCCTGGGACGCGCTGTTCACGTGGGCCGCTGAGCACTGTCATGCATTCAGGTCCCGCGTGACTTACTATCAAATTGCTAGTGAAACAAGCTTTACGCTTACCAAAGGAACATCGGATGGACTCGGAAGGCCACGCAAAGGGCTACTGGTACGGCAAAGACCCAGGTCAGAAGGCCATAGCCATCGACGTGCTGAATGCCTTGCGTGATTACCGGGCCTCCGAGCAGGCGATGCGCCGCAGGACCCGCTCGTCCATGGGAATGGGTGAGAAGGACCTGCTGGCCTTGCGTTACCTGTTCGAAGCCGAGGCCTCGGGCGCGGTGATGAAGCCGAAGGATTTGGGCGACAAGCTTGGCATAACGTCGGCGTCCATGACCACCCTGATTGACCGTTTGGTGGAGTCGGGCCATATTCGTCGCGAACCCCACCCCACTGATCGTCGTGCCCTGGTGCTGAGGGCAACGCCCGGTTCGGACCAGGAAGTGCGGCACACCCTGGGCGGAATGCACCGCCGGATGCTGGATGCGGCGTCCGCCTTGAGCCCGGACGAGTCGCGGATCGTGGTGAACTTCCTGCAGCACATGCGCGAGGCATTGGACACCATCGATGAAGAGCCTGGAGACTCTGCACAGACCGGCGACTCCGTACAGACCGGACACCCTGTGAAGACCGGAACCGCAGAACCCGCCGAATCATGAGGTGAGGCTCCACTGCAGAATGAAGACGAGAGTCACCAGGAACCCTGACCCGTAGTTGAGCCAGATGAACCGCCGCCACGCCACATTGGTGCGTGCCGCCGTCGTATCCGTGACGTTCCAATAGGGCGCGCAATTGACGATGTACGGTATGGCGATAATCGCCGCGAGCGGCCCGGGCCAGGGCGTGGCCAGCATGGCCAGTCCCGCAACAAGCCACAGCCCGACGGCGACCCTCACCGTCCGGCGGGCGCCGAAGACTGTTGCTATGGAGCCGATGCCGGCCTGACGGTCGGGTTCGATGTCCTGGACGGCGCCGAAAGCATGCGCGGCCATGCCCCACAGGAAGAAGGCCGCGAGCAGGATGACCAGGCCCGGCGTCACGTCGGCTCCCGCTATGGCCAAACCGACGACGGCGGGACTCACAAAGTGGGTACTGGACGTCAGCGAGTCCAAGACCGGGCGTTCCTTGAAGCGGAGTCCGGCCACCGAGTATGCCACGACGGCGAATGCGCTTACTGCCAGGCTGATCCACGCGGCAGGTCCCCCCGCGAACGCCAATACCAGCAGGAACGGCACGTTGGTGATCGCCGCGAGCCACAGCATGGGCCGGTGCAGGCGGGGCTGGAGGAGGGCGCCTTCCATGCCGCCCTTGCGCGGGTTTTTCAGGTCCGACTCGTAGTCGAAAACGTCGTTGATCCCATACATGGCCAGGTTGTACGGAATGAGGAAGTAGAAGGTGCCCACGATCAGTACCCAGTCGATCTCGCGGGTAGTGAGCAGCATCGCCGCCGCGAACGGGTAGGCGGTGTTGATCCAGCTGACGGGCCGGGACGCGAGGAGCGCTTGGGGGACGAGGCCTTTGAGCCCCGACTCGGCACGGCCTTCGCTGGTTTGCTCCCGCTTCCGTGTCAGCCACATCCACAACCCTGGAAGCGCCACGACACCGGCCAGGGGGTAAGCAAAGTCCTCGATCGGAGCGAGCCCTGCTTTGATGCCGAGAATGTGGGATGGGTCGTAGTGGAAGAGTTCCATGCCGATCATGACCGAGTCGAACACGGCGGTCAGGACGGCCAACGCCGCGAACGCGAGTCCTACGGCTTTCCAGTGTTTGCCCGTTTCCCCGGGGCGGGCGCCACGGCGGGCGAAGACCAGGCCGGCAACGGCTGCTGCGGCGATGAAGGCGAGCGCAAGCCACAGGTACGTCATACGTTCTCCCGCGCTTTCGTGGCGGGGGTGCCTGTCGTGCCTGCGGGGGCAGCGGGGTTGGTGTCGATCCCGCCCGTCGTCCCCCCATGCCCGCCATGCCGCGCAACCCGCCTGTCAATCAACCGCCGGGCTCCCGTGTAGAGGACCATAGTGCACAGCACCAGGAACAGCAGGAACACCGGTTCTTCAATGGGAAGTTCCGGTGCGATCAACAAGCCCGTGGCGATGGTGCCTTGGCCTCGCAGGAAGATCCCCAGGCCGATTCCGGCGAGGTCCCAAGCGAGCAGGAACAAGACGCCGACGGCGGTGACGATCGCCGCCGCTGTGGCATCGCGCCAGAAGAACAGGCGGAAGCGGTGGTCGAGCAGGAGCATGCAGGTGATGCCTGCCAGCAGCGAGAGAAGATAAAGAACACCCATCAGCCAATCCTGCTGGCTACAGGCTTCACAGTGGTAGGTCCGGCACTGTGGTCGCCGCGGATTCGCTTGAGGACCAGTTCTGCGCTGATCAGGCACATGGGCACTCCCACGCCCGGCGCGGTGGTGGCGCCGGCGTAGTACAGGCCTTGCACACGCTTGGAGGCGTTCTGGGCCCGGAACATGGCGCTTTGGCGCAAGGTATGCGCCGGGCCCAGCATGCCGCCGCGCCACGAGTTGTATTGCCGTGCGAAATCGGCCGGGCCAATGGTGTGCCGGACCACGATCCTGCTGCGGAGGTCCGGGATGTTGGCCCATTGGGCGATTTGATCGATCGCTGCGTCCGCTGTCCGTTCTATGAGGGCGTCTCCGTTGCCATCGGGACCACCTGCTCCCAGCTGGGGATCTGCGGGTACAGGAACCAGGACGAAGAGGTTCTCGTGCCCCTGTGGCGCTACGCCGGGGTCGGTCTCGCTGGGTTTGCAGACATAAATGGATGCGGGGTCCGGGATGCTTGTTTCCGCACCGAAGATGGCCTCGAAGTTGGCTTCCCAGTCTTTGGTGAAGAACAGGGAATGGTGGGGAAGTTCCGGCACTGCGCCCTTCACGCCCAGCATCACCAGGACGGCGCCGGGCCCGCTGGTGCGGCTGGACCAGTACTTGTTGTTGTAGCTCCGGTCCCTGACGCCCAGCAGCTGGGTTTCGGTGTAGTGCAGGTCCGCACCGGAAACCACCAGGTCCGCAACGCTGTAGTGCTCGGCGCCGGAACCATCCCGCCACTTGACCCCCGTGACTTCGCGGCGGTCCTTGCCTGAAAGCGCAGGCGGGAGCTTCACGCCGTCAAAGCGGCCCACCTTCCTTGTCAGCGGAGCTTCCCGTGTGGTGATCTTCAAGGCTTCTGAGCTGGTGTGGATCCTGACGCCTGCGTCCACGGCCAAGGCTTCAAGCCTGTTCACGAGCTCCCAAAAGCCACCCATCGGATACTGCACGCCGTCGCCCAGGTCCAGGGCGCTCATCAAGTGGTACATGGCGGGAGCAGCAGCCGGATTGGTCCCAAGGAAGACGGCCGGGTAGCCCAGCACCTGGCGGAGCACGGGGTGCTGGAACCGCTGGGACACGAACTTATCCAGCGGTGTGAGGAGCAGTTGCGCCAGCTTGGGCAGGCTGCGCAGCACTTCCGGATGCAGCAGTCCCTGCGGCCTGGTGAACGGGTTGTACAGGAAAAACCGTTCAGCCATTTCCGTGGTGCGCCGCGCAGAAGCGAGGTAGGAGCTGAGCTCTTTGGCGCTGCCCGGCTCCACCTGCTCGAAGGTTTTCAGAACCTGTTCGCTACCCAACGGGATTGTCAGCGGTACTGTCAGCGGATCCGGCCGGATGCCGTCGTGGTTTGGCTCGCTGAAGACGCGGTACGCGGGACTAAGGGTCTGCAGGTCCAGTTGTTCGGCTGCGCTGGTACCGAGCAGCTTGAAGAAATGGTCGAAGACTCCCGGCATCAAGTACCAGGACGGGCCGGTATCGAACCGGAAGCCGTCCCGTTCGAGGCTTCCAGCGCGGCCGCCCACGGTGTCGCGCTGCTCCAGGAGCTGGACTTCGTGGCCTTCGTGGGCAAGCAGGGCGGCGGTGGCAAGGCCGGCAATGCCGCCGCCGATCACTACGGTCCGGGTCATCGGTGCAGCTCCATCCATGTCGAGGCTACGGCGCGGGCGGCGAGCCCGGCCTTCACAGCGTCCGGCACGCGGACCCGGGAACGGTACAGCTCGTCCACCGTGGTCTGCTCAATCCTGTCCGTGAGGGCCTGGAACAATGCCAACGCGCTCCGGACGGCGGCCCTGGCGTCCCGGGGGAGCATCGGAATAACAGCGTTGGCATCAGCCAGCTGCGCCCGTACGGTCCTGACCCACTCCACCCTGTCGTGCTCCTCAAGGAAGTCCGAAGTACCAAGGTAGTTGCGGCCCAGCCGGGAGGTGTCGTCCGCCAGGTCACGGAGGAAGTTGATGTTTTGGAAAGCAGCGCCCAACCTGCTGGCGCCGTAGCGCAACGCGGCGGCGTCGCCGTCGTCGATGTTTTCATCCCGCATGAAAACGCGCAGGCACATCAACCCCACCACCTCGGCGGAACCGTGCACGTAGCCGTCATGGGCGTCCGCGTCGAAACGGAGCGGCTGCGCTTGCTCCTGAACGGAAGTGGTGGCTGAGGTGCGCTCGCCGAGGTCCATCCGCATTGAAGCGAAGAAGGGATCGATGAGTGACTCGTCGATCCCCGCGCTCCTGGCGGTCTGGGCAAAAGCATGGATGATGAGATCGCTGCTGTAGCCGAGCTTGACCGCGCGGTGGGTCTCATCGATGAAGTGCGCCAGGGCATCGCACTGTTCCTGGTAACTGAGGCCGGCTTCGGCAGTGACGCCGTCCACCAGTTCATCCGCCACGCGCACCAGGGCGTAGATGTTGCGGACGTGCTGGCGGTGCCGGCTGCCCAGCAGCCTGCAGGCCAGGCCGAAGGACGTTGAATAGGCGGCGATCACCTGGTTGGCTGCGCGCTCGGCTGTCCGGGTGAAATGGGTGAACGAGGTATCGGTGGCGACGCTCATGATTGCCGTCCTTCCAGCTGCCCGGCGAGATCAAGCAGTACGTTGCGTGCACCCTGCGGGATGGTGCTGGTGAGCTGATGGGTGAAGGCCTCCATCTGGTCCTCGATGAGGCCCTGGACAAACGCCTCCGCTCCGCAGTCGGTGAGGTGGCGGCGGACGTGCTCGCCTTCCTCGCCGTTGAGCCCGGGCCTGCCGAAGAGGGGAGCGATGTGCGGCCAGGTGCTGGTGGTCCGTGCATGGGCGATGATGGCCGTTTCCTTGCCTTCGCGCAGGTCGGAAAAGGGATCCTTGCCGTGGCGGCGGGGATCCCCGAAAGTGGACAAGAGGTCATCCTGCAACTGGAATGCCAGGCCAAGGTGCCTGCCGGCAGTTGCGAGCGCAGTTTCGACGGCGAAGTCCGCACCGGCGAGCGCTGCGGCGGCACGCAACGGGAGCTCGAATGTATAGGTGGCGGTTTTGTACCCGCACATCACCAGGATCGTTTCGAGGTCAGGGGCGATGACACCGTCCCCGAGCCCAACGTCCAATTGTTCGCCGGCCACGGTCTCGTTGATGGTGTGTTCCAGGAGATCCAGGAGGCGGAGACGTAATTCGTGCGGGAGGTCCGCGCGGGCGAACGCCTGGTGGGTGGCGGCGAGCAGCATGTCTCCCATCAGGATTCCACCGGTCTGGGCCCAATGGAGGCCGCCGTCCGGGCGGGGGAGTTCCCCGGCTTCTGCAAGGAGTGAGCCGATCAGGTTGGGATGCCCGCGGCGGACGAGGTCGCCGTCGATCACGTCATCGTGCAGGAGGAAGGCGTAGTGAAGGAGCTCGATGGCGGCTGCGATGCTGATGGCGGTTTCGCGTTGGCCGGATTCCTGGTTCCTGGTGGAGCTGCCATGCTGGAGGGCGTCGTAGGTTTCCATGAGCAGCAGGGGCCGGACGAATTTGCCGCCGAGCACGTTCTGGCCGGCCAGTCCCCACAGCCTGGCGAAACTGGGTCCGTATGCCGTGGCGGCGCTGGTCCGTTTCCCGATCAATCCGGTCAGCTCGTCCTCGATGGCGCCGCAAAGGTCTGTGCGGCTGCGGACGGCTCCGGAGGTGACGGTCATGCCTGGGCTCCGTGGTGGAGGTGGGCTGCCTCGTGGAGGTGGGCTGCGTCGTGGACCGGCAGGGCCTGCACATCAAGCAGTTGGGGGAACTGCAGCCCGAGCCAGGGGCTGAAGGCGGAGGGGGTGTGGGCCAGGGCATCTTCGAGCAGCGCCGGGGAGATCCAGGCCCAGTCGGCAACCTCGGCTGGATTCGGTCTCAGCGGCCCGCTGATACGGGCGACGAATACCGGGCAGACCTCGTTCTCGACGATGCCGGTGGGGTCCACCGCCCTGTAGCGGAAGTCCGGGAGGACCAGTTCGATCCTGTTGGCATCCACCCCGAGTTCGAACTGTGCCCGCCGGATTACGGCGTCCTCGAACTCCTCGCCAGGTGCCGGGTGGCCGCAGAAACTGTTGGTCCATACTCCGGGCCAAGTCTTCTTTTCCGGTGAGCGGCGGGTGAGGAGGACTTCGCCGCCGTCGTTGATCAGGTAGCAGGAGAAGGCCAGGTGCAGAGGGGTGTCGGTTGTGTGCACCCCCGCTTTTGCTGCCTCCCCGATGGGTGTTCCGGCGTCGTCCAGGAGGACCACCATCTCTGTCGCGTTCATCCTGCGCCTACCTCCTACACCCGGTGCCTTAGAGAAACTTGAATATTGCTAGACAAGCTAGAAGAAAGGCTACCATGTAGGAAGTTAGGTGTAACATACTCAACATGTCCAGTCCTGAAGAGATTCCTGAAGAAGCCGGTACCCCGGTTTCCTCCGGCATCTACCATCTGGACGCCAACGATCCCCATGGGGAACTTGTGGACCGCTCCGGACTTTCAGACCAGGACGTCCAGCAAATCAGCGACCTCATGGCCGCGCTCGGACGGCTCCGCGATGCCGAACAACGCCTCACCGATGCCTCCCTCCGGTACATGAAGCTCAACCAATCAGACATGCGCGCGCTGCACTACCTGATTGTCTGCGCCAACCACGGCGTGATCGCCACCCCTGGCGCAATCGCCTCACGACTGAACATATCGACGGCGTCAACCACCAAGCTGCTCGACCGGCTGGAACGCGCGGGTCACGTCACCCGACGCGCCCACCCCTCGGACCGCAGGGCGCTCGCGATCGCCATCACTCCCGAAACACACGAGGCAGCAATGCGGACAGTAGGGCGGCAGCAGGCAAAGCGGTTCCTCGCTGCAGCCAGGCTCACTCCGGATGAACGCAGGACCGTGATGCGCTTCCTCGATGACATGGCACAGGAGATCGAAGTCTCCGAAGAGGCATGGTCAGGGATCCAGTAGTCCTGATACCGGCAAGAGGCTAATACAGGAAAATCGGCAGCCAATCCCTGTTGTGGGCGTGCACCAACGCCAGGAACAACACGAAGTCGAACAGCAGGTGCACGGACACGACGTACGTGAATGACTTGGTCAGCTTGAACGTGTAGCCCTGGAGAAGCGCGAAGGGGAACGTCAGCAAAGGACCCCAGGACTGGTAGCCGATCTCCCACAGGAATGAGGAGAAGACCACGGCCTGCAGCAGGTTGGCGAGCCAGTCGGGAAAATGCCGGCGCAGCAGCGTGAACGTGGTGCAGATGAAGAACAGCTCATCCCAGATTCCCACGGCATTGACGCCCAGGAAGAGCCGCCAGAAGATGTCAGGATCCGAGGCGTCAGGCCAGTTTTGGTAGACACCGGTGCTGATCAGGTACACGGGCAGGATGAAGTAGCCCAACGCCACCACGCCCACCAGGTACAGCTTCGCTGCCAGGGGCCATTTCCGTCCCGTGTTAACGGGGAACTTGATGATGTCTTCCCGGTAAACGAAGCGGGACACCAGCCACGGCGCCAGGACTGCCAACGCCAACGCCCCACCCATCAGGGCCATATGCTGCGTACTGAGGTCCGCATTGAGCGGGACCAGGCTGAAAATGGTCATCCCTGCCGCGATCAAGGCCAGATGCCGCATCAATTCGCGGTCAATAACCGCGGCGGTGGCAACACTTGCCAGCAGCATACCGTAGCCCGGCAGGTCATTTTCCAACGCAAAGAGGGGGATGCCGGACAGGGAAAGCAGCGCCGCCGGAAGCAGCTTCCAGCTGAGCGCGGTCCAGGGTGCTTCCGTTGAAAGGGACGTCACCCCCTAAGCATCTCAGGGCCGGTGGTTGGACGACACCGGTTTTGCCTGCACCGGTTTTGCGCGCACCGGTTTTGCGCTTCCGGAGGGGCGGCGACACAACGGCGAAGTGTTCTTCTGTATTATTCGTGACAGGGCCCACACATGGGCCGGTCTTGTAGTTGTCTGGCTCTGCCAGCGGGGGATACACATAAAGGAATAGCTGATGGCTCAAGAAGAGGGCTCTCTTTCACCGGATGGCGGTGCGGACTCCGCACTCCCTGACGACGCCGGCGCGTCACCACCTGCTGCAGCGTCACCACACGCTGAAGCGCCTGAGGCACCACCTGCTGATGCCACCATGCAGGAGCAGGTGGAGGAGATTATCGACTCCATCCTTGCCGACACCGAGCCCCGCAGCGAAGCCGCCAGAACCAGGCTCCGCGCCTTGACTGAGGCGTATCCCGAGGACCCCCGGCGTGCACTGTTGGAGCACTTGCTGGAAACGCGCAAAGAGACCCCACCGGCGTCCACCGTGCCGGTTCACCTCGAGTCCGCCAGCGTGCATCTGGAATCCGCAGACGCGGCTCGTACGGTATCGGTCCCCGTCAGCCATGAGGTCCGCGAAGGAATCCAATCGGTCCTTGCGGACAAACTCCTCCTGACAGCATTCCAGCCCGTCCATGCCCTGCCCAACGGCGAGGTAGTGGGCGTGGAGGCGCTCACCCGGTTTGTCGGTGAAGACGGCGCCGGAGCCGATGTCTGGTTCAGTGAGGCTGCTGCTGCGGGGCTGGGCACCGAGCTGGAGATCGCAGCCCTCCACTGTGCCCTTACCGCGGCGCATGACGTTCCCCACACCATGTCCGTGGCCCTCAACCTCACCCCGGCAACCTCAAGTGATCCCCGGGTCCGGAACCTGCTGGCCGCCGCGGCACTGGCCCCTGACCGGATCATCGTTGAACTCACAGGCAGCCTTGCCGACGTCGGAGGCCAAACCGGCCGCGAGGGGCTTGGCCCGCTGCGCGCCTTGGGCCTGCGCCTGGCCATCAGCGCTTCAGGAGCGGCATTGGTTTCCCTGGAAAGGGTGGAACAGTTGCGCCCGGACATCATCAAATTGGACCGCCACCTGATCGAAGGCATCGAAAGCAGCCAAGGCCAAAGAGTCCGGGCCAAGGCGATTGTTGAGCTTGCACGGGAAATCGGGGCCGAAGTCATTGCCGTCGGCGTTGAGACGGCCGAAGAACTTGAGGAAGTCACGGCGCTCAAGATCACAGCCGCACAGGGATACCTCCTTGGACGTCCTTCGGTTCATCCCCTCGACTGGTCGGCGTGGAGCATCCGGGCACAGACAGAAGCCCAACCGGCAAGCTGACGTGAAGCCGGGGGCTTACTTCAGGGCGCCCCCTGGCATGTTGTGGGGATCGCTGCCCACGAAAGTTCCGGGAAGCATCCCGGCGCCGAAGACCGGCCCCGGTTCAGGCCGCTTGGGGTGCCTGCCGTCGTCGTCGTTGTGATGCCTCAGGCGGCGCACCACCCAGGGGACGAGGTGTTCGCGGGCCCAGACGATGTCGCCCGCCCGTGCCTGGCGCCAACTGCGCTCGGGCAACTGCTTGGGAATCAAGGGCTCCAGGGAATGGTGGACGTTGAGGGTGTCGAGCACCATGATGGCGATGGTGTGCTGCCCCAGCGGGGAGAAGTGGAGCCGGTCCGGGTCCCACATCTGCGGGTCGGTGAGTTGCCGCAATGCCCAAAGATCGGCCACCACGGCATCATGGCGGGCGGCCACCACCCGGATGTTCTCGTTGTAGATGGCCACCTTGCCGCGGGCCAGCCCCAACACCGGGGTGGCGCCCCAGTCCGGCCCGGTGAACAGGACAATCGTGGCGCCGGTGGAGGCGAGCGTTTCCACGCCGGCGTCCAGTTCCAGGGCCAATTTGTCGGGATCGCTCCTATGGAAAAGCAGGTCATTGCCGCCGGCGTTGAGGGTGATGAGGTCCGGTTTCAAGGCCAGTGCCGGTCCAACCTGCTCCTCGAGGATCTGGTGGAGCAACTTCCCGCTGATGGCCAGGTTGGCGTACGCGAAGTCCTGATGGCCGACGCTTAGTTCCTCGGCAACCCGGTCCGCCCAGCCGCGAAGGCCGCCGGGGCTCCGTGGCTCGGGATCGCCCAAGCCTTCGGTGAAGGAGTCACCCAACGCCACATAACGGCTCCACGGGTGCCGGCCAGCGTTCATCTCCCCATAGTGCGCGGATCAAGGCCTGGATCCAAGGGGTGCTGCGGGGATTTCCGGCGGGTTTGCCGGCTCCCGACGCCCCTCCGGTTTGCTGGCCAACTGCCTGCCTGGGACTTTCGCGCCGAAGCCGCCCGCCGTCGTCGTGCCTTCCCAGCAGGAGTACGACGACGGCAGGCGGCTTTTGCGCGCGGGAACGGCGGGGCCGCTCCGGAAGTTGACGTTACCGACCCCGCGGGCGCAGCCTGTCTGCGATTCGTTCCAGTGCCTGGTTCACTGGGGCGAAAGTTGCCGGCAGGTTCAGGAAGCCATGCAGCATTCCCGGAATCCTGGCCTGCTCCACGTCCACGCCGCAGGCTGCAAGCAAGGCACTGAACGCCTCACCGGAAGCCCGTAATTCGTCGTATTCGGCGTTCAATACCAAGGTTGGTCCGAGGCCGTCCAGGTCTGCGTTGGCGGGCATGGCGTAGCCGGGAGCGGGAACATCGCTTGACGTTCCCAGATAGTTCTCCGTTGCAGAGTCGATCATCCGCGGCGTGAGCCGCATGGCGTCCGGCAGTTCCGATAATGCGGTCCTGAGCGAGGCCGAGGGCGCGGGAGGCGCGGCATGCATCAACGGATACACCAGCACAAGCTGGTCCGGCACCCAGTGGTCCTCATCCCTGAGCCTCAGGGCAGCGGCAGCGGCCAGGTTGGCACCAGCGCTGGCGCCACCCAGGCAAAGCGACGTGATGCCCAATTCCACCATGTTTGCCTGCACCCATCGGATGGCGGCGACGACGTCGTCAAGGGGCACCGGGTAGTGCACGCCGTTAACTGCCAGCCGATAGTCCACGCTGACGATCGTCGCCGATGCCCGTTGGACCAATTGACGGGCAGTCCAGTCGGCCTCCTTGGTGTCCAGGTCCCCAAACTGGAAGGCACCGCCATGCATCCACACCAGTGCGTGTCCTGAACGGGTGTCCGGGGACTGTCCTGCAGGGGACTGTCCTGCTGGGGTGTAAATGCGGACGGGAACCGGCCCATGGGGGCCGGGCACGGAAACCATCCGGGTGGTGGCAGCTGGTGGGGGAGGCGCATCGGGGTAGGCGTCAAAGGCCGCCATCTGCGCCCTCATGGACGGATCGCTGAGCCCGGCTTCCAATGATGGGATCCCGTCCAGCAAGGGCAGCCGATGGGCGATGTCAGGGTGAAACGGCATGGAGTTCCTCTCCTGGTGCTTGCGTCCTTGTGCTTACGGCCTTGTGTTTACGGCTGGATCCCGGCGTTGACGAGGATACGGACCCTCACGGCGGTGATGTGCTTGTCGGAGAGGATTTCCAAGCGTTCGTCCCCGTTGAGGAACCGTCCTTCCTTCAGCCTGGAGCCGGTAGCGGTCAACTCCCTCACAGAGTCAAGCTCAACGTCGCAACCGGCTTTGTGGAAGTCCACCTGTGCCCCCTGGCCCACCACGATGAATTCCGTGGGATTGATGGCAAGGACCATCCCGAAGGGTCGTGCGTCTCCCGGGGTGGGGCCGTGGGTGGCGGCCACGGTTTCTTCCAGGAGTTCCGGCGCCGGGGGGACCCGCACACCTGCGTCCAGGAGCATGCCTTCGAGGAGCTTCCTTGAATTACGGACAGTAATGTCGGTACCGGCCACGGTGGTACTGAGGGACTCCTGGTCCGGGTCAAGGGCGAAACCAAAGATCCGGTCGTCGCGCTGGGCGTCCACAATCTCCGGAGTCAGGGAAGTAATGATGGAGCAGGCTGCACTGAACTGGTTGCCTTCCCTGCCTTCTTCCACGCCGAAGACGTTGTAGCCCAGGCCTCCGAAGCCGCCAATTGCCAGGAATGCATCTCCGGCGCGGAAACGCGCCTCCGGGATGAACAAGGGATTGGAAGCGGAGGCATATTGGCGCATGACCTCCTCTGCGTTGGGGACGTAGATATCCGGTGCCAGGAAGTCGATGGCCGGCGCGGCAGCCCGCCACACCGGGACCATGCCGGCCGTCGGTCCCCCACTGGGGTACTGGCCGGGCAGGTCCTGGCCACGTTGCGGGCCGATCCAGGCGTTTGCGTACGCGGGGAGGGGCAGCACTTCCTTTCCAGCAGCCGCCAAACCTCCTACGAAGGAAGCGAATCCCCACGCCATGAAGGTTTCCTCAGCAACAGGGTTGTCATCGCCGAAGCAGTCCGCCCAGCTTTTGCTGCTGTCCGGACTCAAGCCAAGGGCCTCCACAAACTCCTGGTCAAAGGATTCCGGAGCTTGGTAAACCGCAGCAATCAATTTCTCAGGGACCGGTGCGTTCCATGCGGCCTCGCCGAGCGGACTGTGGTCCCTTCCCGCACCCAGCAGGCCCACTTCGTTCTCAACCTGGACCATGATGACTGTATGGTCCGGATCGATCGTGGCCACATGCTTCAACAGGGCAACGTAGGCAGCCCGGTCCGCTTCAAAAAGGTCCCGGGAGAAGACAGACAAGCTTGGCCGCGGCATGGACCCGGGGTAGGAGAAGGGTGTCTTCAGGGGTTTGGCGCCCCTGTCAGCGCGAGGGAAACGTTCACGATCTGCCCGAACCCAGCTGGGGGCATAGGTGGAGAAAGCATTCTTGAAGGCCCCGAACCAGATCATGACCAGGCGGACGCCAGTGGATCGTGCGTCCTCCACCAGGCTGTCCACGATCGAAAAGTCGAGTTCCCCCTCCACTGGTTCCACCTGTTCCCAGGACACAGGAGCGATCACGGTATTGATTCCGGCCTTTGCCAGCTTCTCCCAGATGGGCGACATGTAATCCCGGTTTGATGCACTCGAGTTGTGCAGTTCGCCTCCGATGCAGAGGAACGGCTTCCCATCCACAATGAGGCGGGTGTGGCTGCCTGTGCGTTCAAGGTGCGGGAGGTTCTGGTGTGGCATGGTGGTCAGTCCTTAATGCTTGAGGGCCGGGTAGGGATGTCTGCAGGGAAACCTGTTGGGGAAGGGGGTGTGACCATGAGGTCGAACAGCTGGGTGGCAGTGCCGTCGCCAATTCCTATCCGGAAGGAACCTGGCTCCACGAGGTAACCGGTCCCGGGATCGTTGGTCCAGAAACCCAGGTCATCGAAGCCCACGGACAGGGACACCCGCCGTTCTTCTCCAGCCGGTACGAACACGCGTTTGAAGCCGCGCAAACGCCTGACCGGCTGGGTCACACTTGCCAGGAGGTCGGAGACATAGAGCTGGACCACCTCTTCGCCGTCCCTCGTCCCGGTGTTGTGAAGGATGGTTGTAAAAGAGAGCCGCGCTCCGGCTTTGAGCTCGTCCAGGGTCAGTGATAGTTCCTGGTCCGGGGACGACTCCAGCTCAAAAGTGGTGTAGCCAAGCCCATATCCGAAGCCGAATTGCGGGCCCAATTCCAGGTCCAGGTATTTGGACTTGAAGTAGTCATCGGTGTTGTTGGGACCGGTCAGCCCCACGTCCGGCCGTTGGTGGGCGAGGGAGCCTCCCGTGCGGGCGGGCCTGCCGGTTGATTCGTGGTTGTAATAGACGGGCACTTGACCCACTGATCGCGGGAAAGACATGGGAAGTTTGCCGGCGGGATTGACAGTGCCGGTGAGGACATCCGAGATCGCTTTTCCGGCCTCTGTGCCCAGGTGCCATGCCAGGAGAAGGGCAGGACATTGGTCAATCCATCCGCTGACCACCAACGGACGGCCCGTCATCAGGACTACGGCAAATGGGGTGCCCGAGCCGGCAATGGCATGGATCAATTTTTCCTGGTCTCCGGGCAGGTCCAATGAACTCCGCGAGCTCGCCTCCCCGGAAAGGTCACTGGGTTCCCCGACGGCGACGATCACCAGGTCCGCCTCAGCGGCGGCAGCAGCTGCTTCAGCCTGAAGGCCGGGATCGGAATCAAAGAAGGTGGCACCGGGCAAGGTGGTCACTACCGACTCCGGCAGGGCTGCGGCGAGCGATTCGGCAATTGAGGTGGTGGTGGGGCTGGCGAAGTACTGCACCCACGCACCCAGGTGGTCCTTGCTTTCAGCGTAAGGACCCACCACCAGCACGCGTTGTCCACGTGGCTTCAACGGCAGGACGTCGGAGTCGTTCTTCAGCAGGACGGTGCAACGGGCGGCAGTGGCCCTGGCGGCCGCCAGGGAGGCTTCATCAGGACCGGTTGCGGCTGCGGACTCGTCCACATAAGGGTTCTCGAACAGGCCCAGCGCTTCCTTGAGCCGCAGCACACGGAGTACGGCGTCGTCCAAGCGCGCGGGATCCACCACGCCCTCCTCGATCAGGGGCTCACCCCCGCTCAGCAACGAGCCGCCCATCTCCACATCGAGCCCGGCGGAAAGTGCCAGCCGCCCGGCGTCGGACGCGTTGGCGGCGACGCCATGCTCAACCAGTTCGCCGACGCCACCGGCGTCAGCAACAACGATCCCGGCGTGTCCCCACTCGTCCTTCAAGACAGTGGTGAGCAGCTCCCGGTTGGCGTGCATCGGCACCCCTGAAACTGCATTGAAGCTCGCCATGACACTGGCAACCCCCGCCTTGACCGCGATCCTGAATGGCTCAAGATACACGTTGCGGAGCCGTTGAACAGAGATGTCCGTGGTGTTGTAGTCGCGGCCTCCTTCTGCCGCACTGTAGCCAACAAAGTGCTTGGCGCAGGCGGCTATGGACGTATTCGACGCAAGGTCCCCACCTTGGTACCCCCGGATCTTGGCCTCCCCGAAGACGGCGTTGAGGAAGGGGTCTTCGCCAAACCCTTCCACGACGCGTCCCCACCGCGGGTCCCGGGATACATCGATCATGGGTGAAAAAGTCCAGTTGACCCCGCTGGACCGGGCTTCTTTGGCAGAGAGCCTGGCATCTGTTGCGGCAACTTCGGGATCGAAGCTGGCCGCCTGCGCCAGAGGGGTGGGGAAGATGGTGAACTGTCCGTGGACAACGTCCAGGCCGATGAGGAGCGGGATGCCGTGCCGGCTCTCCTCAACGGCGATCCGTTGGAGGTCATTGGTGGCCTTCGCCGACGGGGGCCAGAAAAGCGCACCGGCACCGCTTCGTGCAAGGTCCCCCGCTTCTGCGGAGTCGGGCCTCCAGACGATCTGGAGCTGCGCGAGCTTCTCGGCGTAGGTCATTGATGCCAGGATCTGTTCCGGCTGTACTCTAACTTTCACGGTGAGGATCCTCCTGGGACGGTTGGTGGATCTGGTGCCTGATGAGGTCCAGTGTGCGCATGATGGCCAGGGAGTCGCTCAGGGGCATCACGGTGCCCTCGGGTTTGCCGGCTTCGATAAGCCCATGGAACTCGAGAATTTCGTACCTGAGTCCGCCGCCAACAATGGGCGCGTGAATGGTGTGGGACTGCTGGAGCCCCGGCCCTGAGGGGTTGTAGCGTGAAACGGTCAGCTCGTTGGGACAATGATGCGGGGCCGGCAGTTCGATGATGCCTTCGGTCCCCAGTATCCGTGCGTTATTGGGCAGCACGGTGGACATTGATGAGCTGATGTATCCGGTTGCACCGTCGCTGAAGGACAAAAGCGCCGTCGCGTCCAGGTCCACCCCGCTGGTGCTACTGCGGCCGAACGCGGCGACGGCCGGTTCATCGCCCAGGAGCCAGTGCGAGAGCTGAACAGGGTAGACGCCCATCTCCAGCAGGCTTCCGCCGCCAAGGGCGGGATCGTACAACTGCGGCCGCGCCCGCGGCCCAGCCTCCGGAATCGGGAAACCGAAGGACGCTTCAACCTTCCGGACCTTTCCGATCGCACCGTCGTCCACCAGCCGCTTCAGCTCAACGAACGCAGGAAGGAACCGGGACCACATGGCCTCCATCAGCACTGTCCCGGTTCGCTTGGCGGTTTGGGACAGATCGAGGGCTTCGGCGTGGGTGGACGTAAAGGGTTTTTCCACCAGGACGTGTTTGCCCGCCTCCAGAAACAGAGTGGCATGCTCGTGATGCAATCCTGCAGGGGTGGAAACGTACACCGCGTCGATGGTGGGGTCATGGGCAAGGTCCTGGAAGGACAGGTGCTGTTTGGGGACGCCGAATTCGGAACAGAACTTCCCCGAGGCCGCGGCGGTCCGGGACGCTGCAGCAGCCAGGGAGGCAGAGGGGACGTCGGCAAGGGCCTGCGCGAATTCACGGGCAATGGTTCCCGTGCCGGCGAGCCCCCATCTCACGGTTGGTGCAGTCATTTCGTTCCCAAAACCGGAGACGGCGTCTTGAGTATCCCGGCCAGGAACTCGATTGCCGTGCCAACGTGCACTTCAGGATCGCCCGCGTAGAAAACATGGTGAAGTCCAGGGACAGTAATCAGGTGCACGTCTGCGTTTACTTGTTTTAGGGCCTGGGCCAGCTGCTGACTTTGGCTCACCGGTACCAGCCGGTCCGCCTCCCCGTGGATGAGGAGCATCGGGGGTGCGTCGGAGCGCACGTAGGACAGCGGGGACATCCGCCTGAGCCCTTCCTCATACGGCCAGGGTGATCCTTCGAGCATGATTTCGGTCGGAGTAAGGGGCTGGGTGGCATTGACTGGCAGATCAGACGTGGGCGGCAATGTTGCTGCGTTGGTTATGGGGTAGAAGCACACTGCGGCTCTGACGTCGCTCGACACGCCGGTCGCCCCGATATCACCTTCAAGGTCAGGGCCGTTGACGAGAGCCACGAGCGCCGCGAGGTGCCCCCCGGCCGATTCGCCCCATACTGCGATGTGGTCAGCATCGATGCCGAGCTGGGGTGCGAACGTCCGCAGGTAACGGACGGCGGCTTTCGAGTCGTGCAGTTGCGCTGGGAAGGGTGCTTCGCGCGAATGCCGGTAGTCGATGGTTGCTACGGCTAACCCTGCGTCGATTGCTGATTGGAAGACGAGGTTGGGGTCCCAGTCGCCGGGAGGTTGGCTGCGTGCGCCGAAAATCCATGCGCCGCCGTGAATCCAGACGACCAGTGGCACCGGGGAGGAGGCGTCCGCCGGTACGTAGAGGTCGAGTTCGAGGGCCCGGTAGCCGTCGATTGAGGCATAGATCAGTCCTCTATGGGCTACCGCGTTGCTAGGTGGATCAGCCAGTGCCGCCGGTGGAAGGAATGCCGGCAGGAACGCCCCGGTAATGTCGTTGGTCATGTTAGTCCTTTGCTTGCAGTGCCAGATCGGCGGAGTAGGTTACAGCCGCTGTTGGTTCATCCGAAAGCCGTCCATCGGGGAGCAGCAACGCTGCAATGAAACCCAGGATGTAGACGCCGGCCAAGGCAAGGAAAACGGGAGAAAAGACGTCGTGGTAAATCGCTGCGATCTCAGCCTGCAAGGCGGGGTCTGCGGCGTGGACCAAGGCAGGGGTCAGGGTTTGGGAATCGAGCCCGGTTGGCAAGAGCGATGCGACGCCGAACCCCACCACTCCGCCCACTACGGCTGATCCCACGGTGGATCCGATCTGCCCGCTGAGTCCGGCGGTTGCGGTTGCGGCGCCAAGTTCACTGCGTGGTGCAGCACCTTGCACGATCGCAATGGCCAGGCTCATGAACGCTCCAGTGCCGAGGCCAACGAACGCCATGATCAACGCCGGTACCCACAGCGGCGCACCCCCCGGGAGCAGGGACATGGCTCCGAGTCCGAGTGCTCCCATCACCGTTCCTATGATGGGAAAAACGCGGTAACGGCCAGTCCGCGACGCAAGCCAGCCCGACACCAGATTGCCCACCAACATTCCCAGCACGGTGGCGATGGGAACCAGCCCCGAGATGGTGGCACTCACGCCATAAGCCATCTGGAAATACGTTGGCAGGTACGCCGTGGCTGAAATGAGCCCAGCACCCATCACAGCTGAGAGTCCCACGCCAGCACTGAAGGTGCGGTTGCGGAACAAATGAACCGGGATGATGGGGTTCTGTTGACCACGCTCGACGACGACAAGCCCGCCCAGCGCTGCTACGCCGGCTCCAAGGGCGATCCATGCTGCGGAGTTCCCGGAGCTGAACCACGCAACTGCCAGCACCACCGCCACAAGGACAGCGGTGAGCAGCACTGCTCCAACGACGTCGAACCGTTTCTTGCCCGCCGGTTCGATGTGCGGAACGGCAATAACTGCCAGGAGAAGTGCGGCAAGCCCCACCGGAACGTTGATCCAAAACACCCAGGGCCACCCCCAGTGGTCCGTGATCAGGCCCCCGAGGAGCGGCCCGATCAGAATTGCCACCGGGAAGGCTGCGCCGATCAGTGAGAGGTACGCAGGACGCTGCCTTGGCGTGGTGACCTCGGCAACGATCGTCTGCGACATCAGCTGAAGACCCGCGGCGCTCATGCCCTGCAGGACCCGGGCGACGACGAGCTGGGTCATGTCATGCGCGAGGCCGCATATGAAGGAAGCTGCAACGAAGCCGATGAGCGCAAGGAGGAAGACCATACGCGGTCCCACCCGATCGCCAAGCCCTCCGAGTACCGGGAGCAGGACGGTACTGGCGAGCGTGTAGCCCACCACCACCCAGCTCATGTGCTGGAGGGCTCCGAGTTCGCCGGCGACAGTGGCCAAGGACGTCGAAACGATGGTGTGATCAAGGGCTCCAAGGAATGACACCGCCAGGAGCGCTGCCATGAGGAGCCGGAGACGAGTCGGAGAGATCTGGACTGTGCTGCCGTCGCTGCTGCGCACTTCGGTCACGGCGTCCCGGCGATCTCGGCCTCCAGGCTGTGCAGAAGAGCATGCTGCCGGCGAACTTGTTCGATGGATCGGTAAGGCAGCCGATCGCCTTCATATTCGCTGGAAAGGTAACCCGACCACTCGTTCTCCTTCAGGGTCTGAAGGATCTCGCGCCAAGGAATCTGGCCGTCTACCAGGTCATCATTGATGTCGAAGAACTTGGCCTGAATGAACGACACGTACGGGAGAACATCCACCAGGTCCGACATGGGAACGGCAAGGGGTTTACGCCAGCCTTCTTCCTGGGCTTCTTCGCTGAGGCCGTCATGCTTGGCGGTGGTGATTGCCCTTTGGAAGATGCCGGTGTCGATCAGCAGGCGGAAGTTCTTCGAGCCGGTTCGCTCGATGAACGCGATGTACTCGTCCACCACCGGGTGCTTGATGGGAGTGGGCGCATGGATTTCCGGGCAAATGATGAGATCCAGCTCGGCCGCGAGATCGAGGTTGCGCTCAATCACTTCCTCCCAGATCGGGTGGGGGCGCAGATCCATGGACACCACCCCGATCTTGGGGCGGATTGAGGTGAATCCAAGACGATGGGCAAGCCGAAGATCGCGAGCCAGCATCACAGCGCCCTCATCTGCGGTGAGGTCGCGGTCACGCCACATGCTCGAGTCGATCCAGGACCCGTAATTGGTAGGCTCCAGCTGGTATTTTTCGAGCAGCCCGAACCATTGGTCAATCCACGCGGTGGACGGCTCCGGATAGTTGGGCACGTGACCTTCGCCCAGGATCTCAATCCCGGTGGCGCCGATGTCAGCTATTTGTGCCATGGCGTCTTCGAGGGTGAGGACGGTGTTGATGTCACCGGTGTAGCTGTAGAGGGAGACGCCGTACTTGAGGTTGCTCATGCGAGGACCGTGACCTTTCGCTGGGATGTGAAAATGGACGGTTGGAATTCAGCCGGAATGTAGGGTGCGTGCAGCGCAATATCAACGCGAACATCGTGGACACCTACGGCCAGGCCGCCTGCGAGCGGCACCATGACGGTGGCCACTTCATCGAGCTGCCAGCGGACATCGGTGGACTGGCGCAGTTCCTGGATGCTGAAAGAGCGTCCCTGGAGTCTCCAGCGCGGTACTTCCCGGCTCCATTCCTGACCATCAACGGTGACAGCCACGCCGTCGATGAGGCTTCCCCAGACGCCCCGGTAGTTGGGCATGCGCAGGGCTATCTCGAAGCCGACAGTATCGGTTCCCTCCTGGACGTTGCGAAAGCCCCGGCTTTGGATCAGTTCTCGTTCGAGGACCATGTTTTCCTCACTTCTCTGTGGACGTGGAGTTGATTGATTCGGCGATGTGGCGTGCCCCGGCGACGGCCAGGGCCACCCCGGTCAACGTGGGGTTGCAGGCTGTAGGGGTGGGGATGACACCGTTCCCGGCAACGAACAACCCGCTGACGTCCCACACCTGTCCGGTGGGCGACACTTGGCCAGAGCAGCAACCAGGGAGCGTTGAAGATGTTCTGTGATGCGTCATTGAGCATCAGGCCCCAACTGGCTTTGTCGGAGGAGCCAAGGCCAAGGAAGGCAATGCCTGCCTCGATGCCGATGCCGGCACCTGCCAACAGGGCCGCCTGGATGATGGTGGGCGTGATGACCACCGGAAGGATGTGGCGGACCATGATGCGGATGTCGCTCAACCCGGAGACCCGGGCAGCGTCCACGTACAGCTCTTCCCGTACGGCCCGGACCGAGCCACGGATCAAAAGGAACACCGATGGGGCGATCAGTATGCCGAACACCACCAGTGCCAGTGAGGTACTGCGTCCAACTCGGGCCAGCACCACCAGGAGCACCACGATGGCCGGCAGTGATAGCAGCGCACCGCTGATCCACATGCTGACGCCGTCGATCCATCCTTGGCGGTAACCGGCCAGGAGTCCGGTGGGTACGCCGATCAGCAAACTCACGGCGATGACGATCGCGGCGCTGGAAAGGCTGGTTTGGGCGCCGTACACGAGGTTTGCCAGGACGTCGCGGCCCACGCCGTCAGCGCCCAGCGGATGCTCAGGGGTGAAAGGGGGCGCGAGCACATCAGCGAGGCGCGTGGCGGTGGGGTCGTAGGAGGAGATCAACGGTGCGAGGACCGCCACTACGACGAGCAGGACCAGGAACACCAGTGAAATCACTGCGGCAGGTTCACGCAGAAACTTCTTGAACAGGTTGTCGGCCTGGGGTGCGGAGCCGACCACTTCCAGCGACTTTCGGGTGCCGGTGACAAGGTTATCGGTCATGAGACACGAACTTTCGGATTGATCCAGCCTTGTGCCAGATCGACGAGGAGGTTGACGACGACCACCAGGACCACCGTGACCAGGACGATCCCCAGCACAACGGGAAGGTCGCCGCGGCCGGCAGAGTTGTTGGCCTGGGTGCCGATTCCGGGGATGTTGAAAACTTTCTCAATGATCACCGAACTGGAGATGGCCACGATGAACATCAGGGACACGGTTGTGAGGCTCGGACCCGCTGCGCTGCGCAAGGCATGCTTGACCACGACGCTTCGCTCGGGGAGGCCCCGGCTGCGAAGTGTCCGGACAAAGTCCTGCTGCATGACATCGATCATCGATCCACGGACCTGCAGGGCAATGGAAGCCAAGGAACCCAACGCCAGCGCGATGACCGGGAGCGTGATGGAGGCCAGCCACTTGCCGGGGGAGTCGGTGAAGGCCGTGAACCCCGTGGCCGGCAGCAGGCGAAGTTGAACAGCGAAAACCAAAGCCAGGACCAGTGCTACCAGGAAGCCGGGAATTGCCTGGACCAGGGTGGATGCCACCTGGAGGCCGCGATCCAGGCGGCCCCGGCGCAACGCCGCGGTAACCCCGATCAACGTTCCGAAACAGGCGGCGAGGATCAGTGATCCGATCACCATGGACAAGGTGGGAGGAAGTGTTTGGGAAAGCAATTCCCCTACGGGCTGGTTGGTGAACCAGGACCGGCCCAAGTCTCCGCGCACGGCCGATCCGAGCCACTGGAAGTATTGGGTGATCAACGGTTCATCAAGGCCCAGCTGTTGGCGCTTGGCCTCCACTTGTTCGGCCGAAGCCACAGGCCCCAGCACCTGGCGTACAGGGTCCTGCCCCGTGAGGTTCAAGAGGAAGAACGTCGCTGTGGAAATAACGAACATGAGCACCAGTCCTGAGGCCAGGCGGCGAAGGATAAACATCAGCACGCAGCTCCTTGGGCTTCGGAAGATGAATGGATTGGCAGGGGGAGGCCGGCCCGGGAACGGGCCGGCCACCCACCTACTTCTTCGAGGCTGTAAAGCCCCAGAGCGGCGGCAGCGTGGAATAGCGCTGCGGCGTGACGGTGATTTCAGTGGTGCTTGCGAAGACGTTGTCGGACTGGATGTACGGGGCAAACCAGGCCTGGTCCACCAGGTAGGTGTTCAGTTTCCGGAACGTTTCGGTCTGTGCGTCGCCGGTTTCGCCCTGGGCCTTGTTGATCAGGTCAACCACGGTGGGGTCGGAGACGTGGAACGGGTTCCACAAGGATTCAGGCGTGAGCGCGATCTGCGCGAAATCCCACGGACGCGGGCTGTTGAGTCCGAAGATTGCGGCCGGGTACTTTCCTGCCAGGAGATCGGAGATGAAGGTCTGGCCGTTCACAGGCTGGTACTGCGGTGTGACGCCGATGGCGGTCAGCGCTTCGGTCACCGCTGCCTGCTGGTCGGGGTAGACGGGGGATACATCCGGCATCGGCAGCGTGAAGCCGTTCGCATAGCCGGCGTCGGCCAGGAGCTTCTTCGCGGCGTTGACGTCAAAGGGGTATTTCTTATCCAGCTCAGGAATGAACGCATCACTGGTGGAGCTGAAGACCTGGCTGGTGGCCTTGCCCTTACCGCCGAAGACCTTCGCGTGGATGGCGTCGCGATCCAGGGCCATGTTGATCGCCTGGCGGACCTTCGGCTCGGCGAGCGCAGGAACCAGGGAACCCTTGCGGTCGAACAAGTAGAGGCCGCTGGTGGTGTAGGCGGGGCTGGTCTGGATATTCAGGCCGGCGGACTTGAGGCTGTTTGAATCCTTATCGGTCACTACTGCGAAGTCTGCTTCACCGGCGCGCAGCGCGTTGAGGATTGCGTTGTTGTCGTTGAAGACCGTGACTTCGACGGTGTCGAACGGGAAGTCTTTGGCGTTCCAGTAGTCAGCGTTCCGCGTGTAGACGTACTTGATGCCGGTCTGGGATTTTGCTGCGTCCAGGATGTAAGGGCCGGAACCGATGGGAGTGGTGTCCAGCGCCGGTGTTCCCAAGGCCTTCGGGCTGGCAAGGACACCGGCGGTTCCGCCCAGGTTCGGCACGAGCGAGGGGTCCGGAGCGGAGAGGGTGACCATGAGGTTGGTGGCGTCGGTGACGGTTACCTCCTGGATGAAGCGCAGCTGGCCGCCGGCTTCGCCCGTCCCCTTGCGGGCCGAGTCCAGGTTGGCTTTGACTGCAGCCGCATCCAGGGGTGTGCCATCGGTGAATTTGACGCCTTCCCTGATGGTGAGGGACAGCTTCGTCCGGGTGTCATCGTAAGACCACTTGGTCACGATGTTCTCGGCGGGTTCTCCCTCGTTGGTGTTCCTGAAGAGGGAGTCGTAGACGGGCTGGAGGAACTGGGTGGTGGGGCCGGTCCCGAAGTTGCCCGGAGAGAAGGACTCGGGCGGCGCAATGGCTGCAATGTCCAATTCGGTGGGGGCGGCGGAACCGCCAGGTGAAGAACCGGTGCAGGCGGTAAGCGCCATGACGGCTGTGACGGCAGCAATGCCGACTAATTTGCGCATGTTTCTCCTAGACAAGGCGTCGAAAGCTCAGCTTCGAGGGATTCGACTGGTCTCCGGCAACGACGCAACGGAGATGGATAGGTATGGCGGTAAATGCTGGCTGGAATGCCTCTGGAAGGCGCCTTGCTTCACAGGAAATCCTGCGGATTCCTTGAATGCTGTACTGGCGCAGGGCCACGGGATGCAGGTGGTGTGCTTCATCCCGGTCTCCCTCGCCGTCGAGGTCAATGTTGCTCAGTGGACGCTTTGTGGCGTCTATTACAAAGATAATCCGGTGACCGGAATAAGTCAATGACTTATTCCGATGAGCGGACTTAGGCGGACAGGTCCTCGGTGACCGGGCCCTGATCCTGCTCCTGGTCCTGCTCCAAGGACCGCGGCAGCGGTTCGGTCAGGCGGGCGAGGAGTCCGGGAAGGTTTTGCTTGGAGAAGAGCTCCCCGAGCACCAGCTGGGCTGCTCCGACAACCCCGCCCACCTGTTCGTCGATTGCCGACAACTCCACGATCAGGTCAGGTGCGCCCGTTGATGGCAGTCGCTCCAGGACCGCCTGCTGGATGGGCTTGAGCACGATGTCTTTCGCCCGGGCAATGCCACCGCCCACAACCAGCATGTGCGGCGCGAAGAAGCTGACAAGCGTTGCGAGGCTGCTGCCAAGGAGCGCAGCGGTCCGGCTGAGCAGTTCAGTCGCCGCGGCGTCCCCATGCTCGGCGGCCAGCGTGACGTCGTAGGCGCGAACGCGCCCGGATTCCTTGAACACTTTCGCCAGGTAGGGGCTGCGCCCGGTTTCGGCCAGCATCAGGCCATCCCGTTCGATCGCCCACCCGCTGGTGACTGCTTCAAGGCACCCTGTGCGTCCACACCTGCAGGCAACTACCCCGGCTTCGGGAACGGCGACGTGCCCGATGGAGCCGGCCAGTCCATGCGAGCCCCTGTACAGCCTGCTGTCGGTGATGAGGGCGGCTCCAACTCCAGCTCCGGCTCCGAAATAGAGCAGGTGCTTTGCCTTGGCCGCCCGCGGATTGCTCTCTATCTCAGCCAGGGCGAGGAGGTTGACGCGGTTGTCGACCCATACTGGAACAGGCCACCGCGCTGCGAACTCTTCCCGCACCGGGTAGTCGTCCCAGCCGGGCAGGACCGGCACGCCAACGGGGGTGCCGGTATCGAAATTGACCGGCCCTGAGAGGCCCACGCCGATTCCGAGCATGTTGTTGTGGCCCTGTTCCCTGACCACTTCCTGGATGATCACGTTGACTTGGTCCAGGATCCGGGCGGGCCCTTCGCCGACGTCGCATAGTTCCCGGTGGCGGGTGCCGAGCAGGGCGCCGGCAAGGTCCGAGGCGCTGACGACCATTTCATTTGATGCGATGTCCACGCCAACCACGTAGCCCGCCTGGGCGTTGAGGGACAAGAGCTTTGCTGTCCGGCCTCCCGTAGAGGGGGCGCGGCCGGGGGAGTGGATGAGCCCGATCTGTTCGAGTTCTGCAACCCGCTCGGCAACGACGCTCCGGCCCAGGCCCACCTGGTCGGTCAGTGTGGCTTGGGTTATGCCGTCTTCCCACCGGATGGTTTCCAGTACGGATGCCAGTCCGGTGTATCGCTCTATTGCCATCAGATCTCTTCCTGCATGCCGTCGCCCACCGCGTCAGTGCCGTGGTGATGAATCCAGTCCGCAAAGCGAAGCCGGTTCGGGCACTTCCACGTGCCATCATCCTCCAGCTTCGCGTCGCCAAACAATAAAAGTCTAGCAACTTTTACCGGTCATCGGATAAACTATATGAAACCCATCACACAAGGAGGCCGCGTGCGGCGATCTGTTTCAACCACTGAAGACGGTGTCCAGTACCGGGACTTGAACGGGAACGGTGTACTGGATCCCTACGAAGATCCCCGCCTGGATGCGGCAACGCGCGCCAAGGATCTCCTGTCGCGTTTGTCGGTGGAAGAAAAAGTCGGACTGCTGTTCAACACGGTCATGGTCGTCGGTGAGCCGGGGGACCACGATGCCGCCAGCCCCTTCGGGCCCGAGACTCCCCGCGACTTTGTGGTGGGCAGGTCCATCAACCACTTCAACGTTGGCCACTTCCCTTCGGCGGAGCACATGGCCCGCTGGCAGAACGCCATGCAGGAACTCGCCGAGCTCACCCCGCACGGGATCCCCATTACTTTTGGCACCGATCCCCGCCATGGTTTCGCACAAAATGACGGAATGGCCTTTGCCGCCGGCTCATTCTCGCAGTGGCCCGAGCCCATGGGCCTGGCCGCTCTCGGCGAGGCCGCCGTCGTCAGCGACTTCGCACAGACGGCCAGGAGCGAGTACGTCGCGGTCGGACTCCGCGCGGCCCTTCATCCACAACTTGACCTGGCATCTGATCCCCGCTGGGCCCGTCAACTGCAGAGCTTCAGTTCAATTCCGGCCGTTGCCTCGGAGTACGGTGCGCTGCTCATCGCAGGACTGCAGGGCCAAAAGCTGTCCTCCACGAGCGTCGCCTGCACCGCCAAGCACTTCCCGGGCGGTGGCGCGCAGGAAGACGGTGAGGACCCACACTTCCCCTCCGGCAAAGCCCAGGTCTACCCCGGCGGCAACTTCGAAGAGCACCTGGCCCCCTTCCGGGAGGCGATCGCCGCCGGCACCAGCGCGATCATGCCTTACTACTCACTGGCGAAAGACCTGGTTATCGACGGTATCGAAGTGGAGGAGGTGGGCTTTTCGTACAACAAGTATCTGATCACCTCCCTTCTTCGCGGGCAGCTCGGCTTCGAGGGGGTTATCCTCACTGACTGGCAGCTGGTCACGGACCTCGAGGTCTTCGGCCTGCCCTTCCCTGCCAAAGCGTGGGGCGTGGAGCACCTCAGCCCGCTGGAGCGGGTGGAGAAGCTCTTCGACGCCGGTGTGGACCAGCTTGGGGGCGAATCCTGCACCGAGTTGGTGCTTGAGCTGCTGGCCGACGGCAGGTTGTCCCCGGAACGGGTTGATGCTTCTGTGCTGAGGATCCTGCGGGTTAAATTCGAGCTCGGTCTCTTCGACAATCCCTACGTTGACGCGGATGCTGTCAGCGCGGTGGTCGGTTCGGCCCGGTTCCGCGACGCCGGCCACCGCGCCCAGGCGGAATCAGTGACGATCCTCAAGGACGATGGGTTGCTGCCGCTGCGGGCAGACACCCGGGTATATGTCGAAGGCGTCAACCCGGATGTCGTTGGGGATCGGGTCACCCTTGTGGATGACGCGAAGGATGGCGACGTAGCTCTGGTCCGCCTCACGGTCCCCTACGAACCACGCAACGAGTACTTCCTGGACGCCATGACGCACCAGGGAAGCCTCGACTTCCCGGAGGAGGACATCGCGCGGGTGAGGGCCCTGGCAGAAGAACTCCCTGTCATCCTGGACGTCTACTTGGAACGGGCAGGAATCCTGACCCCCTTCGAGGACATTGCCTCGGCCATCACCGCCAACTTCGGTGCCTCCGACGCTGCCCTGTTCGACGCCTTGACGGGCGCTATCCCGCCCAAAGGCCGGTTGCCGATTGAGCTTCCCCGGTCCATGGCCGCCGTCGAAGCTTCCCATCCTGACGTGCCCAACGACACCGAAGATCCGCTCTACCCCTATGGTGCCGGCCTCAGCCTGCCATCACCTTCCCGGAGCGAATCCGGAATGCGCACGTGAACGGGATGACCGGGAAACATCAATCGGGCGAAGTTTTCTGGAGTGAGTTCGTCGATGCCCCGGATTCGGCGCGGCCACGTGCCTGGTGGCACTGGATGGACGGCAACGTAGAACATGAAGGCATCCGCGCTGACCTCCGCTGGCTCCACTCGGTGGGCGTCCGGGGCGTCCAGGCCTTCGACGGCGCGCTGGGGAATCCGCTCGTGGTGGAGGAAGCCGTGATTCCCGGAAGCAAGCAGTGGCGCGAAGCCATTGACGTTGCCGTCACTACCGCCCACGAGCTCGGCTTGGACTTCACTGTTGCCACATCGGCCGGTTGGAGTGCCTCGGGGGCTCCGTGGGTTGATAAGGCCGATGCCATGCGCAAGCTGGTGTGGTCGCAGACTGTGGTCGAAGGCGGCGAACCGGCCCAGCTCAACGATCTGCCGGACGTCGCAGGGCCGTACCAGGACATCCCAAAATGGGGATCGGGCCCCGGAGTTGAGCCGGATGGAGGCTCGGGCGATGCGAAAGACCTGTTTGCCTTGGCCATCCCGTTCCACAGCGTCCACGATGCTTTGGAGCCCGCTTTCGTGCGCACCTCCGATTCACCCGCCGAAGCGGTCAGCGTCGGCCATGCCGCCGTCGTCGAAGGTTTCCGCCTGGCGCGCGATCCTGACAACCATTCGGTCGCCTGGGTCGAACAGTCCTTTGCCGCGCCGGTGACGGTGCGTTCGTGCGTCATCGAGCTCCCTGGCCCCCACGGCTTCGGCGCGGCTCCGCCCGCCAGTGCCACGCTTCAGGTCCGGAATGACGACGGCGGTTACGTCACCGTCTGCACCCTCCCGGCGACGCAGTGTCCGTCCCGGAGCATGTCCTTCGCCCCGGTCAGCGGTACCCACTTCCGGGTGCTGTTGCAGGGTGAGGGGATATCGACCGTCCTGGCAGCGTTCGAGAAAGGTGTGGTGCCCCCGCCGGTGTTCCGTCCGCTCAGCGAGTACGTGGTCACCACCTTTGCACTCTACGAAGCCGGCATGCCCGCGCACCGGGAAGCCAAGAGCGGCTTCGCAACGGCAACCGACTACGACGAGCTGGAGACTGATCCGCGGGCAGGAACCGGGGTGGTTCCGCTGGCCGGGATCCTTGATGTCAGCAGCCGGATTTCACGGGGAATGCTTTCGAGCCCCCTCCCGGAGGGTACGTGGCGGGTTATTCGCTTCGGGGCCTCCCTGACGGGACAGACCAACGGGCCGGCCCTCCCGGAAAGCCACCGGGCTCGAGGTCGACAAACTCGACAGCGAAAGGGTGCGGCGCTATATCTCCACCCATCTGGCACAGTTCGGTGACGCCCCGATTGACGGCCTCCTGAGCGACAGCATTGAGGCCGGGCTGCAGAACATCACGGACCAGCTCCACCACCGGTTCTTCGATCGCCGGGGCTACGACATGATCCCCTGGATGCTTTCCGTGGCCGGTTTTTTGGTGGAGGACCCGGCATCCACTGACCTCTTCCTTGCCGATTTCCGGCGGACGATCGCTGAGGTATTCGCTGAGTCGTACTACGGAACGTTGTCCGAAGAAGCGCACAAGCGCGGCGCGATCTACTACGCCGAGGCGTTGGAAGACCGCAGGCCGCAGCTCGGCGATGATCTTGCCATGCGCTCGCACGCAGACGTTCCGATGGGAGCCATGTGGACCTTCAGTCCTGAAGGAGGCCCGGCACCCACCTACGTGGCGGACCTGAAAGGGGCGTCGTCGGTGGCGCACGTTTACGGGCGCAGCCACACGGGCGCTGAAGCTTTCACCTCAGGACGGAACCCGTGGAGTGATTCGCCGAAGTCGTTGAAGCACGTGGCCGACCTCCAGCTCACCTTGGGGGTGACCCGCTTCTGCCTCCATACTTCCCCGCACCAACCCAGCCAGGTACCGCCACCCGGGATCGCCCTGGCGCCCTCGCTCGGGCAGTCCTTTACCCGCAACGAAACCTGGGCATCCAGTGCCAGGCCTTGGGTGGACTACTTGGCCCGGTGCTCCCATCTGCTGTCCTTGGGCCGGCCGGCGGTGGATATTGCCTACTTCATAGGGGAGGAAGCCCCTGTCACCGCCCTCTTCGGCAACACCTTCAACCACGATGTTCCCGTTGACTACGACTACGACTACATCGGCCCGGACGCACTCGGTACTGTCCTGGATGTTCAAGAGGGGGAGCTGCGGGCAGGCACCTCCCGCTACAAGCTGCTCTATCTGGGCGGCGCCTGCCACCGCATGAGCACAGGCGCGCTGCGCGCAATCCTGCGACTGGTGGAACAGGGGGCTGTGGTCGTTGGGCAACGTCCAACGGCCCTGCGCTCACTTGCTGACGACCCTCATGAACATCAACGGCTCTGCGAGGCGATCTGGGGCAGCTGGAACAGCGGCCAAGTTTACGCCACCGCAGACCTGGCATCCGTGCTGCGGGATCATTTTCCACCCCGGGTGATAATCGGGGACCCCCGCGTAAGGCGGATCGCCCGTTGGCTCGGTGATGACCAGCCTCTGCTGTTCATCGCCAACCCAGCCAATGAAGAGTTGCGCACCACGGTGACCCTGCCGGACTCCGATGGCACGTTCGTTGCCTGGAACCCGGTGACACTGGAACAACATGCCCTCACACCCGCGGAAGGTGGAGAGGGTTTCGACGTATGGCTGCCCCCTTATGGTTCGCTCTTCATCCTCACGGGTGAAGCCGGGCCTCGTCCCGAAAAGGAGTGGCTCGCGGAGGTCAGCGGAGAATGGACCCTCACCATCCCGGGCTCGGATCCTGTGCAGCTGGCCCACGCCGCCTTCTGGACAGATCCCGGAATCGGGGCGGTGGACTTCTCTGGAACGGCCACTTACGAGGTTGATTTCCAACTCCACGGCCCCGAACTCCCGCACGCCATCCAGTTCGCCGAGGTTTCTGATGTAGCGCAGGTCAATATCAACGGAGAAGAGTCCGGAATTCTCTGGACCGCTCCTTACAGGGTGTCCACCAACGCGCTCAAGCCAGGGATGAACCGCATCCGGATCAGCGTCACCAACCCGTGGCGCAACCGGCTGATTGCTGAAGCCCGCAGCAGCACCGGGACGCTCTTCCCGCCCATGACCGCCGTGTTCAACAATGAAGCCGGGATCCTGCCCGCAGGGTTACTGGGACCACTGCATTTGGTCTACGGAGACCGCCCATGATCCCCACTAGTGAAAAGACTGGATGCATGAAAAACCAAGCAATGACTTCCGCCGCGGCGCTGGAGGGCCAACGCCAGGCCGACCTCGGCGACGGAACATACCTGAACCCGATCTTTGCCGGGGACCACCCGGACCCGGCAATCCTGCGCGACGGTGACGACTACTACGTGACCTTCTCGTCGTTTGAATCCACGCCCGGACTGGTCATCTGGCACTCGAAGGACCTGCTGAACTGGCAACCGCTGGGCCCGGCCCTTTCGACGCCGATCGGCTGTGTCTTCGCAGTGGACATGTGCAAGGTGGACGGCCGGTACTTCATCTACATTCCGGTCATCCCCACTGCCGTCTCCCCGGACCCCAAAGCGCCTGTGCTGACCTATGTCATCCATGCCGAAAACATGGCCGGGCCCTGGAGCGAGCCCATCAGCCTGGGCATCGAAGGGCACATCGATCCCGGGCATGTGGTGGGGGAGGACGGGAAACGCTATCTTTTCCTCAGCGGTGTCAGCCGTGTCCGGCTTACCGACGACGGATTGGCCACAGCCGGCCCCGTGGAACACGCCTACGATGGCTGGCGCTACCCCGACGATTGGGTCGTTGAGGCCTACGCACTGGAGGGGCCAAAACTGACCCGCCGCGGCGAGTACTTCTATCTCACGACGGCGGTTGGCGGCACCTCCGGTCCGCCCACCGGGCATATGGTCACCGTGGCCCGGTCCCGCTCTATTAATGGCCCCTGGGAGGACTGTCCCCGCAACCCCATCATCAGGACGTGGGATGCAAGTGAGCCCTGGTGGAGCAAGGGCCATGCCACGTTGTTTGAGGGCCCCAACGGCCAATGGTGGAGCATTTATCACGGCTATGAGAAGGGCTTCGCCACCCTCGGCCGGCAGACACTGTTGGAACCCATCGAATGGGACGGGGACGGATGGCCCAGGGCAGGCGGGGGAGACCTTTCAGCACCGTTGCCTGCGCCACTGCCGGTGCCGTTTCCCGTGCCACTGCCGGCTGCCTCACCGGTATCCGGCCAGGGCCACGGAGCTCCCTTGTCCGACGACTTTTCCACGGAGCGCTTTGGAACCCAGTGGTCGTTCCACTCACCGTCCAAGGATGAATACCTTCGGGCATCCTTCGACGACGGACTGGTCCTGCAGTCCCGCGGAACCGCCCCCTCGGACAGCTCGCCGCTAACGTGCATTGTTGGCGATAAGCGCTACGAGATCACGGTGGAAATGGAAGTGCGTGGCGATGCCCAGGGCGGGATGCTGTTGTACTACAGCGACCGCCTGTTCTGCGGCATGGGCCACGACGGCGGCCGCATGACGAGTTACCGTGCCGGCAGGGCCATCCCTTACTGGCGTGAACCAGCCCCTGCAGCCCGGACCATGCACCTGCGGATAGTCAATGACAACCACATCGTCACCCAGTACTACAGCCTGGACGGGATCGACTGGACCAGGCATGGACTTCGTTTCAACGTGGAGGGTTACAACACAAATACGGCCGACGAACTCCTCAGCCTGCGCCCGGCACTGTTTGCTTCCGGGGCGGGGGAAGTGCGGTTCAGGAACTTCAACTATCGCGTTCTGGACGACTGAGCAGTCTCCGGAGTCCGCTTGGCGCGGGCTGCCGCCATTGAGGAAAATATGCGACGCCGGGACACCTTCCGGCAGCGGTTGGGTACGGTTTCCCTATGGCGGCATCCCAGAAGCGAACAGAATCCGGCTCCACCTTGCTCACGGTCATCATCGCGTTCGTGGCGAACGCGCTGGTTGCGGCGGCAAAGTCGGTGGCGGCTGCCCTGACGGGTTCGGCGTCGATGACTGCCGAAGCCGCACACTCCTGGGCTGACACCGGCAACCAGGTTTTCCTGTTCATCGCCGAACGCCGCTCCCAACGCCCGCGGGACAAGGGCCATCCGATGGGCTATGGCCGCGAAGCGTACGTGTGGTCGATGTTTGCCGCTTTCGGGCTCTTCACCGCCGGAGCGGTGGTGTCCATCATGCACGGTATCCAGGAAATCATTGAGCCGGAACCGGCCTCGGACTTCACTATCGCGTATGTGGTGCTCGCAGTGGCTTTTGTCCTGGAAGGATTCTCCTTTGCGCAGGCCTTCCGGCAGACGAGGAAAGCCGCCCGGCAGCTGGAACGCCGCACCCTGGAGCAGGTTCTGGTCAGCTCCGATCCCACCCTGCGCGCCGTCTTCGCCGAGGATGCTGCCGCGCTGATCGGGCTGGTAGTGGCCTTCATTGGTGTTTTCCTGCATCAAATCACCGGATCACCCCTGCCGGATGCCGTTGGCTCGATCGTTGTTGGGGTCCTGTTGGCGATAGTTGCCGTGGTGCTGATCGACCGCAACCGGCGGTTCCTGGTGGGCCAGGGTGTCACTCCGGACATTGAGCGCTCCATGGCACTGAGGCTTCTGGAACACCGGGACATCGCCCGGCTCACCTATCTGCACCTGGAATTCGTGGGTCCGCGGAAGCTCTACCTTGTGGCGGCAGTGGACCTGCAGGGGGACCACCCGGAGCACGAAGTCGCCGTGGCCCTGCGCAGGATCGAGCGCGAACTCGAAGACCACGAAACTGTGGAAGAGGCTGTGCTGACATTGGCCACTTCGGACGAGGCAGCCCTCTCTCCCTAGCCGGAGACCGACCTCAGCCGCTGCATCTGCTCCCCGGCGTCACTCCCTGGCGCGGGGGTGTAGACCACTATGTGAAGGTCGGGCCTGTCCGAGGGCGAGACCTGGTGGTGTTCCATGTGCAGCACGCCAACGGCCGGGTGATGGAATTGTCGTTCGCGGGATTCAAAGCCCAGGATGTCGTACCGGTCCCAGCTCTCCTGGAATTCCGGGCTTGCTGCCTTGAGCCGCTCCACTTGGTAGGCCACATCCGGATCGCCGAGGCGCTGCCCGGTTTCGGCTCGGAACTCAGCCAAAAAGCGCTTGCTGGTCACATCCCAGTCCGGGAGGAGGTCCCGGATGTAGGGATCGGTGAAGACCAGCCACAAAAGGTTCCTGTCGGCGGCGTCGAACGTTCCAATGTTCGGATAGAGGGCCTCGTAGGCGCGGTTCCACCCGGCAATGCCCCAATCCGGCGACAAGGCATAGGAGGGGTTGGGGTCCAAAGCATCAAGGAGCCGCTGCACATGGGCAGGAGCATCGGCCGCCACCGGCCCCTTCGGCAGGGCAGATGCATAGCCGCCCAGGGAAAGCACGTAACTCAACCCTGTATCTGAAAGGTGGAGGGCCCGCGCTATGGATTCCAGCACCTGCCGCGACGGGCTGATGTCACGTCCCTGTTCCAGCCAGGTGTACCAGGTGACGCTCACCCCTGAGAGGAACGCGATCTCCTCGCGCCGGAGCCCGCGCTCGCGGGAACGCCCCACCGGGGGCAGTCCGTAATCGGAGCGAAGGGCTTGGTTGCGGCGGGTCCTGAGGAAGAGTCCCAGTTCTTTGCGCCTCTCATCTTTCACGAGTCCAACACTATTACTCTGGTACTTTCACTACTAGTAGCAGCGCCGTCTTCCGCCAGACGTAGAAGAACAGCAGGATGGTATCCATGCCTGCACTCCGCTCCAGAACAGTTACCCACGGCCGCAACATGGCCGGAGCCCGCGCACTGCTGCGTGCCTCCGGCGTTGCCAACACGGACATCGGCAAGCCGATCATTGCCGTGGCCAACTCCTTCACCGAATTCGTCCCCGGCCACACCCACCTGGCCCCCGTGGGCAGGATCGTCTCCGACGCGATCCTCGCAGCCGGTGCCGTGCCGCGCGAGTTCAACACCATCGCCGTGGACGACGGCATCGCCATGGGCCACTCCGGCATGCTCTATTCCCTGCCGTCCCGGGATTTGATTGCCGACTCCGTGGAGTACATGGTCAACGCCCACTGTGCCGATGCCTTGGTTTGCATCTCCAACTGCGACAAGATCACCCCGGGCATGCTCATGGCCGCGCTGCGCCTGAACATCCCCGTAGTGTTCGTCTCCGGCGGCCCCATGGAGGCCGGCCGGGTGACCCTTACCGATGGTTCCGTGCGCTCCCTGGACCTGGTCAACGCCATTTCCGACGCCGTGGACGAATCCATCTCCGATGAAGACATCAACCTCATCGAAGAGAACGCCTGCCCCACGTGTGGATCGTGCTCGGGCATGTTCACCGCGAACTCCATGAACTGCCTCGCCGAGGCGATCGGCCTGGCCTTGCCGGGCAATGGCTCCGTGCTCGCGACCCACACGGCCCGTAAGGCACTGTACGAAAAGGCCGGCGCCACCGTGGTTGATCTCGTCAAGCGTTACTACGACGGCGACGACGACTCCGTGCTGCCGCGCTCCATCGCCACCAAAGAGGCCTTTGACAACGCCATGGCCCTGGACATCTCCATGGGCGGCTCCACCAACACCATCCTGCACCTGCTGGCCGCGGCCCAGGAAGCCGGCGTTGACTACGGCCTTGCCGAGATGGACGCCAAGTCCCGCCAAGTGCCGTGCCTTGCCAAGGTGGCCCCGAACGTCGCCGGGGACAAGACCTACTACATGGAGGACGTGCACCGCGCCGGCGGCATCCCCGCGCTGCTGGGCGAGCTGAACCGCGGCGGCCTCCTGCACAAGAACGTCCACTCCGTCCACTCCAACGACCTCGACGGCTGGCTGGACGATTGGGACATCCGCGGCGGCAAGGCCACCGAGGAAGCGCAGGCACTGTGGCACGCGGCTCCCGGTGGAGTCCGCTCCTCCACAGCCTTCTCGCAGTCGAACCAGTGGACCTCCCTGGACACCGACGCTGAGGGTGGCTGCATCCGTTCGGTGGAGCACGCTTTCTCCAAGGACGGCGGCCTGGCCGTTCTGCGCGGCAACGTTGCCGTGGACGGCGCCGTGGTGAAGACCGCCGGCGTGGATGAGTCCATCTGGATCTTCGAGGGCCCCGCCGTTGTCTGCGAGTCGCAGGACGAAGCCGTGGAGAAGATCCTGAACAAGTCCATCAAGGAAGGCGACGTGGTGGTCATCCGCTACGAAGGCCCCAGGGGCGGGCCGGGCATGCAGGAAATGCTCTACCCCACCTCCTTCCTCAAGGGCAGGGGCCTGGGCAAGAAGTGCGCCCTCATCACCGATGGACGCTTCTCCGGCGGTACCTCGGGCCTGTCGATCGGGCACATTTCCCCGGAAGCTGCTTCCGGTGGTGCCATCGCACTGGTGGAGGATGGCGACATCATCAGCATCGACATCACCCAGCGCTCCCTCGAGCTGCAGGTTTCCGACGAGATCCTCGCCGAGCGCCGCGAAAAGCTGGAAGTCAACGGCGGTTACAAGCCGAAGGACCGTGACCGCCACGTATCCCCGGCCCTGCGCGCCTACGCCGCCATGGCCCTGTCCGCGGACAAGGGCGCCGTGCGTGACGTTTCGCTGATCGAGAACCTCTAAGGCTCCGGTTCGCGCTTAAGCCGCCTGCCGTCGTCGTGCTTCATCCAACGCACGACGACGGCGGGCGGCTTTTGCATTGTGCCTGGTGGCTACTTGCCCCGTAACTCCGATTCACCCTCCGCGTAGGTGTCCAGCAGCTTGCGCGCATGCTCTCCGTCGGGGCCCTCCTGCGACAAAGCGGACCTCATGCCCTCAAGCTTCTCTTCGCCGGCAGGGAAGGGCGGAAGCAGCGGGGTGTTCGGATCGGTCAGTACTTCCAGGACGGTGGGCCGGTCCATGCCAAGGGCGTAGTCCCACGCTTCGCCCAGCTTGGCGTGGTCTTCCACCCGGACGCCGGCAAGGCCCAGCAGCTCGCCATAGGCTGCGTAGGGGAAGTCGGGAATCTGCTGGCTGGCCGGGAACCTTGGTTCCACCTCGTTTTCCCGCTGCTCCCACGAGACCTCGGCAAGGTCCCGGTTATTGAACACGCAGACCACGAACCGCGGATCAGCCCACTCGCGCCAACGGTGTGCAACAGTGATCAGCTCGGCGACGCCCAGCATCTGCATGCCGCCGTCCCCGGCCAGTGCCACCAACGGCCGGTCCGGGTAGGCCAGTTTCGCCGCCAGGCCGTAGGGGATCGCGCAACCCATGCTGGCGAGCGTGCCGCTCACGTGGGCGGGAACCCCGGGCGGAAGGACCAATTGGCGGGCGTACCAGTAAACGCAACTGCCGACGTCGATACTCAGCTGGGCGTCGCCGGGGAGCCTCCCGTTGAGTTCGCGGACCACCAGTTCGGGATTGACCGGCCGGGCAGGGACGTTTGCCCGTTCTTCCGAGAGCCGGCGCCATGCACGCACCTGGTGTTCGACGTCCTCCCGCCACGTGGCGCGGGACGGTTGGGTCCTGCCCGCAAGGCGCTTGCCCAAAGCGGTGAGTGTTCCGGCGGCATCGCCCACCAGGCCCACCTCGACGGGGTAGCGGTTGGCTATCTTCCGGCCGTCGATGTCGATTTGGACGGCCTTGGCGGTGCCCGGCTTCGGGTAGAACTCGGTCCAGGGATCGTTTGAGCCGATGATGAGCAGGGTGTCGCAGTTCTCCATAAGGTAGGCGCTGGCAGTGGTACCGAGGTGGCCCATCGTTCCCGCCGCCAAGGGGAGGGTCTCGTCAACGCAGGGCTTGCCCAGGAGGCTGGTGGTGATTCCGGCATTGAGTTGTTCGGCCAACTCCACGACTTCCTTTTGGGCGCCCCGGGCACCTTGGCCGACGAGCAGCGCGATCCGTTCGCCCGCGGAGAGGATTTCCGCAGCTGCGTCCAGGTCCTCTTCGCGGGGCATGACCTGCGCCGGGTGCCATACGGGCGCCGTGACAACAATGCCGTGTTGTTGTTCCAGCTCAGGTGCCTCTGCGGACTGGATATCGTGTGGAACAATCACAACGCACGGGGACCTGGTCTCGAGTGCGGTGCGGAAGGCCCGGTCGATCAGCATGGGGACCTGCTCGGGCGAGCTGGCAAGCTGGGCGAACTGGGCTGCCACATCCTTGAACAGTGTCAGCAGATCGATCTCCTGCATGTAGGCCGAGCCCAAAACCGTGGTGCTCTGTTGGCCGATGATTGCCACGACGGGGACGCTGTCCATCTTGGCGTCGTAGAGTCCGTTGAGCAGGTGGACGGCGCCTGGGCCTTGTGTGGACGTCACGACGCCTACGCCGCCGGTGTACTTGCCGTGCCCTACGGCCATGAAGGCTGCTGCTTCCTCGTGCCTGGCCTGGACAAACTCCACTGTGTCTTCGGCCCGGCGAAGGGCTCCCATGAAACCGTTGATGCCATCGCCGCTGTAGCCGAAGACCCTGTCCACGCCCCAGGCCTGGAGACGTTCCACCATGAGGTCTGAAACTGTTCGCTGCGTCATTTGGGCTCCTCGTCAGTAGGGGTGAGTTACTGCCTGAGGACATAGTAAGCATACTTAGCTATGCGGCATGCCGGGAGCGGTTGCGGATCCTTCGCCGCGAATTTTCCTTTGCTTTGCGGATATTGCCCCAAAGGCGGGCAATGGTGGGCTATCTTGATCGTTATGTGGCCGGCTCTTTCATGTGGAGAAATCACAAATTGACAGGCTACTTAGTACGTTTGCAATTGTTCCGTATCGATGAAAGGAAATGCTGTGGCTGTTTCTGTTGAATTGGGCAAAGCACTCGACAAAGCCTACGAAAACTCAACACTGGATGAAATCCTCGCCGCCCCACCATCGGCACTTGCCGGCCTGACTGACAAACACAATGAACTGCTCGCAGATCTGGGCATAAAGACAGTCCGGGACCTCGGCAGCAATAAGTTCTTCGCCGCAGCCGGCGTGCTGGTAGCCCTTTCTGGAAAAGCCGGATAGCCCACTACGCCTCAACGCAAGCGGACGACGCCGGGAACTACCCGCCGTCGTCCGCTTGCGTTCTACCGTGGGTGCCTCGCTAAGCAGCTTCGTCCCGCCGGCTGTGCGGTGGCGGAAGCCGCACCGCACCGCCGTCGCGACTCTGGAGCTGCAGGGGGACTACCCCGTGTTCGGTGGTGCGTTCCTGGGGCTTTTTCGCGTGGGGGCGGTGAAGCAACAGCGCGGCGAATGGTGCCAGGAGCAGCAGGAGGGTCACCGTACCCAGCCCGGCCACACCGGCAAGGACCAGCACCCCGGCCATGAACATGAGGTGGATATCCGGTGCGTCGGTAGACGCAAGGGCGGCCGTCAGGGCCATTCCGTTGGGTGACTTCACAATCGTGCTCCTGGCGCATCCGTTGGCTGTTCTTCCGTCACCTGATACGTAGGCGGAACAGCGGAATCATGATGCGGTTTCCGGGTCCCAATGTTCTTCAGGACCGGCGCAAGGGCATGTCCTTTGCCAGCTGCACAACAATCTTCTTGTCGTTGCCCGGATCTGTGGGGTCGTACCACAGCATGGTCTCCTGGCCGTCCACCACTGGCTCTGCGGCAGTGATCAGCAAGGCCCTCTGGACCCACCGCTGGACGCCGCCCGCATCATGGAATGTGAACGTGACGGTGGTCAGGATCTTCGCGCTGTCACTGAACGAGACGTAGCCCTTGTCGGTGACTCTCGCCGGGGTCATGGTGCCGGTCCTCATGACGTCAGCCTCACGCCGGGCGGCGTTCCTGCGGGCCCTGGCGCCGATGATGCCCAGGCAGCCCAGAAGCAGGAAGATCAGCAGGCAGCCACCGCCCGCCCACGTCAGGAGAGGCGGATAGTCCAATTGGGCAGCGGCGGTTCCCACCCCCAAGGTGGCACCCAGCCAAGCCAAGGTTCCGCCCAGGGCCAGGCCCAGATTGCTGCTCCTGATGGCCAGGGCCGTCCACGCAATGGAACTCAGGACAAGGATCGGGATGCTCACAATGATGGCCGTCAGGGCGAGGACCGGAGGCTCGGCGTCCTCCAGTACTGCCAGATGGGGCCAGCCGTAACCTGCCGCGAGTCCTCCGATGAATTGGAAGCCCAGGGTCAGCACAATGCCCACCGGACCCGGGCGTTTGTTGGCGCGGAGTTTCCTGGCGGCGATCGGATCCACGGTGCTCATGGAAGACATTAAACAGGGGGCGGCCCTCAATCAGGGGCAGGCTTGCACCATCGGATTGCAGAGCACTTTTCCGCCAATCAAACATTTCTTCAAACTCCGCGTCACGTTTCCGCAGGTCAAGGCACATAATGAGTGCCCATGTCGTTGAACCGCGGACTGCGCCGTTGCCCTTTTCGGCTGCGTTGCGGTTCAAGGACGGAGTTAGCAGCGATGGGTGTGGTGGGTTCTGGGGCCCGCCCGGGGCGCCGTCGCTGCGTAAACCGGGCTAGTGCGGTCGGTCGTCTGAGTCGCGACCGGCCGCACGATCCGGCATGCTGAATTGTGAACGCCATCAAATGTTTACAGATAAATTCACAAATATGTGGTGAAGATACGGGCTGCAAACCTAAACTGGCCGCATGGTGCAGACCCGGATCCGCATTTTTAGCGCTGTTTCCCTGGCATTCCTTGCTGCCACATTTTTGGGCGGCTGCGCGGGAAGCGGTACAAGTCCATTCGTCGGTGTGTGGGGTGACGCCGGCGACACCAAACAGCCCTCCCTCGACCTGAAATCAGATGGCACCGCCACTGGGACTGACGGCTGCAACAGGCTCGTCGGCTCCTGGAAAGAGGACGGCAAAACCATCTCGTTCGGAGGGTTCTCCTCCACCCGCATGGCATGTCCAGGGGTAGATGCGTGGCTTTCGAACGCCGCCACAGCCAAGATCCAGGAAGACGGAAAGCTTGCGGTTTTCGATCAGGGAGAAGACCAGATCGGCACGCTCACCGCCGGCAAGTAAGCGAGTTCCTCAGCAGGAAGTTTTCCAACGAGATCTTTGGGGGTAGCTGTGTTGGATTCAAATACTGATGGCGTTGAGCAGACAGCCTCAACGGGAACATTGCCCGGCTGGGAACAGGTTGATTCCCTGGTTGCGGCCGCCCATGAACGGAACCGCGGGTGTACGGACGGTGCGGTGGCAGACTACATTCCCGTCCTGGCGCAGGCCGACCCTGAACTGTTCGGCGTCTGCGTGGTTGAAGTGGACGGCGGAGAGCACGTGGTGGGCGATGCCGACGTGGAGTTTTCCATCCAGTCCATTTCCAAGGCTTTCGTCTACGCCCTGGTCTGTGAGGAATTCGGGCATGCGGCTGTGGCTGACCTGGTGGGGGTAAACAACACCGGGCTGGCCTTCAACTCGGTGATAGCCATCGAGCTCAATGATGGACACCCCATGAATCCCATGGTCAACGCCGGCGCGCTGGCAACAACAGCGCTGATGCCAGGCACAACACCGGACGAGCAGTGGGCCGCCATCCAATCCGGGTTGTCTGCCTTCGCGGGCCGTGACCTGGTGCTGGATGGGGAAGTCTACGAATCCGAGGCTGCCACCAATACCAGGAACCGGGCCATTGCCCGGCTTTTGGAAAGCTACGGCAGGATCGGGCGGGACCCGCTGGGCGTCGTCGACGTTTATACCAAGCAATGCTCGCTGAAAGTCAGTGCCCGCGACCTCGCCATTATGGGTGCCACCCTGGCCGATGGCGGCGTCAATCCCGTAACCGGCAAACGGGTGGTTTCAGCCGAGGTTTGCCGGGATACCCTGGCTGTCCTGGCGGCCAACGGACTGTACGAACGCTCAGGGGAATGGCTGTTCGAGATCGGGCTCCCGGGTAAGTCCGGGGTGTCCGGCGGGCTCCTCACGATCTCGCCCGGGAAGGCCGGAATCGGCGCTTTTTCGCCCCGGCTTGATCCCGCGGGGAACAGTGTCCGTGGCCAGCAGGCCACCGCGTATCTGTCGCGCGTCCTGGGCCTGAACATTTTTGCGTCCCAAGCCCACACACCAACCGGGAGGTCCTCGAATGTCCACTAGTACGGCGGTCTCCTCCAGCACGGAACAAAAAGCGTCCTGGATTCCCATGATCGGGTTGTTCCTGGCCCAGGTCCTCATGTCCTTCAACGTTGCAGCGCTCCCGGTATCACTGGGCGGAATGGTCCAGGATTTCGGTGTTCCGCCCACCACCGTCAGCACCGTCATCGTGACCTATGGGCTGGTGGTGGCAGCCCTGGTCATGGTGGGTGCCAAACTCGGTCAGCGCATCGGATGGGTGGTCATCTTCAGGGTGGTGGTGGCGCTGTTCGCCGCATCGGCTTTGATGATGATCTTCGCGCCAACGGTGGGATGGGCCATTGCGGCCCAGGCATTCGCGGGAGCGTCGGCGGCCATCATCGTGCCCTCGCTGGTGGCATTGATCGCCGAAAATTACCACGGCGCCCAGCAGGCCACCGCCATCGGCTCGCTCGGTTCAGCCCGTGCCCTCTCCGGTGTCAGCGCCTTCCTCATCGGCGGCACCCTGGGCACCCTGGTGGGCTGGCGGCCCGTGTTCGGCATCGTGCTGGGACTCGCCGTGGCGGTCTTCGCGTTCAGCTTCAAGCTCCGCTCAGACCGCGGCAACCCTGATGTGAAGATCGACGTCGTCGCTGCCGCCCTTATCGGTGCGGGCATCGTCTCCCTTACGCTCGGCTTCAACAACCTCAACGCCTGGGGTCCGCTGGCCGCAACCGAAGGTGCACCCTTCGATGTCCTGGGAGTCTCACCTGCGCCCCTGCTGATCCTTATCGGCGTCATCCTTGGCCAGTCCTTCTTCATGTGGACCAGGAAACGGACCAAGGATGGGAAAGCGCCCCTGGTGAGCCTGGCAGTTCTGGGATCATCCCGGGAACGGGCGGCGGTCTATGCCATGTTCATTGTGGTTTCCCTGGAGGCGGCGCTGAACTTCACTGTTCCCCTGTACATCCAGATCGTCCAAGGCCGCACCCCGTTCGATACATCCTTGGCCATGATGCCGTTCAACCTGACGGTTTTCATCACCGCCACCCTCGTTGTCCGGTTCTACAAGCGCTACAGCCCACGGACCATCGCCGTGTTTTCCTTCATCCTCACCACCGTCGCGCTGGCGTGGCTTGCCTTGGTGGTCACCAATAACTGGGAGACGCTGCCAACCATCCTGGGCCTGTTCGTCTTCGGCGTTGGGCAGGGAGCCTTGGTGACCCTGGTCTTCAACGTCCTGGTCACCGCTGCCCCCAAGGAACTTGCCGGCGACGTCGGCTCGATCCGTGGCACCACCCAGAACCTGGCCTCGGCCGTGGGCACCGCTTTGGCCGGTGCACTGCTGGTGACCATCCTCAGCCTCAACGTTGGTCAGGCGGTCATGAACAATGTGGAACTCCCGGACCCGCTCAAACAGCAGGTGAATCTGGACAACGTCAATTTCGTCAGCAATGACAACCTCAGGGAAGTCCTCAACAACACCACCGACGCCACCGAAGCGCAGGTGGAGACCGCCGTCGCCATCAATACCGACGCCCGGCTCAGGGCGCTCAAAACGGGACTGCTGATCCTGGCAGCCGTGAGCGCCGTCGCCATTCTTCCCGCCACCAAGCTGCCCAAGTACCGGCCCCACGAGATCCCCGATCCGCAGGAGCCCAAACCCGGAGATGGCTGAGCGAAAGCTACTGTGCGATGCCCCGCATGCTGTTGTTCCGCTTCTCATGCGTCAGCTCTGCCAGGCCGAGAGCCTCGAGCAGCGGCGGCATGTACATTCCGAAGCGGCCCCGGTAGCCCTTGCGCAGCCCGTACCAACCACCCACGGGGTTGTCCTCGCTTCGCCCCCAGGCCTCCACCGTTCCGGCTGCGGCTTCCTTGCCTTCGTCGGCGGCTCCCAGCGGTACCCAGTCGCCCTGTTCCATAAGCCAGGCATGGAGGTCATCGATCGCACGCAGTTGGTACAGCAGCTTGGTGGATCCAACCTGGCAGACAATGGCGGGGGGATCGGCAGCATCGTCCCTGTACATGGTGTAATCGGAGGATCCCGGCGGAGTGGTGAGCTGCCAGGGATCGTCCTTGGTTCCTGCGGCCATGATGTGTCCTTTCGTGGTGGTGCCCACGCTACACAGCGTCGGGCTGGGTGTCTGCAGCTTCGCCAGGTGCGGCATCCGGGGTCAAAGGATTTCCGATCTCATCGGTCATCATGCGGGCCACGAAGAGCGCAACGAAAGCCATAAGGGGGCACACCAGGCCTCCGATGAGGAAGATCAGCCACAGGGGAACCACCTGGGCCATGGGTCCGGCGAGCGCCATGGAAACGGGCATCAGGGCCAGGGAGACAAAGAAGTCCAGGCTGGAAATCCTGCCGAGCAAGTGCCGCGGCACGCGCCGCTGCAGCAGCGTGCCCCAGATAACCGTTCCAATTCCTTCGGTGACCCCGAAGACGAGCATGGCGGCGCCGAGCATCCAAAAACTGTCCATGAAACCAATCGCGGCAACGGGCAGGCTTCCCAGGCCCCATGTCAGCACCATGACGGTCAGGTAGCGGCGGGGAAGTCGCAGGGACGCTGTTGCCAGGGCAGCGATGGCACTGCCAACCCCCATGATGGCCAGCAGGAAACCGAACATCCTGGAGTCCCCACCCAGTTGGTCCCGCACCACGAAGGGCAACAAAACCTCAATGGGCCCAATGAGGAACAGCACGGACAAACATGCCCAGATCAGGGTCCACAGAAGCCAGGGTGTACGGATGGTGTAGCTGAAACCTTCTGCGAGATCCTTGAACAGGGACGAATTTGCCGTGGCTTCACCTGGACCAACCATCCCGGCGGCTTCTGTGCCCAGCTGGACCGGAAACCCCGGGGTTTGCCGGCTCAGGAAGTTCACGATTCCAAACGCCAGCAGATGGCACATGGCAACCCCCGCGACGGCATGGGCGGGGGACAGGGAGGCCACCAGTATTCCGGCAAGTGCGGGCCCGGCTGCCTGTTGGAGGACAGGCCTCACGGTGCCCTCCAAACCGTTGGCGGCAAGGAGGTCGTCAGCGGGAAGGATCCGCGGAAGGATCGCCGAATAGGCCGGGAAGAAGAAGGCCTGCCCCACGCCGAGGACAAAAGCGCCGATGGCAAGATGCCAGAGTTGCAGGACATTGACCATGGCCAACGCCGCAATGGTGGCAATGACGGCCAGGTTGGCGCCCTCTACCGCGATGATCAGGAGCCGTTGCGGGAGCCTGTCCGCAGCGATGCCACCGGCCAGCACGAAAGCCACCAGGCCGACGCTGGCCGCAGTTGCCACCAGCGATAGTTCCAGTGGGCCGCCCCCGAGGTGGATGACCTCGTAGACCATGGCCACTGCCCACATGCCGGAGCCAAAAATGGAAATGGACAGCGCGGCAATCAACACCCTGAATTCCCTGTGCGCAAAGGGACGCAGCGCTCTCAACGCGGCCATTTCACCACCCTATGCCTGCGCGTGGATGCCGTGGAAGGCACTCGTGCCGGTAGGCGCGCGCCGGGGGGAAGGCACTCGTGCCGGTGGGCACGGGGCGGAAGGAACCTGCGGTTATGAAGCGTCCGACGGCGGGGCGTCGCCGTCGTCGGTGTCCGCACCTTCCGCCGGGTCCTGGCTGTGGAGGCCGGTATCGTGCGGAACCCAGCCCTCCGGCTGGCCCTCCGCAGGGGCGTCGGCGTGGCGCCTGGCAGCGTCGTCGTTCTTGTCCGGGGTGTTCATGGCGGATACTCCCTGTCCTTGCGTGGACTGCTTCCGTGAGTGCCCCCAGTCTACGCCGCACAATGGCTGGTGCGAGGTCAGCTGTGCGCGGAATAGTATCCACATAGGCCCCCGGCGAAGCCTCGTCCGACTGGGGTGTGGCATAGGCTGAATCCAGTAGTTCCCCTTATGACGAACCAGCTGCCAAGGAGAGGTGAAGATGCCCAAGCGACCCAACCCGGCGGTGAAGATCGCCCAGGAGACAGCCCACAACGCTGTCTTCGATGAGCAAGGCAACACCAAGCCCGGCGTCCATAACGTCTTGTTGAAGGCAGTCGAAGTCCAGCGTCCTTTGGTCCTGGCCAACCTGCGCAGGCTGCAACGAAAGCACCCGCGTGACACGCCGGCCCAGCTCGCCGCGAAACTTGAGCGCCATTACTTGCTGGCAATCTCCGGTGGCGGCGCCGCAGTGGGTGCCACCGCCGTCGTCCCCGGCATCGGAACCGCGGCATCCTTGGGCCTTTCGGCGTTGGCTACCGTGGGCTTCCTGGAGACCACGGCCCTGTACGCGTCTTCACTGGCCGAGCTCCACGGCATCCGGCTTACCGATCCTGTGCGGGCGCAGACCATGGTCATGGCCATCATGCTGGGCGAGGAAGGCACGTCCATGCTCGGAGCTTTGAGCGGCCAATCGCTCGGCCGTGGCAAGGGCGTGACCAATGCGTGGGGCAGGACCCTTACCAAGAAGATCCCGGGAAGTGGATTCGGCGTCATCCGCGACTCCATCCAGCGGGCCTTCCTCAAGAACCTCGTGAAGCGCCAGGGAACCGCGTTCCTCGGCCGTGCCCTGCCTTTCGGCATCGGCGCAGTAGTGGGTGGTGGCGGCAACCTGATGATGGGCCGCGCCGTGGTGGCCACCGCCAAGGAAGCATTCGGCCCGCTGCCGGACACCGTCCCCGGTGAGCTGCTCCCCAACGCATCACAGACCCTGGCCGCTCCCGAAGCGGCACCGGAAACCCCCACGCTGGAAGGCGGTAACAGTGGACCTGAACGCTGACCTGGGAGAGTCCTTCGGATCGTGGACCATGGGCGATGATGCCTCGATGTTCCGCATCGTCAGCAGCGCCAATGTCGCTTGCGGGTTCCACGCCGGCGATCCCCTCACCATGCTGGACAGCTGCCGGGCAGCGTTTGAGCTGGATGTCCGGGTGGGAGCCCACGTGGGTTACCGGGACTTGGCGGGCTTCGGCCGGCGCTCACTGGACATGACGTTCGACGAACTTTTCGGCGATGTCTTGTACCAACTCGGTGCCCTGGACGGCATGGCCCACGCTGTGGGGGCATCGGTGGATTACGTGAAGCCACACGGGGCGTTGTACAACCGGATTGTCCATGACTCCGAGCAAGCAGAAGCCATAGTGGCCGCCGTCCACGCGTACGATCCCGGGCTGCCCGTACTTGGCCTGCCGGGCTCTGAGTGGCTGAAATTCGCCGAGGAAGCAGGGCACCCGGTGTTCCGGGAAGCATTTGTGGACCGCGCCTATCTTCCCGATGGCACACTGGTGCCGCGCAGCCAGGAAGGTGCAGTTCTTCATGACCCCGCTGCCGTGGTGGCCCAAGCCGTGCGGCTGGCAACCCGCAAGGAAATCCTGGCCATCGACGGAACTGTTGTCCCGGTGGTGGCTGATTCTCTGTGCATTCACGGAGATACTCCGGGCGCCGTCAGCATGGCAGCTGCTGTCCGGGAAGGACTGGAGCAGGCAGGTGTACAGATAGAGGCGTTCGCTTAGGCCTGAGTCAGGGCGGGCCAGGTTCAGCGGGTTCTGAGGGAGGGGTTTGTTCGGATGGGCGCAGTGGTAGTGGCTTCCGGAATGTTGACGCTGGCCCTGGAACCCAATCAGGCCCTGGACCGGATGTCCATGCACTTGGCCAACGCCTTGCTGGGAAATCCCGACCATACCGCCGGACTCGAGGTCCTGTTGGGCGGTTTGAAGCTCCGGTTCGTGACAGGGTCTGCTGTGGCGGTCACTGGAGCCGACGGGGCCGTGACGCTCAACGGAGCTGAGTTTCCGCTGAACACAGCAGTCAGGGTAGCTCCCGGGGCAGTGCTGGAGTTCGGGCCGGCGCTGTTTGGGTTGCGTTACTACGTGGCGGTTCACGGTGGTGTGCAGGAAGCCAGTGAGGTGTTGTCCGCCGGTGCAGCCGTGACGTTCGGGAAGCCCCGCGGTCAGGCTCTCCCTGCCGGCAGGCAACCTGTCGTCACCCACCCTCCCGTCACCCACCCTGCCCGGCGGGCACTGGACCCGGAACGACCGGTTGTTGCCAGGGTTTCCCGCGTACCGAAAGACCCGCAGGCTCAAAATGTCGACGCCGGAACGTGGCTTCGGCTGACCACGGAACCGTGGACCCTCTCGCAGGAATCGGACCGCGTGGGTGCACGGCTTCTTGGCCGGCCGCTTGAGGTGGGCCAAACGGCTCCAGTAGCCAAAGCCCAAGCAGCCCATCCTCAACCGTTGGCCTTGGGCTCGGTGGTGCTGCCGCCGTCGGGCCTTCCCGTCATTGCGTTGGCCGGCCGTCCGGCAACGGCCAAATCGCCGGTGATCGCACTGGTACGTGACGAGGACCTGGACTTGATCGGCCAAGCAAGGCCAGGGCAGATGGTGCACTTACTCGGCTGAGAAAACGCGATGCCAATTTTCTCAAAATGGGGCCCTTCTGAGAATCGCCTGTGGTGATTTTCTCAGTAAGCGCACTTTATGAGAAAATAGGGCAACCTTATTCTCAAGGAGTGCCGTGAGCAAGGAAACTGACTGGCCGCCCCTGACTTTTGAGCAGCGCCCGTGGACTACTGAGCCTGCCCCGGGCGTGTCGAGACGACAGCGTCTGCTCGCCAGAGGACCGTATGAGGCCGCCGTGCCGCCTGCTATCTCTGATCTGGATCCCGGTGTTGACTCTGCAACGCAATCCTTGGTTGAAACAGCCACGATGGAAATGGTTCGTTTCGATGCTGAACTGGGACAGGACTCCACGCCATTCGCTGCCTTGCTGCTGAGGAGCGAGTCCGCATCGAGTTCCCAGATCGAGAATTTGACGGCCGGCGCCCGAAAGATTGTGCTGGCGCAGTTGGGTGACAGGTCCAGTATCAATGCTTCTCTCGTGGCTTCCAACGTTGAGGCGATGCAGGCGGCCATCGCGCTGTCCGAGGACCTCAGCGTGGACAATATCGGGGCGATGCACCACACTCTCCTATCCGCATCGGACAGGGTCATCGCGGGCGAATACCGGACCTCGCAGGTCTGGATTCGCGGAAACTCTCCCCATTCGGCCGAGTTCGTGCCGCCCCACCATGATCTGGTTCCTGGCGGTATGACCGACCTGGTGGAGTTCATGGAAACGGGACGATATTCCCGCGCTGACCCAGGCGGCGGTGGCCCACGCCCAGTTCGAGACCATCCATCCATTCGCAGACGGCAATGGGCGTACAGGCAGGGCCATTGTCAGCGCACTGCTGCGTGCCAAAGGCGTCACCGAGAATGTCACGATCCCGGTGTCGTCAGGCCTCCTGACTGATACCCGCCTGTACTTCGATGCGTTGGGTGCGTACCGAATGGGTAATATCCTGCCCATTGTGCAGCGCTTCGCCGAGTCGGCATTGCTGGCCGTGGACAATGGCCGCCTGTTGGCTGCTGACATCAAAGCTGTCCAGTCCGAGTTTCGAACCAGGGTTGGGCCGGCACGGGACTCAGTATTGAAGGTCTTGGCGTTGCTGCCGCGGGAGCCGGCGATCACTGCGGAAATGGCCGCTGAATACGCAGGAGTATCAACGGCAACCGCATATCGGGCTGTGCAACGGCTCCAAGAGGCAGGAGTATTGAGCCCTGCCGGTAGAGTGCGCGGAGTCCGGGCATGGATCGCCAGCGACATCGTTGCGGCGCTGGACGATTTCGCTGCAAGGGCTGGGCGTCGGATCCGGCCCTGAACGCAGGATTCGCTTTAGAGCTTCTGCGCGAGCATGACCAGGATCCCGCTGGGGCCGCGGAGGTAGGTGAGCTTGTAAACGCCCTGGTAGTTAGCCACGCCGCGCAACGGGTAGCACCCGTGTTGTGCGGCGATGTCCAGGGCTTGATCGATGTCATCCACCGAGAAAGCCACCCTGTGCATGCCGATCTCGTTGGGAAGCGTGGGGTTTGTCTCGATCGCGTCAGGGTGGATGTACTCGAAGAGTTCCAGTTGCCCATTGCCGTCCGGAGTTTGGAGCACGGCGATTTTTGCGTGGTTTCCATCCAGGCCTACCGCGGTGTCTGCCCATTCACCACTGACCGTGTCCCGGCCAAGGACCGTCAGGCCGAGGTCGGTGAAAAAGGAGATGGTTTCTTCCAGGTCCCGTACCGCAATACCAACGTTTTCAAGTTTGATGGGCATGCGTTGAAGGTACCAAGGCTCGCAGGATAGCTCCAGTACCGCGGATGCTGCTAGCCGAACAGCAGGTGTGCCACCGTGAAGATCGCCAGCCCGGCCAAGGCACCAACCACGGTGCCGTTGATGCGGATGTACTGAAGGTCCTTGCCCACCTGCAGTTCGATCTTCTGGGACGTCTCTTCGGCATCCCAACGCGCCACGGTGTCAGAGATGACCCCTGCGATGTCCGAGCGGTAGGTGTTTACCAGGTAGCCTGCGGCGTCTCCGATCCACGCGTTGACCTTTCCGGCCAGTTCGTCGTCGTTGACCAGCCGCGTACCGAAGTCACGGACGGCACCCTTGAAGCGCTGGCTCAGTTCACTCTCGGGATCATCGACGGCGTTGAGCAGCGCAGTCTTGACGGTTCCCCAGGTGCGGGATGCCAACTCGCGGACCTCGGGATCACCAAGGATCTGGGCTTTGATGCTCTCGGCGCGCTCAATCATGGCGGGATCGTGTTGCAGGTCCTGGGCCAGATCCGTGAGGTAGGCATCGATCGACTGACGCACCTGATGGTTCTGGTCCGACTGGACGGCGCGGACGAACTTGGAGAGTTCCACGTACACCCTGTCACCCACCAGACCGTCCACGAACGTCGGGACCCACAAAGGAGAACGGTCCGAGACGAGCCTGTTCACCGTGGCATGGTTGGCCTCCACCCAATCGGCGGCCCGGTCAACCAACAGGTCAACCAACGTGTGGTGGTGCCCGTCGGCGAAGATCCGTTCAGCCATCCTGCCCACGGGCGGTCCCCACGGCGGAGCGAGTAGATGCTTGCGGACCATTCCTTCGATGACTGCCTGCACGTCGTCGTCGTTCAGTACGGTGAACGCGCCACGGATGATCGCGCCGCCTTCCTTGGCAACGCGTTCGGCTCCACCCGGCGCCGACAACCAGGTGCCCGCCTTCCGGGCAATATCAATGCTGGCCAACTTGTCCTGCACAACCTCCTGGGAGAGGAAGTTGCTCTCCACAAAGTCACTGAGTGATTCACCAATCTGGTCCTTGCGGCGCGGGATGATGGCCGTGTGCGGGATCTTCAGGCCCATGGGGTACTTGAAGAGGGCAGTCACGGCGAACCAGTCGGCCAACGCGCCCACCATGCCACCTTCGGCTGCCGCACGAACATATTCCAGCCACGGGAACTGCTTCTGGAACGCAAACGCCACGGTAAATATCACCGCCATGCCGATCAGCAACGCCAAGGCCAACCGCTTCATCCGGCGCAGCGCGGCCGCCTTTTCCAGGTCACCTGTTGTGAGGTCGACGACGGCGGAATCGCCCCTGGCGCGACCGGAACCTGCGCGACCGGAACCTCCGCGTGCAGAACCTGGACTGGCCGAGCCTGCCGAATGCGACTGGTCCGGCATGTGTTGGGGGTTGGTGAGGTCTTCAGTTGGGATTTGTTCAGAGTTCACCTGCATGAGCCCAGCGTAGCCCCCGAAGATGCAGGGAGGTGGGCTACCGTGTTTGCATGACCAGCGACGACTTCGCCCCGGGCCGGCCCAAGGTCTACGCCCACCGCGGCGCCAGTGCGGCCTACGCCGAGCACACGCGGGCTGCCTATTTGCAGGCCATTGCCGACGGCGCCGACGGTGTGGAGTGCGATGTCCACCTGACCCGCGACCAGCACGTGGTGCTCCTCCACGATGCAGACCTTGACCGGACGTCCACCGGAACCGGCCCGGTAGCCGAGCACACTTTGGAAGAGCTCCGGTCCCTTGATTTCTCCTCCTGGAAGGGTGCCCGCATTCCGGAGGCGTACGGGGGAGTGTCCGATCAATTCCTGACGCTGCCTGAATTGTTGGACATCCTGCGGGGCGCGGGCCGGGAGATCGGGTTGGCGATCGAACTCAAGCACCCAAGCCCGTATCGGCTCAAGCTCGAGGACAGGGTGTTGGCCCTGCTGGAAGAAGAAGGCTGGACCCCGGAGGAGTCGCGGTTGGAGAACATCAGGATCTCCTTTATGAGTTTTGATACCGATTCCGTCCAGCGGCTGCTCCGCAGCGTCCCCAAGGAGTACATCTGCCAATTGGTGGACGACTTCACAGTCAAAGAGTTGCGGGAGGAACTTGGGCTGGGCTTCCTGACTGGCAGCGCGGTGGCCAACGTCATGCGGGCCACGCAGCTCGAGGCTGAACGTGTTCTGGATGAAGGCGAAGTGGTCATTGCAGGCCCGGGAATCGACTACATCAGGGAGCACGCACGCACCATCCAACGGTGGTTGGATGCCGGACGTATATTCCGAGTGTGGACTGTCGATTCGGAAAAGGATGTGGCCTTGTGCCAGGGCCTCGGCATCCACGAGATCACCACCAACAAGCCGGCGCAGGTACTCAAACAGTTGATGGTATCGAGCTGACTTTGGGGGCCACCGCGCTTGTGATTGAGTGGTCACATGTCATTTCGCTGGTCAGCACAAGCAACCCGAACCACGTCCGCAGTAGCTTTGAGCGCCCTGCTCCTGGCCAGCGCCGCGAAGCATTTCCGCACGCCTAAGTTCTACTACCCGGTGGTCCCCGACTACTTGTGCCGCAAGGACGAGCCTGGAAGCCGCCCAAACGGTCCCCTTGCCGTGATGTCCCGCGAGGAATGGGTAGCCTCCTCGGGCCTGATCGAGGCCGCTGTTGCCATAGGACTCCTGGTCCCCGCCACGCGGCGGGCCGCGGCAGATGCCACCACGGCAATGTTCACGGCATTTCTTGCAGGGCATATTGACGCGCTTCGTCGCGCCTATGGCCCCAACGGAACGGCGGCCGAACGGCGTATCCACACTGTCCGCCTGCCCTTGCAGATTCCGCTGATCCTGTGGTCCTGGAGTCTTAGGAAATGAGCGGCAGTGCCGCTCCCATGAAGCTGAGGGAGTCACCTGCGTTCAAGGTGGCCGTGTCCTTGAGTATCGCCACAGGTCTTTACGGGGTGTCTTTTGGTGCCCTGTCCGTGGCATCCGGGTTCGACTTTTGGCAAACCATGGTGCTGAGCCTGTTGCTGTTCAGCGGTGGATCGCAGTTTGCCTTCATCGGTGTGGTGGCCGGTGGCGGTTCCGGGGTGGCGGCCATGACGGCCAGCGCCCTGTTGGGCCTGCGCAACGGCATCTACGGTATGCAGATCAACGCCATGCTCCGCCCGGCCGGCTGGAAACGCTACGTCTCCGCGCACGTCACCATCGACGAATCAACCGCGACGGCGTCCGGCCAGTCCGATCCCGATGAGCAACGACGCGGCTTCTGGACCGCCGGAATCGGTATATTCATTCTCTGGAATATCTTCACCGCCATCGGCGCGTTGGCCGGGGATGCCATGGGTGATCCCAAGCAATGGGGTTTGGACGGAGCCGCAGTAGCAGCATTCCTGGCTTTGTTGTGGCCGCGATTGAAAGGCCGGGAACCCTGGGCGATCGCTGCTGCGTGCGCCTTGGCAACCATCCTGGCCGTGCCCTTTGTCCCCTCGGGCGTCCCCATCCTGGTGGCAGCGGTAGTGGCCGGTGTCATCGGATGGTTCAGCCACGCACGCGTTGACGAAGGGCTGGAGCCGGACCTGGATCCTTACGCAGCAAGGCGACACCACGATCATGGGGACAGCAAATGAGCCTGTGGCTTTGGATCCTGATTGCCTGCGTACTGGCCTACCTCACCAAATTGGTGGGCTACTTCGTGCCCGCCAAGCTGTTGGAGAGTCCACGCATCATGCATGTGGCCGGAACCATGACCATCGGACTGCTGGCGTCCCTGACAGTTGTCAATGCCGTTGCTTCGGGCCAGGGCCTCGTCCTTGACGCCCGCATCGGCGCCTTGGTGGCGGCCGCCGTCGCGCTGTGGCTTAGGGCGCCGTTCCTGGTGGTGGTCATCTCGGGCGCTGCTGCAGCGGCGCTCCTCAGGTTGCTCGGGTGGGGTTAGAGTAGCGCTGCTGGGCGGAGGGATTGCTGGGCCCGCCATTGCTGGCTAGCGATACTGCTGGCCATCCGGCTGCTGGGCCGGCGGTTGCTGGCCACTGAACTGCTGGCCACTGTACTGCTGGGCGTTGAACGGCTGACCGTTGTACTGCTGGGCTGGCGGTTGCGCATATCCCTGCGGAGCCGGCTGCGCGTACGGCTGCCCATAACCCTGTCCGTAGCCCTGCCCGTAAGCCTGCGGGTAAGCCACGAACTGCCGTCCGGCTGCCGGTCCCAGGTACGGTGCCGAACCATAGGACAGCATGGGTACGAAGACCACGGGCAGCAGGACCAGCCCCACGGTATATCCGGCGTCCTTGCCGAATGACTTGGAGAGATCGTGCAGGGCCACGATGCCGAAGTAGATTCCGGCGAACGGGATGAGGGTCAACAGGAACCAGTACCAGGGTCGACCTGCGATTTCCATGAGCTTGATGCTGTTGTAGACCGGAACAAAAGCTGCCCAGGCTGGACGCCCTGCTTTGGTGAACATTCCCATGTAGAGCACGCCAACGATCGCGAAGACCACTGCGAAGTAAATGACCATGAGCAGCAGGACAAGGCCTGCTGCTGCGGCGGACTCGGAACCGCTGGATGAGTATGAGCTCAAGGGAATAACCATGCGTTCGAGCCTAGTGCCCTGACGAGGCTTCCGCGATGGGCAGGACTCACCATGCTGAGCCCGCCTTTGCTGTCAGGGAGCTTCTGTCAGCGTGACGCCGGGGATGCCGGACTGCTCCGGCAGCGGCCGGGACGGACGCTCGCTCCGGATGGCATCTTCGATCAGGGCCACAGGACGCTTCCATGCAGCGGAGCCAGGCTCCATGGTGTCAACGGCGCCAATCAACATGGCTACCAGCCGGACCATATCCTCAATGGTGATATCGCGCCGCAAGGAACCTTGGCCTTGTCCGCGCTCCAGCAGTGTGGCCATGGAGCCGATGATGCCACGGGTGATGCCGATCAGCAGGCCCCTGCGGCCTGCGACGGCGTCAAGGAGGTTGGCGTCTTCGCTGGCAACCTGCATCACGGCGTCGATGACGTTGATGAGTCCTTCTGCCGCATCCATGCCGTCCAGGGCGGCAGTGGCGACGGGGTCCACGTGCAGGCGCAGCTGGCGGGACAAGGCTGCGAGGACCAGCTGCTCTTTGTCCGAGAAGTTGCGGAACAGCGTTGCGGGGCCAACTCCGGCAGTGGCTGCAATGGTCTGCAAGGGCACTTCGGGTCCGTGTTCCCGGAAGCACTGCCGGGCGGCGGTGATGATTTTGTCCACATTGCGTGCGGCGTCTGCCCTGAGGGGCTTGCGTTCAGAGGGCTGTTCCATGCTTGTCAGGGTAGCAACGGAGCGTCGAAGGCCTCTTGTTACGCGGGAGTAGGCCGTTATATGACAAACCAGTACGTGAAACACTGGATTTTATGTTGCTTGCCTTCTCAGTCGCCCCTTCGGGCCAGCCCGCATCCGCCGCCAACGGCGGACCCACCCCCGACGCTTCGGTCCACGACGCCGTCGCTGCCGCCGTCAAGATCGTCCGCGAGTCCGGACTGCCCAACCAGACCGACTCCATGTTCACCACGATCGAAGGCGAATGGGACGAGGTGTTCGACGTCGTCAAGCGCGCCACCGAAGCAGTGGGCCGCTACGGCAGCCGTGTCTCCCTGGTGATCAAGGCTGACATCCGGCCTGGGTACAACGGCGAACTGACCGGCAAGGTGGAGCGGCTCGAAGAGGCGATCGCCGGATCGGAAGAGGAAAACATCTAGTTCGCCGTGAACATCGCATGATGCCGTGTCAGGCGCCACGGCATCATGCGGGCACGTGTTTCAACTGGTTTTGATTGTTCCGCCGTCGATGACCAGGTCCGCGCCAGTGATGCTGTTCGCAATTGGCGAGGCCAGAAACGTGATGAACGCCGCCACGTCTTCCGGTTCCGCAATGCGCCCGGAGGCAACGCCGAACGTCGCTGGCATTGCTTCGAGGAATTCTTCGTGGGTTGCCCCGTACATTTCGGCGACCCTTGCTCCGAATCCATCGGAATCACGCCAAAGCCCAGTGCCCACGGGGCCAGGCGAGACTGTGTTCACCCGTACCCCCTGCGGTCCGAATTCTTCGCTGAGCCGTTTGCTGAAGGCTGTCAGGGCGGCCTTGGCCTCGCTGTATCCGACCGGGCCAGTGGAAGGGATGCGCGCATTGATTGATGAGACGTTGACGATGACGCCTTGGTGTTCCACGATGCTTGGCAGGGCAGCGCGTGAGGTCCGTACCGCGCTGAGCAGGTTGAGGTCCAGCAATCTCTGCCACTGATCCTCGTCGGCATCGAGGAATCCGCCCAGCTTCAAGCTGTTGGCGTCCCCGGCGCCTACGTTGTTGACCAGGATGTCCACCCTGCCCTCTTTGCCCAAGGCCGCATCGATCAACTCCTGGGCTCCGGTCCTCGTGGACAGGTCGACAGAGACGCCAAGGCTGCACACCTCCCGAAGTTCGGGGCTGATGGTGCGGGCCGCCCCGACTACCCGGACACCCTCCGATGCCAATGCCCGTGACGTGGCCAGCCCGATGCCACGACTCGCGCCAGTGACAACAGCAACTTTCCCGTTGAGTGAGTAATCCATGCACCTATCCTTTTCTGGAACAGTTGGTCAAAAATTAGCGTAAATTTCAGCAGGGTTTGCTTTGCCGTGAGAACTAGAGGACCGCCAGGGCGGTGTCGATGACGCGATGGAGGCTAGGTGCGTCGTGCGTCATGGCCATCACTCGAAGGCCGGCCAGGGTTGTGGCCAGATGCTCGGCCAAGGCCTGCGCGTCGTGGTCGGGGGAAAGGTCTCCCTTGAGCTGGCCGGTTTGGATTCGAGCAGCAAACCATCCGGTCGATTCGTCCTGCATCAGCCGGAGCTTGCCCGCCAGCGCCGGATCCTGCCCGGCGAGCTCTACCGCAGTATTGCCGATCAGGCACCCGCGGGGATGGGCCTGTGCCAGGTCATTGTCAACGATCGTGCGAAGGGCCGCGCGAAGACACTCCTTGGTGGTTCCGGGGTGCTCCAGCAACTCCTGGGCCATGCGCATCATCTGGTCTTGGTACAGGGTGAGGCAGCGGTCAAAGAGGTCCCGCTTGCTCGCGAAAGCGTTGTAGAGGCTCCCCTTGGCAATGCCGGTGGCTTCGGCGAGTTTTGCGGGCGAAGTTGCCGCATAGCCGTGGGTCCAAAACGCGTCCATGGCGTCGGAGATCACTTTTTCGTCGTCGAAGCTTCTTGGCCGGCCCATGTCCGCAGCCTAGGCCCTTTTTGACCAGCGGGTCAAAAAGGGTTTCCTGCCGAAGCCGCCAGTGCAAGACTGGGGGCCATGATTGAACACGTGACAGAGCCTGGTTGGGTTGACGTCGAGCGTTACTTGACCGACGTCGTCGTGCGTCCTGAACCTGCACATCGGCGCGCCCTGACGTCCGCGGTAGAGGCCGGTATGCCGGCGATTGAAGTGGCACCCAATGCGGGCAAGCTGCTCAGGATGCTCGTGCAGGTCTCTGGGGCCAGGCGTGTGCTGGAGATTGGGACGTTGGCGGGTTTCAGCAGCATCTGGATGGCACAAGGACTGCCCGACGACGGTCGGATTGTCACGTGCGAATTCCTCCGCAAGCACGCCGATGTTGCACGCGCCAACGTCGATGCTGCCGGGGTAGGGCACAAGGTGGACATCCGCGTGGGCGCCGCGCTGGACACGCTTCCCACACTGGCCGGGCAGGAATCGTTCGACTTCGTCTTCATTGACGCTGACAAGGAGAATGACGCCAACTACCTCGACTGGGCCATCCGGCTGGGACATCCCGGCACCGTGATTGTGGTGGATAACGTCATCTGGGACGGTGCCATCCTTGAACCCGGACGGGACGAGGTGAACGCGCCTGGCATCGTGAAGGTCTTGGAAATGATGGGCCAGGATCCGCGCTTGGACGCCACTGCCATCCAGACCGTGGGCAGCAAGGGCTGGGATGGATTCGCGATCGCGAGGGTCAGGTAGCGCATGGATTTCACGCTTCGCCCAGCCACGGTGGACGACGCCGAGGCCATGGCGCTCATGCATGTCCAATCGTGGCGCGAAAGCTACGGGCACCTGCTGCCTCCCGAGTTCTTTGAAAAACAGGAAGCGGCGCTGCCCGACCGCATCCGGCGCTACCGGGACTACATCGCTGCGGGGCACACCCGGATGTTGGCCCACGACCCCGACGGTTTCCTGGTTGGCCTCGGCGCCGCGGGCCCGGGCAGGGATGAGGACAGCCCCTGTGGGACCGAACTGTTCATGCTCTACACCCTGGAGCGAATCCACGGCAGGGGAGTCGGGCAGTCACTGGTGGATGCCCTGATCGGCGATGGTCCGGCATACCTATGGGTTCTGGACGACAACCCCCGCGCCCAGGCCTTTTACCGGCGCAACGGATTTGTGCCGGACGGAAAGCGGCAGCTGTGTGACCCATCCTGGTACTCGCTGCCGGAGCATCGGATGGTCCGTCCCGGGCTGCAGCAAGTTCCCGCCCACTGAACTGTTCCCAGAGCCGACTCATCTGGATAGGGTGATCACGGGCGGTGTCGACGAGGTCCGCCCGGTCCGATTCCCGGGAGGAAGCATGTCTATTCCAGAGCAGGATCCAAGCCAGCAGGAAGGCCCCGCGGACGGTGGCGCGGACGGCGTCCCCGGCATGCACGACGGCGGTGCCGACGGCGGTGCTGACGGCGGTGCTGATGGTGGAGCTGAAGGCCCCGCGGACGGTGGCGCGGGCGGC
>NZ_FMWE01000005.1:209183-302816 GCF_900102805.1 Arthrobacter sp. UNCCL28
TCCCCGGTACTCATGACGGCGGTGCTGATGGCGGTGCCGACGGTGGTGCGGACGGCGGTGCTGATGGCGGTGCCGACGGCGGCGCCGGGCAGCAAGGCAGCTGAATTTGAGCGCTGCCAGTACTGATTTCCAGGACCCCGGTGCGGTGAAAGGCGGCGGGGTCCTGGAAACACGTTTGATCGATGTCGGCCGGGAGCAGTTCGCCAGTGATGTCTGGGGGCGGTCGGCCTTGCTGACCAGGGGTGTCAGTGATTTCGCCGATGTGTTCTCAAGCAGCGCCGTTGACGAGCTGATTTCACGCCGCGGGCTCCGGACACCGTTCCTGCGTGTCGCCAAGGGAGGATCCACCCTTCCCGAGTCCTCCTTCACTTCGCAGGCGGGGGTGGGCGCCACCATTTCCGATCAACTCGACGACACCGCGTTGTGGCGCAAATTCGCTGACGGGGCCACTTTGGTCCTGCAGGCCCTGCATCGCACGTGGGATCCGGTGGCGACTTTCAGTTCGCGGCTAAGTACCGAGCTCGGCCATCCTGTGCAGGCCAACGCCTACATAACGCCGCCGCAGAACCGCGGTTTCGATGACCACTACGACGTCCATGACGTTTTCGTGCTGCAGATCGAGGGAACCAAGCGCTGGATCATCCATGAACCGGTCCATGAGGACCCGTTGCGTACCCAACCCTGGACCGATCGCAGCGACGCAGTGGCCCAGGCCGCCAAGGGTGAGGCGTACATAGACACGATCCTGGAACCCGGTGATGTCCTGTATCTGCCCCGAGGCTGGTTGCACGCCGCGCAGGCCCAAGGCAAAGTCTCCATCCATCTCACACTGGGAGTCCATAACTGGACCCGCCATGCCTTGGCCGAACACTTGGCGCAGGCCGCGCTCGCAGCGTTGGGTGAGGATCCCGCCATGCGCCGATCTTTGCCTTTGGGTGTGGGCGGGCCCGAAGAAGAGATCGCTGCTGTTCGCGAACGGTTCGCCGCTGCTGTCATGGAAGCGGACACCACGTCCCTTTTCCACCGCACCCGGAGGGGCCAAGGACGCCCTGCCCCGCTTGGTCCGGTGGCCCAGCTCGCGGCCATCGAGCGCTTGGGGCCGGAGTCGGTGGTGCGGCTTCGGGAAGCACTGGAAGCGCGGCTTGAGGGCTCACGCCTCACTACCCGGGTAGGGTGGCTCGATTTCCATGATGACCACCTGTCATCGGTGCGGCGCCTGCTGGAGGGCGGGGACCACATTGCGGCTGATCTTGGCGTAGAACTCGTCGAAAGGCTGTTGCGCGCAGGCGTTCTCATCCCCGTTGAGCCGTGACGTCGCCTGTGGCCCCAACAGGACGTTTCTTCTGCGCCGAAAACGCCCGGATTCGCGGAGACTCAATGGCGGGGACGGCGTCGCCTTCCTTGGTGTGGGTCCTGGTGGAGTACCGGGGTGCGTGGCCGCCCAGCGGCTTCGAAGGCCTTGACCTCGATGCCGGAACCAAAGCCATGGTCCTCTCCTCGGCGCGGGCGGCGAATGCACGGGTCCTCCTGGTGCGGCGGCCCGGTCCCCGGCGCCGCCACGGAGTGGCCAGCTGGGCGGTCCTTCGCCATGAGAGTTCCGGCGCATATCGCCAGCATTGGGGAACGTGGGAGCGGGACGAGGACCTGGCGGAGATTGCTTCGGCCTTGGCCCTGCCCGGTGGGACGGGGTTGCCGCCGGCCATCCTGGTCTGCGCGCATGGCCAGCACGACCCTTGCTGCGCGGTGTGGGGGCGGCCGGTGGGGCTTGCCCTGAGTGAGCGCTGGCCTGAACTGGTGTGGGAATGCTCCCACGTTGGCGGTGACAGGTTCGCGGCCAATGCGGTGGTCGCCCCTGACGGCGTGTATTACGGAGGACTCGACGCCGGGACTTCCGTCACCACCATCGAGGAGCATCTTGCCGGCCGCGTCCATGCCCGGTATTTACGCGGCTACACGGATCTCCTGCCGCCACAGCAGGCAGCAGTCGCGGCCGTACTGGGAGAATTCGGGCCCGCCGGCAGGCATGATTACGTGGTCACGCAGGCCTTGCGTGAGGGCGATCAGTGGCTAATCCACATCGATGGCCGGCCGCCCCATCCGGCACGTATCGAGGTGGAACTGCGCGCACTGCGCACACCGCAGCGCCAGTTGACGTGCCGGGCAGCGGTGGAGGGCTCGGTGGTGATCTACCAGCCAACCTCCATCCGGAGTGCGTGAGGCACCTTGCTGCGCCAGGGGGCTGTCCAGGAAACTGCTTAGGGAGCTTGGCGGGATTCGGGGTCGTCGGACGGATCCATATCAAGTGGTGGATCCAGGAGGCCCGGAGGTTTGGGCACCCGCGCCAGCATGAGGCAAACGACGGTCAGCCACGCTACCGCCACCGTCAGCACCTCCGCCCACACTGTTTCTCCGAGACCCATGTAGAGATCATAGGACCCAATCCCACCAAATCATAAGTACCCTTAGTGTTGAAGCGAAGTTAGGGGAAATGTGTCGCTCCACTAGGCTTGACGCATGACTCGGATGGGGCGGAAATAGTGGCGAAACGCGGTAAAAGGTCGACGGCGGGAGTCGTCGAGGTGCCTTCCGGCGCCCGCCCTGACGGTCCAGTGGCGGGGGTCTACTATATCGATACCGGCGACTGCGAACTCATCCCGGACCAGGACAACTCCAACGGCTGGCTGCTGAAGATCAATGGCGTCATGAGCTCGCACATCGACCTCGCAGATCCCCTGTTCCTGGACTTTGAATACATGCGCTGGATTGCCGCCTTGGTGGAATCGCGGTGGCCGCGCGAGCAGAAACCGAAGCTGCGCGCACTGCACCTTGGTGGGGGAGCGTGCTCCATGGCCCGCTACTTCCACGCCGCCTACCCCGAAGCACGGCAGGTCGTGGTGGAGCTCGATGGCAAGCTGGCCGATTACGTACGCGGGTGGTTCGACCTCCCCAAAGCACCATTGTTAAGGCTTCGTGTGGGCGAAGCCCGCCAAGTCACTGAATCCCTCACTCCGGATACCAGGGACCTCATCATCCGCGATGTCTTTGCCGGCGCCTTCACGCCCCGTGCACTGACCACCCGTGAGTTCACGGCGCATGCCGATGCGGTCCTGGCAGCCGACGGACTGTACGTGGTCAATTCAGGGGATGCGCCGGACCTCAAGAATGCCCGGGCCGATGCCGCCACCATCGCGGACACGTTTGAGCACACCATGATCATCGCCGACCCCGCCATGCTCAAGGGGCGACGCTACGGCAACATGATCATGGCCGGCAGCCATGCGCCCTTCGGCGACGACCCCACATTGGCCCGCCGGCTCCTGGGAGGCGGAGTTCCGGCGCACATCTGGGACGACGCCAAAGTGCGCGCATTCGCCAAAGGAACCCCCGTGCGGCACGACCCCCAGGGGTGAGCTACTGCACTCCAAAAACTCCACGTCAATTCCGGCTCAGTGAGCTGTTCCAGGCATCCCACAACGTGGCGTACCTGCCTCCGGTGGCCAGCAACTGCTGATGCGGGCCGGACTCGATGATCCTCCCGTGGTCCATCACCACTACGGTGTCCGCGGAGGCAGCCTGGGACAAACGGTGCGCGATCACCACTGACGTCCGGCCCGCCAACGCAGCCTCCGCAGCCCGGTCCAGCAAGACTGCCGAGCCGGTTCCCGCTTCAGCAGTGGCTTCGTCGAGGACTGCGATGGGCGGATCCTTGAGCATGAGCCGGGCCAGGGCCAGTTGCTGCGCCTGCTCGGGCGTGAGCTGATGGCCGCCGGCGCCTACGGAAGTCTCCAGTCCGTCGTCGAACGCTTCAACCCAAGTGGCCCCGACAGCCTGCAAGGCATGGGAAAGTTCCTCGGTGGAAGCGTCCTCTTTGGCGATCCTGAGGTCCTCGGCCAGCGTGCCGGAGAAGACATGCACCTCCTGGCTGACCATGGCGATCCGCGAATGCAGGTCTTCCGTTGCCGAGCGGACGGAATCGAGCCCACCCACCCGGACCGTCCCTGTCTCGGGGTGTTCCAGGCCCATGATGATCTTGGCCAAGGTGGTTTTACCGGCGCCTGAGGTCCCCACGATCGCAACCCGCTCGCCAGGGCGGACCGTCAGCGAGACTTCCTGGAGCGCTGGCCGCTGGCCGGGATAGGCGAAGGTGACGTTCTCCACCATGATCCCGGAGTCAGCTGCCGCGGAGGTCCCTGGCGTGGTGGGTGATCCTGCAGACATGGTCAGCCCGAACATGCGGCCCAATCCGGCGGCTGCCTTCTGGAGCTCGTCGAACTGGCCCAGGACCAGCCCGATCGGATCGAACAGCCGGTAGAAGTACAAAGCCGCCGCCGTGGCTGCTCCAATGGTCACGGCACCCTCGGCGTGAAGCCAGAATCCCACCGCCAACACTGCGGACAAGCCAATCAGTTCTGCAAGGTTGAGGCGGTTGTAGAACCTGGTCAGGAAACCCACGCCGCGCAGCGAATGGCCGATGTTCTCGTGCGAGGCTGCTGCCACCAATCCGGCGTGGTGGGGGCCCAGGCCCAAGGCCAGGACGGACGGTGAGCCGTGGACGGTTTCGATGATCTGCTCGGTCCGGTTGGCCTCGGTGATCCGCACGGTGCGGTAAATGGGCGCGGTCCGCTTGAGGAACCAGCGCAGGGTGAAGACTTGCAGCGGCGCAGCAATGAGAACGGCCACGGCAAAGCGCCAGTCGATGACGCCCAAGCCCAGCAAGGTCACGCCGATGGTGAAGGCCGCGCTGGTGAACGCCGGCAGCACCCCCGAGATTGCTTCGCTGACGGCTTCCACGTCGCCGGATACCCGGGCCACGACGTCGCCGATCCCCGCCTTTTCCAACTGTGCCAGTGGTTTGCGGATGGCGGCCGCAAACACTTCCTCGCGCAGGCCTGCGAGGGCTTCCTCACAGATCCGGGCGAGCAGGTTCTGGCCCAGAATGCCCAGCAACGCTCCCAGGCCGCCAGCTGCCAAAAGCCCGATGGCCAGCCACAGCAGCGACATGACGTCCCCGCCGGATGCTGCGATATTGACCATCACCCCCAGGATTGCCGGGGCGGCCAAACCACAGCAGGACGCCGCCAGCAACACCAGGATGGTCAGGGCGAGCCTGCCGGGCCGTTGCGCCAGCAGGCGCCACATGGCCTTCCGGGTCTCGCGCGGGGTGGCAATTGGCAGGATCCCGGCACTCATGAGCCCACCACCTCGCGGTAGCCGGCCGATGCCGCGAGCAATTCCCGGTGGGTGCCTGTTTCCGGTGGCCCATCGGCGCGGCCCACCACCACGCGGTGGCAGACGGCCAGCAGCGTGGGGCTCGTGGTGACCAACACCAGGGCTTTGTCCGGGAAATTTCGGAGACCCTCGGCAATGACGGCTTCGGTGGCGGTATCGACGGCGGTGGTGGGGTCGTGCAGGACCAGCACCGGTTGCTGCTGGTGCAGGGAGCGCCCCAGCACCAGCCGCTGCCGCTGCCCGCCGGACAGGCTTTGGCCATGTCCGGAAAGAACGGTTTCGGCGCCTTCCGGAAGTTGCGAAACAAAGTCCCCGACGGCGGCCGCCGCCATGGCCCGTTCCTGCAGTTGGGTGCCGGCTGCTGCGACGTTGTGGCGGACGCTGCCCCGGAAAAGTACGCCCTCGTGGCTGTCGGCAAAGACTTTGGCACGGACGTCCAAGGGGTCCAGGTCCGCGGCATCGCGGCCCTGGATGGACACGACGCCGCGGGGAGCCGGTATTCGGAAGCCGAGTGTGTCCACCAAGCGCCGGGCCTGGGAACTGTCGGGAAGAACGACACCCACGATTTCACCGGGAGATGCAGTGAACGGTGGGAATCCGTTGTTTTCCGGGGTGTAGAAGAGTTCAAGGAGCGGGACTGGCTGTCCCTTGGAGGTGGGGCGTCCCGCTGAGGCGGCTTGCCTCGCTGAGGCCGACTGCCCCACGGAGGTGGGCTGGGCCGCGGACCCGGCGGACGTCGTCGTGCTGGAACCGGTCGCGGGTACCGCGTCCGGTTCCTCGAGCAGGACTGCGATGCGTGCTGCGGAGGCCCGTTTGCGGGCGAGTTCAACGCTGAGGAATCCCAGCCAGGTCATGGGTCCCTGAACAAACTGGGCCACACCAACAACGGCTACCAGTTGGCCCACGGTGATGCTTCCCTGGAGCGCGAACCAGGCCGCGAAGAACGCGATGCCCGCCAGGAACGCTGCCGACAGGGCCGTGCTTGCCCCTGTGTAGGCGGATTTTGCGCGGATTGCTTTCAAGGCGGACGCCAGCGACGTCCGGCTCGCATTGCGGTAGCGGGCCAAGGCGGCATCTTCCGCGCCCAGGCCTTTGAGCGGGCGGGAGCCGGTGATGAAATCCGTGGCCAGCGCGCCGGCACGGGCTGCCGTGGACTGCTCCACGTCGCTGCGGATTTCCAAGGGTTTGGTCAGCCGGTGCATCACCAGGAGCACGATTGGGGTGGCCACCAGGACGGCGAGGCCCAGCGGGACGGAAATGAGCAGGAGGGTGACGGCGGAGGTCACCACACCGGCCACTGCAGCAAGGGCGCCGCTGATCAACCAGGCCAGTCCGGCCACCCTGTCAGCGTCCGAAGAGGCAATCGCCACGATTTCGCCGGGGGCGCGCCGGGCAGCCATTCCACGGGGATGCAGGGTCCGCTCCACCACCAACTGGCGGAGGTCGTGCGAGCCGTAATTGAAGGCACGTTCCGTGGCCAGGGTGCCGAAGCGCCAGGAGAGTGCAAGTACCACGAACACCGCGGCCAAGGCGCCCAGCCATCCCAGGAGGGCTCCGGCGTCGTTGGGTTCAATCGCGTTGTCCACCGCGGCGCCAATGGTTGCCGGCACCAAAGCCTCGCTGACCTGGTGAAGGGCGAGTCCGGCGCAACCAGCCACCAAGAGCTTCCAACGGCCGTTGGCGAACAACGTGAACCTGAAGAGGCGGGACGCTTTCCAGGGTGCTTGTTTGTTGCGCCCGGGCGGGCAGGGCGGAATGGCGGAACGGGAGGGCATGCTTACCATAGTAAGGCTCACCTAACTTCAAGAAGGCCAGATGACCCGCCAAGCTATATCGCAATCCGGACAGACCGTGCCCCGGGCGACACCGGAGGTGGAAGTCCACGTCAGGGGCATCTCGACCCAGTATTTCGAGTGCGCGACGCCGGCTACCTGGACTGACCACGTCCACGCTACCCACGAACTGCTGTGGGGTGCCCGGGGGGTTCTGACTGTGGAGGCCGACGGCGGGTTCTTCGCCGTTCCGGCAACACTGGGGCTGTGGATTCCGGCCGGTGTGGTCCATGCCGTGAAATCCACGCAAGGCACAGGGTTCTACTGTTCCAACATTGATGGCCAGGTGGTGCCGCACTTGGCGGAGAGGACCGTGGCGGTGACGGTGCCCGCCGCCGCGCAGGAGTTGTTGCGCCACATGAGTGCTTACGACATGGAGGATTCCCTTCGTGCCGGTTCCGAGCAGGTGGTGGTGGGACTCCTGGACGTGGTGGACGCCCGGCCGATGTTGCTGCCGATGCCCACCGATCCGCGGCTGGAACTTATTGCCCGGGCGCTCCTGGATGATCCGGCCTTGGATCGTTCGCTGGAGGAGTGGAGTGCGGAAGTTGCCATCAGCGTGCGCAACCTTTCCCGTTTGTTCCACAAGGAAACCGGAATGACGTTTGCCCAATGGCGGATCCATGCCAGGGTACGGGTCGCCTTGGGTTTGCTCGCTGCCGGCTACCCCGTTTCCTCGGTCAGCAGGCGCGTGGGTTACAACAACCCGAGTGCCTTCGTGCAGGTGTTCAGGAAGGTCATGGGGCACACTCCGGGGTGGTATGTGTCATCGATTAAGGCCGGAAACCACCACTCTTTGGCCGGTACCGAATAGAATCCACCGGTTTCTCAGACCATGACGTTGTTAGGGTAGGTATACCTAACTTCGGCAGCCGCTGCGAGAGTCCATCACACGGGCCGCGGCAGCCATCGGGAGCTCTCCGTCTCCCCTGAGAATCAAGAGGACCGCAGTGATTTCACGCTCTAAAACCATGTCTGCCGCCGTCGCGGCACTGGCATCAGCAGCCCTTCTCCTCAGCGGTTGTGCTGCAACGGATGCCAGCGCAAGCGCGAAATCGGAGACCCGCACCGTCACCAGCGAGGTCAAAGAGGTCAGCATCCCGGCCGACCCCAAGAAGGCCCTGGGCATGTACACCACCGACCTGGACATGCTGATCACGCTCGGCATCCCGCTGGCCAGCCAGCAGCCAATCCGTGACAGCGGCTACTCCGGCTTCCCGTACTTTTTCGACCAGGACGCCCTCAAAGGCATCTCGCCGTTCACCAATTACCCGGAATTCAACTTCGAGGCCATCCTCAAAGCCCAGCCGGACCTCATCCTGAACGGCCTGGGTTATGACAAGGAGTTGGACGGGAAGCTCTCCGACATCGCCCCCACCTACACCTTCAATGGCTTTGACGGCAGCGACTGGCGTACCAAGTTCAAGACCGTGGCCGAGGCCTTCGGGAAGACCGCGCAATACCAGGCCTGGATGGACAAGTACCAAGCCAAGGTGGACCAGGTGAAGAAGCGCCTGGCCGCGGCAGGTAAGTCCGATCTTGTCATCGGCCCCGTGGACTACTACGAGGACCAGGTCTCGGTCAGTTGCTATGGAACACCGTGCCTGGTCATCAAAGACCTGGGCTTGAAGGTATCCCCGCTGGCCGATGGCGAGGGCGTCAAGCTCAGCGCCGAGCAGTTGGAACAGCTCAACGGCATCGACGCCATCATCACCACCGAGGTTCCTGAGAAGGACGGAGCCAACCCGGATGCTTTCGCCCCGCTGGCCAACAACAAGCTCTGGACCTCGCTGCCCTTTGTGGCCAACAAGCAGATCCACCCGTACGACCTCGAAATGATCTACGGTTCCCCGAGCGGCCAGTACGCACTGCTTGAGAAGTTTGAAAGGCGCTCCTGCCATGATGAGTATCTACAGGGCAGAGGTAGTGGCCACGCGCCTGCTCACGCCGGGAATGTGTCGGATCACCTTCGGTGGTCCCGGCCTGGCCGGCTTCGCCAGCACGGGTGTGGGCGATGAATACCTGCGGGTTTTCCTGCCGGATCCGGGGACCCGGGAGGCTCGCCTGCCGATCTCCGCCGGAGACTCCTGGGACTGGTCGCCGGGGGTGGAGCCGTCCGCCAGGCGGACCTATACCGTCCGCGCTGTCGACCCTGCCGCCGGAACGGTGGACATCGACTTCGTCATTCACGACGGCGGGTTGGCAGCTTCCTGGGCGCAGCACGCCCAGGTGGGTGACGTCGTCGGACTTAACTCGCCCACTGGATTGTACGAACCGCCCGCTGACCTTCAATGGCAGATCCTGCTGGCCGATGCCACCGGGCTTCCGGCTGTTGCCCGGCTGGTGGAACAGACGCCGCCCGGTGTCCGGACGCGTGTGCTGATCGAGGTGGAAGCTCCATCTCACCGGCAGGAACTCACCTTGGGCGCCGGCACTGAAATCGCGTGGATCTACGGCGGGAACGGCCACAGCCAATCGCGGTTGGATGAGGTGCTGCGCTCCATGGAATTGCCCGGCGGTGTGGGCTACATCTGGGTAGCAGGAGAGACCAAGGTCCTTCGGGGGATCCGCAAATATCTCCGGCATGAGAAGAAGCTGACGCCCGCGGCCTACAAGCTGGTTGGCTACTGGACGGACCAGAGCGAAGCGTGGGAAGAACGTTGGGAAAACCTCGACGCCGAAACCCGCCGCTGGTTCGACGACCTCTGGTCCAACGAGAAGCGCGATCGCGAGGAAATCGTGGACCTGCAGGACGCCAAGTTCGAATTGCTGGGCCTGTAGTGACGGCTGGAACCATGGCGTGGGCGTCGCAGGTGTCCGCGCCCGCCGACGCTCAGGGGGCTTCCGGTGGCGAGGCTGACGGTCTTGCCTCCGCGAACCGGTACCGGCTCATGGGGTTGCTCACGGCGGTGGCTGCCCTGGCCCTGGTTCTATGGCTCAGCCTCGTAGTGGGCTCCAAGGACGTGGACCTGGCCAGCCTTTGGCCGGCGATCACTGCGTATGACGGTTCGCCGGAACATGTGATCATCCGCGACCTCCGGCTGCCGCGTACGGTGACCGGTGTGCTGGTGGGAATCGCACTGGGTTTGTCCGGGGCGCTGATCCAGGCATTGACGCGCAACCCCTTGGCAGACCCCGGCATCCTGGGAGTCAACGCGGGTGCGGGTTTCTTCGTGGTCCTGGGCGTTGCGTTGTTCGGTGTCACCACCATCGGGGAGTACATCTGGTTTTCGTTCGCCGGTGCAGTGGTTGCCACGGTGGGTGTGTACTTCATCGGGTCAAGGGGGAGGGGCGGGGCGACACCGCTCCGCCTCACCCTTGCCGGTGTTGCCCTGGGTGCGGTGCTGGGTGGAATCTCGTCCGGTATCACCCTTCTCCGCCCCGCAGTGTTTGAGAGCATGCGCAGCTGGAGCGCCGGCACGTTGAGCAACCGAACCTGGGAAATCTTCACCGCTGTCACACCGTTCATCGTGGTTGGCGCCCTGATAGCCCTCGCCCTCGCACGGCCGCTCAACGCCGTGGCCATGGGCGATGACACCGCCAAGTCACTTGGTGCCAATATCACCAGCACCCGGGTCTGGACCATCGTGTCCGTTACCCTCCTCTGTGGCGCTGCGACGGCTGCCGCCGGCCCCATCGGCTTCGTGGGGCTCATGATTCCGCACGTTTCCCGGTGGATCGTGGGACCGGACCAACGCTGGATCCTGGCCTACACCCTGGTGCTTTCACCGGTGCTGCTTCTCGTCTCGGACATCGCGGGCCGCCTGGTGCTTCGTCCCGCGGAAATGCAGGTGGGCATCATCACCGCGTTCATCGGCGCACCGGTCCTGATCTGGCTCATCCGACGCCGGAAAGTGAGCACCTTGTGACGGGCGCCAATCTTGTGCCTTCCATCAGGCAGGCGGCCTCCATTGACTTCGGCCGACGGACCCTGGCCATCCGTGGGTTCCGCGGGCGCGTCTCACTCCGCGTCGACGTCCGCACGGTGGGTGTCACCGCCGTCCTCGTCGCCGCCGCCCTGGCACTCGCCGTCGTCGCCCTTGGTTTGGGTGAGTTCAGCATCGCGGTGCCGGACGTCGTGTCCGCGTTGCTGGGTCAATCCACTGGAGCCGTGCACATGGTGGTGGTGGAGTGGAGATTGCCCCGCGTGCTCCTGGCCCTGTTGTTGGGGGCGGCCCTGGGTGTCAGCGGGGCGATCTTCCAGTCGCTGACGCGCAATGCGCTGGGCAGTCCGGACGTGATCGGCTTCAACACCGGCGCGTACACCGGTGCACTGGTGGTCATCCTGCTGATGGGCGGCGGGTACTTCGCGGTGTCCGCCGGTGCCTTGGTGGGTGGGCTGGTGACGGCTGCTTTGGTGTACCTGTTCGCGTACAAAAAGGGTATCCAAGGCTTCCGGCTGATCATTGCCGGCATCGCCGTGAGTGCCATGTTGGCGTCGGTGAACACCTGGATGATCCTCAAAGCCTCGCTGGAACAAGCCATGTCCGCAGCGGTGTGGGGTGCCGGTTCCTTGAACAAGGTCTCCTGGGATCAGGTGCTTCCGGTGGTGGGTACCTTCGCGGTGCTGCTGGCCCTGCTGGCCTTTTACGGCAGGCGGTTGGGACTGCTGGAGATGGGCGACGACGCCGCCAGGGCCTTGGGCGTCCGGCTGGAAGGCTCGCGGCTGGTCCTGGCAGTGGTGGGTGTGGCACTGACTGCCATGGTCACCGCGGCGGCCGGTCCCATTGCCTTTGTTTCCCTGGCCGCTCCCCAACTTGCCCGGCGATTGACCCGGTCCGCCTCGGTGGGAATGCTCCCTTCCGCAGCCATGGGCGCCTTCCTGCTGGTGGCCAGCGACATCGTGGCGCAGAATCTGTTCGCGCCCATCCAACTGCCTGTGGGAGTGGTGACCGTCAGCATCGGCGGCTGCTACCTCGTCTGGCTCCTTGCCCGCGAGGTGAAGCGGCAATGACTTCCGAGGAGATTGTCATGACTGATGTGTTGGATAGCGCTGCTGCCGTTGGCGCACTGCCCGGTTCCGCCCGCCTCCGCGCTGAGCAGGTGAGTTTGGGTTACGCCGGGCGGACTGTTTCCGAGTTCCTTGACGTACGCATTCCCGATGGTGAATTCACCGTCATTGTTGGGCCCAATGCCTGCGGGAAGTCGACGCTTTTGCGTGCGCTGTCCCGGCTTCTTGAGCCCAGCACCGGTTCCGTGTTGTTGGATGGGAAGAGCATTTCCTCCTATGGGGCAAAGGAAGTCGCGCGTCGTCTGGGGCTCTTGCCGCAGACCTCCATTGCCCCCGACGGAATCACCGTAGCTGACCTGGTAGCGCGCGGACGCTACCCCCACCAGAAGCTGTTGCGGCAGTGGTCCGAAACGGATGAAGCCGCTGTGGTGGCGGCCTTGGAGGCCACCAATGTGACTTCGCTGTCCGGCCGATTGGTGGACGAGCTCTCCGGCGGGCAGCGGCAAAGGGTGTGGGTGGCCATGGTCCTCGCCCAGCAAACCCCGCTGCTCCTGCTGGATGAGCCCACTACGTTCCTGGACATCGCACACCAGATTGAGTTGCTGGAACTCTTCCGGCGGCTCAACAACCAGGGCACCACGCTGGTTGCCGTGCTCCACGATCTCAACCATGCCTGCCGTTATGCCACGCACCTGATCGCCATGAAGGACGGTGCCGTGATTGCCGAGGGGCGGCCCGCCGACGTGATCTCGGCCGAGCTGGTGGAGCACGTGTTTGGCCTGCCGTGCATGGTGATCGATGACCCCGTAAGCCACACGCCGCTGGTGATCCCGCTGGGCTCCTGACCTCGGCGCCCGCGTTACTGCGCCCCCAGCAGCTCTTCCCGCCGCTGCTCCGTCTCCTCCCGCAAGGCCTGCACGACGGCGGCTACCGCGGGGCGGCGCATCGAGTCCGGGCGGAGGACCATCCAGTAGGGGAGAAGCTCGGCGAAGTCGGACGGGAGCAGGCGCACCAAATCCGGGTGCCGGTCGGCCATGAAGCACGGAAGGAATCCCACGCCTGCCCCGGCCCGGGTGGCTTCCACATGCACAAACACGTTGGTTGAACTCAGTCCGTCACGCATGGTGGGAACCAGCCGGCGGGGAGCATCCAGGTCATCCACTTGCAGCATCGAGTCAACAAAATAGACCAGCTGGTGCTGCGTCAGTTCCTCGACGCTCTCCGGCGTGCCCTTGTCTGCCAGGTAAGCGCGGGATGCGTACATGCCCAGCCGGTACTCGCCGAGCCTTATCGCTTCGGCGCGGTGAACCTGCGGAGTCCCCACCACCACTTCGATATCCAGGCCGGAACGTTGCTGCAGCGCCCTGCGTGTCACCGTCACGATCTCCACGCTCAGCCCTGGGTGCTCCCTCCGCAAGCGCGCCACGGCGGGCGCCGCGACGTAGGCGCTGAAGCCATCGGTCGCGGTCATGCGTACGACGCCGGTAATGGGGTCCGGTGCGGTGTCGCTCGGTCCCAGCGAGCCCACGGCCGCTTCGATCCGCTCAGCAACCAGTGCGGCTTCGGCGCCCAGTTCCGTCACTTCCCACCCACCGGCAGCCCGCGCAAGGACCCTGCCGCCCAGCGCTTTCTCCAGCGCCGCTATCCTGCGCGAAACCGTGGTGTGGTTCAATCCCAAGGCCTGGGCCGCCGTCGTAAATTTTCCTGAACGTGAGACGGCAAGGAAGATGAGGAGGTCGTCGGGGTTCGGGTTCATATCTGCAATTTTGCACACCTAAGGTGCCTGATTGGTCATTGAGGCATAACGAATCTGCAGCAATACTCAGTGAAGCTATTCGTGTTGTGGATCACAACATGGTCAAAAGGGTCAAAGAGGACACTGAGGAGATGGATATGAGCGTAGAGCAGCGCTCCGCGTCAAAAGCCGGGAAAGGCGCCGGCCAAGGCTCCGGCCTGAAGAAGATCGTCGCGGCCTCGATGGTGGGCACGGTGGTGGAGTGGTACGAATTCTTCCTCTACGCCACTGCCGCCACGCTGGTTTTCGGCAAGTACTTCTTCCCGAGCACCGGCAACGAACTGGATGGCATCATCCAGGCCTTCATCACCTATGCGGTGGGCTTCGTGGCCCGTCCGCTCGGAGGCATTGTCTTCGGCCAGATAGGCGACAAACTGGGCCGCAAGCCCACTCTGCAGCTGACAATCGTGATTGTGGGCGTTTCCACCTTCCTGATGGGCTGCCTCCCCGGCTTCGTTGACATCGGCTACTGGGCCCCGGCCATGCTCGTGGCGTTGCGCTTCATCCAGGGTTTCGCCCTCGGTGGCGAATGGGGCGGCGCCGTGCTGCTCGTGGCTGAGCACAGCCCCAACAAGTCCCGCGGCTTCTGGTCCTCATGGCCCCAGGCGGCAGTGCCGGTCGGTAACCTCCTGGCCACGCTGGTCCTGTTCGTCATGTCCACCACGCTCAGCAGCGAGGCCTTCCTCGGCTGGGGCTGGCGCGTAGCGTTCTGGCTCTCCGCAGTGATCGTGTTCGTGGGCTACTACATCCGTACCCATGTCACCGAAGCCCCCATCTTCCTCGAAGCCAAGGCACAGGTGGAAGAGTCCAAGGCCATCAGCTACGGCGTGGGCGAAGTCATCCGCAAGTACCCCAAGGGCATCCTCCAGGCCATGGGGCTCCGTTTCGCGGAGAACATCATGTACTACCTCGTAGTGAGCTTCGCGATCGTCTACCTCAAGAGCGTCCACAAGTACGACACCTCCTCGCTCCTGCTGGCACTCCTGATCGCCCACGTCATCCACTTCCTGGTCATCCCGCAAATCGGACGCCTGGTGGATTCATGGGGACGCAAACCCGTCTACCTCATCGGCGCGATCACCGGGGCAACGTGGCCGTTCTTCGCCTTCCCCATGTTCGACACCAAGAACGCCGTGGTCATCGTCCTGGCCGTCACCATCGGCCTCTGCCTCCACGCGTTCATGTACGCAGGACAGCCGGCCATCATGTCCGAGCTCTTCCCCACCCGCATGCGCTACTCGGGTGTCTCGCTCGGCTCGCAGGTCACCTCGATCTTTGCCGGTTCACTGGCTCCGCTGCTGGCAACGCAGTGGCTCAAGGACACCGGGTCCTGGGTTCCCACAGCCATCTACCTCGTGGTCGCCTGCGCGATTACCGTCGTCGCAGTCGTTTCGTTGAAGGAGACCAAGGGCATCGCCCTGCAGGACGTGGACCAAGCCGACGCGATCCGCCACGGCCTGACAACCGCTACCTCGAAAGGCTGATCCGATGGAGAACTCCTTGAACGGACGCAAAGCACTGGTGACCGGCGGGGCGAGCGGGATCGGGGCAGCCTGTGCCCGTGCGCTCGCCGCCCGGGGGGCGAAAGTTGTAGTGGCCGACGTCGATGCCTCCGGAGCTGCGGCCCTCGCCGATGAGCTGGGCGGCACTGCCTGGACGGTGGATCTGCTGGACGTGGACTCCTTGGCCGCGCTGAGCCTGGACTGCGACATCCTGGTCAACAACGCCGGTATCCAAAAAGTTGCCCCGATCGAGGAGTTCGAGCCTGCGGAGTTCCGGCGGATCCTGGCCCTGATGCTGGAGGCGCCATTCCTCCTCATCAGGGCCGCGCTCCCGCACATGTATGCCAACGGATTCGGCAGGATCATCAACATTTCCTCCGTCCACGGGCTCCGGGCATCCGCTTACAAGAGTGCCTACGTCTCCGCCAAACACGGGCTCGAAGGGCTCAGCAAAGTCACCGCCCTGGAAGGCGGCGAGCGGGGCGTGACGTCCAACTGCATCAACCCGGGCTACGTCCGCACGCCGCTGGTTGAGAAGCAGATCGCGGATCAGGCCCGGCTCCACGGCATCCCCGAGGCCGAAGTACTGTCCAAGGTGATGCTCACCGAGTCCGCAGTGAAGCGCTTGGTGGAGCCTGCGGAAGTTGCGTCGTTGGCCGCGTGGTTGGCCTCCGACGACGCCGGTATGGTCACCGGCGCGAGCTACACCATGGACGGCGGGTGGTCGGCCCGGTAGCCCTGTAGTTTCGGCGCGCACGGCCCTTCCCGCCGAGGTGGCGCTGGGCTTCAAACGGCTGCTGCGAAGCGGGCGTTTGGAGTGTTGGATCCGCTGCCACGAGCCACAGGAAAGCGGCCGCCGGACGGGCTGGGAGCGCGGACTGGTGTCGTTTCGCACTCCAGCGGTGGACTTTGTCAGAACGGGCCCCGCCAGACCGTCGCAAGAAAGGCTCTTCACTTTCCTCATCAGTGGGAGGGCGGAGCCCAATCTCTGGGACCCTCATCCCAACGATGCGAGCTTGCTTGGCCGGGGTGTTCGCTCGATCCAGCTGGACACAACCCTGGGCGTGATAGACGTGGCCGGCTTTCCCGAGGCCATGGAGGAGGTACGAGGACTGCTGTTCAATTTTGAGCCTGCGAGGTGACAGCTGGCCCCAATGCTCGTCGTGAACATTGGCGTTGTTGGCCTTTTTGTTTTCCTGCCCTTCCCGGGCGTTTTGAAGGTTGTCCACATAGACAACATGGGGTCTGATGTTCGGGCCGGGTCGCTGGAAGAGTGGCTTCATGGACGGAAATCGGGGATCGCAGCAGGCGCCAGTGGCTTCGCCACCGGATGCTTCTTCCGTTGTCCTGATTCCCTCGGCTACCGCGGCTACCGGGTCGGCGGTACCTGGCGCGGCCGTACGAGGACCGGGTATTCAGGGGCTCATCTTTGATCTGAGGACGCTTCCGATCAACACTGATAGCTCGGGGCTTATTGATGAGATGCGCGAACTTGAGGAACTGACGTCTGCAATTTCGGCTCGGCAGGCCCGGGTTGCGGTGGCGTTTGATCTTACGCAGCGGGCCGAGCAGGCCCAGTCCGGGGTTCCCGCAGCAGAACGCGGCATGGGCGTTGCTGCGCAGGTGGCGTTGGCACGGCGGGAATCACCAAACAAAGGGTCCAGGCTCTTAGGGTTTGCCAAAGCGCTGGTCATGGAGATGCCCCGGACCATGGCAGCGCTGGATTCGGGCCAGTTGAACGAATGGCGGGCAACGCTACTAGTGAAGGAAACAGCCTGCCTGTCCGTTGAAGACCGGGCTGCTGTGGACGAGGAACTAGCCCCTGACTCCGGGACCTTTGAAGGAGTCGGGGACAAAACCATCATCGCTGCCGCCAAGGCCGCCGCGTATCGCCGTGACCCGCGCTCGGTGGCGCAACGAGCCAGCCATTCAGCCACGGAACGGACGGTCAGCCTCCGTCCTGCGCCGGACACCATGACGTACCTCACCGCCCTGCTCCCGGTCGCCCAAGGCGTGGCTGTCTATGCCGCGCTGACCCGGACGGCTGACTCCCTTCGCTCCAGCGGAGACCCGCGAACCCGCGGCCAGGCCATGGCAGACACCCTAACTGAACGCATTACCGGTACACCGGGTGGTGTCTCAGGTATCAACCTCAACCTCGTCATGACCGATCGCACGCTGTTCCAAGGGGATCCCGAGCCGGCCCGACTCGAAGGCTACGGAATCGTACCCGCGGAATGGGCAAGGGCGCTTCTTGCTGAGGAACCATCCGGGTCCGAGGACCAGCATCATCGCAGCGAATTCACGGTGTTGCTCCGCCGCCTCTACACCGCTCCCGGCAGCGGCGAACTCTTGACGATGGACTCCCGAGCTCGATTCTTCCCGCAACGGTTGCGGCGCTTCATCAACATCCGGGACAACACATGCCGTACCCCGTACTGCGACGCGCCCATCCGGCACATCGACCACATCATTCCATGGCATTCGGAAGGCGGCACAAACCTCCAAAACGGAGCCGGTCTTTGCGAAGCCTGCAACCAAACCAAGGAAAATCCGGGCTGGAACGCCGCTAGCATGCCCGGTGAGGTGCACACACTTCAGGTCCGCACTCCCACCGGGCATAGCTACCATTCCAAAGCACCACCGTTGCCGGGGCACAAGTCCGCACGCCTCAGAAGCTGAGGCTGGAGCGACTTCAACAACATGAGGCCTTCAACAAATTAGCGTGCCTTCACCACGGGGATGGCGGCCGTTTCGTCCACCAGCTCTGCCCGGCGAAGGCCACCCCCGCGGACCCACAGTTTGTAGGCCACGAACAGGAGAACCAGCCAAGTGCCACCTACGTACAAGGCAATGCGCGTGTCCTCGAAGACGCCGAGGATCACGATCACCATTGCCATGAACGCCATGGTCAGGATTGAGGCGACGGGCCACAAAGGCGACCCGAATTCCGACGCCGGCAGCCCCTTGCGCTTGATCTCCCGTTTCATGGCGACGTGCGAAGCCAAGATCATCACCCAGACCCACACCGTGGCAAAGGTGGCGATCGAGGCGATGAGCACGAACACGTCCTCCGGGATGACGGCGTTCAGCACGACGCCCACCAGCAGGATGCCACCCATCATCAGCACGGTCATCCACGGAACTCCGTGCCGGGAGATCTTGCTGAAGCTCTTGGGCGCATGACCCTGCTGTGCAAGGCCGAACAGGATGCGTCCGGCCCCGAAGATGTCGCTGTTGATCGCCGACAAAGCAGCCGTGATCACCACGGCGTTGAGGATGTGGGGCGCGGCAGGGATGCCCAAACCGTCGAAGATCTGCACGAACGGGCTACCGCTGCTGCCGATTTCGTTCCAAGGGAAGATGCTCATCAGCACGCCGAGGGTCAGCACGTAGAAGAGCAGCACACGGACGGGAACAGTGTTAACTGCCTGCGGAATGACCTTCTTGGGGTTGGTCGCTTCGCCGGCCGTGATGCCGATGGTTTCAATCCCGCCAAAGGCAAACATCACTACGGCGAAAGCGGCGAGGAGCCCCTCAAAACCGTTCGGGAAGAAACCGCCGTGGTTTACGAGGTTCCCCAGCCCCGGTGCCACGCCGCCGCCGTCGCCCGTTTGGAAGCCGAACACAACGATCGCGGCACCGCCCACAATCATGGCGATGATCGCCACCACCTTGATCAGCGAGAACCAGAATTCCAGCTCTCCGAAGACCTTCACACTGAGCAGGTTCATGGCGCCAAGGAACAGGATGATCGCGAGCACCCAGATCCATCTGTCCACTTGGGGGAACCAGAAGCCCATATAGATGCTGAATGCGGTGACGTCGGCAATAGCCACAATCGCCATCTCGAACACGTAGGTCCACCCGGTCACGAAACCGGCGAACGGTCCCAGGTACTTGGACGCGTACTGGCCGAAGGAGCCGGACACGGGGTGTCGGACGGCCATTTCACCGAGGGCGCGCATCACCATGAACACGGCTGCGCCGCCGATGATGTAGGCCAGCAGGACAGCCGGGCCGGCTTTCTGGATGGCAGAGGCAGAGCCGTAGAAGAGGCCGGTACCGATTGCGGATCCGAGGGCCATGAAGCGGATGTGGCGGACGTTCAGGCCTCGGCTGAGCGCCGTACCCGCGGCTTGGAGGACAGAGTTCTCCGCAGCCAGCTTGGTTTGTTGCATAGTAAAACCTTCTCGTCTTTGGGAGGGGATCGCTATCCAGCAGATCACTTTTGAGCCCCTTGTGATCGGACTCACGGACGTTTGGTGTCTTTGATCGCAGACAGTGCGTTTTGTGAGCGGGCGCTGCCTTGCAGGATGGTGGTCAAAGTCATAGTCCGGGGTCGGATATGATGACCGCGGACAGCTCATCAAACCGGTCAGGCATCCCTCGCTTCCAGCGTCGCCCCCCCTTGAATTCAGCGCTGCCATCGCATCCTTATGGGGGACCTTTGATTTCTGTACTTCGCCACACCCGACGCCGTTGGGCCGCTGCCGCCGTGGCTCTTGTGGCCGGGGCATCCTTGCTCTTTGCCGCCCCTGCGCAGGCCTACGAGATTCCGGCGTTTGAGGTCCCGACCCAGTCCCAGGCTCCCTCGGCGTATGTGCAGCGGGCTGCTGACGCCGCTGGCGTGGTTCAGTTGTGGAAGACGGCCGGCCCCGCAACACGCGCTGCCGCCGCTGCCGCCTTGGCTGGAGGCCCGCAGGCCGTCCAGGCATTCGTCGACGGCGGACAGGACGCTCCGCTGGCAGCGGACCGCAAGCAGCTGGTCACCGAGCTGACGCAGCGGGGGAGTGAGCATGTGCGCTCGAAAGCGAAGGAGATTCTGGCCTCCGCCAACCCCGCGTTGATCGATGCGTTCCTCGCCTCCGGCTGGGAGAGCACGTGGAGGGTGGACCTCAAAACAGTCGCCTACTACTTCACCGAGTACAACAATGGCCTGGTTCAGCGCGAGGCTCAGAAGAGCCTTGACGAAGGCCAGCAAGCAGTCGAAGAGTTCGTCCTGAGCGGCTGGAAGGTCAAGGCCCAGGTGTCGGACCGGCAGGCGACGTACGCACTGATCGCCTCGCCCAACCCCGCGGTTTCAGCCGGAGCCAAGACCGCACTCGGCACCACAGAGCCCGCCGCCGACGCCGCGAAGGTTGCCGACTACCTCCGCTACGGCCAGTTCGTCGCAGGCGACCACCACAATGAATCGGCCGCCGTTGCTTCGCTGCTCCAGCAGGTCAAAGCTGACATCAAGGCCAACCCGGCGGGAACCGCAGACGTCGCTGCCCGGGCGAAGACCGCCGTCGAGCAGGCACGGAACACCGCCGCCGCTGCCCGCACAGCAGACTCGGCCCGTTTGGTTGCCGACAGGGACCTCCTGAGCGCCCATGCTGTTCCGCGCGGCGCCCTGGACAACGTGACACTGGTTTCAGAGAAGCCTGCCAAGGAAGCGTTTGCCGCTGCAGCCAAGGAGCTGCCGGGACTTTTGGCAGTCCTCGCTGCGGCCAATGCTGATCCTGACGCCCTTATCAAGAAAGCCCGTCAAGCGACGCTGGATCTCGCGCTGGTGGGCACACCTGAGGTGAAAAAGGCTGCCGAAAAGGCCCTGTTGGCGGGCGACCCGGCGATCAAGGCTTTCATAGCCAAGGGCCACGACGAGGCCATTGTGAAGGATTCAAGCGGAGTCTCGGCTTTCGGTGCGGACCGTCAGCGTGTTTATCAGCTTCTGAGCCTCGGCGGCAGCCACGTCAACAAGGCCGCTGACCTTGCCCTGGGCTCCGCCAGCCACGCAGATGTCCGTTACTTCCTGGAGTACGGGTTTGCTACCGCGCAGGATCTGGACAACCGCATCCTTGCCTACGCATCCCTGGACAAGGCCGGGCCGGAACTTCGGGCGGCCGCCACGGTGGCCCTCGAAGGCAGTCGCGCGGATCTCCGGGCATTCGCCGCCAGCGGTCAGTTTGCTGCCGCCAAGCGCGACGAAGCCACCGCAGCACATGTGGCGTCGGTTGACGCCATGCTTACCGAGCTCACAGGACTTGCGGACAAGGCGGCGCTCGACGCCGGTATAGCAGCCGACGCTGCGAAGGCCGCCGACGCTGCGAAGGCCGCGGAAGCTGCGCGCCAGGCGGAGGCGGCGAGGGCCGCTGAAGCAGCACGCCAGGCGGAAGCGGCGAGGGCCGCGGAAGCAGCACGCCAGGCAGAGGCTGCAGCGGCGGCCGAGCAGGCTCGCGGTAAACTCCCGCTGAACGTGCCGAGGGGTAATTCATCCGAACTCTCCGCATCAGCTCCCACGGTGGTGCCGTGGCCGCAGGCGCCGGTACCCGCCGTCGCGCTTGACGTCACAGGTGAGGCGCCCGATGGTGAGCCCGTTGCCGCTGAGCGCCCGGAGGCAACGGATGCCAGTGTCCCGCCGGCAGCTACGTGGCCCAGCGAATCGGCCACGGCGGAGTCGTTGTCGCAAGAGGCAGCCGCGCCCCTGGCCGCGTCATCCACTGGGCTGGGAGCTTGGACCATCGCCTTGATCGTGGCGCTGGTCTTGGCGGCTGCGGGAGCAATTACCTTCCTGCTGCGCCGTAAGGTTCCGGTTCCTGCCACGGCGTCGGCGTCCGCCAGCACTACCTCGCCCAAGGCCACGCCCAAGCCGTAGGCTTCGCCGAGCCGCAGGCACCGCCCGCCGCAGGCACCGCCCGCCCCGGGCACCTCGCAGTGTTCTGGCATCCCAGACACAATGCTGATCATGCGGCTTGGATGCGAGACCCGACAGGGTGCACGCTTGAGTACGGGATACCGGACAGCCCCGCGTCCGCTGGTCCCGGACCCGAGCAGTGAGGAACCATGACAACGTCGCCAGTGGCACCAGGCAAGGCCAGTTCCAAGGTCCCTGCCGCCGAAAACACCCTCAGGATCCTGAAACTGCTGGCCTCGAGGCGGGGCCCTATGGCGGCGTCGAATATTGCCACTGCACTGGGTTTGCCGCGTTCCAGCGTCTATCACCTGTTGGGTGTGATGGAGGCCAACGGCTTCGTTCTGCACCTGCACGAAGAGCAACGGTATGGGCTTGGCATCAGTGCCTTCGAACTCAGTTCCGCATACTCCCGCCAAGAGCCCTTGTCCCGGCTCGGCCGGCCCATGCTCGCGTCGCTGGTGGACGTGATTGGCGAGAGCGCGCACCTCGCGGTGCTCCATGGCCGCGATGTCCTCTACATCGTGGAGGAACGCGCCAAGAACCGCCCCAGTCTGGTGACCGACGTCGGAGTCCGACTGCCGAGCCACCTCACCGCTTCGGGCCGCGCCATTCTTGCTGCCCTGCCCAAGTCCCAGGTCCGGGCGCTGTACCCCAATGCCGCAGCCTTCACTGCCCGGCACGAGGTGGAGTCGCCCATCATGAAGTACTCAACGCTTTCCTCCCACCTTGACCAGGTACGCCAGCGCGGCTACGCGACGGAAAACGGTGAAGTGACGCCCGGTTTCGGTTCCATTGCCGTCGCCGTGACGGACCATGTGGGATGGCCGACGGCGGCAGTCGCCGTCACGTTCCTGGAGGACAAAGTGCCTGCTGAGCAATGGCCGGTGCTGGCTGCGCGGATCCGGAAGGCTGCAGACGAGCTCTCGGTCCGGATCCACGGCCGGCCCGCGCAGTAACTTTCCGCCAGGTCCTCCCGGCACGCCAAAGGCGCCAACCAAGCCGGACTCGGGTGCGTCTGTAATCCCGGACAGCACCACCCCAAAACCCGTTCCAGCCGCGGGATAAAGGGGCTTTAGTAGAGGTAGAAGATCTTTCCACCACACTTTCCCACAGACGAAGGAGTCACCATGGCACCCGCCGATTTCACTACTGGTGCCCGTCCGGTTAAGGCCGCCCGGGGTACTGAGCTCACTGCCAAGTCGTGGCAGACCGAGGCGCCGTTGCGCATGTTGATGAACAACCTGGATCCGGAGGTCGCTGAGCGCCCGGATGACCTGGTGGTTTACGGCGGCACGGGCCGTGCTGTCCGGTCCTGGGCCGCGTTCGATGCGATCACCCGGACCCTGGAGACCATGGAGAAGGACGAGACCCTCCTGGTGCAGTCGGGCAAACCCGTAGGTGTGTTCCGCACCCATGAGTGGGCGCCGCGTGTTCTCCTGGCGAACTCGAACCTGGTGGGGGACTGGGCGACGTGGCCTGAGTTCCGCCGGCTCGAGGCCGAGGGCCTGATGATGTATGGCCAGATGACGGCCGGGTCATGGATTTACATCGGCACCCAGGGCATCTTGCAGGGCACGTACGAAACTTTCGCCGCCGTCGGGAATAAGCTGATTGCCGCCAGGCAGAACACCGCCGGCCACCCGGCACCCGCCGCTGCGGGTTCCACGGAAGGCCCGCTGGCCGGAACCCTGACCCTGACCGGTGGTTGCGGCGGTATGGGCGGCGCCCAGCCGTTGGCCGTCACGCTGAATGACGGCGCCTGCTTGATTGTCGACGTCGACGAGACCCGCCTGCGTCGCCGCGCCGGCAAGCGGTACTTGGACGAGGTCGAAACGGACCTGGATACGGCCATCGCGAAGGTCCAGAAGGCCAAGGACGAGCGCCGCGGCTGGTCCGTGGGCTATGTGGGCAACGCCGCCGAAGTGTTCCCGGAACTGCTCCGCCGCCACAAGGCCGGGGAAGTGACCTTCGATGTGGTCACGGACCAGACAAGCGCGCACGATCCCTTGTCCTACCTGCCGGAGGGCATCACCGTGGCCGAGTGGCACACCGAGGCTGAGGCGGATCCGGAAGGGTTCACCAAGAAAGCCCAGGCTTCCATGGCCCGCCACGTCCAGGCGATGGTGGAGTTCCAGGACGCCGGTGCTGAGGTGTTTGATTACGGCAACTCCATCCGTGATGAGGCACGTAAGGGCGGCTACGAACGCGCGTTTGAGTTCCCCGGCTTCGTCCCGGCTTACATCCGCCCGTTGTTCTGCGAGGGCCTTGGCCCGTTCCGCTGGGTTGCCCTGTCCGGGGACCCGGAAGACATCGCCGTGACGGATAAGGCCATCAAGGAGCTGTTCCCGGAGAACAAGCACCTGCACAAGTGGCTCGACGCTGCCGCGGACCGGGTGGAGTTCGAGGGCCTGCCGGCACGTATTTGCTGGCTCGGTTATGGCGAACGCGCCAAGGCCGGCCTGCTGTTCAACCAGTTGGTGAAGGAGGGCAAGGTCAAGGCCCCGATCGTGATCGGCCGTGACCACCTCGATTCGGGTTCGGTGGCATCTCCGTACCGTGAGACCGAGTCCATGGCCGATGGTTCGGATGCGATTGCGGACTGGCCGTTGCTCAACGCCCTGATCAACACCTCATCGGGCGCTACCTGGGTCTCGATCCACCACGGCGGCGGTGTCGGCATTGGCCGTTCCCTGCACGCCGGACAGGTCTCCGTTGCTGACGGAACCGACCTCGCCGCAGAGAAGCTCGAACGGCTCCTGACCAACGACCCCGGCATGGGCGTCATCCGCCACGTCGACGCCGGCTACGACCGCGCCGTCGAGGTCGCCAACGAACGCGGCGTCCGCATCCCCATGAACGAATCCGCAGAGAGCAAGTAAGAACATGACCATTACCTCGAACGAACAGCTCACCGTCACCCTTGGTTCCAGTGGCGTCACGCCGGAAGACGTCGTCGCCGTCGCCCGCCACAACGCCAAGGTGACCATCTCCCAGGACGCCCTGGACAACGTCGCCAAGGTCCGTGCCCACATTGACGACCTCGCCACCAGCGACGTCCCGGCCTACGGGATTTCCACTGGCTTCGGTGCGTTGGCCAACCGCCACATCCCCAACGACCTCCGCACCCAGCTGCAGAAGTCGCTGATCCGCAGCCACGCCGCCGGTATGGGCCCGGCCGTTGAACGCGAAGTGGTCCGCGGCATCATGTTCCTCCGCGCCAAGACCCTGGCTTCCGGCCGCACGGGCGTCCGTCCGGTGGTCCTTCAGACCATGGTGGATGTCCTCAACGCCGGCATCACCCCTCTGGTCCGCGAGTTCGGCTCGCTGGGTTGCTCCGGCGACCTCGCGCCGCTGTCCCACTGTGCGTTGGTCCTCATGGGCGAAGGCGAAGCAATGGGTCCCGACGGCGAACTGTACGGAACCGCAGGACAAGCACCTGTCGCTGAGCTGCTCGCGCAGCACGGGATCGAGCCGGTTACCCTCGCCGAAAAGGAGGGCCTGGCCCTCGTCAACGGCACCGAGGGCATGCTCGGCATGCTCCTGATGGCCATTGCCGACATTCGTTTGTTGCTTGCGACGGCGGATGTCACCGCTGCGCTCAGCGTCGAGGCGCTGCTCGGCACGGACCAGGTGTTCCTGCCGGAGCTCCACGCCGCACTCAGGCCCCACCCGGGGCAGGCTGCCAGCGCAGACAACATGCTGCGTGTGCTGTCCAACTCGCCGATCGTCGCGTCCCACCGGATCAACGACACCAAGGTCCAGGACGCCTACTCGCTGCGTTGCGCCCCGCAGGTTGCCGGAGCTGTCCGCGACACTGTGGACCACGCCGCACTGGTTGCTTCCCGCGAACTCGCCGCAGCGATCGACAACCCGGTGGTCCTCCCGGACGGCCGCGTCACGTCCAACGGCAACTTCCACGGCGCCCCCGTGGCCTATGTCCTGGACTTCCTGGCCATCGCGGTGGCGGACCTCAGCTCTATCGCCGAGCGCCGCACCGACCGCATGCTCGACCCCGCACGCTCCCACGGGCTTCCGGCGTTCCTGGCCGGCGATCCCGGCGTGGACTCGGGCCTGATGATCGCCCAGTACACGCAAGCCGGGCTCGTCTCTGACAGCAAGCGACTTGCCGTTCCCGCATCAGTGGACTCCATCCCGAGCTCCGCCATGCAGGAAGACCACGTGTCCATGGGCTGGCATGCTGCCCGGAAGCTGCGCAAGGCCGTGGAGAACCTCCGCCGCGTGCTCGCCGTCGAGCTTGTCACCAGCGCCCGCGCCATCGACATGCGCACGCAGATGTCCGACGGCGAACTCACCCCTGGTCCCGCCGGCACGGCGGTCCTTGAGGTGCTGCGCGAAGTGGTCCAGGGCCCGGGCGCGGACAGGTTCCTTTCGCCGGAACTGGAAGCGGCCGACCGTCTGGTTGGCTCCGGCGCGGTCCGTGCGGCCGCCGAATCCGCCGTCGGGATTTTGGCCTGACGTCGAATAAAACGCTCATTTGATGGGCATATTTGCCACGCCCCGGTCTTTGTTCGCAACGCAATCACCGGGGCGTGGCAAATGTAGTAAAACTTATGGTGTACGTCACGTCCACAACAACGGTGTTGTGGGCTTGACGGTCATCCGTTCACACAACTCAATACACAACAGAGAACATCCACAAAGGGGTAGAAGTTCAATGAAGGCACGCGGTGCAGTCCTGTCCAGGCGAAGCGCTCACACGGCTACGGTCACCGACTGGCGAACGCTGGTGGTTGGCGAGGCAGTGGAAGTGGTCAAGTACGCCCACGTGGTTGCGACGGGCCGGGTCGAGGAAGTTTCCGGCAGTGGAAACGTGGTGTGGCTTGAGCATTCCGGCTCGGGCGTCACCGAAGAGGGCAAGGAACTGTTCATGAAGTCCGACGGCGTCACTCTCCGCCGGGCGTAGCTGCAGTTACCGTCGAGGTACTTGTTAAACAGAAACCGGGGCTCGTTCCCTTCCGCGGGTAGTAGATGCGGAAGGGACGGGCCCCGGTTTTTGGCGTCGCTGCCGGCGATGCGTTGGGGTATCAGGCAGCGAGTACTTCGCGGGTCTGACCGAAGGGAACGGATTCGTCCAGAGCCACGGTGTAGGTGCCGGGCTCGTGCCGGGTCACCAGAATGCCGCAGTTAGCGTCAGCTGCTGCGCTTTCGATCAGGGCATCCACGGCGCGGTCAAGGCCGTCGTGGATCTCGTCTGCCTTGGAAAAGGACAGGCGAATTTCGCGTTCTGCAATCATTGCAGGGGTCATTGGGGGGCCTCCTATTACGTGCCGCATGCGAGGGCGACCCATCAATCATAGTGGGCGGGGCTGAAAATTTGTAAGATGACCGGCAGTCCCGTGATGTGGGTCTCATATGGAGCCTGCGGTGGATGCGTGCTGGCGGAGGGGGATCCGCTGTGGGCCCAGGAGACGTGGTGGCGGGATTCGAACCCGCGTACGCTGCTTTGCAGGCAGCTCCCTGGCCTCTTGGGTACACCACGTGCAAACGACATTAGGGTCCGGCAAGTGGGCGTTGCAAAGTTGGTTTCGAAGACTGTCGTGGGGCTACGCAGGGTGTCGGCGCGCTACGGAGTGGTGTCGCCGCGCTACGGGGTGGTGTCGCCGCGCTACGCGAAAGTTGCCCTGCGTTGCTTCCGGTGACTGACAGGCTCCAGCGGCTCAGCGGCCCCCGCGTGGTCCCTGGCTTCATCCCGTCCGGGAGCGCAGCCGGGCCACTTTGGAAACTCCAGACGCCACCAGCAGTGTGAGAATAGCCGCTGCCATGTGTGTGTAAAGAAGGAGATGTACGTCCCCGCCACTGCTCGCAGCACCCTCAGGTACGTCCCCCAGGGCCTGCCCTCCGTGGAAGTGGTCCAGGAAACCGTTGCCGGGGAAGTAGCCTCCAAAGGCGTCGAATCCGAGGTGCAACAGCTGCTGGGCCACGCCGGAGAGCAGCAGCAACAACAGGGGCCAGTGCACCCACCGGGCGATCAGCTGGGCGGCCAAACAGCCGAGTGCGGCGAAGGCCAAGAGAACGGGAATGGCGGGTGCGCTCCCGCCGGCCACCATGTGCGCCACCAGGCCCAGGGCTACAGCCACCAGGCCGGCCACCCAGGCCCACTTGTCCTGCACAGACGCTGCGCGCATCGCCATTCCTTTCCTCCACACAGGCTATGCGGAGGAAGTTCCCGGGAACAGGCCCGGCTAAACGCCTCTCTACGCGAGCAGGGTGTTCACCAGGCGTGCTGCCACTTTGGCGGTGCGGTGATCTATGTCGAACTCCGGATTCAGCTCCGCGACATCCAGGTGCAGCAGCTTCCCGCTCGCAGCAACCTGGCGGCAGACCGCGCTGATTACCGGCAACGGCACACCGTAAGCAGCAGGGGCGCTCACCCCGGGTGCCACCGAAGCCGGCATCACGTCCAGATCGATGGTCAGGTACAGCACGTCCACTCCGGCCAGGAAGTCGGCAACAAAAATCTCCACAGCCTCGGGCGTGCACAGCTCGTCCGGCAGGTACTTCACGCCCAGGCGGTCGGCCGTATCAAAGAGGGCACGCGTGTTGTTGGGCTCCGAAATTCCGACGACGGCGTACTTCAGTTCCCGCCCAGCGGCGGCTTCTGCGTGGGCCATCTGAAGGAACGGCGTGCCTGAGCTCGGCGTGGGCTCATCGCGCAGGTCAAAGTGGGCATCCAGGTTCAGTACGCCGAGCCTTTTGCCGCGAACTGCTTCAGAACCGGCCACCCCAAGGTAGCTGGCGAACGCGGTCTCGTGGCCGCCGCCCAGCACCACGGTGAGGTTTCCGGCGTCGAGCAATCCCGATATGGCGCGTCCGGCGCGCTCTTGTCCCGACTCCAGTGAGTCGTCCTCCACAACCACATCACCGGCGTCGAACACGTCACGGCCAAGGTGGAACGCCAGCGGCCCCAGCGCTGAACGGATGGCGGCAGGTGCTGCGGCAGCGCCCACGCGGCCCTTGTTGCGGAGGACACCGGCGTCGCTGCAGAAACCAAGCACGACGGCGGGACGCGAGGACGTGGCCGGCGTGGCCGAGGTCAGGGGTGCTACTGCTTGCCACCACCGGCGGTGTTCGGTGCCGTCCCCGTCAAAGCGGCCCGTCCAGGGTGTGGGGCTGACGTCGACAGTGGGGATGCTGCTGGTTTCCATGCCTTAAGCACACCCGAAGGCGGGCACTAAAACCAGCGATCCAATCACCCGGGTGTCCGGAATCCCGGACTTCCCTACTTGACCCCCAACAACTCCTCCACAGTTCCGATGCCGAAGAACAGCAGGAAGGCAGCTGCCACGGCCCACATGAGGGGGTGGACTTCACGGGCGCGGCCCTGGAAAGTGCGGATGAGGACGTAGGAGATGAAGCCCGCGCCAAGGCCGTTGGCGATCGAGTACGTGAACGGCATCAGGGAAATGGTGAGGAAGGCCGGGATGCCAACGCCCCAGTCCTGCCAATCGATCTTGCCCACCTGGGAAACCATCATGAAGCCCACAACCACCAGGGCCGGGGCCACGGCTTCGAACGGGACGAGGTTGATGAGCGGGGTGAAGAACATGGCCACCAGGAACAGCAAGCCGGTGACGATCGAGGCGAGGCCGGTGCGTGCGCCCTCGCCGATCCCGGCGCCGGACTCAACAAAGATCTGGTTGGAGGAAACCGAAGCGCCGCCGCCCACGATCGCCCCGAGGGCATCGACTTGGAGGACGCGGTCAACGTTGGGGATGTTGCCGTCCTTGTCCACAGTTCCGGCCTCGTTGGCCAGGCCCACCATGGTGCCCATGGCGTCGAAGAAGATGCTCAGCAGGATCACGAACGCCAGCAGTGCCGCGGCGATGAACCCCAAGTGCTCGAAGGCGCCGAACGGGTTGGCCTTGCCGATGAGGGACAGGTCCGGGGCGCCCCACTCCGAAAGAGTGGGAGCAACCAGGGACCAGCCGCGGGGGTTGACGTTCTTGCCGTCAAAGCTGGGGCCGATGTGGAGGGTGAATTCGAGGATGGCGGCCAGTGCGGTGGAAACCACAATGCCGATCAGGATGGCGCCGCGGACCTTGCGGACCACCAGCGCGATGGTCAGGATCAGGCCCACTGCGAACACCAGGGTAGGCCAGCCCATGAGCTTGCCGTCCACGCCAAGTCCCAGGGGAACCGTGGTGCCGGCAGCGTCCGGAATCCGCCGGACAAACCCTGCATTGACCAGGCCGATCAACGCAATGAAGAGACCAATGCCCACCACGATCGCGGTCTTAAGGGCTTCCGGAACGGCCTTGAACACGGCAGTGCGGAAACCGGTGAGCACCAGGATGAGCATGGTCACACCGGACAACACCACAAGGCCCATCATGTCCGGCCATGTCAGTTGCGGGTGCGAGGCCACTGTCACGGCGACGAACGCGTTGACGCCCAATCCTGTTGCCACGGCGAACGGGTGCTTGGCCCAGGCGCCCATGAGGATGGTCAGGATGCCCGCTACGAACGCCGTGGTGGCGGCGACGGCGGTGAATCCAAGGGACGCCCCGCTCGAATCAGCCCCGGAGAGGATCAACGGGTTCAGCACCACGATGTAGCTCATGGCGAAGAACGTCGCGAAGCCGCCACGAATTTCCCGTGAGTACGTGGATCCACGTTCAGTAATTTTGAAGTAGCGGTCTACTGCCGAACCTTGTTTAAGCATGAAGGACTCCGGGGATCGAGGGGAGTGTGCTTTCAAATCCTATGCGGTCCGGTAAAGGGCCTCCGGACGATTCGCCTAGTCTGTAAGGAAGCCAACACTAGGAGAAACCGCCCCATGCGTACCATCCGCCCGCTTCTGGCCGCCGTCGTCGCCGCTCTTGCCTTCGCCTCTGCCCTGCTGTTTTCCGCGGCCCCGGCATCTGCCCATGACGTCGCAGAATCCACGACGCCGGCCAACGGCACAGCGGTGGCGGAAGTTCCGGCGTCGGTCTCCATTACGTTCAACAACCGGCCGCTCGCGATCGGTTCGGGCGTGACGGTCACGGCGGCCGGCGAAAACTGGGCCGACGGACCTGTGGAAATCATCGACAACCAGGCCGTTCAGAAGCTGCGCGAAGGCGCTCCCGCCGGCGAATATACCGTCGTGTGGCGCGTCGTCAGCAGCGATTCCCACCCCATCGAGGGCACCTTTACGTTCACCGCCACCGCAGGAAGCACGACGCCGGGTGGCTCGGCAGGTGCCTCGCCGTCGGCCCCGGCTTCATCCTCCGCAGCTGTGCCCACCGCAGGAACCGGGGCGCCGGGAACGGGCAAGAGCGAGCCTGCCGCCGACGCCTCCCAGCCCTTCCCTTGGAGCATTGTTGGGCTGGCCGTGGTTGCTGTTGGTCTCGTTATTTTTCTGGCTGTTACAGCACGCCGGAAACTGGCTGCGTCAAATGACTCTGAGGGCGATTCCGCCGCGGAATAACGGGGTTTTCTACGTAGCTGCGAAGATCTCGAAATGGTCACCGCGACACGCCAGAGGCGCGGTTCTCGTTACTTAAATGTGACTTCGGCGTGATCATCGCGTACGGTTATACCTGTGCCTGTTCCACGTAGCGGGCACTTCCGGCCTGATTGCCTAGCTCTGCCGCAGTCCGGAATCCGTTCGCAGACAAACCTTACGGCAGAGACGGGGAACCCATTTTAGGTCGCTTTCGAGCGTGCCTTGGGGTGAAGTCACGAAGCTTCCGCGTAACAGCGGGGCGTAGTGGCCGGGTGACTCCCATCCGAATCCGACAGCTAACCTCGCAGGCATCGGGAGAGGCTCTTTCATGTCTTCACGCATTCTTCGCGGCCGTCGTAAGGCGGACAGCGTACGTCCTAATCCGTTCATCTCGATCTCCAAGGCAGTCGCCAGCAACGCTTCCGGCGCTGGCCGCCAGGCAGCTGTCATCGCAGCAGCCTCTGGCCTTGTCCTGACCGGCTCCATTGCTGCCCACGCAGCTGAAGCTCCGGTTCAGCGGGACTCCAGCCCCGCCACGGTCGCTGAGACCGTTTCCGAGGCTCCCACCCAGGTTGTGACCGCACTGGCCACCGCCACCGTCAACTTCGAGCGCCCTGCTGTTGCTTCCGTAGCAGCTCCGGTCATCGAAAAGCCGGCTCCGGTTGCTCCGGCTCCCGTCGCCAAGAAGGCTGCAGTCACCACCGCAGCTGCAACGGCTCCTGTTGCCAAGGCTGCTGCTGCCGCTCCGGCCGCCGCTGCTCCTGCTCCTGCAGCAGCTGCTGCCCCGGCCGTCGGTGGCGTCAACGCTGCCATGGTCGCCTCGGCCTACGCCCAGATCGGCATCATGCAGGACTGCACCGCCATGGTGGAGCGGGCACTCGGTTCCGCAGGCATCCCTGTTGGCGACCTCGGTCCCATGCAGTTCATGAACTACGGCAAGGTTGTCAGCTCACCCCAGCCCGGTGACATGATCGTCCAGTCCGGCCACGTTGCCATCTACATCGGCAACGGCCAGGCAATCAGCGGTGGCATCAATGGCAACCAGACGGGTATCCACCCGATCAGCTGGTTGACTGCTACGGGTCCCCTGACCTACGTACGCGCTGGCGCATAAAGCCTCACGCTTCAGTTCAAAGGCCGGTGTCTTCGAAGAACCAATCTTCGAGGACACCGGCCTTTGGCGTTAAGTTATGTGAGTAAAAGTTCGGAGTCAGGTTCGACGCCGGTAGGGCGCGTCATGAATCCGTGCGCAGGAGGGTCCTTCTTCGCCCAAACGGCGCTTCAGGGGCGGCCCCGGAGCCTTTGTCCGCTAAGCGGTGGCTATGCCCGGCCCTGCGGCAAGGGCGACCTTGGATGAGATCGTCTGGCCCACGGCCTTTGCCTGCCGAAGCACTTCCTTCGGTGTGGGCGTGATGAGTTCGCCGACTCCGACGAGGTGCATTCCGACAGCCCGCATGGCCGCGGACAGGTTCTGGCCGATCGCTATGCCCAGTTCCGCCAGCATGCGGCGCAACTGGCTCTGGGCACAGCGTGTCACCACTATGTGGTCGGCCAAAAGGACGCCGCTGGCAGTGTGCACTGCCCATTGGCGGCGCGTGGATTCCAAGGGGCCGGAGGCGTGGAGCCCTGTCCTGAGGCCGGCAGTGGTCATACTCGCAGCCAGGCCGTAGCCAATCTGCTGGGAGGGGTCCGAGCCCAGGAAATCAAGGCGCACCGCTCGCGTGGTGCTGCGGACGTCCAGGTGATGGCTGGCGGCGTAGTTCCGCAGGTGGCGGAGGATCTCGTTGCGTTCCTGCATGGCTGCGGGATCGCCGGCATCACAGCGTTGAAGCATGCCTGTGTGGACTGAAGGGCCAGTTGCCGACAACGCACCGAACCCGTCCACCACTATGGAGCCCACGCCGTAGCGGCTGAGCTCACTGGCAACTGCCAAGCCGGACAGGCCGGCTCCGATGACCACGGTGGTGGTGCGTTCCGTGGCGGAATCAGGCGTGAGTGACACTGCTTGGTTCCTCCTTGACGTGTGTGCCGTTCGGCATCGCGTGGGCTCGCGTCCGAGTCCCCAAGCGGCCGCAAATAAATGGCCGGAGTGTGGTTTGGAACACGTTTGCCGGCCATTCGGTGACTCGAACACTACCGAACTTTTTCTGCCATGGATAGCCTCGGACGTCCGCGTGTTTCCGGTGTTCATCCGCAGCGCAAAATGGGGTCGTGGCAACCGAGCCCGGACCGTTATGCACATAGCCCAAAGTCGCCTTGATTCGGCGGTGCCGACCGAGAATAGTGGGCCTTGGGAGGAGGAATTACCAGGTTTCTTCTGCCCCGGCCATTGACAATGAAGCCGTGAGGGAATCCGTGGCGGAGAACCTCTGGCAGAATGGCCGGAACATCAAGCAGCAGGTGGAAGGCGGGCCCCATGGACCAGCACAGCAGAGACATTGAAGAGCCACAGGACGGCCAGGACCAGGCAGTGGCGCCAGGTGGCATTGTCGTTGGAGTGGACGGTTCAGAGCACGGACAATGTGCCTTGGTTTGGGCCGCACGCGAGGCCGAGCGCCGTCAGCTGCCGCTTCACATCGTGACGGCCTACTCCGTGCCCATCTTTGCCGCGTCAGGCCTGGATGGTGGCTACGCAACCGTGGATGATTCGGTGATTCGCGAAGGCGCGGACGCGATCATCAAGCAGGCCATGGACAAGGTTTCGGGTTACGCCATCGACGTCGACGCTTCCGTGGAAAACGGCGACGCTGCCGGTGTTTTGCTGGATCTCTCGGAAGACGCCGCGCTCCTCGTTTCCGGAAGCCGGGGCCGCGGTGGCTTTGTGGGACGCCTTTTGGGCTCTGTGAGCAGTGCGTTGCCCGCCCACGCCAAGTGCCCCACGGTTACTGTCCCCTTGTACTGCGCCGACAGGCTGGGCGAAAACACGGAGGACAAGCACATCAAAGCCGAGCACGCCAAAGCCGGGTCCCGCACTGTGGAGAACGTGGTTGCGGTGGGTGTGGATGGCTCCGAGCAAGCCCGTGTGGCAGTGCTTGAGGCAGCCGAGCAAGCACAACGTATGGGGGCAAAGCTCCGCGTCATTTGCGCCGTACCGCAGTACAGCGGGTCTTTGGCCTGGGTGCCGGCGCCATTGGACCGCGACGCCCTCTTTGCCGACATCAGGGTTCAACTCGATGCCGGGGTGGCGTGGCTCAGGAGCCACTTCCCGCAGTTGGCCATTGAGACTGACCTCCGGGACGGCTCTCCGGTGGACGTGCTGGTGGAAACAAGCCGCAGCGTCGAGTTGGTGGTGCTGGGAACACGTGGCCGCGGTGGTTTCGCGGGCATGCTCCTGGGTTCCACCTCGGACGGCGTACTGCACCATGCAAAGGGACCAGTGCTGGTTGTCCCTGACCGTGAAGACCCACGACTTGCTGATCGTGACAAGTTCGGCCCCATGCTCGGGGCAGCGTAGCGGAGCGGAACCTGCATCGCCATGGAAGGCCAGGAGACCGGGGAACAGCAGCAGGATCGGCACGTCACAGACGCGCACGGGCCCCTGTTCATTCTGGACATCGCCGGAATCCGGGGGTCAATGCTCCCGGAGGTGGGTGGCAAGGGAGCCAACCTTGGTGAGCTGGCCGGTGCCGGCCTGCCAGTACCGCCCGGATTCTGCCTGACCACCGCGGCTTACCGTTACGCATTGTCCGCTATTGGTTTGGATAAGGTCTTTGCGGCCTTGAAAGGGACCTCTGCCTCCCAGCTGGACCAGCTGAACGGGCTTGCCGCGGATGCCCGGTCGCTGGTGCTCGAGGCCGGCGTCCCTGCCGTGATCTCCGAAGCGGTGCGGGCCGCCTACGGGCAGTTGGGAGACAACGTCCCCGTCGCCGTCAGGTCTTCTGCCACCGCAGAGGACCTGGCTTTCGCGAGTTTCGCCGGCCAGCAGGACACTTTCCTGAATGTCGTTGGCGTGGAGTCGGTTCTGGACGCGGTGAGCCGCTGCTGGGCTTCGCTGTGGACAGACCGTGCGGTGACCTACAGGACCACCAACGGGATCGATCACGCATCGGTCACCCTGGCTGTGGTGGTGCAGGAGATGGTGGATTCAGCAACCGCTGGGGTTATGTTCACTGCAAACCCCGTGACGGGAAACCGGCACGAGACAGTGATTGACGCCAGCCCAGGCCTGGGAGAGGCCGTGGTTTCCGGGGCCGTGAATCCCGATCAGTACGTTGTTGACGTTCGCCACAACGCCATTGTGAAAAGGGCCGTCGGGGACAGGCAAGTGGAGATCAGGCCAATCCCTGGAGGCGGCACGGAACGCCTTGAACGGGCCACTGGATCCGGGCGGGATGGGCAGGAGGATCCACAGCCCTGCCTCAGTGATCCTCAGATTTTGGCGCTCGCGGACTTGGGCCGGAAGGTCCAAATCCATTACGGGGCCTCGCAGGACGCTGAATGGGCCATCGATCAGGACGGAAAACTGTGGCTCACGCAAGCCAGGCCCATCACTACCTTGTACCCGCAAACCACGCGAACCCCTCCTGCACCCGGAGAGCACGCCTTCCTGAACTTCAGCCTCGCCCAAGGACTGACCAGACCGCTCACGCCCATGGGCCTGGCCGGCATCCGGCTCATCGCCTCCTCGGTAGCCAGGACAGCCGCATTCGACGTCCCCGATCCACGCTCCGGACCTCCGCCGTATTACGAGGCCGGGCAGCGCATCTTTTTCGACCTCACGGCTGTAGTGCGGAGCAGGGTGGGGCGTGCGATCGTGCCCCGCGTTTTCGACGTCATGGAGGCCCGCTCGGCCACCCTGATACGTGGCCTCTTTGACGATCCTCGCTTTAGGGTGACGTCAAGGACGCCCTTGAAGCTGATTCGCCACATAGCTCCCGTCGCGGCCAGGTACCGCGTCCCGGAGTCACTGTTCCGTGGACTGTTCCGCCCGGCTTCAGCCATGAAACGGGTGGAGAGGCTCGGAGTGGACCTGCGGGCCGCCTTGGCCGTCCCGCCCCAAGCTACGCCCCACCAGAGGATCGGCCACGTCCAGCGGATCCTCGGCCAAGAGCTGTTCGCCACGGTTCCGCAGGTGTTGCCCTTGCCCGCGCTCGGCTTCGCCATGCTGGCCTTGGTTGGCCGCCTGTTGGGAGACCAGGCTCCCAAGGGGGAACTGCAGGCTGTGATCCGCGGCCTGCCCAACAACGTCACCACGGAGATGGACCTGGCCTTGTGGCAGCTCGCCTCCCGGATTCGGAAGGACACCGACGCCGTTGCCTCCATGGCAGGCTCCACGGCAGCAGAATTGGCCGGGCAGTACCGAAACGGTGAGCTCCCGGCAGTTGCCCAGGCGGGATTGACTTCATTCCTGGCCATGTTCGGTCACCGGGCCGTGGCCGAGATCGATCTCGGCATGCCTCGCTGGTCAGATGACCCCACCCACATTCTCGGCGTCGTTACCAACTATTTGAGGCTGGCCGAAGGTGCTGAGGCGCCGGACCAACAGTTCGCGCGGGCAGCCCACGAGGCTGATGAACAGATTGCACGGTTCATCGCCCGTGCCCGGTTGAAGAGCCCGTTGCACGCGGCCGTGGTTCGCATGGCATTGGACCGGACACGGAGATTCGCGGGCCTGCGCGAGTTACCCAAGTACAACCTGGTTCTGGGGCTCTCAGCTGCACGAAAGCAGTTGCTCCTTGTCGGGGAGGAACTTGCCGCCGCCCAGCGGATCGAACATTCCCGGGACATTTTCTTCCTGGATCTCGATGAAGCCGAGACAGCATTGGCCGGAGATGACCTGAAAGGGCTGGTCGCTGAGCGCCGGGAAGCCTACCAGCAAGAACTGCGGAGGCGGCATATACCGCGTGTGCTCTTGTCTGACGGGACCGAACCCGAAGCCGCACCCCGGAACGCCGGTATCCAGCGCCTTGGCACTTTGTCCGGCAGTCCGGCGTCGGCGGGGCGGGTCACAGCGCCTGCGCGCGTCATCATGGACCCCGTTGGTGCGCACCTGGAGCCCGGAGAAATCCTCGTCGCACCCTCAACTGATCCCGGCTGGACCCCATTGTTCCTCACGGCCGGTGGGCTGGTCATGGAGATGGGCGGACCCAACTCCCACGGAGCCGTGGTGGCCAGGGAGTACGGCATCCCTGCTGTTGTTGGGGTTCCGGATGCTACGTCGCGGCTGGCCACCGGCCAGCGCGTCACAGTGGACGGGGCCGCCGGGACGGTCAGCGTTGAAAGTCCCGCTGGCGGGACAGGCTAGGCGTGCTGGTGTGACAGGCTAGGCATGCTGGTGTGACTCGTGTTCGGAGTGGCTCACCGGCTCCAACTGGAACGTGCAATGCTCAGTGTCGAAGTGCCGGCCAAGGCAAGACCCCAGCTGGTCAAGGATGCTGTCCGCACCGCTGGCGTTGAGGACTTCGTCCTCCACCACAACGTGTGCCGAGAACACCGGAACGCCGGAGGTGATGGTCCAGATATGGATGTCGTGGGCTTCCACCACACCGTCCACGGCCAGGATGTGCTCGCGGATCATGTTCACGTCCACGCCCTTCGGGGTGGCTTCCAGGAGGACGTCCACCACATCGCGAAGCAAGTGCCAGGCGCGGGGGATGATCATCACCGCGATCAAGACTGAGGCGATGGGGTCCGCAGCACTGAAACCGGTTGTCATGATCACAATTGCCGCAATGATGACAGCGATGGAACCCAGGAGGTCGCCAAGGACTTCAAGGTAGGCGCCGCGGACGTTGAGGCTTTCCTTTTGTGCGCCCTGCAGGATCAGGAGCGAGACAAGGTTGGCCACGGCACCCAGGATGGCCGCCCACAGCATGACGTCCGTATGGATCTCCGGGGACTCTCCGAAGCGGCGGATCGCCTCGATCATGATCACTACAGCGATCACAATGAGGATCAACGCATTGGCCAAGGCCGCCAGGACCTCGGCCCGCTGGTATCCGTACGTCCGTTGGTCACTGGCCGGGCGGGTGGCAATCCAGGCCGCCATCAGGGCGATGAACACACCGGCGGCATCCGAGAGCATGTGGCCTGCGTCTGCCAGCAGTGCCAGGGATCCGGAGACGACGGCGCCGATCACCTGGATGCCCACCACCCCCAAGGTGATGGCGAGGACGGCAATAAGCCGCTTCCGGTGCTTGCCGGTTGCTGTGACTCCGTGGGAGTGGTTGTGGTCGTGCCCCATGTCTATAAGGCTAGCCCCAGCCGAGTTCGTGCAAGCGATCGTCGTCAATCCCGAAGTGGTGTGCGATCTCGTGGACCACCGTGATGGCCACTTCATCAATGACTTCTTCACGCGTACTGCAGATGTCCAGAATCGGCTGCCTGAAGATGGTGATCCGGTCAGGAAGGGAGCCGGCCTCCCACCAGGAATCGCGTTCGGTCAGGGGCACGCCTTCGTAAAGGCCCAGCAGCACGGTATCCGGATTTTCACCCGGTTGGGGTGTGTAGTCGTCTTCAATGAAAATGGCCACGTTGTCCATGGCGCTGGCCGCCTTGGGCGGGATCAGCTGGAGGGCATCGCTCACTGCTTCTTCAAATTCCTCGGCAGACATGTCGAGAGGCCGGGCGACGCCGTCCGCATAGGCCTCGTCCACCGGCGTCTGCTCAACAGGGCTATGGACCGCGTTGCGTTCCCGCAGGGGCGATGATGGGCGCTCGCCGTCCGGAACAATGGGCAAGCCGGGTGGAAGATTCGCGGGCATAATCCGACTTTAGTCCGCCCAGGCATCATCGGCGCCGTGTGTGATGAGAGATACTGAAAGTCAATCCTCTTCGACAGACACAGGAACCGCATGACCGGCACCTCTTCCCTCGCGCCTGAACCCCTTGACGTCGTCGTTGTCGGCGAGGCGTTGATCGACATTGTGGAGTCCTCCGAAGGCCAGGTGGAGTACCCCGGCGGTTCTCCGGCCAACGTCGCCTTCGGCCTGGGCCGCCTGGACGTCAAAACGGGCCTGCTGACGGCCATTGGACGCGATACCCGTGGCGATGCCATTGCAGCACATCTGCACAGCGCCGGAGTGGTGCTGCTGCCCGGATCCATGTCAGCAGGCAAGACCGCGACGGCGACGGCCCGGATAGCTGCCGACGGTTCGGCTGACTACACCTTCGACATCGACTGGAAATTGGTTCCGCTCGCCCTGCCGTACGCGCCGAGGATCCTGCACACGGGCTCCATCGCCACGTTCCTCGAGCCTGGCGCAAGCGTTGTCCGGAGCCTGCTGGAGCAAGCGCAGGGCGGTTGCATGGTCACGTACGATCCCAACATCCGCGCGGACCTCCTCGGCAGCCATCAGGAAGCCCTGGCGCTCTTCGAGGAGATCGTGCCGTTGACCGACGTCGTAAAGCTCAGCGGCACCGATGCCCGATGGCTGTACCCGGGCAAGGCCCTTGAGGACACGGCCAAACATCTCCTCGCACTGGGGGCCGGGTTGGTTGTGGTCACCCAAGGCGTCCAGGGTTCGCTCATGGCCACCCGGCACATCCAGCTCAACGTCCCAGCCGTCCCGGCCACGGTGGCGGACACCATAGGTGCCGGAGACTCCTACATGGCAGCGCTCATCATGGGCCTGCTGCTGCGTGGCAGCGACGGGCTGGCGCCCACCGTCATGGAGCGGATCGGCACCATTGCCTCCATGGCGGCATCCATCGCCGTCGGACGTCCTGGCGCCAACCCGCCCACACACCGCGAACTACTGGTGGGAATGGCCCGCTAACGGAGCGGCTGGCGGGTCCGGCGACGGGTGAGGCCCACGCCGATCAGGCACACCACGCCGCCGATCAGCCCCCAGATCGTGGGGACTTCCTGAAGGACAGCCCAGGAAATCAGGATGGTGGTGCCCGGAACCAGGTAGGTGGTGGCAGCCAGCTTCCCTGCCGAGATCAGGGACAGCGCGTACGCCCACGTGGTGAAGGCGATGGCTGTGGGGAAGATCCCCAGATACACCAGTCCCAGGGTTGCCGGCAGCGGTGCCGCCTGGACCTCGGAAATCAACTGCCCGGTCCAAGGCAGGCAGCAGATTGCCCCCACCATGATTCCGAACCACGTCGCCTGTCCAGCGGTGAACTTCCTCAGCACGGGTTTCTGCAGGATCGCGCTCACAGAGGCGAGCACAGCGGCAAGCAGGCACAACAGCACACCGGCGACGTCCGCCGTCGAGCGCTGGCCGGAGCCCAACGCGATCATCGCGACCCCGCAGAACGCAACACCGCTGCCGATCAGGAGCCACCGCGGGAAACCCTCCTTGAGGAAGATTCCAGCGAGGATTGCGATCAGGATGGGGGAGACATTGATGAGCATGGCGCTGGTGCCGGCGTCGAGCACGTGCTCCGCAGCGTTCAAGGCAACGTTGTAGCCGCCAAACCACATCACTCCATACGCAACGATCGGCAACCATTCCCGGCCGCGTGGCCAGACCTTCAGGGTGGGCAGCACCACGATTCCAAGCACGACGGCGGCCACCACCAACCGTCCCAACGTCAAGGAGCCGGGGGAGAAGCTGGGGCCCACTGCGCGGATGCCCACGAACGCGGAGGCCCAGAGGACGACGGTGACGATCACGGCGGCAATGCCGAGTTTGCTGATGGCTGCTCCCGGCGCGGGGGTGATGCGCTGGGGCAGGTCCGGGGAGGGCTGGCCGGGTTCGGCCGGGGTGGTGGTTGTCATAGAGCCAAATCTAGCCGCCGCCGGGCCGACGCGGCTGGCGGTTTTCGGACGCGTCAGGGCAAGATCCTGCCAAAATTCCTCGGCCGCCCCTCCCCGGTCTTCCAGCCTGCTCGCGAGGGGCGGGTTCTCGACTCTTTGGGTGTCTCTTAGGGTTGGGATCCAACCCCTCGATGGTCATCGGATGAGGTGTCCAGATGCCCGGCAAATCCTCGATTTGGGAATATCGCCATCTATGCTCTAAAGTTTTAGAGTCCAGTTCGGACGAGCGAGACACGGAAAGAACGCGTAAGCGTCGCTTTTGTTTTGTGAAATCCGAATTGAGTTCAGGCCCCCATCGTCTAGCGGCCTAGGACACCGCCCTTTCACGGCGGCGGCACGGGTTCGAATCCCGTTGGGGGTACGCAAGGAAGTGGTAAACCGGATGAAAAAAGTCTGGTAAGCTAGAAGCCTTGAAAAAAACGCGGTAGAGATACTGCAAACGCAAGGCCCTGTAGCGCAGTTGGTTAGCGCGCCGCCCTGTCACGGCGGAGGTCGCGGGTTCAAGTCCCGTCAGGGTCGCTCTGAGCGCCGAAGAAATTCGGTTCTCAAGGTGACATGTCACCTAGGCTCTGTAGCTCAGTTGGTAGAGCGTTCGACTGAAAATCGAAAGGTCACCGGATCGACGCCGGTCGGAGCCACCAGCTAGAACCCTCGGTTATCCGGGGGTTTTTTGCTTTAACATTCGCGCCTCCGGCCGAAGCCCTTTGGAATTTTAGCGGGCACCCCAAGCGCCGGCTTTTGATGCCGAGCATCTCAATTGGCCGCCTCGATGCTCGTTAGCTTAATCACTCCTTCCAAACTGCCCTCCAAACTGTCGATGGATTCTGGAGACTCGCGCCCTTCACGTCGGAGGTGGATTGCTCGTAAGCCAGCGTTGCGGGCGCCTGCGACGTCGGTGAGGTAGTTGTCGCCTACGTTCAGGGTCGCTGCCGACTGCACATCCATGCTGCGGCAGGGTAGCAGGAAGGCCCTTGCGTCCGGCTCGGCGAAACCAGTGAGCTCTGAGCTGAAGACCCTGTCAATGAGCCGCTCAAGGCCGATTCTCCTGATCTCGGAGACTTGCTGCTGGTGATTCCCGTTGGTAATGACACCAGCCGGGATACCGATGGAGCGCAAGTGCTACAGGGCGGGCACGGCGTCGGGAAATGCGGCCCAGGCTTGCTCGTAGTTCTCAAGATAGACCGCGAACAGCGCGTCGAGGGTGGTGTCCGAGGGGGAATGGAGTCTCCGGCGAGCGGAAGAAACTGGCGAAGCCGTTCGCGGCGTTGTTCTTGGAAAGAAAATTCTCCACCAAGGAAGCGGTCGTAGCGAGCTAAATCCTGACCTTCCACCTCCCACTCATTCCTGCAACGAATCCCGCTGCCTCCGATTCGCTGAGCCAAGCTATTGACGCCTCCAATTCCCCATGACACCATGATGACCACATCTTGATACCGGTATCAACTTGTTTCAACCGTCTCAGGTCGTCATACGAAAGGACCATCCGTGCTTGGCTTCAAAGAAGAGGAATTCCTCACGCAGACCCGCAGCGCACTGGCACTGCAGGGGCAGATCGAATCGGTGGTTGATTCCATCCAGCAGTGTGGGATGACCAACCTGTTCCTTATCGGTGCAGGTGGAACCTATGCCGCGATGCTGCCGTACGAGCACTTCATCCGGTCCCGCTCCACCTTGCCGGTCCGTACGTCCATCGGCAAAGAGCTGATGTTGACCGAGGATCCCACATTCGGCCCCGGCTCCGTAGCTGTCTTCGCCTCAGTCTCGGGCACCACGGAAGATGTTATCGAGGCCATCGAGTTCGCTAAGGCCAAGGGCGCCTACACCATCGGCTTCACGGGTTTCGGTGACAGCCCGTTCGCCAAAGCCCTGGACGTCGCCTTGGTTACCGAACCCAAAACCTGGCCGTTCGATATCCCCATGATTCTCCTGAGCACCCGGCTTCTCGCCGTGCGGGAGGAATTTGAAGGATATGAGGAACTGGCAGCAGAACTGCAGTCCGTTCCCGAAAGCCTGGTCGGCGTCGCCCGCCAAGCAGAATCAGTGGCTGAAGCGTTTGCCGAGAAGAACAAGGACGCTGACTACCATTTCCTTGTGGGCACCGGGAATCTGTGGGGCCTCACCTACCTGTATTCCATGTGCATCCTCGAAGAAATGCAGTGGCTCCGGACCACCCGCGTGCACGGTGCGGAGTTCTTCCACGGATCCCTTGAACTCATTGAGGAAGACACCAGCCTCATGCTGCTCATGGGCGAAGACGAGACACGCCCGCTGATGGACCGTGTGGCCAAATTCGCCGAAAACTACAACAAGAACACCACTCTTCTGGACAGCAAGGCCTACGAACTCCCAGGCGTTAGCCCGCGGTTCCGCGCACTCCTGTCTCCGCTGGTCCTGGACACGGTACTCGACCGTTTCAGCAAGCACCTCGAACGCGTCCGCAACCACTCCCTGGATCTCCGCCGCTATTACCGCGTGGTCGAGTACTAACCCAGAACCGCACCCGGGAGGGGCTTAAGGCAATGCGCTGCGGGCCCGGCCCTCCCGGGCCCGCAGCTTCGAGACAGGAAGAGCATGAAAGTAATCGGTTTCGGGGACAACATTGTGGACCGTTTTCTCGACCGCAAAGTGATGTACCCCGGGGGGAACTGCGTCAACGTTGCGGTTTTTGCCCGACGGATGGGCGTTGAATCCGGCTACCTCGGCGTCTTTGGCTCGGACTCCTTGGGCGCCTTTGTCCGCGATGCCATTGTTGCAGAAGGCGTCGATACAAGTCAGTGCGTCATCCGCGATGGCCTCAACGGTGTTACTGAAATCAAAGTTGTCGACGGTGACAGGGTCTTCCTTGGCTGGAACGAAGGTGGCGTCACCACAAGTGATCCTTTCGTGCTGGAGGATGAACACCTCCGGTACCTGGCCTCGGCCGACTTGGTACATTCGAGCGTCTACTCCGCTTCCGAAAGCCAGTTGCCTGCCCTGCGCAACGCCGGGACACTGGTCAGTTTCGACTACTCATCGGAGCCGGAACGTAGGACGGACGCCTACTTGGCGCAGACGGCGCCCTACGTGGACCTTGCACTTTTGTCGTGCGGAAACATGACCGTTGCCGCCGTCGAAAGTGACCTTAAACGCGTCCACGCAGCGGGCGTTTCGCTTGCGGTGGGGACGCGCGGCCAGTCGGGCGCAATGATGTACGACGGCGAACGCTTCCTGTCGCAGGCGGCGGCACCTACCGATCCGCTGCTGTTTGCGGACACGATGGGTTGCGGTGATGCTTTCCTGGCGGGACTCGTGGTCAGTCTGTTGGATTCGGGTTGGAGTCGATCGAATCGGCCGCCGGTTGAGGAGTGTCAAAAAGCCTTGGCCAGAGGTGCGCGGTCCGCCGCTGCCCAGTGCTATGTGGAGGGCGCCTTCGGTTACGGCCGTGCAGTCGAGGTAGCTACCAGCCGGCCAGGTAACTACCAGCCGACCAGGTAACTACTAGGATCTGATGCAGAGACAAATCAACGCAGGAGACCGCAAACGCGGATTCCACAACTGAAGGGGGCCGGATGGCGACGGATCATCAGAACCACCCGGCTGCCCCGACCATCACCGAAGTGGCAGCAGCCGCCGGCGTGGGCAGGGCGACGGTTGCCCGGACCCTGGGGAACTATGGATCGGTCAGCGAAGCCACACGGGCCAAGGTGATGCGTGCGGCCGAGAAATTGGGCTATCAGCCGAATACGTTGGCCCGAAGCATGACCACGGGGGTCACCAAAACCCTTGGAATCGTGCTGGCTGATGTGGCCAACCCGTTCTTCTCGGGAGTGCTTAAAGGCATTTCGGAAACCGCCAAAACGGCCGGCTACGATGCCATCATCCTGAGCACTGACGAGAAGCTTGAGCTGGAGCGCGACGCGATCAAGGTCTTGCTGGCAAAGCAAGTGGATGGCCTCGTTGTGGCTTCAGCTGCGGGGCGAAGTGATGACGTCTCCCATCTGTCCAATGCCATTGATCGAGGAACCCCTGTGGTTCTTATAGACCGCCTGGTGGACAAACTGGAGACGGACTCGGTGGTGATCGATAACCGGGAGGCCGCGAGGTCTGCCGTTGCTTCGCTCATTCAGAATGGTCATCGGCGCATAGCATTCGCGTGGGGGCCGGTGACCCTGAGCCCGGCGACGGACTTGAAGCAGATGCACGGCATTCTGGACGAAGCGCTCTGGAGTGACGGCGAGCGGTTGAGGGGTTACCTCGACGCGCTCGAGGAGGCCGGGATTCCTTTTGACACTGCTCTCATCACCCACGTTTTGAAGAATGAGGGCCAAGCCACGCGGGCTGTCAGTGGAATGCTCGCCCTTGCGGACCCACCCACTGCCATTTTCACTACCGAGACTGAGGCAACGGTGGGGGCGCTGCACTCCTTGCGCGCCAAAAACCTGCGCCTGCTCAAGGATGTCTCGCTGATCGGGTTCGATGACAGCCCGTGGGCTGCCGTCATGGAACCGCCGCTGACCATGATCCAGCAGCCCATGCGCCAGATGGGAGTGGTTGCTTCCCAGCAGCTCATTGCCAGGATTGACGGCGATACGTCTGCCCCAAAGAAGCACGTCCTGCCTTCGCTGTTGGTAGCCCGCTCGTCGGATGGCCCGGTGCGGGCCGCCAGCGGCGAATAGAAATTTCCCGCCCCTAATTTTCTCCGCTCTCTTCCCCCGGTGCCTCAAATCATGATTCACTGTGGTACCGGTATCACATGTTTCACCCCCAAGTCCCATCAAGAGTTACCCCTTCAGCCCGTACCCGAGTTCATCCCAACGGCGGGCATAACTTTCCTACTCCCCTTGAGGAGTACCGGCTGATCGGCCCTTCGACCGAAAGAAGAACTGATGCGTAAAAGCACCCAATCACTGATGGCATTGCTGGCCGGCGCCGCATTGGCGCTTACCGGTTGTTCCGACGGCGGCAGCCAGCCCGCCGCTGCCTTGGATCCCAACGCTGCCCCGCAATACACCGGGACCCTCAGCATCCTCACGAAGTTTGGCGGAGACCCGCTGGAGCCCTACTTTGAGGACCTGGCAGCGGAGTACAAGAAGCTGCACCCGGAGGTTTCCTTCGACCTCATCCAGGAGACGGACCAGAGCATCAAGGACAAGACCAAGACGCTGACTGCGTCACAGGCCATGCCTGACATCTACTTCACCTGGGCCGGCAGCTGGGCCAACAACTTCATTGACGGAGGCCTCGCAGCAGACCTGACCCCGGTCATTGCCCCCGGTACCGAGTGGGGAAACAACTTCGGAGAGTCCGCCCTCAAGGCGTTCGCGAAGGACGGGAAGTACTATGCGGTACCCCTCTACAACAACGGCAAGTTCATGGGCTACAACCAGCGCATCTTCAAAGAACTGGGACTGACCCCGCCGTCCACTTTCGACGAGCTCATCTCATCGTGCTCTGTACTCAAGGGAGCCGGCTACGAGCCGATCTCGTTTGGGAACAAGGATGGCTGGCCAGGCCTGCACTACCTGCAGCAACTCTTCGCCTACGAGGTACCCGCCGAAACGCTGCAAGGGGATTTCAGCCCTTCAACAGCCAAGCTCGAGGACAAGGGTTACCTCAAGGCCATGGACCAGTTCACCACCTTGGTCAAGGAGTGCACCGGCAGCGGCAAGGATTCCAACGGTGTTCTCTACACCACGGCGCAGCAGGCCCTGGCTGAGGGGAAGTCCGGTATGTACTACCAGGAGATCCTCGAATTCGACTCCACCGCCTCCGCCGATTCAAAGCTCAAGCAGGATGGGTTGGGCATTTTCAAGCTTCCGGCGGCAGCAGACGCCAAGGGCGATCCGAAGGCCATTGAAGGTTCCCCGGAGGGTTACATCATCAATGCGCGTTCCAAGAACGCCGCGCTTGCCGCTGACTTCATGAAATTCGCTACCAACAGCCAGAACGCTGCCAAGCTCTCCGCTCCGCCGTACGGGCAGCCCAGCGCCGTCAAAGGTGCGGTTTCCACCGAGAACTCCTCAGGGCCTGTGATCGAGGGCATCAAGCAGGTAAACGAAGCATCTGCGGCCATCACCTGGCTGGACTCCGTTACTGTTCCTGCAGTCGCTGACGCCTGGTTGGCTGGTGGGGAAGCCCTGGTGGCCGGAACCCAGACCCCGGACCAGGTACTTGCCTCCGTCCGGGCCGCTTCCAGTGCAGCGAAGTAGCAAGGGACGCCATGACTGTTTCGCATACTGACTGGAAGCCTGCGGCGCCGCCCACGGCGCCTGTTTCCGCCGGAAACTCCAAGGGTCGCAAACCCAGGTCTGTCCAGGGTCGCCGTTGGCGCAATGTGGTGTGGGTGCTGCCGGCAGTCCTGCTGCTGGGCGTGTTCGCGTACTTGCCCCTGGTGCAGAATCTTGGGTTCAGCTTCCTCAAGTGGGATATCTACAGTGGCCGCCAGACCTTTGTGGGTGCGGACAACTACGTGCGGATGTTCAATGACCCCATCTTCTGGAAGTCACTCCTCAACAACTCGCTGTACGCGGTCATCTCAATCGCCTTCCAAGTATTCGGGGCGGTGATCCTCGCCGCGATGATCGAGGGACTGCGGAGCCAGCGGTGGAAGGGGATCCTCCGGGCCGTGTACTTTGTACCGTCCGCAATCTCCCTGACAGTTGCCGGCCTCCTGTTCTACTTCATCTACGAACCCGAGATGGGCATCCTCAACGCCGCCTTGGATTTCCTGGGCCTTGGAAACTTCACCCAAGCCTGGCTGGGACAGGAAAACACGGCGATCTTTGCCATCATCGCCATGAGCCAATGGCAGGGCTTTGGATACTGCACGCTTCTCTTCTCGGTGGCGCTTCAGCGAATCCCTTAAGAACTGTATGAAGCTGCATCCATCGACGGCGTTGGACCCTTCCAGAGGTTCTTTTCGATTTCCTTGCCACTTGTCAGGGAAATGACCGGCCTGATGATGATTGTCACCGTCTCCGGAGCCTTCCAAGTGTTCAACGAAGTCATGGTGATGACCAGCGGAGGGCCGAACAATTCCAGCCAGGTCCTTGGTACATGGCTCTACAGGAGCGGATTCGTCCGCAATGACTTTGGTTATGCGGCCGCCGTCGCAACCGCCGTCTTCATCATCACCCTGGTCCTGGCAGTCGTCCAGCTACGTATCTCCAAGAAAAAGAGGGTCCAATGGTGACGCGCTCAGCCCTGCTGTTGGTACTCGGACGGGTCCTCGTCAAAGCCTTCCTGATTGCCCTGGCTGTCGTCGTCGTTTATCCCTTGATCTGGATGCTGCTGAACGGTGTGAAGTCCAACTCCGAGCTGTTCTCCAATCCGTTTGCACTGCCCGTTGCGTGGAAATGGGACAACTACATCACTGCATGGAATCGAGGGGTGGGCGACTACCTCACCACCAGTGTCCTGGTAACCGTTGCTTCCACCATTGCGACAGTATTCATCAGCGCATGGGCGGCTTACGGACTGACCAGGGTGAACATCCCCTTCAACAGGGTGGTGCTCATTCTCATCCTGGGCGGCCTGATGCTCGCTCCCACGGTGGCCCTGATCCCACTGGTGAAGATGTTCCAGAGCCTGGGGCTCTACAACAATCTCTGGGCGTTGCTCATCCTGTACACGGCATTTCGGGTTCCCTTCACAACGTTCCTTATCAGGGCTTACATGATGGACCTGCCCGCGGAGGTGGATGAAGCCGCATCCGTGGATGGAGCGTCGAAGGCCCGGGCCTTTTGGCAGGTTATTCTGCCTATGTGTAAGCCGATCCTGGTCTCGACTGTTCTCTTGAATATTCTGTTCACCTGGAACGAGTACTTGTTCGCCATGGTCTTCACCAGCGGGGGAGCGCTGCAAACCCTGCCAGTGGGGCTCACCAACTTGATGTCCAAGCACGGTACGGACTATCCCGTGGTGTTCGCGGGTATGGCTATTGCGGCAATTCCGGTGATTGTGCTCTTCTTCGCCGGACAGCGGTACTTCATTCGTGGACTCGCCGACGGAGTTGGTAAGTAGTTATGAGCGTGATGGGTTTACTGAGCCTGGACCAGGTCGGTGGATCGAACTTCGCCTACCAGCACCACACCCTTGAGCGTTGCCTCGATGACATGGTCGAGCTGGGAAGGACCGAGGTGGAGCTTTGGGGAATTGCCCCGCACCTTTATATTCCGCAAGTTGATTCTGCGCATCTGCTGAAAGTCAGACGACAGCTGCGGGAGCGGGAGCTTGCAGTCAATTGCCTTACCCCCGAACAAGTGGCCTACCCCGTCAATATTGCCTCCGCGGAGAAATGGCTAAGAGATCAAAGCGTTCAGTTGTTCTTGCGGGCCGCGGAAGTGTGCAGCGAACTGGAGTCACCTCTGTTGTTCCTGACAGCGGGACGAGGCTACGAGGACCAGCCGGTTGAGGCGGCGTGGGCGAGGTCCGTCGAAGCCCTGCAGACTATCACCCAGCGCGCTGCCGAACTTGGTGTGAACTGTGTCCTTGAGCCTCTTCAGCGTGTTGAGTCGAACCTGGTCACTGATGTCGGTTCGCTCCGGTCAATGCTCGACGACGTCGGATCCCCGGCTTTGGGGGTGGTGGTAGACACCGTTGCCATGGCAGCGGCAGGGGAAAGCGTCAGGGACTATGCCAAGGCCTTCGGCGAAGCTATCCGACACGTTCATTTGATTGACGGTACTCCAACCGGACACTTGGCGTGGGGTGATGGTTTCCTGGATCTCACTAAGATTCTGCGCGACCTAAGCCGGCTGAATTACGGCGGGGCCCTGACGTTTGAACTCTTTGGAGACGGCTCCTACTCATTGCAACCCCGCGCCGCGGTATCCAAGTGCCTCGAAGCTGTTGCGGCCAGCCTGACGGCGATCTCGTCCTAGCCGGACTTTGCGCCGGGGCAGCCCCAGGAGTTGGGGTTTTCCTGGCAGGTGTCGGCGACGAGTGCTCTTTGTGTTTTCCAGACTTGGATGTTTTGGGCTGGTGTGGTGAGGTTCAGGGTTCCGTTGATGGGTAGGGGTGGGCCGTTATTGACGGAGTAGGTGCCGGTGAAGCTGGTGGTGAGGGTGGCCTGGTAGTTGCCGGTTTCTGTGTAGCTGTGGCTGGTGCGTGTTTGGGTGTTGAGCCATTCGGTTTCCGGGATGGAGTAGCCGGCTGCTGGTGTTGGTCCGAGGGTGGTGCCGTCACCGAAGGCGTAGGTGTAGTTGGCCGGTGTTGCGGTGAGGTGGACTGCTTGGCCGAGGATGCTGACGTTGAAGTCTTGCTCGCTGGCGGTGGTGTAGAAGTTGGTGGGTGCGCCTTTGAGGGTGTGGGGGAAGGGTTGGGCTTGGAGGGTTCCGGGGTTGATGGGTAGTTGTTGGAAGTCGTTGAGGATCCGGGCTGCGATGTTGTCCAGGACGTTCTCGGGTTGGGCCGAGTAGAGGCAGGTGGGTCCGGTGACGGGGATCCAGTCGGTCCAGCCTGGGTTGGTGATGGCTTTGGGGGCTTCCTTCCAGATGACCGGGGTGCCTGCTTCGGTATTGGTTTCGGTGGCGGGGCATTCGAGGGCATCGCAACCGGGGTCCTTGGTGTCGGGCCCATCGGCGCGGCAGTGCGTGTCGGCCATGTACTGGTTGGGGTCCACTGTTTCGGACGAGGTTGATGTTCCTCCGATACTGGCTTCTAGCTGCCCGGTCTGCGGATCGATTCTGAAACGCGCGCCAATATCGATGCTGCTATCGCCCGCGTTGTTGGCGGCCCACGTATCGTCAGCTGCCAGAGAGGGCGCCGCCACAGCAGGGCTGGCAGAAAGCCAGACAACCAGCGCAACAATGACCACGCCGATTCTTTTTACGGGCCTAAGAGATGACGCCAAGGTCCACCACAATCCATGAGCCATCAACGTACGTGGCGAACAGAGCGAAAGCGTCATTGGATGCTTCTGAACTCGATCGACCGACGCTGCCATCTGCGTTGTAATAGTCAATCTGCTGCTGAATCACTTGGACCTTTGCCGACTGCACGGAGTCGGCCCTCCAGAGCACCTCTACAACAGGAACTGAAATTTTCCCGCCCACGAGCCACCTCCCGTCGATGTATCCATCTTCACCGGACTCTTGAAGACGGAGGCAAAGCCGGCAATCTTGGGAGATTAACGGCAGCCACGATGACATGTCTCCTGTCTCGCCCACGTAAGAAAGCTGCGCGTACCAATACCCAATAAACGCCTCCAACCCTGCCTTCGAGTTCTCCTTCGCCAGCTCGGGCATCACCGGAACCGGCACATTCTGTGCCTTCCCCTTCGCATCTGCGGGCTTGTAAACCGCGGACGGCGACGGTGCACTGGAGGTAGCCGAAGCAGCCGGAACGGCGCTGCTCGAGGTGGGGGACACCGTCGTCGAGCCTGATTCGGAGGTTTGCAGGCCGGGCGGACTGCCGCCTTGGCAACCCGTGAGGAGCAGGGCCAGTCCCACTGCCAAGGCCGCCGTCCGTGGCAGTGCAACAGGAAAAGTGGCAGACGAAAGACGTGGCATGACAGGCTCCCCAGCAGCTGTTTTGTGATGTTTCGGCCAGTCTAGGTGGGCTGCCAAGCGGGTCCCAGCCATGAATTGTGCCTTGTGGATAACCCGCCCGTGGCCAGTGTGGAAGTGCCTCGTGAGGGAAGGGCCGCAGCGCGATCGGACTAGGTATTCCAAGCCGGATGGATCGATCGGGCAGGCTCAGATGTATGCCACGTCACGATCAGTGACTCCGGCTCACTAAGAGGTAGAGGCGCGTCATTGCATCTACATGGATCACGGACCCTGTGTGGGGAAACAGGTGCCTCTTTCGCGCTGTGCGATGACGAGGAGAGATGATGGAATCGACGCTGGGTAGACGAGCACTTATTGCGAGCGGAGGGTTTGCATTGGCGGCCGGGGCAGCTTTCGCGGGGGCGGGCCCAGCTGCGGCGGGCACTGCTGTGACGAAGAGTGCCAGGCGTGTTTACTACGCATCGGACTTTGGAATTTTGCCGAAGGCGACCATGCCTGTCAGTCCCCCCGATGAATATGGGCGCAAGTTCTCTGCCGGCAAGCAAGGCTTCCCGAATGTCCAGGCTGTCGGTGCTCCGGGGACTGCGGCGATCGATCAGTCTGATGAGATCAATGCGTTCCTGCAACAGATCGCGGTTCTTGGTGGTGGCGTTGCTGTCTTCGAGGGCGACATAAACCAACTCGTCGGATACGGCGTAAAAAAGCCCATCGTGATGCTGAGTGAAGTGGCGATCTGGGGACTCGGCTGGAACAAGACGACTTTCATGTTGATCGACGGCGCGAATTGTTCCGTGTTCGTCAACAAGCCGAGGAGTAATCTCCACGATGTCCGCGATTTGAGGATCAACGGGAACCGTTGGGGCCAGAGTTTCCCGGACGGATTGAACTTCGCTGGCCCAGGGGCGGTGCTGGGCGGCAATCATCCCGCCAATCCTGATAACTGGCAGTTCAATTCGCACGGGATACTCATGGTTCCTGACTACACTGCCCCCGCCCAGCCAGTTCAACCCACATATGGAGACACTTATTCGAACTTTGAGAACATCTTCGTGGTGAACCCTTACGGCAGCGCCGCGATGACGAACAAGATCGGTGGCGAGATTCGATTCCGCAACATTATCTGCACTGGAGCGGGCGGAAACGGTTTTACCGCCGGTTACGACACGTTCCTTACCGACGTCACTGTGGGCAGTTCGGAATACCACGGGTTTCTGCAGCAGAACGGGTCGACCAGATTCACTAATACGAAGGCATTTTGGTGCGGTCAGGTGCTCGAGAGGTGGCAGGTCGGCGGAGGTGGCGCGAAGATGCGTCGAGCGGCGGCAGGCTACAAAATCGTCAACGGTACCTGCGAATTTTCATCGGCCGAAGCGCAGAATTGCGGGGCTGAAGGATTTTGGATCCAGGGTGAGAGCGTGAACGGGCAGCTGGCTACGATTGCCAACAACATGCTGGCCGACACCAGTGATAAGGCCAATCCGGCCGGATGGGCACCCATTCCGGATAACTACGTCAACGACACCGTTTGGACCGGCCAGGCTACGGGGCCGGGACCGACGCCGGCACACCATCCTGGCGTGCAATTGTGGGCAAAGTCCAAGTACAACAACCTCTCCATCACTTCCCGGACTGCGGGTCTGCAGGATGGTGGCGGGCTAGGCCAACAGGGCTACGCGCTCGGCGTGGACTCGACGGGCGGGTCGATCGAGAACAATATCTCCGTTACACATTCAGATGGATACGACGGGCAACGCGTGAAGGGGATATTGACGCCAGCTACACCTCATGAAGCGGTTTCGAAGAACTGGATTCTTGCCAATGGCCGTCCCTTGAGCGACGCGGTGCGCGAGGCGCCGCAAGACCTCCTCGCCATAGAAGCTGTGGGCACCTATATCGCCGGAGGCCAGGGATATCTGAACAACCCTTTCCCCGGGGGCACGGTCCGGATCATTTTTACTGAATTCAGGAATGTGTTTTCCATGGAAGCAGTCCGACTCGACGAAGCAGGGGCTCCGTTCACCAACATCAAATACAACGATGGGAACGGCTGGAGGGGCTGGATCCAGCGAAGCAGGGCGATTCTGTAACGAGCTTTATTGCCTTGTCCGAGACTGGCGTCGATGAAAGTTTCCTTGCGAACGGTCAGCACAACAAACAGCAGTGCCCGGGCGCGCTCCCTTCTCCCGGGAGCTTCTCCCAAAGCGTCGGAGCTAGACGCTAGGGTGGTACTCAAGAGAAGGGGAGTGCTCCATGGAAGACCAGAACGTGCAGCTTGATCCTGTGCCTGGGGGCGAAATCCTGGGGACTGGACGCACCATCATCTCCGAAGCGGCGGTGGCCAAGGTTGCAGGCATTGCTGCCCGCACAGTGCCGGGCGTCTACTCGTTGGGTTCGGGTCCGTCCCGCGCGCTCGGCGCGATTCGCGACGCCGTCGGCAGCTCGGACCATGCAGCGGGCGTCCGCGCAGAAGTGGGCGAGACCCAGGTGGCCGTGGACATCAACCTTGTAGCCCTCTATGGACACCCCCTGCACGGCGTCGCCAACCAGGTGCGCAGCGCAGTCTTCCGCGCGGTTGAAGAGCTTGTTGGCCTGCAGGTCATTGAAGTCAATATCGAGATCAATGATGTCTATGTGGCCCCGCCTGTTAAACCCACGGGAAGCAAGGCCGCCGTAGTGGAAAGGGAGGCACTCCAGTGAGCATGACCGTTGTGGGCATCGCGATCGGCGCCTTCGTAGCCTTCATGTCCTTTTCCTTTGGGCTGTGGGGATTCCTGATCTCACTGCTCTTCATGGGCATCGGAGCACTGCTGGGCCGGGCAGCTGACGGAAAATTGGATCTTCGCAGCGTCCTGGACGCCATTACGGGCCGGCGCTCCTCGTCATGAGCGTGGCTGAGGCTGTGGAATCCACCACCAGCCTGGCCGGCCACAACCGGATCAGTACCCAGGCTTTGACATCCTTGGCGCGCGCCGCCGCCGCTGAAGCCCTCGGCGTTGAGGCCAGCGACATCCGCGCTGATTGGGCGGACGACGACGGCCTGCTGGCTTTGTCGATCGTGGCACCTATCAGCATCCCGGCTTTGACCGAAGTCTTGCGGGATCCGCTGCGCGTCCAAGGCTTCGGCGGCTCCATCTGGGACCGGGCAGTAGCTGCGAAAGCCACTGTCCTTGAAACTGTCACGCGACTCAGCGGATCCCAGTTGAGCAGGGTGGACATCAGAATCAGCGGTGCCCACGTCACTGAAGGAGGCCGGGTTCATTGACGCAGGACCAGAAAGCCCACCGCCCAACCCGGGATCAAAACAGCATCGAGCAGCAAGCTGGAGCTGGACCGGTAGCCGGCGAGGACCCTGAGATGAGCCGTATCCTTCGGCGTGAAACCCATTCTTCCCGCGCCGGTGCTGCTGTCATTGCCGCCGTCCTGGTGATTGTGCTCTGCCTCTACGCACTTCTCGAGGCGGGCGTGCGGGCCGTGGGGCAGCCTCCCTGGCTGATCGACCCCACCACTGCGGCCGGGCGCATCATCGCTCTCCCGGAAGGTATTTCCCCTTTGCTGCTAGGCGCCAGTGGTGCCGTGGTTGCCATGGTGGGACTCTTCTTCTTCCTGCACGCAGTGCTGCCCGGCAGGCGAGCCCGGCATTTGCTCCGGGACCGTCGTACCGCCGTCGTGGTTGATGACGAAGTGCTGGCTTCAGCGCTGGCGCGTCGTGCGCGAACTGCCGCGAACGTTACCCAGGAGCAGGTGATGGTGGTGGTTTCCAGGCAATTGGTGGTGGTCAATGTCCGGCCTACATCGGGCAGCAGGGTGAGCGAGGAAGCTGTGCTGACTGCTGTGCGGGCAGAACTTGAGGAGATGTCCCCGGTGCCGATGCCTTCCGTGCGGGTCAACGTGGCGTCCTCGGGGGTGATTGGCGCGTGAACGGGACACCGCGTGCCCTCAACCGTGTGCTGTTGTTCATCATTGGGGTGAAACTCCTGGCCGTCGGACTGTTGCTCATGCTGCTGGCGACCGTGCCCGCTGTGGCGGCGTGGTGGCATGGATTCTCTGCCGGTGTCTGGGCCGGGATGGAAAATGCCTTCCGCCAAACCCGCTTGCCAGGACATGAGGAAAGCTGGCTGTGGATTGTGGCTGGAGCGGTCCTGGTGGCCGTCATTGTCGCCATGATCGCCTGGCTCTCCCAGCAGGGCAAGGGCAGGGCCAACCTGTTGGTCGCAAGCGATGACGACAGCCATATCGATGGAGAAGTGCGGATCGGTGGAGGCGTGGCGGAACAGGCGCTGAGGGCTGCTCTGGCTGAGCGGACCGACCTCGCAGCCGCTTCCGTGGCCACCTACGAGGTGCGGGGGAAGCCGGGGCTGCGCATCCGGATCCAGCCCAGGCAAGGAGTGGCGCCACACGTGCTGGCCGCCGAAGTATCCCAGCTCGTTGAAGCATTGGACCTGGTTATCGGCCAAAAAACGCCGGTGTTGGTGCACATGGTTTCGGGTGCCCGGTCCAGGTTTACCAAGGCGGAACGTGTCCGCTGACATTGCGGAATGCAAGTCCCGGCCCCTAAGTTGAGTCCGAGGGGGAATGCCTCCTTTGGCACGCTACGTCACAGATTCGACCGTTACAGAGGAGAACACCATGAGTGAAGAGACCACGGGAGCCGAAGCAGTAAACGGCGCAGCAGGAAACGCCAAAGAGGCGGCAGGCGAAGCCCTGGAAAATGCGAAGGAATTTGCGGGCGAGGCTGTTGAAAACGTCAAGGAATTCGCTGGGGAGGCAGCCGGGAACGTCAAAGAGTTCGCAGGCGAGGCCGCGGAAAACGTCAAAGAATTCTTCTCCGGTGATGTCGGCGAAAACGCCAAGGAACTGGCCGGAGACGTGGCGGAGAAGTCCAAGGAAATTGCCGGTGATGTAGCCGAAAACGTCAAGGGACTGGGCACGAAGATTGCCGGTCTGCTGAAGGGCGATAAGTAGCAAACGCCCCATCAGCAAAGGATGGCAGTTCGTATCCGCAGCGGAAGCCCGCGCGGGAGCGGGCTGCCATCGCTGTGTGAATGCCCCGTATTCGGTCCCAGCCGGTAACCCTGCCAGCCGGCAACCCTGCCAGCCGGTAACCCTGCCAGCCGGTAACCCTGCCAGCCGGTAACCCTGCCAGCCGGTAACCCTGCCAGCCGGTAACCCTGCCAGCCGGTAACCCTGCCAGTCCGGTAACCCTGCCAGTCCGGTAACCCTGCCAGTCCGGTAACCCTGCCAGTCCGGTAACCCTGCCAGTCTGGAGCTAGTAACCTGAGGTCCATACGCGATGGACAGGAGGCGGCAGTGGCTACAAAGGCAGTGTCCGAAAAGGCAGCGGTGGAAGCCCCAGTGGCGGGAACAGCGGTGCTCGACACCACGGTGGCCGGACTCATGGCCGAATTGGCCGCCCTCGAAGATCCCCGGGCGCGCGAAATCAACGAAAAGCACGGCGATGACCATGGCGTGAACCTCAGCAAATTGCGGGCAGTCGCCAAAAGGCTGAAAACCCAGCAGGAGCTCTCACGCGAATTGTGGGCTACGGACGATACCGCTGCCAGGCTGTTATCGTTGCTGATCTGCAAGCCCAAAGCCTTTGAACGCGACGAACTGGACAGAATGCTCCGGGATGCACGGACTCCCAAGGTCCACGACTGGCTGGTGAATTACGTGGTCAAAAAGAGCCCGCATTGCGAAGAGTTGCGGGTGGCCTGGTTCGCCGACGCTGATCCAGTGGTGGCCAGCGCAGGATGGGCGCTGACGTCGGAACGCGTGGTCAAGAAGCCTGAGGGCCTGGACCTGGTGGCACTGCTGGATAGCATCGAGGCCGCCATGAAGGACGCACCGGAACGTCTGCAGTGGGCCATGAACCAGTGCCTTGCCATGATCGGCATCGAGTTTCCGGAGCACAGGGCCAGGGCTCTGGACATTGGGGAGCGCTTGGAGGTCCTGAAGGACTATCCCACGCCGCCCAACTGCACCTCACCGTTTGCGCCCACTTGGATCAACGAGATGGTGCGGCGCCAAGCCGCCCCACAGCCAGCCGCCCCACAGCCAGCCGCCCCGTAGCCGGCCGCCCCGTAGTCGGCCCCCACAGGCAGGACCGGGAATTAGCCCCGGTTGCGGTGCATCATGCGGTAGGTGAGTTCGGCGAGGAGTTCTTCGTCGGACAGGTGTGACGCCCTGGCGATGGGAGCAGCGGGGACAGCGATGCGCGGTGGTCCCTGCCGGGGTTCGTCTCCTGAGCGCATGTCGTCAGGAGTGATCATTTCCGGGGCAAACGTTGATTTTCCTTTAAGGACCTCTGAGACGGATCCTGCACGCCAGCCCAAAGCATGCTCAAGCTTGCGCTGGTTGATTTCCTGCGTGCGGCGGGTTCCCGATTCCAACGTACGGACGGTCTTGATGGCAGTTCCCGCCTGCTTGGCCAGTTGGACTTGGCTCAAACCTTGGGCCAGACGTTCTTCCTTGATCAATCGGCCGATGGTCTGCAGTGCTTCAAGTTCATCCACACTTCCTATTTTTCCATAGGCAACATTGGGTAAACAAATCGATCCGCAGCTTGAAGAGCGTGCAGGACTGATGGGGCGTTGGCCAAATGGAGCGAAGAAGGCCGCGTTTTCAAGATCAACAGGTTGCTTGGTATCGATGCGGTTACGTTCTGTGTAAGCGCTTGCATTTTGACGCGCTTCCTAGCTAGTGTGAGCGTCACCACATCAATTGCGCCGCCGAATCACTTGTACTCAGCGAGGAGTCTTTAGCATGAAGAAAACCAAGTACCTGCTACCGGTCGCAGCCGCCGGTGTTCTGGCACTTACCCTTTCCGCCTGTAGCGGAGATGGTGGCGGTGGGGGATCCACCGCCGGCTCGAATGACTGCGCCAGCTACGAAAGCTATGGCAAGCACGATGGCAAGACCGTCTCGGTCTACTCGACGATCGTAGACATCGAGGCCACCAACCTCGAGGAGTCCTGGAAGCAGTTCGAAGACTGCACGGGCATCACCGTCAAGTACGAAGGCAGCAAGGAGTTCGAGACGCAGATCGGCGTCCGTGCCCAGTCCGGGACCGCGCCCGACGTGGCGATCTTCCCGCAGCCCGGCCTTCTGGCCACCCAGGCAAAGGCAGGCTACTTGAAGCCGGCTCCGAAGACGGTTTCCGACCTCGTGGACAAGAACTGGTCCCCGGACTGGAAGAAGTACGGCACCGTGGACGGCACTTACTACGCTGCCCCGATGCTCGCGAACGTCAAGGGCTTTGTCTGGTACTCGCCCAAGACCTTCAAGGACAAGGGCTGGGAAGTCCCCAAGACGTGGGACGAAATGATTGACCTGTCCAAGAAGATCGCGGCCGATGACAAGAACATGAAGCCGTGGTGTGCTGGATTCGAGTCCGGTGAAGCCACCGGCTGGCCCGGCACGGACTGGATCGAAGACGTGGTTCTGCGTGCACACGGCCCGGAGGTCTACGACCAGTGGGTAGCCCACCAGATTCCGTTCAACGACCCCAAGATCGTCGACTCCTTCAACAAGGCCGGCGACATCCTGCTCAACCAGGACATGGTGAACGGCGGCTTCGGTGACGTCCGCTCGATCCTGAGCACCGGTTTCGCCCAGGCCGGCCAGCCGGTTCTTGACGGTACCTGCGCCATGCACCACCAGGCCAACTTCCAGGCCGCCAACTGGCCTGCAGGAACCAACGTTGCTGAAGATGGCGATGTTTGGGCCTTCATCACCCCGCCGATCGACGAAAGCAAGGGCAAGGCAGTCACCGGCGGCGGCGAAATGGTGGGCGCTTACAAGGACACCCCCGAGGTTCAGTCCTTCCTGGCCTACCTGGCCAGCGCCGACTTCGCCAACAACCGCGTGAAGCTGGGCGGTGTTGTCAGTGCAAACAAGGGCCTGGACCCGAACAACGCACAGTCCGACCTCGACAAGCTGACCGTCAAGATCCTCCAGGACCCTGACACCGTCTTCCGCTTCGACGGATCCGACCTGATGCCGAGTGCTGTGGGTTCAAACTCCTTCTGGAAGGGCATCGTGCAGTGGATCAACGGCACGTCCTCGCAGGATGTTGCCAACAGCATCGAGTCCAGCTGGCCTAAGAGCTAACTCCCAAAGTGCTGCCTCCCCTGACTGGTTTGCCCAGCCGGGGAGGCAGTGCTTTTCCCGGAACTTAGTGATTCACTCACGCCCCGGAGGTTGGGTATGGAATTTATTGGAGAAAAACTCCTTCAAGTAGTGATAGCCCTTGCGATATTCGCAGCGGTTATCGGCCTCATCATGTTGCTGGTGGACAGGGCACCCAAAACGGTCAAGGACAAAGTCACCGTTGCCGGCTTCCTGGCCCCCGCCGCGATCCTGATGCTGGTGGGCCTGGTTTATCCGGCCATCCGAACGTCAATGCTGGCGTTCACGGATGCCGGCGGCAATGCCAACGGCTTTGACAACTTCGTGTGGATGTTCACGCAGCCCGAGGCTCTGACCACACTGCGAAACACCGTTATCTGGACCATCCTGGTTCCTTTGCTGTCCACAAGCTTTGGCCTTGCCTACGCCGTGTTCATTGACAAGGCCCGGGGCGAAAAGGTGTTGAAGTCACTGGTCTTCATGCCAATGGCGATCTCCTTCGTAGGCGCCGGCATCATCTGGAAGCTCGTCTACGACTACCGTGGGCCCGGCATCGAACAAACAGGTGTCATCAACTTCTTCCGCGACGCCCTGGGAATGGACCCCAAGCAGTTCCTCCTGGATGCGCCGGAAAACACGTTCTTCCTGATCATCGTGATGGTCTGGATCCAGACCGGCTTCGCCATGGTGATTCTCTCGGCCGCCATCAAGGGCGTCCCGGTGGAACTTACCGAGGCAGCCCGCTTGGACGGGGCGAACGCCTGGCAGCAATTCCGTAATGTCACGGTCCCGGGTATTCGTGGAGCGCTGGTGGTGGTGCTGACAACCATCACGATCGCCACGTTGAAGGTGTTCGACATTGTCCGGACCATGACCGCCGGCAACTACGACACGTCGGTGGTAGCCAACGAAATGTACACCCAGGCATTCCGTGCCGGTGAGCCGGGACGCGGTGCCGCATTGGCCCTCATCCTGTTCCTGATGGTGTTGCCCATTGTGGTCTACAACGCCCGAGTCCTTCGCAAGCAAAGGGAGATCCATTGACAGCCACGCCAGCCCCGAAAGAGGCCGCCAAGGCCACCCGGCAGCGTCCTGGATCCGACCCCACGGAGGACGCCCAGCCGATCATGCGGCGGGTCAAGAGCAAGCTGACCTCCAAGTGGGCAACAGCGGCAGCGATCGTGATCGCCGTCGTCTGGTCCGTCCCGACGTTCGGCCTGTTTGTTACCTCATTCCGTCCAGCGGCCAAGCAGGTGGGCCCCCGGTCCGACGGCTGGTGGAATGCCTTCGTCGACTGGCAGTTCACGTTCAAGAACTATGCCGACGTCCTTACTCCGGCAGGCTCCCAGTCGGCCAACCTGTCCCAGTACTTCGTCAATTCCATCGCGATCGTCATTCCGGTCACGATCTTTGTCCTCGTGCTGGCATCCATGGCTGCCTACGTTTTTGCCTGGGGCAAGTTCAAGGGCCGCGACGCGATGTTCATCTTCGTCTTTGCCCTCCAGATCATTCCGCTCCAGATGGCACTGATCCCGCTCCTGCAGTTCTTCACGCAGACACTGCACCTTCCCTCGGGCTCGTACGCCCAGCTGTGGATCGCCCACACCATGTTCGGCCTTCCGCTGGGCATCTTCCTGCTCCACAACTTCATCTCCGAAATCCCTGGTGAAGTCATTGAGGCAGCACGGGTGGACGGCGCCGGACACAGCACCATCTTCTGGCGGATCATCCTCCCGTTGTCAGTTCCGGCGCTGGCATCCCTGGCGATCTTCCAGTTCCTGTGGGTCTGGAATGACCTCCTGGTGGCGCTGGTGTTCTCCGGTGGTACGGCGGACGTGGCCCCCATTACGCAGCGCTTGGCGGAGATTTCCGGTACGCGTGGCGCCAGGGACTACCTCAACCCGGCGGCAGCATTTGTCTCCATCATCATCCCGCTCCTGGTGTTCTTCGGATTGCAGCGCTACTTTGTACGCGGCCTGCTCTCCGGCGGCCTCAAGGGCTAGGATCCGCAGCCTCGGTTGCGCAGCGCATTACGCCGCTGCGTAACCGAGGGCTGCAAAGCAGAAGTCCACCTTTAAGGTGAAGGCGGAGCAACGGCGGCCGGAGAGGGGAGCCTGTGTCACGAACAACGGGTAGGTCCCAACGCGGTGGCCATACCGGCGTCAGTATCGAGGACGTCGCCGCTGCCGCTGGAGTTTCGACGGCGACCGTCTCACGGGCCGTCCGGGGCCTGCCGCGCGTATCTCCGGCCACCCGCGAAAAGATTCTCGAAGTTGCCAGTTCGCTGGGCTACGTCGCGTCGTCGTCGGCATCCGGCCTGGCCACCGGCCGTACACGCACCATCGGCGTCCTGGCCCCGTTCGTCAGCCGCTGGTTCTTCTCCAAAGCGATCGAAGGCGCGGACCGGGAACTGCATTCGCGCAAGTACAACCTCTCCCTGTTCAACCTCGGCGGCCACGGCAGCAACCGCGAGCGGCTCTTCAGCTCCACCATGGTCTACAAACAGATCGACGCCCTGCTGGTGCTCTGTATGTCCTTGACCGAGGAAGAGCTGGAACACCTCCACAAGATCGACATTCCGCTGGTGGTAGTAGGCGGGCACGTGGAGGATTGCGCCTATATCGGCATCAACGATTACGACGCCGCGTCCACCGCTGTGCGGCACCTCCTGGACTTGGGCCACAAGGACATCGCCTTGCTCCATGGCGACGACGAAACCGACCTGAACTTCGACGTTCCCCGTGTGCGGATCCGCGCCTTCCAGGAAGTCATGACCGACGCCGGACTGGAAGTACGTCCCGAATGGGACCAGTGGGGTGATTTCACGGTTGCCAGTGGCCAAGAGGCCTTCAACCGCTTGTGGAACCAGCCCGGACGCAAACCGACAGCGATTTTCTGCTCGTCCGATGAGATGGCCATGGGCGTCATCTTCGAGGCGGGGCGCCACGGTGTCAAGGTGCCCCAGGACCTTTCAGTGATCGGCATTGACGATCATGATTTCTCGTCTTCCATTGGTTTGACGACGGTGGGGCAACGCCCCGACAACCAGGCTGAACTCGCCACCAAGATGCTGCTTGACGAGCTGGATGGGAACCCCGGTGCTGTCCATTCCGAGGTTGCCCCACACGAGCTGATCGTGCGCGAGACCACAGCCCCGCCAACGGAAAGCTAGGGCAGCCACCCTCTTCGCAGGGCCCACCTGCAAACCTCCGTCATGAATCCCCTCCGGGACCCACATAGTTACTGTGCCGCGGCATCACTGTGCCGCGCAGTTGCTGTGCGCGGCCGCGCCGAAGCATCCGGACACCGACCGACCTGGAAGGTTGGGCCCGGGAGGCGCTCGACTAATGAAAGAGGGATCATGCATAAATCACTTCCGTCCCGGCTTGGGGCCGAAGCTTTGGGGACTTTTGTCCTCGTCTCCGGAGGATGCGGCAGCGCAGTGTTGGCTGCGAAAGTTCTCTCGGAGGACAAGCTCAACATGGGCATCGGATTCCTGGGTGTTGCGTTGGCTTTCGGGCTGACGGTCCTGGCCATGGCATACGCAGTGGGACACATTTCGGGTGGACACTTCAACCCTGCAGTGACCATCGGCGCCGCTTTGGCCGGCCGGATTGAATGGAAGGCCGTTGGCCCCTACATCGTCACGCAGGTCGCTGCTGCCTCCTTGGCCGGGCTGGCGTTGTTTGCCATAGCCTCCGGAAAGGACGGGTTCGATGCTGCTAAATCCGGGTTCGCCTCCAATGGTTACGGCGAGAGGTCCCCGGATGGGTATTCAATGGTGGCTGCTTTGATCATTGAGATCATCCTGACCGCAGTCTTCCTCTACATCATCCTGGGCAGCACCGATTCGCGGGCGCCAAAGGGTTTCGCGCCCATCGCCATCGGGCTTGGTTTGACGTTGATCCATCTGGTGTCCATCCCGGTGACCAACACTTCCGTCAACCCGGCACGTTCTTTGGGAGTGGCATGGTTCGCCGGCCCCGAAGCATTGGGACAGGTGTGGTTGTTCATTCTTGCCCCGGTCATCGGGGCTGCCATTGCAGGCATCACCTACAAGATGTTCTTCCCCAACACCGAGGACGTGGTCCTCGAACGCTAGGGAAGTTCGACGGGTCAGGAAGCCCGTGCCAACTGCCGGATGGGGATCCACCGGGAGGCAAGCCGGCGATAGGCGGCAGCGGCGCCGGTCATGTCGCCTTCCGCCAGGCACTCGATGCCCAGCCGCACGTCCATGGGGGATTCATCCGGGTAAACCTTGTCCGCCACTGCACCGTAGTCCAGCTCCACCATGGACTGGATGTGGAACAGTTCCAGCCATTCGGTGAGCTGCGTCAGGTCATCGAGCATGTCCAGGTCGGGTGCGGCCAAGGCCAGGTGTGCCACTGCGAACCGGGCCCTGTCCAGGGCCTCGGTCAGGGGCGTCCATACCCGCACCGTCAGAATGCGCCCGTCGGATTCCACGACGTCCTTCCGGTCCGACTCGGCGAAGAGCGAGAACCAGCTGAACGGGATTCCCCATGTTGAGGCACGGGTGTGGACGCGTTTGGCGTCTTCCCCCGCATTGACCCGATCAATCCTTGCCTGGTGCTTGTCCCGTTGTGAGACGGGGATGAGGAGGTCGGCGAGGGGACTGTGCACGCCGTCCATGAGCGCATTGGCCGCCAAACCCGCCCGAATCACCAGTTGGCTGGGGCAGTAAAGCAGCCGCCCGGCGTCGTGCGCTTCCTGGGCGGTCGCTGCAGGTTGGTCCTCCGCTGGAGGTTGGCCCACTGCAGGCTGGTCCGGCATGGCCGCGTGCCGGCCCGTGGGCACGCGCGTCATGCGTACCAGGTCCGTGCGGCCGGTGGGGAAGGGATCGCCGCCGGACCGCGTGATGCGGCCCAGCGAGGCCTGCAGCTCCGCATTCTCGACGGCGGCCCGGGAACCGTTCTTGCTGCCCCGCGCCAGGAGGCGGCGCTGCTGCTCGGGCGGGAACGCTTCGAGGGGTTCGTAAATGCGCAGCGACGAAGAGAACGGCAGCCCTGCCTGGCCCCGATAGAGGTTTCCTGTCATGGCAGCCGCCCCTTTCGCCGGTGGTTTTGGATCCGTTAGTCTGCGAGCTCCACAATCACGGGAGCGTGGTCCGAGGCGCCCTTGCCCTTGCGTTCCTCGCGGTCAATGGAAGCGCCCGTGACCCGCGAAGCCAGCGCGGGGGAGGCGAGGCAGAAGTCGATGCGCATGCCTTCCTTCTTTGGGAAGCGCAGCTGCGTGTAATCCCAGTACGTGTAGACACCGGGGCCGGGGGTATAAGGACGGACGACGTCGGTGAATCCGGCGGCTTCGAACGCATGGAACGCTGCGCGCTCGGGTTCGGAGACGTGGGTGTAATTGTTGGTGCGGAACAGCTCGATGTCCCAGACGTCGTCGTCGAACGGTGCGATGTTCCAGTCACCCATCAGTGCCACCTGGGCGGTGGGGTCGGACTTGACCCATTCGGCTGCGTGGCCCTGCAGGACGTCCAGCCATTTGATCTTGTACGGCATGTGTTCATCGTCCAGGGAGCGGCCGTTGGGAACGTAGAGGCTCCAGATGCGGATGCCGCCACAGGTGGCTGCGATGGCCCGGGCTTCCTGTACCGGGTCCTTGCCGGCCTTACCGAACGCCGGCTGGTCCAGGAAGGTGCGTTCGACATCTTCAAGGCCCACGCGGGAGGCGATGGCAACGCCGTTCCACTGGTTCACTCCGAAGTGGGCAACCTCGTATCCCATGCGCTCAAAGAGCTCCCACGGGAAGTTCTCGTCCTTGCACTTGGTCTCCTGGATGGCCAGGACATCGCAGTCGCTGCGCTCAAGCCAGGCTTCAACGCGGTCTGCACGGGCGCGGAGGGAGTTCACATTCCAGGTAGCTATCTTCACAGCCACTAACTTACCGAACTTGGCGCTGAGCGCATCCCCTGAAGACCATTTACGGTGACCTAGTGGCCGTACAACAGCTCCGAGCGGGCCAGTTTACGCAACCCGATGCCGGAAGCGACCAGCAGCAGTCCTGTCACGAGCGCAAAGGCCCCAAGCATCCACACCAGGCCCAGGAAACCCAAGCCCGGATTGACCAGCACCACGATTCCAAAAATGGTGGTGATCAGGCCTGTGAGCAGCCAGAGCCCCCAACTGCTGACGAAAGTCCGGGCCGCCAGCGACAAAACAATTTGTGACAACCCCAGCACCAGCGCCCACAAACCAATGAGCACGCCGATCGCCGCGGCCGTAATTCCCGGCAACGCAATGGCCACGATGCCCGCCGCGATGGAGATGAGGCCACCCACAATGGTCCAGCGGGACCGGCCCGCGGGGTCGTAGAAGTAATGGGCCACGCTAGTGATGCCGTCAATGATCGCAAAGACCCCGAACATGACGACCACCACGAACGCCGTGGCGCTGGGCAGGGCAAAGATCAGCAGGCCAAAAACAATGGCGAGGATTCCCCGGACCAGCAACGCAGTTCCCGGGCTCTTGAACATCTTGCGATCAGCTACGTCCGACATAGGGTCAGAGTAACCAACCGCGTGTCCTACCGCATCCCCTCGCGCCGGATAGCTGTGGCAATTGCTGCTGCACGGGTTTCGACGCCCAGTTTCGCGTAGATGTGGGCGAGGTGGGTCTTGACGGTGGCCTCGGAGATGAAGAGGCGCTTTCCGAGGTCGCGGTTGCTGAGGCCCTCGGTCAGCAGGCTGAGCAGTTCGGCCTCCCGCGGAGTGAGGATTTCGTCCGGATTCCGCAGCTGTTGGAACAGCCGCGACGCCACGGGCGCACTCATGACGCTCTTGCCCTGCACGGCACCACGAACGGCCGCGAAGATCTCCTCGGGCGCCGCATCCTTGAGCAGATAGCCCATGGCGCCGGCGTCCACGGCGCGGACAATGTCGGCGTCCGAGTCGTAAGTGGTGAAAACGATGATTGCCTGTTTGGGGGTTCGCCGTCGGAGCTGTTTGATGGCTTCGATCCCGTCCATGCCGGGACCCATGGCCAGGTCCATGAGGACCACGTCCGGGGCATGTTGCCGGGCCGCCTCCAGCGCGTCCTCCCCGGATGCGGCTTCCCCGACGACGGCGATGTCGCCCTGGGTGCCCAACAGCGCTTTGAGCCCGCTCCGGACCACGGTGTGGTCGTCCACGAGCAGCACGGAGATGGTGTTCACAAAGCCTCCTTCAAGGCGTTTGCCGGATCAGCAGGCCGGGCCAGCGGAAACTGGGCCGCGATGATGGTGCCTTCGCCGGGTGTGCTTTCCACCGACAATTGTCCGCCCAACTGTTCCACGCGTTGGCGCATGGCCCGCAGTCCGTACCCTCCGGTTTCAGACGGCGGAGGTACCGCTCCGGGATCAAAGCCGCGGCCGTCGTCGTACACGTCCAAGGTGACCGCGTCCGGAAGGTAGCCAAGGGTCACGCTGGCATGGCCGGCGTGGGCGTGGAGTTTGATGTTGGCCACCGCGCTCTGTGCGACACGGAGCAGGGCATGCCGGACCTCCGAAGGGAGCGGCCGCAAATCCCCGGTGACTTGCACACGGATGCCGTCCACGTACTGCTGTGCTGCCTGTTCCAGGGCTTCGGGGAGGGGCCCGGTCTCGAGCCCGGGGGCGGAGAGCTCATGTACCAGGCTGCGGGTGTCAGCGAGGTTCCGCCGCAGCAGGTCCGTTGCCTTTCGTACGTCATGGTGGGCGCTTTCGGCCGGCCATGAGCGCTGTGCGGCTTCGAGGAGGAGCAGGCTGCTGGCCAGGCCCTGGGTTACGGTGTCGTGGATTTCCCGCGAAACGCGCTCGCGTTCGGTGGCAATCCCGGCTTCCCGCTGTTTCGCCGCGAGTTGCTCCTGGGCCTGGGTGACGTCATGGAGGAGTTTGCGTTGCAGCGCCGCGTCGCGCTCGATCTTGTCGTAAATCAAGGTCAGCAGCGCACCCGCGGCGAGCGGGCCAAGAAGCATGGCGACGTCGGTCCAGCCGCTCATCCGGAAGAGTCCGACGGCGGTGGCGGCCGCCGTCGCGCCACCGGCCACATAGGCGGCCCACCCGCGGAAGGCGGTCCGGGTGAGGAAGAAGATCGCGAAGGAACACCACGCGAAGCTGGGGGCGGCAATAACAAGCGCCGCCCACGCTGCCACCAAAGCGGCCATCCACGGAATCCATACCCCGCGCGCCGGTCCGGGGGGACGCCTGCCAGGTTCCCGTCGGCGGGCCAACACCGCGGTAACCGCGTAGAGGGCACAAACAGTCCCCGCCAACGCAACTGTCCACAGGTTGTCTGCGGGGGAGTGCCGCATGACATAGCGGACAGCCGAAGCGACCATCAGGACGGCGAAGCCCAGATGCACCACAGCATCGATGCGTCCATCGAGCCGTACGCCTGGCGCCGGCTGGGAAGGGACAGTGGGCATCCTCCCATGCTAGGTCCCTTTGCGGGCATTGGTCTGTCCACCTTTTGGCTGATACCGCTGACGGAAAGGCTGAGTCCGGGAGCGGCAACCGGGCGATGTGGCGGTTGGTGGGTCCACGGAAGCATGGGGATGTACCCGAAACTGTGGTCCCGATGCCCTACAAGGAGAACCCCGTGAAGAAGTCGAACAAGATGATTGCCGCCGCCGCTGCCGGAGCATTGCTGCTCACCGGCGGTGTCACGGCCGTGGCCAACGCCGTGTCCCCTGCTGGTGCGCCGGCTGCTGCCCAGGCCGCTCCGGTGAAGGTTGCAGCTGAGGTCCAGCCCGCTCCGGAGAACGTGGTGGCCCAGAACAGGATCTCCGTTGGCGCCTCGAGCGCTGCCGTCACTGCTGCGCTGGCCAAGTGCCAGGCGGACAAACTTCCGTTCGTGACAGTTGCCCTGGTGGACCGCTTCGGAACTGTCCAGGCGCTCCTGCGCGGCGACAACGCTGCCGAGCACACCATCGAAGCCGCCAAGCAGAAGGCCTACACGGCAGCTGCCTTCGGTGCTCCCACCAGCGAGCTCGCCAAGCGCATCAACGGCAACGGACCCTCCATTTCTGACCTTCCCGGCACGCTCTTCCTTGCCGGTGGCGTCCCGTTGAAGGTCAACGGAGTCTCCGTTGCCGGCATCGGAGTAGGCGGCGCTCCCGATGGCGCCCTTGATGAAGCCTGCGCCACCGCCGGTGCCGATGCCTTGGCCACGGCAGCAAAGTAGCCTCGACAGTATGGATTCCCTGAAGGGGCGCAGCTGGGCGGCGGGCCGGGTGATCGGTGCGGGTTTGCTGATCGCCGGGCTCGTAGCCGGCTGCGCACCGTCGGAACCCGCCGATCCGGCTTCCGGCACGCCCGATGCAAGCACGACGGCGGCTGCCCCGGCGGCCGGCGCGTCGCCTGGCTCAAACCCGGCCCCGTCGTCGTCGGCTCCGGGCACACCGCCCAAACTCCCACCGGAGGCCCAATTGGAAACCGACCGTCTCCTGATCCTTGCCGCGAAAGCCAACGACGCCGGCCGCGTCCGTGAACTGATCGCGGCAGGCGGCAACGTCAACGCAAAGGACGACATCCAGGACTCGGCCTTCCTGTACGCCGGGGCGGAAGGCTTCAACGAGGTCCTGGAACTGACGTTGGCTGCGGGCGCGGATGTTCGCAGCATTAACAGGTACGGCGGCACCGCGTTGATCCCGGCGAGCGAGCACGGGCATACGGACACCGTCCGGATCCTCATTGCCGCAGGTGTGCCGGTGGATCACGTCAACAACCTTGGCTGGACCGCCATGCAGGAAGCCATCCTGCTCAACAACGGCGGGCCCAACCAGCAGGAGGTGGTCCGGCAGCTCCTGGCAGCCGGGGCGAACCCGGATATCCGCGACCCCCAAGGCCGAACCGCCCTGCAGAACGCAGAGCGGCTCGGGTTTACGGAGATCGTGGCGCTGATCCGGAACCGCTGATCTGCTGCTTACCCGGGTTAGAAAGCCTCCAGGACGCTGACGTAGTTGGCGATGCCCACGCCGCCCATGTTCTGCACAGCGCCGCGGCGGGCGTTCGGCAACTGCATGTCACCCGCGGTGCCCGTGAGCTGCATGGCGGCGATGACATGTTGCGATACGCCTGTAGCGCCCACGGGGTGGCCCTTGGCTTTCAGCCCTCCGGAGACATTGATGGGGAGCTTTCCGTCCTTATATACCCAGCCCTCCTGGACAGCACGTGCACCTTCGCCGCGGGGTGTGAGGCCCATGGCTTCATACATGATGAGCTCGGCGATGGTGAAGCAGTCGTGGACCTCCGCGAAGTCCAGTCCCTCAAGCCCGACACCGGCCATGCCCAGCGCCCGTTCCCACGAAGCCCTGGTTGCTGCGAACTCGGTGGGATCGCGCTTCTCCGCAGGGAAGAAGTCGTTGGCGTGGCCAAAACCGGCCAGGCGAACAGGCGCGGTTGCGCCGCCGGCAGCCGAGGTGGACAGCACGACGGCGGCAGCACCGTCGGAGACCAGCGAACAGTCCGTGCGGCGCAAGGGCTCGGCCACCATGGGGTTCTTCTCGGAGATGGTCCGGCAAAACTCCTCGCCGAAGTCCCGGTGCATCTGGGCGTAGGGGTTGTCCATGCCGTTGCGGTGGTTCTTGGCAGCGATGGAGCCGAGGACATCGCCGAGGCCACCTTCAAATCCCGGGCCGCCGATTCCGGCGCCGTAGCGCTTGCCATAGTGCTTGGCGACTTCGGCGAACAGTCCCGTGAACCCGGTGGAGGACGCTTTGCCGGCCATCTCGTAGGAAGCACCCAGCAAGGCCGCCCCCACGACGTCCGCTCCGGCGTCGGTCATCTTCTCCGCGCCGATCACCAGGACGTTGCGGGCAGTTCCGGCCAGGACCGCTTTGACACCCTGTTGGAAAGCCGCCGATCCCGAAGCGCAGGCATTCTCGGTGCGGGTTGCCGGAACGTTGGCCAGATCTGCGGATACCTGAAGCGCCAACGAGGACGTGAATCCCAGGGGCTGCATTCCCGAGTTGAACTGCCCGAGGTAGATCTCGTCAATGTCTTTCGGGTCCAGGCCCGAGTTCGTGATGGCTTCGCCGGCCACTTGAACGATCAGCGACTCCAAGGTCTCATCAGTCAGCTTCCCGAACTTGCTGTGGCCCCATCCCGTGAGCAGGATGTCCTTGCCAAATTGCTCTTTCAGGCTCATGCGCGTGCTCCTTCAAGCGTGGGTTCAACAAGCGTGGGTCCAACAGAGGCAAGCGCCACAGCGAACTCTGCGTCGGTCTTGCTGCGGATTTCTTCCACGGTGACGCCCGGGGCGAGGCGGGTCAGCAGCAGCCGTGCTTCTTCGATGTCGAAAACGGCGAGGTCAGTGATGATCCGGTCAACACACTTCAGGCCCGTGAGGGGCAGGGTGCATTCGGTGACGATCTTGGCAGAACCGTCCTTGGCGTTGTGCTCGGTAAGGACAACGACGCGCGGTGTCCCGGCCACCAGGTCCATGGCCCCACCCATGCCCTTGACCATCTTGCCGGGGATGGTCCAGTTGGCCAGGTCCCCGGAACCGGACACCTGCATGGCACCCAGGATGGCCACCTTGACGTGCCCGCCGCGGATCATGCCGAACGATGTTGCGGAATCGAAAATGCTGCCGCCGGGAGTGATGGTGACGGTCTGCTTGCCGGCGTTGATGAGGTCAGCGTCTTCCTCGCCCTCATAGGGAAACGGGCCCATGCCCAGCAGTCCGTTCTCGCTCTGGAGGACCACCCGCACGCCGTCGGGCAGGTTGTTGGCTACCAAGGTGGGAATGCCGATGCCGAGGTTGACGTAGTCGCCGTCGTTCAGTTCTTCGGCCGCGATGGCGGCCATCTGGTCTCGTGTCCATGCCATGGTGATGGGCTCCTTTGCTGCTAAACCGTGAGTGCTTCGGCGTGCTGGGCGACGGCCCGCTGCCGGACTGTGCGCTGTTCAATGTCCTTGACGCGCGCGGTGGCCTGGACCAGCCGCTGGACGTAGACCCCAGGGGTCACAATGTGGTTGGGGTCCAGTTCTCCGGGCTGGACAATGACCTCGGCCTCGGCGATGGTCACAGCTCCTGCCGTAGCTACCACCGGGTTGAAGTTCCGCGCCGTGTAGCGGTAGATCAGGTTGCCGTCGGTATCGGCGGTGTGGGCATGGACCAGTGCGACGTCGGCGGTGATGGCGCGCTCGCGGACGTAAGTGACGCCGTCGAACTCTTCCAGCGGTTTGCCTTCGGCAACCAGGGTTCCCACGCCGGTCCGTGTGTAAAACGCGGGAATGCCGGCGCCGCCGGCGCGCAGGCGTTCAGCGAGGGTGCCCTGCGGCGTGAACTCGACCTCCAACTTGCCTGCCAGGTACTGCTCGGCGAACAGCTTGTTCTCGCCCACGTAGGAAGCGATGACTTTCCGGACCTGGCCCGCTTCGATCAGGACTCCAAGGCCCTTGCCGTCCACACCCATGTTGTTTGAAACGATGGTGAGGTCCTTGGCGCCGGAGTCACGAACGGCATCGATCAGGTCAGCGGGGATACCACTCAAACCGAATCCCCCGACGGCGACGGTCAAGCCGTCTGCCATCACCTCACGCAGCGCTTCGGCTGCACTCCCGTACATGGTTGACATTGCGAACTCCTCGTTGAGCTGGTTGGTCCACTTTGTGGACGAGTCTCTTCTTGGAATTGAGCGTAGGCAGGGCAACGCGAGAGATCAATGGAGGCACTTAGGAACCACTCACGGTGTGGACGCTAGACTGGGTGGTATCCATATTGTGGACAAAATCGCAGGGAGGATGCTGTGGCAGTGCAAGGAGCCCAAGTGGTGGGCAGGGTGGCGCTGCTGCTGCGCCTGGTGGGCCGCAAGCCGGGTGGGACATCCTTGGCGGGTCTGGTGCGCGAGTCCGGGCTGACCCGGCCAACCGTTCACCGCCTGCTGACGTCCCTGGCTGCCGAAGGTTTGCTGGAGCACGATCCCGGCACGGGCAAGTGGGTGCTGGGGCCGGAGATCTTCCTGCTCGGATCGGTTGCTGCCGCCCGTTTCCCCATGGAAGACATCGCCCGGCCCTCGCTGCGAAGGTTGGCCGCCGAAACGGGGGAGAGTGCGTTCTTTTCCCTCCGCCGGGGGAACGAAACCATCTGCGTCCTGCGCGAAGAGGGAGCGTTTCCGGTGCGATCCTTTGTGCTGCACGAAGGGGTCCGCTTCCCGCTCGGAGTGGCCTCGGCCGGAACCGCGATCATGGCCTTCCTGCCCCCGGAGGAACAGGAAGCACTGCTGGGGGACTGGCCTGCGCACGCCGGCGACTTTGCTGTGGGCCACCCTGAAAACGTAGTGCGGGACAACCTGGAACGCACCCGCCTGGCCGGGTACGCCGTTAATCCCGGACTCATCCTCGAAGGCAGCTGGGGTATGGGCGCCGCAGTGTTTGACCAGCAGGGCCGCCCGGCCTGGGCGCTCTCCCTGACGGGAATCGAACCGCGCTTCCGTCCTGACCGCCAGGAGTTCCTGGGCAAACTGCTGCTCGAGGAAGCGCACCGGATGAGTGCAAGGCTGCAGGGAGCCAGCCCCAACTAGGTGAGAGTGAACGTCCTACTGAGCCCGCATTGGAGCCCGCATCGGAGCATGTGCTGTTACCAATGCGGGCCGGCGCAGGTCCAGTCGCATCAACACCCTGGGGAAGCCGTTCAATACAGAGGTGGTTTCGGCGACCTTCTTGAAGCCGGCCTTTTCAAAGAGCCTGCGCGTGCCAACGTAGGCCATGGTCAGATCCACCTTGCCGCCCCTGTTGTCCACGGGGTAACCCTCGATCACAGGGGCACCGTGGCTCTTGGCAAAGTCGATCGCCCCTCGCAGGAGTTCGTGGGAGATCCCCTTCCCTCGATGCCCGGGCCGGACGCGGATACACCACACGGACCAGACCTCGGCATCATCCACGTGGGGGATCTTGCGGTTCTTGGCGAAACTGGTGTCCGCGCGCGGGTGAACCGCTGCCCACCCCACTACTTCGTCGCCGTCGTACGCCAAAACGCCGGGAGGCGGGTCCTCGGAAACCAGCTTCTTCACGAACTTTCCGCGTTCCTGCTTCTGGAGCTGCTGGTTCAGTTTCGACGGGATCCTGTAACTCAGGCACCAGCACACGTTGGAATCGGGGCTCTTGGGCCCCACCATGGTCTTCACGTCATCGAACACCGTCGCGGGTCGAACCTCGATAGCCATGCGGACCATCCTGTCACCGGGGCCGGGTGCAGGCAACGGGATTCCGCCTTTGGTTCCAGGGCTCAACTCCGGAGATAAGCGAGCACCGCCAGCACCCTGCGATGGCCCCGGTCCATGGTGGACAGTTGCAGCTTTTGGAAGATGTTGCCTATGTGCTTGCTGACAGCCGTTTCGGTGACCACCAAACGGGAGCCAATGGAGTGGTTGTCCAGGCCCTCGGCCATCAGGCCAAGGACCTCGCGCTCCCTGGGAGTGAGCGTGCTGATGGGATCACTGGCTCCCCGGCGGCTCATCAGCTGGGAGATCACTTCAGGATCCATGACGGTTGCGCCACCGGCAACGCGCCGGAGGGTGTCAGTGAATTCCGCTACCTTACCCACCCGCTCCTTCAAGAGGTACCCCAGCCCGGCAGCACCTTCGGACAACAGATCACCGGCGTAGCGGTCCTCAACATAAGCGGAGAGGACCAACACCGGAAAGCCGGGCCGTCGTCGTCGGGCCTCACGTGCGGCCAGCAAGCCTTCATTCGTAAAGGTGGGCGGCATCCTCACGTCAAGGACGGCGGCGTCGGCGTCGTCAAGGACGGCAAGGAAGTCGACGGCGTTGTCCACGGCAGCGATGACATCGAACCCTTCGCTCTTGAGCAGGAGCGACAACCCTTCGCGGAGGAGTGCGTCATCCTCGGCAATTACAACCCGCACGGCAGTTCCACCCTCACAGTTGTTGGTCCGTTGGCCGGACTGTGGAACTCCAGGACGCCCTCGAAAGCAGCCGCCCGGCGTCGAATTCCTGCCAGCCCGCCACCTGGACGTTCCACCGCCCCGCCACGGCCGTTGTCCTCCACCGAGATCAGGAGCCGGTCAGCAGAGCCGTCCCGTTTGACCACCACGGACAGGCGGGTGGCGGCACTGTACTTATTGGCATTGGTCAAGGCCTCAGCCACGATGAAGTAGCTGGCCGACTCCAATGCCGCCGGAACCCGGTGGAGGTCGGACACCATGAGGTTGCAGGGAATGGCCGAGCGGCCCGTCAAAGCCGAGAGCGCTCCTTCCAGGCCCAGCTCCTCCAGGATGGGCGGGTGAATATCGTGAACCGCTGTTCGCAGCCCGGCCAGGGCGTCGGTGGCGGCTTGCTGTGCCCTGCGGACATGGGGAAGTGCGTCCTGCGGGCTTTTCTCAAGGGTCCGCTCCGCCAGCCCGAGCATCATGACGACGCCCACCAACCGGTTTTGCGCGCCATCATGCAAATCGCGTTCTATCCTTTTGAGCTCCGCCGAATGGGCATCCAACGCCGCGGCACGGCTGGCCGTCAACGCAGTCACCCGCTCGGCCAGGTACGCGCTCGCAGGAAGCGACAACATCTTTCCCTGAATCCAGGCAAGGCCTGCAGCCGCTCCGGGAATCAGCCACCAGGAGACCACTGCATATCCAAGGCCTATCAGCAGCATCCACCAAGCACCCTCCCATGACGTCACCGGATACAGGTTGACTACAGGCTCCTCGGCAGGGAGGAGGAACCAGTACGTGGGAATGAGCACCGAGTTCAAGGCGCCAAAAGGAAATCCGATACACAGGAGCGCGACGACCGGCATCCCCAGCCCGTGAGCCACCAACCACAGCAAATCGCGGCCGGTGCTGCGGGAGAACACCAAACGGAGGCGCTCTTCAAAGGAAGGCCTGCGGGGGATGGAAACGTAGTTTTCGGTCACGGGCATACCGGAGTAGCTGGATGTTCGACGGCGGGCTATCGCCGCCCACCAGCGCAGGCCGGCTACCGCCCGGGGCGCTACGAGCCATCCGCCGCTGAAAAGGAACAAGGGGATAAGGAGCGCGGCAACCATGAACATGGCCATGGAGATGACGCTGGCGAGCAGCTCACCAACAAGGTAGCCGTAGGCACGAAGCCATGGCCGAAAACGAGGTTTGATCATGACTTCAGTCTGCCGCAGCAGCAAGGGCCTTGGCGGTATAGCCAGCTCCACCTTTAACAGGGTGGCCCGCACCATCGTGCCCGAATCCGCTGATCCGTAGCGTCGAAAGCATGAAAAGTGACACAACTGCACAAATGGCCCGGCCGCACGGAACGGGCACTGCGCGGGATGCCAGTGTGGACGTCATCCGGAGTCTCTGCCTTGTGGTGGTGGTGGTACTCCACGCCCTGATGGTGGGCGTGAGCGTTGGTCCCCAGGGGCCTGTACTGGAGAATGCCCTGGACGGAAATCCGTGGTTCTCCTCCCTGTCCTGGCTTGTTCAAGTCATGCCGCTGTTCTTCATTGCCGGCGGCTTCAGTTCCGTCTCGCAATGGCGCCGCATGCAGCTCCGGGGCAGCACAGCCGGTGACTATGTCCGGCTCAGGCTGGTGCGGCTGCTGGTTCCCGCTGTGGTCTTGGTGGCCTCAGTGGGAACGGGGCTGCTGATACTTGCCGTAGCGGGCGTTCCCGGGGAGATGGTGGAAACAGCCGGGTATCGAATCAGCCAGCCCTTGTGGTTCCTGGCCGTCTACCTCGGATGTTCGGCGCTTGTTCCCCTGATGGCATCCGCTCACGGGAAGGCGGGGCTCCCGACTTTGGTGGGGTTGGCGCTCGCCATTGTTGCGGTGGATACGGGACGTTTGTTCATGGAGCTTCCTGCCCTCGGGTACGCCAACCTTGCCTTCGTATGGCTCTTTATCCAGCAGCTGGGCTTCTGGCTGGCCGATGGGCGGGTGGGGCGGATGTCCCGTGCGGCACGGAAATGGATTGCGGGTTTGTCCCTGGTCCTCTTGGTCCATCTCTTCGCATCCGGCTGGTATTCGGGGGATATGTTCAGCAACCTCAATCCGCCAACGGGCGCCCTTGCGCTCCTGGCAATCGCACAACTGATGGTTTTCTCCCTCGCCCAAAAGCGCATCAGACGGTGGACCGAAAGGTCCAAGGCCATGTCCCTGGTCAGGTTGGTGGGCTCCAAAGCGATGACCATATATCTCTGGCACATGCCGGTGATGGTTTCCCTCGCTGGCATACTGCTCATGGTCCCGGTACATCTCCCGGCTCCGGGGACCGCGGAATGGTGGTTGAGCCGGCCGGTGTGGCTCGTGGCTGTTGCATGTGCGCTCTTGCCGGTTGTGAGGCGGCTGGGGCGTCTTGAACTGGTAAGCGCTTCGAGCAAAGGTCCTCTCACACACCCAAGGATCCTGCTGGGCGCAGTCAGTGGCGTGGCTGGAGTAGTGGTTCTCCTCGTCGACGGCATCACTCCCGGCATGGCCTTCCTCAGCGTGGTTCTGTTCCTATGCGCGCTATGGGGCCACCTCGATCTCCGGAAGGCTGGAGCTGCCGCACAACGGTGAGCGGGACCAAAACGGGTTAGACTGACTGCCGTGATGACCGGATCGGGCTTCTGCCCTGCACGGATCGGCTACCCGGCCGACCTCTGACGCGCGTTTTGCCCTGCCGCATTGGCAGGTACAGCGCAGTTGCCCCTCGGGCACCTCCTTGTGGATCGATGACCCTCAAACCATCGAAAACAACCCACAAAGGAGATATCCATGCCTGCACTTTTCAACCACACCATCATCGCGTCCTTGGACCGCGCCGCTTCCGCCGCGTTCTACCAATCCATCCTTGAAGCGGAGGAAGCTCCCAGCTGGGGTCCCTTCACCAACCTCACGCTGGCCGGCGGGGTAATGCTGCAATTCGCCGAGCCGCCGGTCGAGATCCAGATGCAGCACTACGCCTTCCTTGTTGACGACCAGCACTTCGACCGTGCCTATGGGCGTCTGGTGAGCGCCGGCGTCGAACACTGGGCGGATCCGCAGATGACCCGCCCGGGGGAGACAAACACGGAGCATGGCGGCCGCGGCGTCTATTTCAAGGATCCATCCGGCCATGCCCTGGAGCTGATCACCAAGCCGTACTTCTGAGTGGAACGCGAACGGTGGATGGGGGCCGCGGGGTGGCCGGCCAGGGTTTTAAAAAACTTTTTCAATCCGGACCCATCCACCCCGTGCCACCCTCCGAATAGATGGTGAGACACAAACCGCCGGTGAAGCGAAAGCAGCATCAGCAGCCAAGGTCCCACCAACCAATGGAGCCAACGCCCTGGTTCCAAAAACAAGGAGAATGACATGTTGTCCACAAAGCGCCCCGCCCTCGCCTTCGTTGGCCTCACAGCAGCCGCCCTTCTCGGTCTTACTGCCTGTGGTGGTTCCAGCACCTCCAGCACCCCGTCGTCTTCATCACCGGCTCCGATGAGTTCCTCGGCGGCTCCGTCGTCGATGGCACCGTCGCCGTCGTCGTCCGCTATGTCAAGCGCCGCGATGGATCCGGCCGCCAACCTTGTAGGCCCCGGCTGCGCCGGTTACGCTGCACAGGTTCCGGACGGTGCCGGTTCGGTAACTGGCATGGCCAAGGATCCGGTAGCCGTAGCAGCATCGAACAACCCGCTGCTTAAGACCCTGACCGCCGCAGTTTCGGGAAAGCTCAACCCCAAGGTTGACCTGGTTTCCACCCTGAACGGCAGCGAATTCACGGTGTTCGCACCGGTTGACGATGCCTTCGCCAAGATCGACCCCGCAACAATCGAGACGCTCAAGACGGACGATGCCCTGCTGAGCAAGATTCTCACCTACCACGTAATCCCCGGTCAGCTGACCCCGGACCAGATCGTCGGCACCCACAAGACTGTCCAGGGTGGCGAAGTGACCGTAGCCGGCACCAAGGACGCCCTCACGGTTGACGGCGCCAACGTGATCTGCGGCGGCGTACAGACCGCCAACGCCACGGTCTACCTGGTTGACTCGGTGCTGATGCCCAAATAGGCCTTAGGCCTCAAGTATCACCAGCAACAAACAGCACCACACAACAAAGCAGGCGCCGGGATCCGGCGCCTGCTTTGTTGTGTCGCCTGTTTTGTTGTGCTCTGTCAGCGGCTGAAGTCGCTGTCGGTGTAGGACCCGGCCCGGCGGTGTTCGGATCCGCAAGGGCAGTGGTCAACCTCAATGCGGACGGTGACCGGCTTGGAGGAGTCCAGGGTGAGGGTCACGTCCTCGCCGGACTGGTTGGCGGTGCCGGACTGGTCGTTGGAGCCGACCTGGCTGCTGCGGCCGGCCTTGGCGTTGAGGCGGAGGGTGGATGTGTTGGGCATGGTGGACCTTCCTGAAATGGGGAATGGGCTGGCCAAAGGCCGGTTACTTGGGGTCGGAGTGCTGGGCTGGTTTGCCCACCAGGGGGATGGTTCCCGTGGGCGTTCCACCGGCGCAATCGGACTCCGTGCACTTTTCGGCGCATTCGTGTCTGGTGACGAGGTCGAACTGAACCCCGCCGTGCTGCTCAACTCCGGCCCGGATGGCCCGGTCCACCACTGAGGTGGCCAGACGGCGGTGCAGCGAGAGGGGGTCGCGGCGAAGATCCTTGACCAAGGCGAAACAGAGCAGCAGCATCACGATCACGAACGGCAGGGCTGCCACGATGGTGACTCTTTGGAGGCCTGCCAAGGCCTCGGAGGGTTTGTCACCGCCGGCAAGGAGCATGACAGCGGCGACAGCACCGGTGAGGCTGCCCCAGAAGATCACCACGCCGCGGCGCGGGTGCTCTGCACCGTTGGAGCTCAAGGATCCCATCACGATCGAGGCCGCGTCGGCGCCGGTGATGAAGAAGATCGCCACCAGGACCATGGCCAGGACGATGACGGCGGCAGTCAGCCAGCCGGGCATGCCCAGGTTCTTTACGAGATCGAACAGGGCGCCGTCGAAGTTGATGGAGGGAGCACCGTCCACCATGGTCACCAGCCCCGGAGTGCCGGCCTTGTCAGCTTCCTGCTGGACCTGGAACGCGGCCCCGCCGAAAATGCCGAACCAGATGACGCTCACGACGCTGGGTACCAGCAATACGCCGGTGACGAATTGGCGGATGGTCCGGCCCCGGCTGATCCGGGCAATGAACAAGCCAACGAAGGGCGTCCAGGAGATCCACCAGGCCCAGTAGAAGATGGTCCAGCTGGTCATCCAGCTGCGGAGGGAATCGTCTCCCACAGCTTCGGTCCGTGAGGACATCTCGGCCAGGTCCCTGGCGTAGTCGCCCACGGCGGAAGGAATCAGGTTGAGGATGAAAAGGGTGGGGCCGGCAACGAAAACGATCAGGGCCAGGACCACCGCCAGCACCATGTTGATGTTGGAAAGCCACTGGATGCCACGGCTGATGCCTGAAACGGCTGATGCGACGAAGCAGAACGTCAGGACGGCGACGATGACCACCAGCACAGGGGTGCCGACCTCGCCGAGCCAGCCGTTGGAGGTCATTCCGCTGCCTATCTGGAGGGCGCCAAGGCCCAGGGAAGCGGCGGTCCCGAAGAGGGTGGCGAAGATGGCCAGGATATTGATGAACTTCCCGATGGGGCCTTCCACCATGCGGATGCCGAACAGCGAGGTGAAGGCCGCGGACACCAGCTGCTTACGGCCGAGCCGGTACGTGCCATAAGCCATGGCGATGCCCACCACGGCGTACATGGCCCAGGGGTGCAGGGTCCAGTGGAAGATCGACGTGGCCATGGCGGTCTGGATGGCAGCAGGTGTGCGGCCATCCACTGTTCCGGGTGGCGGGGAGATGTAGTGGTACAGCGGTTCGGCCACGCCGTAGAACATGAGGCCGATGCCCATGCCGGCGGCGAACATCATGGCCACCCAGGAGACTGTGCGGAACTCGGGCTTCTCGCCGTCCTTGCCCAGCGGGATGTTGCCGAACTTGCCCAGGGCAAGCCAGAGGACGAACACAACGAACAAGGAGGCCAGGACCATGAAGAGCCAGCCGGTGTATTCCATGACCCAGTTCAGGGCGCCTTTGGAGGTTTCAGAGAGGCTGTCCCGTCCAACAAATCCCCAGACCACGAAGGCGACGGCGATGGCGCCCGTGATCCCGAAGGTGACTTTGTCGAGGGTAAGTTTGCGGTTGCGGCGGGCCGAGACGGCCTGCTCGGTCTTGGCGTGGCGCAGTTCTTCCATGATCTGTTCGTACTCTTCAGAATCGGGAAGGACTTCTGCGCCTCCGTCCTCAGCATCGAGGGCGGCCAAGGTGTCGGGTGGAGTGTCCACTAACTGGTCGTCGGCAGGTAACTCCTCTGGTGTAAGGGGTTTGGTGTCACTGTTTATAGCCATGAGCGGGTCCTTTGCTCGGAGAGTCATGGGCTTGCGTTTATACATGGCCCTTGAAGGGGGTGGCCATCCGTAAGGGTGGAGAGCGTTCCGCATGAATCAACAACATTCGCGCTATGCAACAGAGTGCTCTGCGTCACAGCCAAAGTCAAGGTTTTTTCGCTCTTTGACAGCAGATTGATATATCAATTGGCCTTGAGGTACGAGGACGTGTTTGTACCGCATGTTGCCCTTGGGGCTGGTGGAAGCAGTGGGTTCGCTGCGGCCTAGCTGTGCCGGTAGCCCATCCGGGCGCTGATGGTCAGTCCGGCCGTTCGGAGCCCGTCAATAAGCCCTGGCTGGTCCTCGGGTGAAAACCTGAAGGCCGGACCGGAGATGCTGACCGCGGCAATAACGTTTCCTGAGTGGTTGAAGATGGGCACGGCCACGGCCGTGAGGCCGATTTCGAACTCCTCATGGACTATGGCGTAGCCATTGCGGGCCACGTCCAGCAGTTGCTTCTCCAGCTCGCCCCGGTTGGTCACGGTGCGCGGTGTCCGGGCGGGCAGGCCCACCGTTTTGAGGACCTGGGACCTCTCGTCGGCGGTCAACGCGGCAAGGAGGACCTTGCCGCTGGACGTGGCATGCAGGGGAGTCAGGCTTCCCACCCAGTCATAGGTGGCCAGCGTCGAAGGGCCCATGGCCTGGTCCACGTTGACGGCGTAGTTGGACCGCAGGACAGCCAGGTTCACGGTCTCCTTGTACTCGGCAGCCAAGGCCTCCAGGACCTCCCGCGCTTCATGGACCACGCTGAGCCGGCCGGGGATGGACGACGCCAGGCGAAGTATCCCAAAGCCCAACTGGTACTTGCCGCGCTCGCTGTTCTGGCGGACGATTTCCCGGCTGACCAAGGACCCCACCAACCTGGACACGGTGGACTTATGGATGCCCATTTCTTCGGCGATTTCACTCACGCCGGCGTCACCTTCACGGGCAAGGATTTCCAGGATCTGGAGGGCCCGGTCCACGGACTGGACGCCACCGCCTTGGGCGTCCGCATCCTTTTCGATGTCTGGGTTGTTCCGTGCGGCCATGATGCCTCGTGTCGTTAGTCCAGGCAGGCCGCCTTTACTGGCTTGGGTTGTCCGGCCTGCGCGCTCGTCTGACCTCATCCTAGACGGAGTTTTGCACGGACCCTTTCACACCAGGGGTACTCGCGTGGTTTACTTCCAGGGCAGTGGCAGGACCGGGACGGGCGCCCCGGCTGCCACGCCTTCGGGGGGAACAGCCATGTATCCATCGGCTCCGGCAAGTCCCCGCATCATCCCCGGAGCGGTATGGGAGGCCGGGAACACGACGTCGTGGATCACGCTGCAGGGTATGAGGCGGGTCTTTCCCGGGACCGGATCAACGTCGGCCCCGGATGTCATGAGGCTGGCTGACGGGATGGGCCGGTCTCCCAAGGCGGCCAGCAGGGGCTCACCGAGGGTCATGAGGGCCATCATGGCGGCGAGCGGATTTCCCGGGAGACCTATGATGAACCTGCCATCCGGCAGTACGGCCAGCACGGCGGGATGACCAGGCCTCATGTCGATGCCGTCCAGGAGGATCCGGCCACCGAGCGCAGAAACTGCGTCACGGAAGTGGTCCGTCCCGGATTTGCCCGTCCCGCCGGTGGTGATGGTGACGTCCGGCGGCAGGGCCCCGGCAACATCAACATCGTCCAGCGCCGCCATCCACTCTTGGTACGAGTCGCCGATCCTGCGTTGGCCACCGGGCGTTCCGCCCAATTGGGAAATGACGGCATCCAGCTGCGGACCGAACGCGTCGCGGACCTGTCCTGCTGCCGGCTCACCCGAGGTCACCACTTCCGAGCCGGTCAGTACGACGGCGACCCTCGGCTTGCGCTGTACGTGGAGGTAATCGTGGCCTGCTACGGCGGCCAGGGCAATGTGGGCCGGATTAAGGAGTGTGCCGGCGGGAATGAGGACGTCGCCGGCTCCGGCTTCTTCCCCGGCTCCCCTGATGTGCCGGCCGGGGAGTGTGTCCTCTGGCCTGGGACCATGGGCGAGGAAGAGCCGGCCGTCCTCGGCGACTGTTCCGCTTTCCTTCCGCAGGACTGCTGTGGCGCCCGCGGGGACCAGTCCTCCGGTGGCAATGGTGCTGGCTTCGCCCGGCGCAAGCGGGAGCCCCGCCGTCGTCAATTTCCACGGGCCCGTGCCAAAGCTGCCGGTGCCAAAGCTGCCGGGGCTGCTGCTGCCGCTTCCGCTGTTGCCATTGACAGCCCAACCGTCCATTGCCGATGACGCGTAGTGCGGAAGGTCCCGCGGGGCAGTGACTGCGCGGGTCAGGGTGTGCCCGATTGCTTCGCGGAGGGAGACTTTGGACGGGTTCAGCGGTCCGGCGCAGTGGTACGCCAGCTCCCGGGCTTCAGCCCAGGTGGCTGCGTGCCGCACTGACACGGCAGGGCGGGCGGCTTCTTGGGTAAGCATGGATCGTTCGCTCCCTGGAATGAGGTTAAGTGCAGATATCGGGGACTGCACGGCCTTCCCGTAATGCTTGCCGCGCAGTCCCCGGTATCAGTTGATGCGTACTGAGCCGGTGGTGTACTACGCCTTGACGTAGCCGTTGGGGTTCAGCACGAACTTGGTTGCCGCTCCGGCGTCGAACTCTGCGTAGCCGCGGGGAGCGTCCTCGAGCGGGATTGCCTGGGCGTTTACTGCCTTGGCGATCTGGACCTTGTCATGAAGGATGGCCATCATCAACTGACGGTTGTACTTCATGACCGGGCACTGGCCGGTGGTGAAGGACAGGGACTTGGACCAGCCGGTACCCAGGGAGAGCGAGAGCGAACCGTGCTTGGCTGCATCGTCGATTCCACCCGGGTCTCCGGTGACGTAGAGGCCCGGGATGCCCAGGGATCCGCCGGCCGCAGTGATGTCCATGAGGGAGTTCAGCACGGTGGCGGGAGCTTCGTGGGAGGCATCCTTGCCGTGGCCGCGGGCTTCGAAGCCCACCGCGTCAACGCCGCAGTCCACCTCCGGAACGCCCAGGATCTGTGCGATTTGTTCCTTTGGATCGCCGTTGGAGACATTGACGGTTTCGCAGCCGAAGGAGCGCGCCTGCGCCAGCCGGTCCTCGTTCATGTCGCCCACAATCACGACGGCGGCACCCAGCAGTTGGGCGCCGACGGCGGCAGCAAGGCCCACGGGCCCGGCGCCTGCGACGTAAACAGTGGACCCCACGCCTACACCGGCAGTGACGGCGCCGTGGAAACCGGTGGGGAAGATGTCCGAGAGCATGGTCAGGTCCATGATCTTTTCCAGGGCCTGGTCGCGGTCCGGGAAACGCAGCAGGTTCCAGTCGGCGTAGGGGACCAGCACGAACTCGGCCTGGCCTCCCACCCATCCGCCCATGTCCACGTAGCCGTAGGCGCTGCCGGGGCGGTCAGGGTTGACGTTGAGGCAGATGCCGGTCTTCTGTTCCTTGCAGTTCCGGCAGCGGCCGCAGGAGATGTTGAACGGCACCGAGACGATGTCGCCTACCTTGATGAACTCGACGTCGGGCCCTACCTCCACCACTTCGCCGGTGATTTCGTGGCCCAGCACCAGGTCCTGCGGAGCGGTGGTGCGGCCACGGACCATGTGCTGGTCCGATCCGCAGATGTTGGTGGTTACCGTCCGGAGGATCGCGCCGTGCGGCACCTTCCGTCCCACGTTGGCAGGGTTGACGCCCGGCCCGTCCTTGAGCTCAAACGTTGGGTAGTCGGTGTTGATGATCTCAACGACACCGGGTTCCTTGTAGGCGACTGCTCTGTTTCCTGACATGGTCACTCCCTGTTCTCTGGCTGTTACTGAAAAATGCTGCCCAATGGTCCGAAAGCGGTGCTTCGATGAAGAAATACCTCCCCAGGTTTCAGGTCACCGAAGCACCCCTCACGAACCACCGGACGGGTGAAAAATCTGACTGTTGGAACTCAGGCCTTCTCCAGCCTGATGATCACCGACTTGGACGTGGGCGTGCCGCTGGTGTCCGCCACGGAATCGAGGGGCACCAGGACGTTGGTTTCGGGGTAATAGGCAGCGGCGCACCCCTTCGGCGTCGAATAGGACACGATCCGGAAGTTCTCCGCCCGCCGGTCTGTTCCCTGGAACTCGGAAATCAGGTGGACTATGTCGCCGTCGGCAAAGCCCAGGCCGGTGATGTCCTCGGCGTTGATGAGAACCACCCGCCGGCCACCGTGGATGCCGCGGTAGCGGTCGTCCTTGCCATAGATGGTGGTGTTGTACTGGTCGTGTGAGCGCAGGGTTTGAAGGACCAAGCGGCCCGGCGGGACCTTGATGAACTCCAGTTCGTTGCCCGTGAAGTGCGCTTTCCCCGAGGCGGTGTCGAACTTCCTGGCATCGCGGGGCGGGTGGGGCAGCACAAAGCCGCCAGGGTGCTGGATCCGTGCTTCAAAGTCTTCAAAGCCGTCAAACACGGCTTCAATGTGCTTCCGGATCAGCGTGTAGTCGTCCCGCATGGCGAGCCACGCGGCCTGGGGTGTGTTGGGCAGGCGGCCGTGGCCATCGGTGAACACTTTGTGCGCGAGGTTGCACACGATTGCTACCTCGGAGTGCAGGTGTTCACTTGCAGGTTTGAGGCGTCCGCGGGATGCGTGGACGGCACTCATGGAGTCTTCCACTGTGACCCGCTGGTCGCCGGTGCGTTGGGTGTCCTTCTCGGTGCGTCCCAGCGTGGGAAGGATCAGCGCGCGGCGACCCGTGGACAGGTGTGAGTGGTTGAGCTTGGTGGAAATCTGGACGGTCAACCGGGTATTGGCCAAGGCCTGCTCAGTGACCTCCGAATCGGGAGCGGCCCGGACGAAGTTGCCGCCCATGCCCATGAAGAACCGGACTTTTCCGTCGCGCATGGCCCGGATGGCTGCCACTGTGTCATAGCCGTGCTCCCGGGGGGAGTGGAACTCGAATTCCTGGTCCAGCCGGTCATGGAAGGTCTCGGGCATCTTTTCGAAGATGCCCATGGTCCGGTCGCCCTGGACGTTGGAATGGCCGCGCACCGGGCAGACACCCGCGCCGGGTTTGCCGATGTTGCCTTGCAGGAGCAGGACGTTGACCACATCACGCAGGGTGGGCACGGAGTGCTTGTGCTGGGTCAATCCCATGGCCCAGCAGACAGTCGTGGCGCTGGAAGCCAGCAGCCGTTCACCGGTGGAATGGATCTGCTCCAACGTCAGTCCTGTTGCCTCCACAATGTCATCCCACTCCACCTTTTCCAGGTAGCGCAGGTAGTCATCGAGGCCGACTGTGTGCTTGTCGATGAAGTCATGGTCCAGGACCGTTTGCAGGCCAGGGGTGTTCCTTCCGGCAGCTTCGGCTTCCAGCAGGTATTTGCCCAGGCCTTGGAAGAGGGCCTGGTCTCCGCCGGCACGGATCTGCAGGAAGTCGTCCGTCAGTTGGGTGCCCTGGATCATCCCGGCCACATGCTGGGGGTTCTCAAAATGCAGGAGCCCGGCCTCAGGAAGCGGGTTGACTGAAACGATGACCGCGCCGTTCTTCTTCGCCTTCTCCAATGCGCTGAGCATGCGCGGGTGGTTGGTCCCGGGATTCTGCCCCGCGACGAAGATCAGCGACGCCGTTTCCAGGTCCGTCAGGCTGACCGAGCCCTTGCCGATGCCGATGGTCTCCACCAGTGCGGAACCGGAGGATTCGTGGCACATGTTCGAACAGTCCGGGAGGTTGTTGGTCCCAAGTCCCCGGACCAGGAGCTGGTAGACAAACGCTGCCTCGTTGGAGGTGCGGCCCGAGGTGTAGAACACTGCTTGGTCGGGGTGTTCCAACTCCCGCAGTTCCTTGGCCATGAGGTCGTATGCGTCCTCCCAGTCAATGGCCCTGTAGTGCGTAGCACCTTCGTCAAGGAACATCGGGTGGGTGAGCCTGCCTTGCTGGCCCAACCAGAAGTCGTCCCGGGTCTTGAGATCGGCAATGGAGTGCTGGGCGAAGAATTCCGGTGTGACGCGGCGGCGGGTGGCTTCCTCGGCCACGGCCTTGGCGCCGTTCTCACAGAACTCCGCTGCATTGCGCTTCTCGTGCTCGGGCCAGGCGCATCCCATGCAGTCGAACCCGTCCAGCTGGTTTACTGCCAGCAGGGTTTGGACGCTGCGCAGCGGTCCCATCTGTTCCAGGGAAATTTTCAAGGCGTTGGCAACAGCCGGGATGCCCACGGCCTTGGTTTTGGGTTTGGTGACGGTCAGTTGCGACTCATCAATGTTCTCGCGCGGAGCTTTGGCATGCATGGGTAAACCCTTCAGATCCCGGAAGTGGACGCAGTCAGCAAAGCGGCGGGGGAGTGCTGCCGCGCAGCTTCGGCCGTATGCAGCAGCAACAGGGCCGTGGTTACCGACCCCACTCCGCCGGGAACCGGACTCAGCCCGGCAGCGACGCCGGTGACGCTGGCCTCATCGACGTCCCCCACCAGGGAACCGTCGGGCAGGACGTTCGTCCCGACGTCGATCACTACCGTCTCTTCGGAGATGTCGCTGCCTTTGAGCAGGCCGGTACGGCCCGCGGCAACAACCACGACGTCGGCGTGCCGGGTATGGCGCTCCAGCGGACCCGATTTGGAATGGCAGATGGTGACGGTTGCGTCCTTGTCGAGCAGGAGCAGGGACAGCGGCTTGCCCACCACGGCGGAACGCCCGACGACGGCCACCTTCCGGCCCGCGACCGGCACCTCGAAGTGGTCCAGCAATTCCACCACGGCCCGGGCCGTAGCCGGCGCGAACGCAGGCTGGCCCACGGCCAAACGGCCGAGACTGAGGGGATTGGCGCCGTCGACGTCCTTTTCGGGGGCGATGAGCCCCACCAAGCGGTCTGCACGTACGGCGGCCGGCAGGGGAGTCTGGAGGATGATCCCATGAACGGCCGGTTCTGCGCTGAGGTCCTCGAGGATGTTTGCCAGCGCAGCTTCACCGGCGTTTGGCCCGAGATCGACCACGCGGCACTCGATCCCTGCCCGTCCGGCTGCCCGCTCGATTGAACGGACATACCAGTGGGTTGCCTCGTCGTCCGTGGCGACAACAACGGCCAGGGTGGGCCGCAATCCCTCGGAGCGAAGGATGCTGGCCTCATCCCGGGCTTGTTGTTGGATGCGGGAAGCGAGTCCCTTTCCGGAAAGAACGGCCGTGGTCATGAGAGGATCCTTTCCCGGACGCGCTGCACCAGGGCATCAGCGGCGAGTACCACTTTGTCCTCGATACCGTCCGTCTGCTCCGCCAAACGTGAGCGGGCTTCGCCGTGTTTGAGGGCGACCACATTGATGTCGATGTTGACCCGGGCCGTGGTGGCGGCTGCCCGGGCAGCATCGGCTGCGGCTGCGACGTCGCTGATGACGTCGGGGTTGGCCACCTCGAAAAGTTCGGTGGCCAGATCCACCACTTCACCGGCAACCTTGACCAGCTGTGCGGGGGTATGGGCGGCCTGGACCAGGGCGTCCTGAATGGCCGCTGTGCGTGCGGTCTTCAGTTCCTCCGTGTCCGAGGGCAGCTTGTAGGAGTCGATGACGGACTGGAAGGCGTGTTCATCAGCGTCCGCGAGACGCAGGGCTTCGACGACCAAGTGGTCGGCGGCGCTGGTGATCCGGTGGACGAGCCCTGCATGCTGCTCATATTTTGCTCCCGTGGTGTACCTGGCCACCATGGCAACCAGCGCGGCGCCCTGGGCCGCATGCAGTGCAGCAGCCGCCCCGCCACCGGGGGTGGGCTGACGTGAAGCCAACCGGGAGAGGTAGTCATTGATGGTTTCTGAGCTGATCATGGCAGTGCTAGCCACGGAGCCGGCTCATGGTGGGGTCGTACAGCGGATCCTGGGTCACGGTGGCCTGGATCCGGCGTCCGAAGTACTCGATTTCCACGGAGTCCCCGATTGATACTGCCGAAGGCAGGTAGGCGTAGGCGATCGGTTTGCGGACCGAGTAACCGTAGGCGGCGCTGGTGACGTAACCCACCGCCTGGTCCTTGTAGAACACCGGTTCCTTGCCCAGCACGAGGCTCCTGCCGTCGTCGACCGTCAGGCAGCGAAGGCGACGCGCAGAGCCTTCCTCGGTGCGGCCTTCAAGGGCAGCCTTGCCGACAAAGTTCTCCTTGGCCATCTTCACGGCAAATCCGAGGCCGGCTTCGAAGGGATCGTGTTCCGTGGTCATGTCCGTGCCCCAGGAACGGTAGCCCTTTTCCAGGCGCAGCGAGCTGAAGGCGGCACGGCCTGCGGCGATGACGCCGAACGGCTGGCCGGCCTTCCACAGGGCATCCCAAAGGCGCTGCCCGTTGTCCGCGCTGGTGTAGAGCTCCCAGCCGAGTTCGCCCACGTAGGACAGGCGCATGGCGGTGACGTTGACGCCGCCGATGGTGACCTGCTTGGCACGGAAGTACTTCAGGCCGTCGTTGGTGAAGTCATCGCTGCTGACCGTGCTGATGAGGTCGCGGGCCAGCGGACCCCACAAACCGATGCAGCAGGTGCCACCGGTGGTGTCACGGACCTGGACCCAGTCCCCGGCGTCGCCGCTCTGGGTCTGGTGGCGGGCTGCGCGCTCAAAGTAGGCGGTGTCCATGTTGCCGTTGGCTCCGAGCTGGAACGTGTCTTCGCTGAGGCGGGCCACGGTGATGTCGCTTCGGACACCGCCGGCCTCGTCCAGGAGAAGGGTGTAAGTGACCGCGCCGGGCTTCTTGGCCAGATCGCCGGTGGTCAGCTCCTGGAGCAACTTCAAAGCTCCCGGGCCCGATACCTCGAGGCGCTTCAGCGGTGTCATGTCGTACATGGCTACTGCCGTACGGGTCTTCCAGGCCTCGGCTGCGGCGATGGGCGAGCTGAACATGCCGGACCACGCGTCACGTGCCGGGGGCTGCCAGTCATCCGGCATCTCCTTGAGGAGTTCGGCGTTGGCTTCGAACCAGTAAGGACGTTCCCATCCTGCGCCTTCCAGGAAGTAGCCACCGAGCTGCTTGTGGCGGGCGTGGAAGGGGCTGACGCGAAGGTTGCGCGGGGAAAGCTTGGGCTGGAGCGGGTGCATGACATCGTAGATTTCCACGAAGTTCTGCTGGGAGGTTTCGCTGACGTATTCAGGGGTCAGCTGGACCTCTTCGAAACGGTGGATATCGCAGTCGCCGAGGTCGATCTGCGACTTGCCGGTGGTCAGCAGTTCCGCCACGGCGCGGGCGATGCCTGCGGAGTGGGTGACCCAGACGGCCTCGGCAACGAAGAAGCCGTCCACTTCCTTGGATTCGCCTACCAGCGAGCCGCCGTCAGGGGTGAAGGAGAAGATGCCGTTGAAGCCGTCCTCGATTTCGCTTTCGCGGAGGGCGGGAAGAATCTGCTTGGTTGCTTCCCATGCGGGAAGGAAGTCTTCCAGTGTGAAGTCCAGGCGCGAGGGCATGTTGTGTTCGCTGATGCTGCTGGGCTCGTAGCTGCCCAATTCATCCAGATCCACGGGCATGGGGCGGTGGGCGTAGGAGCCGATGCCGTAACGGTCGCCGTGCTCGCGGTAGTAGAGGTCCTGGTCCTGGTGGCGCAGGATGGGCAGCTGGGCGCCGTTGGGCAGCTCGTTCTTGCCCTTCTGGGCGGGAACCGGCGTCGTTTTTACGTACTGGTGCGCCAGCGGGAGGAGCGGAACGGACATTCCGATCAGCTCGCCTACCTTGGCGCCCCAGAAACCGGCGCAGGAAACTACGATGTCCGCCGGGATGACGCCTTCGGCGGTCTCGACGCCGGTCACGCGGCGGTTCGACTGCTCGATTCCGGTCACCTCGGTGTTGCCGATGTACTTAACGCCGGCGGCTTCGGTGCGCTTGATGAGCAACTGTACGGCGCGGGCGGCAAGCGCCAGGCCATCGGTGGGGACGTGGAGGCCGCCCAGGATGTCTTCCTCATTAATCAGCGGGTAGAGCTCCTTGCATTCCTCGCGGGTGAGGATTTTGCCATCGATGCCCCAGGCCTGTGCGTAACCGAGCTTGCGCTTCAGGTCAGCCAGGCGGGTCTCCGTGGTGGCAACTTCCAGGCCGCCCACTTGGTTGAAGCAGCTCTGGCCGTCCTCGGTCAGCGAGAGGAGCTTTTCCACCGTGTACTTGGCGAAAAGGGCCATGGACTTTGACGGGTTGGTCTGGAAGACCAGGCCAGGTGCGTGGGATGTGGAGCCACCGGGCATGTTCAAGGGCCCTTGGTCCAGGACGGTGATGTTGTTCCATCCGCGGGTGACCAGTTCGTCGGCGAGGTTGGTGCCGACGATCCCGGCTCCGATGATGACAATGCGGGGCGTGGTTGCCATGGGGGTTCTCCTGCTGAAGTTCGTGGGGGTCTGGGGCGTCGGGTGGCTTAGCGGAAAACCACGGTGCTGGTCTGGTCGAGCAGCACACGGTGTTCGCAGTGCCACCTGACTGCGCGGGACAATGCCAGGGCTTCGGCGTCCTGGCCCACGGTTGAGAGCGTGGTGGGTCCGTAGCTGTGGTCGACGCGGATGACTTCCTGCTCGATGATGGGTCCCTCATCCAGGTCCGCGGTGACGTAATGGGCGGTGGCGCCTACCAGCTTCACGCCACGGTCATAGGCCTGGTGGTAGGGGCGGGCGCCCTTGAAACCGGGAAGGAACGAGTGATGGATGTTGATGGCACGGCCTTCGAGGGCGCGGCACAGGTCGTTGGAGAGAACCTGCATGTAGCGGGCCAGCACCACAAGGTCCACGTTGTATTCCTCCACCAGGTCCAGGAGGCGCTGTTCGGCCTCTGCCTTGGTATCCGGGGTGACGGGGATGTAGACGAACGGCAGTCCGGCTGCTTCCGCCATGGCCCTGTGGGTCTCATGGTTGGAGGCAACCACTACGAGGTCGCCGCCGAGGCTGCCGCCGCGCCACCGGAAGATGAGGTCGTTCAGGCAATGCCCGAACTTGGAGACCATCACCAGGACCCGCTTCTTGGTCTGGTCATGGAAGCTGAACTTCATCTCGAAGCGGTCAGCGATGGCACTGAATTCCTCTTCGAGCCGCTCAGGTGAGTAGGACAGCGGTCCGGAGAAAGCGGTCCGCAGGTGCAGCGTTTGGCGGAGGCCGTCGTCGAACTGCTGGTGCTCTTCGATGTTGAAACCGCGCTCGAAAAGGAAGGTGGTGACTGCCTGAACGATTCCGGCGCGTTCGACGCACGACAATGTGAGTACGAACTTCTGTGCTTGCTCTTCTTTGAGCAAGGCGGGCTTTGGCAGGGTGCTTACTGGTGAGTCTGTCGCCACGAGGGTCATGTCTCCTCCTTTAGATATATTCCTGGGTCCTGAACTGATATATTAGGATTGGGATTCAGCGTATACTGGACGCACAGGCAGGTCAATAGGTTTTTGGGTTGTGAAGAAAGGGATGGCGCTGTGGCCTTTGGAACTCTGGCAATAACGGATGACGCCGGCAGGAAGTCACTGGCCGACGTCGCCTATGAGCGCCTCCGCGACCGACTCCTGATGCTGGAGATCAAACCCGGCGACCTCCTTAACGACGACCAGCTCGCCAAGGACCTGGACATTGGCCGCACTCCGGTGCGTGAAGCCCTGAAGCGGCTGGAGCTCGACAGGCTCGTCATCACTTACCCGCGGCGGGGCACTTTCGCTACGCGGGTGGAAGTGACCGACCTGGCATTTATCTCCGAAATCCGGACCCAGCTGGAACCCCTTGCTGCCGCCCGTGCTGCCCGGGTTGCTTCCGCTTCCACCAAGGAACACCTGCGTGCGGTGATGCGTGCGGTGGAGGAATTCGATGTGAAGGCGGCGTCGGTAGTTGAGACGCTGAGGCTCGATGCCAGCGTCCATCAGGGCATCTACGCCGCTGCCGCCAACCCCCACCTTGAAGACGTCCTGATCCGCTATGACAACCTCGCCACGCGCATCTGGTGCATGGTGCTGGACCGGCTGCCCAATCTGGAACACCATGTGCGCGAGCATCTGGATCTACTCCGTGCGGTCATCGACGGCGACGAGGAAAAGGCTGCCGAGTTGGCCCGCGCCCACGTCAGTGGCTTCGAACAAGCAGTGCGTCAGGCTCTTTTCGCGGCCTGAATCCAGCCGTCGTCCGGCTGTTGACTCCGTGCTTTCCTGATCGCATACTGAAGATTCCAACTAATATATCACCCGGATATCAGGCGTGCTCCCAACGCCTGCCTTCGGGCGCTTGTGATGCAATCACAGCCTTCAGCCCTTGGAGTATCGCGTGCTTACAAGACCCCATCTTTTCGAACACATACCGCTCACGGGCAGCAGCCGCGTCAAGCGGGGCATGGCGGAGATGCTCAAGGGCGGCGTCATCATGGACGTCGTTAACGTCGAGCAGGCCCGCATCGCCGAGGATGCCGGTGCCGTGGCTGTCATGGCGCTCGAGCGAGTGCCTGCCGATATCCGCGCCCAGGGCGGCGTGTCCCGCATGTCGGACCCGGACATGATCGATGCGATCATCGCCGCGGTGTCCATCCCGGTCATGGCGAAGGCCCGCATCGGCCACTTCGTCGAAGCCCAGGTCCTGCAGTCCCTCGGTGTTGACTACATCGACGAGTCCGAGGTCCTGACCCCGGCCGACTACATCAACCACATCGACAAGTGGAACTTCACCGT
>NZ_FMWE01000015.1:0-33469 GCF_900102805.1 Arthrobacter sp. UNCCL28
CTACCACATCCCGGTCGAAGACCAACGCGTGGAAACCCACCGCATCACCGAAATCACCCCCACCGCCGACGGCGGCACAGCAGTCCAAACCAAAGGCGACGCCAACAACGGCATCGACCCCTGGATCGCCACCCTCCAAGGAACCACCGTGGACAAACACGTCGCCACCATCCCCGGCGTCGGCAACGCCATCCGCACCCTGCGCCAACCCATCATCATGAACATCCTGATGTACGGCGCACCCAGCATCCTGGTCATCGGAATGCTCGCCTCCATCTGGACCAAAAACCCCACCAAGACAGCACCGGAAGAAAAGGCCGGTACCGGCAATGAAGCCCTCGGGTAATCCCGGCGGCGAATTGGACCTGGGCAGGCTCCAATCTCTCGCCGAGGAACTGGGAAGCCCCGAGCCGGCCCTGCGTTTTCTCGCCAAGTACCTGGCGATGCTCCCGCAGCGCGTCGAGCGGATCATCCACGCCGTGGACGAACACGATCCCAAGGAGACCACTACTGCCGTCCTCAGCCTGAAGATCAGTTCCTCCATGGTGGGAGCCATGGAAACGGAGCACCAATGCCGGGCCATCGAATCAATGATCCGGGAAAACCACTTCGACGACGCTGCCCATGCACTGCCCGCCCTGCAGCAAACGGCAGACCGTTGCCTGGCTTCGCGTTCGGACCTCATCCGGGCTGCGCACACATCGCTGACCCGGCACAGGGGATTTTTCCGGTCTTGAGCGGACCTTGAGTGTTCACCGAGGTGTTTCCTGAGGCCCGTTCGCCACACTGGAAAAGGAACATTCGCACTACGGGGACGGCAGCTAAGCACATGCAGGGCAAGGGCATCATCTGGCAAGTACCGGCAATCATCATGGCCGCCGTATTCCTGCTGATGGGCGTCCAGATTTCACCGGCGCACGCAAAGTTCAACGACACCGCAACGGGTGCCCTGGCCGTCAGTGCGGCAAAGATCCCTGCGCCGGCCGCCAATACAGTGACCGTGACGAAGTCCTGCGATTCATTCCTCTGGTTTGGCCAGGCCAAGATCAGCGTCAGCAGTTTCACCGCCGTCGCCTACGCCAACTATCACGAACTGAAAGTCATAGACCCCGACGCCGTGGTGCAGTTCACGGGCGACCTCAGCAAGGCTGCGGGAAAGTCGTACAACTCCGGCGTCCAAAGCTCGGGCAACCTCACCGGGACCTGGACTTACCAGATCCGCGGCTACTACAAGGTGCCCAACTCCACCAACGCATGGGCAGGCCCACCCCTTTCAGGCACGCTGAATTGCCCGTGATTCGTTGGTTCGTGCGCTTTCATCAGGCCATGGGATGGTTTCCAAAAAAGGTCCACGACCGTACCGACGACCTCATCGAGTTTTAGCGGCCCCTTTCGGCAAGACACAAGCAGGGGTGGGTGTTTTGACTTGAATGGGCGTATTTCAGCTGCGCCTCTTAGGATTAGACGAAACTGGAGTCATGAAGGCCTGGTCTTGGGGGAACAGCGGCAAAAAGCCATACCTGATCCACTTTGACGAACCTAAACCCAAATTGACGCGGTTTTGAATACTTCCGGCAATCCTTCGGCGTTTACAGCAACCCGGAACCCCCACCCCGCACAAATCGTCCCGCACAACGAGAAATGAATATGGAACTTCTTGACGCTCAAACAGTTGTGATCTCTGCCGTCCTCCTGGTGCACATCACTGGCGTGATGATCGTGGCTGCCTCGATTGCCGGCCTGGTGATCTCGCTGTTTATCGTCGTCCTCGGGGTGCATTTCATCCGAACCACATGGGAATTGACGCAGAATTGGCGCAGCAGTAGCCGATTCCGAGGCGCCATCAGCTTGGTTGCCGGCTTTCTGAGGGCAGGGGTTTCGGCGGTACGCCCCATGATGGCTGCGGCTCGTCGGAAAATGAGCCAGCTGGCGTCGTTCAAGGTTCAGTAGTAACCGCCAATGCTGCTCCACGACTGGAGGAGGGTCCGTGGAAGAACCCCTCCCCGAAGTCGTGCAGGGCTTCTGCCTTTAGGGCTTAATCGGCGGAGATCGCCGGCTTGCGCAGGAACAGGCCCACCACCACCGCGGTGAGCAAGCAGAGGCCGGCGTTGACCCAGATGGCGGCGGTGACACCGCTGAGGACGGCTTGGGCCTCGTCGTTGCCGATGCTGAGGATTTGGGCTGTGAAAACGGCACTCATGATGGGGATGCCCATGGTGATGCCGATCTGCTGGCTCATTGTTGCCAGTCCCGTAGCCAGACCTTGTTCTTCATCAGGCAGCCCGGAGGTTGCCGTGACCATGAATCCGACGATGACAACGAGGTTGGCTGCGCCACCGATGAAGGTGGCGAGCAGCAGCAGACCGATTGATGCGGGGTCTGCGCTGAGCAGGACGAGGACACCTGTGGCAGTGGCCTGGACTATGAATCCGTAGATGATGGCATTCTTGTTGCCGATCCTGCTGATCACCTTGGGTCCGAGGATGCCGCCGAGTACCGTGCCGAGGCCAAGGACTGCGAAGGCCAAGCCAGCACCGAGCGGTGTGTAGCCGAGAACTTGCTGCAGGTAAAGCGTCAGCAAGAACACCAGGGACGTTTCAGTGACGAAGGCCAAGATGCCGGCGATGTTGCCCCAAGCGACAGTGGAGCGCTTCAGAATCTCCAGTGGTACCAGCGGCCAGGCTGCCCGGCGTTCGACGGCGACGAAAGCAACGAAGAGCACAACGGCTGCCGCGAGGGAGCCCAAAGTAAGGGGGTTGGTCCAGGAGTGCTCGGCGGCGTTCGTCAAACCGAAGACAAGGGCCAGAAGGCCGAGGGTAACGGTGACGGCGCCCGGAACGTCCAACTTCAACTTCGAGGTGGGTTTGCTCTCAGCGAGGACGATGGGGGCGATGACCAGTACTGCGATGGCAACAGGCACGTTGATGAAGAATGCCCAACGCCAGCTCAGAAGGTCTGTCAGGAGCCCGCCGAGGATAGCGCCGGTCGTAAAGCCCGCGGCCATCAGTGATCCGTTAAGGCCCAGTGCCTTATCGCGCAGCGGGCCTTCCGGGAACGATGCCAGCAACAAGGACAAGGCTGCGGGAACGACAATGGCCGTAGCGACGCCTTGGCCCACGCGAGCGATAAGCAACAAGGCCGGCTCGGCAGACAACCCGCCGGCAAGTGACGCCGCGCCGAGCAGGGCCATGCCGATGATGAACATCTTGCGGCGCCCGGCAATATCGGCGACACGGCCAAACAGCAGCGTCAGGCCCGCAGCGCAGAGTGCGAATGACGTCGCAATCCACTGAAGGTTCTCCATGCTGAAGCCAACATCGGTGCCGATGGCCGGTAGGGCTACGTTGAGGATGGAGAAGTCGACAGCGAGGGTAAAACTCGCTGTGAGCAGGACAATGAGTGCCAGCCGTTGCTTGCCGGTCATCTGCCTTTTCGAGTCCGGCTGGGGTTCATGGTCGGTGGCATACGGAAGGCTGGTGCCTTTGGTGACATCCGGTTGTGTCGTCATGGAAGATCCTTTGCTGGAGCTGTATCCGCCCGTGGGCGGCTTTCTTCACAGCTCCAACGGTCCAGGTATCCCCCCCGGATCAACCACACCCCCTCTTGCCTACCCCTGACAGGGACAGGACACTGCCACCGGGGACCGGCAGAATGGTGAACATGACTATGGTGAGTGAACTTGGGGAGTTCCTTCGAGTCCGAAGGGCCTCGCTGCAGCCGGAAGACGTCGGCCTCTTGAATTACGGCATCCGCCGCGTACCAGGTCTCCGGCGGGAAGAACTGGCAATGCTCGCGGGAGTCAGCAATACCTACTACACCCGCCTGGAGCAGGGCCTCAGTAACAACGCTTCTGATGCCATCATTGATGCGATTGCCCGGGCCCTGAATCTCAACACTGACGAGCGGGCCCACCTGTTCAATCTTGCCCGCGCCCGCCCCGCCAAACGCCGCACCGTGACGAAGCCGGACAAGGCCAGGACAGGGACGCTCCGCCTGATTCAGTCAATGGCCAGCACCCCCGCCATCGTGCTGGGACGCCGCAGCGAGGTGCTTGCCTGGAACCGGCTTGGCCATCGCCTGGCTGCCGGGCACTTGGACTTCGACGCACCGAAGTCGGCTGCAACAAGGCCAAACATGACTCGTTTGTTGTTCCTTGACCAGCACACCCGCGAACTTTACTCACGGTGGCTGGAGGAAGCCACGCGTGCAGTGTCATCACTGCGGCTCATCGCCGGCCGGGCCTCGGATGACCTCGAACTCGCCTCTTTGGTAGGTGAGCTCACTTTGAAGAGTGAGGAGTTCGCGAAATTGTGGGCTCGGCACCCCGTTCAGAACTGCATGTCCGGGTTGAAACACATGCACCATCCGGAGGTGGGCGATCTGGAACTGAACTTCGAGGTCCTCACACCGCCCGATGAATCCGGCCACAGAATCCTCATGTACGCCGCGGATCCGGGGACGCCGGCCGCGGAAGCACTTCAACTGCTGGCCGCCGGCGATGTGGTCTCCGAAGAGCCGCGCAGCTTGTCCCGGGATCCATGACCGTCCACGACGACACAGTCCGATAGTCCGTTCCGACTTCGCTAGGCTGCCCCTATGCCCTCGCCGTGGACTTTACTCATCGCCCTGCATGCCATCGCAGCGGGCTACGCCCTGATCTTCGGTGCCGTGAACCTGCTTCGCCGCAACAAGGGCAGCGCAGCGCACAAGACCCTGGGCCGCATCTGGGCGGCGGCCATGTACGTTGTGGTCCTGACCTCCTTCGGGATCCGGACCATCGACGGCGGGTTCAACTGGCTTCATGCCCTGTCCGTGCTGACGTTCTGCACCCTCACGATGGGTCTGGTCACAGTCCGTCGCGGCAACATCCGTGCCCATCAGCGTTTCATGACCGGCAGCTACTTCGGGCTCCTCGGGGCGTTCGTCGGCGTCGTAGCGGTCCCGGATCGACGGCTCCCCCAAATGGCCGTCCACGACCTCGCCGGCCTCACCCTCTGGGTAGCAGCACTGGCGGTTTCAGCCGGCCTGACCATCGCCGGGCTCATGAACCTTCGTCAGAAGACCGCAACGGGGCAGTAGCGCCGAACAGCGATTGGGTTGGTCAAGCAATGTCCGTATCCGTCTCCTACTACGCACTACTATAAGAAATATAAACACTTTAAAAAATTTATAGGAGTGTAAAAGTGGCAGCGAAAAACCCGTTCAAACCGACAGCTGGTGCCCGCCCACCGGTTCTTATCGGCCGGGATGACATGCGCCAAGATTTCGCAGAGAGCATCGAGAATGGTCCCGGCGCCCCCGGATTGCTCTCTATCTTCACCGGCCCCCGCGGCATCGGCAAGACCGTCATGCTGGGGGAAATCGAAGACGAAGCCATCGAGCACGGCTGGATTGTCATCTCGGAAACCGCCACGGCCGGACTCGTCGACCGCATCGGCAGCGGCGTCCGCGCCGCGGCTGAAGAGCTCGGGGACGGCCCTGGCGGCCGCCGGGTTACCGGGGTGACGCTCGGAATCGTGCGCGTGGATACACAGCTTCCGGCTGCGCGTGAGGTTCACTGGCGGCGGCAGATTACCGAACTGCTGGAGAAGTTGAGCGAGCAGGACACCGGGTTGCTGATCAGCATCGACGAGATTCATGCCGTGGACCGGACCGAACTCTCCGAAATCGCAGCGGTCGTCCAACATCTGATCCGCGAAAGTCTTCCCATTGGCCTGGTCCTTGCTGGTCTGCCGAAGTCTGTCGAAGACCTGCTCAACGAAGGCGTCTCCACCTTCCTTCGCCGCGCCGAAAAGTACGACCTGCACAGGACCTCGATAGACGAGGTCGCCGAAGCCTTCCGGGATACTTTCTCGGAAAGCGGCGTGAACATCAGCGACGAACATCTCCGGCAGCTGGCCGAAGCGACGGGCGGCTACCCATTCCTGATCCAGCTCGTCGGCTACCACGTGTGGAGTCAAGCCAGAAAATCAGGGGCGGTAGTCACCGACGAGGCGCTGGCTGCCGGAGTACAGAAAGCCCGCCGTCGCATGGGTGCCACCGTCCTGCAGTCTGCCTACTCGGCTCTTTCCGATGTCGATCAGTCGTACCTGCTGGCCATGGCTGAAGACGATGGCCCGTCCAGCACCACAACAATTGCGGAGCGTTTGGGCGTCAACGCCGTATACGGCGGCCAATACCGGCTTCGGCTATTGGCTGCTGGGGTCATCGAAACAACAAGCCGGGGATACGTCGATTTCGCCGTCCCGACATTCCGCGAATTCCTCCGCGACACACCCGCTTATGGACTTCGGCTGCAGCACCCCAAACACTGAGAGCCACGCTGTAGCGCTCTGCGCGCAGTAGAAAGGAAAGAATTGGGAAAGCGGAAGCCAGCGGCGTGGGGAATTGTCGTCCGTCTCGATAACGGATTGCAGTTTTACTACTACCTGCACCCCAACCGTCCAAGAGACGAATGGAGCCCCAGGGAGAACCAAGCATTTCGTTTCACATCAGAGGGGGAAGCTCAAACCCGCTGCAACACGTTCCTCACCAACAGCAAAGCCAAGGAGTACTACGTCGTACCGCTACCCCTTTTGAGGTCGTAGATCACTGACAGCTTCAGGTCTGGTCTCTCACGTGGCCTCGCACCAGCTGTGCGGAAACGCGTAATGTGCCCAGTGCCAATCGGAGGCTGGACCTTCCCATCAGGCGGTCCCGTTCACCGGCTCAGAACAGTCCGGCACTTGGCGGCCCTTCGCACATTGCCTCTGCATTGCTGATGCTTCAAGGCGCAGGAGTCACAGCCGGCACAGATGTTGTTCCGGGTATGCATCGGAATCGGTTGAAACCTTCCGACCGCCCTGCAGAAAACGCGTCCCACCTGCATTCCAAACGCGAAGAACCCCTCCATCCCGTGCAAATTGTCCGGAATGAAGGGGTTCGTGGAGCCCCCTGTCGGATTCGAACCGACGACCCCCGCTTTACAAGAGCGGTGCTCTGGCCAACTGAGCTAAGGAGGCATGCTCCGGTTACCCGAAGCACAGCGCGAAAGAGCGCTAGATAAGGTTAGCCCAGACCATCCCCGTCAACGAAATTCGCCGGGAACAACCCGCACCAAACCGCGAACAGCCCGAACCAAACCAGACAACAGCGGCCGGCCACCCATGAAGAAAAGGTGACCGGCCGCCGTCGTACATTCCGCGGGTGTTAGCCCTTGGCGTCTACTGCCGTCTGGATTTCAGCGTTCAGGTCCGTGCTGCCGTCCCACTGCTTGCCGTCGATGAACACGGTGGGCGTGCCGGTGACGCCGATTGCCGCAGCTTCCTGGGTGGCAACCTTGACCCACGGACGGAACTGCTTGCTGTCGACACAGGAGTCGATGTTGGCCGCGCCTACTTCGGTGGCCATTTTCTTCAGGTCGTTGTCGGAGATGCCCGCACTGCCTTCAGCCGGCTGGCGTTCGAAGAGCAGGTTGAAGAAGTCCGCATACTTTTCCGGGGAGGTGTTCACCACGCACGCAGCGGCGTTGGCCGCGCGGGAGGAGTAGTTGGTGGTGGACTGGCGGTCCAGGAATCCGAGGGGACGGTATTCGAGGGAGATCTTGCCTTCGTTGCGCAGGTTGGTCAGCGACTCACCGTAAGTGGTCTCGAAGCGCTTGCAGACGGGGCAGATGAAGTCGATGTAGGCAACAACCTTCACGGGCTTGCCGGCTTCAGCCTCGCCGCCCGGGACCGTCACGGTTGCGGGCGGGGTGGCTGCGGGGGCGGGAACGTCGGCGACGTTGACGCTGGCCGGCTCGGACTTAACAACTTCGCTGTTGGCCAGCAGCGTGACGCCGCCGTGGACGTTGCCGTTGGCCGGCGTCGGGCCCTGATCTGCGATCGGCGCGTTGTTCTGCGCCTGGCCGATGACCACGAACGCCACCACGGCGATGATGACCACAACGGCAACCACAATGCCCCAGCCGACCAGAAGCTTGTTGCGCTTGTCCTTCTTCAACTGCTCTTCGCGGATTGCGCGCGCCTTTTCCCGTGCCTGGGCGGTGCGTTCGGCCTTGGACAGGCGTTGTTCGTTTGCGGGGCTCATCAGTTCCTCGGGGTATTCGACATCATGGGGCGTAGGGCAACGGGGTCAGTTTACGGGAGCAAACTTGAAGATCCGCCGCAGACCCTCCTGCCCGGTTGTTGAACGATCAAGTGCCATGGAAGATTCCGCTAGTAGGCTGGGAGTTGAGTCACAGCAACCCCAGGGAGCATTAATGCAGGATTTGGCAAGCGAAAAACTCAAGACCGAAGAAGGCGTTCGGGCTGCTCCAGTCAAGAAGCCCACGGCAACAAAGTTCGACTTCATGGTGGTCTCCAACAGGCTGCCCGTGGACCGCATCAGTGATGACGACGGACACGGCGCCGACGGCTGGCGGCGTTCGCCCGGGGGCCTCGTGACGGCGCTCGCGCCAATGATGACAAAGTCCGACGGCGCGTGGGTGGGTTGGCATGGCGCCCCGGACGAGACGGTCCGCCCCTTCAGCCACGAGGGCATGGACCTCATTCCGGTCCAGCTGAGCAGCGATGACGTTGAACTGTTCTACGAGGGCTTTTCCAACGCGACGATTTGGCCGCTGTACCACGACGTCATTGCCCCGCCTGAGTTCCACCGCACGTGGTGGGACTCCTACCGCAAGGTCAACCGGAAGTTCGCCGACGCCGTCACCCGGCATGCCGCCGATGGCGCCACCGTGTGGGTGCAGGACTACCAACTCCAGTTGGTCCCGCGCCTGCTGCGCGAGACGAGGCCCGACCTCAAGATCGGCTTCTTCAACCACATCCCCTTCCCGCCGCCGGAAATTTTCGCCCAACTGCCGTGGCGCCGGGAAATCATTGACGGCCTGCTGGGCGCGGACCTCCTGGGCTTCCAGCGTCCCAGCGATGCCGGCAACTTCATGCGCTCTGCCCGCCGCTTCCTGGGTGCCAGCGTCAAGCAACAGCAGGTCCACGTCAAGGGCCCCGACGGCGAGGTAACGCACATCGCCAGGGCGCAGGCTTTCCCGATCTCCATCGATGTTGCCCAGATCCGCGAGCTCGCCACCAAGCCGGAGATCATTGAACGCGCCCAGCAGATCCGCAAGGACCTTGGCAACCCGAAGACCATCCTTTTGGGCGTGGACCGCCTGGACTACACCAAGGGCATCCGGCACCGGCTCAAGGCTTTCGAGGAACTTTTGGCGGACGGCCACATCAAGGTGGAGGACGCCACCCTGATCCAGGTGGCAAGCCCCAGCCGGGAACGCGTGGAACAGTACAGGCTGCTCCGCGAGGAGATCGAGGGCACCGTGGGCCACATCAATGGCACCTACGACACCATCCAGAACACTGCGGTGCGCTACTTGCACCACAGCTATCCGGTGGAGGAGATGGTGGCGCTGTACCTCGCTGCGGACGTCATGCTGGTCACCGCGCTGCGCGATGGCATGAACCTGGTGGCCAAGGAATATGTCACGGCCCGATCCGAGGATGATGGCGCGTTGGTCCTCAGCGAGTTTGCCGGTGCCGCCGACCAGCTCAAGCAGGCATTCCTGATCAACCCGCACGACATCGATGGCCTCAAATCCACCATCCTGCGTGCTGTGAACCTGCCCCCGAAGGAAGCCCGACGCCGCATGAAGCTGATGCGCAAGCAGATCCTGGATCACGACGTCGATCACTGGTCGGCTGAGTTCCTGGCCGCCCTGGAGGAGAAGGTGGTGCGCGATGACAGCTGAGAAGCTCTCACTATCGCCTGAGCTGCTCGAAGCAGTCCGGCGCATATCCGGCACGGAGCACTTGCTGGTGGCGCTTGATTTCGACGGCACCCTCTCCCCCATCGTGGACAGGGCGGAGGATGCCAGGCCGCTGCCCCGCTCCGCTGCGGCGTTGGAGGCCCTCGCCGAACTGCCACGCACGACGACGGCACTCATCTCGGGCAGGGCACTGGACAGCCTGCGGCTGGTCGCCTCCCCTCCTGCGGACACGCTGCTGATCGGCAGCCACGGGGCCGAAGTCTGGCTCGGTGAAGGATCCCTGGGCCTGGAACTGGACGACGAACAGCGCAGCAAGCTGGCCGCGGTCCGTGAAGTCCTCGCGGAAATCGTGAACATCGCTCCGGGGACGCTGCTTGAGGACAAGCCCGCCGGCGTCGTCCTCCACACCAGGATGGCCGACGACGACGTCGCGGAAGACGCCGTCGAGGCCGCCACCCGGGTGCTCCGCGAGCATCCGGGCGTGTACCTCAAAACCGGCAAGCGCGTACTGGAGACCTCGGTGGTCCACGCTTCCAAGGGTGAAGCTGTTGAGTTCCTCCGGCAAGCAACCGGGGCCACGGCCATCTTGTTTGCCGGCGATGACGTCACTGACGAAGACGCCTTGGGCAGGCTCCTGGGCGATGACGTGGGCATCAAGGTCGGCCTGGACTTCACCCAGGCCCAGTACAGGGTGGAGGCGCCGGTGCACGTGGCGGAGCTGCTTGAGGCCTTGCTCAGTGAGCGTCGGCGGGTCACGGCAGGGGCTTGAAGCGTGACCAGCGCAACATGTGACGTTCGTAACATTTAGGTAGTAAGTCCAAAAGTCTGACATACTCTTGGATGTGATGTGACGCACAGTACCGTGCGGCGTCATGCGATCCTCCCCGGCCATCGGCCGGGGAGTTCAACTGAAGAAAATGAACCATTCACAACGGATCGTCCGGCACGTACCTGCCGGTGAAGGGATTGATAACTGTGGCTACAGTTACTTTTGATAACGCTACGCGTCTGTACCCGGGCACAGATAAGCCCGCCGTCGATAAGCTCAACATCGACATCGCCGATGGCGAATTCCTGGTCCTCGTTGGACCCTCCGGTTGCGGTAAGTCCACCTCCCTGCGCATGCTCGCAGGTCTTGAGGACGTCAACGCAGGCCGCATCCTGATCGGCGACCGCGACGTCACGGACGTTCCGCCGAAGGACCGCGACATCGCCATGGTCTTCCAGAACTACGCCCTGTACCCGCACATGACTGTTGCGGACAACATGGGCTTCGCACTGAAGATCGCCGGCGTCTCCAAGGAAGAGCGCGCCGAGCGTGTTCGCGAAGCCGCCAAGCTTCTTGACCTCGAGCAGTACCTGGACCGCAAGCCGAAGGCACTCTCCGGTGGTCAGCGCCAGCGTGTTGCCATGGGCCGTGCAATCGTCCGTAACCCGCAGGTCTTCCTCATGGATGAGCCGCTCTCCAACCTTGACGCCAAGCTCCGCGTCCAGACCCGTACGCAGATCGCATCCCTGACCCGCCGCCTCGGCGTCACCACGGTCTACGTGACCCACGACCAGGTCGAGGCAATGACCATGGGTGACCGCGTCGCAGTGCTGAAGGACGGTCTGCTCCAGCAGGTCGACACCCCGCGCAACCTTTACGACCGCCCGCAGAACGTCTTCGTTGCAGGCTTCATCGGCTCCCCGGCCATGAACCTGCTGGAACTGCCGGTCGTCGACGGCGGCGTACAGTTCGGCGGAACGGTTTACCCCGTGCCGCGCGACGTTCTCGAAGAGGCTCACGGCCGGACCGTCACCGTCGGTTCGCGTCCGGAAGACCTTGAGACGGTCGGCAACGGCGAGGGCCTGCAGGTTGAGGTTGACGTGGTTGAAGAACTCGGCGCCGACGCTTATGTTTACGGCCACACCATCCTTGATGGCAAGAGCCACGACATCGTTGCACGCGTCGACGGTCGTCGTCCCCCGATGAAGGGCGAGTCCATCTTCGTTCGTCCGCAGTCCGGCCACGTGCACCTGTTCGACACCAAGACCGGCCTCCGCCTGGGCGACTAGTCCAGGCCGGCGCTGACGCGTCATTCATTTCCGCATCTTGATAGCGGCCCGACCCCTCCAGGTCGGGCCGCTCTCGCGTTAACCTTTCTCCCGGAAAGAACGGTATGAACACCACAGATAACCTGGTCCCCCGCCCCTCCCACGTCGCGCTCCAGGACACCCCTGCCTTCACCCTCGCCCCCACAGCACGGATCGCAGCGGCAGACTCAGCTGCCGCGGTCGCTGAACAGCTGGGCCTGGTGCTGCGCGCCGGCACTGGTTTCGAGTTGCCCGTCGTCGAGGACACCCGCCCAGGCGATATTGCCCTCGAGTTGGCGGACGCGTTCGACGGCGGCCCGGAAGCCTATACCCTCAGCGTCACCGAAAGCGGAGTCGGGCTCACGGCTTCCACTCCGGCCGGACTTTTCAATGGAGTCCAGACGCTCCGGCAGCTTTTCCCAGCCACTCTCGAGAGCGGTAGGCCAGACGGCGACTGGGTGATTCCCGCCGTCGAGATTGCCGACGCACCCAGGTTCGCCTACCGGGGCCTCATGCTTGATGTTGCCCGCAGCTTCTTCACGGTGGAGGAGGTCAAGGAACAGATTGACGTCATGACCCAGTTCAAGCTGAACGCCCTCCACCTTCACCTCACGGACGATCAGGCGTGGCGCATCGAGATCCACGAGCCGGAACAAAACCCGTCGGGATTGCCGTACGCGGATCTCACCGCCGTGGGAGGACAGGGTGCCGTTGAGGTCCCTACCGCCATGCCGGTGAGGGGCCGTGAAGGTTTCTACACGCAAGAGGATTTCAAGGACATCCAGGCCTACGCCGCCACCAAGAACGTCCTGGTGATACCGGAGATTGACCTGCCCGGGCACGTCAATGCCGCCCTCGCAGCGATTCCGCAGCTTAACGCCGATGGCCTGGCCAAGCCCATGAGCACCACCGCCGCCGTCGGTTGGTCGACACTGGACGGTTCCCTTCCTGCCACGTACGAGTTCGTCCGCGAGGTCCTGGCTCAGCTCGCCGCGATCACTGCAGGCCCGTACATCCATATCGGCGGTGACGAAGCGAAGGTCACCGACCACGACGACTACGTTGCCATGGTGCAGGAATTCGCAAAGATTGCCGCCGCGACCGGCAAGACAGCCATGGGCTGGAACGAGTACGCCGCGGGTGAGCTCCCCCAAGGTTCAGTCATCCAGTATTGGTTCGGCGATCTCACCCCGGTGGTCAAGCAGGCAGAGACCGGTGGTTCGCCGGTGATCATGTCGCCGGCCGCCAACACCTATCTGGACCAGAAGTACTCCCCGGAGAGTCCTGTTGGGCTCGAATGGGTGGAAGGCGGGCCGTTCACATGGGCGGAGTACTACAACTGGGATCCGGCCCAGGGCGGCCTGACGGACCAACACATCCTGGGCATCGAAGGCCCCTTGTGGACTGAAACCGTCCGCAACAACGCCCAGGCCCAGTGGCTCCTCTACCCCAGGGCTGTCTCGTTGGCGGAAGTCGCGTGGTCGGGCCAGGAGGTCCGCAACGCAGGTGACTTCCGACGTCGGCTCGGCGCCTTGGGCGAGCGGCTCGCCTACCAGGGCGTCGCTTTCGAAGCAGCGCCCGACGTCGAGTGGTCAGCAACGTCGAGGTGGCCGTTCCCGGACGCCGGGACGCCGGCCACCGCTGAGTACGGAACAATTGAGGCATGAGCGAGCAAAACGGAGCCCAGTGGCACGACGAACCTACCGACTACGGGCAGATCGGCAAGCTCCCCCGCACTGAAGCGGCGAGTGCACAGGACACCGCGCCTCCCGCCAGTGTCATCGGTTCCCTGAACATCACGGCGGCGTCTGCGGACCCGGAGCTGTTGGACCTTCCGTGGCATATCGCCTTGGAGGATTGGCCGGCCGAAAACCTTGCGGCACTCCCCCGCGGTATCTCCCGGCACATCGTGCGTTTCGCGCACCTGGGTGGTTCGGTGATCGCCATCAAGGAAACCTCGGAGCACGTGGCCCGCCATGAGTACCACATGCTCCGGAAGCTGGCCCGGCTGGATGTTCCCTGCGTGGAGCCGGTGGCTGTGATCACCGGACGCACCACCGCGGATGGCCGGCCGCTGAACCCGGTGCTGGTGACCCGGCACCTGAAGTTCTCCATGCCGTACCGTGCACTGTTCTCCCAGATGCTCCGCAAGGACACCTTGACGCGCCTCATTGACGCCCAGGCACTCCTGCTGGTTCGCCTGCACCTTGTGGGCTTCTACTGGGGAGATGTTTCACTGTCCAACACCTTGTTCCGCCGCGACGCCGGCGCGTTCGCCGCCTACCTGGTGGACGCTGAAACCGGCGAGCTCTACCCGGACCTGTCCATGGGACAACGCGAATACGATCTCGAAATCGCCCGGGTGAACATCGCGGGCGAGCTGATGGACCTGCTGGACGGCGGGCTCATCGAGGAAAAGGTGGACCCCGTGGCCACCAGTGAGCTGATTATGGACAGCTACCGCCGGCTCTGGACTGAGCTGACGGAGAAGGAGTCCTTCGAACTCGGCGAACGGTGGCGTGTGGCCGCCCGCATCCGCCGCCTCAACGAGCTCGGCTTCGATGTGGAGGAGTACGCCATCAAGACCACGGCGGACGGCTCCACCATCCAGCTCCAGCCAAAAGTCGTCGACGCCGGCCACCACCAGCGTCGTTTGCTGCGCCTGACCGGTCTGGACGCCCAGGAGAACCAGGCACGCCGGCTCCTGAACGACATGGACCAGTTCCGGGCGGACAACAACCCGGAACTGGACGAGGAGATCAGCGCCCACATCTGGGTCAGCCAAATCTTCGAGCCCATTGTGCGTTCCATTCCGCGTCACTTGGCCGGGAAGCTGGAGCCGGCCGAAGTGGTCCACGAGGTCCTGGAGCACCGCTGGTACATGAGCCAGAAGCAGGACCGGTACGTCCCCTTGGCCGAGACGGTGCAGTCCTACCTGGATACGGTGCTGCAGCACCGCCGCGACGAGGCCGCCATCATGCTGAACCCGGACACTGAGCTGCTGAAGATCCTTGAGGTCGAGGTGGAGGAATCCGGGCGCTACGACGATGAAGACGAGGAAGAGTACCCGGACGCCGACGACTAGCGGAGTTTTTGTACAGATAACGCCCGGAAGAGGGCCTCTAATGGGCGTTATCTGTACAAAAACTCACGGTTCCAGGGTTTCGGCCAGGCCGGCCAGGACCGGCTCACGGCCCAACTCAATGTGCGAGTACGCCAGGGAGTACGCCAAATCCGGCTTGCCCTTCAGGATCGCGTTGCATAATTCGGTGTGTTCATCACGCTGGAGTTCGTTGCTGCGGTTGTGGGCCAGTCCGAAGATCCAGCGCATCCGGCCAAAGAGGGGCTTCACGGACTCGATCAGCAGCCGGTTGCCGGACAGGCGCACAATTTCGGCGTGCAACTCGGCGCTGATGACGGCAACGTCGTCAGTCCGGTCCTCGTCAATGGCAATCTTGGACGCTTCCATGAGTTCCTGGAGACGTCCGCCGTCGCTTCCCTCGGCAACCCTGGTGGCAGCCATCCGTGCAGCAAAGGTCTCCAGGCACAGGCGGATGTCGAACAGCTCGTTGACATCGGTCAGGGTCAGTTGCCGGACCACAGCACCCCGGCGTGGGAACGTCGCCACGAAACCGTCCTGTTCCAAGCGCTGGATGGCCTCCCGGACCGGAATGCGGGAGACGTTGTAGAGCTCGGAAAGCTCGCGTTCGCGCAACCGCATACCCTGCGCGTAGGTCCCCGTGACAATGCCTTCCAACACCAGTTGGTAGACGTTCTCCGCACGGGCCTCGTCATCACGGCCGTTTCCGTTGTCCGGCATCGCCTCAGCCACTGTAAAACTTCCCTTCATGCCGGCGTCCGCTCCCTGTGCCGGTCGGCGCCGGTCAGCGTTCCAACCGAGCATACACGGGAGGAAACAGCTCATCGGCCGGTCGGTTCCGGGCATCGCGGACGGTGTAGGCGCGGCGCATCTTGTCGAAGAGTTCCTGGCCCTTCGCCCGCCAGAAGCCCAGGTCTACGCCGTCGATTACGCCGTCCGCCATGATGGTTCTGCCGGCCACCACGGAAAGCACCGCCTGGCGGGCCGTGCCGTTCAGGATGAGGGTCCGCAACGGGTCGTCATGGACGCCGTCGCGGAAGTCTCCGAGTTGGAAGGCCACCATATCTGCTTGGGCGCCGGGCTCGAGGCGACCCAAGTCAGGACGGCGTAATGCCTGTGCCCCGCCCAAGGTGGCGGCGTCGAAGTATCCGGCGACGTCACCGGCGTCGTTCCTCCCGGCCAGGATTTTGGCGAGTTGCACGCCGGCGTCAATTCCCCGGAGGAGGTCCGGCGGGAACGAGTCCGTTCCCAGCGAGATGTTGATGCCCGCTTCCTTGTAGGCCTGGAAGGAATCCAGCGTGCTGCCGTAACGCATGGACGTCAACGGGCAGTGGATGATGCTGGCGCCACTGTCCGCGAGCTTTTTGAGATCACCCCGGTCTTCACCGAACACCGCAGGGTTCCGGTCAGTGTAGGTGGCATGCGGGATCAGGAGCCGCTCGTTGAGCAAGCCCGTCTGGTCCAACAGTTCCAAGGGCGTCACACCGTGCCATTGCAGGATCAGCTCGCGTTCCACCAGGCCCTGGAGCGAATGCAGGCGGACCAGGACATCCCGTTGCCGGGAAGCCACGGCGGTCTCCTTAAGCAGCCCGACGTCCAGGGTCTCTATGCGGCACGGGAGCAGGACACCGTTGACCAGGGGGTCGTTGAGTTCCGTTGCATGGTCCAGGAAGCGCAAGGCGTCCGCCAGCCCCTCACGGCCGCGGTCGTCGTCGAACATGACCGAGCGTTCGCCGTTGTCCAACACGACGTTCACGCCCGAGCGGTAGGCGGGGCCAAGGTAGCCACGCAGGCCCAGGCGTCGGCTGGTCTCTGCCATCCCCGCCAGTTCCTCGAAGGACTCGGCCCATTCGGAATGCACTTCGGAGGCAATCGGCATGTACGTGGTGACGCCGTGGAGGAGAAGCTGGATCAACGCATACTCGCGGATCTCCTGGCGTTCCTGGGCGCTAAAGACATCCGCCCGGTGGTTGCGGAAGTAGTCCTCGGACCACTGGTGGCCCTTGGCCTGCTCCGGGCTTGCCCAGCTGTCCAGGATGAGGTGGTCGATGTCGGTCAGGGCATCGAGGTCGATCAATCCAGGCATCAGCAGGGCCTCCCCTGTGTGGAGTTCCTCGTCCACGGGCCCGTTGTAGTCATGGCCGACGTACTCAATGACATCCCCGCTGTAGACAACGCACGCGTCATCCAGCAGCACATGGCGTCCGTGGTGATGGCCCAGCACATAGCGGGCAGTGACCTTGGTGCGCACGGCAGCTCCTCTTCCTGTTTGTGGTTCAGATCCCAAAAGAAAAGTCTCTGGTATTCCAAACAGTACATTATTTGTGATTTACATCGCATGAATCCTGCTCTAGTCTATTTTGGTATACAAGAACTCCGGAGCCAGCTCCTTGGATCATGAATCGAGCAGAACCGTTGACCCAGTTACAGTCAGAACCAAGCATCGGCAGCCCGCCGCCTCCTCCGGCAACGTGGCCGGAGGGGAAAGCGGCCGCGCCCGCCGAGGCCCGCTCACTGCTCGCCACCGCCTGGATGCGGATCCGGCGGAGCAAAATCGCTTTCCTTAGCCTCTGCGTTGTTGTGGCCATCATGTTGTTCGCCATCCTGGCTCCCGTCCTCAGCGCCATGTCCGGCAACGATCCCTTCACGTCCAACACCAGCCCGGATGTCCTGGACGACTTTCAGACCCCGGGACTTCCATTGCCCGGCTACATGTATCCGTCCGCCCAGCACTGGTTGGGCGTGGAACCCGGCCTGGGACGCGACCTCTTCGCCCGGCTTGCCTACGGCGGACAGGTCTCCTTGACCATCGCGTTGCTCTCCACAGCAGTCTCCGTGGTCCTCGGAACGGTCCTCGGCGCGGCGGCAGGCTACTTCGGCGGCAAGACCGACGCCATCATCAGCCGCATCATGGACTTGTTCCTGGCATTCCCGCACCTTCTGCTGGTGCTGTCCCTGACCCCCATTTTGCAGTCACGGCTCCGGGACACCCCCTTGGGCGAAGGCAGCTTCCTGCCCATGGCCTCGCTGGTGATCATCCTGGGTTTCTTTGGCTGGGCCTACCTGGCACGAATCGTCCGGGGACAAGTGCTCAGCCTCCGCGAGCGCGAATTCGTGGAAGCTGCCCGGTCCTTCGGCGCTTCCCACCTCAGTGTCCTGTTCCGGCAGATCATTCCCAACGTCATGGGCGTCGTCCTGGTTTATGCCACCATGCTGATCCCCACCAACATTTCGGCAGAAGCCGCACTGTCCTTCCTGGGTGTCGGCGTCAAGGACCCCACACCGTCGTGGGGCCAGATGCTCAACGCAGCCCAATCCGGCAACTGGTACCTCAGCGATCCGTGGTTCCTCGCCGTTCCCGGCATCATGCTCATCGTCACCGTCCTGGCCTTCAACCTCCTGGGCGACGCAGTCCGCGACGCCCTTGACCCCAAGTCCTCCCGCTAGCAAATTTCGCACTGACCCTCATCCCCGCATCGCCTTACACCCTCACAAGGAGCACCATGAAAACCCCTGCAAGAGCTCTGGCACTTTCGGTGTTGATCGCCATGGCCGCCACCGGCTGCGGAGCCGGCCAAAGCCAGCCCGGCAGTTCACAGACGGCCGGCTCAGTCACTGAGTTGGCCCCCAACGTGGTCAAGTCCGGCTTCAACGGCAAGGGCGGCAACATCAACGTCCTCATGTCATCGGACTTCCAGACCCTGGACCCGGGCAACAGCAACTATGTCCAGACCGCCAACGTCGGCCAGTTGTACTACCGCACGCTGACCATGGCCAAGGAAACAGCCGGCCAGCCACCAACCGTGGTCCCGGACCTCGCCACGGATACCGGCAAAGTCTCCGACGACGGCCTCAGCTGGACCTTCACGCTCAAGGAAGGCGTGAAGTTCGAGGACGGCACGCCCATCACGTCGGCCGATATCAAGTACGGCGTGGAGCGCACCTTTGCCCAGGACGTCTACACCCAGGCGCCCCAGGAATTGAATGCAGCGCTCGACGCCGGTGGGTACAAGGGTCCGTACAAGGATCCTTCCGCTGTGCTCAAGGCGGTGGAAACACCCGATGACCGTACGGTGGTCTTCCATTTGAAGAAGCCGTTCGCGGAGTTTCCTGCCTTGGCATCACGCTCCAACACGGCCCCGGTGCCCAAGGCCAAGGACACCAAGCTGGACTACACCAACCACCCTGTGTCTTCGGGGCCCTACATGGTGGAGTCCTACAACCGCGGCAAGTCCCTGAAGCTGGTCCGCAACCCGCACTGGGATCCGGCCACGGACCCCAACCGTTCGGCACTTCCTGACACGTTCAGCTTCTCGCTCTCCACGTCCCAGGCCACCATCAGCCAGCAGCTTTTGGCCGACTCGGACCCCAACGCCATCACCTTGGACTCCAACGGTGCGCTTCAGACCTCGGATTCTGCCAAACTGGCGGACGCCAAAGTCAAAGACCGCGTGGCCTCGGGCCTGCTCGGATGCAACGATGTCCTGAGCCTGAACACCGAAAAGATCAAGGATCCGGACGTCCGCAAGGCCATCGCCTTGGCGCTGGACCGCCAGTCCATCCTGGTCCAGTACGGTGGACGACGCTTTGGTGAGATCACCCAGAGCCCGTTGAACTCCAAGATGCGCGGCTATGTGGAGACAGAGCTGGAGCTGGATCCCACCGGCAAGCCCAAGCTGGAGGAAGCCAAGAAACTCCTCGAAGGCAAGGACTACCCCAAGAGCCTCACCTACGGCTACGCCAACAACCGGGATGCCTTCAAGAACACAGGCACCGTGGTGCAGCAGAACCTGAAGGCCCTGGGCATCGATGTTGAACTGGTGGCGATTCCGGCACCCAACTACTACTCGGTCCTGGCCAGCGAACAGCTCCCGGACATGGGCCGATCCGGCTGGTGCGGCGGTGCCGACCCCGCGTCCATCCGTACGTCCGCAGATCCCTTGCTGGGTCCGAACAACGAGGGCACCAGCTACGGCTTCTCCAACACGTCCCGCTACTTCGATCCCGTAGTTTCCAAGGCCATGTTCGATCTCCGCAATACGGACGGCACCTCCGAGGAACTGGGCAAGAAGTGGTCCGAGGCCTTCGGGTCTGCTTTGAAGACCTACCCGATCGTCCCGCTCATCCGCAGCCACACCAACAGCGTGGTGGGCTCGAATGTCCGCAATGCCCAAGTGGGCTACTTCTTCGGCGGCATCGACCTCTCGATCGTCGGCGTCGAGCAATAACCGGACTACGAAAAACTATTCGGGCATAGTCCAGAAGGAGAAGCGGGCCGCCTGCACCAACGGGCGGCCCGCAACCACCACCATGATGACTTTCATTCTTCGCCGGACCGGATCACTGGTCCTTCTTCTCGCCGCAGTCAGCTTCATCACCTTCACGCTCTTCCAGTTGGGCCCCTCGGATCCTGCCGCTGCTGCCTGCGGACAGGAATGCACGCCCGAGCGCGTTGCCGAGGCCCGCGTTGCCTTGGGCATGGACCAGCCTTTCCTGGTCCAGTACGCCGACTACATCCGGGGGCTCTTTTCGCCGCGGATGATTGGTGCTCCCGGCGCACAAACGCTGTGCGAATGGCCTTGCCTTGGCAAGTCCTTCCAGACCAATGAGAACGTAGCGGACATCATTGCCCGTTCACTCCCCTACACCTTCTCCATGGCTATCGGCGCGTTGGTCCTGTGGACCATCACCGGCGTTGGCCTGGGTCTTTTGGCTGCCCTGCGGAAAGGAACGCCGATGGACAAGTTCATTGTTGGCGCGGCTTCCGTGGGCGTCTCACTGCCCATCCCCGTGACGGGCCTGTTCCTGCTGCTCCTGTTCGTCAACCAACTCCACCTCCTGCCGTTCACCACCAACGAGATCAACAGCCCCTTTGGCCCCCAAGGCCCCGGAGCATGGGTAGCCAACTACCTGTTGCCGTGGATTGCATTGGCTGTCCTCTTCAGCGCGTCCTATATCCGAGTCACCCGCACCAACATGATCGAGACATTTGGCGAGGACTTCATCCGGACAGCCCGCGCCAAAGGCCTGGCACCGCGCACTGTCACGTTCAAGCATGGCGTGCGGGCAGGCATCACCCCAGTGGTCACCATGCTCGGTATGGACATCGGCCTGCTGCTGGGCGGAGCGGTCCTGACCGAACAGATCTTCTCCGTCCCCGGCCTGGGCTTCACGGCAGTGCATGCCGCCATCTCCGGTGACCTCCCTGTCACCATGGCCATCACCATGCTGGCCGCGTTCTTCGTGATCGTCGCCAACGTTGTGGTGGACCTCGCCTACGCCGCCATCGATCCCCGAGTGAGGCTCCAATGACCCCAGCACACAGCACAACCCAGACCGCTGGTGCCCGGCCCGGCGGTCCTTCAGCCGGCACTGCTCCCTTCCTGGAGGTCCACGACCTTACCGTGAAATTCCCTACGGACGACGGCGTAGTCTCCGCAGTGAACGGCATGGACTTTACGCTCGAACGCGGTCAAACCCTTGGCATCGTCGGCGAATCGGGATCGGGAAAATCCGTCACCAGCCAGGCGCTCATGGGCCTGCTCAAGGGCACCTCGGCCCAGGTCACCGGCACTGCGATGTTCCAGGGCAAGGACCTGGTTGCCCTCCCCGAGTCCGCCATGCGCCAGCTCCGTGGCCGCAACATCGGCATGATCTTCCAGGACCCGCTCTCAGCACTGCACCCTTTCTACACCGTGGGCCACCAGATCGCCGAGGCATACCTGGTCCACAACAAGGCAAGCAAAAAGCAGGCCCGGGCGGCCGCCGTCGACATGCTGGGAAGGGTGGGTATCCCCAGCCCCGATCAGCGCTATGACGAGTACCCCCACCACTTCTCCGGCGGCATGCGGCAGCGTGCCATGATCGCCATGGCGTTGATCTGCGAGCCGGAGTTGTTGATCGCCGATGAGCCCACCACAGCCCTGGACGTGACGGTCCAAGCCCAGATCCTGGATTTGATGTCGGAGCTCCAGGAGGAAACCAACTCCGCGCTGATCCTCATCACGCACGACCTCGGGGTGGTGGCCGAGGTATGCGACGACGTCCTGGTCATGTACGGCGGCCAATGCGTGGAGTCCGGCCCGGTTGATGACATTTTCTACGACACCCGGCACCCCTACACCCTGGGCCTGCTCAACTCGATGCCCACGCTGACCAGTTCCTCCGGCAGGCTCAATCCCATACCCGGCCAGCCGCCGTCGCTCCTTGACCTGCCCAAAGGCTGCATCTTCAGCGCGCGGTGCCAATACGCCGAACTCGCCGGCGACGGCGTCTGCGTCAGTCAACGCCCTGAGCTGCGGGTCGAGGACGGGCACGGCAAGCGGTGCCACTTGAGCGGCCCGCAGATCATCACCATCCGGAATTCGCGTTAGGACCCGCCATGGAACATCAGCCCATTCTCCAGGTGGAGAACCTGCAAAAACACTTCCCACTCAAGGGCGGCTTGCTTCCGGGGACTGCCAAACGCTCGGTCAAAGCGGTCGACGGCGTATCGTTCAGTCTTGCCCGCGGCCAGACTTTGGGGCTCGTGGGCGAGTCCGGGTGCGGTAAGTCCACCACTGGCCGGATGGTTGCGCGCCTTTTGGATCCGACCGGCGGACGGATTGTGATCGACGGCGTGGACATCAGCGGTTTGCGTGGCAAGGACCTGTACAACTTCCGGCGCAAGGTCCAGATGATCTTCCAGGATCCCTTCGCCTCCCTCAACCCCCGGCAAACCGTGGGAACGGCCATCGCAGCGCCCATGGTGGCGCAAAAGATCAACCCTCCGGGCGGACTCAAGAACCGGGTCAAGGAACTGCTGGAGCAGGTGGGGCTCAAACCCGAGCACTACAACCGGTTCCCGCATGAATTCTCCGGCGGCCAGCGTCAGCGCGTGGGCATCGCCAGGGCCATTTCCTTGAACCCATCGGTGATTGTGTGTGATGAGCCCGTATCCGCGCTGGACGTCTCCGTTCAGGCACAGGTGGTGAACCTGCTGCAGCAGATCCAGCGCGATACCGGTGTTTCCTACATTTTCATCGCCCACGACCTGTCCGTGGTGCGGCATATCTCCCATGAGGTCGCGGTGATGTACTTGGGAAAAATCGTTGAACAGGGGCCGCGCGAGGCCTTGTTCAACGACCCGGGACACCCCTACACCAAGGCGCTTCTCTCCGCGGTGCCGCTGCCGGATCCCCGCGCTGCACGGGAACAAGTGAAGATCCGGCTTCGCGGCGACCTGCCCTCCCCTGCCAACCCGCCCAGCGGCTGCGTCTTCCGGACCCGCTGCCCGCTGATCGGCACCTTGCCTGAGGATCAGCGGCAACGCTGCATCGACCAGATCCCCACTCCAGCCACGCCCGCTGCCCCCGCCTGCCACCACACAGGTATGGCGGAATCGGTGCTGGCAGGCGTGCAATAGATTCACTACCGAAGGAGTACCCATTGAACACCCTGATTCTCGCCGCCCGTCCTTGGGGTCAAGGGCTCAGCGACGTGAGTATCGCTGACGGCAAGATCACCGCCGTCGAACCCCATGACCCGGCCCGCAGCGTTCCGGACGGTGTCACGCTCATCTATGGCCGGGGCCGGATTCTGGTGCCGTCCTTCTCCGACGTCCACGTCCACCTGGATTCCACGCGCATCGGCTTGCCGTTCCGGGAACACACCGGCGGACCGGGCGTGTGGACCATGATGATGAACGACCGCCAAAACTGGCGCAACGCGGAGGTCCCCCTGCAGGATCGCGTGAACGACACCCTGGGACGGATGATCGCACGCGGCACCACACGGGTCCGCTCCTACGCCCAGGTTGACGTGGACTGCCGGCTGGAGCGCTTCGACGCCGTTGCTGCCGCCAAGGAAAAGTTTGCCGGCCAGGCATCGGTGGAGATCATTGCCTTCCCCCAAGCCGGACTCTTGCTGGAGGAGGGCACTGTTGAACTGATGGAAGAGGCCCTCAAGGCCGGGGCCAACGTGATGGGCGGCATTGATCCCTGCACCCTGGACCGTGATCCAGCCAAGCACCTGGACATCGTCTTCGGCCTCGCGGAAAAGTACCAGGTCCCCATCGACATCCACTTGCACGAACCCGGCGAGCTGGGGGTCTTCAGCACCGACCTGGTGCTTGAGCGCACCCGTGCACTGGGCATGCAGGGCAAGGTCACCATGTCCCACGCCTATCAACTGGGCAGCGTCAACGAGGCCACCACCCGCAGGCTGATTGATGCGTTCGCGGAGCTGGACGTTTCCCTGGCCTCTGTTGCTCCTTCGGCTGCCGGGCAGTTGCCCATTCCCCTGCTGACCGAGGCCGGGGTACGGCTGGGCCTGGGCGAGGACGGCCAGCGCGATTACTGGTCCCCCTACGGCAACACCGACATGCTGGACCGCACCTGGCAGCTCGCTTTCACCCACGGCTTCCGCAAGGACGAGCTGATCGAGCACTGCCTGGCCATCGCCACCATAGGTGGCGCCAGCATCCTTGACCCGAACGCCACCAGGCTCAAGGACATAACCCACCGCCCCGGCGTCGAGGTTGGCGACCCCGCAGAACTGCTGCTGGTGGACGGCGAAACAGTGGCCTCCACCGTCATGGACCGCGGCAAGGACCGGACCGTGATCCACCAGGGCAAGATCGTGGCTGACCAGCTGGAGCTGGTCTAACCTTTCCCGGACCCGCCCTTGGTCGATCCCCCGCAATTGAACGCGGGGGTGATTGGTCAAGGGCGGGTTTCGTCGTTAAGTACTACTCGCTCCGCGCGGTGGGAGCATCGTCCAGCGGCGTCCACCAGGTTACTGGCGGCGTCACCTTGAAGCGGCGTCCTGTCACCGTGCTGGGTGTGATCCGGATGAACTGGTCCTTTTGCCCTGCCTCCCAGGGGAAGAGGAGGAGCCCCACGGTGTCGAGGACGTCCTGGGTGAGCTTCACAGCGGCTGCCTGGCCTTTGACCACCACGCTCCACGCCACACCCGTCTCCGCGCTAACACCGTCAGCCTCTATCGCGACGGGAGCATCGCTGAGGGCTGCGTGGAGTTTGGTGCCTTCACCTGTCCGGAACACCATGGTGCCGTGGTCTACCTTGTAGTTCACAGGAAAGATGTCCGGATGGTCATCCACCCACACCGCGAGCCGGCCTACGGAGACACCCCTGAGGAGCTCCCAGCATTCGTTGGTTTCCAGGACTTCGGTGGCGGGCTTGCCTGGCTGATCGGTCCCCGATGGTGAGTTCGTCATACCGCCGAGGATACGCCGCGCAGGTGCGCCCGGACAGGGCAGGTGTGCCCGGACAGGTGCGTTCGGTGGGGCTAACGAACCGGGCCGGAGAGGTGTGCCCGGACAGGGCCGGGCATGCCTGTTCGGTCTGGCTACCGAACCAGGCTGTGTTTGGACTCAAGGTCAGCTGGTGCCGGTGCACGCCCAACACTGACCAGGGGCCCACGGATGGCGAGGAACCCTGCGATGGCCAGCACCACGGCTTCAGCGGCGAGCGCCAGGAACGTCACTTCCCAACCACCGGTCCTGGTGTGCAGCAATCCTGCTCCCAGCGGGCCGAGCGATGCGACGGCGAATCCGATCCCCTGGCTCATGGCGGAGAGTCGTCCTGCCGATTGGGGTCCGGCCGAGCGGATCACCACCAGGGCCATGGCGAGTCCGAAGCCTGCGCTCTGGACTACCCCGAGGATCCCGACCATGAGGAATTGCACTTCAGCCGGCGCTGCCAATACGCCCACCAAGGCAAGCGCCACCGACAGCCCGAGCCCCGGCGCCATGATCCTCAAGATGCCGGGCCTGCCTGCGAGAACAGGGGCCAGCAAACTGGCCGGCAGCCCTGCGAGGCTGAACCACGCGAGCAGGGCGGCCGACTCTGCAGCCGGGATTCCCCGGGACACCAGATACACCGCCAGCCAGGAAGTGATGGCGAAGTACAGCATTGCTTGAAGGCCGAAAAACGCCGTCACCGCCCACGCGGTGCGCTGCTTCCTGAGGGGCAACTCCGGCGCCAGGGGCCGCGCCGACTCAGCGAGGACAGGCTCGGTGTGGCCCGGCTTCGTGGTGATAGCCGACGACGTCGTGTCCCCGGCCGCCGCGCGGTTGGCACCTTCCGCTGGGGTACCTGCCGTCGGGGTACCTGGCGTCGAGGTACCTGCCGCCGTGACCCTTCCTGACCGTTGGATGAGGAGGGCACCCAGGAGGGCGGGCAGCGCCCATACGGCCAAAGCCCAGGGCAAGCTGCCACCGAGGAGGTGCTGCAGTGGCTGGACCAGTCCGGCACCAAGGGCTGCACCCAACCCGAATCCCATGGTGCACAGTCCTGTCCACCATCCCGTGCCCCGGTTTGCTTTGACGATCTGCGGTACCAATACGCTGGCACTCATGATGGCCATGCCGGCAAGGAAGGTTCCCGGCAGGAGAAGGGCCGGGACCAGCACACGGACAATCAGCGCCAAGGCCAGGACCACCAATGCAAGGGCAACGGCCCGTCCGGTACCCAGGCGCCTGGCCAGCCACGGCCCAATGGGACCTGAAACCCCAAAGGCCAGCACAGGCAGAGTTCCCAGCAGGGGCAGCAAAGCGGCGTCGAGCCCGAAGACCACCGGCACCTGGTTCATGACTCCGGCAATGGTGGTGATTGCGGGTCGAAGGTTAACCGACACCATCACCAGCGCAAGCAAAACCAACCCCGTTGTCAGCCTCGGACCCAGTCCAGCACCACCCTGCCGCTTCTCGCGCACGTCATTCCCCTCATAGCAACTTTGGTATACCAAGCAAGCCTAAGAGGAGAACAGAAGAAAGTAAATGCCGTCAAATAAGCCGACACGATACAACAGTGATCCACTCCCAACGGATTTGGAATACCAAGAAAGGTCGCAAACATAGAGAAAGTCCCCAAAACCCAAAGGGACCTGAGAGAACGTCCCCCAAAACCCAAGGGGACCTGAGAGAGCGTCCCCCAAAACCCAAGGGGACCTGAGAGAACGTCCCCCAAAACCCCCGGGGACCTGAGAGAGCGTCCCCCAAAACCCAAGGGGACCTGAGAGAACGTCCCCCAAAACCCCCGGGGACCTGAAAGAGCGTCCCCCAAAACCCAAGGGGATGTGAGAGAACGTCCCCCAAAACCCAAGGGGACCTGAGAGAACGTCCGACCAAACCCCCGGGGACCTGAAAGAGCGCCCGACCAAACCACCAAGGGACCTGAAAGAGCGTCCCCCAAAACCCCCGGGGATGTGAGAGAGCGAGGCCCGCAGGGCCGGAACGCGGCAGCGCGCGTCTAAGGGAGGAACGGCCGAGCGCGCCGAGCGTTGCGGCCCTGCGGGCCACTGGCCCCACCCCACAGGCCACACCTGCGGGCCCCACCCCGGGCCACACCCGCAGCCGCCCCCAAAAAAGCAGGCCTAGATAGCCTTCCCCGGGTTCAGAATCCCCTGAGGATCGAACAACTCCTTGATCCGCCGTTGCAGCTCCCGCACAGGCTGCGGCTGCTCCAGCCCGAGCCAGCGGAGTTTGTATTGGCCCACACCGTGCTCCCCTGTGATGGTCCCGCCCATGTCCAGGCCCACCCGGATGGATTCATCAAGGGCAGCGTTGAGGCGCACCAAGGCGTCGGCATCGGTGGCTGGATCTACGCGGTCCATCCAAAACGTGGGGTGCAGGTTGCCGTCGCCTGCGTGGGCCACCACCTTGAGGCGTACCTGGAACCGCGCGGCCATGGCTTCGAGTTCTGCGACGAAGTCCACCAGACGGGAGCGCGGGACTGCGATGTCTTCGCCCACCCTGAATTCGTCGTCTACCTCTACGCCGCGGCTGTTGCGCCTGAGTTCCACGAGCATTTCGGCTTCGGCACTGGCTTCGGTGGTCACGGTGGCGCCGCCGTCGGCGAGTACTTGCCGGACGACGTCGGCTTCTGCCGCCGCCCCGAAGCCGTCTGTCTGGATGAGCAGGAGGGATTTGCCGCGCTTTTGGAGGTCGCCGCCGTGGAGTTCGTCGAGCTGGACCAGGGTCCCGTTGTCCAGGAGTTCCATGATGGCGGGCTGGACACGGGCCCGGCCCACCGCGAGCACGCCGGCGGCGGCGCTGCGGAAGTCTTGGTAGAACGCGGCAATGGTGTGCACTTCGCGGGGCAGGTATTTCAGGCGGACGGTCACGCCCACCACGATTCCCAGGGTCCCTTCGGAACCTACCAGCAGCGCGGTGAGGTCGTACCCGGCAACCCCTTTGAAGGTTTGGTGGCCGGTGTGCATGAGGGAGCCGTCGGCCATGACAACATCCAGGGCCAGCACGGAATCGCGGGTTACTCCGTATTTGGCGCAGCGCAATCCGCCTGCGTTGGTGGCCACGTTGCCGCCGATGGTGGACATTTTGTAGCTGGCCGGATCGGGCGCGTACATCAGGCCGTGCTTGGCTGCTGCGGCGTTGAGGTCAGCGTTGATGACACCGGGTTCGACGACGGCGGTTTCGTCGTCGGGATTGAGCTCAAGGATGCGGTTCATCCGTTCAAGGCCCAGCACGATGCATCCTTTGGTGGCGTGCGCACCTCCGGAAACGCCGGTTCCCGCGCCCCGCGCGACGATCGGTACCTGATGTGCGGCACAGGTGCGGACGATGTGTTGGACGTCTTCCACCGATTCGGCCCACACGACGGTCAGGGGCAGATGCCTTTCCAGCATCGGGCCTTGGTCGATGGAGTAGGTGGTGAGGGTTTCTTCATCATCGGCCATTTGCCCGGCCCGAAGCCCGGCTGCCAACTCCTGCAGGAAAGCCCGTTGCCCGGTTGTCGGCCGGGTCTGCTCAGCATGCCCGACCGTGCGGTCCTTGATGCGTTCCTCTGATGTACCGGCCACAGCCGTTTCGTCCGACAAAGCACTACCTCCACATGGGTGCCGCGGACACGCCAAACCGGCAGTCTTCGCAGCGTATTCAGTGCTCACAGTCTAGCCAGAGCGGCATGGGGTCGATGCCGCGGGCTTCGGTGTCACCAGACAGGGGTCACTAGGCAGGGGTCACCACGCAGGGGCAATCAAGCGGGCTCTTGCTGTGGTCCGGCTCAGGGGGTGGGAATCGTTGTCCCCGGCATCGCCCAGAATCCTGCGGAGATACCACCGGCACGCAGGCAAACACTGTCGCGCAGGAAAACACCGTCGACGCCGGATGGCCCGGCAGGTGCCGAGGTCACCTTTCCGGTCCCGTACTGTGGGGCGGCAAGCAATGCCTTTCGCTGGGCAATATTGAGCATGGCGTCGGGAAGGGCTCCAAGGCCACTCCAACGCTGGTGATATGGCTCACAACTGCAAGCGCTTCCACAGACTACAGCCCATCATGTGGATATGAAAACCCCACCCTGCGGAGCGGTCGAAAAGACAGCACCCTTAGGACTGGAAGCGTTTACAATTTTCCAAAATCTCTTTTACGATGTGTTCATGTCCGTTGATTCAATGCTCTCGGTTGCGGCCCACGAGCCCACTGCAGCTTTCACCCAGCTGACCCCGGTCCACGACGCCTCCAAGGCGCACGGATGGTGGCGTTCGGCTGTGATTTACCAGATCTACCCGCGCTCGTTCCGCGACCTCAACGGCGACGGCATCGGCGATCTGGCAGGGATTACCGCCGAGCTCTCCCAGTTGGCCGGATTGGGCGTCGACGCCGTATGGTTGTCGCCGTTCTACCGCTCACCCCAACGGGACGCAGGCTACGACGTCAGCGACTACTGCGACGTCGATCCCCTGTTCGGTACCCTGGCCGACTTCGATGCCCTGATCGCCGAGGCCAACAGGCTCAACCTGCGCGTTATCGCGGACCTCGTTCCCAACCACTGCTCCGACCAGCACGTGGCCTTCCAGGCAGCACTCACTGCGGGCGCCCACAGCGCCGAGCGGGACATGTTCATTTTCCGCGACGGCCAGGGACCTGACGGCAACGAGCCACCCAACAACTGGCAGTCCCATTTTGGCGGCCCGGCGTGGACACGCATCACGGAGCCAAACGGCCGGCCGGGGCAATGGTTCCTCCACCTCTTCGACTCCTCGCAGCCTGACTTCAACTGGGACAACCCGGCGGTGCACGCTGAGTTCGAACGCGTCCTCCGCTTCTGGCTGGACCGCGGAATTTCCGGGTTCCGCGTCGACGTCGCCCACGCGCTGGTCAAGGCAGCCGGACTGCCCAACTGGGGCGGACGCGCCGACGGCAACAGCTCCGATGGCTTCCCCGGCCAGGATGCCCCGATGTTCGGCCAGCCGGCCCTCCATGACATTTACCGCCGCTGGCGTTCCATCCTGGAAGAATACGGTCCTGACCGCATCCTCTGCGCCGAAGCAAATGTGGATCCGCTCCCCCGGCTGGCCCAGTGGGTCCGCCCCGATGAAATGCACCAGGCGTTCAATTTCCCCTACCTGCATGCCGGGCTGGACGTTAACCGACTGCGCCACATCATCACCGATTCCCTGGTGTCCCTCGACGCCGTGGGCGCTCCCAGCACATGGGTGCTGTCCAACCACGATGTTGTCCGACACGTCTCACGGTTCGGGTACGACGGACCGGGGCCCCGCGACGGCGACGGCATCGGCCCGGACGACGCGCAGCCCAACGAAGAACTCGGACGACGCCGGGCTGCCGCGGCAACGTTGTTCATGCTCGGGCTCCCGGGCGGTGCCTACCTCTACCAAGGCGAAGAACTGGGCCTCCCCGATTCCTCCAGCATTCCAGGCAGCATGCGCCAGGACCCAACCTTCGTCCGCACGGGCGGAGCCCGCATTGGCCGCGACGGCTGCCGGGTGCCGCTGCCTTGGCGTTCGTCCGAACCCCACTCCGGGTTCGGCAGCGGCAGTGATCCCTGGTTGCCCCAGCCCGAGTCCTGGCCCGCACTGGCAAGGGACAAGCAGGAGTCCGATCCGGCGTCGCACCTTAACCTTTACCGTGCCATGCTCGCTGAACGCGCCAAGCACCGGCTCGGCGAGGGCTCCCTCGCCTGGGTGGAGGACTACTGCACGGAGTCCGCACTGGCCTACCTGAACGGGAACACGCTGGTGGTCATGAACGTCGGTGCCGATCCGCTGCCACTCCCGGATGGTGCCACCATCCTGCGCAGTGCTGCGGCACTGGGTTCAGATCAAGCAGGCCCGGATCAACTAGGCTCAGGGGAGACAATCTGGCTGACAGTCAGCTGATTTTTCACCAAGGAGCGGCATGACGGGCATCAAGGACGTAGCCGAGCGCGCAGGGCTGTCCGTTGCCACAGTTTCACGGGCGCTTAGCGGCAAGGGCAACGTATCGCCCGCAAGCCGTGAGCGTGCACGCGCAGCCGCCGCCGAGCTGGGCTTTGTCCTGTCCTACCATGCTTCAAGCCTGGCCTCCGGGCGCACGCACAACGTCGGCTTGGTGGTGCCCTCGGTCCACCGCTGGTTCTTCTCAGCGGTGATCGAGGGCGTCTCGGCCGCGCTTCTCGAAGCCGGCTACGACCTCACCCTTTACAACATCGGCGAAAACACCGAGCACCGGCACAGCGTCTTCAACGACTTCCTCCTGCGCAAACGTGTTGACGCGGTGATCGCCGTGTCACTGGAACTGAGCGAAGCCGAACTTCAGCAGCTCCACGCGATGCACCGGCCAATCGTCGGCATCGGAGGTCCTTTGCCCGGAGCCTCTACCATCAGGATCGACGACTCCGCTATCGCGCGAAAGGCCACCAACCACTTGCTCGGCCTGGGTCACACCAAGATCGCGCACATTACCGGCAACGAGGCCTACGACCAAGACTTCCATCTTCCGGGAACCCGCCGGAGCGGATTCGAAGACGCAATGAACGACGCCGGATGCGCCGTCAGTCCCGAATGGATCGTTTCCGCGGACTTCACCATCGAAGGCGCCTACGCCGCAGCCAGACAACTGCTTGCCGGCGCCCCTGACAGGCCCACCGCTGTTTTTGCCGCTTCCGACGAAATGGCCATCGGCACTATCCTGGCTGCCCGGGACTTCGGGCTCCGAATTCCGGATGACCTTTCCGTCATGGGAATCGACGGACACGATCTTGGCAACGTCCTGGGCCTGACCACCATCGACCAGGATGCCAAAGGCCAAGGAGCATTGGCTGTCCGTACACTTCTGGGTGCGATCGCCGAGGGAATGGTCCTTGAACCAGCTGACACCGAACATCCCACCAAGTTGGTAGTCCGGTCAAGCACCGCCGTTCCCAGGGCAGGGACCTCCTAGGCGTTCAGTCCTTGCCGGGATATGCCGGTGGCTCCCTCAGCAAGCCGCCGTTCCATGGTGAGCTCGCGTTTGGACGTGTCTTGCGGATAAACCCGGCTGGCGCCTGTTGCCTCAAAGCCATGACGCCGGTAAAACGCCAGAGCCCGTGCGTTGTCCTCGTGGACCCCGAGCTCGATAGTCTGCGCCCCGAGTTCTTCCCCGGCCGCTTTGCAGGCCTCGTTGAGGAGCTCATCGGCCAGACCCAAGCCCCGGAGCCGCGGAGCCACGTAAACGCTGATGAGCATGGCCTGCAGCGGCTTCTCCGGGCTTTGGGGGTGCTTGAGGACCACACGCATCAACGCACAAAATTTGCTGCCCTCATGACCGGCATCGGCCACCAAGGTCAAGCTGTTGTCCCCGGACATGGCCGCGGCACGTTCCCGCCACTGCGTGTCGGTCTGCCGGCGTGCTGACTCAAGGCTCTCAATGTAGGCCATGGGGGTGTCCGCGAGCATTTCCAGCCGAACCTCACGCAGCAACTGCCAGTCACTCGAATGAAGCCTGCGGATCCTAGGCAATGGCTCCGCCCATGAACCTGGCGTAGCGATCCAGAACACGCGGCCAACCTTCGGCGTAGGACGCACGCGAAGCCGCGGGATCCTCGGCGCCTTCCCACCCGTCGTGGATCAGACGTACTTCGGTCCCGTCCTCCACAGCGCCAAAGACCACGCGGATCTCAGTGGACCACAGCGGAGTGCCGGCCGGATACCAGCTGGCATGGAAAGACAGTGGGGGCTGCCAGTCGTCGATGGTGCCCCAGACCGAGGTACGCCCGTCCTCGGCCGTCTCAAGAATCAGGTTCTCTTCGAACTCCACATGGGACCCAACGCCGTAGACACTCTCTTGCTCCAGCGGCCACCACAGGTGCGGATGATCGGTGAATCCTTGGAAAGCGTGCGAAATGTTGGTGGGCACTACAACGCTGAAGATGAGCGGCTCCAGTGCATCGCCCACTGGCTGTGACGGCTCGGACTCAGAGGCTGGGTGGCTGAAGAGGTTTTCCATGACCACCAACTCTACCGGTGCCGGCAGAAAGCTACCTGGCCGGTGTTCTGGTGGCGACCGGGGCCGTGCTGGTCTGGTCCGGTCCGGTCCGGTCCGTGAAACGGTGGTTGCGAGGGTGGTCCGTAAAAGGTGGTTGTGGTGGTTAAAGGGGAAGAGCCCCGACCTGGGGTCGGGGCTCTTGCCTAATGTGTGTCCGGCGGTGTCCTACTCTCCCACACCCTCCCGGGTGCAGTACCATCGGCGCTGTGGGTCTTAGCTTCCGGGTTCGGAATGGGACCGGGCGTTTCCCCCACGCTATGACCGCCGTAAC
>NZ_FMWE01000006.1:0-302280 GCF_900102805.1 Arthrobacter sp. UNCCL28
CCGTTCGCCACTAATCCCCCAGCAAGCTGGGATCATCGTTCGACTTGCATGTGTTAAGCACGCCGCCAGCGTTCATCCTGAGCCAGGATCAAACTCTCCGTTGAAGTAAAACAAATCAAACAGACACAACCACACCCACCGGAAATAACGACAGGACGCGGCTGCACAAAATTCGAAACCAGCTGAAAACCAGACCACCACACACGGGGGTGCGCAGCAACCCGGCCATAATTTCAACCAATCAATAAAACAATCGGCATCAACAAACTTGGCACACTATTGAGTTCTCAAACAACAGGTCACTAATCCAGAACGTCACCACCAGCCTTGGCTGGTCGCTCCGGAGCAACTTTTCAAACTTACCGGCTAGCTTCACCTGAGTCAAATCGGCAAGACTGACTTGATTTTTCCTTGCGGTTTCTTGTCAGTTTGCGGTCTCAACCAGTGGAGCAGCGCGGGTACTAACTATACCCACACTTTGCCCCCGTTGGCAAAGCCACCTTGGTGAGGGCCGCCGTCGTCGGACGTTTGCCCCTGAACCGGGCCGCAAACCAAAGCCGGGCGGAACCAGCAACGCTCCCCCACCTGAGTGAGGGAGCGTTGCTCGAAAGCGGCTGTTATGTGAGAGAGGGACGCTGGAAAAGGGCGGTGATGTGGGAGTGCCCCTATGTTTTTCGTCAAGCGGTTGCGGGTGTTGGGGGTTGGTAGAGGGTGCCGTCGCGGAGCATGGCGTAAAGGGTGTCGCAGCGTCGTCGTGCCAGGGCGATGAGTGCTTGGTTGTGGCGTTTTCCTTCGGCTCGTTTGCGGTCGTAGTAGGCCCGGGAGGGCGGGTCTTTGAGCGCGGCGAACGCGGAGAGGAACAGGGTTCGTTTGAGGGCTTTGTTGCCTTTCCTGGAGGAATGGTCGCCACGGATGGAAGACCCGGAGCGCCAGGTAACAGGGGCCAGTCCCGCGTAAGAGGCCAGGTGCCCGGAGGTGGGGAAGTCTTTCCCGGCGACTTCGGTGAGGATTCGTGCAGCGGTCCTGATGCCCACGGCCGGCAGAGACATCAGGACCGGGTGAAGAGGGTGGGCCTCCACAAGAGTCTCGACCTGGGTCAGGACCGTGGCGCGGCTTTCGTGGAGCCCGGCGAGCATGGCCGCGAGCTGGGGCAGCACGATGGTTGCGGCGTTCGTTCCAACGACAGTGACGGTTTGCCGGCCCAGGGCCTCGATGATTTCATCGGCAAGACGTTCACCCATCCGCGGAGCGAGGTTGGTCAGCCGGTTCCCGATCCGGCGCCGGCCCGCATGACGGAGCGCTTCAGGGGTAGGCCAGGTCCGCAGCAGATCCAGCACCGCCGGGTGGTCCATGTAGGGTCCGAGCACCCTTTCCAAAGCTGGGTGGATCTGCGTGAGCAGCCCGCGGATCCGGTTCGAAGTCGCCGTGGCCTGCTTGGCCAGGTCATCGTCGAACCCACACAGCATGCTCAGCTCAGCGAGCTGCTCATCGACCAACTGAACCGAGCGCAGGGCATGCGGCATGGTCCTGGCGGCCTCGGCGATGATGAACGCGTCCCGGGCATCGGTTTTCGCCTCTCCGGGGTGAAGATCCGCGATCCGGCGCATCGCCAGGCCCGGCAGGTAGCCGACCAGCACCCCGGCGGCCTGGGCAACCGCGACGGGAAGCGCACCGATGGTGGCGGGCTGGTCAACAACAAACAGGATCCGGCCGTTGTCCTCCAGCTCGGCCATGATCTCCCGGATTTTGGCTTCGTCGTTGGGCAGCGCCCGGTCCAGCAATTTCCTGCCTGCCCGGTCCACGGCAACGGCATGATGGACGCCCTTACCAACATCGAGGCCAACGAAAACCTCAACAGCGTCGTGGTTCGTGATCATCTGGCACCTCCAGTCGTAGTCAACTACCGCACTGGCCCGCCAGCGGTGTCAGGACCCGGCACCCACGTTACGCACGACGTTCCCGAACTGTCCTGCCCCTATCAGCGGTCTCCCGGCACCTACCAACCCCGGTGACAACACTCCCAAGATCATCGAATCAACAGAGGGTCCCAATCATGAAGGGATCAGCAGGCCAGCACACCCATATCCTGCACCAGGAAACGGGCTACGAAAAAGGTAACGAGGGTCAGTCCGCCAGGGTGAACCACGAAGCACCGAGCGGTGGCAGGGTGACTGTCAACGCTGCGGGCTGCCCATCTGCTCCGGGAGTCGATGCCGTCAGGGATCCTGCATTCAGGACTCCGGAGCCGCCGTAGGTTTCGGAGTCGGTATTGAGGACTTCGGTCCATTCCCCACCAGCAGGCACACCCAGGATGTAGTCCTTGTGCGGAGCACCGGAGAAGTTCACTGCGCACACCAAGGGTTTGCCCTCGTGGTCCCAACGGATGAAAGTGAGGACGTTGTGGTCAGCGTCCGCGCCGTTGATCCACTGGAAACCGCCGGCCTCGTTGTCCCGCTGGTACAAGGAAGGCGTGGAGGTGTAAAGCCCGTTCAAATCCTTGATCAGGAGTTGCAGTCCGCGGTGTGCGGGAATGTCAGCGAGGAACCAATCCAGTCCGTACTGTTCGGACCACTCTGCTTCCTGGCCGAACTCGGTACCCATGAAGATCAGCTGCTTGCCCGGGTGCGCCCACTGGTAGGCGAAGAACGCACGCAGGTTTGCCAGCTGCTGCCAACGGTCCCCTGGCATCTTCCGCAGCATGGAGCCCTTGCCGTGAACTACTTCATCGTGGCTGATGGGCAGCAGGAAGTTCTCGGTGAAAGCGTAAACCAGGGAGAACGTGATGGTGCCGTGGTGCCACTTGCGGTTGATGGGGTCCTCTGAAATGTACTTGAGGGAATCGTGCATCCACCCCATGTTCCATTTGAGTCCGAAGCCCAGCCCGCCGTGGTTGGTGGGAGCGGTGACGCCGGGGAATGCCGTGGATTCCTCGGCAATGATGATGGCCCCCGGGTGCGACTTGTAGACCGTGGCGTTGACTTCCTGCATGAAGGAAATCGCTTCAAGGTTTTCGCGGCCGCCAAACTTGTTGGGCCTCCACTGGCCTTCCTCGCGGGAGTAGTCCAGATAAATCATGGAAGCCACGGCGTCTACCCGCAGGCCGTCGATGTGGAATTCCTCCAGCCAGTACAGCGCGTTGGCCACCAGGAAGTTCCGGACCTCGCTGCGTCCAAAGTCGAAGATCAAGGTTCCCCAGTCCGGGTGCTCCCCCAGCGCGGGATCGGAGTGCTCATAGAGCGGCTGGCCGTCGAACTGCGCCAAAGCCCAGGAATCCTTGGGGAAATGGGCCGGGACCCAGTCCAAGAGCACACCAATTCCGGCCTGGTGGAGGGAGTCCACCAGGAACCGGAACTCATCCGGGTGGCCGAAGCGTGACGTCGGCGCAAAGTAGGACGTCACCTGGTAACCCCACGAACCGCCGAAGGGGTGCTCGGCCACCGGCATGAACTCGACGTGCGAGAAGCCAAGCCATTTGACGTAGTCAACCAGCTCTTTGGCGAGCTCTTTGTAGCCAAGGCCCAGCCGCCATGAGCCCAAGTGGACTTCGTAGACGCTCATCGGCGAATTGTGCGGGTCCTTTTGGGCCCGGGCCGCCATCCATTCCGCATCCTTGAAGCGGTAGCCGGGTTCAACCACGCGCGATGCCGTCAACGGCGGGACCTCGGTACCGAAGGCCAAGGGGTCGGCCTTCTCTATCCAGTGACCGGACTTGGTCAGGATCTCGTATTTGTAGCACGCCCCTGCTACAACGCCCGGAATGAAGATTTCCCACACCCCGGAGGAGCCCAGGGACCGCATGCCGTGGGATCGACCGTCCCACCCGTTGAAATCGCCCTTCACCCGGACGGCTTGGGCATTGGGAGCCCAGACGGCGAAGGAGGCACCGTCCACCTCGCTGAGCGCGGAACGATAATGCTGGACGTGCGCACCAAGCACATCCCAGAGGCGCTCGTGGCGTCCTTCGCCGATCAGGTGCAGGTCCACCTCACCCACGGTAGGCAAGTAGTGGTACGGGTCATCGATGGTGACGGGTTCGACGTCGTACACCACTTCCAGACGGTAGTCCGGCACGTGGCCCGCCTGCAGGGGTTCAAGGACGGCAGTCCAGACGCCGTGGGACTCGTGCGTGGCCTCGGTACGGCCCGCCTCGGTCACCACTGCCACGGACTTGGCGAGGTGCTTCACAGTACGGATGGTGACGTGTCCGTGGTCGTCCAAGTGGGCGCCGAGGACCGAATGCGGCGCGTGGTAGGCGCCGGCTGCCACGCGTTCCAAGGTCTCGGAGTCCACGTGCAGGGGAACTCGGGGCCGTTCGGTGCGTGCAGAGCCAGTCATGTCATTACCTTCCGCTATAGCTGCCGCGTGCTTTCCGCGGTTTGTGTTGTCGAGGATTCGTCGCGATGCATTCACCGGGATGGCCAGCCAATCCGGCCGGTTCCGCAGCTCGTACACCACCTCGTATAAGGCCTTGTCCAGCCACAATGCCACAAAGAGCGGCGAGCGGCGGTCTATGGTTCCCGGGGTGACATCGCTGTACCCCTCAAGGAACGCTGCAGCACAGTCATCCACCCAGGTTTCGGGCACCTTGGCTGCGGTTTCTTCGTTTTCGCGTTCGGCAGCACCGGCGGCGTAGTCGAATGACCGCAGCATGCCCGTCACGTCGCGCAGGGGAAGATCCGGGCTGTTGCGCTCGTCGATGGTCCGGAGCGGCTCACCCTCGAAGTCGAGGATGGCCCAGCGGCCGGCCTGCCCATCGCTGCCGGACAGGGACCCTTCGCCGGGAACCAGCAGAATCTGGCCCAGGTGGAGATCACCATGGACGCGCTGCAACTGCCCTACGTCCCGGGGATCCAGAGCCGCCAGCAGTTCCTCAAGGTTCCCGTCATAAGGCCCGACGGCGGACGCGGCCTCCGCCCACGACTGGCGGACGCGCCGGGCTACAGTGGCAATGATGTCCGAGCCCTGTTCCTGTCCGTCCTGGGTGCCGAAAGTTTCTGCAAGCCTGGCATGAACGGTCGCCGTGGCGGCTCCGAGACCCCGGGCCTCTGCAGTGAAATCCTTGCCTGCAGCGGCCGCTTCCACCGCCAACCGCCAGGCATCCAGCCCACCGAGCAGGAATTCGTGCGCCACGGTCAGCTCGCCGGTGGCCACCGTGGAGCGGGTCGTTCCCGGCCCATCCCAGGAACCGGTGATCCAACCCAGCGTGGCGGGAACCTCACTGGTCCCGGCTGCGGTCAGGGCAGCGCCAAGTTCAACCTCAGGGTTTTTTCCGGCCGCCAGCACCCGGAAGATCTTCAGGATGGCAGCAGAGTCACCGTCGTCGATGATGACTGAGGTGTTGGACTGCTCACCGGACAGGACGCGGACGGAGGTGGGGTCTCCAGGCAGCGACACGCGGCCACGGGTCAGGTGCCCCTGGGCGCCGGCCGTGCCTTGGCCCGGAACAGTTCCTTCGCTCCGCATGAGCTTCAGCCACGCGGTGATGAATTCCGAATCGTAGACGGCGTCGTACACCAGGCGCAGGCCGGAATCGTCAGTAAACTCGCCCAACAATGCTGCCGGAGCATCCACCAGTGGTTGTTTCCTGTAACTCAACGGAACCTGCACCACGTCAGTCCGGGGACCGCCGTCGGCCGTCCGGTAGGTGACCGCCAGCAACACCACTTCAAACGCGGTATCGCCGTCGGCACCGGGCAGCCTGAAGCCGCCCACCTGCTTCAGGGCAAAGTCGGGGCTCTTGACGGGGAACCAGCGCTTGCCTGGCAGCCAGGTCAGGAGAAGTCCTTCAATGGAGGGGTTCAAGTTGTCCTTGCTCATCTCATCCTTTGGAGGTCACCACGGGAATCGCCTGGGTAAAAGGCGACGATGGATTGGAAAAGGCCGAGCGCACCCGCAGCCAATAGAAGCTGTGGCTGCCCAGCATCACGGTCAGGTGACCGTTGTCTCCGACGGCCGGGAAGGGCTGGCCGCCGAAAATATCGCGCAGGCCGCGACCCGCGAATTCGGGGATGTCCAAAGTTGCCGCGACTGGGTGCTGGGAGAGGTTGAAGACGCACAAAATGGTCTCTGCGTCCTCGCCCTCGGGGTTGCCCGCCGGCAATTCCCGTACGTAGGCCAGCACCACTTCATGGTCGGCCTCGATGTGCCGGAAGCCCCCAAGGCCGAACACCGGATGGTTCTTGCGGACGCTGAGGATCTGCCGGGTCCAGCGCAGCAGTGAACCGGAGTGCGCGGCCTCGGCCTCAACGTTGGCCATGCTGTAGTTGTAAACCAAGGACTGGATGACCGGAAGGTACAGCTTGCCCGGATCAGCTCCGGAGAACCCCGCATTGCGATCCGGGTTCCATTGCATCGGAGTCCTCACGGCATCGCGGTCATCGAGCCAGATGTTGTCCCCCATGCCGATCTCGTCCCCGTAGTACAGGAAGGGACTGCCCGGAAGGGAAAGAAGCAGGGCATTGATGAGTTCGATCTCGGAGCGAGAGTTGTCCAGCAGCGGCGCCAGTCTCCGCCGGATGCCGATGTTCGCCCGCATCCGGGGATCAGGGGCATACCATCCCAGCATGGCGGCCCGTTCCTCGGCCGGCACCATCTCCAGCGTGAGTTCATCGTGGTTGCGAAGGAACGTCCCCCACTGGGCACCCTTGGGAATATCCGGAGTGTCCCGCAAGGTCTCGATGATCGGAGCGGCTTTCTGGTCCCGGAGTGCGTAGTACAGCCTGGGCATGATGGGGAAATGGAACGCCATGTGGCATTCAGGCGCTTCCTCCGTGCCGAAGTACTCCACCACTTCATGCGGCGGCTGGTTGGCCTCGGCAATGATCACCCGGCCGGGATAATTCGCGTCCACCATGCGGCGAAGATCCTGCAGGAACGTGTGTGTTGCCGGCAGGTTCTCGCAGTTGGTGCCGTCTTCCTCGAACAGGTACGGAATGGCATCCGCGCGGAAGCCATCGATCCCCTGGTCCAGCCAGAACCGGATCACGTCATAGAGGGCCTCAATGACCTTGGGGTTCTCGAAGTTCAGGTCCGGCTGGTGGGAGAAGAAACGGTGCCAGAAGAACTGGCGCCGGATGGGATCGAACGTCCAGTTGGATTCCTCGGTGTCAACGAAGATGATGCGGGCGTCCTGGTACTTCTCGTCCGTATCGCTCCATACGTAGAAATCTCCATAGGGACCCGTGGGGTCCTTGCGGGATTCCTGGAACCAGGGATGCTGGTCCGAGGTGTGGTTCAGCGGAAGATCGATGATGACCCTAACGCCCCTGGCGTGGGCCTCGGCCACCAGCCGCTTGAAGTCGCTGATGGTGCCGAACTCGTCCAGGACCGAGGTGTAGTCCGCAATGTCATAGCCGCCATCGCGCAACGGGGAGTGGAAGAACGGCGGCAACCACAGGCAGTCGACGCCCAGCCACTGCAGGTAGTCCAGTTTCTCGATCAAGCCATGGAAATCACCGGAACCATCCCCGTTGGCATCCGCAAAGGCCCGCACCAGTACCTCGTAGAAGACTGCCTTCCGGTACCAGTGTGGATCATGCTGGAGACCGGGGGCGTTCAACTCGAAGGTGTTCTTCGGAGTGAAGTACTGGCTCGGGTTCTGCGGAGAAAAACTCACTAAGGCTGCCTCCGGATGCTCAGGATGTGCGCGGGTTCACCATGGGCATCCAGCCGGACGTAGTTGTGCTCGCCCCACTCCCAGCTCTGGCCGGTGATCAGGTCATCCACCCAGAACCGGCCGTCTTCGTTGAGGTCGCCCGGGTCCAGTTGCAGGGCGGCAAGATTCAGCGAAACCGTGCTTTCGCGGGCGCTGTGCGGATCCACATTGACCACCATGATCAAGGTGTCCTTGGTGCCGTCCGGCAACGTCTTGTGCTTGGAGTACACGATCGTGGCGTCATCGGTGCTGCTGTGCAGTGTCAGGTTCTGCAGGTCACCCAGGGCTACGTGATCCTTGCGGATGGTGTTGAGCCTGGTGATGTACGGCGCCAGGGTGCGCCCGGATTCCGCTGCGCCTTCCCAGTCCCTGGCCTTGTACTCGTACTTTTCGTTGTCGATGTACTCCTCGGCGCCCGGGCGGGCCACGTGCTCGTAGAGCTCGTACCCTGCGTAGACGCCCCAGAGGGGGCTGGCCGTTGCAGCAAGTGCAGCCCGGATGCGGAAGGCTGCCGGACCGCCATACTGCAGGTACTCGGTGAGGATGTCCGGGGTGTTCACAAAGAAGTTCGGCCGGAAGAACGCCGCGGTCTCACGGCTGACCTCGTGGAAGTACTGCTCCAGCTCAGTCTTGGTGTTCCGCCACGTGAAGTAGGTGTAGGACTGCTGGAATCCGGCACGGCCCAGGGCGTGCATCATGGGCGGACGGGTAAAGGCCTCCGCCAGGAAGACAACCTCGGGGTTCTTTTTGTTGATCTTGCCGATCAACCATTCCCAGAACCACACGGGCTTGGTGTGCGGGTTGTCCACACGGAAAACCTTGACGCCGTGGCTGATCCACAGCTGGACGATCCGCAGGATTTCCTTGGACAGGCCGGCCGGATCGTTGTCGAAGTTCAGCGGATAGATGTCCTGGTACTTCTTCGGCGGGTTCTCTGCGTAGGCGATGGAACCATCCACACGCGTAGTGAACCACTCAGGGTTGGACGTCACCCAAGGGTGGTCGGGCGCCGCTTGCAAGGCAAGGTCCAGGGCAACTTCGAGTCCAAGCTCATTGGCGCGTGCCACGAACGCATCAAAGTCCTCAAACGTTCCCAGCTCCGGGTGGATGGCGTCATGGCCGCCGTCCTTGGAACCGATGGCCCAGGGCGAACCCGGATCCTGCGGTCCCGGCGTGAGCGTGTTGTTGCGTCCCTTGCGGTGTTGGAAACCGATCGGGTGGATGGGCGGCAGGTAGATGATGTCGAAGCCCATGTCCGCAACGGCGTCGAGCCTCCTGGCCGCCGTACGGAAATTGCCTGACGTCCACACTCCGGTGGAGTGATCCAGCACGGCACCCTCGGAGCGGGGGAAGAACTCGTACCAGGAGCCACGTCCCGCGAGGTCGCGCTCCACCTGCAGCGGGAAGCGCTCGGACACGGTCACCAGTTCGCGGATCGGAACGCGTCCGACGGCGGCCTGCACCTCAGGGCTGAAACCGGCGCCAAGGCGCTCCTCGGCGGTCTTGGTGGTGTCGCCAAGCACAACGGAAGCGGCACGCAAGGTGCGCTTTTCCGCAGCGCTGCGTCCGGCGTCGTCATCGGCTGCTCCGGCCAGGAGGGCAGCGCCCTCGGCGAGCATCAACTCGACGTCGATGCCGGCTCCGACCTTGACTTCGGCATTGTGGTGCCAGGTGCCGTAGCGGTCATGCCAGGCTTCAATGACGAAGGACCAGGCTCCGGTGCCGGTGGGCGTGATCAGGCCCTCCCAGCGGTCCAGGCCCTTCCACTGCTCGCCCTCGGCCGGGGACAGGCGGACGCGCTGGCGCTCCTTGCCCCTGGGATCGAGCAGGACAGCGGACACGCCGAGCTGGTCATGGCCTTCCCGGAAGACCGTGGCGCCGACAACGAGGTCCTCTCCCGGCAATGCCTTCGCCGGGAAACGGCCACCCTCAACCACCGGCTGCACGGCAGTGATGGGGAACCGGCCGAAGCGGAGTCCCTGGGTGATGTCCGTAGTCGTCTTGGATTTCAGAGCGGTGATGGTTCGCGCGGTTTTCGTCACAACCACGACGTTAGCGAGAAAAATCACAGAATGCTAAGCACACGACCTATCTACCCGACGCAAGATGACTTTTACCTAAAAGAAACCCAATCCAGTTCCGGCTGCCATGTGAGTCCGTTAGTGTGGCGCTCGTGAAGGCTATTCGAAGGTTTACAGTCCGTACCGTCCTCCCCGAGCCCATCCGGCCCCTGGCCCGATTGGCGACCAATCTGCGCTGGTCCTGGCACCGGCCCACACGGGAACTTTTCGCGAGCCTCAACCCGGCTCTCTGGGAGGCCTCGCAGCACGACCCCATAGCGCTTCTGGGGTCCATCAGCCGCGAACAACTGCAGGACCTCGCAAACGACGGCGACGTGGTGAGCCGCGTTCAGGACGCCGCCTCCGACCTGGACCGTTACCTCAGCGAACCCCGCTGGTACCAGGGCCTCGGGGAAGATGCACCGGCCTGCATTGCGTACTTCTCCCCCGAGTTCGGCATCACTGAAGTTCTGCCCCAGTACTCCGGCGGCCTTGGCATCCTCGCCGGCGACCACCTCAAAGCCGCCTCGGACCTCGGCGTGCCGCTGATCGGCGTCGGGCTCCTCTACCAGGCCGGCTACTTCAAGCAGTCCCTGTCCCGCGACGCCTGGCAGCAGGAAACATACCCGGTACTGGACCCCGACGGATTGCCGCTGACCCTCCTCCGCCACCCCGGCAAGGACGGCATGCCCGGCAAGCCCGTCCACATCTCCCTTCCCTTGCCCAACGGCCGCGAGCTCCACGCGCACGTCTGGCGTGCCGACGTCGGGCGCGTTCCGCTGCTGCTGCTGGACTCCAACGTTCCCTCCAACGACGAAGCCGCCCGCGGCATCACGGACCGCCTGTACGGCGGCGGAGGCGACCACCGGCTCCAGCAGGAACTGCTCCTGGGCATGGGCGGCGTCAAGGCCCTCCGCGTCTACCAGGAACTCACCGGCACCCCCGCGCCGGAAGTTTTCCACACCAACGAAGGCCACGCCGGGTTCCTGGGCATCGAACGGATCCAGGAAGCGATGTCCGATCCCGCCGAGCCCCTCAGCTGGGACGAGGCCCTGGCCGCCGGACGCGCATCCACCGTCTTCACGACGCACACGCCCGTCCCCGCCGGCATTGACCGTTTCGAGACCGTCCAGATCAAGCACTTCTTCGAAGCCGGCCTGGCTCCGGCCGTGCCCACGGACCGCATCCTGGAACTCGGCCGTGAAAACTTCGACGGCGGCAACCCTTCGGTCTTCAACATGGCAGTGATGGGTTTGCGCCTGGCGCAGCGTGCCAACGGCGTGGCCAAGCTTCACGGCGTGGTCTCCCGTGAAATGTTTGCCGGCCTGTGGCCAGGATTCGACCACTCGGAAATCCCCATCACCTCCGTCACCAACGGCGTCCACGTCCCCACCTGGGTGGACCCCCGCATCTCCACTCTTGCCCGCACCCAGTTCGGTGCCGAAGCCGAGGCGTTGGGCCGCTGGGACCTTGCCTACAACGTCAGCGATGAAGACGTCTGGGCATTGCGCCGGGAACTGCGCGCCCAGCTCATCGAGGACGTCCGACGCCGGCTCCGGGCTTCCTGGAAAAAGCGCGGCGCAGCCGACGCCGAACTCGGCTGGACCGACTCCGTACTGGACCCGGACGTGCTCACCATTGGCTTCGCACGCCGCGTACCCACCTACAAGCGCCTCACCCTCATGCTGCGCGATCCCGCACGCCTGAAGGCCCTCCTGCTGGATCCCAAACACCCCATCCAACTGGTCATCGCCGGCAAGTCGCATCCCGCAGACGACGCCGGCAAGAAAATGATCCAGGACCTGGTCCGCTTCACCGACGATCCCGAAGTCCGGCACAGGATTGTGTTCCTGCCCAACTACGACATCGCCATGGCAAGGACCCTGTTCCCCGGCTGCGACGTGTGGCTCAACAACCCCCTCCGCCCGCTCGAAGCCTGCGGCACTTCCGGCATGAAAGCCGCCATCAACGGCTCGCTCAACCTCTCCGTCCTGGACGGCTGGTGGGACGAAATGTTCGACGGCGAAAACGGCTGGGCGATCCCCACGGCCAACAACGGCGCCTCAGCCGACGAACGCGACGACATCGAAGCGTCCGCTCTCTACGAACTCCTCGAAAACCAGGTAGCCCCGCGCTTCTACGGCACCACAGTGGCCCAAGGCGCCGGAGCTGCAGGACCGTCCGAGTCCAGCCGCGAAACAGTGCCCACGCACTGGGTGTCCATGATCAAGCACACCCTGGCGAACCTCGGCCCGGCCGTTTCCGCTGAACGCATGCTCCACGATTACGTCAACAACCTCTACTGCCCTGCCGCGGTATCCGGGCGCAGGGCTGTTGCCGAAGCCTTCAAGGAAGCCAAGGAACTCGCCGCCTGGACCACCAAGGTCCGGAACGCCTGGCCCCAGGTTGTGGTGGAACACGTTGACTCCGTGGGCGTCTCCGAGGAACCCCAAGTGGGCGACAGCCTTCAAGTCAACGCCTACGTGGCCCTCAACAGCCTCACCCCGGACGACGTGTCAGTGGAGGTAGCTTTTGGACGCGCGGAGGACTCCGACGAGCTCGAGGACGTAGTGGTTGCAGAACTGGACTCCCTGGAAGACCTCGGCGGCGGACGCCACCTCTTCCACGGCTCCCTGGTCATCAACCGGTCCGGCTCCTTCGGCTACACCGTCCGGGTATTCCCGAAGCACTCGGCGCTGGCATCGAAGGCTGAACTGGGATTGATCGCAAACGCGTAAGCCCTAACCAGACGACATCCGCCGGATGTCAGTCATCCTCCGCGTGCTGCTCCTTCGTCGCTTTGACGCACGCTTCCGGATAACTGGCATCCGGCTTGTTGTTTGGCGGGCCGCTACGGTTGGGATCCATAGGGCCCGTTGGCGCGACTAGTTTTCGAAAACGGCGATGACTGCGAGGTCGCGGCCGGCGTAGCGCTCGGCGTCCTGGAGTACTTCGCAGACCACGCCGAAGGAACGGTCCGTGCGGTAGGCGGCCGGGACCTGCCAGATCATGGTCACCGGGCTGCCGTCGTCCTCTGAAAGGGCGTCAGCGTAGTCGTGCAGGGAGTCGTTCAGTGCGTCGAGGTTCACGCCGTAGTACTCAGGGAAGTCCAGTACTTGGGCGAAGACTTCCAGCACGGCCTGCTTGGTGTTTGCCGGCGGGACCATCACTGTCCTGCGGCCGGCGTCGGAAATTTGTTCCTGCAGTTCTTCCAAGGTCCAGGTGTCTGCGGAATAGATCTTCATGGGCTCCTACTTGTCTTCGACGATGAACTTGAACGACTCGTAATGGTCCGGGGTGTAGTACTTTGCTGAGTCCTTGCCCACGATGATGCGGCGGGCTCCACGGTCGGACTCTCCTGGTGTGGTCACCGTGTATTCCTTGTAGAAGCCACCGGACTTCTTGGGCAGCAGGCCTTCAAAATTGCCGAAGTTCACGCCGTCACGGTCGTATGGGTAAGGGCCGCCCTTGGCGATCAGGGCCAGGGTTTGACGGGCTTCCCTGGGCAGCTGAGAGGCGTTGATGGCGGGCAGCGTTGAGGGGTTTGCCACGGCGGCAGCCGACGACGATAACGCAGGGCCAGGCGCCGGCGTCGTGCTTTGCGCTGTTGTTTCTCCGCCGGATGGCGGCGCACCGCTTGGCGCCGTCAGCGAGCCTCCGCCCACCATGGCGACAACCAGCACGACGACGGCGATCACCAACCCCGCGAATGCCACCAGTTTGCTGCGGCTGCGGTTCATCTGAAGTGCTCCTGGGGTAAGTGCCTACGTGCGGTAAATGTTGATGGTGTTGGCTTGCAGGATATCCCGCTCGCCGGAGGCCACCAACGCGCCCTTCCGGCGCTCGTGCAGCACCGATGTAGTGAAGCGGAGCTCGAACATGCGCTTGCCGATTCCGGTTTCGCTGAGGATCTCCGGCAGGACCATCTTGACGTCCTGGTTGCTGCCGTTTACCGAGATCAAGCCACGGATTTCGCTGTCCTCATGCCCCATCAGGAGCTGGACGGAACGCACATTGGGATCATTCCAGCGTGCTGGAGTCATCTGCTGGCCTTTGTCGTCAAACCACTGGAGGCTGGAATTGTTTGCGTTGCCAGGGAAACTCTCGGGCTGGTGCCGCAGGAACCAGCGGCGGAGCCGGACCAGCTCCCGTGTGGTCTTGAACATGGCGTTGGCTTCCTGCGTGCGGCTCCAATCCAGCCATGCCGTGGGATTGTCCTGGCAGTAGGCGTTGTTGTTGCCCTGCTGGGTCCTGCCGATTTCGTCGCCGGCCGTGATCATCGGGACGCCGAAGGACAGCAACAGGGTAGCCATCAGGTTCCGGACGGACAGGGCGCGGGCAGCCACAATGGCCTCGTTCTCGCTCCGGCCCTCCACGCCGTGGTTGTAGCTGCGGTTGTCGCCGTGGCCGTCGCGGTTCTGCTCACCGTTGGCCTCGTTGTGCTTACGGTCGTAGCTCACCAGGTCCTTGAGCGTGAAGCCGTCGTGCGCCGTGATGAAGTTGACGCTGGCCAGCCGTGTACGCCCTGATGATGCGAAGAGATTTGCGGAGCCTGCCATGAGTTCAGCCAACGAGGCCACGGAACCACCTTGGCCACCGGCCTCAATCGCAGCGCGGTCGGACAGCCAGAAGCTGCGGACGCCGTCACGGAAGTGATCGTTCCAATCCGACCAGCCCTGCGGGAAACGCCCCGTCTGCCAGCCCCCATAGCCAACGTCCCACGGCTCGGCGATCAGCTTGACCTCGGACAACACCGGGTCCTCCGCAATCGCCTGGAGGAAGGGGTGCTGGGGGTCGAAGGTGTTGCCGGCGTCCCGGCAGAGCGTCACTGCCAGGTCAAAGCGGAAGCCATCGACGTGGAAGTCGTTCACCCAGTACCGCAGGGAATCGAGGGCCAGGTCCACCACTACAGGATCACTGAAGTCCAAGGTGTTGCCGCAGCCGGTGGTATCCAGGTAGCGCCCGTGGGCATCGTGCCGGTAGTAGCGTTTTTCCGCCAGCCCACGGAAGCTCAACGCCGGCCCATCGGGACCTGCCTCGGCGGTGTGGTTGTACACAACATCGAGGATGACCTCGATTCCCGCCGCATGGAGCAACTTGATCATGCCCTTGAGTTCATCCTGCACCGCGTGGGGGCCGGCGTTGCGGGCAGCCTCCGTGGCGTAATCCGCATGAGGGGCGAAGAAGGCCGCCGTGTTGTAACCCCAGTAATTGGTCATGCCCAGGTCCTGCAAGTGGGACTCGTCCAAGTGGAAATGGATGGGCAGGAGCTGGACAGCGGTGATGCCAAGTTCCGTGAGGTGCTGGATCATCACCGGGTGGGCCATGCCTGCGTACGTACCCCGGAGGTGCTCCGGGATGTCCGGGTGCAACATGGTCTGGCCGCGCACGTGCGCTTCGTAAATGACGGAAGTCCGCAAAGGGACGCGGGGCGGCTGGTCATCGCCCCAGTCAAAACCTGTTTCCACATGCACACTGGTGAGGAACTCTCCCCGCTGGTCCACAGCGCGGCCGTAAGGGTCCAGCAGCAGGCGGTGCTCGCCGTCGTCGTCCAGGTCCACCGCCGGCAGGGACATGGGGAAGGTGCCCTCCGAGGGGGCCGCGCGGAAACCATAGCGGGTACCCGGCGGCATACCGCTGACCACTCCGAAGTGCACGCCGTCCTCAGCGTTCGGAAGGATGTGGGCCCGCCAAGGTTCTCCGGGGGCTTGGAAGGCGATTTCAACCGCTTCCAAGTCGGGCGCGAAAACCGCCACGTTCACCTGGTGGTCCTGCGTTTTTTCGGCATCGTCAAGGCCGGGCTGGGGCACGCTCAGTCCTAGGGGCCGTGGCCGGGAGGCGTCGACGGCAGCTGCTGTGTCAAAAATAGGCATAACCATTGCTTGCAAGTTTAGTTCCACGCAGAGTAAGTGCCGCGCCGACCCCGCATGTGACGACGTTCCCCATCGCGATTTGATTACTTGCCTGGGGAGGGCCGGATTCCTCGGACCGTTCACGTGCTGCAACGCGGTTTCAGCTTGTGCATGCATACCTTTGCAGTTGCACGAATAAGTCGCAGGCTCAGTCTTTCGGCGCGGGCACTTGGCATACTGGGACGGAGACAACTGGAGGTTCTATCGTGCGTGTGGCACTCGCCCAAGTCATCACCGGCAGGGACGTTGCCGGCAACCTGCGGCTCCTGGAGGAGTACGCCCGCCTGGCAAAAGAGGGTGGAGCCGGGCTGGTGGTCTTCCCTGAGGCCATGATGCGCGCGTTCGGGAACTCGCTGCTGGATATCGCCGAACCACTGGATGGACCGTGGGCCAGCCGGGTCCGCGATCTCGCCCAAGAACTGCAACTGGTGATCGTGGCAGGCATGTTCACTCCCGGTGCTCCCTCATCCTCAGGGTCGCGCCGTGTGCGGAACACGCTTCTGGCCACTGGACCCGGAGTCGAAACAAGCTACGACAAAATCCACCTTTTTGATGCGTTCGGCTTTGCGGAATCAGACACCGTTGAGGCGGGTTCTGAACCTGTGACGTTCGACGCCGGTGGCCTCACCTTTGGCTTGGCCACCTGCTACGACATCCGTTTCCCTGCCTTGTTCACGGCCAACGCCGACCACGGAGCAGTGGTCAACATAGTCTCGGCCTCCTGGGGATCCGGGCCCGGCAAAGCAGAGCAATGGCAACTCCTGGCCCGTGCACGCGCCGTGGACACCACCACATTCGTGCTCGCCTGCGGCCAGGGTGATCCGGCAACGCAAGGTGTTGAGGCCAAGGGTTCCGCGCCCACAGGAGTGGGGTACTCCGCCGTCGTGTCCCCGTTCGGCCAAGTGCTGGAAGCCCTCGAGGGCGAACCGGGCCTCATCTTCCACGACCTCGACTCCGCAGCGGTGGAAGAAGCGCGTGCGAAGCTGCCGGTGCTGGCCAACCGCCACCACTTCTAACCCTCTTCCACATCCCCCGCCCTTCACCGGAACGCTCTCCCACATCCCCCACCCTTCCGGCCACACCCCCAGGGGATATGCGAGAGCGTCCGGCACAACCCCAGGGGGAACTGATAGAGCGTCCAGCCCACACCCGGGGGATGTGCGAGAGGGTCCGCCCCACACCCGGGGGATGTGCGAGAGCGTCCGCCCCAATCCCAGGGGAACTGATAGAGCGTCCGGCCCAATCCCAGGGGGAACTGATAGAGCGTCCAGCCCACACCCGGGGGATGTGCGAGAGCGTTGGGCACGGAAAAGGCGCCGCAAGGGGCATCCGGAAGCATGCGTCTAAGCGAGGTACGAGCGAGCATGCGGAGGATGGCGCTTGCGGCGCCTTAGCCAGGAGGATGGCGCTTGCGGCGCCTCAGCCAGGTGGACGGCGCTTGCGGCGCCTTAGCGAAGACTACTTAGCCGAGCGCTGCCTCGACACTTCGTACAGCGAGATACCAACGGCCATGGACGCGTTGAGCGATTCCATGGCGGAGTCGATCGGGATGGAGACGATCTGGTCGCAGTTTTCGCGGACCAGCCGGCTCAGGCCCTTGCCTTCGGAGCCCACCACGATGCACACGGGCTCGGTTGCAACGGTGAGGTCGGGCAACGAGACGTCGCCGTCGCCATCGAGGCCAAGCACGTAAATGCCCATGTTCTTGAACTGCTTGAGGGCGTTGTTCAGGTTCGACGCGCGGGCCACCGGCACGCGGACAGCGGCACCGGCGCTGGTCTTCCAGGCGGACGCAGTGACGCCGACGGAGCGACGTTCGGGCACGATGACGCCGTGGCCGCTGAACGCGGATACGGAGCGGATGATCGCACCAAGGTTGCGAGGGTCCGTAATGCCATCCAGTGCCACGAAGATGGGGGCGTTGGAGATGTGCCCCTTCTTCCACTTGGCCAGCGTCGTCTCGGCGAGGTCGTAGGCGTCCTCGTACTCGTACGGCGGGATCTGCAGGACCAGGCCCTGGTGAACGGCGTCCTCGGTCATGCGGTCCAGTTCAACCTTGCCGGTTTCGAGCAAGGGGATGCCACGCTCGGCCGCAAGCTTGAGGGATTCCTTGACGCGGTCGTCCATCTCAATGCGGATGGCCACGTGCAGTGCCTTGGCCGGGATGCCGGCGCGGAGGGCTTCGACCACCGAGTTGCGGCCGGTGACCAGTTCTTCGGTTGCACGGCCCTTAGGGCCCGAGCGCGCACCGGCGCCACCCTGACGGAGACCTGTGCCGCGCTTGGCAGCTGAGCGCTCAGCCAGCTGCTTGTTCTTGTATGCCTTGTGGTAGGTGCGGTCCTCCGCCTTGGGCGTGGGACCCTTGCCCTCCAGGGCCTTGCGGCCGTGGCCACCGGTTCCGGTGGAGGGGCCCTTCTTCTGCTTGACCGACCGGCGACCGTTGTTGGCCATGAGATTCCATCCTTGATTTTGTGAGTAAGTCTGGAATCAAGTCTACTGACCCGATGCAATTCGGCCGCCGCGGCCTTTTGTCAGTCGCGTTTGAGGCTCCAGGTTGCCCCGTCCGCACCATCTTCGACCACGACGCCCGCAGCAGCCAGGGTGTCCCGGATCGCGTCCGATGCAGCCCAGTCCTTGGCGGCCCTGGCAGCAGCCCGGGCGGCGAGTTGGGCATCGATCAGCACTTCCAATGCGGCGTGCTCGCGTCCTTGAACAGCTTCGGGGCGCTTGACCGCATCCAGGCCAAGCACTTCGGTCATGGAGAGCACGCTGTACAGGGCAACTTTGGCAGCGTCGAGATCGCCCGAAGCCAACGCTGTGTTGCCTGCCCGCACGGTTTCGTGAAGCACACCGAGGGCCTGGGGCACGTTGAGATCGTCGTCCATGGCTGCAATGAAAGCAGCGGGCATGTTGGCCTGCGGGGAAACGTCCGAGACGGCTGCCCCGACTTTCGCCGACGCCTTGTGGATGAACCCGTCAATGCGTTCGACGGCGGCCGCAGCCTCCTGCAACGACGTCGGCCGGTAATCCAGGATGGAGCGGTAGTGCGCCTGGCCCAGGTAGTAGCGGACCACGCGGGGCGATGCGAGCTCCAGCATTTCGGCCGGGCTCACCGTATTGCCGATGGACTTGGACATCTTTTCACCCTCGTAGGTGACCATGCCGTTGTGCATCCAGAAGTTGGCGAAGTCGTCGCCGGCCGCCTGGGACTGGGCCATCTCGTTCTCGTGGTGCGGGAAGCGCAGATCCAATCCCCCACCGTGGATATCGAACCGGGACCCGAGGTATTTAGTGACCATCGCAGAGCACTCGAGGTGCCAGCCGGGACGTCCGGCACCCCAAGGGGACTCCCACTTGGCGGTGACGGGTTCACCGTCCTTGAAACCCTTCCACAGCGCGAAGTCGCGGGGATCCCGCTTACCGCGGGGGTCCGCGTCGGCGGCTCCCTGCATGTCATCAATATTCTGCCGCGTCAACGAGCCGTACTTGCTCCAGGAGCGGACATCGAAGTAGACGTCGCCGGAATCGTCCAGTGCGGGGTAGGCGTGGCCGCGGTCGATGAGGCGCTGGATGAGCGCGTGCATTTCGGGAATGTGGCCCGTGGCCCGGGGTTCGTAGGTTGGCCGTTGAACACCAAGGGAGTCGTAGGCGTTCTGGAATTCCTGCTCGTAGCGGTAGGCCAGGGCCCACCACTCTTCAGCTTGGCGCGCGCTGGGCTCGGCATCCCAGTCCGGTCCGAACGACTGGGCGGACTTGGCAAGGATCTTGTCGTCTATGTCAGTGACATTGCGCACCACTGTGACGCGGAGGCCGCGGAATTCAAGCCACCGGGTCAGTTGGTCAAAGGCGATGGCGGACCGGACGTGGCCCACGTGAGGCATTCCCTGAACAGTGGCCCCGCAGTAGTACACGCTGGCCTTGCCGTCTTCGAGGGGAACGAAGTCTCGGACTTCGGCGGAGGCGGTGTCATAGAAGCGCAGGGTCACCGCTCCAGATTAGCCGATGACGCGGCGTGACCTGCCTACTTGCAGTATTCGCCGATCTTATTGAACTGAACCTTGAGCTTTTCCTGCTGGTCCTTGGTGGCCGCACCGAGCGATGAAGCCGCAGCGTCATCCATGATCGACGCCATCTCCTTGATGGGGTTTCCGATCTCCGGAGCAAGCTTGCCCGCGATCTCGTGATAGTGCGCAGCGATCTGTTTGGACTGCTGTTGCTGGTTGCCATCGGGCTTGAAGGTGTCGTTGTTCAGGAATTCGCAACTGGCCGCCACGTCCATGGTGGAGGAACCCGCACAACCGCCCAGCAAGAGCGCGGCCGCAAGGCCGGCGGAAAGCACCACCGCCGAACGCACGACGCCGGCACGCGGCTTATCCATGCGGCGCACCTTTCGCCGGTCCCGGCTCCGCTACGGTGGCCTCGTGTCCGGAAACCGGATACACCAGGGCCGTCGCAACAGCGGAGATTCCGTCACCACGGCCGGTGAAACCCAGTCCGTCGCTGGTGGTGGCGGTGACGCTGACAGGAGCGCCGGCTGCTTCGCTGAGGACGCGTTGGGACTCTTCGCGCCGCGGCCCGAATTTGGGACGGTTGGCCACAAATTGCACTGCGACGTTGCCAATCGCGAATCCGGCCTCGCGCACAATGCGCGCCGCTTCCCCGAGCAACTTCACTCCCGAGGCCCCGGCAAACTCGGGGCGGTCCGTGCCGAAGTGCGTGCCGAGGTCGCCGATTCCGCAGGCGGAGAAGAGTGCGTCCGCCGCAGCGTGGGCCACGCAATCGCCGTCGGAATGCCCTGAAAGTCCTTGTTCACCTTCCCAGAAGAGCCCGCCAAGCCAGAGCGGCTGGGGGTCGTCCGCGGGGGCAAATGCATGGACATCAATGCCGATACCGGTGCGGGGCAGGATCACGTTGCGGTCCAATGCCATCAGCCCTCCACCCAACGAATACCCAAAGGTCCCTCCAGGAGTCCTTCGGCGATGATGAGGTCCAATGGCGTGGTGATCTTCAGGGACTGGCTCGCTCCCCGGACGGCATGGACCGGAACACCCAACAGCTCAACCAGCATGGCGTCATCAGTGACGGACGCGGCTTGCTTGTCGTCAAAGAGTGCAGCAGCCTCGTGGGCACGGCGCAGAGTGGCCCACTCGAAGCCTTGCGGAGTCTGTACGGCCCTGAGTTGTTCGCGTGGCGCCGTCCCAGTGACAACTTCCGGAGCGATGGAGGAGTCAGCTTCGGACGTCCCGGAGACTGTCTTGATGGTGTCCACCACGGGCATGGCGGGAATGACGGCTTTCGCACCCGCAGCCAGGGCGTCGGCGACGCGCTGGAAGACGCGCTCCGGGGCCAAGGCACGGGCAGCATCGTGCACGAGGACGAATTCCGTGCCGTCTTCCAAAGCACCCAAAGCGGAGCGGACGGAATCCGCGCGGGACGATCCGCCGTCGACCACGGAGATCTCCGGGCCGCCGTCCACCAGATCAACGGTGAAGTCGGCGATCAACTCACGGAGCTCCGTGTCGCCTTTGGGGACGGCGATGCAGATCTGCCGGGCTACGTCTGCTGCCACTACTCCCCGAAGGGCATGCATCAGGATGGCTTCACCGCCGAGCGGGACCTGGGATTTGGGCATGCCGTAGCCCAGACGCTCACCGGAACCGGCGGCAACCAGGATCACGGCCGTAACGGCGCGCTTGGAAGGAGTACTCATGCGCCCAACGTTACTGGGAAAGTACCTGCAGATACTTGATGATCATGCGTCTCCGGGCACTTTTCCGCCTGAAGATACTTGATGATCAAGTACCTCCGACCCTATTTGGGCAAAAAGAAACCCGGCGGCGCTTTCGCACCACCGGGGCTCAATTCTTAGGAAGCCAAGACCTCGTCAAGAACGCTTGCAGCCTTCTCTTCGTCCGTCTTCTCCGCCAGGGCCAGTTCTGAAATCAGAATCTGCCGCGCCTTGGCCAGCATCCGCTTCTCGCCTGCGGAAAGGCCGCGATCGTGATCACGACGCCAAAGATCGCGAACGACCTCCGCCACCTTGATGACATCGCCTGAAGCAAGCTTCTCCAGGTTCGCCTTGTAACGACGTGACCAGTTGGTAGGCTCTTCAGTGAACTCGGCGCGGAGAACGTCAAACACGTGCTCCAAGCCTTCTTTGCCCACTACGTCCCGGACCCCAACAAGGTCAACGTTCTCTGCTGGAACTTCAATGGTCAGATCACCCTGAGCCACCTTGAGCTTGAGATACATCTTCTCTTCGCCCTTGATGGTGCGCATCTTGATTTCCTCAATTTTTGCTGCACCGTGGTGAGGGTAAACTACTGTCTCGCCGACCTCAAAAACCATGTGGACTTTCCCCTTTCCCGCAGATTAGTCTATCACGATTAAGGCATACGACTGGCACCCGGAAGGCGCTTCTGCCGCGCCAATACAGGGGAAAAGGCCTTAAACGACTTCCTCCAAGGTCTTGACGTATTGGCCTAAAGATGCTTCGAGGAAGCGAAGTGCGAGCAAGATCTCCCCCGCAGGCCGCGCCATAATGCCTCCTCGAATCCTTATTTCGACCTGTTTGCCGATAGGCTATGGCTGAAAAGTGTTCCAATGACTCTTGAGGAGTAGGTGTCGTGCGCAATACTGCGATGAACCCTGTCCAGCGCGGCAAGCTGGCAATTGCGGCGGCTGCAATCGGCGTCGGTCTTCTGTCCGTCACCGGCTGCGGATTCGTCAACGCCCAGCAGACTACCCACCAGTACTCGGCATCGGACGGGGTCAAAGCTGATCTCGGCAAGCTGCAGTTGCGCAACATGCTGATCGTTGCCTCGGGTGAGAACGAGCCCGGCCGCGTTATCGGCGCTGTGTTCAACCAGTCCAGCTCGGATGCGACGCTCACCATCAGTGGTGCGAACGGCGCCCAGACCGAGATCCCGGTCAAGGCAAACTCGGAGACGTACCTGAACGACTCCGCCGACGCCGCCATCCTGAGCACAGCAGGCGTGATCCCCGGTGGTCTTACCCCGATCACGATCCGCAGCGGATCCGACTCCGCCACGATCAACGTCCCGGTAGTAGACGGCACCCTGCCCGAGTACGCCAAGTACCTGCCCGCCACGGCCAGCTCATCGGCAACGCCTACGTCGACGGAGTCCGGTACGCCGACGTCGACATCGTCCGCGACGCCCTCCGAGTCCGCAGCAGCCGGACACTAGCAGGCAATACGCTACAAGCCTTACAACAAAGGAAGGGTCCCGCCTCGGCGGGACCCTTCCTTTGTTGTTGCAGCTGTTATTGGCAGGAGGCCTTTACGGCTCGAACTTGTAGCCCAGCCCACGCACCGTGACCAGGTAGCGTGGAGCGGAGGGATCGGGCTCAATCTTGCTGCGGAGCCGCTTCACGTGCACATCCAGGGTCTTGGTGTCGCCAACGTAGTCCGAACCCCACACGCGGTCGATCAACTGGCCACGCGTCAGCACCCGACCTGAGTTGCGAAGCAGCATTTCCAGCAGTTCGAACTCCTTCAGCGGCAACGACACCTGTTCGCCGTTGACGCTGACCACGTGCCGCTCAATGTCCATGCGGACCGGCCCGGCCTGGACGGTGGAGGTGATGAGTTCCTCCGGTTCACCCTGGCGTCGCAAAACCGCGCGGACACGGGCCACGAGTTCCCGGGAGGAATACGGCTTGGTGACGTAGTCGTCGGCGCCGAGTTCCAGGCCTACGACCTTGTCGATCTCGGAGTCCTTGGCAGTCAACATGATCACAGGCACACTGGAACGCTGGCGCAGCTGGCGGCAGACTTCGGTGCCCGGGGTGCCGGGCAACTGCAGATCCAGGAGGACCAGGTCTGCTCCGTTCCTGTCGAATTCCACCAAGGCATCACTGCCGTTGTCCACTACCTCGACGTCGAACCCTTCCTTGCCCAGGAGATAGGACAGGGGGTCGCTGAAGGACTCTTCGTCCTCCACAATCAAAATCCGGCTCAAGCGCTGGCTCCTTGCTCTTGGACGCCGCTGGCGCCCCTTTGTTGACCCGCGATAGGGGTTTGCTGAATCGCATTGTTGGCTTGGTGAACGGTCCGCTGGGGCTCGACGGCGACGCCTGGTGCCGCAGGTTCCGCGGCGGAAACCGTTGTTGCAGCGGCAGCCGGCTGGCCGCCGTCGTCGTCCTGGCCTTCCATTTCCGGAAGGCGGATGGTGAAGGTGGACCCCTGGCCGGGCTGGGACCATACGGTCACCTCGCCGCCGTGGTTGGAGACCACATGCTTGACGATGCTCAGGCCAAGGCCGGTGCCGCCGGTATGCCGGGAACGGGCGGCGTCAACGCGGTAGAAGCGTTCAAAGACCCGTTCCTGGTCCTCGGGGGTCAGGCCCTCGCCCTGGTCAGTCACGGAGATGGCGACGACACCTTCCCGGGTTCGGATACCAACCCCCACGCGCGTGTTTTCCGGTGAGTAGCGGATGGCGTTGTCGATCAGGTTGCGCAGTGCGGTGACCAGCAGGTCCCTGTCGCCGAAGACCAGCGAGTCCGAGTGGCCGCCCACCACAATCTGGATGTTCTTGCTCTCTGCCGGCAGCTGCGAACGGTCCACGGCCTCGGTAATCACAGTGTTGATATCCACCGAGTGACCTTGCTGGGCGACGTTGGCACCCTGGAGGCGGGACAGTTCAATGATGTCCTGGACCAAGGCTGCGAGCCGGCCGGATTCCTTGTGCATGCGCTTGGCGAAGCGGCGTACTGCTTCTTCGTCGTCCGGCGAGGCTTCAAGGGCCTCGGCAAGGAGCGAGATGGCGCCAACGGGAGTCTTAAGCTCATGGGAGACGTTGGCCACGAAGTCGTTGCGGATCTCTTCGGTACGGGTAATTTCGGTGCGGTCATCGGCCAGGAGGACGATGTATTCCTGGCCCAGCATGGCCGCACGCACCTGCACCACGATGGTGCCCTTGCCCAGCGGACCGCGGGGAAGCTCATATTGCTCCTCCAGGATCACGCCATCGCGGCGTACCTTGGCAGTCATGTCCAGCAGTTGCTTATGCACCACCGTGTGCCCACGGACCAGTCCGTAGGCGTAGGCGGCGGGACTGGCACGGACGACGCCGTCGATCACGTCCACTACGACAAACGCACGCCCGACGACGGCAAGCACCTCGGCGGCACCCTCAGGCAGGCGGGGCTCGGTAACGTCCAGGTCCACGATGCTCCGCTGACGTTCGCTGATCCTGAACGCGAGCATGCCAAAGACGCCCAACGACAAGCCAACGAGGCCGGCGACGACACCTATGAGCAATGGATCCACGGCTCCAGCTTATGCTGTGGAAAGACGGGCAAGCAGTGATCCGGCGCCAAACGCGGACGGTTCAACTAACGTTCATCTAAAGGTGCCGAACAGTTCACTGGGCCCTGACACAGTTACTGGTTGGACTGCCAATGGTTTTGAAGTCCGGCCCATCCCCCGGGAACCGGATTTCCAAGGAAAGGACGCCTTAGTGCGCAAGGTTTTTCAGGAGGAACTCACCCAGGTAGGTGACGACCTCATCGAGATCTCCAAGCTGGTTCACGAAGCAATCACGAAGGCCACAACATCCTTCGAAGGTGCCGATGTGGATCTGGCACAGGACGTCATCGCGGCAGATGCACGGATCGACTTCCTCCAGAACAGCCTCGACGAACGCGCCATCGACATCCTTGCACTGCAGGGCCCGGTTGCCAGCGACCTCCGTATGATCGTGGGTTCCCTGCGCATGAGTGCCTCGCTGGAGCGCATGGGCGACCTCGCCCGCCACGTAGCCCAGCTGGCCCGCCTGCGCTACCCGGCTACTGTGATCCCCGCTTCGCTGACCCAGACCTTCAAGGCCATGGCCCAGCACGACATCGAGATCACCGCCAAGGTCATCGAGCTCCTGGAAACCCGGGACCTCGAAGTGGCCCGGGACATCCTCAAGATCAACATCGCCGTGGACGACCTCCACCTCAGCGTTTTCAAGGCCATCGCCGCCCCAGAGTGGAGCGAGAGCCCGTCAACCACCGTGGACGTTGCCCTGGCAAGCCGCTACTTCGAGCGCTTCGCCGATCATGGCGTCTCGGTTGCCCGCAAGGTCACCTACCTGGTGACGGGCGAATGGCAGCCTGAAGGCTTCTAGCCCTCACCCGCAAACAAACGACGGCGGCCGGTCACGTAAAGTGACCGGCCGCCGTCGTTCAATCCAGCTCCGTAGCTGGTGCCGCGGGCGAACTGCGTCCAAGGGAGGGACGACCGAGCAGTCGCCGCGGCAGCAGCGGAGGAATTATTTCTTGCCCTGGTTCGCCACCGCGAGGATGGCCTGTGCTGCTGCGTCGGGGTCCAGGTACGTTCCGCCGGGGGTGACCGGCTGGAAGTCCTCGTCCAGTTCGTACACCAGCGGGATGCCCGTGGGGATGTTCAGTCCGGCAATGGCTTCATCGCTGATGCCGTCCAGGTGCTTGACCAGGGCCCGCAGCGAGTTTCCGTGGGCGGTGACCAGGACGGTCTTGCCCGCCTTGAGGTCTTCCTTGATGTCCGATTCCCAGTAAGGGAGCAGGCGGACAAGGACGTCCTTGAGGCACTCGGTGCGCGGCAGGGCGTCGCCGAGATCCGCGTAGCGGGGATCGTGTGCCTGGGAGAATTCACTGTCGTCGGACAGGGGCGGCGGCGGGGTGTCGTAGCTCCGGCGCCATTCCATGAATTGCTCTTCACCGAACTCGGCGAGGGTCTGGGCCTTGTCCTTGCCCTGCAGGGCGCCGTAGTGGCGCTCGTTGAGCCGCCAGTCGCGCTTGACGGGGATCCAACCGCGGTTGGCCTTGTCCAGCGCCATGTTGGCAGTGTTGATGGCCCGCTTCAGGAGCGAGGTGTAGAGGACGTCCGGGAGGATGTTGTTCTCAACCAGCAGTTCCCCACCGCGTACTGCTTCTTTGCGGCCTTGATCGTTCAGGTCAACGTCCACCCAACCGGTGAACAGGTTCTTGGCGTTCCAGTCGCTGTGGCCGTGGCGCAGCAGAATCAGCTTGTAAGTCATGGTTTTCATCCTAGCTGAGCGGTTCCGTTGCCTGCCCGGCGTTACGAAGAGCAACGCGGGGTCACTTATGGCCCCTTTGAAAGCCCTCAAGGGGCCATAAGTGACCCCGGGTTGCAGGATAAAGTGGTGGCCGTGGTGCAAAAGGCGGAACGGGTGGGCTCTCCCCGAAGCAGGGGCGGCAAGCCGGTTGGCAACATCACCCGGGGTACCACCAACCCCAACCGCATGCGCCGTTTGGACCGATGGCTCGCCGGTCCGCAATCTTGGCGGCTGCGCACCGCCGTCGACCCCCTTGTAGTGGATCTGGGCTATGGCGCCTCGCCCGCCACAGCGGTTGAACTTTTCGAACGGCTGCAGGCCGTGCGTCCGGATGTGCGGCTCTGCGGCATCGAGATTGAACCGGAGCGGGTCCGGAGCGCCATGGCTCTCGAGCGGCCCGGGCTGAGCTTCCACGTGGGCGGTTTCGAGATTCCGGTGCCGGGAAACCCCGTGCTGGTCCGCGCCTTCAACGTGCTGCGGCAATACGAGGAAGCCGACGTCGCCGGGATCTGGCATCTGGTGCAGTCGCGGCTCGCGCCGGGCGGACTGTTCATTGACGGCACGTGCGATGAGATCGGCCGCCGCGTCACGTGGGTGGCCCTGGACTCCGAGCGCCCATTGAGCCTCAGTTTTTCGGTGCGGTTCGGCAGTTTCGAGCTGCCTTCGGAGATAGCTGAGAGGCTGCCTAAAGCCCTGATCCACCGGAACGTTCCCGGCGAACCCATCCACGCGTTCCTCCAGGCGATGGACAAGGCCTGGCTGGAGGCGGCCCCGCTGGCATCGTTCGGGAACCGGCAGCGATGGACAGCCATGTGCCATTCACTGCGCGACGCCGGGTGGCCGCTTCAGGATGGTCCGGCACGGTGGCGCCTCGGTGAAGTGACAGTGGCGTGGGACGCGGTGGCGCCCAGGTAGAGCCTTCTACCAGGGACCGTAAGGGCCCACATTGCGGTTGCCGCCACTGCCGGCCTCGCGCAGGGCGGGACGGACATCGGCGAGGTACACGCAGGCTGCGGTCACTGCTGCGATGCCGAAGAGGCCCAGTCCGTTTCCGCCAGTGAAGACCGTCAGTGCACCGATCGCAAAAGCGATGCCGGTCAGCGCAGTCCAAAACGTCTTGGTCCGCTTGGAAGCAGCCACGAAGAGCGTCGGACGATGGCGCAGGCAGTCCGCGAAGGCCCACACTTCCAAGGCAAGGGCCACCAGCCCAAGGATCAAGTAGATCCCGCTGGTGACAAAGCTGATCAAGAGTTTTCCGTCCACGCCCTTTAGCCTATATGTCCAGCGACTTCAGCGCTTGCTCAAGGTCGGACCAGAGGTCTTCCACGTTCTCGATCCCAACGCTCAACCGGACCAGATTCTCCGGGACGCTCAGCGGCTCGGCCGTGTGCCGGCGTCGGCGTTCAATCAGTGATTCGACCCCGCCCAGGGATGTTGCAGGCAGCCAGAGCTGCAGGGCGCGGACCAGTTCGTCCGCGGCGTCGGCACCGCTGCGCTGCTCATCACCGGCAATCTGGATGCAGAGGATGGAACCGAAACCCTTCATCTGTTCTTTGGCGCGCTGGTGCCCGGGATCGCCGGGCAGGCCCGGGTACCGGATTGTTTCGACGCGCGGGTGGCTGCTGAGCCGTTCGGCAAGGGTTGCAGCCGAGGCCTGCGAGCGCTCAATCCGCAGCGCCAGCGTGCGGAGGCCGCGCAGCGCGAGCCAGGCTTCGAACGGTCCGGCGATTCCGCCGTGGATGATCCGGTGGTGCAGGAGCGTGGCGCGCAGTTCCGGGTTGGAGGTCACCAAGGCGCCCAGCACGACGTCCGAATGTCCGGCCAGGTATTTGGTCACCGAGTGAAGTACGACGTCGGCACCCAGGCTCAGCGGCTGCTGCACCAAGGGCGTCGAGAAGGTATTGTCCGTCACCACGATTGCGCCCACCGCGTGCGCGGCATCCGCCAATGCCCGGATATCGGCGATGCCGAGCATGGGGTTGGTGGGGCTTTCCAGCCAGAGGAGATCGGCTGCCTTGCCGTTTTCCGGGCTGATGAGGGCCTTCACTGCATCCGTGTCCGTGATGTCCACCGTTCGCAGCTCCAGGAATCCCTTCTCTGCCAGCTCCGTTGCCATCACCAACGAACCGGCGTAACTATGCGAGGGCATCACCACGACGCCCCCGGCCGGCACCAGGGACAGTGCCGAACTGACTGCCGCCAGCCCGGAGGCATACAGCAGGCCGGGGAGGGTGGCACCCTCCAGCTTGGCCAGTGCGTCCTCGAAGGGATCCCACGTGGGGTTGGCGTAGCGTCCGTAGCCACGGTCACCGTCGCTGAGGGAGCCGGTACCGAAGTATGTGGAGGACAGGACGATGGGCGGATTGACCGGCTCATCGTGGGCGCGGTCCGGCCGGCCGGCTGCAACAACCACGGTTTCCGGCGACAATTCGGCGGCATGCTGATCGGAAAGGCTCATGGTGTCAGCGTAGTAGGGGTGCAGGCTGTGGATGAAAGGCATGACGCGCTTGGAAGTCAGTGAAGCTCGGTAGGCTAGACGGGTGAGTATTCAGAGCCCAGGTCTATTTATCGCCTTCGAAGGCGGGGACGGAGCGGGTAAGTCCACGCAGGCGGCCCGGCTCTCTGAGACCCTCCAGTCGCGGGGACTTTCCGTGCTGCGTACCCGCGAACCCGGCGGCACTCCCATCGGTGAAAAGTTGCGCTCCCTGGTCCTGGACCACGGGCACGGCACGATCGATGCCCGCACCGAAGCCCTCATGTTTGCTGCTGCACGCGCCGCCCATGCAAGCCAGGTGATCCGTCCGGCCCTCGCGGAGGGAACTGTGGTCATTACTGACCGCTACATTGACTCCTCCGTCGCCTACCAGGGTGCCGGACGCGGCCTGGGTGCCGAAGGAGTTCTTGCGCTGAACCAGTGGGCCACCGAAGGCCTGCACCCGGACCTGACGGTACTGCTCGACGTCGACCCCTCCGACGGCCGCCGGCGGCGGACCGCGGGGGACGCCACGGAAGACCGGCTGGAGTCCGAACCTGATGAGTTCCACTCCGCCATCCGCCAGGCTTTCCTGCAACTTGCCGGGGCCGCTCCCTCGAGCTACCTCGTCTTGCCCGCCAACGGCGATATTGAAACACTCGCAGCGCAGATCCTGGAGCGGGTGGAATCCCTCCTGGCCGGCCACGGCGATGGTGAACCTGTGAACCCTGTGTTGCGCACCGGCGAAACTGTTCCAGGCGACCGTCCGTGAGTGTCTGGGACGACCTCCAGGGGCAGGCGCCGGTTGTAGCTCAATTGAAGCAGGCGGCTCAGGGTGAAACCGGCCTGACCCATGCCTGGCTGTTCACCGGTCCACCCGGATCCGGCCGTTCCAACGCAGCAAAGGCCTTCGCCGCTGCCCTGAATTGCCAGCAGGATGATGTAACCCTTCGCGGCTGTGGAGAATGCGCGGCCTGCCACACGATCCTTGGCGAAACCCACTCCGACGTCACGTTCGTGCGGACCGAAAAAGTCACCATCACCATCGACGAAGCCCGGGAACTGGTCTCCAAAGCCGGCGACAGGCCTGCCACTGGCCGCTGGCGCATCATCGTGGTGGAGGACGCGGACCGCATGGCCGAGCGGACCACCAACGTACTACTCAAGGCGATCGAGGAACCGACGCCCCGCACCATTTGGATGCTGTGCGCCCCCTCCCCCGCCGACGTCCTGGTCACGATCCGTTCCAGGTGCAGACCGGTAAGCCTCCGTCTCCCGCCTGCCTCCGACGTCGCCGATCTCCTGGTGAGGCGCGACGGCGTCGAACGTCAACTCGCTGACCGCGCCGCCCGGGCTGCGCAGAGCCACATCGGCATCGCACGGCGGCTGGCCCGCGACGCCGATGCCAGGCAGCGCCGGCTGGATACCGTGAGGATTCCGCTGGGTTTGCGGGGCGTCACGGCAGCGGTAATGATGGCCGAGAAGCTGGTGAAGATCGCCACCGAGGAAGCCAACAGCTCCAATGACGAACGCGATGCCGCGGAAAAGATTGCGCTGCTGGCAAGCCTGGGCGCTCCGGAGTCGGGCACGCTGCCCCCTTCCATGCGCAGCCAGGTCAAACAGCTCGAGGACGACCAGAAGCGGCGCGCCAAGCGGTCCATTACCGATTCCCTGGACCGTACCCTGACGGATCTTTTGTCCTTCTACCGCGACGTGCTGATCATCCAGCTGGGGAACGCCGTGGAGCTGGTCAACGTTGAGCTCAAGAGCGAACTGGAAGACTACGCCGGCAGTTCAACCCCGGAAACCACGCTGGCCCGGATGGATGCCATCAACAAAGCCCGTGTCCGAATCACCACCACCAACGTGGCTCCCTTGTTGGCGGTCGAGTCCATGGCCACGAGCCTCATCCAGCAATAGGAGAACCCCATGACGTCCGCACCCCGCCGGTTCGCCGGTGCCCCTTCAAGGGACCGGTCCGCCAAGCGTGGGGCCGGTCGCGGCTTCGTGGCTGCCTGTGTTGCCGTTGCGGCCGCGCTGGTTCTGAGCGCGTGCACTGTGCCGTTCCTTCCGGCGCCTACGGCCAAGCCGTCCACCAGCACGGTTGATCCGTCCATCGCAGCTTCTGCACCCAAGGGCTTGGAGAAGTTCTACTCCCAGCCGGTGGAGTGGAGCTCTTGCGAAAACGGCTTCCAGTGCGGCAAAGTCCAGGTACCCAAGGACTACGCCAACCCTGGCAATGGTGAAATTTCGCTCGGCGTCATCAAGTTGGCCAGCACCGGCAACAAACAGGGGTCCATCCTGGTAAATCCCGGTGGTCCCGGTGGCTCGGGCGTGGATTACCTCAAGGATGCGGGCAACACCAATTTCACCGAAAAGCTGAAGAACAACTTCGATCTGGTGGGCTTTGATCCCCGCGGTGTGAAACGCTCCGCTCCTGTCACCTGCATGACCGACGCCGAACGTGACGCTGCCCGCGAAAAGGTATTCCGGAAAAACACGGACGAAGGATTGGAAGCTGCACTGGCTTTCAACAAGTCCTTCGCGCAGCAGTGCTCGGAGCAGACCGGTGATGTCCTGGGGCACATCGATACCGTCAGTGCGGCCAAGGACCTGGACGTCCTGCGTGCGGTGCTTAATGACGCCAAGCTCAACTACCTGGGCTTTTCCTACGGCACCTTCCTGGGATCCACCTACGCAACACTGTTCCCGGACAACGTCGGCCACCTGGTGCTCGATGGTGCCGTGGATCCCTCCATCAGCAACGAGGAACTGACGGCCGGGCAGGCCCGGGCCTTCGAACGGGCCATCCGCACCTACGTGGCCAGTTGCCAGGGCCAGAACCAGTGCCCGCTCAGCGGCTCCGTAGACAACGGGGTCCAGGAAATCCGTGAACTCATCAACGCCGTGGACCAGAACCCACAAACGGCCAAGGACGGCCGGTTGGTGACGGGCAACGACTTCGTCAACGGCTTGATCCTCCCCCTCTACAACGACCAAAGCTGGCCCGCCCTGACCCAGGCATTGGAGAGCGCCTTCTCCGGCGACGCCTCCCAGATGATGCGGCTCGCTGACCTTGGCGCCGACCGCGAGCCAAACGGCACCTACAGCTCAAACTCCGCCTTTGCCTTCCAAGCCATCAACTGCCTGGACTACCCCATGGTCACTGACACCGCAGGCATGCGCGCAGAGGAAGCCCGACTGATCCAGGACTCCCCCACCTTCGGCGCTTTCTTTGCCTACGGCGGAGTCAACTGCAAGGACTGGCCGTACAAAAACACCCGGACCCCTGCACCGGTTGACTACAAGGGCTCCGCTCCGATCGTGGTGGTAGGCACCACCGGCGATCCCGCCACTCCCCTGGAGTGGGCCCAGTCGCTGCGGAAGCAGTTGGAGAACGCCTCACTGGTCACGTGGGAAGGCGAGGGGCACACCGCCTACGGCCGCTCGAACTCGTGCGTCAGCACCGCCGTCGACGAGTACTTTGTGGACGGAAAGCTGCCGCAGGACGGCCTCACCTGCTAAAGGCGGCTGGCTTCCCGCTTCTCCACCAGCAGCGGGAGGTGCTTGATGGAATCCACGACGGCGGTGGCGCCGGCCGCGCGCAGCGTCGCCTCGGAGTGGGATCCTGTCAGGACGCCCGCAACAAGGGAGGCTCCTGAACGGACGCCGGAGAGCATGTCCGAGCTCGTATCGCCCACCACCGCCACCTCGCGGACGTCGTCAAGGTCCAGGGCGAGGACGGCGGTCAGGATCATGTCCGGGTAGGGCCGCCCGCGCCCCGCATCCGCCGGGCACAGGCTCAAGTCCGCCAGGCCCATCCACCCCAGGGATTCCAAAACCATGTTCTGCGTATGCCTGCCGAAGCCCGTGGCCAGGCAGACCTGCATTCCGGACTCACGCATCCACAGGATGGCGTCTTCGGCACCGGGAATGGCCCGGACGCCGCCGTCGTCAATCATTTCGTCGTAGGCCTTCTCGAAGACCTTGTTGGCGCTGGCTGCCACCGCTGCGTCGTCGAAAAGGTGGCCGAACACGGTCATTTTCGAGAAGCCCATGGTGTCCCGGGCATAGCCCAGCATGCTCTCGAAGGTGGTGCTGCCGGGTTCGACGCCGTGCTCCACCAATGCCCGCGACATGGCCCGCTCCGTGCGGCCGTCATCGGTGATGGTGGTACCCACCATGTCCACTACGGCCAGCCGCAGCCGGTTGGTGGTGTGGCTGGCGTCCCTGGTCAATGCGTCCCCGGTCATTGAGCGGCTCCTTTGGCTTGTCTGTGTGGCGGGTGTACCCGCCACAGTTGATTCCCCAGCTTCCGGCGGCAGGGAAACGCCCGCCTGAACCCGGCCCGACGCGTGAGTGAACATCCCCGCAACTGCCGCCACCGCCCTCGTTTTGACCCGGGTGCGGTGCCTCTATTACAGTTATGTCTTGCGTGATCGCCGGGAAACCGGGGATGGACGCGGTGCTTCCTTAGCTCAGTCGGTAGAGCGTTTCACTCGTAATGAAAAGGTCATCAGTTCGATTCTGATAGGAAGCTCGGGCCAAGCCCCGGACAACCCTTGTTGGGTAGTCCGGGGCTTTTCGCTTTAAGCCCGGCCCGCGCGGCAGAGGTGATGTTGGAAATATCGAACATTTACCGTAATTTACAAAATGTTCGAGATATAGGACATTTCAGGAAGTGGGCCGGGCTGTCGATGCCGCCTCCCTAGGTAGGTCCATCGCAGATGCGCGCAAAGAAGCCGCAATCACGCAGCAGGATCTCGCCGTGAAACTGGGCGTCACCCGGGGAACCATCGTACGTCTCGAAGCCGGCGGAGCAGTCTCCGTCGTCGTTGCCATGCAGGCCATCAGGGCAGTGGGCCGCGACGTCGCTTTGGTACCGCGCTTTTCCAAGCTGGAGGTGCGGCCGTGACCTAGGCGGGTGCTGTCCCCGAAGCGCGAACAGGGGTTCTGCTCCCCCTGGGTGGCCACGCCCTCCATCCATTCGGGACGGCCTGCAGCCGCTTCTCAGCAGCGGCGAGCTGATCAGGTGAGGCCGACCGAGGACCCGAACCGCTGCGGCTGCCGGATCCATCGGCAGCAAAGAGCGCATACTCCGCCCAGCGCTTCCGGCCCACAGGATAGCGCTCCCCGTAACCGCCTGCTGCAACGCCAAGGACCAACTCCTCCAAACGCGAAGCTTCGCTCTCTGCGGTCTCGTCACAGGCGTCGCAACCGCAGATGGGGAACGGAAAGTCGTGCAGCACTCCAGCACGGACCACCACTGACGGAAGACTGGTAAGCACGAACGTCAATGGCGCCGCAAGCGGGTCCCGGGGTGCCAAACGAACGACGTCGATCACCTCACCGGCGCTCACTGACACCTCCGGCGCGTGTGCCGGGACCTGACTGACATCTACGTCATAGGTTTTGTCGAGGAACCCCATCAAGGCCCGGGCAACCAAGTGCAGCCCTTCGAAGCGTTCGCCGTGGGTGTCAACGCTGTAGGAGTCCTCCGGAGGGCTGTCCGAACCCCATCTGCTCCCGTATTCGATCGCCTGGCCGTTGATGTCCCGGTACTCGCGTGATGGCAACTCCGGCCGTATGAAAAGCTCAGGAGCTTGCCCCGTGGGAACCGGCCGCAATTCGGCGGGCGCGGGACCGTCCGGCTCTTCGCTGGCCCACTCCATAAGGTGGGCCAGGAGGCCGGCCACCATCTCGTCGTCGGCCTTCCGCAATCCCTCAACCAAGCGGTCCACCGTCACCACCATGCCGCGGTCTCCGACTTCGCGGGAACCGTCCGGCATGATTCTCCAGGATGCTTCCGGGCGCATGGCCGCAATGGCGTTTCCCACGAATATTGTGGCGGCCTCGCTCAAACCCGGTTCAACGGAGATATCGCCGATAGTGGAGCGAAGGAATTCCAGCAACGCTGATATGTCCGCGGCAAGCCGGCCGCCGGAGACTCCCTTGCTTTCGCAGAACAGCACGAACGGCGCGTACCCGCCCAGGTGCTTGACCGGGGTTCCCTCCTCCTGCGCCGGCAAGTACCCGGCAGTGCGTCGATTCAGCACAGCCTTGCTCGAAAGCGCTGCCGGCAATGCAGATGCCGGCCCGTCAAAAAGATCCTCGGTATCCCCCATGCGCCCATCCTAGGCCGAGCCCGTAGGTTTGGCCCTGCGTCCGGATTACGGGCACCGGATCAAAGGCTGACTCCCAGCCGGGACATCAACACTGCGACGGCGGCCGCGACTCCTCCGGCCAGCGAACCTTCCAACTCCGGGGCGAAGAACGGCGAATGGTTGACGGGAATTGGGCCGGGGCCTTCGTGCCCGGAGGCAGGGGTACCGCCGAACATCCAAAACACTGACGGGACCCCGATAGCGGCGCCCAAGTGCCCGAAGTCTTCGCTGCCCATCATGGGCGGAGTGATTTCAACTGCCTCAGTCCCCAACGCCAGCCGCAGTGCCTCAACCACGTCAGGGACGGCGTCGGGGTCGTTGAAGCATTGGGGGAAGCGGTACATTTCCTCGATGACCGGCGCAGGCGCCCCGGATGCTGCGGCCTCTGCCTCAATGATGCGGCGAACGGCGGAGAGAACCTGCCCACGCACGTCGTCGTCGAAGGTGCGGATGTTGAGCGTGAACTCGGCCGAGGCGGGAATGATGTTCTCTTTCAGTCCTGCGTGGAAGGTCCCCACCGTGACGACGGCGGACTTGCGTGGGTCAAGTTCCCGGGAAACTATCCCCTGGAGCCGCGTGACCATGTGCGCGGCCATGACGATGGGATCGATGGAGTCCTGCGGCTGGGATCCATGGGACTGTTGGCCGTGGACCGTCACCCGGAGCGAATCCGCCATAGCGGCTACCGGACCGTTGGAGATCGCGACAGTACCCACAGGCCGGGGCATGACGTGCTGTCCGAACACCACCTCCGGACGCGGTGCTTTGTCCCAAAGCCCATCGTCCAGCATGGCAAGTGCTCCTGCTGCAGTTTCCTCGCCGGGCTGGAAAATGAGTACCAGCGTGCCGGACCAGGACTCCAGGTTGCCAGCGAGGACTTCGGCGGCACCCAGCAGGCTGGCAACATGGGTGTCGTGCCCGCAACCATGCATGACGGGCACCACCGTGCCGTCCGGAAGGGTACCGGTATCTGTGCTGGCGTAGTCCAGTCCTGTGGCTTCCTCAATGGGAAGCCCGTCCGAGTCGGCGCGGAACGCCACTACCGGTCCGTCGCCGTTCCGAAGGATGCCCACCACCCCTGTCCCGCCGCATCGGAAGTGCTCGATCCCGAGTTCGTCCAGCTGATCTTCAATCAATCCTGCTGTGGCGAACTCCTGCATGGACAGTTCCGGATGCGCATGCAAGCGACGGTACAGGGAGTGCAGTTTGGCGGTCTGTTCGGCATCGAGTGGCGTGGCGGTGGCAAGTGCGGTGGAGGTGGCTGTCTGGGTCATTGGCCTGTCTTCCTGGGTGGTTTTTGGGGCTGCTGCGTGCTGCGCTGGAGGGTGCTATTCCATGTGGATCGGCTTCGCTTCGGTGAAGGATGTCTTGCCGCGGAAGAACCACCCCAGCAAGATGGTGCCCAGGACGGCGATGGCGGTGGAGACCATGGCGAGCGAGGGCACCAGCGGCAACACCACGAACACGACCACTGCCGAGACCAGCAGGGCGAATACCGTAGTGCGGGGCTGCTTCAGGGACACGATGGCCTGCACCAGCACCGCGCCAAGGACGGCGGGCAGCACGTATGAACGCGTCACCAGCAGCACCGACGGCGGGATGACGCTGATCAGCCAACTCCCCAGGAGGCCCACGAAAATGGCGAGCGAAACCAGATGCACTGCTGCGGCACCACAGATAGCGACGACGGCGGCCAGCTCGGCGCGCTTGCTTCCCGGCTTGGCGCCGATGTTGGTTTGGGCGATCAGGGCGGCCGGCAGGAGCTTGTTGGAGATGTTGCCGATCATGAAGGCCTGGTACATCGCTGCAGGGCCAAGGATGGGGTAGTAGGTGAGGGGCTCAACGATCCAGATGATGCCGAAGGTTGCAGCCACTGCGGCGAAAGCAATCCACAGTTGCGCGGGCCCGATGTCCAGGCCACTGGCGAAGACGAGAAACAGGGGCCCGGCTACCGAGATCAGCAGGCCGCAGATCATGGTGATCTGGCCCCAGCGGGAGGTGGTGCGGTTGAAATCAGCCATTGTGGAGCTGCTGGTACTGGCAGGAGCGGAAGTGATGGAGGACATGAGGGGTGTTCCTTTCGTGCTCAAGAATCAAGGCTTTTGACCGGAAGCGGGATCACGCGGACGGGATCACGCGGATGGGATCACGCGCCGACGGCGAGGTAGGCGGCCCCAAGCCCGATGACGATGGAGAAACCAAGCCCCCACTCGCGCAGCCAGCTCTTGCCGAGTTTCCTGGCCAGCAGCAGGCACAGGCCCATCACCGCGGCCGAGACCATGAACGACAACACATGGACACCGGATTTGGGGAGCTCGGTGAAGCCCAGGCAAGAGAAGGCTCCGATCAGGGCAGCGGCCGGAACAATGGCCATGGCCGCAGGATTTACCGAGCGGATCTTGGCGTCTCCTTTGCGGAGCAGTGGGGTCAGGATCAGGGTGGCGAGCATCCACATGGCACCGCCAATGCTCATGGCAAAGAAGGCCACGGCGAAGACGCTTTGTGTATAGCTGGCATCGCCGAGCTTGGCCCCCATGGAGCCTGCGGCAATGCCGGCGGCCGATACGTCATAGGCTGCTGAACCGATGAGGCCGATCCTGGAGAGCACTGCGGGAGCACCAAAGAGGCCCAGCAGGGCAATGGCTACGAGCGACACCGCCAAGGAAGGTCCGATCGCGGAGACCGCACCGGAACGGAACGAGGTCTTGATGTCCTGCGGGCTCATCTCTACCGACGGCGCTGCCCGGCGGGCGGCCTTCATGAAGATGACTGACTGGATGATGATGACGCCGAAGACGCCGGCGACGCAGATCCACAGGACGGGATTGTTGGCGACGGACATGATGTCGGTTGATTCGGTGGGCACTTGCAGGGCCGCTTGTTGGGCCAGGAGTCGGTGCATGGAAACCTCCGGTGTGTGCCCCGCAGCACTTCCACCTCCGGACGACGTTGTCCGGCGTGTGGCGCAATGGGGCAAATCCATTCCCACCAGCCGGATCGGCCGTGGGGTTACCAACACCTTTGACTATGAGCCTGATCACCTTCAATAGCTGACGGAATCAGCCTGAATCATGGCCGAATCCGTCATACCCTTGTTTCGCTTCGCATGGGCTTCCGGCAGCGCGGTGTGACGCGGCACACTTCAAGCAGTACACATCCAGCAAAGGAGCACCATGCCCGAGTCCATTGGCGAGCTGTCCGCCGTCGAACTTTCCGCAGCGATCCGCAACAAGAAGATCTCGGCACGCGAAGCCCTGGCCGATCACCTGGAGCGGATTGCCGCGGTCAACCCCGTGGTCAATGCAGTGGTCACCCTGGACGCCGAAAGTGCCCAGGCCTTGGCGCATCGTGCGGACCAGATGACCGCAACGGGAGCAGAGCTGCCGCCGCTTCACGGTGTGCCGATGACCCACAAGGACACCAACAACACCGCTGGAATGCGCACCACGCAGGGCTCGCTCGCCTTGCGCGACTTCGTTCCCGACGCCGATGACCTCATCATCGCGCGGTTGAAGGCGGCCGGCGTGGTCAGTACCGGAAAGTCGAACGTTCCCGAGTTCGGAGCCGGCTCCCACACATTCAACGACCTCTTCGGTACCACCACCAACCCCTACGCGCCCACCCTCAGCGCCGGCGGCAGCAGTGGCGGGGTGGCCGCCGTCGTCGCATCCCGCGTCCAAAGCATCGGCGACGGCAGCGACATGGGCGGCTCGCTCCGCATCCCGGCCTCCTTCTGCAACGTGGTGGGTTTCAGGCCCTCGACGGCGGTGATCCCCATGCCGTCCGACGTCAACGCTTACGCGTGGTTGGGAAGGACTGGCCCCATGGCTCGGAGCGTGGAGGACATCGCTTTGTTCACGTCCGTGACTGCGGGCAAGGATTCCCGCGTTCCGCACCCTGCGGTTCTGGAACCCGGCGTTTTCCGGGCAGGGCTCGAGGCGGACATGCGCGGGGTCCGGATCGGCTGGTCCAGGGACTTCGGAATCGGAGTTCCCGTGGATCCTGAAATCCTGGAGCACCTCGAACGGCAACTAAAGGTCTTCGAAGGCCTGGGCGCAATCGTGGAAGAAGCCACCCCCGATTTCAGCGAGGCAGACCTCGTGTTCGGCAATACCCGGGCCATGGACTTCGCCGCAGGGCTGGGACCGATCCTGGAACGCGCCGGAGACGTCATCAAGCCCGAGGTGCATTGGAACGTCCGGAAGGGCTTCGATCTCACTGCCCGGGACCTGATTGAGACCGCGGCGGCCCGAACACGGCTGGAACAAAGCGTCCAGTCATTCTTTGGGCAGTACCACCTCTTCGCCAGCCCGTGCGCCCAGGTCCTCCCCTTCGATGCCTCGCAGCGGTACCCGGCGGACATTGCCGGGGTGCCTTCCGAAACGTATCTGGACTGGATGCGCTCGGCCTGCCTGTTGTCGGCAACGGGGCTGCCTGTGCTTAGCGTGCCGGCAGGCTTTGGACCTTCCGGCCTCCCCATCGGGCTGCAACTGGCCACCAACCACTACACGGACATGCAGTTGCTCCGGTATGGCCGCGCCTTCGAACAGCAGACCGGCTACGCCGCCGTCGCACCCGTTGTTACCCCGGCCCGGGAGCCACTGACTACCGTGAACGCATAACCCGGCCGCCGCGTTTTCCAGCGTCCAGCAGGATGGAAACATCAACCGTGACAGCATGCTGTGCCCACTCGGAGTCGGTGATGAAGCGGTAGAGGGCGGCCATGTCCTCCACCGTCACATCCGCCATGATCTGGTAGTCGCCGGCAATGGCCGCTGCATAGCGGACGGTGGGCAGCTCGGCCAAGCTCCGGCCCACTTGTTCGACATGTTGGGGAGAAGCCCGGACCCACAGCAATGCCTCGACGTCCAGCCCAAAGGATGCGGGCTCGACGATCGCGCGCAGGTGAACCTGGTTGTTGGCCAGGAGCCAGTCGGTGCGGCGGCGGGCTGTCGCTTCCGAAACGCCGACCCGCCGGCCCAACGCTTCAAAACTCATCCGACCATCAGCGCAGAGGGCGTCCACGATCTCGTGGTCCTGACGGCTGAGATCCTGCCGCGCCACCAGGCTTCCTGAGTCCGGCGTGAGGCTCGAGCGGAGCGCCTCCGCCTTGTCATTGCCGAGGATTTCCGGCCGCCAGCCGCGAATGGTGCGGAAGTACCGGAGCACAGGGTAGCTGGTGGAGTCACGCAGGCCGATGGTGGCGGGCAACCCGTCAGAGAGGACGTCGCCCATGCGTGAAGGTTCCGTAAGGATCTCCGCCACGCAATCCCCGGCACCGGTGGTGGTGTATACGAAGGTGGTGTCCAGCCGTTGGCACAGGGCATGGCTTGCCGCCCGCACCGTACCGGGCAGGCAGCGCATCTGCACCAGGACCACGGCCGGCTGGGGCCGGATACCCACCACCGCGACGGCACCGGACTCCAAAAGCTGTGACCCACGGCGGGCGACAGTTCGCTCCGCCTCGCCCAGGACGGCTGCCATTTTCCGCCAGGGGCAGCGGGGATCAAGTTGGAGCGCAGCAACGATCTGCCGTTCCAGGGCGTCAAAGACCACCATGCAAGTTCCGTCCTTCGTGGGCTGGGTTTGCTCAATTTCACCACGGACTTTGGTGCGGTGCGTCACGACGCCGAGTGCCGGCGTCGTGCGTTAACGGCAAGTGCCCCGCCCCCGGCGAGGGGGACGGGGCACTGATGACCAGGCTTCGGCTCTAGGCGAAGTCGGAGACTGCCGGGTCGGGTCCAATGCGTCCTTCGGCACCGCGGTCAAGACCGTTGATGGCCTCGATGTCCGTGGCGTCCAGCGTGACATTGAGCGCCGCGAAGTTCTCCTGGATGCGGGACTCGGTGACGGACTTGGGAATGACCACGTTGCCGATGGCCAGGTGCCAGGCGATGACCACCTGGGCGGGGGTTGCCTGGTGCTTGGCGGCAATCTCAGCAACCGTGGCGCTTTCGAGCAGCTCGCCACCCTGTCCCAGCGGGGACCAGGCCTGGGTCAGGATGCCCTTGGACGCGTTGAATTCGCGAAGCTCGGCCTGGTTGAAGAAGGGGTGAAGCTCCACCTGGTTGATGGCCGGAACAACGCCGGTTTCATCGATGATGTGCTGCAGGCCTTCCTTGGTGAAGTTGGAGACACCGATGGACTTGACCCGGCCGCGCTTCTTGAGCTCGATGAGGGCCTTCCAGGTGTCAACGTACTTTTCCTGCTTGGGCTGCTGCCAGTGGATCAGGTACAGGTCCAGCGTCTCGAGGCCGAGGCGGTCCATGGACTCCTCGAAGGCAGCCAGGGTGGAATCGTAGCCTTGGTCGGCGTTCCACAGCTTGGTGGTAATGAAGATGTCCTCGGCTGAGAGGCCGGAGGAAGCAATGGCGCGGCCGACGCCTGCCTCGTTGCCGTAGATCTTGGCGGTATCGATGTGGCGGAACCCGGCGTCGAACGCCTGGCGTACTACCTTTTCGGCTACATCGTCTTCAACTTGCCACACCCCGTAGCCGAGCTGGGGGATGGTGTTGCCGTCGTTGAAAGTAAGTGTTGGTGACGAAGTCATGTTTGCCATCCTGCCAGCAAGAAGCTCCCAAAAGCTCGGTTTGTTACGCATATAAGCTATGCGCTTAACTTCTTGCACCTGAGGAATATCGGCGCACGCTTGTAGTTGCGCACGCGCTGCTTATTTCTCCGGCCTACTCCGCAGCGAGCAGACGCTCCGCATCAGCAACCTGCTCGAAAACTGACTCCGCACGCCGCCGGACGGAGAGCGCACCCACTGGAACAGGCCCCACCGCCAACCTCAACATGGCAGCAGCCTCGGCAGTGGTGGCGAGGGAATTTCCGGCTTTCGACAACGCCCGGTGTACTCCCGCCAGAGCCCCGGGGACATCCAGCCCATCACTGGGCGAGCGCCTCTGCGCCTCCACGCAAATGGTCCTGACACGGGGCGACAACTCCGCGAGCTCGTTCGCGATCTCCACAAGCTCGTTGTAGAGCTGCTCGTCATCGACGCCCTCGAGGACCTGGTGGTACCGATCCAGGCCACGGTGGAAGCGGTCGTGCGCACGGCGCCACAACCCCTTGCCAAGCTCCAGATCGTCTTTACGTCCTTGGCGGACTGCCCCAAAGAAACCCACCCGGGAGCTCAGAGGTACTGACCCGGACCGTGATCGGGGTCTTCCGGCCGGCCTTGCTGGGGAGCAGCCCCGGGAGCTCCCGGGGCAGCGGCGCGCTGCGGCTGGCCATTCTCGCCGATGACAATCCCCGGAGCGATCATGGTCCCCGGCGGGAGCTGACGAAGCTGCATCTGTGCCGCGGCATGTTCCTTGGCAGCCTGCTGGGCCGCGATCGCCGCTTGAATGCCGTGGAACAAGCCCTCCAACCAGCCAACCAGTTGCGCCTGGGCGATACGCAGCTCAGCATCCGAGGGCGCCTTTTCATCAGGGAAAGGCAAGCTGATGCGCTCCAGCTCCTCAATAAGTTCGGGCGCGAGCCCGTCCTCGAGTTCCTTGATGGAGCGCTCGTGGATTTCGGCGAGGCGCCCACGGGCAGCGTCATCCAAAGGAGCGGCCTTAACTTCCTCCAAGAGCTGGCGGACCATGGTCCCGATCCTCATGACCTTGGCCGGCTCGTCAACAAGTTCGTGAAGATTCCCACCCTTGGGCTTGGCAGTCTTCCCGGACTCTCCCCCGCCCGATTGCTGAGCAGGGGACGTCTCAAGGCCCTCTTCCAGCATGGTTCCCTCCACGGGGGTGTCATCCGAAGCGTCATCCGTGGGCTGAATGTTGTTCAGATCGCTCATTCGTTCATACTCTCATGGGGTTCCCCGGAACCGCCGTCCGGTCCCTCAATTTGGACTTCGTTCGTAGCGAAACCTGGTTTCCGCTCAGCAGCACCGCCCCTGGGGGTTGCTGTCCTGCCGGTCCATGCGGTCCCGCCAGAACTCACGCTCGGTCATGGCGGGACCGGCGTGACCACTGGCGTTGAAGTGTTCAAGGTACTTCCGGTACGCATCCGCCCCCATGAGTGAGCCCATGTACGCAGCGAACCCGCGGAGCCCTTTGGCCACGGCGTTCATCAGTGGTGTCCGGCTGGTTGCGTTCGCTTCTCCGCAGGCAGGGCATTCCACTCGGCCAGCAGTGCCTTCTCCGCGGCTGTGGGAATCAAGCCCGCGGGCGCATACACCCTGGAGGGCACGGCGGGGTCTTCATGGTCCTGTCCGCCACCGGCACGAATGGCCTTGACGGTTGCCAGCAGGGCCGCCACGATCACGATGATGCTCAGGGTCACGAAGATGACCGACAACACGCCCTGGATCATGGTGTTCCGGACCACCGCCTCCATGGCGGCCACGGTCTTGGCGGTGCCAAACTCCGTCTTGCCATCAGCCAGGGCCTTGGAGAACGCCTGGTTGTTGGCGAAGTAACCGACTGCCGGAACCGGCGAGAAGATCTTGTGGAAGCTGGCCGTGATGGTCACCACTGCGGCAAAGGCCAGCGGCACAGCAACGATCCACAACCACTTGAACACTCCCCTCTTGGCCGTGATGGCCATGCACACGGCCAAAGCGATTGCGGCCAGGAGCTGGTTGGCAATCCCGAACAGCGGGAACAAGGTGTTGATGCCGCCCAGCGGATCCGTCACGCCCATGATCAGCACCGCGCCCCAGGCTGCCACCATGATGGCGGTGCACAGCCAGGCACCGGGACGCCAGGAGGCTTCCTTGAACTTGGGAACAAAGTTGCCGATGGAGTCCTGCAGCATGAAGCGGGCAACACGCGTGCCGGCGTCCACTGCGGTGAGGATGAACAACGCTTCGAACATGATGGCGAAGTGGTACCAGAAGGCCATCATGCCGGGCCCGCCGATGAACTGCTGCATGATGTGCGCCAGGCCCACCGCCAAGGTGGGTGCGCCGCCGGAACGGGAGATAATGCTTTCCTCGCCCACGTCCTTGGCTGTCTGGGCCAGGACGTCGGGAGTGATGTTCACGTTGGCCAGGCCGAGGCTGTTCACCCATTGCGCCGCGGATTCGACCGTTCCGCCGGTGAGCGCAAGGGGTGCGTTCATGGCGAAATAGATGCCACGGTCGATCGAAATGGCAGCCACCAGGGCCATGATGGCCACGAAGGATTCCATCAGCATGCCGCCGTAGCCAATGAAACGGGTCTGCCGTTCCTTCTCGATCAACTTGGGCGTGGTGCCGGAAGAAATGAGGGCGTGGAAGCCTGACAAGGCACCACAGGCGATGGTGACGAACAGGAACGGGAAGAGCGCACCGGAGAAGACCGGACCGTTCTCGCGGCTGGCGAACTCGCTGAACGCCGGGACGTTGATTTCGGGCCGCACCACGATGATGGCGAGGGCGAGCATCACGATCACGCCGATCTTCATGAAGGTGGAGAGGTAATCACGCGGCGCCAGGAGCAGCCAGACCGGCAAGATGGCGGCAATGAAGCCGTAAACGATGATGCCCCAGGCGATGGTGACCTTGTCCAGGTGGAAGAAGGCCGCACCCCATTCGGTTCCGGCCACTGCCCCGCCGCCAATGATGGCAGCCATGAGCAGGACAAAGCCGATGATGGACACTTCCATCACCTTGCCGGGCCGGATGAAGCGCAGGTAGACACCCATGAACAGCGCGATGGGGATGGTCATCCCCACGGAGAAGACGCCCCAGGGGCTCTCTCCCAAGGCGTTGACCACCACAAGCGCCAGGATGGCCACAATGATGATCATGATCAGCAGCGTGGCTACCAGGGCCGCCGTTCCGCCAATGACGCCCAGCTCTTCACGTGCCATCTGGCCGAGGGAACGGCCGCCGCGGCGCATGGAGAAGAACATGACCAGGTAGTCCTGGACTGCGCCGGCAAGAACGACGCCGATGATGATCCAGATAGTGCCTGGCAGGTACCCCATCTGGGCTGCGATGACGGGTCCCACCAGCGGACCTGCGCCGGCAATGGCGGCGAAGTGGTGACCAAAGAGCACGTTGCGGTCAGTGCGGACGTAGTCCTTGCCATCGGCCTTGTATTCGGCAGGAGTGGCGCGCCGGTCATCGGGCTTGAGCAAGTAGCGCTCAATGACCTTGGAATAGAACCGGTAGCCGATCAGGTAGGTGCATACCGCGGCGAAAACGAACCAGATCGCATTCACGGTTTCGCCCCGGACCAGCGCCAGCATGAACCATGCCACCGCACCCAGCAACGAAATTGCTATCCACAGCCCGATCTTGGCCGGAGTCCAGTTCCGCTCTTCGGCCTCCCGTGCGGCGTCGTCAACGGCCGGCGAAGGAAGTGTGGGGTCCAGTCCTTCCGCGGGTCCGGTCTTGTCAGGAACCTTGGCCATATCTCCTCCTTGAGAACCACTGCGCTGCCGTGGCACGGGCGCGTGTCACGGGCAAGCTAGCAATGAGGTACCCCTTGGAGGGACAAAACCCACCGGAACACCGATGCTGTTGCGACGAGCGGTATCAATGGTGCGACGAACGGTCCTTAGCTGGCGCCGGACTCCCCCGGACGTCCTTGGGCCTGCACCATGCGCGCCTCGCACAGGTCCAGCCAGCGCACTTCGGCTTCGGCCTGGAAAATCAACGAGTCGAGGACCAGGAGTCCGGCAGTATCCACAGCGCGCTGATTGGTGGTCACTGACTTCCTCGCTTGCGTATGCTCCTGCAGCGCCCTGACGGAGACCTCCCGCTGGGACTGGATCACAGCGGATGTATCAACACCAGGCAAGGTCACGGCAAGGGCCAGCTTGATGGCCACCTCGTTTCGCGCTGGAGTGCCGCGCTCCACGGCGCCTGCAAACCAAGCCACCACTTCCTCAGCCCCGGCGTCAGTGATGCTGTAGATGACGTGGCCACCGCCGTCGTCGCCGTCTTTACTGACCAGGCCATCGCGCTCAAGGCGGTCCAGGGTGGTGTAGACCTGCCCGATGTTCAGCGGCCAGGCGGCGCCGGTCCGGTCTTCGAATTCGACCCTGAGCTCATAGCCGTACCGGGGCTGGTCCTGGAGCAGGGCCAGCAGGCTGTGCCGGATGGACATAAAGCTCCTCGCTGCGGATTGGACGGACAGGTCAGAGAAGCAGCAGGACCTTGCCCACATGCTCACCGGAATCAAAATACCGGTGGGCTTCACGGACTTGGTCCAGCGGGAAGGACTTGGCTACCAGGGGCTTGATCCTGCCATCGGTGAGCATCGGCCACACGGACTCGCGGACGGCGGACATGATGATGCCCTTTTCCGCCACCGGGCGCGGCCGAAGCGCTGTGCCAATCACCGCAGCACGCTTGCTGAGGAGTTGTCCCAGGTTAATCTCGGCCGTGGTCCCGCCCTGGAGGCCGATGACGATGAGCCGGCCGTAGTCGGCGAGCGCCTCAATGTTCTGCTGGAGGTACTTGGCACCCACGACGTCGAGGATCACGTCCGCGCCTTTGCCCCCGTTTTGTGCCTTGAGGCTTTGGGCGAAGTCCTCTTCGGTGTAGTTGATGGCGATGTCCGCACCCAGGAAAGCCTTGGCGGTTCCCACCTTCTCGTCCGTTCCAGCGGTGGTGGCCACTGTTGCGCCGTGCGCTTTGGCCAACTGGATGGCCATGGTGCCGATGCCTCCGGTGGCACCATGGATAAGTACCGTCTCCCCGGGCTGCAGCTGAGCGGTCATGATGAGGTTTGAGTAAACGGTCGCGGCCACTTCGGGCAGGGCAGCGGCAGTAATCAGGTCCACGCCGTCGGGAATTCGCAGCACTTGCTCAGCGGGAACGGCCACCTGCTGGGCGTAGCCACCGCCGGAGAGCAGCGCCACGACCTTGTCTCCCACGGAGAATGCCTTGGTGACTCCTGGTCCAAAGGCTGCGATGCGTCCGGAGACTTCAAGGCCGGGGATCTCCGAAGCTCCCGGTGGCGGCGGATAGAAGCCGCGCCGCTGCTGGACATCGGCACGGTTCAGGCCGGCAGCGACGACGTCGATGAGCACCTCGCCGGTGCCCGGCACGGGCGCAGGGACCTCGCGGATTTCGAGGACTTCGGGCCCGCCTGGCTCTGGGATGTAGACGGCTTTCATGACGAACTCCCGGTTTCTTGCTGGTCCTCGGGCCCCCGGGGCAGGGGTTGGAGGACGTGATGTTTTGGAACAGCCAACTCCCTATGAAACACTACTAGGCGAGGAAGGTTGTCCGAGCGGCCTAAGGAGCTGGTCTTGAAAACCAGTGTGCGGTAACCCCGTACCAAGGGTTCAAATCCCTTACCTTCCGCCAAGCAGGTGCCCCGGGTCCCAGGACCCGGGGCATTTTTGTGCCCTCGGAGCACTTTTCTTCCGGGTGTCCGGGCCGTCTGCGGGCCCTTCGCAGGCCGCGTGCGGGCGTCTTTGCGGGCCCTTACAAGGCCCTTACAAGGCCCTTCCAAGGCCCTTACAAGGGCGGCGAAACCCGGAAGCGGGAACTGGCTCCCGGAAGATCATTGAAACTGTCTGACCCCCCGCATAGTGTTCTGTCTGTCTCCACACCACTGACATATGCCGTAGCTTCCGCCGCGGAAAGACAACAGGAGCCTGACCCATGCCTAAGCCTGACATCACTCCCGGCGCACCCTGCTGGATTGATCTGATGACGTCTGACACCGAGAAAGCGAAGACGTTCTACAACGCGCTGTTCGGGTGGACGTACGAGACCGGGGACGAGGAAAAGTACGGCGGCTACATCACGGCACTCAAAGAAGGCCGGATGGTGGCAGGCATTATGGCCAAGCAGGCTGACATGGGCGCCATGCCGGACGTGTGGTCCACTTACCTGCGCACAGACGACATCAAGGCAACCACCGAGGCAGCAGCTGCCAATGGCGGACAGGTTTACCTGGAACCCATGGAGGTCCCGGAACAGGGCAGCATGGCCATGTACGGCGATGCCTCAGGTGCCTCGATCGGCGCTTGGGAGTTCGGTGAAATGACTGGCTACGAGCTCGCGGCTGAGGCCGGTGCTCCCGCCTGGCATGAACTCCTTTCCAAGGACTACGACGCCGCGGTCACGTTCTACCAGAAGGTCTTCGGGTGGAACACGGATGTCATGAGCGATACCCCGGAGTTCAGGTACACCACCCTTGGCGCCGGGGACGAGGCCAAGGCGGGCATTATGGATGCCTCCGGTTTCCTCCCGGAACAGGTCCCTTCCATGTGGAGCGTCTATTTCGCCGTTGAGGACACGGACGCCGCCGTGGAACAAGCCACAGCCTTGGGTGCAACCATCACGCAGCCCGCCGAGGACACGCCCTTTGGCCGTTTGGCCACTCTCCAGGACCCCACGGGCGCTGTCTTCAAGGTCATTCAGGACCTGGGCCAAACCGTCTAGATTTAACCCATTGGGCCCGGCCGTCTGCCTCCTACCCAGGGGCGGCTGGCCGGATCCGCTCATTGCCGGCGTTGGGGGATCCGCCGGCGTGGGTCCTTGTCTGGTCCCTCACTGCCGACCATAGGCCTGGCGCCTGTGATCATTTCGGGAACGAGGACCCATATGCACCACTTTTCACGAGGCCTGAAGACTGCCGCCGCACTTGGCATGGCATCGATCGCGCTGGCGGGCTGTTCGTTGATAAGCAGCGGCGATGCCAAACGGGACGAATCAGGAAAGCCCACGGAATCGTCCAAGGCCGATGCCTTCAAGGTCAAACTTGGCGACTGCATCGCCAATCCGGACAGCCAGGAAGTTGTGGATGTCACCATCATTCCGTGCGATCAGAGCCACGACCTTGAGGCCTACGGGGTAACCAATATGGACGCCTCAACGTTCCCCGGCGACACGGAAGTCGGTGCCGAGGCCGAAAAGTACTGCGGTGCCCAATTCACCACCTTCGTTGGCTTGCCGTTCGACGAATCCGAGCTGGAGGTCACCTTCCTGCACCCCACCAGTGATTCCTGGAAAAACGGCGACCGCGAAATCGTCTGCCTGGTCGGCGGAGCGTCCGGAGCCGCCACCACCGGGTCACTCAAGGGCGCCGCCAAATAGTCCTTGTGATCCAAGGAACCGTCCGGCCACCCCCGGTCCACCTCCCATTCATTCCACCGTGTTCTGCTATGCCCGAGCAACAGGTTTACCCCGGAGTAACTTCCGGAACAACGCCCACTTCACAAGAGCGTGGGCGTCGTCCAAAGGGCCCCACAGGGCCCCCTAATGAAAGTTAGAGCGGATGCACCAACAACATTGGAAAGTACTGGCAGGATCGGTCCTGTCGGCGGGGTTGCTTGCGGCCCCGCTGACAGCCGCTCCGGCCATGGCAGCGGATGATCCCTCGGCGTCTGCCGGCGGGTCGCCGGTGGTCATCAACGAGGCCTACCTCAGCGGTGGCAGCGCCGGTGCCGCCTACAAGAACAAATTCGTGGAGCTCTACAACTCCTCCGACTCTCCCGTCAGTCTGGCGGGATGGTCGCTGCAGTACCGGTCCGGCACTGCCACCGCTGCTCCCACGGGGATCACCCCGCTGACCGGCAGTATCCCCGCCAAGGGCTATTTCCTGGTCCAGGGCGCCACCAACAGCGGAACCTCCACAGCTCCGGCCCTTCCCACGGCCGATGTGCAGGCCACCGGGACACTGAACCCCAGTGGAACCACCGGAACGCTGGTCCTGGCACGGCAGGCCACCGCCGTTAACCCGCTTCCTGCGGGCCCGGTAACAGAGAACGCATCAATTGCCGACCTTCTGGGCTACGGCACCTCCAACACTTTCGAAACGGCTGCGGTAACTGCACCCACCGGCAACTCGGACGTCAAGAGCCTGAACCGCACCAACGGCGTTGACACCAATTCCAACGCGGCCGATTTCAGCCTCAGCGCCACCATCACCCCCACTTCCTCCAACGGCGGCGGAACTCCGCCCGTTGACCCGGGCCCTGACCCGGAGCCCGGTGTCAAGACCATTGCCGAGGTCCAGGGAACCGGCACGGCCAGCCCATTGGTGGGCAGCACGGTCACTACCCGGGGCAAGGTCACCGCGGTGTATGCCACGGGCGGCCTTAACGGCTACTACGTCCAGACTCCCGGAACCGGCGGCGGGACCGCCGGGGCGGCCAGGCCGGCGTCGGACGCTGTATTTATCTACTCACCGTCAACGGCCGCCACAGTCCAGGCAGGCGACTATCTGGAACTCACAGGCGTGGTCAGCGAATTCGCCAACCAGACCCAGCTCACGGTTGAAGCTGCCGGTTTGAAGAAGCTCGCTGAGGCCGCCCCCGAGGTCAAGTCCACACCGTTCACGTTGCCGGCCAATGAGGCCGCCAGGGAAAGCCTCGAAGGCATGCTCGTGGCACCCCAGGGCGACTTCACCGTCACGGACAACTACTCCTTGAACCAGTACGGCGAAATCGGCCTCGCGGCCGGGAAGTCGCCCCTGGTGCAGCCCACGGCTGTGGCCGCTTACGGCTCAGCCGAGTACGCGGCAGTGGTGGCGGACAACGCGTTGCGTGGTATCAAGCTCGACGACGGCGCGTCCACCAACTTCCTCAAGGACGCCACCACCAAAGCCCAGGCCCTGCCGTACCTGACAACCACAGATCCCGTACGCGTCGGTTCAGCCGCGCAGTTCCGCACGGACGTCATCCTGGGCTACGGCAACAACTCCTGGAAATTCCAGCCCCTTGCTGCCTTGAGCCCGGCCAACGCTGAGTCCGTCCAACCGGCCGGCTTCACCGCCAGCCGGCCCGACGGTCCGTCCGATGTTGGCGGCAACCTCAAGTTGGCTTCCTTCAACGTGCTCAACTACTTCCCCACCACCGGGGACCAGCTCACGGGCTGCAACTTCTACACTGACCGCGAGGGCAACCCGATCACGGTCAAGGACGGCTGCAATGCACGCGGCGCTGCCAACGCAGAGAACTTTGAGCGCCAGCAGGACAAAATCGTAGCGGCCATCACCAAGTCGGGTGCCGACGTCGTGTCCCTTGAGGAAATCGAGAACTCGGCTCAGTTCGGCAAGAACCGTGATGACGCCCTGTCCAAGCTGGTGGACGCGCTCAACGTCAAGACACCTGGGGTGTGGGACTACGTGCGCACTCCCGCAAACGCTCCGCCGTTGAGCGATGAGGACATGATCCGGACCGCATTCATCTTCAAGAAGTCCGTGGCGGAGCCTGTGGGCGAGTCAGTCATCCACAACGACACCGTGGCATTCGCCAGCGCCCGCAAGCCCCTCGCGCAGGTTTTCAAGCCGGTGGGCGGAGCCGATGACAAGAAGTTCATCGCGATCGTGAACCACTTCAAGTCCAAGGGCTCGGCCGCCACCGCGGACGATACCGACAAGGGCCAGGGTGCCTCGAACATCGCCCGTACCAAGCAGGCCGAATCATTGCTCGCTTTCTCCAAGGAACTCCAGGCCTCAAAGGGCACCGATAAGGTCTTCCTGATCGGTGACTTCAATGCCTACGCCAAGGAAGACCCCATCAACGTCCTCACCGGAGCCGGGTACACCGACCTTGAGGCAGGCACCGGCAAGCACTCGTACCTCTTTGGCGGCATGGTGGGTTCTTTGGACCACATCCTCGCCTCCCCGGCCGCCCACAAGGTGGTCACCGGCACCGACATCTGGAATATCAACTCCGTGGAGTCCGTCGCACTGGAGTACAGCAGGTATAACAACAATGTGACCAACCACTACGCCGCGGACGAGTTCCGGGCCAGCGACCACGACCCCGTGGTGGTGGGCCTGAACCTGGCCACGGACGCACCGGCAAGTGTTGACCTGCAGTTCCTGGGGATCAACGACTTCCACGGACGCATCGACACCAACACGGTGCTTTTTGCCGGAACGGTCGAAAAGCTCAGGGCGGCGGCCGCTCCCGGCGCTACGGCCTTCATATCGGCCGGTGACAACATCGGAGCCTCACTCTTCGCCTCTGCGGTGGCAAAGGACCAGCCCACCATTGACGTCCTGAACGCTTTGGAACTGCAGGCCTCTGCTGTGGGCAACCACGAGTTCGACGGCGGTTGGCCGGACCTGCGCGACCGCGTCGTCGCTGGAGGCGCCAACGCGAAGTTCGCCTACCTCGGAGCCAACGTCTACCAGAAAGGCACCACCACACCGGTCCTGCCGGAGTACAAGGTCCTGGACATGAACGGGATGAAGGTGGCCGTCATTGGCACGGTCACCCAGGAAGTTCCCTCCCTGGTTACCCCGGCCGGAATCGCGGACCTCGAATTCGGCGATCCTGTGGAGGCCATCAACCGGGTGGCGGCCAAGATCAAGGCCGGCAACCTCGCCGACCTCATCATCGTGGAAAACCACGACGGCGCGGCTTCCGGGACCCCTGAGGGTGCCACGTTGGAGCAGGAAATCGCAGCGGGTGGCCCGTTCGCCAAACTGGTCAACGAAACCACTCCGGACGTGGCGGCGATCTTCACCGGCCACACGCATAAGGAATACGCCTGGGACGCCCCGGTACTGGACTCCAACGGCCAGCCGACCGGCAAGACCCGCCCCATCGTTCAGACCGGCAACTACGGCGAGAATGTGGGCAGCGTGACGCTCACGGTGGATACCGCAAGCAAAGCTGTGACTGCTTACAAGGCAGCCGTGGTGGACCGGACCACCGAAACCGCGGAGGCCTTGGTGGCTGCCTACCCACGGGTTGCCGCGGTAAAGACGATCGTGGACAAGGCACTGGCCCAGGCAGCGGAAATTGGCAACCAGCCAGTAGGCGCAGTCACTGCTGATATCACCACGGCGTTCACTCCCGATCCTGCCGGCGGGGCCCCTAAGCGCGATGATCGCGCGAACGAGTCCACGCTGGGCAACCTGGTGGCGGACTCCCTGGTGGATACGCTCAAGGCGCCAGAACTGGGAGCCGCGGAGATCGGCGTCGTCAACCCCGGCGGCCTGCGCAACGAGCTCTACTACGCGCCGGACGGCATCATCACCTACGCCGAGGCCAATGCGGTCCTGCCGTTCGTGAACAACCTGTGGACCACCTCCCTGACGGGTGCACAGTTCAAGACCCTTCTTGAGCAGCAGTGGCAGACAAACCCTGACGGAACCGTACCCAGCCGCCCCTACCAGCAGTTGGGTCTGTCCAAGAACGTCAATTACACCTACGACGCCGCACGCGCTGCCGGAGACCGGATTACGGGCATTTGGGTGAACGGCGCCGTGATCGACCCCGCCAAGCAGTACAGGATCGGCACCTTCAGCTTCCTGGCTACCGGTGGTGACAACTTCCGGGTCTTTAAGGAGGGGAGCAACACGAAGGACACCGGGCTGGTGGACCGTGATGCGTGGATCAAGTATCTGCAGGGGCACAAGCCTGTGTCGCCGGACTTCGCCCGCCGTTCCGTCGCCGTGGTGAACTCCACCGCAGCAGAGGTCAAAGCAGGCGGATCCATCACGCTGGCTGTCTCCAAGCTGAACCTCACCTCGATCGGCAGCCCAGCCAACGCAACACTGAACGCAGTCTTTGTTGACAGCAAGGGTGCCACGTTGGCCCTCGGATCCGTGCCGGTAACAGCAGGGGCGGCCACCGTGGACCTCAAGGTTCCCACAGCGGCGGCCGCAGGTACCGGCACCGTGGTGCTGACCGCCGTCGAAAGCGGGACCGTGGTGAAGGCACTCGTGAAGGTTGCCGCGACCGGCCCGAACCCGCCCCAGTGCACCGCACCCACCAAACCCTCCAAGTGGTACGACATCGTGGGCTGGCTCAGGTATGGGCTCGCCTGGTTGGAGTACCAGAGGTGCCTGAGGGGCTAACCGCTTCCGGGCATGAACAATAAAGGCAGGGCCCCTCACGATCTTGGTCGTGAGGGGCCCTGCCTTGTGCTTGGGAGATACTTCTGCTTGGGAATTACTTGTGCTTGGCAGCTACTTGGTGGCGGGGTACATTCCATCCGGAGAACCGCACGCATTGAAGGGCGGGTGCCCCACAACCTGAAGCCGTCAGCAACCCAGAATGCTTCGGGCGATCTCGTCGGCATCGCGCAGGGTCCGCTGTCCGCTGGCGTAGGCGGGACCCTTCTTTGGCCGGGCCTCGGCAGCAATGGCAGTGCCCCACTGGGTTGCGGACAGCTGAAGGCCCAGGACGTACAGGTTCCGGGTAATGGAACCATTCGCGGCCAATGGCCTGTAGGGATGTGGCTCCACGTCCAGTCCGGTGGTCTGCACGGGCGCACCCTCACCACCCATCATGATCTTGGGGCGTACCAGGCCATCGGCGAGCATCTGCTCCAGCAGGGGGGAAACATTCATGGCCACCCGGTTCGCCGGCGACATCGCCTCAATGAGGGTGGGGGCTTCCACCGGGGCGTCATGCACCCACGGCGAGGCGGCCCGGAAAACCTTGGCGGACCGGTCCACGCTGAACTTCGGATCCGGACCGACAAAACTCACGACGCCGGCACGCGCCAAAGCTGCCAACTGCTCCGAACGCAGCGCAGGGGCTCCGCTGGCCAGTCCTTCCACGAAGGACTCGAACCAGCCCCGCAAGCCGGAGAGCCATGATTCGTCAGTGATGCCGCCATCGGCCACCACCGATTTGAGGATGGCCCGGCCGGTGTGGAGCGCTCCGATGGCCATCTTGACGGGGTCTGCCTCGCCCAGGGCGGAGCGCCGGGCATCGTCATCCAAATAGGCCGTGATGGCAAGGTCCAGCTCGTGCCGGGAGGCAAAAGTCCGTCCCGCGAGCGGTGCGGCCAGCCCCCGGAGATTCAAGCGGCGTGAGGGGACAACGTGTTTTTCGACGAGGTCGCCCACGCTGCTTTCCCAATGCGTGGTGGTATGGGCGTGGACCTGGAGCGCATCCTCAAGATCGGCCAGGAACTGCGCGGGGTCCTTGATGGCCGCGGGCTGGGAACGGGCCAGGGTTGAATAGTAGGCCCACAAAGCGTCGCGGTGCAGCAGCGGCCACAGATCATGGTCAAAACCAGGCTGGATTCCTGCTGCCCGGAAAACATCCACGGCATCTTCGGTCAGGTACCTCATGGTGACGCTGGCCGGATAGTAGCCATCAAGGCCCGCCTTGGCCCGGTACGGCGTGCCGCGGCGGGAAGCTGCGATGATTTTGGGTTCCCTCCCCGACGCCCGGTACTCCAGAACCCCGGCTCCCGGGGCACCGGCCTCAACAAACTTCCCGCCCCGGCCTTCCGTCAACTGGCCCATGACGTCAAAGAAATTCAGGCCCATGCCGCGGACCAGTACAGGCTCGTTGTCCGGCACCCCCTGCCAGTCCACATCCGCCGGCGGGGCAGGCGGGAAATACAGCAGGCCCTGGTCCTCGGCTGCGCGCTGGAAAGAACGCTGCTCCGGATTCAGGCGGGACTCAATGTGCCCCAGCGCGAGGACCAGCGAGCCGACGGTGAGGGTGTCGCCGTTGGCGAGTTCGACGTCGAATCCGTCCTGCGTGCCGCGGCTTACCGGCCGCGCAGCAACGGCGAGCGTTTGATGGAAGGTGACTTCGACGCCGTCGGGCAGCCGTTCCAGCACGCCCGCCAAAGTCTGGCGGAGGTACCTGCCGTACAGGGCGCGGCTGGGGAAGTCGCGCGATTCCAGCGTGGCCAGCTCCGCCTTTTCGGCCTCGTTGAGTCCCTCGCCAACACGACGCCGGGCCTCACGCCATTGGTCGAAGGAACCACCTGCCAAGGGCTCAGCCAGCTGCGGGTCTTCGGGGATGAGCGTCGGATAAAACGATTGGGTGTTCATCAGGTACAGGCGCGACTGCTCCGGCTGCCACACGTGGCCCGAACCGGCAGGAAAGGGATCCACCACATCGATCTGGAGGCGTGATCCCTCTGGTGTGGTTGCAGCCCAATTCGCAAGCAGCCGCTCAAGGACACTGGTGCCCCTGGGGCCGGCCCCTACCAGGGCAACACGGATGGTTTGCGATTTAGCCACGCTCAAGCCTAACTTCTGTGTGACTTGCTTCCAGTCGAACACTGTTGCTTGGATGGGGCGATGACCACCACAGAAGCTGATCAGACGCCACTTCCCGGGACGGGCACCACTACCTCCGGGCCGCGCCATGCCGCAGACCTCGCGCCTGAGCCCACCGATGAGAACGTCTGGCTCGAGGACATCCACGGCGAAGAACAGCTGGCGTGGGTCCGTGAACAGAACGCCCGCACCGAGGAACTGCTCGAAGACGCCGGGTACGCCGCTGTTGAAGCCGGGATCCTGGAAGTCCTCGACTCAACGGACCGCATCGCCATGGTTTCCAAACGCGGGGACTACTACTACAACTTCTGGAAAGACCAGGAACACCCGAAAGGCCTCTGGCGCCGCACCACCTGGGAAAGCTACCTCACTGAGCAGCCGGAATGGGATGTCCTGCTGGACATCGACGCTCTTTCCGCCGCCGAAGGCGTGGAGTGGGTCTTCCACGGCGCCGGCTTCCTCCGGCCGGCCGACGGCGGGGAGTACCGGCTGGCCATGGTCTCGCTCTCCCCCGACGGCGGCGATGCGGACCGGCACCGCGAGTTCGACGTCGAATCCCGCACCTTTGTGGAGGGCGGCTTCGACCTCCCCACCGCCAAGGGAAATGTGAGCTGGCTCGATGCGGACACTTTGCTGGTATCCAGCACAGCGGACGGGCTGCCTGCAACGACGTCCTCCTACGCCCGGACCGGCGTAAAGCTCCGACGCGGCCAGACGCTGGCCGAGGCGGAGCGACTTTTCGAGATCCCCCAAGACCATATGCTGGCCATGGTGGCCCACGACTCAACCCCCGGCTACGAGCGCACCTTCGCCGTGGACTACATCGATTTCTACAACAGGAGCACCTGGCTGCTGCGCGATGACTCGTGGGTGGCAATCGACGTTCCCACGGACGTCAACATCAGTGCACACCGCGACTGGTTGCTGTTCCGTCCGCAGAAAGACTGGGAGCTGTCCGGTTCCCTCTACCCTGCCGGATCGCTGCTGGCCGCCGATTTTGAGTCCTACCTGGCCGGATCCCGTGCACTGCTGGTCCTGTTCACACCGGATACCCAGACCTCGCTGCAGTCCTGGAGCTGGACCAAGGACTACCTGCTGCTGAACCTCCTGCGTGACGTTTCTTCCGAGATCCGGGTACTGGACCCTTCCACGGTTGACTCCGCAGGGGCCTGGGCGTCCACCCCCCTGGACGCCTGCCCACCCCTGCATGACGTCAACGCCTACGCCGTGGATGACGAAGACCAAGGCGCTGCCGGCAATGACTTCTGGCTGGTGGCCACCGGCTTCATCACTCCCACCACCCTGACCCGGGGAACCCTCACCACCGCCGGGGACAAGCAGTCCGGCGGCGTTGTGAGCCGGCATGCGGAAGTGAAGCGGTCGCCGTCGTTCTTCAACGAAGCCGCGTACGAGGTCCAGCAGCACTTTGCCCTCTCCGCGGATGGAACGAAGGTTCCGTACTTCCAGGTAGCGTCCAGGGATCTGGTGCTCGACGGCCAAAACCCCACCCAACTCTCCGGCTACGGCGGATTCGAAATCTCCCGGACCCCGGCCTACAGCGGAACCATCGGCCGTGCATGGCTTGAACGGCGAACTGCGGGTCCTTCCGCTGGGGACGGCGCCGGACCACACTCGCGCGGCGGCGTATATGTTGTGGCCAACATCCGGGGCGGCGGCGAATACGGACCTTCCTGGCACCGGGCTGCACTCCAGGAAAACCGTCACCGGGCCTATGAGGACTTCGCTGCCGTGGCCCGCGACCTGATCTCCCGCGGGGTCACCAGCCGGGCACGCCTGGGATGCGTCGGCGGCTCCAATGGCGGACTGCTGGTGGGGAACATGCTCACCCAATACCCCGAACTGTTCGGTGCCGTGTCCTGCGGAGTGCCCCTCCTGGACATGCGCCGTTACACCAAGCTCTCCGCCGGTTACTCATGGATTGCCGAATACGGGGACCCCGATGTCCCCGCACAATGGGAGTTCATCCGAACCTTCTCGCCGTACCACCTCCTTCGCGATGGCGTGGAGTACCCGGAGACGTTCATCTGGACTGCCACTTCCGATGACCGGGTGGGACCCGTCCAAGCCCGCAAGATGGCTGCCCGCATGCAGGCCATGGGCATCCCGAACGTCTGGTTCCACGAGGCCCTTGAAGGTGGCCACGCCGGCGCATCTGACAACAGGCAGGCCGCGGCGTTGCAGGCGCGGAGCAACCACTTCCTGTGGCGTTCGTTGGCTGGAAGCGACTGACCCTCCCATTTCGTGGGAGAGGCCCTCCCCGTTTCGGGGGTTCCCTGCTGAGAGTGCCGCGCGAACGGCACGGCTGGCAGGGAACCATCGAATTGGGGAGCTTGGCAAAGGCTGTTTTGCGCTGGACGCCACGTTCTGCGTATCCTTGGTGGGCTAGCAATAGCAAAGGGAGACGTGCCAGAGCGGCCGAATGGGCTTCACTGCTAATGAAGTGTGGGGCACAACTCCACCGGGGGTTCAAATCCCCCCGTCTCCGCGAATTGGTCCCGGTTTTTCGAAACCGGGACCTTTTGCGTTTAAGCGTGCTTCCTCCCGCCGAAATCCGGAGGTATAGCCGACGTGCATGAATTCCGGATGCGCAAAGGGCAGGAGCTCAGCCGCGCTTCACTCTGCCGCCGGGCTTAGCTCCCCCGCTGTGCTTTGCTGGTTTTGCCTCTTCCGGTTTTGACGCCGCCACTGACCTCAGCCCCCGCATGGCGGTGCAGGGTGAGGCTGTCCACGGTGCTGATCAGCATCAAGGCAGCCATGGCCACGAAAGCACCCTTGTACGCCGCCACCTGGTCCGGGCCGAAGGCATCAGTGGCCTCGAACAAGCGCAGGAACAAAGCGCCCACCGCAATCCCGGCCGCGGCCGCCAACTGGACAAGCGTTGCCGAGATGGCGTTGGCGGAGGGCAACTGCCCGGGAACGATGTCCGCGTACTGAACCGAGGCGTAGGCAGAGAAACCGATGGAACGGAAGGCGCCGCTGAACAGCAACAGGGCGAAAATGAGGGGCTCAGGGGTCTGGGCGTCAAGGAAAGCGCACAGGGCAAACGTCACAGCCGAGGCGAACGAGGCGAAGACCAGCACCGGCTTGAACCCAAAACGCCTGATCAAAGGCGTAGTCGCCGGCTTGATTCCTATGTTGCCAACGAACACGGCCGCCACCATCACACCTGCTTTCAGGGGATCCCAGCCAAACCCGTCCTGGAACATCAACGGCAACAGGAATGGGACGGAGCTGATGGTGAGCCTGTAAATAAACCCACCCGTGGAGGTAGCCCTGAAGGTCCGGGTGCCAAAGACGCCGAGGTTGAACAGGGGTACCTTCGCTTTCCCCATCCACCAGACTGCGCCTGCAAGGGACAGGACCCCCGCGAAGACCACTCCTGCGGCAAGGAGGTTGGATGCATGCCCACCCAAAGTCTCCAGGCCCACCACCAACGCACCTACGCCCAGGGTCGTCAGGAGGAGTCCGAACCAGTCCAAACGCCGTTTCCCGTCAAGCTGGGTCCGCGGTACCAGCCTCAGGGCGGCGATGAAAGCGGCCAGGCCGAGGGGAACGTTGATGATGAAGATCCAGTGCCATGACAGGAAGGTAGTCAGTGCCCCGCCCACCATCGGCGCCAAGACAGGTGCAAGGAGCCCCGGCCACACGAGGTAGGCGGTGGCGCGCAGAAGCTCGGACTTGGGTGTGCCCCGAAGCACCACCAGGGTGCCCACGGGTACCATCATGGCTCCGCCCATCCCCTGGGCTACCCGGCTGAGGGTGAGCATGGCCAGGTCGGTGCTGATCGCGCAGAGCAGGGAGGCAATGGTGAAGACCGAAATTGCGAGACAGAAGATCCTACGGGCACCAAAACGCTCCGCCAGCCAACTGCTCAACGGAATGCCCATGGCCACCGTCACCAGGTACGCGGTCATGGTGATGTTAATGTCGGCCGGTGCCACTCGGAAATCGGAGGCGATGCTGGGAATGGCCGTGGTCAGGATGGTCCCATCCAGGAACTCCATGAAGAATGTCGCTGCCACCAGCAGTGCCAGGCGCGGCCGCCACGTCGTATGTTCGGTGGCGTCGACGTCGGTGTTGCTCGGGTTTGCGCTCATGGCTCCGGTCCGGGTTCTGGCGTAGGCCTGCGACGGGCAGCAGGCTGTTTGCTCGATCCTATAGATGCAGCGTGGGAGCGATCACAACATGACGTAGTTCTACCGGTGAGCGACCAGTGCACGACCCTGTTTGGGCGGCACTACCCGGCTTGGGCCAGCCCTACCCGGGATGGGTCGGCACTACCCGGCTTGGGCCAGCCCTACCCGGGATGGGTCGGCACTACCCGGGATGGGTCGGCACTACCCGGCTTGGGCCAGCGCGAGCGGCAGCACCGCGCCCACTCCGGCCTGGCGCAACGCCCTGGCCGAGACCGTCATGGTCCAGCGGCTGTCAATGAGGTCATCGACCAACAGCACGGGTTGGCCACCGAGACCTGCCAAAGCCTGGGCGAGGTCCGGTCCGACCACGAGCCTGTCCCACACCCCTGCCAAGCGGTAAGCACTGTTGCCGCCACGTGCACCGGTGGGCCCACCATGCTGGGGTTGGAGCTGCCCGAGGTACGGCATCCGTCCGATGCCCGCTATTCCTTGAGCCAGGGATTCGACCAACTGCGGCTTGCTTCGTGAAGGAATGCTGACAACTGCCGCCGGACGTCCGGCTCCGCTCCACGGGGTTCCGCCCTCCGCTCCGGACCATTCGCGAAGGACCTGGACACACGCCTGCAGCATGGCAGGATCAACGGGCCGATCAGGGGCACCGGCAGCAAACAACTCCCGCAATGCTCCACCCCAGCCAAGGTCGGTGAGCCTGGCCAGAATCCGACCCTCGGCCACGCTTTCGTCCGGTTTGATCCTTCCCTTGACCGGTACTCCGAGACGGTCCATGCCACTTGGCCACTGCAGCCGTGGTTCCAACGCTATTCCTGCACGGCGCAGGGTTTGCCCGGCGGCGTCGGATGCCGAGGCCGCGACGTCCACGGGGAACCACCGGCCGGCGCAGTTGTCGCAGCGCCCACAAGCGGCAGCCGTTTCGTCGTCCAGCACCGAGGTGATGTATTCCATGCGGCATCCCGCGGTGTCCTGGTAGATCACCATGGAATCCTGCTCATCCACCCGGGCCTCGGCGATACGGGCGTAGCGCTCGGCGTCGTAGTTCCACGGCAAGCCTGTGGAACGCCATCCTCCGCCAACGCGTTCCACAGCTCCATCTACCGCCAGGACCTTGAGGAGGAGTTCCAAAGGCGTACGGCGAAGGTCCACCCTGGCTTCCAGCGCCACCGTTGACAGGGCCGAACCGGCTTCACCGAGGACTGCCAGTACGGCGTTCGCCTTCTCGGCGGACGGCATGGATGCCGTGGCGAAATATTGCCAGATCTCACGGTCCTCGGAGCCGGGAAGCAGCAGGACATCGGCGTTGGCCGCCCCACGTCCTGCACGGCCAACCTGCTGGTAATAGGCAACTGGCGACGATGGCGCGCCAAGGTGGATGACGAAGCCCAGGTCCGGCTTGTCGAAGCCCATTCCCAGGGCGGAGGTGGCCACGAGGGCCTTCACCTGGTTGTCCTTGAGGAGTTGTTCGGCACGCTCCCTGTCTGCTGGGTCCGTCCTGCCAGTGTAGGAAAGGACATTGTGTCCGGCTTCAGCAAGGAGCCTGGCAGTATCCTCGGCCGCCGAAACCGTGAGTGTGTAGATAATCCCGCTCCCGGGCATGTCCGCAAGGTGGGTCAACAACCAACCAAGCCGGTCCCGGGAATCGGGCAGTGTCAGCACTCCGAGCCGCAGCGATTCACGGCCCAGCGCACCACGGATGGTCAGCACGCCCTCGCCAAGTTGCTCTTCGATATCGTGGACCACCCTGGAGTTGGCCGTAGCGGTGGTTGCCAGGACAGGCACGGATGGCGGCAGCTGGGCTATGAGGTCTGCGATGCGGCGGTAGTCCGGGCGGAAATCGTGTCCCCAGTCCGATATGCAGTGGGCTTCATCGATGACCAGCAGACCGGTACGCCGGATGAGCTCCGGAAGCTGGTTCTCCCTGAAGGAAGGGTTGGTCAGCCGTTCGGGCGAGACCAGGAGAACGTCAACCTCGTCAGCGGCTAACTGGGCCAGTACGGTATCCCACTCCAGGGCATTTGCGGAGTTGATGGCAACAGCCCGCACTCCAGCCCGGGCGGCTGCGGCAACCTGGTCACGCATGAGCGCCAGCAGGGGCGAAACAATCAGGGTAGGGCCCGCTCCACGCTTTCGCAGCAACAAGGATGCAACGAAGTAGACAGCGGACTTTCCCCACCCCGTGCGCTGGACCACCAAGGCCCTGCGCCCGGCATCAACCAACGCTTCAATGGCCTCATATTGGCCATCATGGAACCGGGCTTCGGGGTGCCCCACCAACTCCCGCAGGCAGGCCAATGCTTGCTGCTGGGTGGGTGATTGCACGGAAACTGCAGTGTTTTGGGGTTCGTTGGCCATCACCCCAGTATTCCAGCCGGCCCTGACAGCCATCACCCGCAGACCCCGCTATGTGGACAACAATTATCCACAAGGAAGGTCCGTGCGTGCCTGCCCGTTTGCGTTGCCACAGTAGGATTGAGCGCGTGACTAGCGAGCAGAACAAGACATTCGACCTCTCGGCCTCCTTCAAGGCGTATGACGTCCGTGGGATCGTGGGTGAATCCATTACGGCTGAAATCGTCGAGGCCGTCGGTGCTGCCTTCATCGACGTCCTCGGACTTGAAGGCCATACGGTCCTGGTCGGTGGCGACATGCGTCCGTCCTCCCCCGAGTTCAGCCAGGCATTCGCCAACGGTGCGGCCACGCGTGGCGCTGATGTCCTTTTGCTGGACCTTATTTCCACCGATGAGCTGTACTACGCGTGCGGCGCCTTGAACGCAGCAGGGGCAACGTTCACCGCCAGCCACAACCCTGCCGAGTACAACGGCATCAAAATGGCCAAGGCCGGCGCCCAACCCATTTCCTCGGAGTCCGGCCTGAAGGAAATCCAGGCCCTGGCCGAGCAATACCTGAACTCAGGCACCATCCCGGCCGCGGGCACCCGCGGTGAAATCGGCGTGCGCGATGTCTTGAAGGATTACTCGGAATACCTGCGCCAGTTGGTGGATCTCTCCGGTTCCCGTCCACTGAAAATGGTGGTGGACGCCGGCAACGGCATGGCCGGACTGACCACTCCCGCAGTCCTCGGCGACAAACTGCTCCCCGCCCTGCCGTTCGAGATCGTCCCGCTCTACTTCGAGTTGGACGGCTCCTTCCCCAACCACCCGGCCAACCCCTTGGAACCGGAAAACCTCCGGGACCTGCAGGCCGCCGTCATCAAACACGGCGCGGACATTGGCCTGGCGTTCGACGGCGACGCTGACCGCTGCTTTGTGATCGATGAGAAGGGTGAGTCCGTCTCCCCGTCTGCGATCACCGGAATGGTGGCCCGCCGGGAAATTGCCCGTGCACAAGCTGCGGGCGAAGAAACCCCTGTGATCATTCACAATTTGCTCACCTCCAAGGCCGTGCCCGAGCTTGTCGCCAAGGATGGCGGCCGTGCGGTACGGACCCGCGTGGGTCACTCCTTCATCAAAGCGGTCATGGCCGAGGAAGGTGCGGTCTTCGGCGGAGAGCACTCCGCCCACTTTTATTTCCGCGATTTCTGGAACGCTGACACCGGCATGCTTGCCGCCATGCACGTCCTGGCCGCCCTCGGCGAGCAGGACGGTCCGCTGTCCGAATTGGGCCGCCAGTACGAGCCCTACGTATCCTCCGGCGAGATCAACTCGGAGATCGAGGACAAAGCAGGCGCCGTGGAACGCGTTCGCGTCGACTTTGAAACCGAGGACGTCGAGATCGACCACATGGACGGCAGCACCTTCACGGCCAAGGATGGCAGCTGGTGGTTCAACCTGCGCCCATCCAACACCGAGCCCTTCCTCCGACTGAACGCAGAAGCCAAGGACCAGCCCACCATGGAGAAGATCCGCGACCGCGTGCTCGCACTGGTCCGGGCGTAGGTCTGTCATGAACCACCAGTCCACCAACGAGGGCGTCCCGGAGGAATCAGACCAGGATCGCGAACTCCGCGAAACCCTGGGCACTGCTTTGGGAACCGCCCAGGAGCACATCCAGCAAAATGGCGGCTTTTTCCCGTTCGGAATCACGATGTCCAATGATGGTGAACTCCGGATAGTGATGATTGCCCCCGGCGAGCCGGATGAAAACGGCGACGTCGATGCCGGCCAAATGCTGAATGATGTTCATGACCTGCTGCGCCAGGGCCGGGATGATTTCCGGGCCATAGCCGTGGTCAGTGACGTCAGCCTGCCCGACCATGGGTCAGACGGCATTCACGGCGCAGCCGAGCACCGGAACGGCGACGTCCTGGCGGCTATCATTCCCTACTCTCCTACCGCCGACGGTTTTGCCTTCAGCGCAATGGAACCTGATACACACGAGCCATCCATCTGGGTGGACTAGACCCTGACCGTTAGCCGGACCCTAGCCGGAAGTTGATGCCATGAAAATCAACGCGTTTGCAGATGTCAGCCTCCGGGCCATCATGGTGTTGGCCGCCGCTCCAGAAGGTGTGCTCCTGACCACCCAAGCGGTGGCAGACGCCGTGGGAACACCGTACAACCATGTCAGCAAAGCGATGGTCCGCTTGCGCGCACTGGGCTACATTGACGTTGAACGGGGACGCCTGGGCGGTTCCAGACTGAATGAAACCGGACGCAAGGCTACCGTTGGCGAAGTCTTGCGTCATTTGGACAGCAGGCAGGACCCGGCAGAGTGCCAATCCCCCACCAAGAGTTGTCCGCTCATCACGGAATGCGGCCTGCGCCACGCGATGAACCGGGCCAGGGAAGCCTTCTACCGCGAGTTGGACACCGTGGTCATTGCTTCGCTTCCCCACGCCCGCCAGATGAATCCGGTGTTCCATTCCATTGGGCTGCGTCCGGAATTCAGGTTGCCGGCTACCCAGCCTTAGGGCTCCCCAAAGCGCCTATCAGGGACCTCCCTCCCAGTTTGCACATCACTTCTACGAGGTGTAGAAATTGAGGTATCAATATAAGCATTTCAAATGCTTATATATTTTGGCCGGCAAGCCCTGCCCCTAACACCCAGGAGAACCATGCTCTCGGAAAAGTCCCGCCCCATCATCGAAGCAACCCTTCCCTTGGTGGGCTCACGGATCGGCGCGATCACCGTGGACTTCTACCAGCGGCTTTTCTCGGCGCACCCCCAGCTGCTTGACGGCCTCTTCAGCCGTTCCAACCAGCGTTCAGGTGACCAGCAACGGGCACTGGCCGGAAGCATCGCAGCTTTCGCCACCCACCTGGTCAACAACCCAGGCACCCTTCCGGAGAAAGTCCTGTCCAGGATCGCGCACAAGCATGCCTCCCTCGGAATCACCGAAGAGCAGTATGACGTGGTCTACGAGCACTTGTTCGCCGCGATCGCCGCAGACCTGGCAGAGGTCATCACGCCCGGGATCGCTGAGGCCTGGACTGAGGTCTATTGGCTCATGGCTGACGCGCTGATCAAGCTGGAAAAGGACCTCTACGCCTCGCAGGCAAACAGCAAAATGTGGATGCCCTGGCGTGTTACGGCCAAGGAACCGGCAGGCACCGACGCCATGACCTTCACTCTGGAACCGGCCGATGACACCCCGGTCACCCCTGCGGTTCCCGGTCAGTACATCAGCGTCAAGGTCCGCCTCAGTGACGGGCTCCGTCAGGTGCGCCAGTATTCGCTGTCCGGCGACTCGGGCACCAGCCGGACCTTCACTACCAAACTGAACGACGGCGGTGAGGTATCCACGGCCCTGCACGCCGGCGTCGAACCTGGCGACATTCTGGAAATCTCCAACCCTTACGGCGAAATCACCCTCAAAGAGGGAGCGGGACCGGTCATTCTCGCCTCGGCAGGCATCGGTTGCACCCCGACGGCGTCCATCCTGCGTTCACTCGCCGAGGCTGGAACGGACCGGCAGGTCCTGGTCCTCCACGCCGAGAAGGCCATGGACAACTGGGCACTCAGCGGGCAAATGACGGCAGACGCCGCGGCAATCGACGCAGACCTGAAACTTTGGCTGGAAACTCCGCATGCCGCGGCCACGCAGGGTTTCATGTCACTGCGGGAAGTTGACGTCCCTGCCGATGCCTCGTTGTACCTCTGCGGACCGCTTCCCTTCATGAAGAAGATCCGCGACGAAGCCATTGAGGCTGGAATTCCGGCCACGCGGATCCACTACGAGGTCTTTGGCCCGGACGTTTGGCTCGCCAACTAGGTCTGGCTCGCAAGCACACTGGCCAGGGATCGGAAACGACGGCGGCCCGCCACCTTCCAACGGAAGGTGACGGGCCGTCGTCGTTCACTTAAGAACGCCGTTGTTCCTAAGAGGTCTAGCCCAGACGGGTCTTGAGACCGTCCAGTTCGGACTGAAGCGCCGCCGGGAGGGACTCGCCAAAGTTGGCGAACCATTCCTCGATGGACGCCAGTTCGGTTGCCCATTCCTCCGGGTCCACGCGCACAGCCGATTCAACCTCAGCCGGTGTCATGTCCAGGCCCTCGAGGTCGATTGATTCGCCGGTCGGAACAAAGCCGATCGGGGTCTCAATGGCGTCGGCCTTGCCTTCAAGGCGCTCGATGGCCCACTTGAGCACACGGGCGTTGTCCCCGAAGCCAGGCCAGGCGAAGCCGCCTTCAGCCGTGCGGCGGAACCAGTTGACCAGGAAGATCTTGGGCAGGCGCTCGGGGTTTGCCTTCGCGGACAGGTTTACCCAGTGGTTCAGGTAGTCCCCTGCGTCGTAGCCGATGAACGGAAGCATGGCCATGGGGTCGCGGCGGACCACGCCTACGGCGCCGGCGGCAGCAGCGGTGGTCTCGGAGGACAGGGTGGAACCCATGAAGATGCCGTTTGACCAGTCGCGGGCTTCGGTGACCAGCGGGATGGTGGTCTTGCGTCGGCCGCCGAACAGGATCGCGGAGAGCTCCACGCCTTCCGGGCTGAAGTATTCCTCTGCCAGCATGTCGATCTGGTCGATCGGCGTGCAGAAACGGGAGTTCGGGTGGGCCGCCGGGGAGTCGGAGTCCGGAGTCCAGGACTCACCACGCCAGTCGGTCAGGTGTGCCGGAGTTTCCTCCGTCATGCCTTCCCACCACACGCCACCGTCGTCGGTCAGCGCCACGTTGGTGAAGATGCTGTTGCCCTTGGCAATAGCGCGCATGGCGTTGGGGTTGGTGCCCCAGCCGGTGCCCGGCGCAACGCCGAACAGGCCTGCCTCGGGGTTGACGGCGCGGAGTTCGCCTTCCTTGCCGAAGCGCATCCAGGTGATGTCATCGCCAAGGGTCTCAACTTTCCAGCCCTTGATGGTGGGGTCGAGCAACGCGAGGTTGGTCTTGCCGCAGGCGGAGGGGAAGGCCGCAGAAACGTAGTACGTCTTCTGCTCCGGGGAGGTCAGCTTGAGGATGAGCATGTGCTCGGCCAGCCAGCCTTCATCGCGGGCCATGACCGAAGCGATGCGCAGTGCGTAGCACTTCTTGCCCAGGAGGGCGTTTCCGCCGTAGCCGGAGCCGAAGGACCAGATGGAGCGCTCTTCGGGGAAGTGCACAATCCATTTGTCCGTGTTGCAGGGCCATGCGACGTCGGCCTGTCCGGCTTCCAGGGGTGCGCCCAGCGAGTGGAGGGCGGGGACAAAGAAAGCGTCGGTCTGGGTGATGCGGTCCAGGACGTCGGTTCCGATGCGGGCCATGATGCGCATGGAGGCAACAACGTAGGCGGAGTCGGTGATCTCGACGCCAAACTTGGGATCTTCGGCATCAAGGTGGCCCATGACGAACGGAATGACGTACATGGTGCGCCCACGCATGGAGCCGGCGAACAGGCCGCGCAGCTTCTGCTTCATCTCGGCCGGGGCCATCCAGTTGTTGGTGAAGCCTGCGTCGCGTTCGTTCTCGGAGCAGATGAAGGTCTGCTCTTCCACACGGGCGACGTCGGCCGGGTCCGAGAACGCCGCGAAGGAGTTCGGGAACGTTTCCGGGTTGAGCCTCTTCAGCGTGCCGGCCTCAACCAGCTCGTCCGTGAGTTTCTTGTTTTCTGCTTCGCTGCCATCGACCCAGTGGATGCGGTCCGGCTGAGTCAGCTCGGCAACTTCCTCAACCCAGGCCAGCAGGCGTGCATGCGTAGTAGGTGCCTTCTCAAGCAGCGGCAGTCGCGCCAGATCGCCCATTGCGGTTCCCTTCCTCGGGTTCAGTGGTGTGTCCTAAACGATAGGGGCCGCGGACCAGACCAATCCGCTGTCAGACATCGGACATCCAAAGCCCGCAAAAGCAAAAACCGCTAGAAATAAGGGGTTGGCATCCCAGAGGAGTGAATTTAAGTGACTAAGGTCACGTAGACCGGTCTAGTTGCGCAGATTACAGCTTTTCGATTTGGAACTTCTCATGAACTTCTGTAAAGTTTATTGAGGTTCGAGGGGGTCAGAGAAACAGACCGCCGAGAATCACACGAAATGCGCCCATAGCTCAGCTGGATAGAGCGTCTGTCTACGGAACAGAAGGTCAGGGGTTCGAATCCCTTTGGGCGCACAGTTGAAGACCCGCACCGGTTCGCCGGTGCGGGTCTTTTTTCATGCCCGGCGAGCCCAATTACGTAACAGCAGATGCTCTATTGAGCGCTCATAACGACATGTGCTGTTACTTGGTTGGGTGGGCGCGGCGGCAGGTGACCCGCGCTCAGAACGGAAAGGGCCGCCGTCGTACTTTTCAAGAAGTACGACGGCGGCCCTTGCGTTAAGTGCCCAACGCTTAGTCGGCGACGGCCTCGCTGATCCGGCGGCGGATCCCATCGAAGTGGCGGTTGAGCAGCTCGGAGGCCAGGACCTTGTCCCCCGCGGCTACGGCGGCATAAATTCCCCGGTGCATCGCGGCAGTCTTCACCAAGTCCTCGTTGCCCGGGCCGATTTCCACGTGGATCTTCCGGTAGACCTTCCAGAAGACGCCCATGAGGTTGATCAGGAGTTCGTTGTTAAGGGGTTCGAAGAGCCGGCGATGGAACTCGGCGTCCGCAGCAACAAAGTTTTCGCCGGCAGCGGCGAGCTCTTCCATCTGCTTGACGGCTTCTTCGATGGAAGCGAGCTGCTCCTTGGTCATGACGTCAATGGAGGATCCAATCAGGCCGGACTCCAACGCCTGGCGGACATCCACCAACTGCAGGGCCTCCAAGCCCTGGTGCCGCAACGACAGCCGGCCGCGGAATGTCAGGCCATCGGCAAGGGCGTCGAAGTTGCTCGGTGCAACGAACATGCCAAAGCCGTGCCGGATTTCGATGACGCCCAAGGCCTGGAGTACTTTGAGCGACTCTCGCAGGGTATTGCGCCCCACTCCCAGCGCGCCGGAAAGCTCGCTTTCGGTTGGCAATGGATCGCCTGCCTCGAGCTCGCGCTCAAGGATCAATTCCATAATGTCCGACTGCAGGGCGCGCAGCCGGGCCTGTGCACTGAACCGCGCCTGCGGAACCACACCGGAAGTTGTCATGGCTTTCTCCTTGCCGATGCACCTGCTTCGATAACCCGGCGGAGACCGGTCCTTATGCATGTGCGGTGTTAATATTGAGGCGAGCCTAGTGCCCACCCAAGAATGAGTGACTCGCAACATACAATATCGGATGTCCCACCTCCGGCATAGCTATGTACGGTGAAGTCGCTGGGATTTCCCGCCAGGACCGGCCGCAGCCGGCACACCGTCAGCGCGCAACGGCATCTCAAACGCTCCTTCTCACTTGACGTTCCCTTGTGACCGCCCTTACAGTTTCCATACGAGCATCGGACGTCCTACATCCGATAACCCACGAAACGCGATTGGTGAGGCACCCTATGAGCAAGACGATCCAAAGCCTGCCGCTGGTCAACGACGCCAGCCGCCGGAACTTCCTGAAGATAAGCGGCGCAGTTGGTGCAGCAGCCGCCTTCACGGCAACACTCTCTGCGTGCGGCGGCGCTGCCAGCACCACAACCGGAACCGCTGCCAACACTGCCGCAGTCAACAAGGACCTCACCATTGAGGCCGGCATCTCCTACGCCTTGTCCACCGGTTTCGATCCCCTGAGTTCCTCGGGTGCCACCCCGATGGCAGCAAACCTGCACATCTTCGAAGGCCTGATTGAGCTCCACCCGGCCACACGCCAGCCCTACAACGCCTTGGCTGCCACGGATCCCAAGAAGGTCAACGACACCACTTACCAGGTAACCATTCGCGATGGGGCCAAGTTCCATGACGGCTCCCCCGTCACCACCGAGGATGTCGCGTTCTCCTTCACCCGCGTGATGGATCCGGCCAACAAGTCCTTGTTCTCCCAGTTCATCCCCTTCATCCAGGACGTCAAGCCACTGGATGCAAAGACCGTGGAGTTCACCCTGAAGTACGCCTTCCCCGGTTTCGGCCCCCGCATCTCCGTGGTGAAGATTGTGCCCAAGGCACTCGCTACGGACCTGAAGGCCTTTGACGCTTCACCCATCGGCTCCGGTCCCTACAAACTGGTCTCCGCCGTCAAGGACGACAAGATCGTCTTCGAAGCTTTCGCCGACTACAACGGCCCCAAGCCCGCACTGGCCAAGGGCATGACCTGGCTGCTGCTTTCAGATGCAGCAGCCCGCGTCACCGCTGTACAGTCCGGCCGGGTCCAGGCAATCGAAGACGTTCCCTATCTGGATGTCGACGGGCTGAAGTCCAAGGTCAAGGTGGAATCGGTCCAGTCCTTCGGCCTGTTGTTCCTCATGTTCAACTGTGCAAAGGCACCGTTCGACAACAAGCTTGTCCGCCAGGCCCTGCACTACGGCCTGGACAAGGAAGCCATCATCAAGAAAGCACTGTTCGGCAACGCAAAAGCCGCTACTTCCTACTTCCAGGAAGGCCACCCGGACTACGTCAAGGCCAAGAACGTTTACGGCTTCGATACCTCCAAGGCTGAGGAACTGCTGAAGCAGGCCGGCGTTACCAGCCTCGAGTTCGAGCTCCTCACCACGGACACCGCCTGGGTCAAGGACGTTGCACCCCTGATCCTCGAATCCTGGAACAAGATCCCGGGCGTCAAGGTCACCGTCAAGAGCCTTCAGTCCGGAGCCTTGTACAGCGACCGTGTTGGCAAGGGCGATTACTCGGTTGTCGCAGCCCCCGGCGATCCGTCCGTGTTTGGCAATGATGCAGACCTCCTCCTGAGCTGGTTCTACTCAGGTGCAACCTGGATGGACAAGCGTGCCTTCTGGACAACCCCCGAACGCGCCAAGCTGCAGGAACTCATGAACAAGGGCTCCCAGGCTTCGGGCGAAGAGGCGAAGAAGATCGTTGGCGAAATCGTGGACATGGTCTCGGACGAAGTCCCCCTGTACCCGATCTTCCACCGCCAGCTGCCCAGCGCCTGGGACGAGAAGAAGCTCAACGGCTTCAAGCCGCTGCCCACCACCGGCTTGTCCTTCGTCGACGTCGGACGAACCGCCTAAGCACCCTTCGAGTTGCGGGGCCCGCTCTGCGGCGTAAATCCCCCGAATAACCCGCAGAGCGGGCCCCGCAACCAGCAGCACCCCAACCAACCGGAGAACAAATTGGTCACGATATTGCGTTTGCTTGGCCGCAGACTCGCAGCACTGCCATTGATGATCCTGGGCATTACGTTGCTCGTCTTCCTCGTCCTGCAGGCCGCTCCCGGCGATCAGGCAAGCTCCGCCCTCGGTGACGGCGCCAGCGAAGAAGCGAAGCAACAGTACCGCCAGGACAATGGCCTGAACGATCCCCTGGTCCTGCAGTACTTCCGCTTCCTCGGAAAGCTCCTGCAGTTCGACCTCGGCGTTACCACCCCGCCGGCAAAGTCGGTGGCCTCCATGATCGGCTCGGCGTTCCCCCTGACGCTGCAGCTCACGTTCCTGGGTGTCCTGATCGCGATCGTGCTCTCGCTCGCGTTCGGCATCCTCGGCGCCCTATACCGCGACAAGTGGCAGGACCAGTTGGTCCGTGTCTTCTCCATCGCCGCGATCGCCACGCCATCGTTCTGGCTGGGCATCCTGCTCATCCAGTGGTTCGCGCTCGGTGAGAACCCGATGTTCCCCTCAGGCGGAATTGCGACGCCGGAATCCGGCTTCGGCGGTTGGCTCAACTCCATGGCCCTCCCGGCGCTTGCGCTCGGCATCCCCGTCTCGGCGTCGCTGATCCGTGTGGTCCGTACCTCCATGGTGGAAGAACTGGACCGCGACTACGTCCGCACCGCCATCGGCAACGGTGTCCCCTACCGCGAGGTTGTCTCCAAGAACGTCCTCCGCAACGCACTCGTCACCCCGGTGACCGTACTGGGACTGCGCGTGGGCTACCTGCTGGGCGGCGCCGTCGTGATTGAAATGATTTTCGCCCTCCCTGGCATGGGCCAGCTGATCCTCAACGGCATCACCAACCTGGACGTCAACCTGGTCCAGGGCGTGGTGCTCACCATCTCGGTCACCTTCGTTCTGGTGAACATCGTGGTGGACCTTCTCTACCTGCTCATCAACCCCCGAATCAGGACGGTATAGCTCATGCGCAGCAAGCTCGCAGAACGGCTGAGTGCCCCGGGCATTCGCTTCAAAGCCCTGCCCTGGGGTTCCCGTATCGCCCTGCTCTTCCTCATCGTGATTGTCCTGGCGGCCATTTTCGCCCCGGTCATTGCCCCGCACGATCCCTTGGAGACCTTCATCCCGGCCACACCGCCGGGCGCTGAACACTTCTTCGGCACTGACCGTTTGGGCCGGGATATCTTCTCCCGCCTCCTTTTCGGCGCACAGTCGTCGTTGATGATCGGCCTCGGCGCCGTGGCTTTGGCCATCCTGGCCGGCGCGCTCCTTGGCTCCTTCGCCGCAACGTCCAGCAAGTCCGTGAACGAGATCATCATGCGGCTCATGGACATCCTCATGGCATTCCCCGGCATCGCGCTGGCTGCCGTGCTGCTGGCGGCGTTCGGCAACTCGGTGCCCACCATCATCATCGCGATTGCCATCATCTACACACCCCAACTGGCCCGCGTGGTCCGCGCCAACGTGCTGGCACAGTACGGCGAAGACTACGTCCGCGCCGAGCGCGTGATCGGTGCAGGCCGTTTCTACATCCTGGTCAAGCACATCGTCCGCAACACCGCCGCTCCGGTGCTGGTGTTCGCTACCGTGATGGTCGCCGACGCCATCATCCTCGAAGCCTCACTCTCCTTCCTGGGTGCCGGAGTGCAGGACCCTGCGCCGTCATGGGGCAACGTGATTTCCTACGGCCGCAACCTGGTCCTGTCCGGTGGATGGTGGGCGACCACGTTCGCGGGCCTGACCATCCTGTTGACCGTGCTGTCCCTTAACATCCTGGCCGAGGGCCTCACCGACGCCATGGTCAACCCGAAGCTGCGACGCGCCCCGGCCGTCAAGGACGACGACGGCGCGTCAGCCGCCGTTGCTGTCGACGCCGAAGTGGCAACCTCCGTGGCCCAGCCCTCCGTAGTGGAGGAACACGAGCTCGACGGCGTCCGTGCGGCTTCCGGCGACGCCGTCACCTCGGATGCAGGCACCTCAGCCCTCCTCACCGACGTGAAGGTGGCCGCCGCCAACCCGCACCTCCTCCTGGACCGCGAACTGGAACTGTTGGCCGCCATCGAAGCCAAACGCGCCGACAGGCTCCCGCAGGTTTCCCCTGACGCCCGCAACGTCCTCGAGGTGAAGAACCTCTCCATTCGCTTCCCGGGCCGTTTCGGCGACATTGCGATCGTGGACAACGTCTCCTTTACAGTCCGCGAAGGCGAAACCATGGGCCTGGTGGGCGAGTCAGGTTGTGGCAAGTCGATCACCTCGTTGGCTGTCATGGGCCTGCTGCCCAAGACAGCCCAGGTCACCGGATCCATCACGTTCGATGGCAAGGAACTCCTGGACTCCAGCACCAAGCACAGCAGTCCCAAGGCCTACGAGGGCCTCCGCGGCGAGCAGATTGCCATGGTCTACCAGGACGCGTTGAGCTCCCTGAACCCGTCCATGAAGATCAAAGACCAGATGCAGCAGCTCACCAGGCGTGGCGGCCGCAAGACGCCCGCAGAGCTGCTGGAGATGGTGAAACTGGATCCCGTCCGGACCCTCGCCAGCTACCCGCACGAGCTCTCCGGTGGCCAGCGCCAACGTGTGTTGATCGCCATGGCCCTCTCCCGCTCGCCCAGGATTGTGGTGGCCGATGAGCCCACCACTGCGTTGGACGTCACAGTCCAGAAGCAGGTGGTGGACCTCCTCAACGAACTCCGGGAGCAGCTCGGATTCGCCATGGTATTCGTCAGCCACGACCTCGCCCTGGTGGCTTCCCTCGCCCACCGGATCACCGTGATGTACGCCGGCCAGGTGGTGGAATCCGCACAGGCATCCGAGCTCCTGCAGAACCCCAAGCATGAGTACACCCGCGGCTTGCTCGGCGCTGTGCTCTCCATCGAGGCCGACGCCGTCCGGCTCCATCAGATCCCCGGCACGGTTCCCTCGCCCCGGGACTTCGCCACGGGCGACCGCTTCGCGGCCCGCTCGCTGAGGCCCGACGCCGATCCCCACCAGCCACTGGTCCTCACCAAGGTTTCTTCGGTTGACACCGTCAACGGCGGCGATGCCGACCACTACTGGGCAAGCCACTTGAAGGAGGACGCGAAATGAGCCTCTCAATCCAGCAAGACCCTAAGCCGGTCATCGAACTCAAAAGCGTCAAGGTCTACCACCGCGCACGGACCGGTGGGCTGTTCCGTCCGAACATCGTCAAAGCCGTGGACGGCGTGGACTTCACCATCAGCCGTGGCGAAACCGTGGGCATCGTGGGTGAGTCCGGCTGCGGCAAGTCCACGCTCGCTTCAGTGCTTGTGGGACTCCAGCCGCCGACGTCGGGCGAGGTCTTGTTCCACGGAAAGCCAGCCATCAAGCGGAACGCGGCCATGCGCAAGGAATTCGGCCGCTCGGTTTCGGTGGTGTTCCAGGACCCTGCAACGGCACTGAACCCGCGCATGACCATCCAGGACATCCTCACCGATCCCCTGCAGATCCACGGCATCGGCAACGCGGCCTCCCGCGCTGCCAAGGTCAAGGAACTGTTGGCGCTGGTTGGCTTGCCGGAATCGGCAGCCGAGGTGACGCCGTCGCAGGTCTCTGGTGGTCAACGCCAGCGTGTGGCGATCGCCAGGGCGCTGGCTTTGGACCCGGACATCATCGTGGCGGACGAGCCGACGTCGGCCCTGGACGTTTCGGTCCGCGCGCAGGTCCTGAACCTGCTGTCCGACCTGAAGAAGCAGCTGAACCTGGGCATGGTTTTCATTTCCCATGACATCCAGACCGTCCGCTATGTCTCGGACCGCATCTGCGTCATGTACTTCGGCAAGATCGTGGAGCAAGGCACAGCCAGCCAGGTCTTCGACAACCCGAGCAACGACTACACCAAGAAGCTGCTGGGCGCCGCGCCGAGCCTGCTCCACATCTAGTTTTTCCCTTCACAAGCTACAAACAACGGAGAATTCTGTGTCCACTCAGTTCCAGGGCGTCATCCCCCCGGTCATCACCCCCCGCCACGCCGACGGCAGCATCGACACCGCGTCGCTGAAGAACGTCACCAAACACCTGATCGACGGCGGTGTGTCCGGACTTTTCGTCCTCGGCTCCTCCGGCGAAGTGCCCTACCTGACCAACGACGAGCGTGAGCTGGTGGTCTCCACCATCGCCGATGCCAACGCAGGAGCCGTCCCCCTGATCGTGGGGGCCAACGAGCAAACCACCCACCGCGTGATCGAAGAAGCGCGGAAGGTAGTGGACCTGGGCGCCGACGCGATCGTTGTCACGTCCATGTACTACGCGATCGGCAATGCCGCGGAAACCGAGACCCACTTCCGCAGCATCCATGCCGCCATCGACAAGCCGATCTTCGCTTACGACGTCCCGGTCCGCACACACTTCAAGCTGCCCACCGAGCTCTTGGTCCGCCTCGGCCGCGATGGAGTCATTGCCGGCGTCAAGGACTCCTCCGGGGACGACGTCTCCTTCCGCCAGCTCCTGCTCGCGGCGAAAGACATCCCCAACTTCGACATCTTCACAGGCCACGAAGTAGTAGTGGACGGCGCCCTCCTGGGCGGTGCGCAGGGCGTTGTTCCAGGCCTTGGCAACGTTGATCCGGCCGGTTACCGTCGGCTGTTCGACGCCGCCCAGGCCGGTGACTGGACTCTTGCTGCAAGGGAACAGGACCGCTTGGCCGATGTCTTCGAGATCGTTTACACCCCCAACGGCCGTGTCTCCGGAGGTGCTGCAGGCTTGGGCGCTTTCAAGACCGCTTTGCAGGTAATGGGCGTCATCGAGTCCAACACCATGAGCTCGCCGATGCTGTCTTTGAATGATGCTGAGACTGCCGCGATTCGCGAAATCCTGGAGCGGAACGGGCTGGTCTAGGTTTCAATGACCGCTCCCCTGACCCAAGCCGCCCACGTGATCGGCGTTGACCTCGGCGGCACCAAAACCGCCGCCGGGGTTGTTTCCCCTTCCGGCGACGTGCTCATCTCGGAGACCATTCCGACGTTGAACCGGGCCGGTGGCGAAGCCATCCTCGACGCCACCGCTGCGCTGATCACGGGCTTGGCGGAGCGCGCTGCCGACGCCGGAATTTCGGTTTCCAGCGTCGGCGTCGGCTCCGCGGGGGTTATTGACGCTTCTTCCGGGGTTGTTGTGTCAGCGACCGACGCGATTCATGGCTGGGCCGGGACTGCACTTGTCTCCGGGCTGTGTTCCCGGCTTGCCCTGCCGGCCGCCGCGGTGCGGGCCGTCAACGATGTCCATGCGCACGCGTTGGGTGAAGCCTGGCTGGGCGCGGCCGCTGGTTCCTCCAGCTCACTCATGGTGGCATTCGGTACGGGCGTAGGCGGAAGCTTTGTGGTGGACGGCGCTCCCGTTTTGGGGCACCGGTTTGTGGGCGGGCATGTTGGACATTTCGCTTCCCCTTATGCCTGCGCTGACGGTGCTCCCTTGCCGTGCGTCTGCGGTGCTTCCGGGCACGTTGAGGCCATTGCTTCCGGCCCTGCCTTGTATCAGGCCTACCTTCGCTTTGGCGGTTCGTCCCTGGACGCAGCCGACACGCGGGGCGTGTTTGCGCTGGCGGCTTCGGCCTCAGACACGCACGACGACGGTGCTGCCGCAGCGTCCGCGGACAGCCGCGCCGCCGCTTTGCGTGCCATCGAGGTTGGCGCAGCAGCGGCAGGCCAAGCCGTGGGCGGACTTATCAACATCCTTGATCCCGAAACCGTGGTGGTCTCCGGTGGTTTGGCCGATGCCGGCGACCCCTGGTGGAAGCCCATGGAGTCTGCCCTGCGTTTGGAACTACTTGCACCCCTGGCTGCGGTGCCCGTCATCCGGGCAACCCTTGGCAACACCGCCGCCATTGTTGGCGCCGCGAAACTCGTCCTTGAAATAAGGGAAACATCATGATCCTCACGCCCGAAGGCCTCGAAGCCCTCCGTTCCCAGCTGATCGTCTCTTGCCAGGCGTACCCCGGAGAGCCCATGCGCGATCCCCGGACCACGGCGCAAGTGGCGGCATCAGCGGTCATCGGCGGCGCGGCGGCGATCCGCGTCCAAGGGTTGGCCGACGTACAGTTCACGCGCACCGCCGTCGAGGTCCCTGTTATTGGCCTTTGGAAAGACGGTCACGACGGCGTTTTCATCACCCCGACGCTTCGGCATGCCTTTGCCGTTGCGAACGCCGGGGCCCATGTTGTTGCGATTGATGGAACCCGGCGTCCCCGGCCGGATGGGCTGTCCCTTGCCGATACCGTGGCGGGTATCCACGCAGGATCACACGCGCTGGTCATGGCTGATTGTGGCTCGTTTGACGATGCCGTGGCAGCCGTCGAGGCCGGGGCTGACTTGATCGGCACCACGTTGTCCGGCTACACCGGCGAGCGCCCCAAGACGGACGGCCCGGATGTGGAGCTGTTGGAGCAGATTGCTTCTGCTGGGTTGGACAAGCCGCTCATCGCTGAGGGCCGGATCCACACCCCTGCCCACGCACGGCAAGCCCTGGACGCCGGAGCATTCGCGGTGGTGGTTGGTACAGCGATCACCCACCCGGCGAGCATCACGGGCTGGTTCAAGGGTGCGATGCAGGCTTAACCCCTCGCGTTGCCCCTCGCGTTGCGCGGCCCGCTCTGCGCCCTAAAAGGCATGCGAAGCCCGCAAAGCAGGCCTCACAACGGGGCGTCAGGCTGGATCATGGTCGCCACGGGCCTCTCCTGCGCGCGCGAGTACTGGGACCATCCGCCGACGAACAGCTTGCCCTGACCCATTCCAAGCTGTTCCATCACCATCAGGTTGTGGCAGGCCGTCACTCCGGAACCGCAGTAGGAGATGATGTTCTGCGCGGACTCGACGCCGGCGCGTTCAAAGTTGGCGCGAATCTGAAGCTCGGGCAGAAGCTGTCCCGAGCGGTCAAGGTTTCCACGGCAAGGGACATTAACGGCGCCGGGTATGTGCCCTGGACGAGGGTCCACAGGATCCTGACGCCCTTCAAAGCGGTCGGTGTTTCTCGCATCCAATCTCAGGTACGCGGTGGAAGAAGCCTCGGAGATGTCCGCCAGAAGGTGCACCGGCCACGCGCGGGATGAGAAGTTTCCCTTCGGTCGGGACGAGGATTCCGTGCTGAGGCCGCCCGGATAAGCGGCCATGCCCCCGTTAAGGATGGCGGCTTTGTGCCCCGTTGACCGGAGCATCCAGACGAGCCTGGCGGCAATGACTCCCCCGGCGTCGTCATAGACAACCACCGTGTCAGCATCGCTAATGCCCACATCCCGCATGCCTTGGGCAAAGACCTCGGGATCAGGCAACGGGTTTCTCCCGGCCCCAGGAGACGCAGGGCCGGACAACCACTGATCCAAGTCGATGAAAACGGCCCCGGGAAGATGGCCGCTCTCGTAGGCGTCCTTCCCTGAAGATCCATCGAGGTACCACCGGGAATCTGCGAGAACAAACGTCCCGGGGTTGGCCGCACACCAGCTCCAGTCGACGAAAGGCTTCAGTTCTTCTTCCATGCACAGCAGCCTAGGCAGGAAATCCATATTTTGAGATATGTATCCCAATATATGGACAGGGGCGAGTTGCGAGGCCCGCTCTGCGCCCTCCAACGCACGCGAACCCTGCACACCGGGCCTCACAACACACCACCCACACTTGCGAGGCCCGCTCTGCACCCTCCAACCCACGCGAACCCTGCACACCGGCCTCCCAAGACAAGGGTGCGTCTTGCCAGGCCCGCTCTGCACCCTCCAACCCGCCCAAACCCTGCGCGCCGGGCCTCCCAACACAAGGGTGCGTCTTGCCAGGCCCACTCTGCACCCTATGACCCACGCAAACCCTGCACACCGGGCCTCACAACACACCACCCACACTTGCGAGGCCCACTCTGCACCCTATGACCCACGCGAACCCTGCACACCGGGCCTCTCAACCGGCAGTGAGCGGCTGTAGGCTTTCCCCATGACTGCCGAGAGCTCCCGGGAATTCGATGTAATTGTGATCGGCGCGGGCGCCGTAGGGGAAAACGTGGCGGACCGGGTGGTTCGGGGCGGCTTGACGGCGGTGATTGTCGAGAGCGAACTGGTAGGCGGCGAGTGCTCGTATTGGGCCTGCATACCCTCCAAGGCATTGCTCCGGCCAGGGAATGTCCTCCACGCAGCGCAGGTAGTGCCCGGCGCCTCCGAGGCTGTGGCCGGAGTCGTGGACGCCCAGGCCGTTCTGAAAAACCGGGACTGGTTCACCAATAACTGGCAGGACGGCAGCCAGGTCGAATGGCTGGACAGCGCCGGCATCGAGTTGATCCGTGGACGCGGCCGCATCACAGGCCCACGTGAGGTTCAGGTGGACGGGATCGATGGCACCAACTACGCGCTCAAGGCCCACCATGCCGTGGTCATCGCGACGGGGTCAACCCCCACCATCCCAGACATTGAGGGCTTGAAGGATGTTCCCTTCTGGACCACCCGCGGTGCCACGGCAGCCAAGGAAGTTCCCCGGCGATTCACAGTCCTCGGCGGCGGGGTGGCCGGCGTGGAAATGGCCCAGGCTTTCGCCCGCCTCGGCTCGGACGTCACACTGATTGCCCGCGGCCGCTTGCTGAGCAGCTACCCGGAAGAGGCCGCCGACCTGGTCATGGCCGGGCTCCGCGCCGATGGGGTGACAGTCCACGTCCACACCGATGTGGAGAAAACCGAGAAGAACGACGACGGCTCAGTGACTGTGACGTTCGACGGCAAAAAGGTCACAGCCGACAAACTTCTGGTCGCTTCCGGGCGGCACCCGGCCCTGTCCAATCTGGGCCTGGACAACGTGGGCGTCGAAGCCCGGGACGGCAAACCGCTCCGCCTCACCACCGATCCAAGCGGGCTCGTGGAAGGTCCTGCAAGCGATGGCACCAGTGGGCTCTGGCTGTATGCCGCCGGAGACGCGGCCGGCAAGGTACTCCTGACCCACCAAGGCAAATACGAGGCCCGGGCCACCGGCGACGCAATCGTCGCCCGGGCCAATGGCAAGCTCAAAGGATCACCCGAACTGTGGAGCCCGTGGGCCCATACCGCCAATGACCATGCTGTCCCCAGCGTCGTGTTCACCGATCCCGAAGTTGCCGCAGTGGGCCCAAGCCTTGAGCAGGCGCTCCTGCAAGGCAGGAATGTCACCGGAGTGGAACTTCCCATCAACGTCTCCGGCTCCCAACTGTATTCACCGGACTACAAGGGCTGGGCGCAGATCGTGGTGGATGAGGATCGGAAGGTGATCCTCGGAGCCACTTTTGTGGGCCCGGGTGTCGCCGAACTGCTCCACTCGGCCACCATAGCCATTGTGGGCGAAGTGCCGCTGGACCGCCTGTGGCATGCTGTTCCGTCGTATCCCACCATCAGCGAAGTGTGGCTGCGGCTTCTGGAAAAGTACGGACTCTAAATCTCTATTTGAACTGACTGGTCAGTTTAGTTAGACTTTCTGCAGACACTATTTCTGCGAAAGGCTTCATTGTGCTGTCCGTACAGCAACTCCAGATCAACGGCCGCCGGGGCGATCTCCTTCCGGCAACGTCACTTCAAGTCCGCCGGGGCGAACTCCTGCTCGTCGCTGGAGAGGGCCAAGACCAGCGGACCGCTTTGGCGTTGGCTTTGAGCGGCCGCATGAAGCCAAGCAACGGCATCCTCAGCTGGGACACCACCACCAAGACCAAGAAGATCCGCCTGGCCAGCGCTTTGGTGGACTCCCCGGGCGTCAACGAGCCCGAGCAGCATCTCAGCGTCCGCGACCTCGTTACCGAGGATTTGTCCCTCATTCCCCGCCGTTACCGCGGCGCCCTGCTGAGCAAGCCCTGGCTGAAGGTCAACAGCTTTGAAGACATCGCCGGGCTCTGGATTGAACAAATTCCCGCCGCCCGGCGCCTGGAACTCCTGACAGCATTGGCCCTGGCAGATCCCGCCACCGACCTCCTCGTGGTGGACTCTCCCGACCGCCACAGCGCAGACCCCGCTGCCTGGCTGCCCCGGCTTCAGGCTTTGGCGTCCGACGCCGGGCGGCCGCTTGCCGTCGTCGCCGTCGTCGGTGCCCTCCCGGACAACTGGACCGGAGCCGCCGCGGTCATCGGCAACTCAGTGACGCATCCGCCCGAACCGGAGGCGGAGAGCACCGCCGTCGAACCAGCCAAGCCAGCCACCGCCGTCGGACCAGCCGAGCCCAAGCCAGCCACCGCCGTCGAGCCCAAAGCAAAGCACGCTGCCGCAACGGCACTCGACAAGCCGGAAACACCCGCAACATCTACAACACCTACGGCGCACCAATCAGCCGCCGACCCTGAAAACGAAACCCTTCAAAGGACTGCAAAGTGACTGTTCTGCGGCTCGCCCGCTCCGAACTCAAGCGCATGACCGGCGGGCTCCTGCCCAAGCTGACCATCCTCGCCCTGACCATGGTTCCGCTGCTCTACGGAGCCGTGTACCTCTACGCGAACTGGGATCCATACGGCAACCTGAACCAGATCGACGCTGCCCTGGTGGTCGAAGATACGGGAGCCACGTCCTCTGACGGCACGGAGCTTCAGGCCGGCAGGAAAGTTGCAGACAGCCTGGTTGAGGGCCACGTCTTCAACTGGAAGCAAGTCTCCAGCGCCGAGGACGCAGATGCCGGTGTCCGGACAGGTGAGTACGCTTTCGCCCTGCGGATCCCCAAGGACTTCTCCGCCAATCTGGCCTCCCCCGGCAGCTTCGACGCTGCCAACCAGGCCATGCTCCACGTCACCACAAACGATGCCAACAACTACCTCCTGAGCACCATCGTGGACAAGCTCACCACCGCAGTGCATTCCACCGTGGCCAAGGAAGTGGGCGAGGAAACGGCCAACCAGCTCCTCACCGGATTCGGCACCATCCACGCGTCCATCGTGAAGGCAGCCGACGGAGCCTCCGAGCTGGCCACGGGCGTGGGAAAACTCAGTGACGGCGCAGCTACCCTCCATGGCGGAACCACCCAACTGGTGACCGGCGCCGATCAACTCGTGGCCGGACAAACCCAATTGCGCGATGGCGCCGTTCAGCTCAACAACGGTGCAGGCCAACTCAGCTCAGGCCTCACCGAACTGAAAAACAAAACGGCAACCCTGCCTGCCGACTCCAAAAAGCTTGCCGACGGTGCCGCCCAGGTAGCTGCCGGAAACGCGGAGCTGAACGCGAAAGTCCAGGACGTCGTCGGGCAGTTGGAAGCGGCGGACAAGGGCCTGCGCACCAGGGTTGTTGAGTCCAACGCCCGGCTGGTCGCCGCCGGCGTTCTGACGCAGGAGCAGGCGGCCAAGGTCCTGGCCGATTTCGATGCCGCCGCAGCATCGAGTCCGGTCACAGACGCCAAGGCGAAGATTTCGGGTGACGCCGCCAAGATCCAGCAACTCTCCGACGGCTCGGCCGCCGTGAGTGCCGGTGCCTCCAAGCTCGCCGCTGCCACGCCAACACTTACCGATGCCATCTCGAAGGCCGCTGCAGGTGCCGGCCAGCTCAGCACCGGCGCAGCAACGCTCGCGGCCGGACAGCAGTCCGCTTTGGACGGCGCAGCCAAGCTCGACGACGGCGCCCGCCAACTGGACGACGGCGCAGGCCAGCTCGCCACGGGTGCAGTGACGGCAGCAGACGGTTCGCACACCCTGGCCACGGAACTTGCCAAGGGTGCCGGAGACATCCCCAATCCGAACGATGACCAGAAGAGCAGCGTGTCCAAGGTGATCGCTGATCCGGTAGCTGTGGACAACGTCTCGCAGGCCAAAGCGGGCTCCTACGGCGCAGGCCTGGCGCCGTTCTTCCTGACCCTGGCCTTGTGGATCGGCGTGTTCATGCTGGTCCAGGCCATGCGCCCCATCACCCAGCGGGCCTTGGCGTCGAACGCCCCCGCGTGGAAGATCGCCGTCGGAGGCTGGCTGCCGTTCTTCGTGGTCTCGGTACTGCAGGCCACCATCCTCACCCTCGTAGTGAACCTGGGACTGGGGTTGAACCCCGCCCACCCCATCGGAATGTGGCTGTTCATGCTGGCCGCCGTGATGGCCTTCAGCGCGATCATCCAAGGCATCGTGGCGCTCATGGGGACACCCGGCAAGTTCGTGGTGCTGATTCTGCTGGTCCTGCAGCTGGTGTCCTCGGGCGGTACGTTCCCGTGGCAGACCACGCCTATGCCGCTGCACGTGGTGCACGAAGTTCTGCCCATGGGCTACGTGGTCACCGGCATGCGCCACCTCATCTACGGTGGTGAGCTCAGCATGATCTGGCCTACTGTCCTTGGCCTGCTTGGATACACTTTGCTGGGAATGGCGTTGTCCACGCTCGCCGTCCGCAAGCACAAGGTGTGGACCCTCAAGACGCTGAAGCCGGAGATCGCAGTATGAGCACCACCGAGCCGGTCCCTGCCGAGCCGGGCGCCGCCGAGGCAGGCGCCGCCGCCGCGGCCGTACCTGCCGAGCCGGGCGCCGCCGCCGCGGGAGAGAAGAAGCTCCGGCCCGGCCGCACCAACGCCACCAAGCAGCGCCTGTTCGAAGCCTCCATGGAACTGATCGGCGAGCGCGGAGCCGCCGGGGTGACGGTGGACGAGATCGCAGCCGCTGCCGGTGTGTCCAAAGGGACTGTCTATTACAACTTCGGCAGCAAATCGGACCTGATCGCCCAGTTGCTGCGCCATGGTGTGGACATCATGCTGGTCCGGCTCCAGGACGTTCGCGGCAAGGCCAACGATCCCCTGGAGTCCATGAACAACATGGTGGCCCAGGCCATGGAATTCATGGACGACTACCCTTCCTTCGCACGACTCTGGGTGAGCGAGAACTGGCGCACTCCCGGGGAATGGAGTGCTGTCTTTGCCGAACTCCGTGCCGAACTGCTTGCCGTGATCGGTTCCGCGGTGGAGAGCGTGGCATCCGGATACAAGGTGAACGAGTCCATTGCCCGCGGTTCGCTGGAGGCGGCAATTTTCGGGGCCATCTTTGTGGTGGGACTGGATCGCCAGACGTACAACCCGGAACGGACCCGCGAGCAGAGCGTGGCGGCCGTGATGACCATCATGCACGGTTACGTCATCAAATAGCCTTGGCCGCCCCGTTGTGGGGCCCGTTCTGCGCACTCTCACTGGTGTTCAGGGCGCAGAGCGGGCCTCACAACGGTATCCAACTGCAATGTACGACGGCGTGGCGCGGCCACTGGGTCGGCGATGATTAACTTCATGCGTCACATGGGGAACAGCGGAAAGCTTGCGGTAGTGGCCGCCTTTGTATCCCTCGGGCTGTTGGTCCTGGCAGCCGCAGTCCTTGAAGAACTGGTGTTGTACCTGTTTTTGGGCTCCATGCTGGTCTGCTATCTGGCATCGCTCGTCCAGGTCTTCAGCCGCCGTCGTTACTTGGTGGTCCTGCTGGCCGCGGCGGGGACCAGCCTGTTCATTGGTTGCAGCATCGCTTTCCTGCGGATGTGGGGAATTGCCTTCAACCAGGATGCCAACGCTTTGGGCAGTGCCGTGGGCACCAAGGATTCGGACATCTACTTCTACCTTGCCGCCGCAGCCGGACTGGGGACGCTGGCGGTGCTGTTCCTCGGAGCGGTGGTGCCGTCCTTTGGATCCCGTGCCCCCGCGCCGGCCAAGCGAACACCGGCGCCGGCAAAGCGTACGGCTTCGGCGCGCAAACCCGCCCCTCGCGCGGGTACCCCCACCAAGCGCCCGGCCGGACCCCTTCCGCGTACTACCACTCCAGCTAAGGCTTCGACTGCAACGAAGACCCCTGCCGTGAAGCGCCCAGCGCCCCGTACGCCAACAGCGCCAGGCAAGCGACCGGCGTCGAGCGCTCCCTCCCAACGCAAGCCGGCTCCCAAGCGCTAACCAACCCCGCGTTGCGAGGCCCGCTTTACACCCATCCCCGCCACCAAACCCCGCAAAGCAGGCCCCACAACGCAACCACCCCACGTTGCGAGGCCCGCTCAACACCCATCCCCGCCACCAAACCCCGCAAAGCAGGCCCCACAACGCAACCACGCGGCGGCGAGGTCAGGAGTCGAAACCCAGCCCCACGGCGTCGAGCGCTTTGAGGATGAGGTTCCGCTTTCCTTGGTTGTGGTCGGCCCTGTCCATGGACCATCGGGTGAGGTTGATGCCCAATGAAGCCAGCGGCTCGGGAGGGAACGGGAGCGGCCGTTTCCGGACCATCTCCACACGGGTACGCTCAGTATCCAGCCCGGCCAGCAGGTCCAGCAGAACGTCAGCGGCGAACGCTGTGGCGCCCACCCCGAGTCCCGTGAAGCCCGCCGCATAAGCCACCCGTCCCTTCCGCGCGGTGCCGAAGAAGGCGCAGAACTGCGTGCTGGAATCGATGGGACCGGCCCACTTGTGCGTAAATTTCACACCCTCCAATTGCGGGAACGTGGTGAAGAAGTGTGAGGCGATCCGCTCCCACGTCGCCGGTTGGTACTCGTGCCGCTGGTCCACGCGGCGGCCCCGGAAGTAGAGGGCGTCGTACCCGCCAAAGAGGATTCTGTGGTCCTTGGTGATGCGGTAGTAATGGAACTGGTTGGCCATGTCCCCAATTCCTTGGCGCTTGGTCCAGCCAATGGACTCCAACTGCTCCGCGGACAGGGGTTCTGTCATGAGCGCGTAGTCGTACACCGGCACGGTCATGAGTTGGTTCCGCTTGAGCAGGGAGGGAAAAACGTTGGTACCAAGGACCACATGCCCGGCTTCGACGTTTCCCCGTTCCGTCACCACCGTGACACCGTCTTCGTGGTCCTTGAGTTCACGGACGCGGGTGCCCTCGTGGATCACTACTCCCAGCTCCGTTGCCACCCGCGCCAGTTCAAGGCCGAGTTTGTACGGATGGACCATGGCCACGGAGTCCTTGTGCCAGCGGCCCGCCAAATACGTGGGGGAATTGACCTCGCCCCGGACGGCTTCCTGGTCCAGGTAGACGCTGCCGGGGCTGTCGTCCTCCTGGAGCCAAGCCACCTGGTGCGGTTCGACGGCGACGTTGAGCTCCCCGGTCCGCTCCCAATCACATTCCATGCCGTACTTCTGAACGGCTTCCTGCATGCGGTCCAGGTTCTCCATGCCCAGCCGGTCCAAAATCTCCAGCTCATCGGGCCAGCGGTTCTTGCCGTTCTCATGGCCGTGCGTGAGGCTGGCCTCGCAGAAGCCGCCGTTGCGGCCCGACGCCGCCCAGGCCACGTGCTCTGCTTCCAGCAGGATCACAGTCCTGCCGGGGTCCCGTTCCTTGGCACGAAGTGCCGTCCACAGGCCGGTGTAGCCGCCGCCGATAATGACGAGGTCGGCGGCAGCATCGCCGTCGAGCTGGGGGTAGTGCGTTGCTGAGTCCTTCAGGTCATCGATCCAGAAGGGCCGGTGGGCGGCACCTTCCAGCGCATGGGATACGACGGCGGCCTGCGGGACGTTCCGTTCGAAAACGGTGGTCTTCACGGGAGGTTCTCCTGTTTCAATCAGAGATATCTGCGTGCCGGTCAGGCAATGACCGGCTCGGCGTCCCACAAGGGCCGGGGACGGGAGGCGATGAAGTTCCGCGTGTACTCATCTCCGGGGTCCTCAAGGATCCGGCCTGTGGGACCTTGCTCCACGATCCGGCCCTGGTGCATCACGATGAGCCCGGCGCAGAGCCGGGACACCACAGCGAGGTCGTGCGTGACGAAGAGGAGGGTCAACCCGAGTTGTTCGCGCAGTTCCTCCACGAGTTCGAGCACCTGGGCCTGGACGGAGACGTCCAAAGCGCTGGTGGCTTCGTCCAGCACCAGGAGGCGCGGACGGGCTGCCAGCGCCTTTGCCAGGGCAACACGCTGCCGCTGGCCGCCGGACAGGGCTCGGGGCCTGGCATCGAACCGCTCAGCACCGATGCCCACGCGTGCCAGAAGGTCGCGTGCACTGTCCCTGGCCTCCTTGCGCCCCTGCTTTTGGTGAAGCCGGAAGACATCGGCCACAGCGTGGCCTACAGCGATCCGGGGGTCCAGTGACAGGTAGGGGTCCTGGAACACAATCTGGACTTCCTTGGCCAGCACCTTCCGCTCGGATGCCTTCAAAGGCCGGCGCGGCCGGGGGATGCCGCGAAGGGTGAGTTCCCCGGCTGTGGCAGTTTCGAGGGCCACCACCAGCCTGGCGAGCGTGGACTTCCCGGAGCCGGACTCGCCTACGATGCCCAGGGAACCGCCTTCGGGCAAGCTGAAGCTGACGTCCTCCAATGCTGCAATGACCTCTCCCCCGGGCAGTTCATAGCTCTTGGACAGCCCGGAGACCTCCAGCAGGGAAGACCCCGACGACTCAGGTCCTGGAGACACAGCCGGGACAGAACCGACGCCCACTTCAATGACGGGGGTCGCTTCAACCAATTGCCGCGTGTAGTTCTGCTGCGGTGTCAGGAAGACTGTCCTGGTTGGCCCGTGCTCCACCACTTCCCCGCGCCGGAGCACGTAGACCCGCTCACACAGGCTGGCCGCAAGGTTGAGGTCGTGGGTAATGAAGAGCATCCCCATCCCCCTGGACTGTTGTTCCTCGCGCAGGAGCCGCACGATCCCGGCCTGGGTGGTGACATCCAAGGCAGTGGTGGGCTCGTCGCAGAGCAACAGATCCGGGGAGTTCAGCAGGGCAGCGGCGATCATGACTCGTTGGAGCATGCCGCCGGAGAGCTGATGCGGGTACTGGCCCATGAGCTCCTTGGCCCGCCGAAGCCCCACCTGTTCCAATTGTTTGACGGCACGTGCGGTGGCCTCTGCCCGGGTCAGCCCGTCGAAGCGCACCAGGGTTTCGGTCAGGAAGTCCCCCACGGTCCGGACCGGGTTGATGCCCGCCCGGGGGTCCTGGAAGATCATCGAAGCATGCCTGCGGCGCAGCTCCATGAGCCGTTGCCTGGTGGCTGTCAGGGTGTCCAGGCCCTGGACGGAGACGCTGCCCGAGGACTCCGAGCCGCCGGGCAGCAACCCGAGCGCGGCACGCGTTGTCAGGGACTTACCTGAGCCGGACTCCCCCACCAGGGCGACCGCTTCGCCGTCGTCGACGTGCAGGGAAACGCTGTCCAGCAGCGGCGGCCTGCCCGGAAAGCCGAGCGTAAAGTTCTGAATCTGCAGCAGCTGGCTCATGAAAGTTTTCCTCCGATGCGGTCCGAGAGTTCCTCGCCGATGACGTTGACGGCCACTACCACCAGGACCACTACCAGTGCGGGCCAGAATGCGGGCAGGAGATATCCGCCCAGCAGTGCGCCGCGGGATTCCTCGATCATGGCGCCCCAGTCGCTGGTGGGCGGCTGGACCCCGAGTCCGATGAAGGACAGCGCTGCGAGGTCGGCCAGCACGTAGCCGAAGTTCAGTGTTGATTGTGCGCCGACAGTGGGAACCAGGTTGGGCAGAACGCGTCCCAGCACCACCCAGGGCGTCCGGAATCCGAGTACCCGGTAGGCCTGGACATACGGCCGGCTACGCTCGGCGACCACCAGGGACTGCGCGAGCCTGGCAACGTAGGGAACATAGGCGATGGTCATGGCCAGGATGGGTGCAAAGAGTCCCTTGCCGAACAATGCGATGGCAAGCATGGCCATGAGCAGCGCCGGGAATGCGAAGAGGAGGTCGAACAGGCGGCCCAGGACCTTGCCCAGCCAGCCTTCGGACCAACCGGCCACCAAGCCCAGGAGCAGCCCCAGGACCGTTGATCCGATCACCACGATGGTGGGTCCAAGCAGCGAGGTCCGTCCGCCATGCATGATCCGGCTCAAAAGGTCACGCCCCAGCGCGTCGGTTCCCAGCAGATGCTGTCCGCTCGGACCGGCAAGGACGTTGTTGAGGTCCACATAGTCAGGGTCGTACGGCGCCAGGGCCGGGGCGAACAGGGATAGAAGTACGACGGCGGCGGCAACAGCCAGCGCGCCCCACGCCATGGGTGAGAGGAGGCTGCCATAGCGGCGCAGGCCTGCCTGTGGCAGCTGGATGGCCAACGTCATCGGGACTCCGTTCCGGCCGCGATCCGCGGATCAATGAGGGGTTGGATGAGGTCCACCACGGTGTTCACTACGACAAATGCGGCAACCACCACCATGACGATTGCCTGGACGACGGCGAAGTCCAGGCGGTCGATGGACTGCACCAGGAGTTGTCCGATGCCGGAGAGGCCGAAGGTCCGCTCGATGATGGCGCTGGAGACCAGGAGCCCGGCCACGAGCACGCCGCTCACTGTCAGGATGGGTCCCAGGGCGTTGCGCAACACATGGCGTGCCACCACGGATCCGCGGGTCAGCCCACGGCTGGTTGCCACTTCCACATGCTCACGGAGCAGTTGTTCGTTCATGGAGGAGCGCGTCACCCTGGCCACCATGGCGATGTAGGTGATGCCCAAGGCGAGCGCCGGGAGGGTCAGGTGCCAGATCCGGTCCGCTCCGCCGTCGCCGCTTCCGAAGGAGGGGAACCAGCCCAGGCCTACGGAGAAGAGCGCAACCAAGGCGATGGCTGCCACGAACGGAGGCACTGCCCCGGCCGCGGTGAGGGTGATGAGGATGAAGCGGTCACCGAAGCCCTTGTTCAGGCTGGCCACGATGCCCGCGAACAACCCGAGGATGGTGATGAACACCGCGGCCAACGCCACGAGTTGCAGCGTGGTGGGCAGCCGGCCCAGCAGGACGTCGGAAACATCCTGGCGGTAGGTCAGGGAGCGGCCCCAGTCGCCGTGGAGTATGCCGCCGAGCCAATTAAGGTACTGTTCCCAGGCCGGTTTATCCAAGCCGAACTGGCGGGTGATTTCTTCGAGTGCTTCGGGCTTGGGGCTGCGTCCCCTCAGCAGGAAGCGGGCCGGATCTCCCGGAACGAGGAAGCGTGAGAAGAACACGGCCAGGGAGGCAACAAACAGTGTCAGCACCAGGGCCAACAACTTTTTCACGATATACATGGCCGGGCGTGCGGTGCCGGCTTTGGCCCGTTGACGGGTGGGACCTGCCGGGGAGGAAGCTGCCGGGAGCTTTTCTGCAACGGTCACGTCAGCGACCTCCTATCTGGGCTGCCCACGGGAAGTACATGTAATTGATGGACGGGTCCGCGCCGGTGATGCGCTTGCCCAGCCACATGGAGGTGACGGTCTCGTACAGCGGTCCCCAAACCACTTCTTCGCTGGCCAGCTTGGCCGCTTTGCCCGTGAGTTTGCCGCGGGCATCAGGGTCCTGCACTCCGTAGGCGGAGTTCACCACGTCATCGAATTCCGGGTTGCTCCACCCTCCGTAGTTGCTGAAGTCCCCGGTGCGCAACACGCTGTACATTTCCAGGGGCTCGGTGCTGGACAGGTACCAGGAAGTGACCAGGAGATCCACGTTCCTGCGGGCCTCGGGGTCGGAGAACAAGGTGGTGTATTTGTCGTTGGACATGGTCTGGATTTCCGGTTCCAAGCCGATCTCCTTGGCCGCGGAGGCTATGGCCCGGGCCGCGATGTCGAAGGCTGCGTTGAGCGAGGCCGTAGCGAAGACGAAGGAGCTGCCCTCGGCCCCCGCTTCCTTGATGAGCCTCTTGGCTTCGGCAAGGTCATAGGGCGTGGACAACAGTCCATCGAAGGCCTCGTCCGTTGTTCCCGGTTCAATGTCCTTCCATACGCTTTTGGTGGTCAGGGCATCTGTCTTCTTCGCGTACCCCTGCTCCGCGGCCTTGATCAGCGCGTCCCGGTTGATGGCCATCATGAGCGCTTTGCGGACGCGGACATCCTTGAACGTTCCGGCCAGGTTGGTAAAGACCATGCTCTGCACAGAGGTGTCCTTGCCGAAGTAGAGGGATCCTGCGTCTTTGTTGGCTTTGAGGATGTCGATCGCGTTGGACGGGATCGCGAACCCGCCGTCGATTTCGCCGGTTTGGAAGGCGTTGATGCGGGAGGTGGCGTCCGGGAGGATGGTGAAGGTGACCTGCTTCGATTTGGCTTTGAGGTCCGGATCCCAGTAGTCGTCGAAGCGTTTGAGGGTGATGCTCTCCCCCGCTTCCCATTGATCGAACTGGAAGGGTCCGGTGCAGTTCACGCCGGCTTTGGAGTTGCCGTAGTCCTTTCCAGCGTCCTCAAGGGTTTTGGCTGACTCCACAACCCCGGGGGCGCCAACCAGGGAAGCGTTGAACACGTAGTCCGGACGCGTGGTGGTGACAGTGACCTGGTAGTCGCCGGTCTTTACGATCGATTCCACATTTTGGTAGGACGACGCCCAGAACGAGCCCACTTCCGGGTCAAGGTGGCGGCTCAAGGAAGCTACGACGTCGTCCGCCGTCATCTCAGTGCCATCGTGGAACTTCACCCCTTGGCGGATGGTGTAAACCCATGTCAGGGGATCAGGATTCTCTACTCCCGTGGCCAGGCCGGGCGAGGACGAGAGGTCCGCGTTCCACCTGAAGAGCGATTCGCACACGTTGGACAGGACCGTGTTGTCCGGATAGTCGAAGGCGTAGGCGTAGTCCAGGGAGAAAGGCTCCGCGTACATGGCCCAGGTGAAGTTGTCGATTTCCTTGCTGGGAGGCTCGGTGGAGTCCGACACGGTGTACTTGGCACCGTCGGCTGCGTCAGTCACGCCGGCGGGCCGCACGCCGCAGCCGCCCAGGACCAAGCCGAGTACGACGCCGGCGACCGTCACCGCGGTGATGCGCGACGGCGTCGTCCGCTGTTTGGGTCGCACGGCGCCCTGCGAAGGTGTGGGTGCAGGTGTCTGCGCTTTTGGCTGCCTCACTGCGTCACCGCCGGTTGATGGCTACGGCGTGTTTCCGTGAGTGGGCTTTGGGCTGCCGCACGGTCATAGACGCACTCGCCCCCAATCCACGTCTGCGTCACCACTGCCCGGTGCAGTTCTTCCTCGGGGAGTTCGAAGATGTTCAGGTCGAGCACCACCAGATCTGCGAGTTTTCCAGGTTCAAGGGTGCCTGTCGCGGCATCGAGGTGGTTGATCCAGGCCGTACCGTGCGTGTAGGCGTCCACGATCTGCTTGAGGCTGAGCTTTTGTGACGCCGGGCCAAGGGGAGGCAGGTCCTCGCCGGGAGCAGTGCGGTTGACTGCCACGTGAATGGCCGCGATGGGATCGGCAGTGGAGACCGGCCAGTCGCTGCCCGCCACGACAGTGGCCCCGGCGCTGGCCAGCTGGCCGAAGGGATAGTGCCGGTCCTCTGCGCCAGGTTCCAGGAAGGGAAGGGTCAGGGTGTCCATCTGTTCCTCATGGCAAGCCCAGAGCGCTTGCACGTTGGCGGCTGCGTCGAGCGCGGCAAAACGGGGAAGGTCTTCGTCCCGAACCACCTGAAGATGCGCAAGGTGGTGCCGGTGATCGTTGGCGCCGTTGGCCTCCCGGGCAGCCTGCAAGGCATCCAGTGCATCCGTCACAGCGCGGTCCCCGAGCGCATGGAAATGAACCTGCATGCCCTCGGCGTCAATGGCGGTCACGAACTCCTTCAGCTCCTCCGGTTCGAAGAACTCGATCCCGCGGTTGTCCGTGTGGTGTCCATGGTGGTCCAGGTAGACGTGGTGCATGGCGGCCGTGTAGTTCTCCGCCACCCCGTCCACCATCACTTTGACGGTGTTGGCTTTGAGGTGGAGGGGGTCGAAGGCGCCGGCGACGCTGTCCCGGCGTTCCACGATTGCGTCCAGTTGGGACATCCCGGCGGTCCTGTCCCACCACTGGCATGCCGTGACCCGGACCTTGAGGTCCCCGGCCTTCGCGGCGTCCTGATAGACCTCAAGGTGATCGGCATGCCCGCCTTCCGGGATGGGAACCCAAGCGTCCTGCCAGGCGGTGATGCCCTGGGCGAGAAGTAGTTTCTGGGAGGCCATGAGGCCCTGGTACGCCAACTCATAAGGGACCTCCGGCTTCACCGGATTGAACAGGTCCACGGCGCCCTCGTGAACAGTACCTGCGGGTGTGCCATCTTCTTCACGCTCCAAGCGGCCACCCTCCGGATCAGGCGTTTCCTTGGTGATCCCGGCGGCTTTGAACGCCGCAGTGTTGGCCCACGCCCCGTGGTGATCCCTGTTGACGAGGTAAACAGGGCGGTCCGGCACCACTGCGTCCAGCAGCTGCCGTATGGGGGTGCCACCCGGAAACAGGTCCATGGACCACCCTGCGCCGAGGATCCATGGCTGGTCCGGGTTGTCCGCGGCGTAGCGGGCCACTGTTTCCACGGCTTCTTCGGCGCTGGCCACCTCGGTCAGGTCGCACTGGAGCAGCTCTATTCCGGCGAAAATGGGGTGGATGTGGGCATCTTGGAAACCGGGAAGCACCAGCTGTCCTTGGAGGTCCACGCGGCGGGTGTGCGGGGCGATGGTCTCCTGGATCCCTCCGGCGTCTCCTGCGTCCCGGGCGTCCTGGGGGTTCTGGGCGTCTCCTGCGTCCTGGGGGTTCTCGGCATCCCGGGCGTCCCGGGCGTCCCGGGCGTCCCGGGCGTCCCGGGCGTCCCGGGCGTCCCGGGCGTCCTGGGCGTTTTGGACAGCGATGATCCGGCCGCCCGCAATTGCTATATCCGCCCGGATGGGTCCGGCGTCTTTGCCGGTGTACACCCATCCGTTCTCCAACAAAATCTCTGCGTGCACGATTCGAGTCCTTTCAAGGGAAATTCAACTCTGGAGACAGACTATGAGCCGGATCACATTAAAGTCAACAGTGTTGACATCAGTGATGACAAAGACTTTGACTAGTCCTCGAAAGGAGGTGGCCATGAATCATGTAGGTTGATATTCAACCGGGGAACGCATGGAAGGCGGACAAGCAGATGGTGCAGCCAGCACAGTCGACGGACCGCCGCACACGCCTGGATCCAGCCACCATCATCGACGCTGTCCTCCGGATTTCCAGCCAGGAACCCGGAGACCGGCTCACTGTCCGGCGGCTGGGACAGGAACTCGAGGTCGACGCCACTGCTGTTTACCGGCATTTCCGGAATAGGGATGCGATTGTCAGGGCCGCCTTGGACAAGCTGTTCATGACCTCGGTGGAACGCACACTGGCAGTGACACGGGATAGGGACTGGCGCGCCCGGCTGGAGGCGTACCTGGACGAGCTCCTCAGGGTCTTCATGCAGCACCCCGCCCTGGGCAGCGAATCGTTCGCTACGGACACTTACGGTCCCGGCGAGTTGAAGGCCATTGAGTTCGTCCTCCAGTGCCTGACGGACGCCGGGCTGGAAGAAGACCGCGTGGTGCACTACTACGCAGCCCTTGAAAGCTACACCCTTGCGCTCGGTGCCGGCATTGCCGTTGAAATCCAACGGCTTCCCGACTCCGAGGGGCACGATCCCTGGCTCAACCCACGGGTCTTCACCCGCATTACCGGTCACCCCCTCCTTGAAAAGCATCACGCCGCACTGCAAAACCTCGATTCCCTGAAGGCATTCCAGGCAGGCCTCGCCGCCATCCTGGACAGCGCCGAGCGCGAAAGCACTCAGGGCTGACGCGCCGCCTTTCGGCACCTTCGCAAAAGCCCCCGGACTTTCACCGGGCTTTCAGCCCCGAACTTTCACTGCACCGAACCTTTACCGCCCGGGACTTTCACCGGATCCTCACCTCGCTGCGCCAGATTTATTGCCCGTTTTCTGACCGGCTTTTTCGAATAGCCGCCCCGAAACGCAACCCATCCTCCGCACGCACGCCGCCACCCGGCGTCGTTCCTTCACCACTGTTCCTTCACCACTGCCGGACAGCGACGCCCGGCAGGGAAAGCACGGCACACCATGCATCAGTTCATCAATGGACAACTACTGCCCGGCACGTCGGGCACCACCCTGGACGTCATCAATCCGGCAACCTCCGAAGTGGTTGAAACCGTGAGCCTGGCTTCCGTGGCGGACCTCGAATCCGCGGTCGCAGCAGCCCGTTCCGCTTACCCCGCGTGGTCCAGGACCACGGCCGGGGAACGGGCCGGTATCCTGCGAAGGTTTGCCAGGATCATGGAGGAACGGGCCGCAGAGTTCTCCCGCGTGGAGAGTTCCCAGACGGGCAAGCCGTTGCGCCTGACCCGGGAGTTCGACGTCCCCGGAACCATCGACAACATCGACTTCTTCGCCGGGGCAGCCCGCCACCTGGAGGGCAAAGCCACAGCTGAATACTCCCCTCAGCACACCTCGTCCATCCGCCGCGAATCCATTGGCGTGGTGGGCTCCATCGCTCCCTGGAACTACCCGCTGCAGATGGCGGCGTGGAAGATCTTGCCCGCAATCGCGGCCGGCAACACCATGGTCCTCAAGCCCGCCGAGATCACACCCTTGACGTCCCTCCTCTTCGCGCAGGCGCTCACTGATGCGGGATTGCCCGACGGCGTGGTGAACGTGGTTGTGGGCGACGGCGCCACTGTTGGAGCTGGCCTCATGCGGCATCCGGACGTGGACATGGTGTCCTTCACGGGTTCCACCGCTGTAGGCCGCACGGTTCTGGAAGCTGCTGCCGTCAATGCCAAGCGCGTGCATCTTGAATTGGGCGGAAAAGCACCCTTCGTGGTGTTCGACGACGCCACGCTGGACGCCGCAGTGCATGGCGCTGTTGCTGGTTCGCTCATCAATACCGGGCAGGACTGCACCGCAGCCACCCGCGCCATTGTGCACCGGAGCGTGTACGAGGAATTCGTGGCCAAGGTCGCAGCCCGCTTCGAGGGGATCACCCTGGGGGTTCCTGGGGATGAGGACGCGGACCTTGGCCCACTGGCGTCCTTCAAGCAGCGGGACCATGTGGCGGGGATGGTGGATCGCGCCCGGAGCTACAGCAAGGTGATGGCCGGCGGCTATGCGCCGACGGATGGGAGTTTGGGAAACGGCGCCTTCTACCGGCCCACCCTGGTGGTGGACGCAGGCCCGGACTCGGAAATCGTCAAGGATGAAGTGTTCGGCCCGGTCCTGGTGGTCCTTCCGTTCGATACGGATGACGAAGCGATCCACCTGGCCAACCACACCGTCTATGGACTGGCAGCGTCGGCCTGGACGAACAACCTGCAGCGGGCCATGCGTGCCACCCGCGAGATCAACGCCGGCTGCGTCTGGGTGAACGACCATATCCCGATCATTTCCGAGATGCCCCACGGAGGATTCAAGCAATCCGGCTTCGGAAAGGACATGTCCGCCTACTCCTTTGAGGAATACACGCAGGTGAAGCATGTGATGGTCGAGCTGGACGGCGTTGTGGAGAAGGACTGGCACCGGACCATCTTCCGGCTGCGCTGATCCCCCACGTTGCGAGGCCCGCTCTACACCCATCCCCGCCACCAAACCCCGCAAAGCAGGCCCCACAACGCAACCACCCCACGTTGCGAGGCCCGCTCTGCGCGCTTTCCCGAGGTCTAAAGGCGCAGAGCGGGCCTCGCAACGGGAGTTTCATTGCGGATTTTGCCTCGGGCGCCCAGCACGGCGATGGCAACCCCAAGGAGCAATATCAGCCCGCCCATGATTTCGGTCAGCGTGGGAATCTCGTTAAGGACCAGCCACGCGGCTGTCATTCCTATCACCGGGACCAACAGCGTGAAAGGCACGACGTCGGAACCCGGGTACAGCGACAACAGCCGGTTCCAGATGCCGTAACCGATCAGGGACGCAAACACGGCAGTGTAGATCGCACTAAGAATGGTGGCCGGCTGCAGGTCCGTGAGCGTAGCCCAGACCGTGCCCGGACCGTCAACCACCAGCGACAACCCCGCCAGGGGAACAGGTACCACCGCTCCCGACCACACCACCAGACCCAAACCGGAGGCGGCTTTGGACTGCCTTGCCACCACGTTGCCGACAGCCCAGGACAAAGCCGCGGCCAGGACAATCATGAGGGGAAGCACCGGTGCCACAGCACTGCGCCCCAGCGCCACCACTCCCAGACCTGCGATGCCGAGCACCACGCCGGCCAACTGACGCCGGCTGGGCCTCTCCCCCAGGAACTTCGAGGCCAGCAGGACGGTGAACAGCACCTGCGCCTGGAGCACCAGCGAGGCCAAGCCTGCAGGCATCCCGAGCGCCATGCCCAGATATAGGAGGCCGAATTGTCCGGCGCTCATGAACAGTCCGACGCCGAGAATCGGCTTCCAGCCCACGTCCGGTTTTCGGATGAACAGGATGAAGGGGAAGACGACGAGGACAAAGCGCATCGCGACAAAAAGCAGTGGAGGAACTTCCCTGCCGTTGGTGTGCAGGCCGAGGTCGATGGCAACGAAATTGATGCCCCAGAGGACGGCGACCAGGACGGCGAGGGCAGAATGGCGAAGGTTCACAAGTACACTCTGACTTCCTTTAGCGTGAAGCACCAGCGTTGAATTGTGCATCCAACAGCGTAGATTTGCTTCATGATTGATATCCCCGCCTTGAGGGCGCTGGTTGCCGTGGAACAGCATGGCTCGGTAGTGGCGGCGTCCGAGGTGATGGGATTCAGCCCATCGGCGGTGTCGCAGCAGATCAAGAAACTGGAAAAGCAGACCGGCGTTACCGTTCTGGAGCGGAATGGCCGCGGCGTGCTCCTCACTGAGCGCGGACTGGCACTGGCCGGGTATGGGCGCCGGATCATGGGCGAACTGGAAGAGCTCCAGGCCACCTTGTTGGCTGATCCCGCGAAGCCGTCCGGCCTGCTGAGGCTGGTGGCGTTCTCCACCGCGTGCCGCGGGCTCGTGGGGCCGATGCTCGGGCGCATAGCGGCCAACCATCCCGCCGTGAAGGTCACGGTGCTGGCAGAAGACCCCCGCGAAGCGGTTCAAAGAGTGGCCAGTGGGGAGGCGGAACTGGCGGTCGTCCACAACTGGAACTCGGTGCCGCTGGTGATACCGGAGAACCTGGTGCACGAGGACCTCTGCATTGACCAAGCCGATGTCCTGGTCAACAGCACCCACCCGCTGGCGTCCCGCACCGCCGTCGAGCGTGAAGACCTGCTGGATGAGACGTGGATCAGTACCCCGGCGGGGGCTATCTGCAACGAGGCCCTGCTGCAGATCTTCGCCGGACTGGGCCGCGTTCCCGACATCCGCATTTATGATCCCGACTTCTCGACGCACGTTGCCATGGTGGAGCAGGGGGTGGCGGTGGCACTCGTCCCGCGTCTCGGAAGGCCGGAGCTGCCGCCGGGCGTCGTTGCGATTCCGGTCATCAACCCAGTGCAGCAACGATCCGTGGGCTTGGTCTACCGGAAAACGATGACCGCCAGCCCCACCATCCGGCAAGCAGTGCGCATGTTGCAGGACGTCGCCGCTGAAGACTTGCCGCTGCCACCAGTTTGATCGAAGTCACACAGGGGAACATTCGACGCCCCACCAGTTGTTAACTTAGGCTAACCTTACCTAGCTGTCCGCGCTGCTTGGAGCGCGATCGTCGAAACTCCTGAAGGGGCCCAACTGTGGAAGCAATCCTCTTTCCCACGGACATGAACCACCATCACACCTATGGCTTGGTCAGTTACCTCATGATCGATGACGGACTCTATCCGAGCGCCCACAACCGGCGGGACCCCTACGCCCTGCCGGCGTTCGATATCCGCGGGCAATGGGTCTATCCCAGCCGCTACAACGAATACATGGCACCCCAGTTGCCGGTGTACATGTTCGACGGCGAATACCTCGTCGCCACCGGACACGGCGATGAAGCGGCGGGCCTGCCCGTCTTTGAAATTCGCTGCATGTGCATGCCCCAGTTGGCCCACGGAGATTCGGGCAGCCAACAGTAGCCGGGGGCTGGGGGCAACGCCGCCGCTCCAACAAGCACCGGCGCTTCGGCTGCGGCTTTGCTGTAGGCGCGGCCTCGCTCCAGCCGCGCGCCGTCCTTTGGGGAGCCCGCTAGGTGCGGGGCACCGCGAAGTGCGTCAGCCGCGCGTCCTGCCCGTCCAGTTCAGCCCAGGATTTCTCCGTTTCCATTACCGTCAACGCACTCGTTGGGTAGCGGGTGGCGGCGTCCATGTACGCGTCGTGGTCCGAATCGCGCGAGGCCAAGTGCATGGCGAGATCCTGGACCCCGGGCATGTGCGAGATGATCATCAACGTGGTGACGGTATCGGGGACATGATTGATGACCGTCAACATACGGTTCGCTGAGGCTGAGTACAGGCCGTCCTCGAGTTTCGGCGTCGGCGCTTTGTCGCCCAGTTCATCGCAGACCCACGTGCATGTTTGCCGGGTCCTCAGCGCAGACGAGCACAGGATAAAGTCGGGCACCACGCCTTGCTCGAGCAACCATTTGCCGGCAAGCGGGGCCTCCCTGTGGCCCCGTTCCTCGAGGGGACGCTCGTGATCAGGCACCCCCATGGGCCAATCAGCCTTGGCATGCCGCATGATCACAAGGCGCTTGATGTGGTGATCGCTCATGGATCAACCCTATCCGCCCAAGGCACCGGGCGTTCCTGACCTTCTTTGAGAGGGAACCGCCCCGATAGCAACCGAATGCGGTTGCCTATGGGCTGCCGGCGCATCAAAGAGGGTCACGGCCCCACGCACCTTGGTCCCCCACCACCCACTTTGACCTCCATACGCACCGGACACGCGGAGGCCGCAGGAGTGCCAGGGGGCTTCGCCAGCCAATGTAGGTGGTAGCCGCACACACCCGGGGCACCGACCCTTCAACCGCGGAGGCCAATCCTCGTCAGGGCACGAAAAAGCCGAAAGGCGGCATATCCCGATAGCGCCGTTGTCGCAAGAAGAACGAGCGCTGGCGCAGGGGGATGTTGCCGCCTTTCGGCTGCGGTGCTGCTTAGATCGAGTATTCCGGAGCGGCCCAGACGATGACCTCGGGGTGCTCGTAGAAACGGTAGCCCTGGCCGCGAACCGTACGGACGGTGTTGGCAAGGCGGCCCAGCTTGGAGCGGAGGCGGCGGATGTGGACGTCGATGGTGCGCTCGTTGGGGACCTCTTCGGCGTTGCGCCACAGTCCTTCAAGGAGTTCGTCGCGGCCCACGGTGCGGGTGCCGTTCTCCACGAGGTAGTTGAGGAGTTCGAATTCCTTGAACGTCAGGTTCAGCGATTCGCCGTCCAGGTGCACTTCGCGGCGGGCGAGGTCGATCAGCACGCCGGAGGGGCGGGATTCCTGCTGCGGTGCCGGGCGGGCGGTTTCGGTGCGCTGGCGTGCGGCGACAGTCGGGTCACCGAAGGTTGAACGCACGACGTCGAGTGCGGACCCGGGCGCGCCGGCGGGGGCTACTGCCACGGCAGCATAGCTCTCTGCACCGGTCACGAGGGACTGGGCGTAGGCACGGATTTCCTGGGCCAGCTTGGCAATGGAGGTGCCTGCGGCCGCTGCGGTTTCTTCGTCAATGCCCATGTAGAGCACGAAGCCACGGGCTACGTTGTCGTTGGCGACGGGGCGGAGCCTGTCGGACTGGGCAATGACCGGCGTAGGCGCAGTCATGGGTGCCGGCTCGGCAGCGGGCACTGCCCGCAACTGGCCATAGGAATTGGGGTTGTAACCCTGCGGAACGTAACCGGGGGCCTGCTGGCCTGCGCCCTGCTGGGACGGAGCGTAGCCGGGGCGGTTGCCGAAGCCGGGGCGGAGCCCTGCGTTCGATGCGGCCTTGTTGGCGTTACGGACGGAGATGTGGACGTATCCAGATGCAACTGACATGGAGTGCTTACCTCAAAAGTGAATAGCCGTCATCGCGGCTTCGAATGCTGGTTGTCCCCGCAATGAGTTTGGGGAGGGGCGCCCAACGCTGGGCTAGGGGGCGAATGCCTGAAACTTCTTGGGGTGGAAAGTTAGGCTTGCATTCGACAACAGCGGTCATCATGGCCAGCGGGTGTGCTGGGCCAGGTTGCTGCGGCTGCAGGTGCTGTTGAGTTCTTGTTCACATTGGAAGTGTGCAACGTAACAATGGCAACACGCAAGTAACAAAGCGCAGAACCGTCCACATTTTGAGACGGAGAGGTCTATTGTGCCGTAAATCACAATTCAGCCGAGGGGATAAATGAACGCCATTTCATTCGGCCCGAACAAGAAATAATCGCAATCCAGTGAACATTCTTCGGCCAATGGGGCATCATGTGCACTGACATTCCCGGGAACAGCCCGGCTGCGGAATCTCACGATCTGAAACACTTGTTGTCCAATCGTGGACGGCCGACTTCCGAAAAATCCGGACAAAAATCTGCTACAAGCCGTAGAAACAGGATTGCCAAGCGTTTCGGACACGCTGACTCCCACCTCGCTAGTGTTGACTTCACAGCATCCTCACAGGACGGGCAAAGCGCTGGCTAACCAGCAGAACGGAGAGTTGTCCCATGGCCTCCTCGCACTCCATGACCAACAACCTGCCCCAACTCTCCCACCCTGATGGTTCTCCGATCCGCGCCTTGGTGGTGGATGACGAACCCAGCCTCGCCGAACTCATGAGCATGGGACTGCGCATGGCCGGTTGGTCTGTGTCCGTTGCCGGCGATGGTCCCGAGGCCGTGAAGCTGGCCAAGGATTTCCGGCCGGACGTCCTGGTCCTTGATGTCATGCTGCCCGGTTTTGACGGCGTGGAGGTCCTCAACCGCATCCGCGCCTTCGCTCCCGAAGTGCCCGCCCTCTTCCTCACCGCCAAGGATGCCGTGCAGGACAGGATCGTCGGATTGGCTGCCGGCGGCGATGACTACGTCACCAAACCTTTCAGCATGGAAGAAGTCCTCCTGCGACTCCACCGGCTGGTCCAGCGTTCGGGCGTCGCTGCCATGGACACCGCGGAGCTGGTGGTGGGTGACCTCACCCTGAACGTGGACACCCGCGAAGTTACCCGCGCCGGCGAGGACATTCCCCTCACGGCAACCCAGTTCGAGCTTCTGCGCTACCTCATGGAGAACCCCAAACGGGTCATCAGCAAAGCCCAGATCCTGGACCGCGTGTGGGATTACGACTTCGGTGGGCAAGCCAACATCGTGGAGCTCTACATTTCATACCTTCGCAAGAAAATCGAAGCCAACCATCCGCCGATGATCCACACCATTCGCGGCGCCGGCTACGTCATCAAGCCCGCGGACTAGGCGTTGAGCACACTTTCAGGAGTGGCCAGAAAATCCGGCCGCAGCTGGCTGAACCCCTCCACGTGGCATTTGCGTACCCGGCTGGTCCTGGTGGCGATGGCACTGCTGGTCGCTATCTGCGGGGCGGTAGGTGTGGTCAGCTACGCCTCCATGGACATGGTGTTCAACAAGCAGCTCGACAGGCAGCTCGAGCAGGCGTCCAGCCGCGCGAATGACTTCGGCAGGCCGCCGTCGAACTTTCCCTCCTCACCTTCGGGGAAGCCGGACCCGCTGGAGGCCAGGGGGCAGGCCGCCGGAACGCTCAACGCCAGGATCGACGGGTCCACTGTCCGCAGTTCAGGGCTCATTGACGCCCAAGGCAACCGTGTTGCACTGTCCCCCGCGGATGAGCAAGTGCTGTTGGCGCTGCCCAAGAGCGGTGATCCGGTGGATCGTTCCCTCTCCAACGGGGACTATCGGCTGGTGGCGGTCGCCCCCTATGGCGACGTGATCGTCACGGGCCTGCCTCTCGCGGACAAACAGAGCGCCGAGGCCTCACTGGTCTGGACAATGGTGTTGGTCTCGCTGGGCGGACTGGTGGTCATCGGCCTCGCCGGCACCGTCATCATCCGCCGGACCATGCGGCCTCTGGAGCAGCTCTCCGAGGTGGCCACCAAGGTTTCACGTCTTCCGCTCGACGCCGGTGAAGTGGCACTTGCGGTGCGCGTACCGCCGTCGGCCGCCCATCCCGGAACGGAAGTGGGCAGCGTAGGCCATGCCCTGAACCTGATGCTGAACAACGTCTCCAGCGCTTTGGAAGCCCGCCAGGAAAGCGAAACCAAGGTACGCCAGTTCGTCGCGGACGCCTCACACGAGCTCCGGACGCCGCTCACTGCCATCCGCGGTTACACCGAACTGCTGAGGATGACCGAAAGCTTCACTGACGACGGCCGCAAATCCCTGGCCCGCGTGCAAAGCCAGTCAGAGCGGATGACAACGCTGGTGGAGGATCTCCTGCTGCTCGCCAGGTTGGACGAGGGCCAACCGGTCAAGGTTACCGATGTGGACCTCACCCAGTTGGTGATCGAAACGGTCAGTGACGAGAAGGTCATGGCGCCGGACCACATATGGCAACTGCAACTGCCGGACGAACCCGTCACGGTCCGCGGCGACTCCACCCAGCTGCACCAGGTCCTGGCCAATCTTTTGTCCAATGCCCGCAAACACACCGATGCCGGCACTACCGTGGTTACGGCCGTCATGCTGTCCGCCGATGGCAGCGCAGTGGTGACCGTGACAGACAACGGGCCGGGCATTCCAGAGGATTTCCAAGGCCGGATCTTCTCCCGCTTTGCCCGGGCGGATGCCGCGAGATCGGGGTCTGAAGGGACGTCGGGGCTGGGGTTGTCGATCGTGGAATCCATCGTGGAAGCGCACGGCGGTAGCGTGGAGGTCACGTCGCGTCCGGGTCGAACCGAATTCGCCCTGCGGCTACCTACCGTCACCACCGAAGAGATGTAACGAACACGGCAAGGCGACTCACCGGCGTCGTGATCTCTGTTACCTAAATGTGACTTCTGCGAATTCCTCCTGTACCGTCGAAAGGGTGGGTCGCCCCAACTGGCCCGCATCCGGGATGCGCCGAGCTCTGCCACTTCCCGGAGTCCGTTCTTACTCCGAGGCAGAGACGGGGGACCCAGAGTCTCCGGGCCCAGGCATCATGCCGGGCCCTTGGGGTGAAGCCGCAGCGACATGCGCGGCCGGATGACCTCATCCGAACCCGACAGCTAACTCCGCAGGCGCTGAGAGGTAATCACACATGTCTGAATTTAACGATCAGACGCGCCCTTCCGCGCGTCACCGCGATGAGCACAACGCACCGTTGACCAAGTCGCAAACCGTCCTCAAGAACGCTGCCCGCCAAGGTAAGTCCGGCCACCGCATGTCGGTTTTTGCCGGCGTCGTGGCCGCCGCGTTGGGCGTCGCATCGCTCGGTACTGCTGCCAACGCCACCCTGAACCTCCCTGAGGCCAGCCGCGTTGCAGAGACCCAGGCAGCTGCCCAGGTCAGCACCAACAAGACAGCCGAAATCTCCGCTTCCTTGGACGCAGCCGCCGCAAAGGGCGCTGCCGACCGGGCCGCCGTGGACAAGGCCGCTGCTGAAAAGGCTGCCGCCGATCAGGCTGCTGCTGAAAAGGCTGCCGCCGAAAAGGCCGCCGCCGACCAAGCCGCTGCGGAGAAGGCAGCTGCTGACGCTGCAGCCAAGCAGGCCGCCGACGCCGCTGCTGCCGCCGAAAAGGCCGCCGCCGAAGCCGCTGCTGCAGCCCCGAAAGCCGTGGATGACCCCGCCGCTGCCAAGGCCTACGCCGCAAGCATCCTGGGCAGCTACGGCTGGAGCGCCGGCGAAATGACTGCCCTGAACACCTTGTGGGAGAAGGAATCCAACTGGAAGACCACTGCCACGAACGCTTCCAGCGGCGCGTACGGCATCGTCCAGTCCCTGCCTGCTTCCAAAATGGCCTCTGCCGGTGCTGACTGGCAGACCAACTACCAGACCCAGATCAAATGGGGCCTGAACTACATCAAGGAGCGCTACGGATCCCCGTCGGCCGCCCTGGCCTTCCACTTGGCCAACAACTGGTACTAAACCAGGCAGTTTGAAGACCGCGCCGGTTGCCGCCGATCGCACCAGTCCCCACTGGAGCGAACGGCGGGAACCGGCGCGGTCTTTGCATTTCACAGGTGACCGCCGTAGCTCACAGTGACGTCACAGCTTCCGCCTAAAGCCCTCATAATCGGCCAGCCCATGCTGGAGATATGACGCTCACAAATCCAACCACCAGCGCTCCCCCACGACGGTTCCACTCCGCGCGCTTCGGTGGCGGGGCGTTGCCTGCTTCGCAGCCGGAACTCCCGAACGTAAGGCCGGAGAACCCACAGTTGCCCAGGCGCTCCCCCGTGGACACCGGGGCCGGCGTCCCCGTCCTCGATCTCACCGTCCCCGTGTTCAATGAGGAAGCGCACCTGGAGAAGAACCTCCGCACGCTTCACGGCCATCTCTCCGGCACTTTTCCGCACACCTTCCGGATCACGGTCGCTGACAACTCCAGCACGGACAACACCTTAAGGATCGCCGAACGCCTGGCACGGGAACTTCCGGAACTGCGGGTGGTCCGGTTCCAGGAAAGAGGGCGCGGTAACGCCCTCCGCCGCCTCTGGCAGTCCTCACCGTCACCCGTGCTGGCCTATATGGAAGCGGATCTGTCCACCGACTTGTCCGCCTTGGCACCCCTCCTTGCGCCGCTGCTTTCAGGCCACTCTGACCTGGCTGTCGGCACGCGCCTGGCACCTGACTCGCGCGTGGTCCGCAGTGGTGGCCGCGAATTCACCTCCCGCAGCTACAACGCCCTGCTCCGCACCGTCCTGGGCACACGCATTTCCGATGCCCAGTGCGGCTTCAAAGCCGTCCGCGCGGACGTTGCGCACCTTCTCCTCCCGCATACCAAGGACGACGGCTGGTTTTTTGACACCGAGCTCCTCGTCATCGCCGAACGTTGTGGTTTACGCATTCATGAAGTCCCGGTCGACTGGACCGATGACCCCAACTCAAGTGTCGACGTCGTACGAACCGCGCTTGCCGACCTGCGGGGCATGGCGCGGCTGACCCGAGACCTTCGCCCCGGACGTTTTCCGGTCAGGGAGCTTCGGCCAGGACGGGACCGGATGGCTCCCGGAACCGGACTTGCGGGGCGTGTGCTTGGTGCGGTGGCGTGGACGTCGCTTTATGCCCTGTTCTTCGTGCTGCTCCGCAGTGTCGTGGATCCTTTGCCGGCGAACTTCATCGCCCTTGCCCTCATGGCCTCGACTACCCGCCTGCGCATCCAAGGACCGGTCATGCTTCTCCTGACGACGCTGCTAAGTACGGCTGCGCTTGCGATCCTGCCGGTAATGACGACGGCGGACCGCTGGCTTGAAGGAGCCGTGCTGGCTGCCGCTGGACTCGCCGGGCATATCGGCGGGTATGCGGCTGGCCGAAGAAGGCTTGCACCTGACGTTACGTGAGGATTTAGCGTAGTTCCCATGGGAACAGCGGAGAGCGGACAGTGGAGTATCGGCGAACTCGCCAAAGCCTGCGGAGTCAGCGTGCGGACACTCCATCACTACGATGAAATCGGCCTGCTGACCGCGAGCGGCCGGACGCCTTCCGGTCATCGACGGTACGGGGAGGGCGATCTTCGACGACTGTACCGGATCAGGGCCCTTCACATGCTCGGGATTCCGCTTGCTTCCATCACGACAGCGCTGGATGGACCCGGGAACGATGATGATGATCTCGGTTCCATGCGTGTCCTGCTGGACCGGCAATTACGGCATGTTCAACAGCACGCCCAACAAGTCCAGGCGCTTCAGGACCGGCTGGGTGAGCTGCTCAACCGACTGGACGCTCCAGCCATGCCCACCGCCGCACAATTCATGTCAACTTTGGAGATGATCACCGTGTTCGAAAAACACTTCACACCGGAACAGCGTCAACAGCTTGCGGAGAAACGCCAGGAGCTGGGAGCCGGGAAGATCGAGGACTCAAAACGTCAATGGACCGCGCTGGTGGAAGAAGGCCTGGAGCATGTCCGGGCCGGTACTTCCATCTCGGATCCGGCAGTGCAGGAGTGGGTGCATTCCTGGGACCGCATCGGGGAGATGTTCCATTCGGGCGAGGATACAAAAACCGCGGCCCGGGCAGCCTGGCAGGAGAACGCCCAAACGATCAGCGCAGACCTGCCCTGGAGCGCCGAAGACCTGGCCGGCCTGATGGGGTACCTGCACAAAGCGAGGGCGCACGAGCCCCAGGCCTAAACTTCGGGCTCGACCTCCACAGCACCCCTGACTGCTGCAATGGAGGCGGCAACATCTCCGACGTCGGTGGTCCAGTTGCTCACGGAAATACGCAGGATTTCACGGCCACGCCACGAGGATCCGGACATCCACACCGCGCCCTCGGCCATGAGCCGCTGCGTCACCCGGTGCGTCCGGTCGTCGCTGCCGAAGCTCACCGAGACCTGCGTGAACACCACATCGTTGAGCACCTCGACGCCCGGAATGGCGGCGAGTCCTTCGGCCAATGCCCGGGCGTTGGCCGCGAGGCGCTCAACCATGGAGATCACGCCATCGCGGCCCAGTTGCCTGAGGGCGGCCCATACGGGAATGCCACGGGCCCGGCGGGACATCTCAGGGACTTTCTCCAGCGGATCCCCCAGCCCGGTTTCGGTGGCTATGAGATAGCTGGTGTGGACACTGAAAGCACGCCTTAGGGATTCTGGCCTGGAGACAATCGCCAGGCCGCAGTCATAAGGGACGTTCAACGTCTTGTGGGCGTCCGTTGCCCAGGAGTCCGCTTCCTCCACCCCCGTCAGCCGACCCCGCAACGTGGGGCTCACAGCGGCCCACAAACCGAACGCCCCATCCACGTGCACCCAGGCTCCCCGATCATGGGCCACCGCAATGGCTTCCTCCATGGGATCAAACGCACCGGAATGCAGGTTTCCCGCTTGGAGGCAGACCAGCGAAGGCCCGGGCTGTTGGTCCATGGCCTCAGCCAGGGCATCGGGAAGGATCCGTCCTTCGTCGTCGGCCTCTACCGGAACGCACGCCCCCAAGCCGAGGTACCGCAACGCCAAATCCACTGCGGCGTGCCGCTCCCGGCCGGCAAAGGTGGTGATGCGCGGGGCGCCGGTCAACCCAAGAGCCTCCAAGTCCCAGCCTGCCTCGTCCATCAGGTATTGGCGTCCTGCCGCCAATCCCACGAAGTTGGCGGTGGTGGCGCCGGTGGTGAATCCGACGTCGGCGGTGGCGGGCAGTCCCAAGAGTTCCAGCAGCCAGGCGGCCGCAGATTCCTCGATCGCGGCAGCGGCAGGGGTGGCGAACCGAAGCCCCGTGTTCTGGTCCCACGCCGAAACAAGCCAATCCGCGGCCATGGCCGCAGGCAGGGTTCCGCCCATGACCCACCCAAAGAACCGTCCGGACTGGATTGCCATCAGGCCCGGCTCAGCCAGCGCGGCGAGCTCATCAACTACCTCGGCGGCATCTGTCGCTTCATCCGGCAGGCGCGGCAGGATGCTCTTGGCCACCTGATCGGCATCGGAGGACGGGCGGACTGGACGTGTTGGGACCGACGCAAGCCAGTCACCGGCGTGGACCATGGCCCGCTCCAGTGCAGCACCGTACGCCTCCGGCATCGCAGACATGCGCACAGCCTACGCCCGCTTGGTCCCTCGTGGAACAGCCTTTCGCCCGGCGGTACCAGCTGCGCTACTGGAGGGTCAGCGTGATGACGTGCCCGCCGTCGTCGTCCTTGACAGCGGTGACGGTCACGGCCGAGTAGTCCGGAATCTGCCACATGCCAGGCCCCAGGTCCGAACTGTGACCGGCAGCGGCTTTGCCCACCACCACGGTCCGCATCCCCGCCGCGCGCGCAGCAGCGATCCCGGCGGGTGCGTCTTCGAAAACCACGACGTCGGCCGGGTCGGCTCCCAGGAGTGCCGCCGCCTTCAGATAGCCCTCCGGATGCGGCTTGCCACGGCTGACGGACTCCGCAGTGACAGCAGTGGATGGCATGGTGAGTCCGGCTGCCTGCATGCGGATATCGGCAAGGATTTGATCTGCCGAGGTGACCAAGGCGATGGCATCATCCGGGAGGCCCGCCAGCAGGGCTTCAGCACCGGGAAGGGCAATGACACCGTCCGTCCGGGAACGTTCCATCTCGCCAAGTTCGGCCGTCAAAGCGGCGAAGTCGGCCCCTGCCGGGGCGTAGCGCCGCACGGTATCGCCTGCTTGGACACCGTGGGATGTGCGGAGGATTTCGTTGTAATCCAGGCCGTAGCGCTCGGCGAACTCGAGCCACACCTGCTCCACGACGGCCGTGGAATCCACCAGCGTGCCGTCCATGTCGAAGAGGACGGCACGGACAGTCAGCACGGGTGCGGCAGGATGGCTCATGGTTCCATCCTGCCGCACGCTCATGGGGTGGTGCTGAAGTGTGACTTAGCCATTGGGCCGCTGTGGGAGGTACTGCACCGCCCACTGGTTGCCGTCCGGGTCGGCAAAGTACACAAAGTGACCCCAGTCCTGGACGTCGACGTCGCTGACGTCCACGCCGTTGGCCTTGAGGTGCTCGTGGGCCTTGTTGATGTCCGCCACCACCACTTGCAGGTTGGGAGCCGAACCCGGAGGGGCGTCCGTGAGGCCCTCGCCGATAGCGATGGAACACGCAGAACCCGGCGGCGTCAGTTGCACGAAGCGGATGCCGTCCGTGGGACGCTCATCGAAATCGGCGTTGAAACCGACCTTGTTGACGTAGAAGTCCTTCGCGCGATCGACGTCGGAGACAGGGACAAATACCAGTTCAAGTTTCCAGTCCATGCGCCACAGGCTAACGGGCTGGGTGGGAAACCGGTAGGGGGCAATCGTTCCCTGTGAAGACTAGCCAGCCACGCCGTAGAGGCGGTCTCCGGCGTCGCCCAGGCCCGGCACGATGTACGACTTCTCGTTGAGTTTCTCGTCAATCGATGCGAGGACAATGTTGACGTTTGCGTCCGAGAGTTCCTCTTCCAGCTTGGCCAGGCCCTCGGGAGCGGCCAGCAGGCAGATGCAGGTGACGTCCGAAGCGCCGCGCTTGAAGAGGAACTTGATGGCCTCACGCAGGGTGCCGCCGGTAGCGAGCATAGGGTCCAGGACAAAGATCTGGCGGCCGGTGAGGTCCTCGGGGAGGCGCTCGGCGTAGGTGATGATGTCCAGGGTTTCTTCGTCGCGGGCCATGCCCAGGAAGCCCACCTCAGCGGTGGGGACCAGCTTGGTCATGCCCTCGAGCATGCCGAGGCCTGCGCGCAGGATGGGAACCACCAGCGGCGTGGGCTTGGTGAACGCCGTGCCGATGGTCTTGGTGACAGGGGTCTCGATCTCCACTGGCTGCGTCTTGACCTCGCGGGTGGCTTCGTAGGCCAGGAGGGTGACGAGTTCTTCAGTGAGTTGCCGGAAGACCGGTGAAGAGGTGTTCTTATCCCGCAGAACGGTGAGCTTGTGGGCGACCAGCGGGTGGTCCACGACGAGTGTGCGCATCCCCCAAAACTATCATTGAGACATGAGCGCCACCGAGCCGTATCACGCAGACCACATGGCCTGGATGGGCCTTGCCCTGGACGAGGCCCGGTTGGCGCTGAAAACGGACGACGTACCCATTGGCGCGGTGGTGTTGGGGCCCGACGGCGGCGTGCTGGGTTCCGGACGCAACGAACGTGAGGCGCATGGGGACCCGACCGCCCACGCGGAAGTGGTGGCCATCCGCCAGGCGGCTGCTTCGCTGCGACTTCGCGCTCAGGCTATGGGCGGCTCGGGTGACGGTTGGCGGCTTGAGGACTGCACCCTGGTGGTGACCCTTGAGCCGTGTGCCATGTGTGCCGGTGCCATTGTCCTGGCGCGTATCCCCGGAGTGGTGTTTGGCGCGTGGGATGAGAAGGCAGGAGCGGTGGGCTCGGTGTTCGATATCCTCCGCGAGCGCCGCCTCAACCACTGGGTGGAGGTCTATGCGGGCGTCCGTGAAGAGGAATGCGCGGCGCTTCTCAGGGAGTTCTTCGCCTCTCACCGGCTGCCCTAGTTCGGTGGGCTTTGGAGGGCCCTCAGTACGGTGGCGGCAGTGGTGTCCCAGCCAGGGAGGTGCTCGCGGGCCTGAATTGCATTGTTGCGCCAGGATTGTTGCAGGCCGGGATCGCTGAGCCAACTCCGGAGGGAATCGGCCAAGGCCCCCTCCTGTGTCAGCTCCAGCGCAGCACCCGCTCCTGTTTGGCCGAGCGCCTCCACGGCGCCGGTCCCCTGCCGGACAATCACAGGAACGCCGTGGGCCAGCGATTCCGTCACCACCATCCCGAAGGATTCCGATCGGGAAACAAGGACGCTGAGGTCAGCTTGGTGCCACTGGTCCTCGAGGGCGTTGCCGCTCAACTCGCCCGTGATGCTGATGCGGTCCTCAAGCCTGTAATGCTCGACGGCGGCCCGCACCTCCGCGGCGTACGCCGGGTCAGCGTTCTCCGAGCCGATGAGGGCGGCCTCCCACTCGAGGTCCTGCAAGCTGGCGAGGGATTCGACCAGGAGTGTCTGACTCTTGTTTGGCAGCAGTGCGGCCACGGCTACGATGCGCGGCGGCTGCGATCCCTGGGCGGCGTTTGCTTTGTCGGCCCCCGGCGTTGCGATGATGATGGTCTGCGGGCCGTGCCTCGCCTCGAGCTCAGCGGCGGAGTGGGAACTGGGGCAGATGATTCCGGTTGCGGCGGTCAGCGCCTTGGCTTCAAGCTCGCCATGGTCCGCCAACGCCATATGGGACAGGATCCAGACTTTGGTTCCTTTGCCCACGGCGCCGGCGACCTCCTCCGGTGCCCCACTCGCCACCAAGCCGTCGGCAATCACCGTTGTGCCGCCGTCGAGCGCTTCCGCGAATCGCTGCTTGTCCGCCGGGCTCCCAACCGGCCAGCCGCCGTCGACCTTTAGGGTCTCAACGTCCGCGCCCAGGACGGTCAGATGCTCGGCGAGCTTGGCGTTGTACTTGTTGCCGCCGGAGCCGTGCCTGACGTTCCCCGGGACAAGGAAGCGGATGCGCACCTACTTGACCGGGAGCTCCAGCGAGTAGCCGGCCCAGGCGTCAGGGTTTTCACGGAGGACGACGTCGATGCCGCTGAGCGCCGGCCCGTCGGCGGTGTCCTGGATCCGGGTGGCCATGGCGTCGGCGATGTGCTTGGCCAGAGCCTCCGTGGTGGAGAGCTTGCCCTTGAATGCCGGGTGCTCGTCGAGGTTCTTGTAGTTAAGGTCCTCCAGGATTTCCTCAAGGATTCCGCCCGCTGCGCCAATGTCCAGAACGATTGCGTCGTCATTGAGATCCGGGCGACGAAAACTGACTTCGGCCACAAACGTTGCACCATGGAGGCCCTGGGCCGGGCCGAACGCTTCGCGGGGAAGGCTGTGGGCAATCATGAAGTGGCGTCGGACGGTCAGGCTGAACATGTACTAATCCTCCGGGGTGGGATAGGCGACCACGTGGCAGAAACCGCCGGGCCGTTCGAACAATTTAACGAGTGTGGTGGGCAGGTTCCGGAATCGGCATTCGCTGGTCAGGAACGTGTCGAACAGCGGGTCTTTCAGTTCTCTTGCCGCTTGCTCGAGTCGTTGGGCGTTGGTGCGCCTGTGCCGTCGCGGGAGGGCCACTGCACCCACCTGGCTGGAACGGATGTTCAGGCGGCGGGCATGGAAGTCCTCGCCGAGCGGCAAGGTAACTTCCTTATCGGCGAACCAGGAAAGCTCGATGACGTCGGAGTCATCGCCGGCCAGTTGCAGGCTCAATTTGAGGCCCTCGTTGGAAGCGGAACAGTGGAAGACGATGTCGTTGTCGCTTTTTGCAACCTCTGGTTCGGCGAATTCGATGTTGATGGTTTCCGCCAGCTTTCGCTTCTCCGGATCCGCATCCACCAACTGCAGGCGGCCCAGCGGATACTTCCGCAGCAGCGTCGCCAGGACGCCGCCCACCAAACCACCACCGACGACGGCGACCCGGTCACCCAGCCTCGGTCCGGCTTCCCAGAGGGCATTGATGGCGACCTCAACGATGCCCGTGAGCACCGCGCGGCGGGCTGGGACGTCCTCGGGGATTGCGGTGAGCTGGCTGGTGGGGATCACGTAAAAGTCCTGATGGGGGTGCAGGCTGAAGACGGTTTTTCCTACCCATTCCTCCGGTCCTTGCTCGACCGTCCCCACACTCAGGTAGCCGTACTTCACCGGGCCCGGGAAGTCGCCCTCCTGGTGCGGGGCCTGCATGAGGTCAGCCACGCGCTCCGGGACCCGGCCTTCGTGGACCACGCGCTCCGTGCCCCGGCTGACGCCTGAGTACAGGGTCCTGACGAGGGCTTCGCCTTCCTGCCTTTCCGGCAGGGCTTCCTGGCGCAGCTCACCATCGCCCGTCTCAGTGACCCAGTAGGCGTGGGCTTCGTGCCCGTGTTTCCGTTCGTGTTCCTGCGAAATCGTCATGATGCTTACGAATCTATCGGTGCGGAGCTGTGGACGGAAGTTGGCGTGGATTGAAGGGTACGCCACCTGCCTTTTGGGGAGGGTCCAGAGGGGCTCGTTTTGGGGAACGGGGCCAATCTCGGGTAGCCTATTTCAGTTGGTGACGTGTCCGAGCGGCCGAAGGTGCAACACTCGAAATGTTGTTTGGTGTAAAAGCCAACGTGGGTTCAAATCCCACCGTCACCGCCAATGAGAAAGGCCCTGCTTCCCTTTGTTTATGAGGGAGGCGGGGCCTTTCTTCATGCCTGGACTACGCGTCTCGCGCTTTGGCGACTAGCCAGCCGGAGGAGTAAGGGTGAAGGTTGCAGCCTTGTTCCCGATGTCATTGGTAATCACGATGGTCACTGGAACATTCTTGGTGTCCCACACAAGGTACCCACGGTTGCTTTCTCCAGCAGGCACGTCGGCGTCCAAGTGGAAACCATTCTCGTCGGGAGATGTGCCGGTCAACTTTTGGCCACTAGGACCTGAAGCCTCGAAGTACGCGGGGTTTGCGGGCGTAGTGCCAGTGAGGGTCTCCCAGGAGAACTCGACCATGAGGAAACCACCATTCATGGGCGTGTACCACTCTTTGCCCGGGTACTCGGTGACGTACTCGGACTTCAGAACAGTTACCCGGGCCGTTCGGCCGTCATCCACGCGAACGGTCACGGCACCAGCATCGCCTGCTGCTCCTGGCATGATGGACCGGTTTTGTTCAGCAGCCTGGGCAGCGGCGGAGCTCTCAATCCTGCTCGCCACGCCAGCCGCGAATGCTGTCGCCACGAGAATGCTCGTGGCAATGCTCACGACCCACACGATCGCAGTGATGATCCAGGCCTTCTTCTTGTGCTGCGGGAAACCTTCCAGCGCCCGGCCATCTTTGCTCGTTGCGTTTCCGGTCAGGGTGATGATCATGTCAACGAGCGTCCAAATGCCAAGCCCCCCGGCGGTCAGCAGCTTGGCGATTCCCGTGCCGATTTTGCCCAAGTAAAAGCGGTCCACACCAAGGTTGCCGAGCAGGAGGGCCAAGAGCCATGTCGTCAAAAACGATTTTCCCGGACCACTGGCATGGGAAAGATGCTGAGTCTGAGGGGACTGGTATCCCCCCCGGGTTTCGCCGGTCGAAGCCGGTGGGCGCATCCGCCTTGGATGCAAGGTTGTCGTCCTGCTGTGCATGGGGGTCACTGGGGTGGCTCATAGAACATATAGAAACCAACAAACAACCATCTTCCGAACGCAAACGTTCCGCGCCGCAATATTCTCACCCGTAGAAGATAATATGAATGAACAGAACGAATAAACCACTGACCAGAAATGGAAACCTCACGCGCCCAGAATCGAATACTTTCTTCCATTAGAGCTCCCCGCGAAGGCTGCGCTTTACGGCAGCTCAAGCACCTGGGGGCATTCAACACAAATCACAGTCACCAACTCAATGCTAACGACGTTCGCCTGCAGTCAGTGTCAGACCAATCAATAGACCGGCTGCTGCACCCGCCCATAACGAACCGTAAGCGACTACGATGACCGGCACAACATGGGAGAGTCCGGCGACAGCCAAGCTTCCTCCTATGATTACAACCCCAAAAGCAACCGCAGAAACAAAGTTTGATTTCAAGTAAGTCAGCCCGCCCACACATAATACGGCGACCGCAAAAACCACAATGTTTGCAACCCAGACGGAAAACCCAAACTCCGACGCTCTTCTAATACACGTAATTAGAACCAGGGCACCTGGAAATAGAACCCCCAACCAGTAGTACCATTCGGGGGCTACCCGTTTAGTTGGAACATACGCCTTTTTCTTGGACACTAATTTAGTTCACTTCCACGACTCGTCAACAACAGCATTTGCGGTCAAACCAATTGCTCCATTCAATACTTCAGTACTCACATTAGTCTTAGTGAAGTAGTCGATGGGAGCAGAGGTACTTGTTCCAACAAGTTCCCTATACCCTTGCGGAGCAAGGCCTCGCAGGGCGGACGCCGTAGAGGCGCTGGTACCCGCCATGCTAGATGAAAGCAGAGCCTTTGCCGGGTTAAAGGCTTCTCCATTCACCCCGCTCTTCACCATCTCACCCGCAAATCCAGCGCCTGTGTTGATGCCCATAGATGAAACAACCTGAAGTCCTTTTGTAGCTGCGTGCCCAGCCGCAGGACTCAGTGCCCCGCTGATGACACCCGTGGAGGCACCTCCAGCCGCGCTACCCAACAGTCCTTGGGCTGTCCAGGGACCGCCCTTCTGAACGCGTTCCCGGACATAATCTACGGTTCCGGCTACACCTCCTGCTGCACCACTGCCGACCATGTCTTTCAACAAATTAGCGCCGAACCTCCGTGCAATGACTGCGGCATTGCCTGTGGCACGAGTCAACGTCGAAGTCGCAACATTTGAAGCCATACTTCGCGCAGCTTGGCCCGCCACCACTCTTCCAACAACCAGTGAAGCAGACTTAGTAACCATCATTCCCACGCCACCGCCGGCCACACCCATAACACCGCTCCCGATGGCATTACCCCAGTTGACTTGGCCGGTGGTTGCTTTTTGGATGACGACGTCGGCGCCGAAGCTCATCAATCCCATGCCCGCGAGTTGTCCGCCGGGGACGAACATCAACACGGCCCCGCCGACCACAGCGGCCCCTCCGACGACGTATTCCCAGTTGTCTCCGAGCCAGTCTCCGGTGGCGGCGATGGCGCCGCGGGAGGAGCCGTCGTAGGCTTTCAGGTCGGTGTCGGTGAGGGGTTTCAGGCCGGTGGGGTCGGTGGTGTTGAGGGGGTTGTTTCCGGCGTAGGAGTAGGGGTTCCCGTCCCAGCCGGCGCCCAGGACGGGGGCGAGGGGATCGGTGGAGAGGAAGCCCCGGGTGGCCGGGTCGTACGCCCTGGCGCCGAGCCATTCGAGCCCTGCGATGTCGATCCCGCCACCGGCGGTCAGGCCGATACCGGCAGGCAACGCACCACCGAACCCAGCAGCGGAACCAACCCCTGTACTGGTTGTTGCGGGGCTGCCCGGGTTGGGGGTGGTGGGGGTGCCGAGGACGGCCCAGGGATCGTGCTGGTCCGTGGGGCGGGCGGCACGCCACCCGGGCGTGGTCCACGCGTCGCCGATGCCGGTGACTCCGCCGGGCAGGGACGACACCTGGGTTGTGTTGGCACCGGCGAGGGTCGGCACGGGCGCTGCGGTGTCCCACCACAATGGTGTGCCGTCCACGGTGGCGAGTTCACCGAGCGCGTCGACGTGGAGCCGGTGCCGGTTTCGTTCGGCCCCGTCCCGATCCTTCTCGATGGTGCCGGTGAGGTAGCCGGTGGGGCCCCAGGCGTATTCGGTCCAGGACCCGTCGGCCCCGATCACCCTGACCCGGCGGCCCAGCCCGTCATACACAAACTCGGTGACCGAACCGTCAGGTTCCGTCACAGACGACAGCTGACCTGCGGCGTCGTACTCAAAAGTGCGCGCCCCGGTGGGGGTGGTTTCGCGGAGAAGCCGCCCACCGGCGTCGTACTCCCACCCCACCACCGAACCCGACGCCTCCGAGCCAGTCACAGTGGTGGTGGCGGAGACCATTTGCCCGGCAGTGTCGTACCCGTACCGGGTCACGACCCCGCCCCTGGACAGACCGGTAATCCGGCCGCCGTCCTCACGACCGATCAACGTCACATCAGCAGTGCCCGGAGGGTTGGTGCCGTTGTCGGCGGTGGTGGTGCGGGTGTGCTCGCTGAGGTTCCCTCCCCGATACACCCACTCCTGCACCAGGTCCCCTGCGGTGGCGGTGGTGATCCGCCCGGAAGCGTCGTGGGTGAAGGCCGCGTCCCCGAGCAACGGGTTCGACACCTTCACGACCCGGCCCGCGGCGTCGCGGATGTAACGGGTGGTGGTGCCTGTGGGGTCCGTGAAGGCGGTGCGGTTCCCGTCACCGTCATACTCCCACCCCAACACCTGACTCCCGGTCCCGGTCCCGTTGGAGCGGCGGGTGAGGAGGCCGCGGCGGTCAAAGCACAGTTCGTGCTCCACCGCATACCCCGCCCCGCCGGTATGGTCGGTGATGACCACCCGCCGGCCGGCCACGTCACGTTCAATGGCGGCGATCAGGGCACCGTCCACCGAGGTGGACGCTTCCCGGCCCGCGGCGTCGTAGGCCCAGGTGGTGGTGTGCCCGTCCGGGTCCGTCTGGGAGAGTTGCCGGCCTGCCGGGTCGTAGGTCGCCGTGGTGACCCTCCCGAGCGGGTCCGTCACCGAATCGACTTGGTCCGTGGCCGTATAGGTGCGGGTGGTGACCCCACCATTGGGGTCGGTGATGCGGGTGAGCCGGCCGCGGGTGTCGTACTCGAACCCGGTCCTGCCACCCACCCCGTTGATGGTCCCGGTCAGTTCCCCGGCGAGGTTGTATTCGAAGCGGCGGGTCCCGTACCAGGAATCCTGGGCAAAACTCAGCCGCCCAACCTTGTCGTACCCGTACCGGGCCGTCCCGTCCCCCGGCGTATGCTTCGCGGTCAACCGGCCACACGCGTCGTAAGCGAACGTTTCGACCTCACCGGTGGGCAGTCTCCTCGCGGTGAGGCGCTGGTCGACGTCGTAGGACAGTTCCGTGACCGCCCCGACCGGGTCAATGCTCTTCCACGGGCGGCCGCAGTGGTCGTACTCGAACCGGGTCACCGCCCCCGTCGGGGAGGTAATCGAGGTGATCTTCCCCGCAGCGTCACGGCCCAGGACCGTCAACCCGCCCTCACCATCGACCAACTCGACAGGGTTGCCCGCACCGTCATACGTGATGAGTTCCGCGGACCCGTCGACAGATTCGATTTTCGTGGGCCGGCCGTACTCATCAAAACTGTAGGTATTCGCAGCGAACGCGTCCGTCAGGGACGCCGTCCCGGCCGTCCGGTCGGTGACCGCCCCGGTCCGGACCCCGGTCGGATCGATCACGGCGGTCAGGGCACCGACCGTGTCGTACTCCCGCACCCAGTCATGCCCGGCAGGGTCCGTGATACCCACCAGCCGGGAGAGGTTGTCGTGGGTGAAGCCCCACCTGCCCCCGTCCGGCAACACCGCAGCCGTGAGGTTACCCAGCTCATCAACCACCCGCTCCACGACCCGGCCGAGCGGGTCGGTGGTGCGGGACAGTTCCCCGTTGGGGGCGTACTCGAACGCCGTCCGGCCCCCATCCGGGGCGACCACCGCGGTGGTCCGGCCCGCGGTGTCGTGCTCGAACGCCCACACCGCCCCGTCCGGGTCCACCCGACGCACCAACACCCCGGCTTCGTCATAACCGAACCGTGTCTCAGCCCCCGACGGGCTCACCGCCGCCACCGGACGGCCCGCCCGGTCCCGCACAATCCTCGCGGTGTCACCTGCGGCGTTGCGGGTTGCGGTCAGGTCCCCGAACCCGTCGTACTCAAAACCAATACTGACCCCGACCGGGTCCGTGACCTGGGTCAGGAGCCCGTCCCGCCACACCAGCTCGGTCCGGCCACCCAACGGATCCAGAACCACGGACGGGTCCCGGGACAGCTCATCGGCGTACTCATAGGTCACGACGGCACCGGACGCGGTCACCAGGGTGGTGATACGGTCCTGCTCGTCCCAGCCGTAGCTCAGGTCCGCGCCTTCCGGGGTCACGGTCCGGATCTTCCGGCCCCGGGTGTCGTAACCATGGACCGTGACCGCGCCGTCACGCTCGGTCAAGGACACCAGGTTCGAGTGCCCGTCATAAGACATGGACTGGCGCCGGTCCTCCGCGTCCAGCACCCCCACCAGGCGGCCCTTCGAATCAGCGACCCAGGAATTCGACCGGGACCCGTCCTCATCAGAGACCACCGTGACCCGGCCCGGTAAATACGCGAACCTCGTCCGCCGCCCATGCTGAGTGACCTGCATGATGACACGGCCGGCCTCGTCATACGTGTTTTCGGCCTCCACCACGCCCGCGGCCGAGACCACCGACCCGATCAAGCCTTGCTCGTTCCACCCATACCTACGGGTGCCGGTCTCCGTGCCCACGGTGACCAAACGGCCCTCGGCGTCGTACCCGTACTCAACCCGGCGCCCATCCGAGGAACGGACCACGCCCACCAGCCCGTCGACGTAATCAAAATCCACGAACCGGCCCCGCACATGCACCAACCGGCACACCACACCCAACCCATCACCATCGACCGCAGTCTCCGCAACAGATGCAGCCGCGGCTTCACGGTGGGCGGAGATGGTCCGGCCGGGCCCTGCCCCGGTCCCGAGCCACACCCCGGCAGTGGTGTAAGCCCACCAACCGCCCTGATTGTCGGTAACGACCAGCACCTCGGTAACACCTTCGGGGACCGAGGTCAGCTCCGCCAACCACGGTGTGCCGGCATCTTCTTGGGTGAGCCAGTAGTTCTCCCCGACGGCGCGGGCCCAACCCGCACCCTCACGCGGGAAGTCCACCGCCCGGCCGTCGGCCATCACCCACCGGCACCCCTCATCAGTCAAGGCCAGGTGCTGGTCCAGCACCGACGCCCACCCCGGACCAAACACCCCAACAGTGTCCAGGCCCGAGCCGAGAGAGTTATACATCCTTGTGACCGCCAGGTCAGCGGCCGCCCCGGCGAACCCCAGATCCGTTTCGGGTTCAATAAAATTCCCCGTGGCCGTGTTCACCGGATCATTGGCATACCCGGACGAGGGCATCGCCCCGGCCGCCGTGGGCGGGTCAATGACCAACCCCGTCCGGGTCCCCGAAACTCCCGCCGCGGCCAACGCCTCGTTCACCGCAGCATCCGACAAGGTCGAAACCGCACCCTCACCCCCGGCAGCAGCAAACGCGTCCGCGACCACCAACGCCCACCCCGCGTCCGCCTCATTCGCCGCCAAATACTGCCGGAACGCGCTCACCACACCCGCGGCGTCGATCCGGCCCCACCCGCACCGGTCCGCGAACGAAGACAACTCCGACTCCAAAGACCCCGGCACCGACGCAACACCCTCATCCAGACCACGCGAACCCGCAGCGAAAGTCCGCAACGACTCCGGACGCGCCGAGGACACCCCGCCCCCAAACCCGCCACCCGGGCCAGGGGTCTCCCGCGACCCCGACGCCGGGGCTTCGGACGGGAACGACGGCGCGTTCCCGGGCTCCATATTCGGACGCGCTTCCTCACCCCAAAGGCTGTCACCAAACTGCTCAAGCCAGTTGCGGTTGTTATGCCGCCGCACCCACTCGTTGTTCTCCCGACGCCGGTCATCCTCTTCCCGCGCACGCTCGATCATGGTGCCCACATACTCCGCGACTTTCCGCAACGCCGCGGCCAAGGACTCCGCGTCCCGGGACGCCGTCACCGCGTTCGCCGCGAACACCTCCGAAAAATGCCCCCGGAAATCCTCCCCCGCCCCGGTCACCAACGGCGTCCGCGATCCCGAATGCTCATCAACCCGCGACGCTGCGGACTCAAAAGCACCCTTCACCGACTCAGCAACCCCATACACAAACCGGCCACCATGGGCACCATCGGAATCCGGCAACAACGGCATCTCAACGAACTCGGTCACAACCACAGCCCCCCACAGAACAAGAACGCGAACAAAACCCAACAACCCACAAAAACCCGCACCACAACCCACACGGCACGACCCCACACCACACCCACCGGCACCACAACAACCCGCGCTACAACCACCGGCGCTACAACCACCGGCGCTACAACAACACAGTGCAACGGCCGGGCAACCACACCACGCATCAACGCAGCACGATCACCCGGCCCCCACACTCACACCAAAAAAGAATCAGGCCCCGCCACCAGCAGAGAAAATATCCTGCGAAATCTTCTGCAACTGACCCCGCAACTGCTCCAGCTCTTCCTTGGCCTTATCCAACGCAGCCTTCGTCTCCGGCCACGTCGAACCACGGAACTCAGCAGCCAACGGACCATCCCACACATTCGGATCCGACAACACACGACCCTGCGCATCCAACGCCGAAATCTGATCCGTAAACCCACCAGTAATAATCGACTGCACCTGACCAATAGCAGCCTTGGCCTGCTCAGTAGACAACACACGCGACATAGAACTTTCCTCCCAATAAGAACAATCGCAACACCCAAGCCAAAACAAACCCAGGCAACCAGACGCCCCCAAACTACCAACACCAACCAATAAATCCAACAAACAGAGAAACGATTGTGGAAAAACATGAAACTGCCTGCCACCTGCGGTGATACTTAGCGGATGGATTAGTCCATTCGGGAGCGCAACCTTATGATACTCAAGGCACCGTGAACGGAAAGAGGGGGACGATCCATGCCCAGGCAGGCTAGTTTTAACCAGTACAAACCGGGGCGTCGTATCCCCCCGGTCCGTGCTCTGGGCATCGCCCTGATAGCACTGGGACTGATCGCGACCACGTCGTGCACCCAGCCACCTGAGCCGGAGCCGGTGTCCAACCCGGTCAAACTCTTGCAGAGCGTCCGCGTGGGCCTGTCCCCGGCCGCCGGTGTGCAGAAGATCGAGGGCACCACCATCTCGGTGTCCGCTGCGGGTGACTCCTCGGCGGAAAACACCACATATGACACCGCCCAGGTAGTGGGCGAACTCCCGGTGCGCGTGAGCCTGCAGTACCGCGCCGGCGAGAAATCGGGTTCCGACCTCGCCGACTTGAAAGGCCATACCGGCCCGGTGGAGATCAACCTGACGCTTGAGAACCTCACGGTCAAACCACAGACCATCCAGTACGATGCCGCCGGCCAGGCCCGTTCTGACACGGCTTTGGTCGGTGCCCCGCTGACAATCGCCGCGTCTACCAAGCTCCCCGGCATCCGGGCGGACGACGTAACACCCGGCTCGGGCGACGGCACCACGGGTACCAACGGAGTCCTGAGCAGTACTGAAGACGGTGCCACCGTAGTCCAGTGGGCCACCGTCCTGGCTCCCCCGCGTTCCGGCGCCAGCACCACGCTGCGTCTCGCCGCCGACGTGAAAGACTTCCAGGTCCCCGAATTCGATGTCGCCGTCCAGCCGGGCCTCAATACAGACCTCAGTGCCAACGGTGTTCTTGCCAGCGCCTTCTCGTCCGGAACAGGCTCGGAGATGGAATTGCAGCGCCGCACCATTTCGCTGGTCTCTGATGTCAACACCGTCCTGGCGAAAGCCGGATCCACCATCACCGATGTCCGCCGGAACCTCCAGGCAACCTCGCAGACCCTTGGCGCAAAGACAGCCGGTGAACTGCGGGACAACTCCAAGGCCCTTGCCGCGACGATGTCGGACCTGAAGCAGCAACTGCAGGTTCTGGGCTCCGACCTGGAGTCTTCAACCACGGCCACCCAGTCCACCACCATGTCGCAGCTGAAACTGACGGTCTCCGCGGTGGATGCAATGCTGGGCGACACTTCCGCCACACCGCCGGTCACCCCCATTACAGGCGACGGCTGCACCGCTGAGGTGGCAAAGGCCGCGCCCGCATCCACCGTCTATTCCAGCGTTCTCACCATGTCCTCGCAGCTGGATGCCTATGCACAGGTCAGCGCTGGTTGCCGTGACACCGTGGCCGGCGCCCTCAAAGCGACGATGGGACCCGAGAACCCTACCCCTGCAGAGTGTGCTGAACAGGGTTCAATGACCTGCTCCCTCTACGGTTCCGCCGTCACTGTCACCGGAGCACTTCTGGGCCTGGTCCAAGAAGGCGACAAACTCGTCTCCGGCCTTCAGCCGCAGGTCGTGGAAGGTGCCATTAAAGACCAGGCGACGTCCGCCGTCGCACTTGAAAAGGTGCGCACGAACCTCGGTGCGATGCTTGACGGCTCCGGAACTTCGGAGGACTACAGCAAGGCACTCGCAGCGCTGGATGCAGCCATCAAGTCAGCCGAGGACTCTGCAACCGCAACCCGAAAAGCAGCCACCGCGGCGCAGAACAGTGTTGACACCCTCCGGCAGAAACTCATCGCTATCGCTGCCAATGCCAAGGCAGCAAAAGGCGAACTCGGTCAGGGAACCTGGCTGAACGGCTCCATGCTGCAGCAAAACCAGAAACTGGCCGACGAACTCTGCAAGCTGTCCGACGACGGACTCATCCCTGGCAAGGGCAAACTGTCCGCCAAGGACGTTGACAGGTTGCGCTCCTACCTGACGTCAGTGCCGTGCGAACCGACTGATGAAGACGGCAACCCCTCACCTGCGCTGAATCCGCCGCCGGGCTTCAAGGAGCCCCTGGACGTCCGACTCGAAGCTCAGTCAGCTGCCTGGGACGAAGTGCTCGCAGCGACTGACACCACCGCCGCCGACCAGGCAATTGGCCAGGCCTTCACGGCCTTGGAGGCTACGTTCGACGCCACCGACACCAAACTGGAGGCGATCAAGACCGCCGTCAAGACGCTCGACGGCGCCGCAACAGGAAACGTGAACGGAACCAAAAAGGGACTCGAGGCGCTCGACGCTGCCCTCGCTGACGCGATTGAATCTTCCGGCACGGTGACCACAGCACTTGCGAAATTGAAAGAGCAGCAGGACATGCTCGGCGACAAGATCAAGGAATCACTCCGCGACGTTTCGGCCGAAACTGCCGCCGAGGTCTACAAAACCGTGGACGAACAAGTGCGGCAGGTTGCCGACATCGGCGATGCCAGTTCCGAAGCCGTGACGTCAGCGTTCAACCGGTCCATTTCCGGGCTGAAATCCACCTCGGACGACGTTGTGAAAGACGCCGAGGGAACGGTCAACAAGCAGCGTGACGAGCTCCTGGGGCAGAGCGGTGACCTGACTGCTGCCCTATCCAAGAGCACCCAAGCTTCCTTGGACAACATCGCAGCCAGCACGTCGGGCTCCACCCGCGACGTCGAAGGTGCCAGCGCGCTTCTCGCGTCCAGCCTCAACAAGGTGATGCTGGACCTCGGGGACAGGGCGGTGAACGGTTCAGGCCTGCTCGGCTCGATGGCCACCAGCGCGGCAAAAGCGGACACCGCGGACTTCCAGTTGGCCCTTGCCTCGCAGAACGCCGAAGGCTACGCAAACATCCGTTCCCGGGACGTAGCAGGACTCCTGCTGCGTCAGGCCCAGTTCAAGGCCTCGCTCACCGCGGTGGATGAAATGCCGCCGTTCCAACTCGAAGTGCCGGCCGGCGCTACGTCTCAGACGCTTTACACACTGAAGATCGGCGGTGCAGCATGAGCCCCCGCGCACGTCTCATCGCCCTGATTGCTGCGGGAGCCGCCGTCGTCATTGCTGCAGCGGCAGTCCTGGTGATGACGCTGAACCGTCCTACGGAAGCTCCCCGGCCCGATCCTGTGGCCGCAACCGTTCCTGTTGCACTGAAGGCTGATGGCCTGCCAGCGGACCTTTCGATCGGCGTCGTCATGACGTTCGGCCAGTCCGGCGAGCCAGGTACCGAATACAACCGAGCAGCGCAGGGCGCCGTGGTGGCCGCGCAGCGCTTCGCCCAAAGCGGCGCAAAGGTCACCCTGCCCACCCAGAACGACCAAGGCACCGAAGACGGCGCACGTGCAGCTGTCGGCGCCCTTGCTGAGCAGGGTGTGTCCGGAGTCGTTGTTGCAAGCACCGGGCCTCAGGCCCTTGCCGCAGCGAAGGCGGCCGAGGAGCGCAACCTCCCGGTCATCCTGCCGTACGCCGAAGCATCCGAACCCGCTCAGACCACGTGGACGACGGGCCCAACGGCAGCTTCCATCCAGGCCGCCCTGGGTACCGCACTTGCCGGCAAGAGCCGGGTGCTGCTGGTCAGCGACGGAGGTCAGGCCCCCGCGTCCGTGACGGTGACTGACACCCTGGCGCTCGAGGGTCTCACCGAGGTAGCCGACCTTGCCCAGGAAGCAGCCATCCGTACAGGCGACCAGCTTCGACCTCCGGCCAAGGACGCGCCGGCAGATGCTGAAGGCATACGGATAGCCAACCCGGCTGACGCTGTTGTGGTGTCGGCGGCAACGCCGCAGCGCCTCGCCCGCCTGGTCCAAGCCCTCCAGTCCCGCGATGTGTCAGTTCCGCTGGTACTTCCCGACGGCGCCATCACCCCCGCGTTCGCATCCTCGCTCTCGGAGCTGGACGGCACTGCTTCAGGACAACTCGTCAGCGTTGCCCCGGCCACCGGAGATGCAATCGCACTCCAGCAGGATGCCCAAGGGCGGGGAATGTCCGCGTTCCTCTCCGGCATCAGATTGGCTGGAGGGAATCCGGAGGTCAAGAACCTGACGGACGATACCCCCTTCTCCGCGGATGCGTGGGCCGCGGACGCCCGAAGCCATGATGCCGTGGTGGCCTTGGTTCGGGCAGCTGCATTGGCCGGGAGTAAAGAACCGTCAAAGGTCGCAGCGTCGCTGCGCACCTTGTCGCTCGGCCCTGGAGAAGGCCTCGCTGGACCCACACTGGACTTCTCGCAATCCCAGGCACTGACCGCTGATGCGATCCCCGTCTTCGCGTCCCCACAGGACCTCGGTCTTCGTCCGGCAGACGAAAACGCTCCACGGCTCGTCTGGGTTCCGGCGCCTGCCAGCCCCTAACAACCCTTTCTGTCCCCACGCCTGAGGGGAACAGTTCCACTACAGGAGGAGCGCCCGGTGCGTGTGCTGATCGACCTGGACGATCGTCGTTTCGAGTGCGAGGTTGCCCACGCTGCGCCCGCCATCACGTTGTCCGACTTAGTGGAAGCCGCCGGAGGACCCCGTGTTGGCCCTGAGGAACCTGTGTTCGTCAATGAAACAGAGGTTCGTGGGGCCACACCGCTGTCCGAGCTGATTCTGCTGGAGGGCAGCCGCATCTCACGTGCACCGTGGCCAATGCCGCACCGCGTGCGTGATTGGAGCCTCACACTGGCCGGCGGTCAGCGTACTGGGGGCGTGGTGGACGTTCCGCAAGGACGCGACATGCTCATCGGCAGGTCACCCCACGCCGATCTCAGTCTCCCCACTGAAAGTGCCTCCTGGGACCACTTCCGTCTTCGCCGTGAAGAGGAGGGGCTCCGCGTGGTGGATGGCGGTTCCACCAACGGCACTTTGGTCAACGGGGAACCTGTGGGCGAGGACGGGGTCCTGATCACTCAAACGGCCACCATCACGGCAGGCGGCACGGTCCTTCTCCTCCGCCCTGCCTTGGACGAGACCCCGGCCCCCGCGCCAGGCAGCCTGCACAACCTCACGCCAGCAGCCACTGCACCCTTTAACAGGCCACCGCGTCCAGGGCGTGCACCGGCCGGGGATCCTTTGGTCCCGCCGAGCCGCAAGGACGTCCCCCCGGCCAACAAGTTCAGCTACATCACGGTGCTGGCTCCGCTGGTCATGGCGGTTGCGATGGTGATGATCCTCCGTGACATGCGGTTCGCCATGTTCGCCATGCTCAGTCCGGTGATGGCGGTGGGCATGTGGTTCGAGCAAAAGCGCCGCCATGCCCGTGGCCTGAAGGAAGAGGCCGAGCGCTTCGACGGAGCGCTCAAGGAGTTTGAGAAGCAGATCCGCACTGCCGCCGAGGTGGAAACCGCCCGCCGGCACAAGATGGTCCCCGATCCCGCCACAGTAGTTCGCCGGCCTGCGCTTCCGGCAACGTCACTGTGGCAGCGGCGTGCGGACTCGGACGACTTCCTGGCCCTGCATGCGGGCACCGGCGATGTGCCGTGGAAGCCGGAGGTGGACCGTGCTGCGGGCTCGCGCCCAGACGAAAAGGTCAAGGAAACCCTCACGGCAGCCCGTCTCCTGGCGGCACCCGTACTGGTGGACCTGACCGACGCCGGAGTAGTGGGCATCGTTGGCTCGCGGGAAGGCGCCCTGGCCTTGGCCCGTTCCCTGGTGGCCCAAGCCGCCGTGCATGTTGGTCCGGCAGATCTGACAATCGGCGTTTTCAGCGACGCCGGCCGGGCCGACGAATGGGAATGGGCCTCGTGGCTCCCCCACACGCGCCAAACCGGCAGCAGCACGGGTGAACGCTGGATGTCCGCGCACCGTGAGACCAGCCTGGCCATGCTGCGAATGCTGAAGGACTCAGTGGAAGAATTGCCCACTCCTGCACTGATGGTGGTCCTCGATTCCGACGTACTAACAGAGGGCAGGGATGCCCCGGCACGGGCCTTGCTCGGCATGGGACGTTCCCTGCCCGGCAGCCACGTCAACCCCCAGCAACGCCCACCCCGTGTGGCGGGCATCGTCATAGCGACGTCCGAGGAGCAGTTGCCAGCCTCCTGCACCACGATCATCAGGGTTGGCACAGATGCTGCCGCGACCGTTGAGCAGCCTGAGGACCTCACTCGCGTGGAGGATGTGATTCTGGCAGGCCTCGACCAGGAGGAAGCCCTGCGCTGCGCCACGCGACTGGCACACTTCGACGATCCTGAACTCAGCGTTCCAGGGGCATCCCTGCCCGCTTTGGTGCGGATGCCGGGCCTTCTTGGCTATGAGCGCCCCGACGCCGCGACCATTCGCAGGCTGTGGCAGGCCCCCACCGGAATTTCCACCCCCATTGGTACCGGCGAAAACGGGCCACTCACCCTGGACCTGGTCAAAGACGGTCCACACGGCTTGGTGGGCGGTACCACCGGCTCTGGAAAGTCCGAGTTCCTACGGTCCCTGGTGGCCGGACTCGCGGCCCGCAACGATCCCACCCGGTTGAACTTCATTCTGGTGGATTTCAAGGGCGGGGCCGCTTTCAAGGCCTGCGAGCGTCTGCCGCACACTATCGGAACCATCTCCAACCTGGACGAACAGCTGGCCGACCGGGCCCTGATCGCACTTGAAGCAGAGATGGAGCGCCGCCAACGGGTTTTCGCGGAGGCAGGCGAGGGCATCGATAACCTCAATGCCTACCTGGCCACCAACCCGGCCGAGCCGATGCCACGCCTGCTGCTGGTGGTGGATGAGTTCGCCATGCTGGCCAAGGATTTCCCGGACGTCCTGACCGCCTTGGTCAGCATCGGCGCCGTCGGACGCACCTTGGGGGTGCACATGATCCTCGCTACGCAGCGCCCGGCCGGTGTGGTCAGCGACGACATCCTCGCCAATACCAACCTTCGGGTAGCTTTGCGCGTCCAGAGCCGCGATGACTCCAACAATGTGATTGGCGTTCCCGCTGCCTCGGCCATCGGCAGGGCCCAAATGGGCCGTGCCTTCGTGAAACTCGGCCAGGACGACATCACGCCTGTCCAGACCGCGCTGGTCACCGGACAGGCACAGCTCGACGGCGGTCCCGCCGTCGATGTCCGCGACATCCGGCAATTCGGTGTCCCGGCCCCCGCGCCTGCGGTAGCCCGGTCCGCTGCTATGGACGAGAACGACCTCGACCTGCTCATCGACGCAGTGGTTGATGCCAATGCTGAAGCCGGATACGCCCCTCCGAGGCAGGTCTGGCCGGAAGCGTTGGGCGAGCGGGTGGAACTGGAGGGATTCCTGACGGATGAGTCTCCGGAGGGCGCCGTGACAGCCAGCCATCCAACAGTCGGCAGCGTGCAGGGGTCCACCGTTCTGGTGACCTTGCTGGACGAACCTGAGCTGCAGCGCCAGTCGCCCGCCGGCTGGGACTTGTCCGTGGGCAACCTGATGCTCATGGGCGTGGCAGGCTCAGGTACCAGCACAACCTTGGCGACCATCGCATTGACCCTTGCGAAGGACGCAGATCCGGCCGATTTGGACCTCATGGTCCTGGACATGGGTTCCGGTGATCTTGAGATGCTTAAACGCCTGCCGCACACAGTGGCCTATGTGGGGACCGGCGCCGGCGCGAAGGAGCAACAGGCGCGGTTCCTGCGGCACCTGAACACAGAGTTGGAAAGTCGCAGGGCGGCACCGGGTACGCATCGGCGCACGGTGGTCCTGCTTGACGGCCTGGCCTCCCTGCGCGATGAATTCCAGGACTTCGAAGGACAGCAACTCCTGGGCCTGTTGTACCGGGCCTATGCCGACGGACCGGCGCTGGGGCTCTCCTTCGCCGTAACCACTACCCGCGCCAAAGCAGTTCCTTCTGTGATGAACGAAGTGACACTGCAGAAGTGGCTCTTCCGTCTGGCCGATACCTACGACTACTCGTCGCTAGGGGTGCGGGCGAAACACGTCCCGGCTGCCCTCCCGGGACGCTGCGTGGATCCGCGGACCTCCCTGCAGATGCACGTTGCTACTCCCGGCATCGGGTTGGAGGCCGCTGTGGACCGTGTCCGGCAAAACTGGGCAGGTTCGCCCGTCAAGACCACGGCAATCCGGAGCCTGCCCACCAACGTCACCATGGCGGATCTGGGTGTGAAACCGCAACTGGAGACCGAACCGTGGCACATCCCTGTGGGCATCCGCGAAACGGACCTCTCACCGGCCTTCCTGGAAATTTATGAGGGCGAGCATGCCCTCATTGCCGGCCCGGCCCGTTCCGGGAAGTCCACCGTGCTTCTTGCTTTGGCCGAGGCTGTCCGTGGCGTAGCCACTTCCCGGGGACCGGCCCAGGTCTGGGGCATTTGCGACCGCCGATCCCCGTTGGCCACCGCTGATCTGGACCGGGTTGCCGTAGGCGCGGACGAAGTGCCTGCGTTGCTGGCTTCCCTGCGGATCGAGAGGGGTACGGTGTTCCTGCTGGTCGACGACTCCGAACGCTTCGAGGATGCCGATCAGTCCATTGCGGGGATTATCGCATCAGGGCCTCCGGGGCTCTGCATCGTTGCCTCGGGACGGGCTGCTGACCTGCGTGGGCTGTACAGCCACTGGACCAAGTCCATCCGCAAATCGCGCTTGGGCGTGGTGCTCCAGCCCGACGTCAACTACGACGGCGAACTGCTGGGCGCCACCCTTCCACGGAAGGCACCCGTGGCGCTGACCGCCGGTCGAGGCTACCTTGGCGTCGGCGGGCAGATGTCGCTGATCCAGTCCTTGAGCCCCGGGAGCTAGCTTTGCAGGGGACCGCAGGATGGCCTCGGGAATCAGATCGATAGCTTTGGAGAGTACGGACATGCAATTGGCACAAACCGGTCAGGCCCTGGGCGCGTCCTACCGCTTCGGCGAGCGCGTGGGCTCTGGCGCTGTTGGTGAAGTCTGGACCGTCACCTCCACCGATGGCCGCACCCTGGCAGCCAAAGTGCTGCGCCCGGAACATGCTGATGACCCCTCCCTGGTAGAACGGTTCGTTCGCGAGCGATCCGTCCTGCTTGGTCTGCAGGACTCCGGCATCGTCACCGTACGGGACATGGTTGTGGAGGGTGAACGGCTGGCCATCGTCATGGACTACATCGCGGGTGGCTCGCTGCGAGACGTCGTCAAAGACAGTGGACCTTTGCCGTCCGAGGACGCCGCAAGAGTGGCCGCCGAGATTTTCGATGCCCTCGCCTTCGCCCACTCACGCGGCGTGACACATCGGGATATCAAGCCGGACAATGTGCTCCTGGCCCGCCCGTGGACTGAGTCTGAAAGCGGCGACGTGCGGGTCTCCGACTTCGGCATTTCCGACGTCGTAGGTGAGAAGATCCGTCAAACGACCGGCCTGATCGGCACTCCGCAGTACATGCCGCCCGAACTCATCAGCCAAGGGCGGTCCGGCCCCGCCGGAGATGTCTATTCCACGGGCGTCCTGCTCTACGAGCTCCTGGCCGGCCGCACGCCCTTCGCAGGTCCAGGCACGGACTTCAGCGTGGCCTACCGCCATGTCTCATCGCGCCCACCCCGTATTCCCGTCGACGATGCCTTGTGGGGTGTCCTCGAACGGATGTTGTCCAAGGATCCCGACCAACGCCCAACAGCGGGTGAGGCGGCTTCGAACCTTCGGCGCTTGGCGCCTGGACTTGCGGGCAAGCCCGCTCTTCCGCGGGGGACAGCGCCTGAAGAGTTCGACGACGTCGAGCGCCCGGCTACCGTCGTCCGCGGCGCCTTCACAGATGACGAACTCACCGCGTTCGCGGCTGCCCCACCTGCCGGCGTCGATGTGGTTGCCCCGGACCTGGGACAAGCAGGCAGCGCTACTATTGCCCGTCCCATGCCGCGCCGCGAAGTCCGTCCCCAGGCTGAGGAGCCGGCAAAGGAAAAGGACGCGACCCCGTTCTGGCGGACACGCAAAGCGTTGCTTCTGGGCGTCGGCGCGATCTTCCTGATAGTGGCTATGGTGGTGGGCTTCGTCCTTCTATCCCCCACCAGCACGCAGCCGGCCCCCACGCCGCCTGGACAACAGTTGTCGGCCCAGTTGCAGGACCCTGCCCTGCCGACCGGCCTCACCATTTCACGAAGCGCCACGTACGAGCCTTCGTCCGGTCAGGTCCGTTTGACGGTGTCCTACTCGGCGCAGAAAGCGCCGTTGTCCGGTGAGTTCCTGGAGGTCATTCCAGGTCTTGCCGATGGCGAAACCTGCCCGGCTGTGACGTGGGATGGCGGCACTGTGAGCCGTAACCAGGCTTCCATCACCGGCCTCGATGTTGAGTGCGGCTGGAAGGTCTCCGGGGTGGAGATTCCGGCCGGAGGATCTGCGCAACTGACCGCAAAGGTACCTGTTCAACCCGCTGACCAGAAGGCAATGGATGCCTGGATTCGCCGCGGATCGGCCGCAACCACGGCTGTCACGCAAAATCCTGCAGTCAAAGGCACCGCGTACCCGGTGCAACGACTCAAGGGCGTAGAGGTCCGCACCCCTGCACGCGTTGTCACGCCCAGCCCCCTGAAAATCACACTGGTCCCTGTGTGGGCCGGCGGTGCCGATGAACTCAATCCCCTCTACGTCAGCCCGGCCTCAGGTAAGGCATCCCAAATGCTCGCAGCCGTCACCGGTGGTGAGCAGGGGGTGCGGTTCGCCGATGGCTGCGGCGGGGCGCTGGCAGTGGACAGCTCAGGGCTCACCGTCACCGCCCTGCAGATCACGCCCCAATGCACGGTCCGGGCCAGCGTGGGAAACTTCACCGAGCTCAAGTCAGCCCCGTTCGGCATCACCTCGCGGGAGAACTCGGGCGAGTAGCTCCCCATGCGTCTCCGCCGAGGGGCGGGATCTCACCCCTTTCATGAGCTCAAAAGGCCGAAAGCTAACCCCTCGGCGAAGGGTTAGATCTCACCCCTTTGGGCCACTCAAAGAGACGAAAGCTAACCCCTCGGCGAAGGGTTAGATCCCACACCTTCCACAACCGCCGAGGGGCGGGGTCTCAGCCCTTACCCCCCACCCAAAGAGACGAAAGCTAACCCCTCGGCGAAGGGTTAGATCCCACACGGTCCACGCCCACCGAGGGGCGGGATCTCAAGCCTTTCACGCGCTCAAAAGGGCGAAAGCTAATCCTTCGGCGAGGTCAGGAGTAGATTAGCTCCGGATGCCATCAGACACCCTCGGAACCTGCACACCTCGGAGGCAATAATGGCCGGGCCCAACAGAACGGGCAAAAGCACGGACTACGAGTTCGTCACCGTGTGGCGCGTAGCGGGAACACGCCAGGAAGTGCTGGACGTCCTTGCCAACGCAGCGACGCTCCCCCAATGGTGGCCCTCCGTCTACCTGAAGGTCACTGCCGTGACCCCCGGCGGACCCGATGGCGTAGGCGCCACCTTCGACCTCCACACCAAGGGCTGGCTTCCGTACACACTGCGTTGGCGGCTCACCGTTACCGAACCGGTGAGCCTCGACGGCTTCGCCCTCACCGCAGAAGGGGATCTCAACGGAACGGGTCACTGGACATTCGAGACCGACGGCCCGGAAGTCGTCATCACCTACGACTGGCGGGTCAGCGCAGCCAAACCACTGCTTCGGCGGCTGAGCTGGCTCCTGAAACCAGTGTTCTCGGCCAACCATCACTGGGCCATGGCGCGGGGTGAGGAGAGCCTCAAACTGGAGCTCCGCCGTCGTCGTTCTTCATCCGGTGCGAAGGTCCCCGAACCCCCGCAACCCACCTTCGTCCGACGTGCGAGGGGTTAGCTCGCACCTCGTTCAGCGCTGCCAAAGTGCCGAGAGCCAACCCCTCGGCGCGAGTATCCACATAGCGACCCATCCGAGGCCAGAGCGGCACCGAACTCCCGATAGAATCAAGACGCCGGCAATCGAGCAAGCAAATAGGCCAGAGCGGCCATCGAGACCAGGGAGGACCACGTGCGCACATCGCGGACCCGTGCTCCCTTCCATGCGCTGCGATCGGGTGCCATCTCGCTTGTAGTGGTCCTGCTCGCCGCCGGCGCGCACGTGGTGGGCGGCGGAACGCTTCCAGCTGTTCCGGTCTTGCTTGCCCTTGTCGCATTGACGGCATTGGTTGCCACACTCGCTACGCGCTTCAAGCTGAACCTCGTCTTCATGGCGGGCCTCTTGGGCGCGGGACAATTGGCGCTGCACGAGGCCTTCACCGCCTTGGGGCCCATCAAAGCCACGGGTCCGGCAGCGAACCACCACCTCGGCGCCGAATCCTTGAGTCCCGGGATGGAGATTGCAGCAGCCCACACCCATGAGCTCGGGACCGCTTTTGGCACCCTGATGCTGGTTGGCCACGTGATCGCCACCCTCGCTTCTGCCGTGATCCTCACCAAGGGTGAGGAAGCCCTTTGGCAGTTGGCGGCCTGGCTGCGACCCCTGCTCGCCCTCCCGGCGTTGGTCTTCAGGCCCGACGCCGGCGCCTCGCCTGTCGCAGTTGGCGCACCCGATGTCTTCATCCCCCGCCCCTGGCGGAACCTGAGGCAAGACAGCCGGCGCGGCCCGCCCGCCGTCGTCGTACTTCCTTAGTTCCGCCCGGCACCAAGGCGACGCATAAGCGCCGCAAACGCGAAGCCTTCGCGAGGTGACGGGCTCCCAAACCCGTACCCGCGCCGCCTCTGCCGGCGCCCCCGAAAGGCATTCCCATGAACAAGTCCGCCCTCCGCCGCACCCTTTCTGCTACCGCCGTCGCTGGCGGAACCGCCGCCCTGATGATGGCAGGGCTGGCCGGTGCTTCGGCCCACGTTTCTGCTGATCCGAATAAGACCGCTGCCAACTCATACGCTCTGGTCACCTTCGGCATCCCCCACGGTTGCGATACGTTCGGGACCACAAAAGTTGCCATTTCACTCCCCGAAGAGCTGAATGACGCACAGCCGACCGTCAACCCGAACTGGACCGTTGAGAAGGTCACCGAAACCCTCGCCGAGCCCAAGAAGCTGGACGATGGCACCACCATCACCAAGCGCACCAGCCAGATCGTCTACACGGCCAAGGCGCCTTTGGATCCGCACCTGCGTGACGCGTTGGTCTTGTCGGTAAAGCTGCCCGATGCAGCCGGCAAGACCATCTACTTCCCCACCTTGCAGACTTGCGAGCAGGGCCAGACTGACTGGTCCGAGATCGCCAAGGAGGGGCAGGATGAGCATGAGCTTAAGGCACCGGCACCGTCGGTCACCATCACCCCCGCGGCAGCAGAAGGTGACCACCACGCCGCCACAGCTGTGTCTACTGAGCAGGCCGCCGCAGTAACCTCCGACGACGGTTCGCAGGCCCGCAGCTGGGCCGGCCTGATCGCCGGCGTCGCAGGCCTTGCCCTGGGCGGTGCCGCATTCTTCCGCAGCCGTGCTGCCAAGCCCGCAGTGGCCAAGGCTGATTCCGGCAAATAGCCGGCTCCGGGTTGGCGTCCGGAAGATTACGATCCGGACGCCAATCCAGGCTCTTGGCCGTGGCTCAATTGACTCCCGTCACAGCCGGGGCAAGGCTGGTGCCCATGTGGACTCAGCGCATCAAAACCGGACTTGTGACGACCACGGCAGCGGCATCACTGCTGCTTCTTGCAGCTTGCGGGCCAAGCCCCAGCCCCGCGGGAACCAGCAGTCCCCCGCCCACCTCCTCGACGCCGTCAGCGTCGTCGACGCCCAGTTCTCCTTCTGCGACGGCCACCACCACGCCATCGCCTGCCCCCACGTCGGCTGCTCCGGCAGGCGCCACGGCATGCAAAGCAGCGTCCCTGACTGTGGCTACCGATTCAACCGGGGGCGGAGCAGCGGGCAGCATTTATGAGAAACTGATCCTCACGAACTCCGGCACCGCGCCCTGCATCCTGGAGGGCTTCGCGGGTGTCTCACTGACCGCAGATGCCAACGGTGAACCAATCGGCGAGCCGGCTACCCGTGAAACCACCACCCCCGTCACCAAGATCGAACTGGCCCCGGGCAAGTCGGCGTGGGCGGAGATCCGTTACACACAGGCCGGAAATTACGGCGATTGCACCAAGGTCCCGGCTGCCGGCTTCCGTATTTACCCGCCTAACGACACCGCTTCGCTGTTCGTCGCCGAGCCCCACGATGCCTGCAGCAACGCCGGTATCAAGCTCCTGACCATCACGGCATTCCAAGCAGTCTGACGCTGTCCCCACGGCTCCGTCTTATTCTGTCGGGGCCGTGGGGCATGATGGAGGAATGCAGGAGCCGCAGGCGTCGGATGGCGCCATCAGCCGTTTCAGCCAGGCAACCAGGGAATGGTTCCTCGGCGCTTTTTCCGAGCCCACGCCAGCGCAGGACGGGGCATGGAACGCCATCTCCTCAGGCTCGCATGCCCTGGTAGTAGCTCCTACCGGTTCCGGTAAAACCCTCGCAGCGTTCCTTTGGGCCTTGGACCGCCTGCACTCGACCCCATCAGACACCCTCCCCGGGCTGGAGAGCGTCCCGGCCAACGGCAAGGGCCGGGCCAAACGCCCCAAAACCAAAACCCGCGTCCTCTACATTTCACCGCTGAAGGCTCTGGGCGTGGATGTTGAGCGGAACCTCCGGGCACCGCTGATCGGTATCACCCAGACCGCAAAACGCTTGGGGCTGCCTGCACCACTGGTCACGGTCGGTGTCCGTTCAGGAGATACGACGGCGGCAGATCGCCGCACGCTGTTGACGAACCCACCCGATATCCTCATCACCACGCCGGAGTCCTTGTTCCTCATGCTGACCTCCCGTGCCCGGGAAACGCTCAGCGAAGTGGACACCATCATCATCGACGAAGTGCATGCCGTCGCGGGCACCAAGCGCGGGGCCCATCTCGCCGTATCACTGGAACGTCTTGATGCCTTGCTGCCCAAGCCTGCGCAACGCATCGGACTCTCGGCCACGGTCCAACCGCGCGAGTTGGTGGCGCAGTTCCTGGCAGGCCAGGCCCCGGTGGAGATCGTGGCTCCGCCGTCCAAGAAGAACTGGAACCTCACCGTCACGGTGCCTGTGGAGGACATGTCAGACCTCCAGGGCGCTGCCGGCGCGTTCGATTCCGGCCCGGCTTCCGGACTGCAGCCCCAAGCCTCCATCTGGCCACATGTGGAGGAGCAGATTGTTGATCTGGTCCTTTCCAAGCAATCGACCATTGTGTTCGCCAATTCCCGCCGCCTCTCAGAGCGTCTAACGGCGCGACTGAACGAAATCTACGCCGAACGGCAGTTGATGGCTGTGGGCGGCGGGGAGTGGGCAGCACCAGAGGCTGGCCCCGGCACTCAGGCATCCACAAGCCCCGCGTCCACGGGCCCCGCGTCCGCAAGCACCGCGTCGACAGCTCCAGCCTCCACTGCCACTCCGGCTCATATGATGGCCCAGGCCGGCAGCACAACCGGCGCCGATCCCGTACTGGCCCGCGCCCACCATGGCTCGGTTTCCAAAGACCAGCGGGCCATGATCGAGGACGACCTTAAGTCCGGCAGGCTCCGGTGCGTGGTGGCAACCTCCTCACTGGAACTTGGCATCGACATGGGCGCTGTGGACCTGGTCATACAAGTGGAGTCTCCGCCGTCGGTGGCCAGTGGCCTGCAGCGGGTAGGTCGTGCCGGACACCAGGTGGGCGAGATTTCCGAAGGCGTGCTGTTCCCCAAGCACAGGGCGGATCTCCTGCACACGAGCGTCACGGTGGAACGTATGCTCAGCGGGCAGATTGAACGCCTGAGCATCCCGACGAATCCCTTGGATATCCTTGCCCAGCAGACCGTGGCCGCAACTGCCTTGGGGAGCATCGACGTCGAGGACTGGTTCAGCACCGTACGGCGGTCAGCACCATTCGCGAGCCTGCCCCGGTCAGCTTTTGAAGCAACACTGGACCTGCTGGCGGGACGTTACCCGTCGGATGAGTTTGCGGAGCTGCGGCCACGCATCATTTGGGACAGGCACGCTGGAACCATCGAGGGCAGGCCCGGAGCCCAGCGCCTGGCGGTGACCTCCGGTGGAACCATCCCGGACCGCGGACTCTTCGGTGTCTACATCATCGGCACGGAAGTTGAGGGCTCCGCTTCCACTGGAAGCGCTGACGGCAGTGAGCCTACAGCCTCGGCCCGGGCGGCCAAGGGTGGGCGCCGTGTGGGTGAACTCGACGAGGAAATGGTCTATGAATCCCGCGTGGGCGACGTCTTTGCGCTGGGCGCCACCAGCTGGAAAATTGAGGACATCACGCACGACCGCGTGCTGGTATCCCCTGCCTTCGGCCAACCCGGCAAGCTCCCCTTCTGGAAAGGTGATTCACTCGGCAGGCCTGTTGACCTCGGCCGGGCCCTGGGAGCTTTCATCCGGGAGCTCTCGGCAGCGGACGAGGCACCAGCCATGGAACGCTGCCAAGCCAGCGGCCTGGATGCCTTCGCAGCAAGCAACCTGCTTCAGTACCTGCGGGAACAGAAGGACGCCACTGAGATTGTTCCCAGCGACAGAACCCTTGTGGTGGAGCGCTTCCACGACGAGCTTGGCGATTGGCGGGTAGTCCTCCACAGCCCGTTCGGGATGCCGGTCCATGCTCCATGGGCTCTGGCCGTAGGGCAACGGCTCCAACAACGGTACGGACTGGACGGCTCCGCAATGGCGGCCGACGACGGCATCGTCTTGCGGGTGCCCATGATGGAAGACGAACCACCCGGTGCTGAACTGTTCCTCTTTGACCCGGAGGAACTGGAGCAGATTGTTACAGCGGAAGTAGGCGGCAGCGCACTGTTTGCCTCACGTTTCCGCGAGTGTGCAGCCAGGGCTTTGTTGTTGCCCCGCCAGAACCCCGCCAAACGCCAGCCGCTGTGGCAGCAGCGGCAACGTTCAGCCCAATTGCTGGACGTCGCCCGAAAGTACCCGTCATTCCCCATCGTGCTCGAAACGGTGCGTGAATGCTTGCAGGATGTTTACGACCTCCCCGCACTCAAAGACATTGCCGCTTCTGTGGAGCGCCGTGAACTAAGAATCGTGGAAACCACCACGCAGCAGCCTTCCCCGTTCGCGAAGTCGCTGTTGTTTGGCTACGTGGCCCAGTTCCTCTACGAGGGCGACTCCCCCTTGGCAGAACGCCGGGCTGCTGCCCTGGCCTTGGACTCGACGCTCCTCAATGAACTCCTGGGGCGTGTGGAACTGCGCGAGCTCCTGGATGCGGCAGTCATCGACTCCACGGAACGGGAGCTGCAGCGACTGGTCCCTGATCGGCGAGTGCGCGGGATGGAGGGCGTAGCTGATCTGCTGCGTTTGCTCGGTCCGCTCAGTGTTGAGGAAGTCGCGGAACGGCTTCAAGGCGTGGAAACGGCTGAAACCATACAGCAGCTTGTCAGCGCAGATCCCCCTGTCACCGCAGATCACTCTGACAGCACCGTTCCCCCGGACAGCACACTTCACCCGGACAGCACTGACACGCTGGAGGGAACCGAACACTTGGACGCAACTCCCCCGGCCCCGCCGGGCACGGTCAAGGACGCCGGATCCCATCTCGCCGCGCTCCAGAAGGCCAACCGTGCACTCAAGGTGACCATCGGCGGCGTCGAGCGCTTCGCTGCGGTGGAGGATGCCGCGAGGCTCCGCGACGCAATCGGCGTGCCCCTGCCCATGGGTGTTCCGCTGGCGTTCATTGAGCCGGTCAATGATCCTTTGGGCGATCTGGTCTCCCGGTATGCCCGCACGCACGGACCTTTCACAGCCTCGGAAGCTGCCGCGAGGTTGGGGCTTGGCGTGGCGGTGGTCAACACAGCACTGAAGCGCCTGGCCGGGGACGGCCGGGTGGTGGAGGGTGAGTTCCGTCCGCATGCTGTTGCCGAACCCCAGCCCACGGCGCAAGGAACAGATCCGGAACTGATGTCGCCGGACGCACCACCGTCCAGCGAGTGGTGCGATGCGGAAGTCCTCCGAAAACTGCGTCGGCGTTCCCTCGCTGCACTCCGCGCCGAAGTGGAGCCCGTGGACACCGCCGCTTACGGGCGGTTCCTGCCGGCTTGGCAAAACGTCACCGCTCCCGGCAAGTCGCGCAGCCAGGCGCTGCGCGGACTGGACGGGATCATCACGGCTGTGGACCAGCTCTCCGGAGTTCCCATCCCCGCCTCAGCCTGGGAGCCGCTGGTGCTGGCAAGCCGGGTGGCGGACTACAAACCGGCCATGCTGGACGAACTGATGGCCGCCGGCGAACTCCTCTGGTCCGGGGCGGGGTCGCTGCCCGGAAATGATGGCTGGATCAGCCTCCACGTGGCCGACTCCGCCGAACTCACGCTCAACCCCTCCCCGGAGTTCGAACCCGGCGATGCCCAGCAGCGGCTCCTGGAGCACTTCAGCGCAGGCGGTGGCTATTTCTTCCGGCAACTTACGGACGTGGCTGGCGGCATGGATTCAGTGTTGAGTGACGACGCCGTGGTCTCGGCGCTGTGGGACCTGGTCTGGGCCGGCCGGGTCACGGGTGACACTTTCGCCCCCGTACGCGCCATGATCGCCGGTGGAAAGACAGCCCACCGGCAAGTCGCGAAAGCACCAAGGGCACGGGCTCCACGGCTGAGCCGCCTGGGCCGCTCCCATGGCACAGGTCTGCTGGGCTCCCCCGGACTTACAGGTGGCCGATACGGGGCGGTTTCAGGCGGAATAGCTGCTGCGCCGCCGTCGGCCGTGGGCCGCTGGTCCGCCCTGCCTGCCCCGGAACTGGATCCCACCATCCATGCCCGTGGCACGGCCGAACTGCTGCTGGACAGGTATGGCGTGGTGACCCGCGGTTCGGTCATGGCGGAGAACATCATTGGCGGCTTCGGGCTCATGTATAAGGTGCTGGCCCGGTTGGAGGAAGCAGGCCGTTGCCGCCGCGGCTACTTCATTGAACATTTGGGAGCTGCCCAGTTCGCCGTTCCTGCAACAGTGGACCGGTTGAGATCCTTCACGGAGGACGCCCGCATTTCCAAAGCGGAGCCGTCGGCCCTGGCGTTGGCCGCAACGGATCCCGCGAATCCGTACGGAGCGGCACTTCCTTGGCCTGCGTTGTCCGTAGATGCCGGCTCCGGGCACCGCCCCGGACGGAAAGCCGGTGCGCTGGTGGTGATGGTCGACGGCGCGTTGGTCCTTTACGTCGAACGCGGCGGCAAGACGCTGCTCACCTTCAGCCAGGACGATACCGTGCTCACACTGGCAGCCCAGGCGCTGGTGGATGTGGTGCGCCGGGGCGCGGTGGACAAGCTCTTCATGGAGAAGGTTAACGGCCATGACCTCCTCGAAACCCCTATAGCCGTCGCACTGGCTGCGGCCGGTGCCTACTCCACTCCGAAAGGACTCCGGATCCGTGCCTGAGGGCGATTCCATTTGGCGCGCTGCGTCCCGGCTGAACGAGGCCTTGGCCGGGCAAACCATCACAGCCTCCGACTTCCGTGTGCCCCGCTTCGCCACCTTGAACCTTGCGGGCTGGACCATGACCGAGGTGGTCCCCCGGGGAAAGCACCTCCTGATGCGCCTCGCCGGCCCCGTGGATGAGGAACCCGGTGCCAGCAAAAAGCCGCGCGCCCTGACAATCCACTCCCACCTGAAAATGGAGGGGAACTGGATGATCTATCCTCCGGGGGGCCGATGGACCAAGCCCGGCCATACGGCACGGTGTGTGCTCCGCACAGCTTCGGCTGACGCGGTAGGGTTCTCGCTGGGCATCCTGGAAGTGGTGCCCACCGCTGAGGAAGACAAAATTGTTGGACATTTGGGGCCGGACCTCTTGGGCCCTGACTGGGACGAAGAAGAAGCCCTGCGCAGGCTCCGGGCCGAGCCGGACGTCACCGTCGGTTTCGCATTGCTGGACCAGCGGAAACTCGCTGGCATCGGCAACATCTACCGTTGCGAAGCCTGCTTCCTCTCCGGCATTCACCCCACACTCCCGGTTCGTGACGTTCCGGACCTGGCCAAAACAGTCAACGATGCCAAACGACTCCTGGGTGAAAACCTCGGTCCCGGTCGGCGCACCACCCTCGGCCCGCGGGCCATGCGGCCCGGATACTGGGTTTACGGGCGGGAACGCCAGCCGTGCCGCCGATGCGGCACCACTGTCCGTCGCGCTCTCCTTGCTGCGCCGGATGGGACAGAGGAACGGGACATCTACTTCTGCCCGCGCTGCCAGCCGGCCCCGTAGCTTGTTGCTGCTGTATTGACGGGCGTGGCTGGCTTGTTGGGCCCGTAGCTTGCTGGGCGCAGCTGGCTTTTTGAGTCCGTAACTTGCTGGGCGCAGCTAGCTTGTTGGGCCCGTAGCTTGCTGGGCGCAGCTAGCTTGTTGTGCACGGCTGGATTCACGGGCGCAGCTGGCTTGTTGGCCGGGGCTACTGTCGGGCCGGCCAGCGCCGCAGGCCAGCGCGCCTCGAAGCAGCCTCTTCACGACGCTGTAGGAGCTGCCTCAACGGTTTGCACGGGGTCTGTTGCCGGACCAGAAGCCATGCCGTCAGTTGTCTTGGCCCGTTCCGGCACCATGAACTTCGGCAGCAGCACTTGCACGATCGGGCCAATCGCTACGGCATAAACGACGGTTCCCACGCCGACGGAGCCTCCCAACAGGAACCCCACGGCCAGGACCACCACTTCGATGCCCGTGCGCACCAACCTGACGGACCATCCGGTGCGGCGGACCAGACCCGTCATCAGGCCGTCGCGGGCACCGGGGCCAAGCCTGGCCCCGATGTAGCAGGCAGAGGCGATGCCGTTGAGTACCACGGCTCCCGCAAGCATGGCGATCTGGCCGCCAAGGTGGGTGACCTCAGGAATGAGCCACAGTCCCAGATCGGCGAAGAGTCCTACGAGCACCGCGTTGGCGATGGTTCCGATCCCCGGCATCTGCCGCAACGGAATCCAGAGGAGCAGGACCAGGAAGCTGACCGCGATGACCACCACTCCCATGCTGAAACCGGTCTTCTGGGACAGGCCTTGATGGAATACATCCCAAGGATCCAAGCCCAGGCCAGCCCGGATGAAAATGGCCAAGGAGATGCCATACATCGCCAGGCCGATCAGGAGTTGTGTGATTCTTCGGGTCATCATGGTGTCCATCTTCCAAGAGAACTGGCCTTGTAATCCATAGCCAGTTTAGAATACTGGTCTTATGTCCGGCTCACTGAACCCCACTGCCCTCCTCCGCCTCCTGGGCGCTTGGAATTCCGGCGTCCTGCCCGCCTACCGCGAGTTGGCCGACGTCGTGCGTTTGTTGGTAATGGATGGGCGCATCCCGCTGGACGTCGCGCTGCCCAGCGAACGCGCGCTGGCCCAGACACTTGGCGTCAGCCGCACCACGGTCACGGCGGCCTATGCGAGCCTGCGCGAGCAGGGGTTCCTCACCGCCGGGCAAGGCAGCCGCGGACGGACATGCATCCCGCATCGCTCAACGCCGGTCAGCGCGCCGGGGCTTGCGGTTCCGGACGGGCTGCTGGACCTCGCCTATGCATCGCTGCCCGCCGCGGGTGAAGTTGTGCACAGGGCATTCGCGGAAGCACTGACCGAACTCCCTGCGCTCTTGCCGGGTTTCGGGTACGACGCCGTCGGAGTACCCGCCCTGCGTGAAGCCATTGCGGAAAGGTACACGGCCGAGGGCGTACCCACCACGGCGGGTCAGATCCTGGTCACCTCGGGCGCCCAGCACGCCCTGAACATCGTGCTGCGCACGCTTGCCGGAAAGCAGGACCGGGTCATGGTGGAACACCCCACCTATCCCAATGCCTTGGACGCCATCCGCGCTGCCGGCTGTAAGCCTCTTCCGGTCGCGCTACCGGCATTGGAGTCAAGTACCTCGCCGGCCTGGGATATCGATGCGATGGTCGCCACCATGAACCAGCAGCGACCCGCCATGGCTTACCTCGTGCCGGACTTCCACAACCCGACAGGACGCATTATGTCGGATTTGCAGCGGAGGCGCCTTGCCCGCGCCGCAAGCGCGTCCGGGACGGTGCTGGTGGTGGACGAGACGCTGCGCGGGTTGAACCTCGACGGCGCCCGCACCGCTCCGATGTCATCGTTCAGTTCGTCAGTGGTGTCCATTGGGTCGCTGAGCAAGTCCCATTGGGCAGGTCTTAGGACCGGGTGGATCCGGGCTGACGAAGCCATGATTACCCGTTTTGTTGCGACGAGGACAGTCATGGACTTGGGCGGACCCGTGGTGGAGCAATTGGCAGCGGCACGCTTGGTGCGGGCCTACACCGAGCCCTTGGATGCCCGGCTGGAAGAACTCCGGCATAACAGGGACGCATTGATGGGGTTGCTCGCCGAACACTTGCCGTCATGGGAGGTAGAGCGGCCACGTGGCGGCCTGACTCTCTGGTGCCGGCTTCCTTCGCCTTGCAGCACTGCATTGACCGTCCTGGCGCCGGACTTCGGTCTCCGCCTGGCAGCGGGCCCCCGCTTCGGAGTGGGCGGGGCGTTCGAGCAGTACATGCGCGTGCCCTTCACCTTGCCGCCTGCGCAGTTGGAGTTTGCCGTCGGTGCGCTCCGCGCCGCCCAGGACAAGCTCGACGCCGCTCCGCACCTGCGGCGGACTCTCAGGGCCGAGCGGCCTGCCGCCGTCGCGGTCGCCTAAGGGGTGGCCCGCACCACCTCCGAAGTGACCCAACCGAGTCGCAGTTGATGCCGTTTTGAGGGTGCAAAACAGCATGTGCTGCTACTTGGTTTGGTTTGTGGATCGCGCCCGCGCGCCCATGCGTTGCTTCGCGGTGTTGCTGCCGGGGCCCACGGGAATATGCGAGGTTGCCTTGGCCAGGCCAAACTCCGGCATCCCGTTGTAAACCACTTCAATGCCCGACGCCGGAACCTGGTACGTCTCGTGCCATACGCCGATGTCCCCGCTGCCTGCGATCTCCTTCATGAATTTCCGCCAGGGGCCCAGATGCGGCGAGTCCTTGTCAGCGGCGAAGGCGCGGAGATGCTCCGGGCTTTCCCAATAGCTGAGCAAAATGGTGGTCCGCCCAAACCACTGTTCGCTTCCCAGCAGTCCAGCCTCTGGGTTCGACGCCAAGTGGCGCATCATCACGGGCATCGCGGAGGCTACTTGTGCCAGACGGCCTATCTTCCACCACCTGTTGGCACGCATTCCGATGAGGAAGACGGTCACGGCGTCCCGCCCGATGTCTGCGGTGTAGCGCCCGGGGAAAATCTCCTGTGCCATGTGCATCCTTCCAGGGTGCTGGTTTCATAACATTGTTATGAAACCATGTTATGAAACACTTGGAGACATGGCAAGACCCATCGTTCATGATCAACAGGTTCAGCAACGGCTTTTGGATGTCACCGCCGAACTCGTGGACCGGGAAGGACCTGCCCGCGTCACCCTTCGGGACGTCGCTGCCGCGGCGCAGACCTCCACTACCGCGATCTACTCCCTCTTCGGCGGGAAGGCGCAACTGCTGACGGCCGCCGTCGACGACGGTTTTCGCTCCTTCGGCGAGTCCCAAAAGGAAGCCGCCAAAGACGGACTCCTGGGACTCGGGCGGGCATACCGGGTGTGGGCGTTGGAACATCCGGCCCTGTACCGGCTCATGTTCGGCGGCGCCCTGGCCGCCTACGTGGATTGCAGCCCGACGCCGGAGGTCGCCTCGGATTCGATGCTCCCCCTGGTGGAGGCGGTCATGGCCGCCCAGTCAACGGGCACCCTGGGCAAGGAGGATCCCAACGTGGTGGCCATGGCCATCTGGGGGCAGGTCCACGGGCTGGTCAGCCTTGAACTGGCGCAAATGAATGACCCCGCCACGGACTGGGCCGGCATCTACGAGGCGGCCCTGGGATCCGTAGCACGGGCCTGGGCCGCCTAGTCGCGCAGGAAAACCGCCCGACTTATACGTACACCTTTTCAAAAAACGCACCCCAGGCCTTGGCCGTGAGTTCGGAATCTCCGGAACCACTGAAGTCGTGCACCGTCATGCCCACCGGAGCACCGAAGGCATTACGGCCAAAGAAGCGGTAGAGGGCATCGCCCGTCCGCAAGCCCAGGAAGTTCTCGTTGGAGAAGTCGACCTCGCCGCTGAGCCGCCCCACGCCTTCGACGTCCACGTCAACGGCCGTCCCTGCTGCAGTGCCATCCACGCCCAAGGCCCGCTTCAACTGCAGGAAACCGTCGGAAGTCTGGGAGGCGGCGGGGGCCTGGATATCCGTGAAGACCACCGGCTTGCCGTCGAAGTACTGAAGGTATTGGCCCAGCGTGTGGAGGTAGAACGCCGTGTGCTTGCTGGCGCCGTCGTACTGCTCGTCCCAGTTGTCAGCAAAGATGCCGCTATGGACGTAGTGGAGCTTGGCGCGGCCGCCTTCGAGCGGCTCCAGAACATGCTCCAACTGGTTGAACCAGCCATCCGGGCCGTCCATCCGGGACACCAAATGCGTGGGGAACTCCTCGGTGGTCTTCACGGCCGGCCACTGATCGGTGGGGAACATCCACGATGCCGTGTCTGCGGTGACGGCATTCCACACCCGCTCAGGGGTGCCGGGCAGTTCGGTGTCCGCCACGATTTCGAATTTCCGGTTGTCAGTCATTGCTGTGGTCCTTATCTGCTGTGTGATCGGTTGGGGTCTCTTGCTGCGGTGTTGCTTTGAGTGCGGGATGAAGCACGACGACGAGCCGGTGCTTGCGTGCCCCGCCCGCCTCTGCGGCAGCGCCGCCGTCGTGGTACTTGTCCACCAGCCGGGTCACCGCCACCCCCAGCTCTTCGGCAAAGGCGGCGCGTTCCGCGGCAGAGCGGAAGGTAATCTCGCCGTCGATGGCGAAGCTGGCCAGCTTCTTCTTGGCCAGGGCTGCGCCGGAAATAAGCTTGCCCATTTCCTGGACGGTTCGCGAGGCCAGGGAGAGCAGCCAGAAGGCGGAAAAGCGGTCGGCAAAGCGTCGGGGGTCCGGCGCCACGGATGCCAGGGCGATGGGCGAAATCAGGTACGAGGCCGCCGTCGCACGCACCACGCGCTCGGTGACGTTGCCCTTGCGGCGCTCCTCCACCAGCTCAACCAGGCCGTGCCGCTCGAGCGACTTCAGGTGGTAGTTCACCTTTTGCCGCGGCAGGCCGACTTTGAGGGCCAGTTGCGTGGCGGACGCGGGCTCGGCGAGCTCGTGGAGGATGCGGGTACGGATCGGGTCCAGCGACGCTTCCGCCGCGGCCGGGTCCTCGATCACTTCAATGTCCAACATGCTTCAAGTATGCTCACCGACAACTTTTCTTGTCAAGAACTATTTTCTCGTCGGTGGTCTTAGCGTTGTGAGGTCCGCTCTCCACGCTTTAGCGCAGCCAAAGCACGCAAAGCGGGCCACGCAACGCAGCCACAGTAGAATTGTCCGGTGATGCAATCCCCCCTCCCCGTGCGCGACGGCGTGAACGCGACCCGCCTCCGCCTGCCAGACGAGGGCCCGTGGATCACCGCCATGGACTACATGATGCACCGCTGGGGACACATAGATCCCCAAGGAATTGAAGATCGGTTCGACGCCGGCGAGATCGTTGGCGAAGGCGGCGTGCCGCTGGACCGGAGCACCAAACTCGAGGACCACACCTTCATTTGGTACTACCGCACCCTCCCGCCCGAGACTCGGCTGCCCGTGGAGATCAACATCCTCCACCAGGACGAGCACATCCTCGTAGTAGACAAGCCGCATTTCCTCCCCACCACGCCCGGCGGCACCTACATCCAGGAATCCGCCTTGGTCCGCCTCCGGAACCTCCTGGACCTCCCGGACCTCATCCCCATGCACCGCCTGGACCGTATGACCGCCGGCCTCCTGCTGCTCTCCACCAACCCCGAAACCCGGGGGAAGTACCAGGTCCTCTTCGAGAAGCGCCAGGTCCGGAAGGAATACGAGTGCGTGTCCGCCGCGACGCCTGCCGCAGGATATCCCGCCGTCGAATTCCCCGCCGTGGTCCGCAACCGCATGACCAAGTCGCGCAGCTACCTGCTTGCCGAAGTCATTGACGGCGAACCGAACGCAGAAACGCGCATCGAACAGACAAAAACGTTCGACGCCGGCACTCACCGGCGCGCGCTGTACCGGCTGGAGCCACACACCGGAAAAACGCATCAGCTCCGGGTCCACATGGCATCGTTGGGCCTGGGCATCATCAACGATGCTTTCTACCCTGAACTGCTGGACAAGGCTCCGGACGATTACACCAAGCCGCTCCAGCTTCTGGCCCGTGGCATCCGGTTCGTCGATCCAATCACCAGGCAACCCGTGGAGTACCGCAGCCGGTTGGAGCTCAGCGAAGCCCACGGCTAAGGAACCGGCCGCCGGCGTAAGTGCGCCCGCGTCACTGCCCCGGCGTCAGTGCCCCGGCGTCAGGTGGTCGAATACCAGGTTCGTTTGAGTGTTTGCGATGGCCGGATCCGAGGCCAGATGCACTGCGATGAAATCCCGGAGCTCCTTGGGAGTCCCGCAGGCTACGTGCATGAGGAAATCCTGGTCTCCGGCCAACAGGAAAACGCTCTGGACGTTGGGCAATGCCCGCAAACGCTGACCAATGGCCAGCATCTTGTTGCGAGCTTGGGAATTCACCCGTACCGAAATCAACGCGTACACCAGGAGCCCCAGGGCCTCGAGGTCCACCGAAGCATGGAATCCGCGGATGATCCCGGCGTCACGCAAAGCCCGCACCCGCCCGAGGCACGTTGAAGGAGCGATCCCTGCCTTCGAGGCAAGGACATTATTGGGGATCCTGGCGTCCGCCATGAGTTCTTTGAGGATCAGCCGGTCTGTCTCGTCGAGCCGAACCCGGTTCGGAAGAGACCCGTGAGTCCGGGCTATCGGTGAATCGGGCACGAACACTCCTCCAATTATTTTGTGATGCTTCGAAATCCTTGGTAACTACCTGAGCTGGATTCTATCTTGAACCGATTTGCAGAATCGACGAGGAGGTCGCGATGGGCAGTTTCAACAAGATCCAGGAACGTGAAGGTGGGCTCAAACGGCAGCTCACATCCCGGCAGATGACCATGATTGCCCTGGGCGGTGCCATCGGCACGGGACTCTTCCTGGGGAGCAAGTTCGCCATCGGCCTTGCCGGCCCCAGCGTGATCATCAGCTATGCCATTGGTGGGCTGATTGCCCTGCTCCTGATGGGCAGTTTGTCGGAGATGACTGTGGCCCACCCGACGTCGGGCTCGTTCGGTGCGTTCGCAGAGCACTACGTGAGCCCGCTGGCCGGCTTCCTGGTGAAATACATGTATTGGTCCTGCATTGTGCTGGCGGTGGGAACAGAGGTTACCGCCGTAGGTGAATACATGAAGCTCTGGTTCCCCAACGTGCCCTCACTACTCTGGGTCATCTTTTTCTCCGCGGTTCTGATCGCTGTCAACACCATGAACGTCAAGGTGTTCGGAACTCTGGAGTACTGGTTCTCCAGCATCAAGGTCTTCGCGATCATCGCCTTCATCGTGCTGGGCGCTTACATCGTGTTCGGCACCCGCACCGAAGGAACGGGTTTCCAGAACTACACAGCCGAAGGCGGCTTCTTCCCCAACGGCTTGTCCGGCACCTGGTTCGCCGTGATCGTGTCCATCTTCAGCTACCTCAGCATCGAAATGATCGCCATCGCGGCCGGGGAAGCAAAAGACCCCGCAACAGCTGTGAAGAAGGCCTTCCGCACCACCATCGTCCGGTTGCTTTTGTTCTACATCGTTACGCTTGCTCTCATCCTCGCCATCGCGCCAGTCAGCCAGATCCTGGCGGGAGGCAGCCCCTTCGTCACCGTCATGCAGAACCTTGGCATCCCCTTCGCGGACAGCCTGCTGACCTTCGTGGTCATCATCGCCGCGCTCTCGGCCATGAACAGCCAGCTCTACATTTCCACCCGCATGATCTTCAGCCTTTCCCGCAGCGGCGACGCTCCGGCCGTGTTCGGTAAGCTGCGTTCCAACGGGGCCCCCGTGAATGCCCTGGTGCTCTCCACGGCAGGAATCGCCATTGCCACGGTGGTCTACGCGATGTTCCCCGAGACGGCTTTCACTTTGATGATGGCCATCTCCATGTTCGGGGCAATGTTTACCTGGTTCATGATCTTCGTGACCCACTGGTTCTTCCGCCGGAGCATGAAGCGCAGCGGCACGGAACTTTCCTACAAGACCCGTTTCTACCCCGGCGGCACCATCCTCGGGGCCGTACTCATGCTCGCCATCGCCATCAGCACGCTGGGCACCTCGGCCTTCAACATGACGCTGGTCTTTGGCCTGCCGTCGTTGGCCCTCTTCACGGTCCTGTTCTACGTGGTCAAGCGCCGCAAACGCCACTCCGAGGCCGGCACGTCCTCGGATCAGGGTGAGGAGTCGAACACAGCCCGGAAGACCGCCGTCGTTCCTTCCGAAAACAGCACGAACTCCACCACCTCAAGCCGGCTGTCCGCTGGCGCACCTGAGGTAGACGGCGACGAAAGGGACCTGACGGCGTCGAACGCTACCTCTGCGACCTGACGGGCGTCCCAGCCGTAGATACCGGCGCTGATCGCTGGGAAGGCGATGGAACGGGCACCAAGGCCGGCCGCCACCTTCAGGCTTTCGTGGAAACAGGACGCGAGCAGCGCCGGGTCCGTCTGTCCGGCGTGCCGGTTTGGGCCCACGGTATGGATCACCCACGTGGCAGGAAGCAAGAACCCGGGGGTCGCGACGGCGGCACCCACCGGCAGCCCGTCCGGCAACTCCGTGCGTCGTAGCTCGCGGCACGCGGCAAGGAGCTCCGGGCCCGCGGCCCTGTGAATCGCGCCGTCCACTCCCCCTCCACCGAGCAATGAGGAATTGGCGGCGTTGACGATCGCATCCACCGTGCGGGTGGTGATGTCTCCTTGCAGGACTTCGATTTCCATGGCGCCAGTCTCCCGCCGAAGCGGCAGGAGCGGCAAGTGCGGTACCTTGTGCCCATGGACATCACCGCCCCGGCTACATGGGGATCCGCTATCTACCTGTGGATCGTTCCCATGGTGCTGGGCGACGCCTTCTTCCCGCCCATTCCCTCAGAGATGGTGGTGATCACCGGAGGCGCACTCGCCGCCGACGGCCACGCCAACTTCTGGCTGATCCTGGTGCTCGCCGCCTTCGCATCCTGGCTCGGGGACATGGCGGTCTATGCGTTGTTCAAGCGGCGCATCAGCCACGTCCTGGACCGATGGTCATGGGGTCGGCGTGTCCACCGCGGAATTCACGAGGCCATTGCCAAAGCCGGCCGATCGTCCACCTACGGCGCCATCATCGGCGCGCGGTTCATTCCCGGCGGCAGGCTCGCCACCTCGTCCGCGGCGGGCATCGCCAACGTTTCGGTCCGTGGTTTCAGCCTCTGCGCCGGCTTGGGCGCAGTCCTCTGGGCCGTATGGCAAGTCGGCCTTGGCTACTTCACCGGGTCCACCACCAGGCTTCCCTTTTGGGCGAGTTCGCTGATCGGAGTGGGTGTAGGGCTGGTGATCGGCGTAGTGGTTGGCCTGATCGTCACACGGCGTCGCGGGAGCCGCTCCCCCGTGGAAGAACCGTTCGACGCCGACAACCCCGGCGACGTGCCCCAGCCTGATTAACGCCGCGGCGTTCCTAGACCGGAGACCAACGTCCACGGCTGCGGCGCAGGACGTACAAACTTCCTGTAATAGCCGCACGCTCGACGGCGTCACGCATCATGGCTGCCGACGTCCGGGCTTCGTCGTTCTCACCGCTGTAATCACGATCGCCCACGGTGAAACGGAGGCTGATCTGGGGGACGCCGCCCACGATGTCCAACTGGTTCGACTCCACGTGGTGGCGGGTTTCCAGGGCTTCGACAGCTGCGGCCATCACTGATTCGGGCGCATTTCCCGGTTTGAGGCCAGTGATCTTCAATTTGGTTTGGAACGACGGCATCCCACCACCCTAACCCTCTGTCACATCCCCCACCCTTGGGCGGAACCCTCTGTCACATCCCCCACCCCAGGGCCGAACCCTCTGTCAGCAGGTGATAGAGGGATCCGTCCGAACCCCGGGGGATGTGGGAGAGCGTTGCCTAGCCGGTGTTGCGAAGGCCTGCGGCCACGCCGTTGACGGTAATGAGCATGGCGCGTTGGAGCCGTTCATCGATTTCGGCCCCGGACACGGACTCTTCACGTACGCGGCGGAGCAGTTCCACCTGAAGGTAGCTGATCGGGTCCAGATACTGGTCACGGATTTCCAACGAGCGCTTGAGTGTCGGTTGAGCATCGAGGAGTTCGATCTCGCCGGTCAGCCGCTCAATCTCGGCCACGGTGAGCTCATACTCGTCGCGGATCATGTGGAACAGGCGGTGCAGTTCTTCCGGCACCAGGGAGGACACGTAATGTCCGGCGATCTCCATGTCGGTTTTGGCCAGCGTCATCTCCACATTCGAGATCACCGAGCGGAAGAAGTGCCAGCGGTCCATCATTTCGATGAGCTGATCGGTGTTGCCTGCCTCCCGGGCGGCCTTCAGCCCGGAGCCCACGCCGAACCAGCCCGGAACGATCTGCCGGGACTGGGTCCAGCCGAAGACCCAAGGAATGGCACGCAGACCACCCAGACCCGCGCCGGAGTCCGGCCGCTTGGACGGTCGCGACCCAATGTTCAACGAACCCAACTGCTCCACCGGAGTTGAAGCAAGGAAATAGGCGGGCAGATCGGGATCGTCGATCAGGGTCCGGTACCGGTGGAACGCTGAGTCCGAGATGGTTTCCATGACATTCGCGTAGCGCTCGCGCTCGTCCTCGGACGTACGGGGCGTCCGGTGCAGGGCCGAGCCCTGCATGACAGCTGCCAGGGAAAGTTCAAGATTTTCGCGGGCAAGTTCCGGCAGGGAGTACTTATCCGAAATGACCTCACCCTGCTCAGTGAACTTGATCTCACCTTCAAGGACACCATTCGGCTGGGCCATGATGGCGTCGTAGGTCGGTCCGCCACCGCGGCCCACGGAACCGCCCCGGCCATGGAACAGACGGACACGCACACCGTGTTTGGCCGCCACATCACGCAGCTTGCGCTGGGTCTTATGGATTTCCCACTGACTCGTCATGACGCCGGATTCCTTGTTGGAATCGGAGTAGCCCAGCATCACTTCCTGGACATCGCCGCGAAGGCGAACGAGTTCCCTGTACGACGGATCGGACAGCAGCTGGTCCACAATTTCCGCAGATGCGCGCAATTCCTCCACGGTTTCCAGTAGCGGGGCGAATCCGATCTTGGCGTGCGGTTTCGCGCCGAAGAGGTCGATCAAGCCGGCCTCACGGGCCAGAACCGCTGCAGCCAGGACGTCATCGGCTCCACGGGTCATTGAGATGATGTAAGTCTCCACAACATCCGGTCCATACGTGTGGAGCGCTTGCCGGATGCTCCGGAAGACGTCGTAGGTGCCGTCAGCGGTGCCCTCAAGCTTAATGGGGTGCCCCGAAAGTGGGCGGTGGGAAGCCAATTCAGCTCCCAGGAACGCGAAGCGCTCCTCACGGCTCAGGCCGCCATAGGGCTTTTCCGTGCCGAGCCGGTCCACGAGCTGACCCACGGCATCATGGTGGTAATCGGCGTGTTCGCGGATGTCCAGCGTGGCCAAGTGAAGGCCGAAGGCGGCGAGCGCCCGGCGAACGCGGGCCAGCGCGCCGTCGGCCACCAGCGCGGCCGAATGGTTGCGCAGCGAATCCTCGAGCAGCCCGAACTCTGCCAGCAACTCGGACGTGGTGGCATAGTCGCGGCCGGGCTCATGATAGGTCGAGGCAGAAACGCGGCGCCCGGTGTTGATGAGCTTGGCCTTGATGCACGTCAGTTTGAGCCTGTACGGTTCCTGCGCGTTCAGTTCAAGAATGCGCTTGTCCAGCCCGGGCAGGTTCTTGAGGTCCTCCGTGATGGAGTCCAACAGCACCTGGTCGGCGCCAAAGAGTGCCGTGGAGTTGGAGAGCACAGAAATGAGTTCGTCGATCAAGGCAATGCTGATGCGCACGGCGTTCTGGTTCTGCAGTTGCAGGATTTCGCGGGTTACAGCGGCCGTGACGTTCGGGTTGCCATCGCGGTCTCCGCCAATCCATGAACCGAAACGCAATGGCGCAGCCGCTGCCGGAAGTGTGACCCCGTGCTCAGCCAGAAGCTCAGACAAGTCCGTCAGCATCTCCGGCATGGCGTCGGTGAGAATGCTGTTCAAGTAATAGATGGCGTTTCGCGCCTCGTCCACGGGCGTCGGGCGTACCTGGCGCAGCTCATCTGTCTGCCACATCTGGTCGATGATTTCGGCAAGCTGCCGGTCCTGTCGACGACGTGCGGAGGTGCCTTCAGTCGTCGGCTCCGCCAGGACATCCGAAAGCTTACGGACCTTGTCCAGCACGGAACGGCGGGAAGCTTCGGTGGGGTGCGCCGTGAATATGGGGCGGACGTCGAGTTCATTGATCACGTCCTGCAGGACCTGTGGACCAGCCTGTCCGGCAATCTCGGAAACAGCCTTCGCCAGCCAGCCATCCTTCTCCTGCCGGGTGCGGAGTCCGCGAACGCGATGAACCTGTTCGGCTGCGTTGGTGAGGTGGAAGTAAAAGGCGAAGGCCCGTACAAGGTCGGTCGCCTGGTCCAGCGGCAGGGAGGCGAGCAATTCACGGACCTGGGCGACGACGTCGTGAGCGCTCCAAGGCCCGGTGGCATCGGCACCGCCGCGCGCCGCCTCCTTGGATTCCTTGGTCAGCAAGCGGACCTGCTCTACGAGGTCGAGCAGTTCGGGACCGTGCTGACGGACCAGCGATTCGCCCAGGAGGGTGGAAACGCGGCGCACGTCCGCTCGCAGTTCGGCAGCGAGATCAGTGTCTTGCGGGGCAGTGTGAACCATGGATGCATACCTTCGGGATCTGGTTTTGGCCCGTACACTGCGCTGGATACTGTGAGCCGGATTACTAGGGTTTCCTACGGGATCTTACCCGCACCGAACTCCACCCATGGAATGCGTCTCAGATTTTGGCGTCACGCTGTGGGGTCCGTCCTGCCCGGTAGAACCACCTTGCCGCTCATGAGCTCTTCGTGCGCGGCAGCAGGCCCGGCGGAGAGTTGTTCGTGCCGGCGCTGGCGCATCTCTTCAATCGCAGCAGCAGCCTCCACCCTTGTGGGCGCACCGGTTGCAGGTTCAATCATGGACAGGACACTTCCCAACGTTCCTGTTGCACCCTTCGTTGGAACTCCTCGTTGGACAAGCCGTGTGCCGGCCCAAATCGAGCCAAGTATCAGGGCACTGCTGACCACGATTGCGACCACTGCATCCATCCCCATGCGGTCAGCGTACTCCCCGGGGAATCGGCTCAACAGCCCGCACCTCCCTGGTCCAGGCCTTCCTCAGTTCCTCCCAGTGCTGGTCCTCCATGAGGCTGGCCGGAGTCACAGACACCGAAGTGGCCCCGCCGAGCGCCGCCTCCCGCAAAGCTGTACCGAACTCTCCCGCCGATATGCGGCCCTCATTGGACCAAAGTCCCACCGACAACGACATGCGGGAGCCCGCGCGGCGGTTCATTGATTCAGCCAATTCCCTGGTCTTCGGTGACTGTTCGCTGTTGAGCCCCACGTACTCCCACACGTGAAGCCGGTCTACCTCCGTGAGCAGGAGATCGTAGTCATGTCCGCTGTCCGCCCGGTCCCCGGACGGTGAATCGCGCGGCGAGCGCACGTCCATCTCCACCTTGACGCCGTGAGGTTCGACGGCGGCACTCACCTTGCGCACGATGTCCCCCGTGGCTTCGCTGCGCCAGGTGTTGATACGCGGGTCTGACGCATCGATGGATCCGTCACCGTTCCGGGGCCAATCCGTGGAGCCGGTGGTGGCTTTGAAGTCCTCGAGGTCGTCGCGGCCAAACGTGAAGTCGTCGAACATGAGCTCAGTGATGTTCACCGCCGTGGGCGTGTACTTCATGGCGACAGCAGCAGCCAGGGAAGCCAGTCGTGTTCCGGCTTCTCCGTGCCTCAACGAGTTAACGCTCGCAAAGGAATCGGAAGCCGTCCCGTCAACACTGCGCCCCGCGATGGCGGGGTCGTCCTTCAGCGCGCGGCCCAAAAGGGCGTCGATGGTCAGGACGACATCGCGCTTGCTTCCGTCGTTCGCGGTCTCAAGCGCCGTGATGGACTCCGCCACAAAGTCCCGTCCTGATTGGGAGACTTCATTGGACTCCGAACCTGCGTGCCCGGGCCACGGGAAGGCCGTCCAGTCGGTGCGTCCAACGGAGATGGATACCGCCGTGGCACTGACTGAGTCCAAACGTTCTGAGAGTTTGCCAAGATAGCCGGGCTCACTGTTCACCACGTCCTCAAAGCCCAGGTTGACCATGCGATCCCCCGGTATCGCAACTGGTTGGCCGGCACACCCGGTCAGCACCAGGCTCGAGGCCAATAGTGCTCCCGTTAACCCGGTAGCCGGTCCGCGTTTCAAGCGCTCACCCCTTCCCGGATTTTGGCCTCTGCCGCTATCACGCTGACGACGCCGGTCCGCTGCAATTTGTTCCACTTGGCCGGGCTGCCCCTTATTTCCTTGACGATGGCGCTGGTCAGGGCCATCCCCACAAAGACTGAATAGAAGGGCCACAAAGGGAGGGTCCACAGGAAACGCAGATCCCGCCAGGAACGGTTGAGGCCGATGGAAAAACAGACCAGTGACAAGGACACGAAGAGTCCCAGCCAACCAAGAATCGCGAACACTTGCCCTGGCACCGGACCCACCCCGGCGATATACAGGAAGGGCAGGACAGCCAGGATGGCCAATTGCAGAACAGGGATTACCACCATCGTGATGGCGTTGAAAACAAGGAAAATGCCAAACAGCCCGTAACGACGCCGACCGAGCATCCCCGCATGCATTCGGAGTGTTTGCAACAGCCCGCGCGACCAGCGAACGCGCTGACGCCAGAGTCCGCCCATGGTGGAGGGTGACTCAGCGTAGACCAACGCATTGGGTTGGAATCGAACACGGAAACCGGCCTTGTAGACCCTCCACGTCAGTTCAAGGTCTTCGCCCAAGGTGTCCTCATGGAACCCGCCCAACTGCCGGACCAGATCACTCCGGAAGGCGCCGATGTTCCCGGAGACAATGGGGAGGCAGTGCAGCAAGGAAAGTGCCCTGCGGACCAGGCCCGTTCCAACATGGCTCAGGACGGCCAGCATCATGGTTTGGACACGATCAAGATTGACGGGCCGGTCATCACCGCACACCGCACCAACCTTTGGATGGTCAAAACCTTCCAACATGTTCATCAGGGTGTCCGGAGCAAAGATCCCGTCGGCGTCAACGAACATCAGGATGTCGCCGTGCGCTGCGGCGATTCCATGGTTGAGCGCGGCGCCCTTCCCCGCGTTCGCCTGCGACAAAAAGCGCACTCTGTCGTACTGCTGCGAAAGGCCCATCATGATCTCTGCGGTGGAATCGGTGGAACCGTCATCCACCAGAATGACCTCAAGCCGCAGGTATCGGCTCGCCAGGATCGACTCCACACATTTGGTGATAACCACGGCCTCGTTATAACCGGGGACGATCACAGACACCAAGGGCCGCTGGCTGAGGACGGAGTAGCGATGCTTTGGAGGCTTGGCCCGGTGGAACCAGTTGAAATACAGGGCCAGCGGAACGTAGGCGATCTTGACCACTCCGAAGCTTAGGATCAGCAAACCGCCGCATTGGACGAACATCAAGGCCACGTCAAGCAATGTCAAACAGCCCGCCCAGGCAGTGTGCCCCGGGCGAAACTCCGCAGGACCCGCTCCAGGAGTTCCGGAACGTAGGCACTGTTGGCGCCAAACCGGGCGTTGACCTCCAGGACTACAGGCGTTCCGTCCCACATGCGGCGAATGTCAACATCGACCGGACCCACCAAGCCCAGCGCGGCGGATGCCTCCTGCGCCAAGCCTGCGACGTCGGCGGTCTCTTGCCCATCCACTCTTTTGACCGATAGCGCATTTCCAATCCGCCCCTGTTTGAGCTCCACCTTCTCCAGCACACCCACGAGCTCTTCCTGCCCGGAGTCTTGCCAGGGCCGAAAAACCACGGGCGCGTACTCTGTACCCGGCGCAAACCGCTGCACTATCCAGGAATCATCCAGAAAGGACCACGCCTCAGCGGCTTTCCTTGCGCCGTCGGCAGTCCTTTCCAGGAGCTGGACTCCGCGGCCACCCCTCGACACCCTGGGCTTCACCACCAAGGACCCCCCAAGGCGGGCCATTGCCTCGTTAATGGAACTGAAATCCCCGGGCAAGGCGAAATCCGGAACAGCCACATTGGCGTTGGCCAGGCACTTCATAGTGAGGTACTTGTCGTTCGCGATCCGCACGGGTTCCGGGTCTGCAATCAGGACCTCTAATCCCGGGGCGAAACCATCCCTGGCGTCCGCCACCATCACCAGTTCGTCGCTGACTGTCGGCACTACCAGGTCTATTCCGTGGGCAGCGACGAGCCCGCGGAGTTCCCACAAGTAGCCGGGCGCGCTTGAGGGAGACACCACGGACAAGGCGTCCGCCGTCGACGCGGGAAACCGCTTCATGTCGACACCCAAAACCCAGTGTCCTTGGTCCATCAATTGACGTGCCAGCGAGAAGCCTGCCGGCCCGCCTACACCCGTCACCAACACGCGCACCATTAGAACTCCCCTACGGCAGAGCCGAGCAATCGAACAGGTTCAAAGCCTTCTGCATACGCCGTCTTCACCTGTGAACCCCGGAAGGCCGCCAGACTGCGGACCCTTTCGGCGCTCATGTACGGCTTGCCCTTTTGATTCCGGTGCATGCCGACAGCATGGATTTTCACATCCACATATCCGGCGATGTCTACAAAAACGCTGGGATCAAACTGCCTGGTAGATGAGGGGCTCTCAAAACACAGGATCGAGGAGTGCCGCCGTGCCGCGCGCATGGTGGCGCTGTGGACCGCCTGATGATCCTGGTGGTAATCATGGCGGGAATGCGTGATGACGACGTCGGGATGGAAGTCCTCGATTGCTTTCTCGATCGCTTTCACCATCTCCTGCCCGTGCTCTGACAAGTTGGTGTCCTGGAATTGATGGACGTGAACTGCCGTTGCCCCCATGAAGTCCGAGCCTGCAGCAGCCTCAATCACCCGGATACTGCTGTCTCCGCCCTTGCTCCCAGTGCTCATCACCATGGTTCTTACGTCATGGCCGGCATCGGATAGCTTGGCGATCGTGGCTCCACAGGCCAATTCCAGATCATCAGGATGCGCGCCGATGGCGAGGACCCTTCGGGGTTGGAATGCCATTCTGGAAGGAATCCGGAACGCCGGTGCAACCAGGCACGCAAAGATCAAAGCTGTGCCTGCAACCACAACTACCGTGTTCAGCCAGGAAGGATGCGGCCGTCCGACGGCACACCCCGCCAGCGCCGCCAGCAGCAGAATGCCCAGCCCGGCCAGCGTCCAACGAAGCCGATGCGGTGAACTGAACTTCCGCACAAACCAGCTCCGGCCGGGCGGAATCAAAGCCCAGCCAGCCACCAGAATCCCCAACAATCCAGCAACGGCGAACAACGTTGCCTCCATAGTGCCCCCATAACGCATATCGAATCAGCACGGTTTCAATCTCCGAAGACCGCCGTAGAAGTAGTGGGTAGGGAAGAAAATTCGTGACGCCGCACGCCCAACCCGATTAGTAGCGGTAGTCAAACTCCCCCTTGGCCAGCCCGCTCCCGCTCAGGGAGTACGTCAGTACACCGTCGGTCTGATGGCGCCTGGATTGCACAGTGACATGGAAGTGCAGATCGCTGCGCTGGACTGAATCCGTTGTGCATGTGACTTCAGTGCCGCCCGCCATGGAACAGGACCATCCGCCCGGTGCTTTGATGGAATCCTCCACGATCCGCGAGTCCCTGCCGACGGAAAAGACCGCCGTGCCCGCCCCAAGGGGCCCGGAGCCTGAGGCCTTGAAGTCTATTTCCATGGCCACACCGCGGAAGTAGCCTTCATCAGTGCGCCTGGCAGTACCGGAAACCTTCGCCGGTCCAGGCGCCGACGGCACCTCCGAGGGTGTGGGCGCCGGCGTGGTTGGAGTGGACGTGGGCGTCGGCAGCGGATCCGGAACAAGCGGCGCGACTGGCTCTGTTGGCGGCTCCGGTTGCGGCACTGGTGCCATGGTTTCGAGCGGCGGGGGCGGAACCAAGGCCGAAGGGGCTGGCTCCGATGTGCTTGTTGTGGACGGCGATGGGGTAGCCGGCACCGGGTCCTTCTCCAGTGCCGGGGCGCCTGTTTCAACGGCACGCTCTTCCATATAGGCATCAGGGGTCAGTTGATCCACTATGCCCACGGCTCCCAGCGCCAGCCCCACGCCCGCCGCAGCAATGATGGCCATGACGGCGGGTTTGGCCAAGGCAGGAACGGCAAACACCGCTTTTGTTGGCGCCATTCCCCCGAGGACGCCGAGTCCGCCCCCATGGACGGCCCAGGCAGCAGCCGGTATGCCCGTCACCAGGGGAAGAAGGACCACCCTCATGCTGTTCTCAACGTCCTTGAGCTCCGCAAGGGCTGCTGTGCACTTGGAGCAACCATTCAAGTGTTCGCGGACTTTGCGCTCCGTCGCTGTGGAGAGCCCGCCCCGGAGGAAGTTTCCCAGCTTGGTGACGAATGCGGCGCAGCCGTCATCAGGCTGGTCGGCAATGTGGAACTGGAGGTAGTGCCGCCTCAACCCCTCACGCGCGCGAAGTGCCAGTGCGGAAACTGCGTTGGCGGAGAGCCCAAGAATCGGTGCGACCGCCGCTGGCTTCATGCGCTCAACGTCCAGGTACCACAGCACGGCCTGCCACCGTTCCGGCAGGGCCCGGAAGGCTTTTGCCACTGTGTGTGATTCAAAGGCGCTGACTGCGGAATCGGAGTTTGGCAACATTTGGTCCAGGACGGATTCGTCGCTGCTTGGGAGGACCCTGCCGGCCTTTCGATTCCTTTGGTGCGACAGCCTGGTCACGGTGGAGAGCAAGTAGGCCCGGAAAAAGGTATCCGGCCCCTTGCCGGCCACCAGGCTTTGAAGCACGGCTTGGAATGCCTCCGCAACAACGTCCTCGGCATCGCTGGGATTGTCAACGTTGCGCTTGGCTACCGTGGAGGCAATGGAAATATGGCGCTCATAAAGCCCGTCGAATGCGGACAACTCGCCGGCACGGACCAACCCGATGAGGTGTCCGTCGCTGTCGACGTCGACATCCATCTGGCTGCCCGTTTGTGACCTTCGTGCCATCTAAGGCGCCCCCAACCCGTTAATAATCCTGCCCATATGTATTGAGTGGGGGTAGACGGCAAGACGTGACGCGATTTATACACTGTCTTTAGCAACGAATTGTGCTCTCTGCTTCGTCACGAAACGGCTTTTCTGCACACTCTTCGGATATGACATCGTTCCGGACAAAATCATTCGCAGAGTGTACGTTCTCGCGGCACCTTTTGCTGCGTAGATGGCAGACCACCAGTTACCAAACAGGTTGGCGGTTCCGCGCCGACTGGTTCCTGCCCGAGGTCCGGAGCGTCGTCACTTCGCTCGCATCCAGCGCAACTGTTCCGGCCCCTGCTGCCAAGTCGCTCGGCGCAGCCCGCGCCAGGAATGGCGTGAGCATCAGCGAAACGATGACCGATTTCCGGGCATTGTTCTCCGCTGCGGAAAGAGCATTGGACATCGATGCCCTGCAATCACTGGCGGAAGGCTGGGCAGAAGTTGCAGAAATGGCGCCGTCGATCTCGTGCACGGATGTGTACACAGGGCTGGCCACCCAGGCGCATTTTCAGCGACGCATCCACGAAGTGTCGTCCATGGGGACAGGACCGGACTGCAGGGGCGCCCATGCCTTGGCCATCATCTCCCTTGCCGGGCCACGTGACAGCCGGACCCACTGCTGGACTCTGCTGGCCCGCTTGGGAGAAGCCGTCAAAGGCCAACTGCACGGCACTGGAGCGATGGCCATGTACCAAAACTCGGCCGTGCATGTGCTCTTTCCCTTCAGCGAAAGCAACCTTTGCAGGTTGGTGGAGTGCAAGGCCGCCCTGGAAGCTTTAGGGGATGGCGCCATGGGCCCTGCAAGGCTTCGGTTCTACCCACTGTCTTCGGCAGCTGCAGCGGCGGCTTCCGCCACGGCAACATCGGCACAGGACTCGGCTTGCTGAACAAAAGAAGCCGGTTTTACGTGACGCCGTCACGAACCGGCGAGGCCCCCCACTCATCTATTGACGGAGCATCTCACCACGGATTTTAAGGACCATCCAGCACATGAAAAATCAGATCCATCTAAAAACCGCGTCATTGATAGCCGCCGTTCTGGCGGTTGTCATGGCCGTCCTGGGGCTGGGCATGTCCGCTTTGCCCGCCAATGCTGCAGAGCTGACGGATGCGGAAATCACCTTGACGACGGAATCAGTGGTTTCCAGTCAATGGGACCAAGTGGATCTGACATGTGAATGGTCCGTGCCGGACAATTCCCAGCCAGGTGATACCTTCAGCCTCCAGCTGCCGACGCAACTGCGCTGGTTTGGGGTCACGTCATTTGATCTGCAGAATCCCGACGGCGAAACGGTGGCCACCGCCACCGCAAACGACTCCGGCCTGGTGGTGTTCACCCTGACCGACTTCGTGGCAGAACAGCCACTCAATGTTGGGGGAACGTGTTCCTTCAGTACCCAGTATTCGGTTGATCCAGGCGACGGCGGGGTTGAAGAACTGAGCTTTACCGTAGGTTCCTCAGTGCTGCGCGTTCCAGTGGTTGTCCAGCCCTGCACGTCGGATTGCGGCCCCTCCGTCCCGACAGAGGCAGGCAAGGCGATGTGGTGGGTTGATCCCGCCCAGACGGTTCTTGAGTCGGTCTTCTACATGCCGCCCATGTCCGCGAAGACCAATGACGTGGTGGTCATCGATACCCCGTCCGCAGGTATGGAGATCGACTGCAGCCAGGTAACACCGCGCGTTGGGCGCGTGTTGAACGACGACGGGAACATCACCGAGCCTTACGCCAACGAACAGTACCCGGCTACCCTCGACTGCACTCCGCAAAAGCTTACTGCGAGCTGGACCGGCCTTCCCGAAGGTCTTCACGTGGAGCTGTACGTAGTGACGCGCGTGACCGATCCGGCATTGGATGTCTACGAGAACAGCGGAATTGTCACGATCTCGGGCCAGGAAACACCTGTGGGCGCCCAAACCCGGCGGAGCAGCGGAAGCGGTACAGGCGACGGCAGCCCGACGCCCACCCCCACACCAACCCCGAGCCCAAGCACCACCACCCCCACGGCAACCGCGACGCCCACGCCTACCCCGAGCCCAAGCACCACGACCCCCACGGCAACCGCGACGGCCACGCCTACCCCGACGCCCACAGCAACAGTCAGCCCGAGCCCAAGCCCGAGTGCCACCACCACGGCAACCCCCACGGGTACTGCAACGCCCTTACCTAGCTCGAGCACCACCGAACCCATCGCTGTGGTGCCGACGGAAGCCCCATCGGCACCTGCCACGGCTGAGCCTGGGGAGCCGCTGGCAAACACGGGAGCGGAGGGAACGGCATTCGTCTTTATCGCGGCCGCCCTCTTGGCCCTTGGATCTTTGCTCGCCTTCGCGGGATCACGTTGGTCCGGCCGTAGGTCGCACTAACGCCGAAGGTGCACTGACAAGGCCCACTAAGGGCTGTATCGACTGATGGGCTGGGCACAAGTTGTCCGCCCATCAGTCGATTTCTTAGTCTCGGCCCGCGCTGGCATGAGTTGGGGGCCAGCGCGGGCCGTTCCACTCCACCGCCGTTCCACTTCAGGACCGTTCCACTTCAGCGCGGTTCCACTCCTGCGCGGTTCCACTCCGCAGCCGTTCCACTTCAGCGCGGTTTCGCTTCAGCGCGGTTCCACTTCAGCGGCCCCGCCACGCCATGGCCCCGGCTCAAATTCAGGGAATGTCCACGCCCGGCCCATAGTTGAGGGAAGTGCAGCACGCGATGTGACATCAAGACCAGTCCGAGGAGACCCATGAGCTCGCCCACCACAGCAACCGATGCCCAGCTTGCCCGTTGGGAGCGGTTCCGTGCGGGCCGGCACTCGGCGCTGGCTTCCGGGCATGGCTGGCTGACCTTGACCTCGTTCCAGTGGCTGGAGCCGGACCCGAGCGAAGTAGAACTCGCGCCCGGTCTTTGGTCTACCGACGGAACTACCGCTTTTCTTTCGGCGAGCGCAGCGGACGGGTTAACGTTCGTGGCCACGGGCGAGCCTGTCGAAGGGACCATCCGCGCAGCTCTTGAGGACGAAGAGTCATTGATGTGGGTTCAGTATGGTGGCGCCGACGGCAAGCAAGTGGTGGTTGAACTCGCCATGCGTGCGGACAAGTACGCCATCCGAACCCGTGACAACAGCTCTCCCGTGCTGACGGAGTTTCAAGGTGTTCCCAGCTACGACTACAACCCGGATTGGGTCATTCAGGGACGTTTCGAAGCGTATGACGAGCCCCGGGATGTTCCCATCGGCACTGCCAACCCTTTGGTGGACGGGGTCCACCGCTCCGTGGGTGAAGTGGTTTTCCGGGTCCCGGGTGTCCCCCATGAAGTCCGGCTCCATGCGGAGGAAGAGAAACTGGGTGCCCTCAACGTGACCTTCCACGATGAGACCAATGGCCAAACCACGGACGAGTGGCGAAAGGTCTTCATCCCGAAGCCCCGCCCCGATGGCTCGGTGGTGATCGATTTCAACCGCAGCATCAACTACCCCAGCGCCTTCACTCCGTACGGGACGTGCCCTATGCCGGTGCGGGGCAATTCAATTGATGTACGGGTGGAAGCCGGCGAGAAACTTCCCCAAGAGTGAAGAACCCGACCATGGCCGCCCGGACCCTAGGTGATCGCTGAAACCCCGGTTACTGCCCTGCCCACAATCAGCGAGTTGATCTCGTAGGAGCCCTCGTAGGTGTAGATGGCTTCGGCGTCGGCAAAGATCTTGGCGATCCGGTAGTCGGTGACGATTCCGTTCCCACCCAGAATGGACCGGCCCAAAGCCACGCTCTCCCGCATCCGGGCGCTGCAGTAGGCCTTGGCGAGAGCCACTTGGGCCATGTCTGCCCCGCCGTGGCGAACGCCTTGCGCGTCCGTGGAGATGTCTTCCTGAAGCTGGGCGATCCTGACCATCATTCCCATGCTGGCTACCGCGTTGCCCAGCATGTCCACCAAGTGTTGTTGGATGAGTTGGAACTTGGCGAGCGGCTTTCCGAACTGCATGCGTTCGACGGCGTACTGCCGGGCGACGTCGAACGCGGCCAGTTGTTGGCCTACTGCTTGCCAGGCAACCATGATCCGGGAGCCGCGCAGCAGGTGGTTGGTGTCGGAGAAGCTGCTGATCCCGGCAAAGCGGTCAGCCTCGGCGACCTGCACGTCAACAAAGCGAATGTCAGCGTTCTGCACGGTCCGCAATGCGATTTTGTTCTCGATGCGGCTCCGGGTGATTCCCGGCAAGGTAGCGTCCACAATGAATGCGCGTACGGCTCCGTCGGCTTCGTCTTTGGCCCACACCAGCATGTAGTCGCAAAACGTCCCGTTGCCTATCCAGCGCTTGGCACCGTTGAGCACCCAGTAGTCGCCGCCGTCGGAAGTTGCCTGGCGGATCCTCCGGGCCGTGGTCTCCATGCCACCTGCGACGTCGGACCCGTGGTTGGGTTCGGTGAGCGCGAAGGCGCCGGTGGTGCGCAGGTTGGAGGCGTCGTCGAGGTAGCGGTCCTGTTGTGAGTCGCTGCCAAAGTCGTAGAGCGACTCCACGAAGAGATCGTGATGGACCATGAAGAACGTGGCAATCGAGGTATCTACCCGGGTCATTTCGGCGATGACCAGGCCGGCGAACAGGTGGGTGTACCCTCGCTGTGCCGGCGCGCTGAGCCGAAGCGCTGCGAGCTTGGGCAGGATGTGTTCCGGGAATTCGGCCTTCTCCCACCATTGCCCGGCGTAGGGTGCGATCTCAGAAGCCAGGAAAGCCCGAAGTTCGTTGAGTTTCCGCTGTTCCTGGACGCTGAGCAAGGACTCGAAGTCGAAGAAGTCGGCGGTGGGCAGGTCTGCCACCGAGGAAGGAGACACGCCACCGGCGCTCCCGGCAGTGCCACCGGCGCCCCTGATATTGCCCCCGGCAGTGCCCCCGGCGCTCCCGGCAGACGTGTCGCCGCTGTAGTCGCCCATCATTTGAGACCCATGCGGATGGCGCCGTCCAGCCGGATTGTTTCACCGTTGAGCATGGCGTTCTCCACGATGTGGGCGGCCAATTGGGCGTATTCGCCTGCACGGCCCAGCCTCGCGGGGTGTGGGACCTGTTGGCCCAGGGAGTCCTGCGCGGCCTGCGGAAGTCCGGCCATCATGGGTGTTTCAAAAATTCCTGGCGCTATAGTGGCCACCCTGATGAGCGAACGCGCGAATTCGCGTGCCAGCGGCAGGGTCATCGCAGCCACCGCACCTTTGGAGGCAGCATAGGCAGGCTGTCCGATCTGGCCTTCGAAGGCGGCAACCGAGGCGGTATTGATGATGACGCCCCGCTCGGGCCCGCCCAGTTCAGTGGATACCGGCTCGATTTCGACCATGGCTGCGGCGGCGAGCCGGATCACGTTGAAAGTCCCCACCAGGTTGATCTGGATGACTTTGTTGAACGTTTCCAGGGGCAGCACGCCGTCGCGTCCCAAGACCTTGCCGGGGGTGGCGATTCCGGCGCAGTTGACCACGATCCTCAGCGGTCCAAGGGCTGCGGCAGCGTCGACGGCGGCCTGGACTTGTTGTTCATTGGTGACGTCGGCGGGGACAAAAACGGCCCGGGCATCGGCGCCGGAGGCATTCAGTTCTGCCGCGTAGGTCTCACCCGCCGATTGCGGCAGATCGACCAGCACTACCGACGCACCGGCGTCGAACAACCGCTTTGCGGTGGCGGCCCCCAGCCCTGAGGCCCCACCCGTAACCAGCGCAACCGTACCCTTGATGTCCATCCATCCTCCTTGATGCAGACTTGATGCAGAGCCAAAATCCGTTAATGCATGTTAACTGGAATTGTGAGCCAGCGCACCCTCGATAGGCTGGGGCCATGCCAGCCGACGCTTATCCTGCCGACCAGCCGTTGCCCTCCACAGACCCGGGCGAGTGGGCATCGCGCGCCAACCAAGCCGCCCGTTCAGTCACGCGGACCTTCGGCCGGCGCCTGTGTTTCCTCCCCGGAACGCACATCGGGGCGGTCACCCTACCCACGAAACCCCTCCGCCAAATCGCCGGTCCTTGGCATTACTGGTGGCAGGCACACTATGTTGATTGCCTGGTGGACGCCGGCCGCCGCGAGCTGGCTGCGGCAACAAAGTTCGACGGCGCCTCCCGCCCCAGCGCGGGCCGGCTGGCTTCGCGACTGGTCACCACCATCCGGCTGCGGAACCTGTTGAGGTTCGAAAACCACTTTTACGACGACATGGCCTGGCTGGCGCTCTCGACGTTGCGGTTGGAGAAGCTGGCCGAGGAAACCAGGAACCCGGGCCGTCGACGCAATGCCTACGTCCGCAAGAGGCTGACGTTGCAGTTCGATTCCGCCTCTACGGACGACCTCGGCGGAGGAACATTCTGGAGCACCGCACGGGACTTCAAGAACACCCCGGCTACAGCTCCCGTGGCGCTCTACTTTGCGCGGACCGGCCGCAGCGAACGGGCCCAGTCGCTGGTGAACTGGCTCAACAGCAGGCTCTTGAACCCCCAACGTGGGGTCTACATGGATGGCCTCCGGATCCGCCGGGGTGAAACCGTCCTCGAGGAAGCCGTGTACACCTACAACCAGGGCCCGGTTCTTGGTGCCTTGCTCGAACTCGGTGGCCGCGAGAACCTGGAGCGCGCCGCCCTGCTGGTGCAGGCAGTGTCCCGCGAGCTGACAGTTCCCGGCACGCGCGTCATCCGTGGAGACGGGACCGGCGACGGTGGACTGTTCACCGGCATCCTGGTCCGCTATCTGGCAGTTGCAGCGCGGGATCAGCGATTGCCCGCAACGGCCCGGGACACTGCCCGGGAGCTGGTGCACGCAACGGCCGCCGGTTTCTGGTCGGGCCGCCGCGAAGCTCCTGAATTGCGCGGCACCAAAGACCGCGACGGAGAACCGGCGGTTCTTTTCTCTCCCGACCCCCTGCGACCGGCGGCCGAAACGTATCCGCCGGGTGCCGCCGTCGAACTTTCCACCCAGCTTCAGGCGTGGATGACGTTCGAAGCAGCAGCTACCCTCACGCCGGCGAGCCCGGGCTAGGCCGGACGTTTCTTCTGGGGGTACGGCGTTTCGTGCCTGGCCAGCATCTCCACGAACCCTGCGATCTTGCGGGCCCGGGTTTCTGCCCGCTTCACGCCGTTGGTGCGGTGGATCAGGGCGAAGCGGTTCTGGGAGGTCAGGACGTCGAACATCGCCTGGGCTTCGGGCACGGCGGCGATGGCTGCGGCGAGGTCCTCCGGAACAACGGCGTCGGCAGGTCCGGCGTAGGCAGCTTCCCAGCGGCCATCGGCCTTGGCAGCGGCGACGGCGGCGCGTCCGGCGTCGGTCATCTTGCCCTCGGATTCCAGCCGGGCAATGTGCCCCACGTTCCGGGCCGACCAGATGCTTTTGCGGCCCCGCGGGGTCATCCGCTGCATGTAGCTTTGGTCGTCGCGGCTTTTCGACTGGCCATCGATCCAGCCGAAGCACAGGGCCTCATCCAGGGCGGCGTCGTAATCCAATTCGGTGATGCTGCCGCCCTTCTTGTGCAGGATCAGCCACACCCCGGGGCTCTCGGCGGCGTGTGCTGAAAGCCATTCGCGCCACGCGGCGCCGTCTTTGACAAGGAGTTCCGGGAGCTCAAGGGGCATGGGTCCATTCTGCTGCGAAAGAGCCCGCCCCTGAGAAGGCCACGCGGCATAGGCTGGGAACTGACCGCCCACTCCAGGAGGACCCATGCTGCGATCCCGCCCCACCCACTACACGTCCCGCCCCGATCTCTGGGTCGCGCTCCTCCAAGCACTGGGTTTGGTCAAGACTGTGGATGACGCCGGCTGGTGGGAGTTCGACGCCGGTTCGGGTCGCCTCGCGGTGAGGGCCGTGGAGCACGGACACCCGTTGGATGGCTCCACGATCTTCGGGGTGGAGGTGGGGAACCTGGAGGAGTTCGCGCGCCGCACCGAGGAAGCCGGCACCCAGGCAGAGGTCCAGGAAACCCCGGACGGGCCCACGGTGCAGATCTCTGCCGAGGACGGATTCGGGTTCTTCGCCTTCCCCGCCAGCCGTGCAGTAGATGGCACGTGGGCAACCTCCGCCGACGCCAACTCCGCCCTGACGGTGGTAGCCACCTGGGTCAGCCCCCTGGTTGGCCTGGCAGCGAACGACCTGCGTAACATCGGAGCCCGGCCCCGTTCGGAGGACGATGAATCAGCCACCTTCACTACCAAGAACGGCGGGATCCTGAGGATCATCCACGGTGCAGCCAGCACCCATGGCGACCTCGCTTTTGAGTACGACGGCGGCCTGGAACCGCTGCTGCGCCGGCTCAGCGAAGCGAACATCGAGGCCAGGATCAGCGACGACGTCCTGTACGTCGCCAACCCGGATGCCTCAGGTGGCGCTGCGCCGGCGTCGATTGTGATCGAACCACTCCGGCAGGCACCGGCGGCGTAGAATCCTTGCGCGCATAGCATCCGGGGAACCGCCCGCGTCCATTCCGGCCCTCCAATACCGCCGAGAGCGTAACCCCGCAGCTACGGCGACGCCTCCAAGGAAGTTCGGCGGGGGATGGGGTAGAACTTAACCATGAGCGTACGTACACCCGACCCGTATCCAGGCTGGCTTTCAGATGAAGACCTCTTCGAAGCCCGCGGCCGACTCCCCATGGTCTACGTGGAGGCTGTTCCGGTCAGGTTGGATCCGCTCGGTTATGTGAACGAGGTTGGCACGCTTCTCCAGGGCGACGCCGACGGAAACATGGTCCGCTACCTCGTCTCCGGCCGCGTCCTCTACCGCGAGACCATCCGTGCCGCCCTCCTGCGCCACATGGAAAAGGACCTCGGCCCCCTCGCATTTCCGCAGTTGCCCATCAGCCCCGTTCCCTTCACGGTGGCCGAGTACTTCCCGGCCCCGTCGCAGACAGGCTTCACCGATGACCGCCAGCACGCTGTTTCGCTTGCCTACATCATCCCCGTAACCGGCGAATGCGAGCCGCGCCAGGACGCCCTGGAACTGACCTGGATGACGCCGCAGGAAGTGTTGGGCGAGAACGTCCAGCAGGAATTCGACGGCGGCCGCGGGAACCTCGTGCGCCAGGCGTTGGCTTTCTCGGGCATCGTTCTCTAGCGGGTCCCGGCCCCCGCGCCGGCTGGTCTTTGTAGACTGGACGGCGGACCCCAAGAGAACCAAAGGACTTCCGATGACTCACAGCCCAGCCACACAGCAGTACAGAGAGAAGCAGGCTGGGGACCTGCGGCCCGGAGATTTTCTCTACCCGCCAGGGGACGGGCCAGCCGCTGAAATCGCCGGCATCGAGGTGCAGGACGACGACTACGGCGTTGCCGCAATGCTGTTGGTGACAATGGTCGACGGCGGCACGGTGCGGATCGCTGTTGGGTCCAGTGTGCCCGTGGGTGACGGAGCAGGGGTTGGCCCTGCACTGGACCCGGACGGCTCCGACGCCGCAGGCTCAAGCACCGCCGACGCAAGCACCGCCGAATCAAGCACCCCGGGCTCAAGCACCCCGGGCTCAAGCACCCCGGGCTCAAGCACCGCTGGCTCAAGCACCCCGGACTCCAGCACCTCAGCAGGGCGCGACGAAGACACCCAGGCCGGACCCGGCGTCGTCGTGCCTCCACGCCCGGATACGCCACCGTCGTACACCGGACCCAGCCCCGAAGAACTTGCCCTGATCCCTGAACCGGAGGGCACTCCGGAGGCCGTGGTGAGTGCCGCGGCCTCCAACCACAAGGGCAAAAACGGTGTGCAGGTCCTCGCTGACCGCCTGACGAAGGGCATCAACACCAAGTCCGGAAGCTGCCTCCGGGACCTCAGCAACCTGGCGTTCGACCTCTGCATTGTGCTGCGGGACCCGGACCATGCGCTGGCCGTTGCCGACCTGCTGAACGTCCTGCCTTTCGACGGCAACCTGGACCGGTGGGCATCAATTGAACGTGCTCTGGCGCTGTCCAGTTTCATCTGCCGCGAAGCGGGCCAAAGCGATCGGGCAGCCGTTTACGAGAAACTGCTGCGGGCCCCCGAATCCCAGGAGGAAGATCCCTTCAAGGCCAGGATCAACGCCCGGGTCAGGCAGCGCTCACTGAACGAACCCAATCTGTATGACAAAGAAATCTTCCGCGCGATCGATAACGGCAACCACGAAGCCGAGCGTGAATGGCGGTTCCTCAGGCTCGAAGCACTCATGTTCCTCCGCGCGCACGGTGGATCCAAAACCATCGGTGAGGAAGAGTTGGCCCGTCGGATCGGCAACGAACTCGAATCGGTCCGCGCCTGACTTCCCCTGCCCGGTTTATCCGGGAAGATCAAGGCCTGTTTTGTGGACACGAACGGCGGTAGATTCGGGGCCATGACGAACAATCTGAGCGTTGTTATTAATGCCGACGCGCAGCAGGTTTGGACAATGCTGCGCGAACCGTCGCTGGTGGCTCAATGGCACGGCTGGGAAGCTGATGACCTCACCGACGAAATCAAACAGATCTACTTCAACACCGATGTCGTGGAAGGGCCGGATCACACCAGCCTGACCGTCAACGGCGGGGATGTCTTCGAACTCCACCCCGTTTCCGGCGGCACTGAAGTGAAGATCACCAGGGCCGCCCTGGACCACGATTCCGAATGGGCTGAGTGGGACGAAGACATCACCCAGGGTTGGCTCACGTTCCTGCATCAGCTCCGCTTTGCCTTGGAACGGCATCCCCACGGGCAGCGCCGGACCCACTTCATCTCCGTTCCAGGCAAGGGCGGGCCCGCCATTGAAAAACTCGGCCTGGGCGATTTGCCGCCCGTTGGGGAGGAGTACTCGCTCACGCTTGCCACCGGAGAGAAGATATCCGGCAAGGTTTGGTTCAAGAGCCGGCACCAGGTGGGCCTCACCGTCCACAGCTACGCGGAGCACGGCGACGGACTCTTGATAGTCGCGGAGCAGTTGCCGATTCCGGAAAAGAGGCCCGACGGCGGGTCCATGGTGATTGCCTCCACGTACGGTTTGGGGGCGCACACCTTGGCGGACATCCGGTCATCGTGGGACAACTGGAAGGCCGGGAACTCCGGGGCGTAGGGCTTTTTCGGCAGGCTGCTCCCGGTAAAGCTGGCACACTTGGTAGCGTGCCAGCTTCCGTTCCTGCCTCCGCTTCTGCATCTTCCACGACCCCGGCCTTGCCTGACTTGGTTGGCTCGCCTGGCTCGCCTGGCTTGGCTGGCTTGGCGGGACCGTCTGGCTTGCCTGGCTTGGCTGCCCGGCAATCGGAGTTCTCGTTCTCGGTGGGCAAGCGCCTGACGGAAACGTGTTCGCCGTCGGGCGCCCAAGTGGACGCCAACGGCGGCGCTTTCCTTGGCCGCACCGGCACCATCACCACCCCGCACGGGACCATCAGGACGCCCGCCTTCATTGCCGTCGGGACCAAAGCGACCGTCAAAGCCGTGCTCCCGGAGTCCATTGCCGAACTCGGTGCACAGGCTGTCCTTGCCAACGCCTACCACCTCTACTTGCAGCCGGGACCTGAAATCCTCGACGCCGCCGGCGGACTCGGTGCGTTCATGAACTGGTCGGGCCCCACCTTCACAGACTCCGGTGGATTCCAGGTCATGAGCCTTGGCTCGGGGTTCAAAAAAGTGATTGACATGAAGAACGTGGATTCTTCCGGGCCCGACGACGCAGTGGCGCCCGGCAAGGAACGGCTCGCCTACATCGACGACGACGGCGTCTGGTTCAAATCCCACCTGAACGGGGACAGGCACCGTTTCTCCCCCGAGATTTCCATGCAGGTCCAGCACCAGATCGGAGCGGACATCATGTTCGCCTTCGATGAGCTCACCACGCTGCAGAACTCGCGGGCGTACCAGGAGGAATCCCTCGAGCGCACGCGGCTCTGGGCCTTGCGCTGCCTGGAAGAGCACGCTGCGTTGACGTCATCCCGTGCGGGCAAGCCATACCAGGCTTTGTTCGGCGTGATCCAGGGTGCCCAGTACGAGGACCTGCGGCGCAAGGCCTGCCAGGATCTGGGGGCCATGCCGTTTGATGGGTACGGGATCGGCGGGGCGTTGGAGAAGGAAAACCTTGGCACGATTGTGCGCTGGTGCAACGAGGAGCTGCCCGAAAACAAGCCGCGCCACCTGCTGGGTATCTCCGAACCGGATGACATCTTCACGGCCATCGAGAACGGCGCCGACACCTTTGACTGTGTCTCCCCCACCCGGGTGGCGCGGAACTCTGCGTTCTACACGCCGTTTGGCCGGTTCAACTTGTCCGGGGCCAAGTACAAGACCGATTTCGGCCCCTTGCAGGACGGCTGCGACTGCTACACCTGCCTGAACTATTCGCGTGCCTACATCCACCACCTGTTCAAGGCCAAGGAAATGCTCTCGGCAACCCTGATCTCCATCCACAACGAGCGCTTCGTGGTGAAGATGGTGGACGACGCCCGCTTGGCCATCGAATCCGGGGATTTCTTCGAGTTCAAGGCCGAGACCTTGGGGCGGTACTACTCCTAGCGCGTCCAAGCGCGCCGAGATCGCCGGAGGTGAACGGGATCGCCGGGCCTGTCCGGCTATCCCGCACAGGCCCGGCGTCCCCGGCAAAGGTCCGGCGATCTCGCGCGTTGTCCACATAACGACGGCGGGGGCTACTTTCGGCTGTGCGCGTGACCGAGGCTGGGTAGATGAGTCAGAAACAAGCTACGGCCCTCCCACAGCTGGGAACGCTCTGGCGCACCCAGCAGCTCAATGAACTGGGACTCAGTTCACGCGCAATCGGCGCACTGGTGCGGCAAGGTGACCTCCTCCGTGTGCGGCAAGGGTGCTATATACGTCGCGCGGCGTGGGACAAGCAGCCGGACGACATCCGGGGAAAGCAACTGATCCACGCGCATGCACACGGAACGTTAACCACGTCCAACGGTGGCTACGTCTACAGCCACACGTCCGCGGCCAGGCTCCACGGGCTGTTTCTTTGGAACGTGGATCAAACCATCCACGTCGCGCTTCCGTCCAACCCATCCAGCGAGCGACTCGGCAAGGATGTTCGCGGACACAAGCTTCGATTGACTCCCTCGCAGATCACCACAGTGGAGTACCTGAAGGTCACCGATCTGGAACGAACCACCGTGGACTGTGCCAGGACCCTGAACTATAGGCAAGCGTTGATCATCATGGACCACGCACTGCGGCTCGGAGCGGACAAGCATCTCATGCACGCCCACGCGAATTCCTTGTCCGGACGCCGAGGAGTCCGAACCCTGCAGAGGTGCTTGGCTAATGCTGACCCCCTGTCCGAATCCCCTGGGGAGACTTTGACCCGCGAACTGCTTGCCCGCCTCAAATTGCCCATGCCCGCGGCTCAGGTGGAGGTGCAAAGCAGGATTGGCCGCCACCGGATGGACTTCGCATGGAAAAAGGAAAAGGTTGCCCTTGAGTTCGACGGTGAGGTCAAGTATTTCAGGTACGAACGCACGGACCGCGTGATCTTTGAGGAACGACGCCGGGAAAAGGCACTTGTTGAGGACGGCTGGTCCTTCATCCGCGTCGAATGGCGCGACCTTTTTCAGGAGCAGGAGTTCAAAGCGCGCGTTCTGAAGGCCCTCCGTCGGTGACAGGAGCCGGGCGTCCTTCGAGAGTCCTGCGTCTCACTGGTTTTCGAGAACGCCGGGCTGCGCGAATACCCGGGAGCCGCGCGAGGTCGCCGGGCTTTTCCGGCGATCTCGTACAGCTCCCGCGTCCTGGGCGTCCTCCGGTAAATTCAGCGCCGGGCCAGCCCAAGCCTAGGCTGCCGCTGCCCCGTAGCTTGGCTCGCGCTTCTTGATCCAGCCCACAACCAGCACGGTGACGGGTACGAACAGGAACTCCACGGCTGTCTTATAAACGAAGCCGGCCAGGGCGTAATTCAGGAATGAGCCGAAGTCCGTGATGCCGATGACCGACGCCGCGATGCTGCAGAAGATCAGGGTGTCCACCAATTCGCCCACCACAGAGGAGCCCATGAGTCGTGCCCACAGGCTCTTTTCACCGGTGCGGGCCTTCATCCTCACCAGGATCCAGGAGTTGATGGTCTGTCCGGCAAGGAAGGCCAGCAGCGAGGCGAGAACGATCTGCGGTACGGGTCCAAGCGCACCTTCGATGGCGGCCTGCTTGCTTGTGCCGTACTCGTCGCTGAAGCCGGGGAGCACAATGATGATCCAGTAGCAGAGGGAGGCAAACACCGAGAGCGCGAACGAGGTAATGATGGCCTTGCGCGCAACTTTGAAGCCATAGACCTCGCTCATCACATCGCCCAGGATGTACGCGATCGGGAACAGGAAGAACCCGCCATCGGTGATGATCGGTCCGAGAACCACCCCTTTGGAAGCGCCGATGTTGGACAGGATCAGCACCACGGCCATGATGGCCAGCATGATGCCGAAATACGGGGAGCCGATCGAAGCGAAGCGCGGCGCGGGCTTGCTCAAAGTACTGGAGCCTGAGGGCGAGGGCATGGGTCATCCATTTCTTAGTGGTTCGCGCAGGCTCCTTTTCGAAAGGGCGCCCCGCTGTATTAGCACTGTGGTTGGTGGGGCATCCGGCCCGGCACCGGTTCCATTCTCCCACTCCTTCAGCCAGCGCTCACTCACCTCCCCCGGGCATCACCACCAACCCTCACTCACCTCCCCCGGGCATCCCCACCAACCCTCACTCACATCCCCCGGGCATCCCCACCAACCCTCACTCACCTCCCCCGGGCATCCCCCCAGCGCTCACTCACCTCCCCCGGGCTTCCCCCCAGCGCTCACTCACATCACCTTTTGAACACGTTCAGAAATGTGGCATACTCAAACTTGAACACGTTCAAAAGCCTTTTGAGGAGCGACTCCATGGCAGCAAAGAGTGAGCACACCCGCCAGCTGGTAGCCGACGTTGCGCTGAAGATGTTCCGTGAGATCGGCTTCGAAAAGACCACCATGCGTGCCATCGCGCAGGAGGCCGGGGTGTCCGTGGGGAACGCCTATTACTACTTCGGCTCGAAAGATGAGCTCGTCCAGGAGCTCTACGTCCAGGTACAGGATGAGCACGCAGTCGTTGCAGCACAGGCACTGGAAGGCGTTCACGACCTCGCGGGCCGCCTGAAAGCAGTGCTGCACACCGGCATCGACGTCATGGCGCCCTACCACCAGTTCGGTGCCGACTTCATCGCGACGGCGATCCGGCCGACGTCGCCCGTCAACCCGTTCGGCGAGGCTTCCACCGCCGCCCGCGAGGCCTCGCTCGCGATCTTCCGGTCCGCCGTCGAAGGTTCCTCGCCCGCCGTCGCGAAGAAGCTGCGAGGCGATCTGCCCGAATTGTTGTGGCTGGCGTACATGGGCGTCGCACTGTTCTGGGTCTACGACCGCTCCCAAGGGCAGCGCCGCACGCGAAAGCTGATCGATGGCGCGGCTCCCCTTCTGGCTCGGGGCTTGTCCCTGGCGAAAATCCCCGGAGTCAGCAAAGTCTTCGACGACGTTCTGGGGCTCGTGCGCAGCGTCAAGGAAGACTCGTGATGCCGCGGACTGTGGTGATCGCCGGTGCTAGCGGGTTCATTGGCAGCTACTTCACGCGGCGGTTTATTGCTGACGGTTGGCATGTCAGGACGGTTGGGCGGGACGCCTCGGCTGACGCACAATGGGACGACGACGGCGCTATCGCCAAGGTGCTGAACGGCGCCGAACTGCTGGTGAACCTCGCCGGACGATCCGTGAATTGCCGTTACGACGAGCGGCACCGGAGGGAGATTCTGGACTCCCGGGTTTTGACGACACGTGCGTTGGGCCGGGCGGTTGCTGCGTGTGCCGAACCTCCCCGGACATGGATCAACTCGAGTACGGGCACAATCTACAGGCATGCTGAAGACCAGCCGCAGTCTGAGGCTTCGGGCGAGTTGGGTACTGGGTTCTCCGTTGACGTGGCCCGCGCATGGGAGGACGAGTTGGCGGCGGCCGTTGTTCCCCGTACAAGGAAAGTGCCGCTTCGAATTGCCATTGTGTTGGGAGCCGGGGGCGTCATGGAGCCCCTCCACAACCTTGCGCGGTTGGGTCTGGGTGGGCATATGGGGCCCGGCACACAGAAGTTCAGCTGGATCCATGTGGAGGACTTGTACCGCGTGGTGCTGTTCGTTCACGATCACGCCGAGCTGTCCGGTCCTGTGAACGCGGCGACGCCTTACCCCGTGGACAACCGCGAATTGATGTCGCTGGTCCGGAGGAGTTTGGGCGTACCTTTTGGAATTCCGACGCCCGCCTGGCTGCTCGAGGCCGGAGCCGTCCTCATCCGGACCCAGACCGAACTGGTGCTGAAGAGCCGCTGGGTGGAGCCTCGGAAACTGATCGACGCCGGCTTCGCGTTTGAATACCCAACCCTGGCCGGTGCCCTCAACCAGATCGGGCATCGGCAGCCGAGACCCTCTCGCACATGATTACCCCTCCAGCCCCAACCCTCTCGCACATGACCACCCCTCCAGCCCCAACCCTCTCGCACATCCTCGGGGACTGCCGATCTCCATCGCGCTCGCAGCCGGTACCGACCGCCTGGCATCTGGAAGCTCGTCCACATCAACGGACAACCATCGGTCAGCTAATCGAGCCTTTAGCCAAACCGTCTCTCACATAAGTCACCCTTCAGCCGATCCCTCTCTCCCCTCACTTGGAGGTAGTTATGAACCAGGAACCATGGACCGACGAGAACGAGTACGGGCTTGCGAGGCCACACACCGTGGGCGGGTGGCGGTACGCGTCCAGAGACCGGGTAGTACTCGGCGGCAAGGGGCTGGCCACGGGAATCGCCATAGCGCACGTCACCTTTTGCGTATTTTGGGGAATCCAAGCACCGGGATGGGCCATTATTTTCTTCGTTTACAGCCTGCTCCCGGCCTGGGCAATCGGCGCGGCGGTAGGGGCCCTTCTCGGCCTGGTCCTGCGTCCTGTCGGGAATCAGTGGGTTCACGTTTCCGTGTTTTTCGGCGGAGCCTTGCTCATATGCGTCCCTTTTGGGGGACTTTCATCGAATGGTGCGATTCTCTTCTCGTCGTCAATTGCTCTGGCAGCCGGTGTTGGCCGCCTCGCCGCGTGGAAGCTCGTGCGCATCAACGAAGCGTCCACGCTTATCGTGTAGTTCGCCTTTGACTCATCGAAACCTGTGGATCCCCAGCACGGGGACCTGAGAGAGCGACGCACCCAAACCAAGGGGATGCGAAAGAGCGACGCACCCAAACCGGGGGGATGTGAGAGAGCGATCCAGCCCAACCCCGGGGATGTGAAAGAGCGACGCACCCAAACCGGGGGGATGTGAGAGAGCGATCGATCCCAACACCGGGGATGTGAGCGAGCGTCGGCAAAGCGACCACGGGGCGGCGGTGACGACAGGCCGCTGGCCGACCACCGCCGTCGAGCCTTCCAGACGCAAGCCCCTTCCAGACGCAAGACCCGTCCAGACGCAAGCCCGGTCCAGACGCAAGCCCGGTCCGGACGCAAGGCCGGTCAGACGCCAGCTCTAACGCCGACTCCGAAACCGCCCCCACCCCAGCCGAAAACCTAAGGAAGTGTTAGGAAATCCCTTCCAGGCTAGGGCTGTGCCGTGCATCACCCATAGTTTGGAACATGTCCTCTTTCACCTTGGAGGACCTTTCTTAGTCGACGAAGAGCCATGCGCAAGGACGCCATGAGCACCCGCTTCATGGACAGAACGAACTCATGCAAGACACGGCCGCGGCAAAACGCTGCCGTCCAGGAAGGTTCATTGATGAGCACCCAACAAGCTGCGCCCCTGAGCGAAGCCGCCCAGACACGCAAGGCCGTGAGCAACATCCTCAAGGGCTCCGCGGGCAACCTCGTGGAGTGGTTCGACCTTTACGTCTATACCGTTTTCGCGGCGTATTTCCAGTCACACTTCTTCAACTCCTCGGACGATCTCCAGGCCGGGCTTGAGGCGATGGCTGTCTTTTCGACGTCGTTCCTCATGCGTCCGATCGGAAGCTGGTTCTTCGGCCGTTACGCCGATCGGAAGGGCCGCAAAGCTGCACTGACGCTGAGTGTGACCATGATGTCGGCGGGCTCGTTCGCCATCGCCGTCCTGCCGACGCAGGACGTGATCGGCTTGTGGGCCTTGATCCTGCTGGTGTTCATCCGCTGCGTGCAGGGCTTCTCCGTGGGCGGTGAATACGGCACGAGTGCCACCTACATGTCCGAGGCCGCGACGGCCAAGCGGCGTGGTTTCTTCTCCAGTTTCCAGTACGTCACGTTGATCGGCGGGCAAATGCTTGCCCTCTTGGTGCTGGTGATCCTGCAGAACACCATGAGCAAGGAAGACCTCACTGCATGGGGTTGGCGGATTCCGTTCGCCATTGGCGGCGTCGCTGCGCTGGTTGTTCTTTGGCTGCGCCGCTCCATGGAAGAGACGCTCTCCGCAGATCAGCTCCGTGCTGCACACGTCAAGGTTGAGGGCGAGGCACAGCCAGGCACCTTGAAGCTGCTGTTCACCAAGCACTGGAAGCCGCTGCTCATCTGCATCGGCATCACTTTGGGCGGCACGGTGGCGTTCTACACGTACACCAACTTCATCCTGAAGTTCATGAACGATACTTCGGGCATCGCCAAGACCGACACTTCCGTCATCAACTTCTGGGCGCTGTTCATCTTCATGCTGCTGCAGCCTGTGTACGGCATGCTCTCTGACAAGATCGGCCGGAAGCCGCTCCTGGTCTGGTTTGGTGTGACCGGGGTGCTGTTCACTTGGCCGCTGCTCTCCACGCTGGCCGGCACCAAGGATCCCTTCATCGCTTTCCTGCTGATGATGGGTGGGCTCCTGATGGTTGGTGGTTACACGTCCATCAATGCGTTGGTGAAGGCTGAACTGTTCCCGGCATCCATCCGTGCGCTTGGCGTGGGGCTCGGCTACGCGATTGCCAACTCGCTGTTCGGCGGCACGGTCCCGCTGATCGGCGCAGCTCTGCAGAAGTCGGGCCAGGTGGACATGTTCTTCACGTATGTCACGGCGGCCATTTTCATCTCGCTGCTGGTGTACATCTTCGCGCTGAAGAACAAGAAGGCCACGCACTTGGATACTGAGCAGGGCCATGCCTGGGTTGCGAAGGGCGCAGCGGACGACGGCGGCGCGAAGGATCGCGTCGACGCCTGACCTGGGTGCGTTGCGAGGCCCGTTCTGCACACGTTGGCTACTCCGAAGGGCGCAGGGCGGGCCTCACAACGTTAAGCTCTAGTAGCGAACCCCGCATGAACCGCCCATAGCGACCCCCGCACCAACACCATCAAGCCAAAAGGAACCCAGGACAGTGCACGTGCTCATCGTCGAGGATGACGACGCCATGGCGTCGGCCTTGAGCGCAGCCGTAGCCTCGGCCGGGCACAAGCACACTCGGGTGTCCCGGGGAGAGGACGCACTCCTGGCCCACCGGCAGCACGAGGTGATCCTGCTGGACCTTGGCCTCCCGGACCTTGATGGTTTGGAGGTCCTGCGCAAACTCCGCCAGGTCACCCAGATCCCCATCCTGATCCTGACCGCGCGCGACGACGAACGCAGCGTGGTGCTGGGCCTGCGGTCCGGGGCTGATGACTATCTGGTCAAACCCGTGAAGCTGGTGGAATTGCTCGCCCGAATCGAGGCAGTGACGCGTCGCAGCAACCGCTCGGGACCCGAAGCTCCACACACCATAGTTCTCGGGGAACTGGAAGTGGACCTCGACCGCCGCGTCGCATCAGTCAGCAACAAAGGGCTCGCCCTCACCGCAACAGAATTCGACCTCCTCAGCCTCTTGGTCAGGAACGCAGGGTCAGTGGTGACCCGTGAGCAAATCCTGGATGCACTGTGGGGTGACGCATTCCTGGCGCATTCCAGATCCTTGGACGTACACCTCACAGGATTGAGGTCCAAGCTCCAACTTCCCGGCTTCATCATCAACGTCCGGGGCGTCGGCTACCGGGTTGAACAGCCGTGAAAGTCCGGGTCCTTGGCATCCTGAGCCTGCTGGTGGTGATCATTGTGGCAACGGTGTCCAGCGTGATCCTCACATCTGCCGGCCGCGAGCTCACCCAGGAGCTGCAAATCAACCGGGTGGCCGCCCTGAACCGCTTCGCCCAGCTCGCCAGCGACGCCGCCGAGGACAACAACACCACCCAACTCCAGCGGGAAATGGACCGGTACTCCGAGCTTTATGGTGAAGGGCTCCTGATCCGCCTCCAGGAGAAAACCCTCCGGTCAGGGGACCTCAGCGAGGACCAACCCGAGGTCAGGGACGCGCTCAACCGGGCCAGCCTGAACCTCAGTGACACCACCCTGAATCCGGTCCGCGCCTTCGGCACCGGCAACGATTTCATTTCCAGGTCGTTCGGAACAGCCAGCCAGGTACTCGGCGAGGTGGTTCTTGAAGTCAACCTCGATGCCGCCCGGCAGAAACTACGGGAGCGTTGGCTCGTCGTCGTGCTTGCTGCCGTGGCGTTGGGGGCGCTGCTCCTGCTGGCCGCCGCGCGTATCACGGCCTGGGTTTTGCGCCCGGTCCACCGGCTGGGCAAGGCAGTCCATGAGCTCGAAGCCACCGGCAAAACCAGTCAGCTGCCCGAGGCTGGCCCGCCCGAGCTTCGCGAGCTGAGCCGGTCCTTCACGGCCATGGCCGCGACCGTCACCCGGAGCATGGAGTCCCAGCGCCGGCTCATTGCCGACACTTCACATCAGCTCCGGAACCCGGTGGGTGCACTCCGGCTCCGGGTCGACCTGCTGCAGCTCGCCCTGCGGTCTGCGCCGGAGAAGGAAGCGGCGGCCGGCGTCGTGGCCGAACTTGAGCGGGTGGAGGAAATGCTCGACGGCGTGCTGAAGCTGGCTACCGCCGAACACCGCGCCTCTGAAGGATCTGCCCGGGAGTCGCCTGAGTCCGAGCATAAACGCCTGTCCGTCATCGATCCCTACCCGGTCCTGCAGGGTGAAGTGGAGAGGGCTGCGCCGGCCGCCCGCCGTGCCGGTTCGGAGCTCACCTTGGAAGGCCCTGCGCCCGAAAACCAGATCGCCTGCGATCCCGACGAGCTCGCACACATGGTCGGGGAACTCCTCGCCAACGCCATCAAGTACGCCCCCGGGGCCCGCATCACTGTGGCGACCCGGCCGGCGCAAGGAGGCACCGCCGTCGAGATTTCCGACGACGGTCCCGGCCTCCCAGCCGATCAACTGGTTGCCTCCACCACCAGATTCTGGCGGGCTCCGCAGCACAGCAAAATTCCAGGCAACGGCCTGGGCATGACCATCGTGGAACGGTTGGCGGAAGCCAACGGGGCCCGGCTGGTCCTGGAAACCCGAAGTCCCCACGGCTTGATGGCCCGTCTGGAATTCGCGCGGCCGGGGGACGGTTCGCATGCCTGATCCAGCTGAAGTATCGAGGCGGAACGCCCTCAAAACCGCCGTCACTCTGGGGCTCGGTGGCGCCCTGCTCGCAGCAACAGCCGGCTGCACCACGGGGGACCGGCCACAGGAAATCACGGTCGCCGGTGGCGAATCGGGCGGCTTTTATCTGGAATTTGCCACCCTCCTGGCCCACCTGCTGCAGCGGGAAGGGGTGGCTGACAGGGCCGTGGCGCAAACCACCGGCGGAAGTTTGGAGAACATCCAAAGGGTCCTCTCGGGGGAGGCCACGTTGGCGATCGCGCTCGCGGACGCCGCCGCGCAGGACACAGCCCGCGCTCAATCCTTCCCCGCCGGCACTGTCGCCGGGCAGCTCGTGGCGCTGGGAAAGGTGTATCAGAACTATGTCCACTGCATCGTCCGGGAGGACAGCGGGATCCGTACTTTCGCCGACCTCGCAGGGAAGACTGCCGCCGTCGGCGAAGTGGGCTCGGGAACCACGCTGACGGCCGGGCGAATCATCGCCGCGGCCGGACTGTCCGACCCGGGCCGCGCCATGCAGCAGGTCAACCTCGGTTTGAACCATGCCCTGGCGTCGCTGAAGGACCGTTCCATCGATGTGATGATCCAGTCCGGGGGTGTTCCCACTGCTCCCATAGCCGCCGCGGCGCAGGATTTTGGCGTGCGGCTCCTGGACCTTTCCGAGCTCATCCCCGCGACCCGGGCCAATTCGGGGTTCTTCTACGACCGTGTCCTCATCCCCGCCGGCAGCTACGGAACCGCTCCCGCTGTGTGGACCGTCGGGGTGGCCAACCTGCTCCTGTGCCGCAAGGACCTGGCCGATCACGTTGTCCGGCAGACCGTTGAACTCCTGGTGGAGCAAGCACAGGACCTGGTGCCGAAATCCAGCACGGGCGTCCAGTTCCTCAGCCCGGAAACCTTGATTAACACCGCCGGCGTGCCCTTGCATCCGGCGGCCCAGGCCGCGTACCGGGCGCTGCACGGTTAGCGGACCGGGCGCTGCACGGTTAGCACACTGGCGCTGCACGGTTAGCGGACCAGCCCGAAATCGGCATGGGGCCGCGCGAATGGCAAAATGGAGGACATGACTTCAGCCGTTGCCCCTGCCATTGCCTTGACCATCGCCGGCTCCGAAGCGACCGGTGGCGCCGGCGCGCAGGCCGACCTCAAAACCTTCCAGGAACTCGGAGTGTTCGGCATCGCGAACCTCACCTGCATTGTTTCCTTCAACCCGAAGGACAACTGGAACCACCGCTTTGTGCCGGTAGACCAGCAAGTTATCGCAGACCAATTGGAAGCCACGACGGCGGCCTATGGTGCCGCTTCGGGCGCACCGTCAGTGCTGGATACAGTGAAGATCGGCATGCTCGGAAGCCCGGCAACCATCAGCACCGTGGAGAAGGCCCTCGCCGCCGGCTCGTTTGCCAACGTGGTCCTGGACCCCGTCCTGATCTGCAAGGGCCAGGAACCCGGCCACGCACTGGACACGGACCAGGCGTTGAAGGCGCAGATATTGCCGCTGGCTACGTTCGTTACCCCGAACCACTTCGAGGCCGAGTCGCTTTCGGGCCTGACCATTACTGACGAAGAATCCCTGAAAGCCGCCGCCATCCGCATCCACGAGATCAGCGGCGCAGCAGTCCTGGCCAAAGGCGGGGTTCGGCTGGAAGGCCCCGACGCCGTCGACGTTTACTACGACGGCGAAACGCTGGAAGTCCTGCGCGCTCCGAAGGTGGGCGAAGTTGCCGTGTCCGGCGCTGGTTGCTCGTTGGCCGCTGCTGTGACGGCGGAGCTGGCCAAGGGTGCCACTCCTCTGGAAGCTGCGCGCACTGCGAAGGCTTTCGTGACGGCCGGCATCAAAAACCGCGTGTCCTCGGGCGCTCCGTTCGATGCCCTGTGGCAGGGCGGCGCAATGTCCTAGCTGTTCGAACTCAAACGAAAACAGCCGCCCCGGAGTGATTCCGGGGCGGCTGTTTTGTGTCCTTGTCAGCGCGAAACCTTGCCCATGAGCGAGGCGATCGGGCGCAGGAACAGGGGCCGGGCCAGGAACCACGCAGCCGCCGTGAAGACGATGGATGCCGCGAAGATGCCGAAGCCCCACCAGCTGTAGTCGTTGTTGGAGGCGTACATGTGGTTCAGGTTGTTCAGCGCGCCGGTAGCCAGCACCAGCGTTACGTGGACAATCACGAACGCCACGAAGTAGATCATCACCGGGAAGTGGACCTTGCGGGCAAGTTCGATCGGGTAGAACTTGTTGATCGCCGCCTTCTTGGGCCAGGCGCCGGACATCCGGATGCCCGTGATGATGGCCAGCGGGGCGGCGATAAAGACCGTGATGAAGTATGTCAGGAGCTGGAGGCTGTTGTAGTTGTTCCAGCCGTTTTCGACCGGCCAGTTCAGCGAGGCATATTGCAGGCCCGCAGAGACAGCGTTGGGGAAGACGTCCCAGCTGGTGGGAACGATCCTCAGCCATTGGCCCGTGGCGAAGAGCAGCACTATGAAGATGATGCCGTTGAGCACCCACAGTGCATCCAGGGTCAGGTGGAACCAGAGGTCCAGGCTGATCTTTGTTGGCGGGTTTTTGGTCTTGATGAGTCCCTTGTTGTTCCGGGTCCAGTTGGCCGCCGGACGGGTGGTGGTGCGCACCTGCCAGCCGGACCGGATGATCAGGACGATGAAGAACATGTTAAGGAAGTGCTGCCAGCCAAGCCATGCCGGGAATCCGGTGGGAGTGCCTTCCGGAACGGCAGAGTGCCCGGGGTAGTCAGTGAGGAACTGTTGCACGGGCTGGAGGGTCCTGAGCCATTGCGCAACGAGCACCAGGATCAGTGCCACCACCAAAGCTCCTGCGGTGACGGCGACGGGTTTGAACCACCTGTTCGACGTGATCCCGGACGACTTGCTTGAAACGGACATCAGGCCGCGTTCCTCTCTGGCTTGTTTGGCTGCGACCAGTTGGCGCTATACAGCGATTCAACCAGTTGAAGCCCGACGGCGAAAACGGCACCCGGGTTTCGGGGCGTCAGACGTCAAAAATCGCAGCATTCGGATACATGCCGCAATACGTATTTCTAGAACAGACTTCCAGAATTATTTCCCGTAGTGCATGAGTCAGTCAAGACCATATGTTGGCTAAGTGGATTCTTTCAGGAGTAGGATTCCAAAAAATAGCCGGTCGACACTCCGGTGTCTGTTCTACCGCCGAGAGGAGCCCGCGTGGTTCGCAAAACATCCGAAGCCGCCACCACTACAGGCTCCTGGCAGTGGACCCGGACCGCCGCTACCCAACGCAATCTGCTGGATGCGGCCGCCGCCGTGTTCGTTGAGCACGGCTTTACGGATGCGAGCATCTCGGACATCGTGGCCCGCGCAGGTTCCAGCGTTGGCAGCCTCTATCACCATTTTGGTGGGAAGACCGAACTCTTCCTTGCCCTGTGGGATGACTACCAGAACGAGCACGAAAGGCTTGTTGCGGCAGCCGTAGCCAAGGCACGCAAAGGCGGCGAGGACGATCCCCTGGCGCTGTTCAACGTGGGCAGCCGCAGCTACTTCGAGTACACCTGGAAGCACAGAGACCTGGAACGTGTATTCATCGAGGGCGACACTCCCCCCGGCTTTGAACTCCTCCGACGCGAACGCGGGCGTGAATGGGTGCGGCAGAATTCGGTGCTCCTCGGGACCCGGGACGACACACTGGGGCGTTTGACGGTCGCTGTGATCACCGACATCGTGACCGTTTCCGGGCAGGAGGTTGCGTTGAGTGCCACCAAGCGTGCGGCCGATGAGGTTGTGGATGCTGCGGCGGTGCTGGTGGCCCGGCTGGTCCGCTGAGGCCCACTCCCGTTTGTTGCCGCGTCAGCGGTTCGCGGGCGGGATGTCTTTCAATCGTTCCGCAAAGTCCTTGATTTCACTGATGCTGAAAGAAAGGCCACGGCGCACGTCAGATGCCGGTTGCCTCTCCAGCGACAAGCCTTCACGCCACATCCGTGCCGGCCTAATCGGCCGGGGCGTGAACCCGCCACCGCAGTTCGGGCAAACATTCAGCAGCAGGTCATCCACGCAGTCAGCGCAAAACGTGCACTCGTAGGTGCAGATCCGTGCATCCAGCGACGCCGGCGGCAAATCCCGATCGCATGATTCGCAATTGGGTCGAAGTTCAAGGGCCATGTGCCAAGACTGCTGCACGCGCACAGGATGGGCAAACTACGGGCAAGAACTAGGGCAGTTTTGCCTTGAGCGCGAGCAAATGCTCTCGCGTGAGCGTGGCTGCCGCTGCCGCATCCCTGCCGGTAATCGCATCGAGGATGCGCATGTGGGTGAGTTGATCGGCGTCGCTGCCGTGTTCGCCGCGGCGCCGGAGCAGTTCGATCATCGCTTGCCTGCTGCGCGGGGTGAAGGTGTCGAACAATTCGGTGAGGATCGGATTATGTGCAGCCAGGATGATGCTGCGGTGAAGGACCGTGTCCGCGTCGACGTGTTCCTCCACGCCCGAGCGGTTCAGATCCCGCTCCCCCGCCGCCCGCCTCATGGCCCGGAGGTCGGCAGGGGTGCGCCTTTCCGCGGCCAGCGCCGACGCTTCAACCTCGATCGCGATTCGCGCCTCGATCACCGCGGCGATGTCCGCGCGTCGAAGGACCTGGTCCCAATCGTCGGGCTCGTCGAGCGCCGTGACGAAGACACCGGCACCTTGGCGGGAGGCGAGCACGCCGCGGCCGGCCAGGTGCCGTATGGCTTCGCGGATTGTGGACCGGCCTACGCCGAGCTGCGGAGCGAGCGTCGTCTCTCCTGGAAGCTTTTGACCGAGTGCCCATTCGCCGCCGCGGATACGTTCCAGAAGTGCTTCAGCGGCCTGTTCGGCGAGCGGTTCGCGGCGCAGTTGTGTCATGGGACCATCATCCCTTATCCCCCAAACTTATCTACTTGTCTGAGGAGTTGTGCTAGCGTAAACCCATGCTTTACGGACCTCTTCTTCTTCGCCGCCACGGCGGGGCATAGCCAGACCGGCTCCCCGACGTGGAGTCGAAACGCGCGCCGGTCTTCGGACTACAACGAATGAAGAAGGACCCACGTCATGACCACCAATGATTTCCCCCGCGTTTGCACCCCCGCCGGGCCAGTACCCGCCGTCGCGCCCTTTTGGAACCGCCAGCGAACCTCGCAAATGCCATCCCACCGCTATCGCGATGTGTATTCCCGCGTGGAGGTTCCGCTCACGGAACGCGACTGGCCTACCCGTCGCCTGGTTCAGGCGCCGTTGTGGGTACCCGTGGATTTGCGTGACGGCAACCAGGCCCTGGCCGAACCGATGGACCCGGAGCGCAAGCGCCGCTTCTTCGAGCTCATGGTGAAGATGGGCTACAAGGAGATCGAGGTTGGTTACCCATCCGCGTCACAGACCGACTACGACTTCGTGCGCCTGATCGCTGAGACTGACATCGCGCCTGAGGATGTGACGATCGTCGTGTTCACCCCAGCCCGGCGCGATCTGATTGAGCGCACTGTCGCATCGATCCGCGGCATCCGCAACCAGGTAGTGATCCATATGTACACGGCCACCGCACCCGTCTGGCGCGATGTGGTCCTCGATAAGGACCGGGACGAGCTGCGGGAGCTGATCCTGAGCGGTGGGCGCGACGTGCTCGAATTCGCCGGGCACCTGCCGAACGTACGGTTTGAGTTCTCACCCGAGGTGTTCAACCTCACCGAACCCGACTACGTCATTGAGCTCTGCGACGCCATGACTGAGCTGTGGGAGGCGACCCCCGATCGTCCGGTGATCCTGAACCTGCCCGCCACCGTGGAGATCGCGACACCGAACGTCTATGCCGATCAGATCGAGTACATGCACAAGCGCCTCGCCCGCCGGGACGCTGTGATCCTCTCCGTACATCCGCACAACGACCGAGGCACCGGCATCGCCTGCGCCGAACTGGCCATACTTGCCGGCGCCCAACGAGTGGAGGGCTGCATTTTCGGCAACGGAGAGCGCACCGGCAACGTTGATATCGCCACGCTTGCCCTGAACCTGCATGCCCAAGGCATCGATCCGATGATCGATTTCTCCGACATCGACGAGATCCGCCGCACGGTCGAGTACAGCAACCGCCTCGAAATCCACCCACGCCACCCCTACGTGGGCGACTTGGTGCACACCGCGTTCAGCGGAACCCACCAGGACGCGATCAAGAAGGGCTTCGCCGAGCACCGTGCACGGGCGGCTGATGAGGGGCGTCCCGAAGGCGGGCTGGAATGGCGGGTGCCCTACCTGCCGATCGACCCGGCCGACATCGGCCGCAGCTACGACGCCGTCATCCGCGTCAACTCCCAATCCGGCAAAGGCGGCATCGCCTATCTGCTCGAAACGGACTATGGCATCGAACTGCCGCGCCGCTTGCAGATTGATTTCGCCCGACGCGTACAGGAGCACGCCGACAGCACCGGACTCGAAATCAATGCAGCAACGCTGCTGGAACTCTTCGAAGACAACTATCTGAACCCGGGCACCGACGTCATCGAATTACTCGACCTCGGATCCCTGAGTGAAAACAACAAGACCACTACACGCGTCAGCGTCCTCATCGACGGCATCCAGCGGAGCGGCAGCTACGACACCATCGGCCCAGTGGAGGCGGTCACTCAGCTGCTCGGCGAACATGGAATCCCGATCGATGTCCTTTCGCTGCACCAAACTTCCCTCACGGCCGGCGCCGACAGCGAGGCCCTGACACTCATGGAGTACCGCGATGCTCAAGGCACACGCTGGGCGGCAGGCAAAGATCGCTCCATCCTGACGGCGAGCGTGAAGGCCGTGATATCGGCAGCTGCCAGCTCGGCCGCCGTCGCCGCCTCATGAAACAGAGCCAAGGGCACTGCCCGGTCCCCTACCCGGTTTCGCGCCGGCTACCGGCGCATCTTCCGGATCGAATAATCCTTGGTCGCGTAGTCCCCGCCCTGAGGCACGCCGGGATCGAAGTCCTCCCGCCCTGCCCATTGGGCAGCATCGTCTTCGGGGAGGAACCCGACGTCGTATCCGGCCTTTAGGTCCCACCACCGGTCGGTGTTCGCGGACACTGCATAAAAGACGGCTGTGTGTTCGGTTGTCGTCATTGCGGCGAGGAACGCCCGGACCGCGTCTGATGGGCTAAGCCAGGTCCGCTGCTCACGCGCGGATCCTGGCCGGACCTCGTAGCTGCCAATGCGCACCGCGATGGTGCTCATCCCGAATTTGTCCGCGTACAGTCGGCAGAGAGCTTCGCCGGCCACCTTCGACACTCCATAGAAGCCGTCCGGCCGGGGCGGCATCCCAGGTGAGACGGCGACGCCGGCTGGATACATACCGGTCAGGCGGTTGCTGCTGGCGTAGACCACACGGGACACACCAGCTCGCCGGGCAGCCTCAAGAACATGGTAGGTACCGACGATGTTCACCTCTGCCAGGTCGTGGAAGTCCGCCTCATCCGGGATCCCGCCGAGGTGAATCACACCATCTGCGCCCGCGAACAGTTCCTCCAATAAACCCAGCTCGCTGAGATCCGCCGTCACGATTTCATCATGTGGGCCAGCCGGCAACACCGGGCGAATATCAGTGGATACCAAGTCAACCCGCAGTTCGGAAAGGGCAGTGCGAAGGGCAGCGCCGATCGTTCCAGCAGCACCCGTGACTACCCAGCGACTCCCCGCAACATCAAGCATGCTCCAACCGTACTGCGGCTTCATGCGCAGTGCGGTTGGACATTCCGTGTGAAGGAGCGTCGCACTCTGCGGCCGAACCCGGGGGACGTGATTGAGCGACGCAGCCGAACCCGGGGGATGTGAGCGAGCGTCGCACTCTGCGCGGGGGATGTGAGCGAGCGTTGCACTCAAACCCGGGGGATGTGAGAGAGCGACGCAGCCGAACCCGGGGGGATGTGAGAGAGCGTTGCACTCAAACCCGGGGGACGTGATTGAGGGTTACAGCCGAACCCGGGGGGATGTGAGCGAGCGTCGCACTCTGCGCGGGGGATGTGAGCGAGCGACGGGGTCAGCGCTCGGAGTGGGCGGCCAGGAAGGAGTACACCTCGGTCTCGTCCACGCCGGGGAACGCGCCCGGAGGCATCGCGGCAAGCAGGTGCGAATGTGCGCGCGCCGAGGGCCAGGCGTTGCCGGCCCATTCATTGGCCAAGGACTCCGGCGGACGCTTGCAGCAGTTCGGATCCGGGCAGTTGGAGGTTGCCCGGGCCGTGGTTTCCCGGCCGCGGAACCATTTCACGTGCTGGTACGGCACTCCGATGCTCAACGAGAATTCCCCGGCAGCGGAGCGCTCCGTCCGCGCCGTGCACCAGTAAGTGCCCGATGGCGTGTCCGTGTACTGGCTGTAGGCGCTGAACTTGTCCGGCACGTCGAACACCGCGCGCGAGGTCCACGCTTTGCAGGACGGCTGCCCCTCAATCGCGCCGGTGTGGTCCTGGGGGAAGGTGACGCCGTCGTTCTCGTAGGCCTTGTAGATGATGCCGGACTGGTGGGTCTTCTGGAAATGCGTGGTGATGCCCAGGTGTTTGGTGGCGAGGTTCGTGAAACGGTGCGCGGCAGTTTCGTAGGACACCGCAAAGGCATCCCTGATATCTTCCACGGCAATTTCCTTGGCGGCCTTGGCTTTCTGCAGGAACTCCACCGTGGCCTGCTCAGGCAGCAGCAGGGCCGCGGCGAAGTAATTGGTGGCCACCCGCTGCGCCAGGAAATCCCCGTAGTTGCGCGGGGTTTCGTGCCCCAGGACGTAGTGGCCCAGAGCCTGGAGGAGCACTGAGCGGGGATCATGATCCTGGCGCTGGTTCTGCGTCAGATAAATTCTGCGGTTCTTCAAATCCGTCACGGACCGCGTGGAATGAGGTAGATCGCCCACATGATGAAGGGAAAAGCCGAGGTTCTCCGCGATGTCCGCAATGACGTGCTGGCTCAGTGGACCCGTGGTGTAACCCACCCCTTTGAGGACCTTCTGCGCCTCCGCCTCATACTCAGGGAAATAGTTACCGCGCTCGCGCATCATGGCACGCAACTCGCCGTTCGCGCGGCGGGCTTCTTCCGGCGTCGCGACTTGCTCATTAAGTTTGCGTTCGAGCTCCTGGAGCAGCCCCACCTGCGACTCGAGCACATCGAGCGGAAGCCGCGAGCTGATGCGGATTTTGGGGAGGTTGAGGGATTCGTACAGCGGCCCGCGCTGGTACCGTTCCAGCTCGATTTCCAGCGCGGCCCTGCGGCTCGGCGGCTCCGCTCCGAGCAGCTGATCGATGGTCACGTTCAGTGACGCAGCGAGCTGCTGAAGCAGCCCCAATTTTGGTTCGCGCTTACCGTTTTCGATCAGGCTCAGCTGGCTTGGCGCGGTCCCGACGGCGGCACTCAAGTCGTCCAGCGTCAGCCCGGCCTGCTTGCGCAGATGGCGCACGCGGCGGCCAAGGCTGATGACGTCCAGTTCAGGGGACGCGGCGGACAACGACGGCGATGCTACTTCGCGATTCCAGCTCACAGGCGACATTTCTTGAGAATACGCGAAGAAGTGCATTTCTTTCCATAGTTTTCCTCTAGTAACCCTCTTGGAAGTGCAGAAAAGTAGGACTTACGAAAAAGAAATACAGATCCCGGACAAGCCGGCCGACGCAGCAACGGTGCAGCGGAGGCCGGCCCGGGCACCACATAGGAGATAAAGATGACCGCATCATTTGAACCCGCAGAGCAGTCCGCAGAGCAGCAGGCCGCAGCGCTGGAACTTGAATGGTCCGCCAACCCGCGTTGGGAAGGCGTCACCCGCGATTACTCGGCCACCGACGTCGTCCGCCTCCGCGGTCGCGTCTCCGAAGAGCACACCCTGGCCCGGCGCGGTTCGGAGAAGCTCTGGAAGCAGCTCACCGAAGAAGCACCCAACGGTGGCTACACCAACGCATTGGGCGCCCTGACCGGTAACCAGGCAGTGCAGCAGGTCAAAGCGGGTCTCCGCGCCATCTACCTCTCAGGCTGGCAGGTGGCCGCAGACGCCAACCTCTCGGGCCAGACCTACCCGGACCAGTCCCTGTACCCGGCCAACTCGGTCCCCCAGGTTGTCCGTCGCATCAACAACGCCCTGCTCCGCGCAGACCAGATCGAATATGCAGAGGGCGTCAAGACTGTTGAGGACTGGTTGGTCCCGATCGTCGCCGACGCCGAAGCCGGCTTCGGTGGCCCGCTGAACGCCTACGAACTCATGAAATCCATGATCACAGCCGGCGCCTCGGGTGTTCACTGGGAAGACCAGCTCGCATCTGAGAAGAAGTGCGGCCACCTCGGCGGCAAGGTCCTGATTCCCACCCAGCAGCACATCCGGACCCTGAACGCAGCCCGTCTGGCAGCCGATGTCGCCGACACCCCCACCGTGGTCATCGCCCGTACCGACGCCGAAGCAGCAACCCTGATCACCTCGGACGTTGACGAGCGCGACCAGGAATTCATCCTCCGCGAAGGTGGACAACCGGTTCGCACTGCTGAAGGCTTCTACAAGGTCCGCAACGGCATCGAACCCTGCATCGCCCGTGCCAAGGCCTACGCACCGTACTCCGACCTCATCTGGATGGAGACCGGAACCCCGGATCTGGAACTGGCACGCAAGTTCGCCGAATCGGTCAAAGCCGACTTCCCGGACCAGATGCTCTCCTACAACTGCTCCCCGTCCTTCAACTGGCGCAAGCACCTGGACGACACCACCATCGCCAAGTTCCAGCGCGAACTCGGTGCCATGGGCTTCACGTTCCAGTTCATCACCCTGGCCGGCTTCCACGCCCTGAACTACTCGATGTTCGACCTCGCCCACGGATACGCCCGTGAAGGCATGAGCGCCTACGTCGAACTCCAGGAAAAGGAATTCGCCTCCGAGTCCCGCGGCTACACCGCCACCAAGCACCAACGCGAAGTCGGTACCGGCTACTTCGACGACATCGCCACCGCGCTCAACCCGAACGCATCCACCCTGGCCCTGGTGGGATCCACCGAAGAAGGCCAGTTCCACTAACCAACACCGACGGCGCCTTGCCCTCGCTGGCCGCGGTTATCACCTCCGGCCTACGGACCGGCAACGCTCTGCCTGCTATCCCCAGATCCGCCCTTTGACCTCGTAGAACTCGGTCGAGGGCGGATATAGGGCCCCTTTACGCAGGCTGCCGCATTACCGGCCCTCCGGCCTCGTGCGGATCGCGCCTTCCGGACCATACCGACTGCCGGGTTGGGTGATCCGGAAGCGTGCGTAAAAGGGGCCCTGTCCCGGACGCCGGCCGAGCTCTGCGAGGCCAAGCGGGCGGGATGGGGAATAGCACGCGGAGGATTACCCACTCCGGCACCCCAGGTGACCCCCAGCCCGACGCGGCGCCGCCGTCGAACTTTTGCTTCTCATAGGAGAGATTGAAATGAACAGCTTCACTGACAACTTCACTATCAACGGCATCACCATCACCGCGCAGCCCATTTGCCGGCAGAACGAGGTCTTGACGCCGGACGCCCTTGAGTTCATTGGCAAGTTGCACCGGGCTACGGCTGATCGTCGTCAGGAGCTGATGCAGGCACGGCACGCCCGCCGCAACCAGATTTCCGGTGGCCAGGATCCCCGGTTCCGCCCCGAAACCGAGGGCATCCGGAATGACCCGTCGTGGCGTGTGGCTCCCCCGGCTCCGGGTTTGGAGGACCGCCGCGTGGAGATCACCGGTCCAGTGGATAAGAAGATGACCATCAACGCCCTGAACTCGGGGGCGAAGGTCTGGCTCGCTGACATGGAAGACTCCTCCACGCCGACGTGGCGGAACGTGATCCAGGGTCAGCTGAACCTCACCGACGCTTTGGAGCGCCGCATCGATTTCACCTCTCCTGAGGGCAAGGAGTACAAGCTCAAAGCTGCCGAGGACCTGCCCACCATTGTGGTTCGTCCGCGTGGCTGGCACTTGCCGGAGAAGCACATGCTCGTGGATGGCAAGCCGATCGCCGGAGGAATCGTGGACTTCGGTTTGTTCTTCTTCCACAACGCCCGCCGCCTGCTGGCCCAGGGCAAGGGCCCGTACTTCTACCTGCCGAAGATCGAGAACCACCTCGAAGCCCGGCTGTGGAATGACATCTTCGTCCTGGCGCAGGATCTTTTGGGCATCCCGCAGGGCACCATCCGCGCCACCGTGCTGATCGAAACCATCACGGCGGCGTTCGAGATGGAAGAGATCCTGTATGAACTCCGTGACCACGCCGCGGGTTTGAACGCCGGCCGCTGGGACTACATCTTCTCTCTGATCAAGAATTTCCGTACCCGCGGACCCCGTTTTGTTCTCCCGGACCGCGGCCAGGTGACCATGACCCAGCCGTTCATGCGCGCATACACCGAGCAGCTGGTCAGGGCCTGCCACCGACGTGGTGCCATGGCTATTGGGGGCATGGCAGCAGCTGTTCCCAACCGGAAGGACGAGGCCGCCAACACTGCTTCGTTCGAGAAGGTTCGTGCGGACAAGACCCGTGAGGCCAACGACGGCTTTGACGGTTCGTGGGTGGCCCACCCGGATCTGGTGCCGGTATGCCGGGAAGTTTTTGACTCAGTTCTCGGAAACCGCCCCAACCAGCTGGACCGTTCCCGCGAGGACGTCACTCCCGATGACCGCGCGCTGATCGACATCGCCAGCACCGAGGGAACCATCACCGAGGGCGGGGTTCGACTGAACATCGAGGTAGGCATCCGCTACATCGAGTCCTGGCTGCGGGGCAACGGGGCCGTGGCCATCCACAACCTCATGGAAGACGCCGCCACCGCGGAGATCTCCCGCTCCCAGCTGTGGCAGTGGATCCACGCCCACGCCATCACTGACCACGGCGACATCATCACCCGCGAATGGGTGGAGGACATGTTGGACGAGGAATACGCCCGGCTGGAACGCTTTGACGGAGACCGGTTCGCGGATGCCCGCGCCATCTTTGAAGAAGTCACCCTGGCCGAAGAATTCCCCACCTTCCTGACCATCCCCGCCTACGCCCGTTTCCTCACCGAGGCCCGTGAAGAGGCCACGGAGGAGGAACTCGTCGCCGCCTAGGTCCAGTGACCAGAAAGCGACACAAACAAGCCCCGACGCTGGGCTGCCTGCACTCTTCGCAACAAGTGACCCCGACCGCCGGGGAGGCAGCCCAGCAGCGGGGCTTACCCATGCCCAGCCCGCACTGACCCTGCTCCCGCCCGCACCACTTCGATGCCTCGCTGCACACCATGCCGTGCGCACGGCACGTTCTGCAGGGAACCCCCGAATCGGGCGTCAAGGAAGCAGGAAGCGCACGACGGCCCCCACCCAGGGACCAGCCTCGGCTCAGACGCCCCGCAGCCCACAGCTACCCGCGAAGACGGGAACGCGAGGGCAGACCTCCTAAGGGACCACGAACCACCCGCCACCTCGATGCCCCGCTGCACACCATGCCCTGCGCACGGCACGTTCTGCAGGAAACCCCCGAATCGGCGAAGAAACCAGGGACCAGACGCCAGGGACCAGCCTCGGCTCAGACGCCCCGCAGCCCACAGCTACCCACGAAGACGCGAACGCGGGGGCAGACCACACCACGAGACCACGAACCAGCCGCCGCTTCGATGCCCCGCTGCACACCATGCCGCGCGCACGGTACGTTCTGCAGGGAACCCCGAACCGGCGAAGAAACCAGGGACCAGACACCAGGGACCAGCCTCGGCTCAGACGGCCCGCAGCCCACAGCTACCCGCGAAGATGCGAACGCGAGGGCAGACCACACCACGAGACCACGAACCAGCCGCCACCTCGATGCCCCGCTCCACACCATGCCGCGCGCACGGCACATTCTGCAGGAAACCCCCGAATCGGCGAAGAAACCAGGGACCAGACACCACGGACCAGCCTCGGCTCAGACGGCCCGCAGCCCACAGCTACCCACGAAGATGCGAACGCGGGGGCAGACCCAAGGGACCACGAACCAGCCGCCGCTTCGATGCCCCGCTGCACACCATGCCGCGCGCACGGCACACCCAGCAGGGAACCCCCGAATCGGGCGTCAAGGGAGCAGGAAGCGCGCGCAGACGGCCCGCACCCGCGCAGCCGGCTCACCCACCTCGCGCAGCCAGCCCACCGCCCCGCACCCTTAGCGCTGCCGGGCCACCCAGCGCACGGACAACGTGGTGCACACGCAGAACATGAGCACCGAACCGAGGATCACGAACAGGGGAACGGTCCAGCCGTCGGTCACACTGTGCACGAACCCAACAACCGTGGGTGCCAGCGCAGCGAAGCAGTAGCCCACCCCCTGCACCACGGCGGACATCTTCCCGGCTGCGGCCTGGGACTGGGCGAACTTGATGATGGCAATGAAAATCACCGTGATGCCGCCGCCCTGGGCAACTCCGCCCAGCGAAGACCACAGCCACCACCATGAAGGAGCCAGCAACAAACCAACGGGAACCGTCAGCCACAGCGCGCTCAAGGTAAACGCCACCGCCGTCGTACTGGCGAAACGGGCCAGGAGCGGCACGCCCAGGCCGCCCACAATGGCGAAGATCTGGAACAGCGAGGAGCCGGCACCGGCGTCGGCGGTGCCCATGGCGAGTTCATCGGACAGGAAACTGGGCAGCCAGGCGGTGACGCCGTAGTAGGAGAAGGCCTGCCCGGCGAAACCGAGGGTCAGGCCGACTGTCAGCCAGCGCACCCCCGCAACCGGTCCTGACAACGAGGCCGGTGGAGCAGGAACCGCACGGGGAACAAACGCCCGCCGCGCACCCACGGTTGGCACCCAAAAAAGGATCGCGGCCAACGCAAGCAGGGCACTGGCCGCAAGGGCAAGCCGCCAGCCCACCAGGTCAGCCAAGGGTGCGGTGACCACGGAGGTCAGGAATGATCCAATGTTGAGCGCAGCCGTATAGACGCCCATGGCCGTGGCCTGGCGCCGCGGGGCGAAGTCGCGCCGGATGATCAGCGGCACCGCGATGTTCCCGATGGTGATGGCCACGCCAATGACCACCGTGCCCACCATGACCGATGCCCCACCCCCACTGGAGCGGATGACCACCCCTGCCAGCACGCCAAGCAAGGTCAGCATCACGGCGAATTCGGCCCCGAACCGGCGCCCCGCCAGCGAAGCCAACGGAGAAGCGAGGGAGAAACACAGCACGGGAATGCCGGTCAGCAGGCCGAGTTCAACAGGCGAGAATCCAAGGTCCTGCTGCAGTGAATCGACCACGGGGGCCACCGCCACAAAGGGACCACGCATGTTCAGCGCTATGAGGCCGATGCACGCAAGAATCAGCCAACCGCGTGGAATTTTCGCGAGGAACTGGCTCACCGGATGGACCGATGCGGGGCAGGAAGCGTTTTCATCACTTTCATTGCTATCACGGCGCTACCCGCCAACGGGCATCGAGCAAGCCTTAGCCCGCTGCTTGGAGCGTGGCCTCAATCACTGCCGGCGACAGGACATGCTGGGTGACCATCTGGCTGGCACCGAGGATGGCGGCGCGGTCACCGGCCATGGAAATACTGATGCGCAGGTGGGTGGTGGCCAGCGGCAAGGACCTCCGATAGACCACTTCGCGGATGCCGGCCACCAGGTGTTCACCGGCCTCCCCCACGCTGCCGCCGATGATGATCACGGACGGGTTCAGCAGGTTGACTACCGTGGCCAGTACGTCGCCGACATCGCGGCCGGCTTGCCTGAGCGCCTGGATCGCCTGCAGGTTGCCGTCGCCGACAAGTCGCAGGACATCGGCGCCGGTGGACGCTTCCAGCCCTTGGGACTGGAGGTGACGCGCGACGGCGGGCCCTGAGGCCAGCGCCTCAAGGCACCCATGGTTGCCGCATCGGCAGAGGACGTCGTCGCCGCGGGGGACGCGGACGTGCCCGAGGTCACCGGCCGTGCCGTTGGCTCCACGCTGCAGTTGACCGCTGCTGATGATGCCGGCACCGATCCCCGTGGCGACTTTGACGAACACGAAATTCCGGTTGTCCGGCCAGTAGGCGGTGCGCTCGCCGAGGGCCATGATGTTGACGTCGTTGTCCACCAGGACAGGGACGTCGAGGGACTGCTGAACGTACGACACGACGTCGAATCCGTCCCAGCCCGGCATGATGGGCGGCTTCACGGGCCTCCCGGTATCGTGCTCCACGGGCCCCGGGAGTCCGATTCCGATGCCGGCGAGGTCGCCGGGTTCGCGTCCGGCTTCGGCCAGGAGTTCACGGCCGGCAGCTACCACCCGGCTGAGGACTGCATCCGGCCCTTCGGCGACTTCCTGCGCCAAACGCCGCTCGGCGAGGACTCTGCCCCCGAGGTCAGTGACGGCGACGATCACGTGGGTAGCTCCGACGTCGACGGCCAGGACGACGCGCGCGGCGGGTTTGAAGGCAAAGCGCGACGGCGGCCTGCCGCCACTGGAGGAGGCCTCACCTGCCGGGCCCACGAGGCCAGAAGCAATGAGGGCATCGATGCGGGAAGCCACCGTGGAGCGGGCCAGTCCGGTGGTTTCGGCGAGCTCGGCGCGGGTACGGGCTTTGCCGTCGCGGAGAAGCTGGAAGAGATTCCCGGCCCGCGAGAGATTACCGGCTTCTGGCGCGGAGCTGTTTCCGGCGTCAGTTCCGGCAGTCGTAGTCATCCAATTAGTGAAGCATGATTGCTTATGCATGTCACCCAGCGGAAGTTTGTCGGACTTTCCGCAACTTTTGCTGGACGCTCGGCAAAAGTCGCTCTAGGCTGAAATGAGTGCATGACCAGCCCATTCATGGGTGGAATCGGTGGCTCCCTGATGGGGCGCTCACTAGACTGGCGCCAAGTCCCTGATCTGCCGGAAATACCCACTCCCGAAAAGGAACCCGAATGTCTTACTCACTTCAGCTGTACACCCTCCGCGATGCCATCGGGGAGGACCTGCCGGGAACCATCAAGAAGGTGGCCGAGATCGGCTTCACGCAGGTGGAGCCGTATAACTTCGTGGCCACGGCCAAGAAGCTCGGCGCGGCGTTGAAGGAGAACGGCCTGACCGCTCCATCCGGACACGCCCCGCTGTTGTCCCAGGACCAGGACGAGATCTTCGCCGCGGCCAAGGAACTGGGCATCACGACGGTGATCGATCCGTTCCTTCCGGCAGAGCACTGGCAGTCCGCCGAGGACATCCAGGCCACCGCCGCCAAGCTCAATGCTGCAGCGAAGAAGGGTGCCGGGTACGGCATCCGCGTCGGCTACCACAACCACGCCTGGGAGCTGGAGTCCACCATTGAGGGCAAGACCGCCCTGGAATACTTCGAGGGTCTGCTGGATCCGGAACTGGTCCTGGAAGTCGACACCTACTGGGTTGCCGTGGGCGGCCAGGACCCCGTGGAGCTCCTGGCCCGCTTGGGCGACCGGGTGAAACTCATCCACATCAAGGACGGCCCGGCCACCACCGACACCAAGGCCCAGCAGCCCGCCGGGCAGGGCAGCATCCCCGTGCTGGACGTGATCGCCGCAGCGAAGTCCTTGGAGGTAGGAGTGGTGGAGTTCGATGACTACTCCGGCGATATCTTCGAAGGCATCACCCAGAGCCTGGCGTACCTGACCGCCGCGGCCAGCGCCGACGCAGCCGGCACAGAAGCAGCAGAAGGAGCGCAGGCATGAGCTACGCACCGTCAACCCGCAAAGGCCCCGTAGGCGTCGCCGTCATCGGTGCAGGCAACATCTCCAAGCAGTACCTGGACAACCTCACAGTCTTCCCGGACCTGAAAGTCCTGGTCATCGCGGACCTCTTTGTCGAGGCCGCCGAAGCCCGCGCCAAGGAATACGGGATCGCCGAATTCGGTAAGCCCGAGCTGGCACTGAACCATCCCGACGTCGAACTCATCGTGAACCTGACCATCCCGGCAGCCCACGTCGAGGTGGCCACAGCCGCGGTCAGCGCCGGCAAGCACGTGTGGACAGAGAAGCCCTTCTCCCTGGACCGCGAATCCGGGCTCGGTCTGCTCATAGCCGCCGACGCCGCCGGCATCCGCCTGGGCACCGCCCCGGACACGTTCCTCGGCGCCGGGCTGCAAACAGCACGCCGCATCATCGAACGCGGGGACATCGGCACCCCGCTGACCGGCATGACCACGTTCCAGACCCCCGGCCCGGAATCCTGGCACCCGAACCCTGCGTTCCTGTTCCAGCACGGCGCCGGTCCCCTGTTCGACATGGGCCCGTACTACCTCACCGCCCTGATCCAGACCTTCGGATCCATCCGCAAGGTGGCCGCCGTCGGGTCCTCCGCCAAAGCAACCCGCATCATCGGTTCCGGGCCCAAGGCCGGCGAGGAATTCGCCGTCGAGGTCCCCACGCACGTCTCCGCGATGGCGCAGTTCGAAGGCGGCCAGTCCAGCCACAGCGTCTTCTCCTTCGAGTCGCCGCGCCAGCGCATGGGCTTCGTCGAAATCACCGGCTCCGAAGCAACCCTGTCCCTACCGGACCCGAACTACTTCGACGGCGACCTGAAACTCTGGCGGCCCGGCGCGGAAGAACCCGAAATCATCCCTGCAACCGGACCAGCCAACGGCCGCGGCCTGGGCGTGCTGGACATGGCCCGCGCTCTCCGCGCAGGTACGGCCCACCGCGCCACAGGCGACCTCGCCTACCACGTGCTGGACAGCATGGTCTCCATCACCGAGTCCGTGGAATCAGGCACTTTCGTGGACGTCACCAGCAACGCTCCCGTCTCGGCCGCCCTCCCCGAGGACTGGGCGCCCGAAACGGCGACCCTGTAGGGGCGGGGAACACTATGACTACCTCTGGAAACACCCCGCTGGGTGTTGCGGCAATCGGCTACGCGTTCATGGGCAAGGCCCACTCGAACGCGTGGCGGAATGTCGCCAGTTTCTTCGATGTCCCGGCCTTCGAGCAGAAAGTGCTTGTTGGCCGGGACGCCGACGCCGTTGCTGAAGCGGCCGCCAAGTACGGCTGGGCAGAATCGGCAACCGACTGGCGGTCGGTGATCGAACGGGACGACATCCACATCATCGACATCTGCGCACCGGGCTGGATGCACGCCGAAATCGCCATCGCCGCGTTGGAAGCCGGCAAGCACGTGCTCGTGGAGAAACCCCTGGCCAACACTTTGGGTGAAGCCGAGTTGATGACCGCAGCCGCCGCGAAGGCCCGGTCCCGCGGTGTTCAGTCCATGATCGGCTTCAACTACCGGCGGGTTCCGGCCTTGGCATTGGCACGCGAACTCATTGCCGAAGGCCGCCTCGGAACCATCCGCCACATCCGCGCCGCCTATCTGCAGGATTGGCTGACCGACCCCGCATCCCCCATGAGCTGGCGCCTCCGCAAGGAAACCGCGGGCTCAGGAGCATTGGGCGATATCGCCTCGCACGCCATCGACCAAATCCTCTACCTTCTGGGTGATGACGTCACGGAGGTTTCGGGCCGCCTGCGGACCTTCGTGGACCAGCGCCGCGGCGCAGAAGGTCCAGAGGATGTCACGGTCGACGACGCCGCCTGGGTCAACCTCTCGCTCGCCTCCGGGGCAATCGCCTCGGTGGAAGCCTCCCGGGTAGCGACGGGCCAAAAGAACTCCCTCCGGCTCGAAATCTACGGTTCGCTCGGTGCGCTGACCTTTGACCTCGAGAACCTGAACGAACTGAACTTCATGGACACCACAGTGCCCGTCCGCGAACAGGGTTTCCGGCGGATCCTGGTCAACGAACCCGAGCACCCTTACTTGGGCGCGTGGTGGCCTCAGGGACACATCATCGGCTGGGAGCACACGTTCACGCATCAGATCCGGGACTTCCTCACCGCGATCGCGGCCGGTGAATCGCCGTCGCCGTCATTTGAAGAGGGCCTGAACGTCCAACACATCCTGGCCGCCGTGGAAGAGTCCGCAGCCGCAAACAGCTCACTGATCCAGCTCAACGCATCCGTTCTTGAAGGAGCCTGACATGCCCCGCCCGTATACCCTGTTCACCGGCCAGTGGGCCGACCTCCCCTTCGAGGAAGTCGCACGGCTGGCTTCCGGCTGGGGCTATGACGGCCTGGAAATCGCCGTCTCCGGAGACCACCTGGACGCCTGGCGCTGGGATGAGCCCGGCTACGTCGAATCCAAGCTCGCCGTCCTGGAGAAGTACAACCTGAAGGTTTGGGCCATTTCCAACCACCTCAAGGGCCAGGCAGTTTGCGATGACCCCATCGACTTCCGCCACGAAGCCATTGTTGGTTCCAAGGTGTGGGGCGACGGCGATCCTGAAGGCGTCCGCCAGCGCGCCGCCGAGGAAATGAAGCACACGGCCCGCCTCGCCAAAGCGCTCGGGGTGGATACCGTCGTCGGGTTCACCGGTTCCTCCATCTGGCAGTACGTCGCCATGTTCCCGCCGGTACCGGAAAAGGTCATCGACGCCGGTTACCAGGACTTCGCCGACCGCTGGAACCCCATCCTGGACGTCTTCGACGAATGCGGTGTCCGCTTCGCCCACGAAGTCCACCCCTCCGAAATCGCCTACGACTACTGGACCACCGTCCGGACCCTCGAAGCGATCGGCCATCGTCCTGCGTTCGGCCTGAACTGGGATCCTTCCCACTTCATGTGGCAGGGCATCGATCCCGTGTCCTTCATCTGGGACTTCAAGGACCGGATTTACCATGTGGACTGCAAGGACACCAAGCTCCGCGCCACGGGCCGCAACACCGTGATGGGTTCCCACCTGCCGTGGGGCGATCCCCGACGCGGCTGGGACTTCGTCTCCGCAGGACGCGGCGACGTTCCGTGGGAATCGTCCTTCCGGGCCCTCACCGCCATCGGCTACGACGGCCCTATCTCCATAGAATGGGAGGACGCAGGAATGGACCGCCTCCACGGCGCCCCCGAAGCCCTCGCCGCACTGAAGAAGTTCGATTTCCCCGCCTCCCAGACCAGCTTCGACGCCGCGTTCAGCAGCAAGGACTAGACACGTGACCCTCAGCAACGGCACCTCCGACGGCACCATCCGCTGGGGCATCCTCGGGACGGGATTCATTGCCGGGCTCCAGGCCAAGGATTTGAAGGAGAACGGTTTCACGGTCCAAGCCGTGGGGTCGCGCTCGTTGGAGTCGAGTGGATCGTTTGCTGGGGAGTACGGCGCGGCCACCGCTCACGGCAGCTATGAGGACCTGGTCGCCGACCCCATGGTTGACGTTGTGTACGTGGCCACGCCACACCCGTTCCACCACGCGAATGCCCTGCTGGCCTTGAACGCAGGCAAACACGTGCTGGTGGAGAAGTCGTTCACCATGAACGCCCGCGAGGCACAGGAGATCGTTGACCTGGCCGGGTCCAAGGGGCTGGTGGTCCTGGAAGCGATGTGGACCAGGTTCCTTCCCCACATGATCCGCCTCCGTGAGATCATCGCGGCCGGAACCATTGGTGAAGTGCGCAAGGTGGTGGCCACCCACAACCAAAGCCTCCCCAAGGACCCCGCCCACCGGCTGAATGATCCGGCACTGGGTGGCGGCGCACTGCTGGACCTGGGCATCTACCCCATCTCCTTTGCCTTCGACATCCTGGGTACGCCGGCGTCGATCAAGGCCAGCGCCTCGCTGTCTGCCACAGGTGTTGACCGCCAAACGGCAGCTGTCTTTGAGTACCCCAACGGTGGCCAGGCGATTGTCGATTGCGAACTCGACGCCGCCAGCGCCAACCGTGCCATGGTGATCGGAACCGACGGGTGGATCGACATTGAACACACTTGGTACAACCCGGTGCCCTTCACGGTTTTCGCCGTCGATGGCACCGTTGTGGAGCGTTACGAGCAACCGGTCAGCAGCCGGGGCATGCAGTACCAGGCTGCAGAGTTGGAGCGCCTGATCCGGGCCGGTTCCACTGCGGGCACCATCCTGCCGCCGGGTGAAACCGTGGCCATCATGGCGGCCATGGACGAAATCCGTCAGCAGATTGGGCTTCGCTACGCCGCTGACTCTGAAGAAGCTGACTCTAAAGAAGCAGGCTCTGAAGGAGGCCCACAATGACTGACTCCCCGCGCATCGCCGAGCTGAAGCAGCAGGAGGAAGAGCTGGTTTTCGCTTCCTTCGACCACCACGACGCCTGGCGTTTGGGCTCCTTGATCGCGAACCATGCGATCTCGTCAGGGTTCGGCGTGGCGATCGATATCCGCCGGCACAACCTCGTGCTCTTTCGGTGCGTCCTTCCCGGCGCCACGGCGGACCAGGAAGAGTGGATCCGCCGGAAATCCGCGTCCGTACTAAGGTTCGAGCACAGCACGGCCTTGTTGTCCGAGGAGTTCTCGGTCCGCGGGCACAGCCCACTGGGCGGCGGTTGGCTAGCCCACGAGGACTACACATTGGCCGGAGGTTCTTTTCCCGTCCGTGTTCGTGGGGCCGGCGTGGTCGGGGCCATCACCGTGTCCGGGCTGAGCTCTGACGAGGACCACCAAATGGTGGTGGACGGGGTCCGGAACTACCTAAAGACCGTGGGAGCTTAGGCTCACAGGGACTTTTACTTGACAGTTCAAGCTTCTGCATCTATATTTAGTTGTAGCTTCAACAAACAACCCCAGCAGAGCAGACTCCATGAAAAATTTCCTCGCCCGCATCCTCGGAAAGAAGACTCCCATGACCAACCTGACCATCATCGGTAACGGCAACATGGCACGTGGCATCGCCACCCGCGCTCTCGCAGGCGGCCTCACTGTGGAGATTCTCGGACAGGACCCCATCAAGGCCCAGGAACTGGCCGCTGAATTGGGCGCCCGCGTCACCTCCGGTACCACTGCGGCGGCTCCGCAAGGAGACATCGTGGTTCTCGCGGTTCCTTTCGACGCCGCCAAGACCATCGTCTCCACCTACGGCGAAGCCCTTGCCGGCAAGACGATTGTTGACATCACCAACCCGGTGAACTTCGAGACATTCGATTCCCTCGTGGTAGAGCCCGGCACGTCGGCCGCCGAGGAAATCGCCCAGCTCGCCCCGTCCGGCTCCCACGTCGTGAAGGCTTTCAACACCACGTTCGCCGGCACCTTGGTTGCCGGTGAGTCCGGGGGCAAGCCCTTGGACGTGTTCATCGCGGGCGATGATGACGCAGCAACCGCCGCCGTCAGCGGCTTGGTCAGCGCGGGCGGCATGCGTCCCCTGGTGGTCGGACCCCTGAAGCGGGCTCGTGAACTTGAGGGCTTCCAGTTCGTCCTGATGACCATGCAGGCCAACCCGGCCTTCGAGGACTTCAACTGGGACACCGGCCTCCTGGTCACCAAGTAACGCGCGCCTGGAAGCACCCAAAGACAACTGAAGCGGACGACGCCGGGTTCCCACCCGGCGTCGTCCGCTTCAGTCGTTTTGTTGTCACCAACAGCTCACCGCCCCTTCAGGACGTATCGCCTTTCAGGACGCCCGACGCCGTACTTGAGCCTGACTTCCAGCGCACCTTCGTCGTGGAGGTACTCAAGGTAGCGCCGGGCACTGACGCGCGAGGTGCCAAGTTGCTCTGCGAGCTCAGCAGCTGAGAGGTCGCCGGGCGCTGATTTCAGCGCCGATTCCACCAGTTCCAGTGTCTCCACGCTGCACCCCTTGGGCAGGGTCCGCTCGGAAATGCCCAGCCCGAAGACGCGGTTCACATCCGATTGCTCCGCCTCTACCTTGGACGCATCCAGGCCTTGGTAGGCGCTGAGGTAGTGCTGCAACCGTTCCTGCAGGTCGGACTGCGAAAACGGCTTGATCAGGTAGTGGACGATTCCGCCGCGCAGCGCTTTGCGCACGGTTTCCACTTCCCGGGCGGCGCTGATGACCAGAACGTCCAGGTCCGGAGCAACGTCGCGCAGTTGGTGCATGAGTTCCAACCCGTTGATATCGGGCAAATGGATGTCCAGCAGCACCAAGTCAGGCTGGAGCCGCCGGGTTTCGATCAGTGCCTGGGCGCCCGTGTGGGCAACCCCTACCACTCCGAAGCCGGGTGTCCGTTGAATGAATCCGGCGTGGACCTTGGCCACCATGAAGTCGTCATCGACAATCAGTACCTTGATCACGGCTGCGTTGCCCCTTTGTTGGAATTCCTGTCTTTCGTGCCTGGACCGGTCGTGCCTGGACCGGTTGCGTCGGCCTTGCCTGGACCCGTGTTGCCTGGGTCGGTCCTGCCTGAGACGGCGGGGCCCGGATCCGCCTTCCTGAACCGCGCAGTGAAAATTGCCCCGTTGTCGTTGGAGAAGGTCAGCCCGCCTCCGGAGCGCCGGCAGATCACGCGCGACAACGCCAACCCAAAGCCCCTTGCATCACCGGGCCCGGGGTCCTTGGTGGAAAAACCCTGCCGGAAGATCTCCTCCGTTGCCCCGGAAGGGACTCCAGGACCGTTATCGCGGACGGTGACCGTAACGCCGTCGTGCGAGTCGACCACCAGCACCCGGACCAAGGCCCCGGCGCGGCCGGTCACGGCGTCGAACGCGTTGTCCACCAGGTTGCCCACCACGGTGGTGACGTCACGGGACAATTCCTCATCCACCCGGGGCAGGGCGGACTGCGGATCCAACTGCAGCTCAACGCCGCGTTCGGCGGCGAGGCTGGCTTTGGCGATGAGGAGGGCGGCGAGCGCCGGGTCTTCGATGCGGCTGGTGACGTCGTCGCTGAGCCGGGTGCGGTCCACGGTGGCGCCGTTGACGAACTGCACCACGGAATCGTATTCGCCAATTTGGATGAGGCCCGAAATGACGTGGAGTTGGTTGGCGAACTCGTGTGCTTGGGCCCGCAAGGTGTCCGTGACAGTGCGGGTGGCGCCGAGTTCGCTTTCCAACGAGGACAGCTCCGTCCGGTCCCTCAGTGTTGTCACGGAGCCAATGTCCCGTCCGTGGGAGTGCAGTGCCACCCTGTTCATGACCACCAGCCGTTCCCCGACAAGTACCAGTTGGTCCGGGTCTGATTGTTCGCGGGTGAGGACTGTTTTCAACGCCGGGTCCACGTGAAGGGAACGGAGTTTCTTTCCGACGCAGTCGGCGGGCAACCCCAGCAGTTGGCGGGCGCTCTGGTTCGCCACGGTGATCCGTTCGTGGGGGTCCAGGGCCACCACGCCTTCCTTCAAGCCCTGCAGCATTGCTTCCCTGTTTTCAACCAGGCCCGTGATTTCGCGCGGTTCCATACCCAGGGTCTGCCGTTTGACGCGCCGGGACAACAGCAGGGAACCGGCTACTCCAAGGACGCTGGCCACACCAAGGTAGGTGAGGAGGTTTGGGACGGCATCGCCGAGTCTTTCCAGCGTGGAGGGGTAGTTGCGGCTGATGGAGGCGATGCCGATCATGTTTCCGGAATCATCAATGACCGGCACGTGGGCCGAAAGGACTGCCCCGTTGCTGCCGTTGAGGACTCCGGTCCAGGCCCGTCCTTCCATGACCCTGCTCTCCCCCAGCGGCAAGGGCCGGCCGATCAGTCCCGGATCGGAGGCCGTGATCACGGTTCCGTCAAGTTTTGCGAGCGCAACGTGCGCTGAACCGGAGACCGTCCTGACCGATTCGGCCACGGCGGGCAGCGCTGATCCGCCGCGTGGTTCGGCGGTGGGCAGCAGCGCACGCACGGTGGGGTTGTTCCCCAGAGCCTCTGCTGCGGACAATGCACGCCGGCCTTCGGTCCGTTCGAAGGCGGCGGCCGACTGGGCCAGGGAGATCGCTACCACTGCCACCAGAACGGCCAGGACAATGAGCAACTGCAGCACCAGGTATTGCCCGGCCAGGGACATGCCTCTTCTTCGAGACAGTCGGGTCAGTCGAGTCACTGCTGAATCCTTTGATGGCGCCGGAGTAAGGAGTGGTCCGGGGTTGCTCCGCTTGGCGTATCGGAACTATACCCCAGAGCTCCACGGGGCCTTCGAAGACCGTGAACGCAATGAACTTAAAGATCACTGCGAACACAAGAGTGATAGCCGTCACGTGCGGACCTAGCATCAAATCAACGGGGCACAACGCTGATTGCCCTGCACCGAATTTTCGATGATGAGAAGAGGAACACCATGCGCCAGATCCGCGCATTGCGAATCGCCGCCGTCGCCGCCGGCATCGCCCTGATGGCCACCGGCTGCGGTGCCACAGGTAAGAGCTCCACCGGTACTGAAAGCTCCGGCGCTGCTGCCGGACCGATCACCGGCCTGCAGATCATGGTCCCGAATACTCCCGGTGGCGGTTATGACACCACCGCACGGGCAGCGGCCAAGGTCCTGGACGATGAGAAGATCGCCAACAACACCGAGGTGTTCAACCTGGCCGGTGCAGGCGGCACAGTGGGCCTGGCCCGTGTGGTGAATGAAAAGGGCAATGGCGACCTCACCATGCTCATGGGCCTGGGCGTTGTGGGTGCCAGCTACACCAACAAGTCCCAGTCCAAGCTGACGGACACCACTCCTTTGGCCAAGCTGATTGAAGAGCCCGGCGCCATCATGGTCAGCAAGGACTCCCCTTACAAGACCATTGATGATCTGGTGAAGGCATGGAAGGCCGATCCCGCTTCCATCTCCGTTGGCGGCGGCTCCTCCCCCGGCGGCCCGGACCACCTTCTGCCGATGCAGTTGGCAGGTGCTGTGGGCATTGACGCCACAAAGGTCAACTTTGTCTCCTACGACGGCGGCGGCGATCTCCTTCCCGCCATCCTGGGCAACAAGCTCGGCTTTGCAGCCTCCGGTGCCGGCGAGTACCTGGAGCAGATCAAGTCCGGAGAAGTCCGTGTCCTTGCCACCAGCGGCGAGAAGCGGCTTGAAGGCGTGGATGCCCCGACGCTCAAGGAATCCAACATTGACCTGGTGTTCAGCAACTGGCGCGGCGTTGTGGCCCCTCCCGGCATCAGCGATGCCGACAAGCAGTCCCTGATTGCCGCACTCGAGAAGATGCACGAGTCTGCCGGCTGGAAGGAAGCACTGAAGACCCACAGCTGGACCGATGCCTTTGTCACCGGCGATGAGTTCAAGACCTTCCTGACCGACCAGGACAAGCGGGTGGCGGACGTCCTCACCAAGCTTGGTTTGGCGTGAGCTCTCCAGCAACAGGCTTGAAAGGCCGCGCCGAGCTGGGGGTAGCCCTCCTGCTCGGCGTGGTTGGGGTCCTCGTCTTCCTGGACGCCAATGGCCTGGTAACCCCGTACTCGAAATCGGACCCCGTGGGTCCAAAGACTGTCCCGTTCATTGTTGCCGGGATTCTACTGATCTGCGCCGTGATGCTGGCCATCAACGTTCTCCGTGGCGGCAAAGGTGAAGCCGAAGAAGGCGAGGATGTGGACCTGACCCACCCTGCGGACTGGAAAACCATCCTTCCGCTGGCCGGCGCCTTCCTGTTGAACATCCTGCTCATCGACTGGGCCGGCTGGGTCATCTCCGGCACCATCCTGTTCTGGGGCAGCGTCCTTGCCTTGGGCAGCCGCCGGTACATCCGCGACGGAATCATCTCCGTGGCTCTTTCCCTGCTCACCTTCTACGGCTTCTACCTCGGCCTGGGCATTGCTTTGCCGGCCGGGCTCCTGGAAGGAATCCTCTGATGGACGTCTGGTCCTCCTTGATGGACGGTTTCTCCACCGCCCTGACCCCCTTGAACCTCATGTACGCCATGATCGGCGTCATCCTGGGCACCGCCGTCGGTGTCCTTCCGGGACTCGGCCCGGCCATGACCGTGGCTTTGCTGCTGCCGGTCACCTATGCCCTTGAACCCACCAGCGCCTTCATCATGTTCGCCGGTATCTACTACGGCGGCATGTACGGCGGCTCCACTACCTCCATCCTGCTGAACACTCCCGGGGAATCGTCGTCGGTGGTCACTGCCATCGAGGGCAACAAGATGGCCAAGGCGGGTCGCGCCGCCCAGGCACTTGCGACGGCGGCCATCGGCTCGTTCGTGGCGGGCACCATCGGCACCACCCTCCTTGCGGTCTGTGCGCCGATCGTTGTGAAGTTCGCCGTCAGCCTGGGCTCCCCCAGCTATTTCGCCATCATGATGCTGGCCTTGCTGGCCGTCACTGCCGTACTGGGCAAGTCACGGCTGCGCGGCTTTGCCTCCTTGGGCCTTGGCCTGGCTATCGGCTTGGTGGGCCTCGATTCCGTGACGGGTCAAAGCCGCCTCACGTTCGGCATTCCGCTGCTCTCTGACGGACTGGACATTGTGGTGGTGGCCGTGGCCATCTTCGCCGTGGGCGAGGCACTCTGGGTCGCCGCCCACTTGCGTCGTACCCCGTTGCACATCATTCCGGTTGGCCGTCCTTGGATGGGCAAGAAGGACTGGCAGCGTTCCTGGAAGCCGTGGCTTCGCGGCACAGTGTTTGGGTTCCCGTTTGGGGCTTTGCCCGCGGGCGGCGCCGAGATCCCCACCTTCCTGAGCTATGTCACGGAAAAGCGCCTCAGCAAGCACCCCGAAGAATTCGGACACGGCGCAATTGAGGGTGTAGCCGGGCCGGAAGCTGCCAACAACGCAGCGGCGGCAGGCACTCTCACCCCCATGCTGGCGCTCGGCCTGCCCACCAACGCAACGGCCGCCGTCATGCTTGCAGCGTTCACGTCCTACGGCATTCAGCCCGGACCGCAGCTGTTTTCCAGTCAGGGACCCCTGGTGTGGGCTTTGATTGCCAGCCTCTTCATTGGCAATCTCCTGCTCCTGCTGATCAACCTGCCGCTGGCACCCCTGTGGGCCAAGCTCCTGCAGCTCCCCCGCCCGTACCTGTACGCAGGCATCCTGTTCTTCGCCACCCTGGGGGCCTACTCGGTGAACCTGCAGGCGTTCGACCTGGTGATCCTGCTGGTCCTCGGTGCACTTGGTTTCATGATGCGGCGGTTCGGCCTCCCCGTCTTGCCACTCATCCTGGGCGTCATCCTTGGCCCCCGTTTGGAAGGCCAGCTGCGCAAGACACTGCAGCTCAGTGCAGGCGACCCGGCCGGGCTCTTCAGTGAGCCGATCGCCATCGGAATCTACGTCATCATCGCGATCATCCTGGTCTGGCCGCTGGTCCTCAAGGTCATCCGACGCAATCGTCCTGCCAAGAGCCCGCTGCTTCCCGCCAATTCGGGCGCAGCCGACTACAGCGACTAACCACCTCATCCAGGCATTTTCATGAGATACAAGGAGAAACCATGACCATCGTGGTGGGATACGTCCCCACGCCGGAAGGCGAAGCGGCATTGACGCAAGCCATCGCCGAGGCCAAGAAAAGCAACGACACCCTGCTGGTCATCAACTCCTCCAAGGGTGATGCCCTGGTGGATAACCGGTATGCCCAGGAACCGGAGATCCAGAGCATCGAGGACCGGCTGGCGGAGCACGGCATCCAGCACATCATCAAGCAGCCCATCCGCGGCCATGATGCGGCGGCCGAGGTACTGGACGCAGCCGAAGAGCACGACGCCGGGCTGATTGTCATCGGTCTTCGCCGCCGCAGCCCGGTGGGCAAGCTCATCATGGGCAGCGTGTCCCAGCGGATCCTGTTGGAGGCGGACTGCCCGGTTTTGGCGGTCAAAGCCGACTAGGAGTTTTCATACAGCCAATGCCCCTAAGATTCGTTCTTAGGGGCATTTGCTGTGTAAAAAATCCAAGGGGGACCCACGTGACTGAAACCATCCGTACCGCAACAACGCACGACGCCGGGAAGCTGGCTGAGCTTGCGGCCGTCACCTTCCCGCTGGCGTGCCCGCCCGGCTCGTCCCCGGCGGATATCCAGGCCCACCTGGAAAAGACGCTGAGCGAAGCCAACTTCGAGGACTACCTCACCGACGCCAACATCACCATCCTGGTTCTCGATAACGACGGTCAGCTCACTGGGTACACCATGCTGATTGCCAAGCCGGCAAGCGACCCCGATGTCGCCGCAGTGCTTTCCGCGCTCCCTTCCACGGAGCTGAGCAAGTGCTACGTCCACCCCGACCATCACGGCAAGGGTGCAGCAACCCAGCTCATCAAAGCCTCACTGGCCCACGCCGCGGACAGGGGCGCAGCCGGTGTGTGGCTGGGCGTCAACAGCGAGAACGCGAAAGCCATCCGCTTTTACGAGAAGAGCGGCTTCCAACGGGTGGGCACCAAGTCATTCAAGCTCGGCAACACCGTGGAACACGACTACGTGATGGAACACCGGCTCTGAAAATCAGCTAGCCGAACATCTCCCCCGTCAACGGCGGCCTGGGATCGGACCGCAGCTCGAGCCCTGGCGGCAGTCCGGTCACCGTCCCGGAAGAACCGGCGGCCTGAACGGTAATACGGGAGTTCCCCAGCAGCACGTTGTCCGCGCGGAAGGACCCATAGGCGTCGGGCAGAATCGGGGCCAGGTGCAGCACGTTCCTGGTGAAGTCGGGATCGAACCGCAGCAGGATCCGGGCCAGTTGTACCGGCGCCGCAGCCGCCCACGCTTGGGGGGAACACGCCGTCGGATACGGGACCGGCTTGGAAAAGTCTCCCCGGTCGAAGCCGCAGAAGAGTTCGGGGAGCTGACCGCCGAAGTGTTCGGCGGCGTCGAACAATCCGCTGGCAACCCGGCTGGCTTCCTTTACGAAGCCGTATCGCATGAGTCCGGTGGCGGCGAGCGCGGTGTCGTGGGGCCATACGGAGCCGTTGTGGTAGCTGACGGGGTTGTATGCGCCCATGTCCGAGCCCAACGTGCGGATGCCCCAGCCGGTAAACATTTCGGGCGACATCAGCCGCTCGGCCACCAGCGGCGCCTTGTCCTCGTCCACGATGCCCACCCACAGGCAGTGCCCCATGTTGGAGGTGCACGAGTCAACGGGCTTTTTGTCCTTGTCCAGCGCCAGCGCAAAATAGCCGCGGTCCGGGAGCCAGAAGGCCTCGTTGAAGGCCTCTTTCAGCGTTTCGGCCCTGTCCGCGCAACGGCGTTCGACGGCGGTGTCCCCGGCCGCCCGGGCCAGCAGCGAGCGGCCCACGTAGGCCGCGTAGGCGTAGGCCTGGACCTCGCAGAGGGCTATGGGCGTCTCAGCCATGCGGCCGTCGGCGAAGTTGATGCCGTCCCAGGAGTCCTTCCAGCCCTGGTTGACGAGTCCGTGCTCGTTGGGCCGTTGGTATTCGATGAAGCCGTCGCCGTCGCGGTCTCCGTACTGTTCCATCCATTCGATGGCGCGGTCGGCGTGCGGCAGGAGTGAGTCGATGATGTCCGCGCCAAGTCCCCACCTGCTCAGTTCGCCCAGCGTGGAGACGAACAGGGGTGTGGCGTCCGCGGTCCCGTAGTAGGCGGTGCCGCCCAGGGACAAACCGGCAGTAACTCCGAGCCTGACTTCGTGGGGCATGCGGCCGGGCTCTTCCTCGGAGTCCACATCCACTTTGCTGCCTTGCAGGGCCGCGAGTGTTTGCAAGGTTCCGGCGGCCAGCCGTGGGTCCACCATGAGGGACATGTAGGAGGACAACAGCGAATCGCGCCCGAACAGTGCCATGAACCAGGGTGCCCCGGCTGCCACAGCCACGCGGTCGGGGTGGGCGGGATCGAAGATGCGCAGGGAGCCCAGATCACGTTGACTCCGTTCCAGGACCTCTTCCACGTTGGCGTCTGTCACCGAGATCCGGGGGACGTGTTCTTCCCATGCAATGTGGCGGCGGACCCCTGGGGTGTGGTGGAGCGGTGTGGTTTCGGTGAAGGGATCAGTTGGCCCTTCACCGTTCACCAGTGGAAGGGCGATCACGCTGGTGGACCACTGGCTGCGCGCGGGGATGCTGACGTGGAACCGCAAACCATCCTCGGACACCGCGGCGCCGGAAGCCCTGAAGGCTACTCCCCGTCGTTGGCCGCTGGAGTGCAGGGAATCGATGTGAAGTTCATGGCCGTGGACGTTCCTGGTGGGTGCCCCGGCTTTGTTGGTCCGGCCGCCCTTGACGTCGAAAAGGTCCGCCAGGTCGGCGTCGAGCAGCAGTTCAACCTCGCAGGGGGCGTCCTGTCCGGAGTAGTTCCTGATGGTGATGTCGTCCCGCAGGCCCGCGCCCACGTTCCGTTGGTGCTGCACCACCAGTGGGCTGTCGAACCGGCCGTCCGCAGAGCAGGCCCGGCCAACGTATTCGGCTTGGAAGGCTGTAGGATTCCGGGCCACCAGCGGTTCCCTGAGCGCGCCGTTGATCCGCAGGATCCAGCGCGAGACGATCCTCGTGTCCTGATAATAGGAACCCTGGGAGCCGCCCCCGTGGATATCGCCCGAGTGCGAGGAAATACAGAAGGATGAACCTTCGACGACGGTAACGGCACCGAGCTCTGACGCTCCGGCTTCGGTGTCTTCGTTCCAAGCGGTCATGTCTGATTCTCTTGCAACAGGCTCCCGTCCGGAAGTGCCTTTTCCTTGAATTCTTCGATCACCTTGCCATAGAGGGCTGCATGATCGGCTGCCATTCGTTGTGCGCTGAAGGACTCTTTCACTGATCGCCGGCAGGCATCCCGGCTGAGGAACGGAACCCGTTCAACACAGGCCGCCAACTCGCGGGGGGACCCCACAAAGCCCGTGATCCCATGCCGGACAATTTCGGGGGCGGCACCCATCGGCGTTGCCAGGACAGGGGTTCCGGTGGCGAGTGCTTCGATCATCACCAACCCAAAGGGTTCATGCCACTGGATGGGGTTGATCAGGGCGAGCGCATCTCCCATCAGCTCAAATTTCTCCGGATCCGAGAGCTCTCCCAGGAACTCTTCCTGGGATCCCAACACAGGCCGCACCACGTCACGGAAGTACTCTTGCTCGTCCTTGGCGTGCATCTTTGCCGCGATCTTCAGGGGGACTCCGGCTTCCCGGGCTACGGCCACGGCTTCAAGGAGTCCTTTGTCCGGGCACATGCGGCCCACAAAGCAGGCATATCCCCCGGCGCCGCGGCCGACGCCCACTGCGGACAGGTCGATCCCGTGGTGGATGACGGCAGTGACCGGAACGTCCCGGGTCCTGCTGCATTGATCGTGGGAGATCGCAATGATGGCCGTGTCCTGTGCCATGGCCCGGTAGAGCGGTGTATACACGGGCGATAACGGCCCGTGAATGGTCGTAACCACGGGAATACCAGGTGGCCGGTGGGCATAGAGCGGGCCAGCCAAAGTGTGGTCATGGATGATGTCCACCTCCTGCATCCCTGCATAGGCCCGGATGACGTGCCCAAGTTCGCTGAAGGTCTGTCCCAGTTCCTCCGGGGCTGAGGGGCCAAAGCCGGGTACCTGGGGCACCGGGCAGGTGCTGTCCGAGGCGGTTGCCAGCAGGACATCGTGTCCCGCATCCGCCAGTGCCCGCGCGAGGGCATCAACTACGCGCTCTGTTCCGCCATATTTTTCCGGTGGCACGGTAAACCACGGGCCAACGATGAGTCCGATGCGCATGCTGGAGCCTCCGCGCAAAAACCCCCAGTCCAAGGGCTGGCTTCATAACCCATTCCAAGAGTATGAGGGCTGCGACCGGACGGCAACGGGTGAGCAAAATAACAGCCGTGTAAGGAATGCTCAGCCGGCGCAACGGGTTGACCAAAGCATGAAGATTGAGATCTGGTCAGACGTCGCGTGTCCGTGGTGCTACATCGGCAAGCGCCGTTTTGAGACTGCGCTGGCACAGTTCCCGCACCGCGATTCCGTGGACATCGAGTGGAAGAGCTACCAGCTGGATCCTTCCCTCCCCGAGCATTATGACGGCACGGAGCTGGACTACCTGAGCAAGCGCAAGGGCATGGCCCCGGAGCAGGTCAAGCAGATGTTCGCCCATGTCACCGAGACCGCCAAGGCCGAGGGCCTGGACTACCACTTCGACAAGGTGGTGGTGGCCAACAGCTTCACCGCCCACCGCCTGATCCACCTTGCCGCTACCCATGGCCGCCAGGATGCCGCAAAGGAGCAGTTGCTCAGCGACCACTTTGAGCACGGCAAGGACATCGGCAACCAGGAGTACATCACGGAACTCGGCGCCGCCCTTGAGCTGCCCGCCGATGAGGTTGCCGCGCTTTTCACCTCCGACAGGTTCGCCGAAGAGGTCACCCAGGACATTAACGAGGCCCGCGCCATCGGTGTCACCGGTGTTCCGTTCTTCGTCATCGACCGCAAGTACGGCATCTCCGGCGCCCAGCCCGCAGACCTCTTCAGCCAGGCGTTGAACCAGGCATGGCAGGAAGCAAACCCGCTGATCCCCGTGGGCGCCTCGGACGCCGAGGCCTGCGGCCCGGACGGCTGCGCGATCTAGCCAGTCAGCCGCCGTCGGGCGTTAGCCCAACCAGGTAACAGCAAACGTCGCTATGAGTGCTCATAGCGACGTTTGCTGTCTCTCAGTTGGGTACGGGGCTAGCCTTTCACCACGTCAAGCTCGACGACGGCCCAGGACAGTGCGGGCAGCGTCAGGCGGAGTTCGGAACCGGTCGCCTTCACACCTTCCAGTGCGGTCAGGCCAACACGGTCCTGCTGATCCTGGGAATTGATGGTCAGGCGGTCGCCGCCCTCAGGAATTTCGAGGACTTCGGCGCGGAGCACCTGCCGGGCGTCGAAACCGCGCAGGGCCACCTCGACGTCGGCCGCTTCTTCCAGCCCGCGGTTCGCGAAGAAGAGTGCCACGCGGCCCGTTTCCTCATTCCACGTAGCGCTGACATCCACCAGGTCCGTGTCGCCGAACCGTGCATTCGAGTATTTGTCCGAGTCCACGGACAGCCGCAGGATTTGGCCCTTGGCGAGTTCGGCCATGCGTGCGAACGGGTGGAAAATGGTCTGCTTCCACGCCGGGCCGTTTTCCTCCGAGAGGATCGGCGCGATCACGTTGACCAACTGCGCCTGGTTCGCGATCTTCACGCGGTCCCCATGCCGGAGCAGCGAGTTCAGCAGCGTCCCCACCACCACGGCATCGGTGACGTTGTACTTGTCCTCGATCACGCGCGGGTGCTCACGCCAACCGGCCTTGATCACGTTATGCGGCTGGTCCTCGGTGTCCAGGCCGCGCTGGTACCAAACGTTCCACTCATCAAAGGACAGGTTGATGTGCTTCTTGTGCTTGCCCTTGGCCCGCACTGCGTCCGCAGTGGCGATCACTGACTCGATGAAGTAGTCGGTGTCGACGGCGGAAGCCAGGAAGCTGCCGACGTCGCCGTCGTGTTCCTGGTAGTAGGCGTGGAGGGAAACGTAGTCCACCTCCTCGTAGGTGTGGGTGAGGACCGTCTGTTCCCAGGCGCCGAACGTCGGCATTCCGGAGTTGGAGCTGCCACAGGCCACCAGCTCAAGGGAGGGGTCCACAAAACGCATGGCCTTGGCGGCTTCCTGCGCCAGACGGCCGTACTCGTCTGCGGTTTTGTGGCCGATCTGCCACGGCCCGTCCATCTCGTTGCCCAGGCACCACAGCTTGATGTCGAACGGGTCCTTGTGGCCGTTTTTGGCGCGGAGATCGGACCAGTAGCTGCCGCCGGGGTGGTTGGCGTACTCCACGATCTCCCGGGCAGCCTCCACTCCCCTGGTGCCCAGGTTGATGGCTTCCATGATTTCGGTGCCGGCCTGCTTGGACCAGTCCACAAACTCGTGCAGGCCAAAAAAGTTGGTTTCAACGGTGTGCCAGGCACCGTCGAGCCGGCGCGGCCTGGTTTCGCGGGGACCGATCCCGTCTTCCCAGTTGTAGCCCGAGACGAAGTTGCCGCCGGGGTACCGGATGACGGTGGCGCCCAGTTCCTTGACGAGTTTCAGGACGTCCTGGCGGAAGCCGTTCTCGTCGGCTTCGGGGTGCCCGGGTTCGTAGATGCCGGTGTAGACGCAGCGGCCCATGTGCTCCACGAAGGAGCCGAAGAGTCGTCGGGGTACCTCGCCAATGGTGAAGTCGCGGTCGAGGGTGATGCGTGCGCGGGACATGGATCTCCTTGGTTGTGTTCTGAAAACTGTTGTTCTGAATCTTTTGCTTGGCTAAAGGTGCCGGTCAGGTTCCGGCGAGTCCCGTCGTCGCGACGCCCTTGATGATTTGGCGTTGGAAGAACAGGAAGACCACGATCAGCGGCAGCGCGGCAAGCAGTGCGGACGCCATATTCTGCGCGTACTGGATGCCGTAGGCGCTCTTGATGGTCTGCAGGCCCACCGGCAGGGTGAGCAGGTTGCCGTCGTTGGTGGCGATGAACGGCCACAGGAAGTTGTTCCACGCGCCGATGAAAACGAAGATCGCGACGGCGGCCAGGATGGGCCGGGACAACGGCAGGATGATTTGGGTGAAGATCCGCAAGCGGCTGGCGCCGTCCATCACGGCCGCTTCTTCGAGCTCACGCGGGATCTGGTCGAAGAACTTCTTCAGCACGAACACCATGGCCGGGTGGATGACCTGGGGCAGGATGATCGCCCACGAGGTATCGATCAGGTGCAGGGCCAGCATTTGGTAGAAAAGCGGAATGATCAATACGGGCGGCGGGATGATGATGGACGCGATGATCACTGTCATCAGCACCTTCTTGCCCCTGAAGTCGATCCTCGAGAGCGCATAGGCAACCAGCGCGGAGATCACCAGCGTGATGGCCGTGATGGCCGCCGAGGTGTAGAGCGAGTTCCAGGTCCACAGCGGGATGTTGCCGTCCTGGAACACCTTGACGAACGCGTCGGGGGTGAAGCCCGACGGCGGCAGCCAGGTCACGTCCGGGGCTGCGGCGTCCGTTTCGGTTTTGAAAGCGGTGGCGGTTGCCCAGGCGAATGGAATCAGCCACAGCACTGCAATGAAGGCTGCAACGACGATGGCAGCGATCCTGCCAACTGTCAGCTTCTTGCGTGGCTGGCGGAGCTTGGGGTTCCTGGCGGTGGTGGAGCCGGGCGCGGGACGGGTCAGGGTAGGGGTTGCCATGGCTATGCGCTCCTGCGGCGGGTGATGACGAACTGCATGACAGAAACAATCACGATCAGTCCGAAGAAGATGTAGGAGATGGCTGCCGAGTAGCCCAGCCGGTATCCGGTGAACCCGGTTTCGAAGATATACTGCACCACGGGGCGGGTGGATCCTCCCGGACCGCCGGCGGTCATCTGGTACACCTGATCGAAGATCTTCAGCGAGGCCAGGATCTGGAGCAGCACGATCATCACGGTGGTGGGCGTCAGTTGCGGCAGCGTAATGGAAAAGAACTGCCGCCACGCTCCGGCGCCGTCCAAGGAAGCGGCCTCGTAGTGCTGGGCGGGAATGTTCTGCATGGCCGCCAAGTACAGCAGGAAGTTGAAGCCCACAGTCCACCAGAGCGTAGCGATCACGATCGCCCACATGGCCACGTTGGGGTCATTGAGCCAGGCAACCCTGGGGAGCCCGATTCCTGTCAGGAACTCGTTGATCAGGCCAAGCTGCGGGTTGTACATCCAGGTGAAGAACAGCGAGACCACTGTGGAGGCCAGCAGGTAGGGCGCAAAGTAGGAGAGCCGCCACAGCCACTGGGCCGGAAGTCCGATGTTGAGCAGCGCGGCCATGACCAGGGCCACGAGGACAAGTGGAACAGTGCTGATCACCGTGAAGTACAGGGTGTTGCCCAGGGACCGCCACATATCGGCGTCGGCCAGGGCTTCGGCGTAGTTCGCAAAACCGATCAGGTTGTCATTGGCGCCAGTGAGGGATTTGCCCGTCAGGCTCATGTAGAAGCCGTAGATTATGGGCCAAACAAGGAAAACAAGGAAGAAGACGAGGAATGGTGCAGCGAATCCCCAGCCGCTGAGATTGCTTCGGGTGCGGCTCCCGGATTTGCGCAGATTCTCCGGCCTCGGCCGGGACAGCGTAGAGGTACTCATTGAAGAACTCCTTTGTTCGCTCGGTACGGGGTCCGGCTAAACCGGGTTGGGACGGGAGAGGAGGGTGTTGGTGCGATGCTCGAAGGCATCCCACCCTGCGGCTGCCTTGTCCCTTCCCAGGAGGACGTTCTGTACCGTCTCCGCGAAGTAGGTTTGCCAGTCCGAGCCGGATCCGCTGAACCAGGATTCGGGATCGTAGGCGATGATGTCCGCCGCGTTGGCGTAGTGGATCTGCGGCGTCAGCTCGCGGTACGCCTGGGACCGGACCACGGGCTGGTAACCCGGGATGTGCCCGGCCTCCGCCCAGGACAGTGATCCCTTGAGAACATCGGTGACGAACTTGTAGACGTCCCGGCGCTTGTCCTCGTCCAGGTTCAGCTGGCGCGGGAGTACAAAGGAGTGCGAGTCAGCGTAGGAGGCCGGCGTCCCGTAGAGGGTGGGAATGGTGGCAGCGTCCACAGGTATTCCGGCCTTCTTCATGGTGGGCAGTTCCCACACGCCGCTGAACAGCATCCCCGATCCGCCGCGGGCAAACTCCGCGATGCCCGTGCTGATGTCTCCGGCCTGGGCGGCGATGGTGTCGTCAAACAGGGATGCCATGAATTCCAGCGATTCAATGGCCGCGTCCCGGTCCACTTCCATGGGCCGGCCTGGTGCGAGCACCATGTCCCCGCCGTGCTGCTTGTAGAGGGTGTAGAACAAACGCCACATTTGCGATCCACTGCCGAGGTAGCCGAAGGACAACCCGTGGGCCTTGGTGACCTTCTGCATTTCCAAGGCCATGGCTTTGAACTCGTCCGGAGAATTCACTTCCTGCAGTTGCCCGTTGCTGCCCAGGACACCGGCTTTTCCTGCAATGTCCGTGTTGTAGAACATGACGAACGGGTGCGAGTCCAAGGCAATGGAGAAGACCTTGCCGTCATGCTGGCTCTTCTCCCAGATCCTGGGGGCGAAATCGGACGCCGTAACGCCGTTCTCCGCCAGCAGGTCCAGATCCCATGGCTCAATAAGTCCGCCCGGTGCATATCCGGGAACCCGGCTGGCGTGCATGATGGCTACCTCGGGAGGACGGCCACCTGCGGAGGCCATAGCCAGTTTGGTGTAGTAGGGCGGTCCCCAGGCGAGCACTGTGGGGTGCACCTTGAAGCCCGGATTGGCCTGGTTGGCGGCGTTGATCATGGCCTGCATCTTGATGCCATCACCGCCGGAGAGGAGGTGCCAGAAAGCGATGTCCTGCACCGCTGCCGCCTGGGCCGCTCCTCCGCAGCCCGTGAGGCCGGTGGCCAGGAGGCCTCCGCCAAGAAGGGCCGAACCTGTCAATAACTGTCTCCGGGACAACCGCTTCCCGGTCAAAGATTCAAACTGCTTCACCCGTCACTCCTTTGGATGGGTCCGCTGAAAGGTCACTGCTGCATTGCTTTGTTGAATGCGTTATTGAAATGCGTGTTGAAAATGCAGGCAGAAGTGCGTTGCGTGCCTGCGTTGTTGCTGCAGCGCGTTGAGCGCCTGTGTAGTTGCTGCAACTGCTTCGCCGCCGCACTGCTGCGCTGCATAAAGTCCGGCTCCGGTGCGTCCCCGTTTCGGGTAATTGGTGGCCCGGGGGGTGACGCAGATCTCACATTACATCGTTGTAATAGGCAGGGCAAGAGAAAATTGTTAGCGCACACAATTTAGTGGAAGACTCTCGGATCAGCCCTTGCTGCTGTCCCGTTCCTCAATGGTGTAGTCGATTTCAACCAAACGCTGCCCGTGGGACCTGTCGGACATGCGCTCAGTCAGCAGGCGCAGGGCCTGGGTGGCAATGGCTCGCTTGTCAAAGGAGACGGTGGTCAAGGAAGGCACCGCAAAGCGCCCGTCGATCACGTCGTCGAAACCCGCCACGGCAATGTCATCCGGAACGCGGACTCCCCTTTTCCACAACGTGTTCAAGGCACCCAAAGCCATGGAGTCGGTGAAACAGAACAGTGCCTCGGGCAAAGGATTGGCATCCAAATACTCCGCCAGTGATTTCGCGGCTGAAGCGGGCGTCCAGCTGTCGCAAGAGATCATCAGCGATTCATCCTTGGCGATTCCCAGTGTTTGGAGCGCGGCTTCATAGCCGCCTGTCCGCTGGATCGCCGTGGCTGATTGCCTTCCCCGGTTGACGCCCAGAACAGCGATACGCCGGCGGCCGGGCCTGGCCAAGGCCAGGGTCATATCGCGTGCTGCGGCGAAGCTGTCCACAAAGACGCGGTCGGCCAGTTGCTGGGTAACCTCACCCAGCAGTACCACCGGAGGCAAAGCCACACCCATCTGAACGGCGCTCTCCTTGAGCACCACGGGATTAAGAATCAGCCCATCAATGAGGTTGGCCCGGGCGCGGGTCATCAGCTCATGCTCACGGTGGGGGTCGGAGCCGGTCTCCTCGATCTGAACGCTGAACCCTTGGGCGTGGGCAACCTCCACGATGCTCTGCGCAAGTTCAGCCGAGAACGGGGTGGCAAGGTCCGGCAGCGCCAGGCCAATAACACCCGACCGGCCATTTCGCAGTCCGCGTGCCGAAAGGTTGGGTACGTAGTCGAGCTCCTGCATGGCCTGCTCCACCCTGAGCCGGGTGGGACCACTGACCGGAACGATCCCGTTCATGACGTTTGAGACCGTTTTAGGCGAAACCCCCGCACGGCGCGCTACGTCCTTGACCGTTGCGCGCAATACGCCCCCTTGCAGCAGTGTTGACCGGCGATGCGATTGACCGGGTTCCTTGATGCTACGCGAATTTAGCCGGTGAAGTCCGTGTTCCCCACCCGCGGAGACCCCGCTCCCCCGCCCAATAAGGCTGCACCCCGCCGACCGGGAACGCGTTTCTTTGCCCGCACGCCCATGGACGCAGTGACGCCCTTCCGCAGTGGCCGGCCATGGGTGCAGTTCCGCATTGGCCGGCCATGGCGGAGAAGACGTTCCGCCAGCCGACCCGGGCCGCTGCTGCCGCCTAGTTCCCGGAGACCGCGTTCTCGGAGACCGCGCTCTCGAAGGCGGCGCGGAAGGCAGCGAGTGCCGCATCGCCTGCGTCCACGCCGGCTCCTCCGGCGGCATTCGCTTCCAGGCCGACGACGCCCGTATACCCGACGTCCTGGAGAGCAGCAGCGACACCCGGGTAGTTGATCTCCCCTGTCCCCGGTTCGCACCGGCCTGGAACGTCGGCCACTTGTATTTCACCCACCCAGGGCAAAGCCGCCCGGACCAGTTCGATCAGGTTCCCCTCGCCGATTTGAGCGTGATACAGGTCCAGCATCATCCTGACGTTGGGGTGGTCGACCGCCGAGACCAGCGCCAGGGTGTCTTTGGCCCGCGCCAACGGGATTCCCGGGTGGTCCAGGACGGTGTTCAGGTTCTCCAACGCGAAAACCACCCCGTACTTTTCACCCAACACCCCCAAACGCTCGAGGGTGCTCCTGCCGGTGAGCCACATTTCGCCGGTAGAACGATGAACGGGCCGGACAGCCCGGCCACCCTCGCCCAGTTCCGCAGGGTGGACCACCATGCGCTCGATGCCGAGTTCCAGTGCAGTCGGAATTAACTTCTCTGCCGAGGCCAGCACTTCATCGGCGCTTTCAGGATCGGTGAGGCTACCGCCAAAATAGCCGCTCATTGAGGAGAACCGGGCTCCCGTGGATGCCAAAGCCGCGATATCCCGGCCGCGGGTGTCCCACAACTCCACCTCGAAGCCTTGCCCGCGAATCCTTTCCACCCGCTCCGTCAAGGGCAGCTCCCCGTAGAGCATTTCGGCGCAGGCAGCCAGGCGGAAACTCACGCGTTTCCTCCTACGTTCAGAAGTGCAGGCTCCGCCGGCTGCAGTAAGGCAATTGCTGCCACCTCAACAGGCAGCCCTGTCTGAGCCGAACGGGAGGCGGCCAGGGCAACAGCCAGCGCGTTCCGTGCGTCGACCGCACCGGCCGCGCGGACGGTTCCAGCGGCAGCCCCCGCCGTGGCTTCACTACCGTCGCGGTCCGCCTTGACGGCATCCACAAAGTGCGCCAGTTGGGCCGTGTAGGCGTCATGAAAGAGGTCTACGTTCAGGCGGACCGTATCCGAATGGATACCGGCGGCAGTGTAGCTCGTGGCCGTGCTGGCTTGGGGGCCTCCGGCCGTCACCATTCCGGCGGAGCCGAACACTTCTCCCCGTATGTCATAGCCGTAGAGGGCGTTGAAGTTGGCTTCGGCCACGGCTATGGCTCCATTGCTGTAGGTCACGGTGACCACGGCGGTGTCCAACAGCCCACCCTCTTTTGCTTCAGGGGCTACCAGCGCATCAGCCACGGCATGGACGCGAACGGGGACAGCCCCCGGGTTCAGCCAGTTCAGGGTGTCAAAGTCATGGATGAGGGTCTCAAGGAAGATGGTGCCCGGGGGAATCCGCTCCGGATTGGCAATCCCCTCCAAGCTGCCCGGATCACGGGTCAAGGAGCGCAGCAACTGCGGGGTTCCCACAGCCCCCTGGTCAATCAACCTGCGGGCGGCAGCGAAGTCCTCAGCGTAGCGGCGGTTGAAACCGAACTGGACCACCACGCCTGCAGCCTCTGCCGCTTCCATAGCCTCGTCGAGTTCTTCCAGGGTCCGGCCACCCGGCTTTTCGCAGAAGACATGCTTTCCAGCACGCGCTGCCGCGGCTATCAGCCCGGAATGAAAGCGGGCCGGAGCAGCAATGAGAACAGCGTCCACCTCGGGGTCGTTCAGGACATCGGTGGGGTCAGTGCTGATTTTCCCGACGTCCAGGCGGTCGGCCAAGGCCTCGACGGCGGGAAGGGACGGATCCGCTATTGCCTCCAGTCGGGCATTATGGATGCGTCGCGCGACGGACTCGGCGTGGAATCTCCCAATCCACCCCGCCCCAATCAGGCCAATGCGAACGGGCCGGTCTTCACTGACCGGATGCTGAAGGTATCCCATGGTAGCTCCTGAAGATGTTCATCTAGATCGTTCTAGTTCGACTATATTGACATGCGCTTTACGTCCCGTCTAGATCGTTCTATACACTGGTTGCAACTGGAGGATATATGTCAGAACTGCAGCGCCGCCCCACCCTGATGGACGTAGCCGAAGCGGCCGGCGTCTCGCGTGCCCTGGTTTCCATCGTCATGCGGGGAGCTCCCGGAGCGGCCGAATCCACCCGGCAAAAGGTGCTTCAGGCAGCCAATGACCTTGGATACCGGGCAGACTCCCGTGCAAGGCTGCTGCGGAGCAGCCGGACCAAGCTCCTGGGCCTCTCTTTCTCCACCGCGCAGCCCTTTCATGCCGAAATTGTCGATGCCGCCTACGCCGAGGCGTCGGCCAAAGGTTACGAAATAACTCTTAGCGCCGTCGCCAACGGCAGGCCTGAGGCCCGCGCCATCGAAACCCTGCTGGATGTAGGTGCCGAGGCATTGATCGTCATAGCCCCCACCCTTGGCATGGAAGATCTCTCGCTGCACGCCCGCTCGGTGCCGGTGGTAAGCCTTCTGCGTGACGACGTGGGGCAGGCTGTGGATTCGGTCAGCAGCGACGACCAAGCCGGCATCGCCATGGCCGTTAACCACTTGGTGAGTTTGGGCCACCGGAGGATCGTTCACGTCGACGGCGGCACTGCGGTTTCGTCGGAAAATCGCCGGGAAGCCTACCGCGCGGAGATGATCCGGCGCGGACTGACCCCCTGGGTTGTTCCGGGTGGCCCTGGAGAGGAAGACGGCATGGACGCGGGCAGGATCCTCCAGGCTGACCTGCCCACGGCCCTCATCGCCTTCAACGACAGGTCCGCGCTCGGAATTATGGAGAGTTTCAAGGCCTCAGGGATCAGCATTCCTGCGGATGTGTCAGTCATTGGCTACGACGACAGCCACTTCGCCAAGTTGAGCTACGTCCAACTGACCTCCGTCAGCCAGGACGCTCCGCTCCTTGCCGCCGCCGCCGTCGGCCGCGCCGTGGACCGGATCGAAGGAGTCTCGACGCCGGGCAGCGTGGTCCGGACGCCGCACTTGGTGCTTCGTAAAACGACTGCCCGGGTTCCTGAAGGAATCAGCAACACCTGACAAAGCCCCCTCTTAGTGACAGATCACTGTAAAGTGTCTATGTGCCCAGGATCACGGCCGCCACGAACGCTGCCCAACGCGCCGAGACCCAACGGAGGATTCTCACTGCCTTCGGTGAACTCCTCTTCACCCACGGCCTCCCCGGCCTCACCATGACAGACGTCGCCCGCCACGCGGGCGTTGGCCGCACCGCCGTCTACAACTACTACGCGGACATGGAACAACTGCTGATCGCGTACGCCCTGGACGAGACCGAGCGCTTCATTGTTGATCTCCGGGAGTCACTGGCCGCGTTGGAAAACCCTGTGGACAGGCTGGCCCTTTACGTCCGCGCGCAAGTGGAGGACCTGAGCCGCCGCCACCTGCCCCCGGGACCTGCCATGGCCGCAGTCCTCTCCCCCGGCTCCTTTGCTAAGCTCGCGGACCACGTGGGCGATCTCAATATCCTTCTGCAGGACATACTTCAAGACGGCGTCCGCCAGGGCTACCTTCCCGACGTCGACGTCGCCCAGCTGGCTCGACTCATTCACGGAACGCTGTCTGCCAGCGCCGCACGACGCAACCGAACGCCCGACGGCGGGACTACCGCGCCTGCCCAGGCCTCCGACGTCGAGGTCAAGTCAGCTGTTGAAGCACGCGCATCTGTTGAAGCCCATACTGCGCAGACCGTACATTTCATCCAGCTCGGGGCCGGCGCACGCTTCGACGAAGCCGGGCGGCCGATCCGGCTTGAAGCAGCCGTCCAGGAAGCACCCATCCACGACGCCTTGGCGGGCTAGTACAGGGGCGGCTGCCTGCCGTTACTGCCCCGCTGGAAGCGTCGGGATGATCGGCCACTTGGAGTTATCGGCAATCCGCAGGTCCTCGCGCGGGCACAGCAGCTTCCCCGGAGTTTGATCCACCAGTTCCGGTTCCACCAGGCCTTCGTAGCCTGAGGTGAGAATGACATCCACGGACTCGTCCTCACGGTTGTCCTGGAAGTAGTCCGTGCCGGCAAGGTTGCGCTGGACATTGAACGCAGCCGCCTGGCCCTTGACGCCCGAAACCACCACGGCCACTCCGGCGTAGGCGGTCTCGCTGTTGTCAACCGAGGCCACTTTGAAGCCCCGGGCAGTAAATTGCTCAGCCACGGTACCTGCCAGGCCGCCGCGGGAGGTGGCGTTGAAGACGTTGAGGTTCACCGTTTCGTTCGGAACGTAGTCGAACGTGGTGGTGGGGCACAGGCTCACCGGGGCTTTACTGGCGATCGCGGTGGGGACTTTGATTACCCCGTTCATGATGGCCCAGGCTCCCACCGCCCCGGCAGCGATCACACCCACCAGCAGCACCAGGACAATTCCGTGGAGCAGCCGGCGCCGGAAACGGCTCTTCTGGGCCGCGGCATCCTCGGCAAAGGTGGCCCGGAGCTCCGGGCCGGTGACCACGTGGTGGCCATGGAGCAGCGTCACATCCTTGGGACGCTTACGTTTTTTTGCTGGGGGCTCCTCCGGACTGGTGGGACCCGTCCGCCTAGCCATCGATTACCAATACACGTGCGTGAATCGCGGTCCTTTGGTGCAGCGCCGTCCGGACGGCCCGGTGGAGCCCGTCCTCGAGATACATGACGCCCTGGTACTGGACGACGTGTGGGAAAAGGTCGCCAAAGAAGGTTGAGTCCTCAGCCAACAATGCCTCCAAATCCAGGGTCCGTTTGGTGGTTACCAGTTCATCGAGGCGGATAGGGCGCGGAGGCAAGGCAGCCCAGTCTCGCGGCGCCGAGTATCCATGGTCAGGGTACGGGCGTCCCTCGCCCACAGCTTTGAAGATCACCCTGCAAGCCTATGGAAGTTGGCGCCCTAACGGAACTTGTGACCCGCGGCACAGGCAGGTTGTAGCCAAAAGGTGACTTCCGGTTCCTGCTCCAAGGCCCCGGACCTGGACGACCGCAGATCACTGGCTCAAGCAACACCTTGCTCCGATTCACTGACATATTCAGTTCCTGGGCCACCCGCTCCGCCGTCGGGCGCAGGTGCTTCCTGGCATCCTCCGGCATACATAACCTCCTAAAGCCGTCCAACACTACGACCACTACGACGTTCCAATTGCTCAAACAGCAGTTATGCTAGTCGTTGGATTTATTGTTCCGGTTTGGGGGCAGGCATGGGAATTGCTTTTGATGAAGGCGCAGCCGACGCGCTGGTCAGTGCCGCGAACTCTGCCGACGAGGTTCTGCGGGCCGAGGGAGGCTTCCTCTGCGGGGCCATAGAGCAGGCAGTACAGGACTTCAACGGCGGCTACGGGCGTCTGTTCAAGGACGCCTGCGGCATCACCGGCGGCACGGACGGCATCTACGGGTACTTCGACAGGAGAACCGAGTCATGTAAAAACCAGGCCAGGATCGCCTTGGGCTGGGTCGAACAACTCACGAACGCGAAAACATGACAACCACACACCGCAGCCGGCACAGGCGAGTCCTTCCCGCGGCAATCCTTCTTCTCACCCTTGCAGGGTGCGGGACAGCGCCGAGCACCAATCCTCCTACCAGCACTGCGGAGCAGACCATGGGATCAGAACAAGCCCGCAAGGAATATCTCGACCTCTTCACCAAGATTCAAGCCCACGCCCCGGGCGACTGGTCAAAGGTCACGCCAGACAAACCCGGAGGGGTCTGTGATGGCCCTCTCGGCACTGAAGGCACCCAAGTCTCTTTCGATGCCACCCGAAGCCCGCTGAGCCGGGAAGAAATGGACGCTCTCCACGACAAGGTCAAGGCTGAGTTCGAAACCACAGGGTTCACCGTCACGCAACACACCGACGGAGGCGAAAACTTTGTCAGAAGAACCGACGTGTTCGGCCCCGAAAAGTTCGTCATGGGAATCACCACCGGCAAATACGGCATCGCCCTCGGCGGAAATACCCGCTGCGTTCCCGACCCGGAAAGCAAATTCCGGTAGGAAGCAATGACCACCACATACCGCCGCCGGTACTGGCGCATCCTTCCCGCCGCTGCGATCCTTCTTCTCACCCTTGCGGGGTGCGGGGCAACGCCGAGCACCAACCCACCTACCAGCACCGCGGAGCAGGCCATGGACCCGGAACAAGCCCGCAAGGAATACCTTGACCTCTTCACGGAAGTCCAAGCCCTCGCCCCCGGCGACTGGACAAAAGTCACTCCAGAGGCACAGGGGGACGTCTGCCATCTGCCTCTGGGCATGGAGGGGACTCAATTCAGCTTCGACAGCACACAGGGCGCGGTCTCAGAAGATCAGGCTGAAGCGATACATAAGTCGGTAAAGGAAGTCTTTGAAAGCAATGGGCTAAGAGTTGTTCAAACCCAGCCTTCGGGGGCGAACCGAGACCAGACGACCACTGGCTTTGGCGATGGCAAGTTCTCCATGCAGCTTGGAACGAGCAGCTTGGGCACCACGCTCGGCGGCAACACCCGATGCTCGCCGGATCCCGAAGGAAAATTCCGGTAGGTAGCAGTGGCCTGCAAAGTCCGTCGGTACTGGAGCGCCCTTTCCACGGGTGCCGTGTTTCCCTCGTGGGGCGTCACAGACGTCACAGCTGTGAGCGCACCCGCGCGGACTGACAGAATAGGGGCATGACTCAACCGCTCCAAGGTACTGACCGGACCGCTGCCCACACCTCGCCTGCCCTGGCGCTGCTGTTGGATGTCGACGGCCCCATCGCCAGCCCTGTGACGCGGGACGTCAAGCCGGATATCATCGCGGACCTGGTGGCCCTGGCTTCTGCGGGCATTCCCGTCATCTTCAACACGGGCCGCTCGGATGCGTTCATCAGCGAGCAAGTCATGGAACCCATGATTGCCGCCGGAATGCCGGCCAACACTGTCATCCACGCGATCTGCGAGAAGGGTGCGGTGTGGTTCAGCTACACCGCCGAAGGCCCCGGTCCCATCCATGTGGACCACGAACTCGCCGTGCCCAAGGCCTACGGGGACGACATCCGGAGGCTGGTTGCCGAAGACTATTCCGCCCACATGTTCTTTGATGAGACCAAGCGCGCCATGGTTTCGGTGGAGCAGCACCTGAACGTAGCCAGCGCTGACTATTTGGCGGAACAGAAACTCTTCGACGCCGATGCCCTGGACATCATGGGACGCCACGGCCTCAACGCGGCGATCCTGGACCACCATGCACCGGAATCCGATGACACGGCAGATTACCGGCTGGACCCCACCATCATCTCCACGGACATCGAATCCGTCCGCCTCGGCAAGGACCTCGGTGCCAGCCGCGCCGTCGAACTTCTCGCAGCCCAAGGCATTACGCCGCTTGCCTGGCGGACCGTGGGTGATTCCCGCACGGACTACGCCATGGCAGACTGGCTTCACCACAACGATCACGACGTAAAGCACGTGGACGTCCGGCCCGCAGACGGCGTACCGGTGAAGCCCTACACCATCCTGACGGCCGCTGACCTTCAACTGGCGGACGATGTCATCCACGACGACGCCGGCGGCGCTTTCCTTCGCAGCTGGCGCGAGGCGCTTTCCATCTAGCAACCAGTGAGACCAGTTCCACGCACCGACGATCCCGGAGAAACAGCCATCACACAAGCACAGGTCGATCCGATTTACCACGGCAGCCCGTCCATCGAAGAGGACACGATTGCTGAGGCGATTTCGCCTGCCGTCGTAGCGCATCTTAAACACAGGCCCGACGTCGTCCGTCACCGTGGGCGGTACGCCCTGGTCAACGCCGACCTCACCCCGCAACAAGCCATGGTGTCCGATCTTCTGGCTGTGAGGGCGGCGCTGGACGCTGCCGGCGTCGACTTCATCCTGGTGCGCGGCAACGATGAGCGGCCCGTCATCGCGGTGGACTGGGAGTCGCGCAAGGATGTCCGTGAGGCGCTGGTTTCAGCGTTCCGCAACGAGCCCTTCTACTCCATGACCGTGGACGCCAAGAAGAAGACCTCGGTTCTGGTAGCCGACGGCGAGTTGTCCGCCAACCGTAAAGCCCGCATCTTCCGTTTGTACCGCCCCCGCGTCGAAACCGGCGGTGGCCTCTGGTACGGGCCGGCCCTGGGCGTGCAGCTGGAGCTGTGGCGCTTTGAAGGCGACCACCTTGAGCTGCCCGTGGAGAATTCGCTGACCCGCCGCACCATGCTGCGGCAGGACGCGGTCCGTGGCACCGTCCAGCGGCACGGCCTGACCTGGCCCACCATCGAGAACATGTTTGCCGACCACGCCAGCGACATCGACTTTGACATCGACATGGTGTTCTCCTGGGTAGACGGCAGCGACCCCGAGTACATTGCGCGGCGTCGCGCCCAGCAGGCTGAGGCAGTGCTTGGCGAAGGCGATGACCATGAGGCACGCTTCCGCCAGATCAACGAACTGAAGTACGCGCTGCGCTCGGTGCACATGTTCGCGCCCTGGGTCCGGCGGATCTTCATCGCCACCGACTCCCCCGCACCGGAATGGCTGGCCGACCACCCGTCCGTCACCATTGTTCGGAGCGAGGAGTTCTTCGCCGATACCTCGGTCCTGCCCACGCATAACTCGCAGGCCGTGGAATGCCAACTCCACCACATCGAGGGACTGTCAGAGCACTTCCTGTACTCCAACGACGACATGTTCTTTGGCCGCCCCGTGGGCCCGGACATGTTCTTCACGCCCGGTGGCATCACCAAGTTCATTGAGGCTGACACCAGGATCGGGCTGGGCGAGAATGACGCCGAGCGCAGTGGCTTCGAAAACGCGGCACGCGTCAACCGCAAACTGCTCTGGGAACGCTTCGGCCGGATCACCACACGGCACCTCGAACACACTGCGGCTCCCCTGCGGCGCAGTGTGGTGGCTCAGATGGAGAAGGAATTCCCGGCCGAGTTCGCCAAGACCGCCGGAAGCCGTTTCCGCGCGGCGGACAACATCTCGGTCACCAACTCGTTCTACCACTACTACGCGCTGCTCACGGGCCGGGCAGTCACGCAGACCAGTGCCAAGGTCAGGTATGTGGACTCCACCATGTGGGCCGGCCTGCACTACCTGCCCAAGCTCCTGGCGAAGCGCCACATGGACTTCTTCTGCCTGAATGACGGCAGCTTCCCGGAGGTTGAAGCGAATGAGCGCGCCGACCTGGTGACGGACTTCCTGGAGAAGTACTTCCCGGTCAAGGCGCCTTGGGAGAAGTAAAGCCACTGGGAGCAACAAGCGGCATCGAGGAGGTGTGCGTGCCCGGCGAAGTATGGGCACCCACCCGCGATTCGTGGGGAATGCGGATGCCTGCCTCAGCCAGCCTGCGCTGAACCTCGGCTGCGTCCACGGGCTCACCCACTGTGACGCCCCCGGACATGGGCACCACTGAGTGCACAATCGTGTGTTCGTACACGTGGATCATGTTGTACGACTGCGCGCCGTCCCTGCCCCGCTGTCCGCCCGCACGGACCCCAAGGTCCTGCGTGTAACACGTGGCCGAGGCGACCGATACCGGAATGCCGGCGAAGCCCGCCGTCGTGGAGTAGTGCAGGTGACCGGCCAGGATGGTGCGGACGTCGGTATTACGCACGACGGCGGCCAGCGCGGCTTGGCCGCGCAGCTCCACCAGCACCGCGAGGTCCTGGACGCACGGGACGGGCGGGTGGTGCAGGGCCAGGATGGTGCCGTCGGGCGCCGGGGTGGCCAGTTCTGCGGCGAGCCATTCCAGCTGGGATTCGGAGAGTTCACCGTAGTGGTGTCCCGGAACGGTGGTGTCCAGCGTGATGATGCGCAGTCCGTTGACGAAGTAGCTGCGGTCCACCGGATCCTGGGGTTTGCTGGCCTCGGAAGCGTCGGCGAAGGCGGAGCGGAAGTTCGCACGGTTGTCGTGGTTGCCCATGGCCCAGATGGCCTTGGCTCCAAGGGCTTCGCAGACCGGTTCGATCATGTCGCGGAGCCGGTTGTAGGCTTCCAGCTCGCCCTTGTCCGCGAGGTCTCCGGTGAAGATGATGGCCTCAGGCCTGATCCTGGAGGCGACGATCTGGTCGCAGATCTCCTGGAGCCTGGTGGCGCTGTCCACGGAGCCGTAGAGCGTGCCTGGACCACCCACCAGGTGCAGATCACTCAGGTGCAAAAGCACATGACCTGGTTTGGGGTACTCGGCCTCGATGAGCTCCATGGCTGCCTTAGCGTTTGGTGGGAGACGGCGCCTCCCGTGTCAATCCAGTAGGGCCAATCCAACCAGACAACTAGCCAACATCTGGCTAACATCCGGCGGAATGTTGGAAAATTACTTTCCTCCCTTCCAAATTGATGGCCTTATGCCAGCGCCTTTTCCACTGCGTTCACAAGGTCTTCGGAGTCAGGCTCCACTGTGGATGGGAACCTCGCCACAAGTTCACCCTCCCGGTTTATGACGAACTTCTCGAAGTTCCACTTCACCTTGACCGGCTGGCCGTCCTCATCCTGGGTCAACTCCGCGAAGAGTGGATGTTGCTCCTTGCCCAGGACGTTTGCTTTGCTGGTCAGTGGGAAGGTCACACCGAAATTCCGCTCGCAGAACTCCGCGATCTCCGCATCCGCGCCTGGTTCCTGGCCGCCGAACTGGTTGCAGGGCACTCCGAGGATCTCCAGGCCCTGCCCGCGGTATTTGCCATACAGCTCCTCGAGCCCGGCGTACTGTCGGGTGAAGCCGCATTCGGAAGCGACGTTGACCACCAGGACCGCTTTCCCCTCGAACCGGCCGAAGTCCGCTTCTGAGCCATCGTTGAAGGTGAGGGGAATGCTGTACAGGCTGGTCATGGGATTCGCTTCCTGACGTCGTCGGCTGGCGGGCTTGCCGCCATCGAGCTTACGGGAGCCCGCTTTGGGGCGCGAAACGCAGGAGCCTCTAGGGCGTCGGCGGCAGGACCAGGGTGGAGAGCAGGACCACCGTTCCGTTGGGCAGCCGGACCTTGTCCGGTGCCACCAGGACGTATCCGGGCGGAAGAACCACCGCCGGCGGGGTTGACGGCAGGACAGCAACGGGCGTTGGAGCCGGAACGGGAGCCACTGGTGCCACGGGAGCGGGAACAGGCGCCACGGCCTGCGCCACGGCTGGGGCCACGGGCGCTGGAGCGACCACTACAGGAGCTACGGGAGCTACAGGAGCCGGGGCTACTGCGGCGGGTGCCGCCGGAGCCGGAACAGCCGGAGCGGGCGCGGCTGGCGCTGCGGGAGGCACGACGGCGGCCGGGGGTGCCACCGTTTTAGCGGCAGGTGCCGTGGTGGTGGTCGTCGCTGACGGAGCCGAGGTGCTCGGCGACGGTGTGGGAGTCGGGGTGGCGGTCTTCGAAGGCGTCGGGGTGGCGGTCTGCGTCGGCGTGGGCGTCGCTGTGGCAGTCGGCGTCGGCGTGGGCGTCGCTGTGGCGGTCGGGGTCGGCGTCGGGGTCGGCGTCGCCGTCGCGGACGGTGAGGAAGTCGCCGTCGGCGTCTGCGTTGCGGTTGGTGTCTGCGTTGCGGTTGGTGTCGTGGTGCCCGGCGGTGTGCTGGTGACCGGCGGCTTCGTGGTGACCGGTGGAACAACTACAGGCAGTGGCTCCGGCTCTTCGTGCTCTCCGCCGATGACGGCGCGGTTGGTGCCGTCGGCTACCGGAACAGCCCATACCGGGGCTGCGGACGTACCTGTTCCAACACCGGGTTGGTAGTTGACCATGGTGATGTTCTGCAGCGGATCAATCTGCCGCATCGGCAGGTAGGTCCAGCCATTGGGATTGGTGTGCAGGCCGTTGACGATTGTCTCGAAGTGGAGGTGGCATCCGGTGGACCAACCGGTGGTCCCGACCTCGGCGATTACTTCGCCGACGCGGACCGATTGTCCTTTGGTGACCCCGATGGCCTGCAAGTGGTTGTAGGTGGTGACCAGGCCGTTGCCGTGTTCGATTTCCACGCGGTTGCCGCCGCCCCACACGTGCCAGCCAACGGCCCTGACCACACCGGCGTCGGCAGCGTAGACGCGTGTCCCGCAGGCGGCGGCGTAGTCCTGTCCCCAGTGGAATTCGCCTGCAAGACCCGTCAGCGGGCTGTAGCGGTATCCGTAGGGCGAACTCGGGTTGAGGACTTCAAGGGGAGCATACAAAGCGCCGGCAGGAGGGCGGGACAGTCCGGCTGAAGCCACTGTCAGACCTGTTGAGCCGTCTTTGCTGACGGTCCGGACCATGGCGCGGTCGAAAAATACCATCGGGGTGCCGGGGAGTTGTTCCGGGGGTTCGGGCGCGGGATCAATAACCAGGGTCTCGGCCTCGGGCGGCACCAGGCTGCCCAATGCTGCCGGCCCCACCACACCCTGTGCCAGGGAAGTATCAACGTTGCTCGAGAGGACCGCATTCAGCGGTTGGAAGCCAAAAGCGAAGAAGGCCAGAACGGCCAGGCTCCCCGCGATCAGCACGCGACGGAAACCTCCGGCACGGATCAGGTCTATTGCCCGGTCTGAATCATGATGCTTGCCCACAAAACACTCCCCAAAAGCCAGCGGCACCAAACCCCAGCCTGGCGTGCAAGCACCATTGTTGCGGGTATCAGAGAAGAAATAAAGGCTTCGTGGGCGCTTGCCGCGGAAAGGTTGCATCAGTTTTTGCTCAAGATGTCTTGAGCAAGGTTGGGACCTGACGGACCGGATCGTTTCTGCACCTGAGGCCGCGTGCAGGACCCCACCAGGAATGAGCCTGAATGACCATCCAGCCGGCACCTGAGGCCCGGGTTGGAGACCCATGAAGGACGACGGCAGCGCCTAGACCCATAACCTGACCCGGGAGGAGACCTCCCGAAGTACTCCGGATTCGTTCCCACCGCCGAAACCATTGGAACGGGCTGGGACATCATCAGCTCACTGATCCAGGCGGATTCAACCTCTACCCCAGGTTTTCCTTCAGCAGGGCACGGTGCTCGACGGCGGCCGTGGAGTGGAGCGCGCGGCCGGCATCCGTCAATTCCAGGAAGAGGGAGCGGCGATCGTCAACGCAGGTTTGGCGCGACACCAGTCCTGCCTTTTCCAATCGGTCAACCACCTTGGACACGGCACTTTGCGTCATGGGGGTGCGCTCCCCCAAGGACTTCATGCGGCACGCGGACTCTTCGCTTTCGGCCACGAGATCCAGGATTTCGAACTCATTGAGTCCAATGTCGAACTTCGCTTCCAGGGCGCGGTCGATCGCTCCTGCGGTTCGGAAGTAGGAGCTCTGGATGCTGCGCCACTGCTCAACCAGTTGACGGTCACGCGTCGTTGCCATGTGCCTGATTCTAGTTCATGACGCCGTTTGAATCCACGTCATACGATTCTGCGTCATAAAATGACATGTCATCGTAGTCCTTGTCATTGAATGACGCGTCATATAGATTGAAGCGCATGACATCACCCACCACCCTCAAATCCTCAACTGAGCCGCCTTTGGTTTCAGCCGTTCACTGGACCCGTGCCCAGTGGCTGCTGCTGATGGTCGTCTGCACCGTTTTGGCCCTCGACGGGCTGGACGTTTCCATGGTTGGCGTTGCCCTGCCTTCCATCGGACAGGAACTGAACCTGGGAACCGATTCCCTGCAGTGGATCGTCTCCGCCTACGTTCTCGGCTACGGGAGCCTGCTGCTCCTGGGCGGCCGACTCGCGGACCTGTTGGGCCGCCGTCGTATCTTCCTTATCGCCTTGACGGTGTTCGCTGCTGCCTCACTCCTGGGCGGACTGGTGGACGACCCCGCCATTCTGATCGCCACCCGGTTCGTTAAGGGACTTGCCGCCGCTTTCACCGCACCCACCGGCTTCTCCATCATCACCACCAACTTTGCAGAGGGACGCGAGCGCAACAAGGCGCTGTCCATCTTCACCACGTTCGGCGCCAGTGGGTTCTCGCTGGGCTTGGTGGTGGGCGGGCTGATGACCAGCCTCAGTTGGCGCTGGACGTTCCTGGTTTCGGTGCCGATCGCCGTGGTGGTGGTCCTCCTGGGCATGAAGTTCATACCCAAGGACAAGCCCTCCGTTGAAGACAGCGGGCATGACGTCTGGGGCGCAGTCACCCTCGCGTTGGGCATGCTCGGCCTCGTGTACACCTTGGTATCAGCACCGGAACAGGGCTGGGGATCTGTGGCAACAATCGCCGGATTCGCAGTTTCCGTAGCCGTGCTGGCCGCCTTCGCTGTCATCGAGAACAAGGTCAAGCACCCGCTGATCCGCTTCAGCATCCTCAAGGAAGGCTGGGTGGCCAGGGCCAACCTCAGCGCGGTGGGACTGTTCGGGTCCTACCTGAGCTTCCAGTTCATCGTCACCATGTACCTGCAGTCAGTGCTCGGCTGGACGCCGCTGGGCATGGCGCTGGCCCTGTTGCCCGCCGGCCTGTTGGTGGCCACCAGTGCCCCGTTCGCGGACCGGCTTATTGAGAAGTTCGGCGCCACGCAACTGATCCTGGCAGGCCTCACAGCCATGGGGTTGGGCTATGTCCTGTTCCTCCGAGTCGGCACCACGCCCAATTACGCCCTGGACATCCTGCCGTCGGTGGTGCTGCTGGGCGTCGGCTTTGCCTTGGCTTTCCCGTCCATCAACGTTCAGGCCACCGCAGGAATCAAGGACTCCGAACAGGGTCTTGCCGCCGGTTTGATCCAGACCAGCACCCAGGTGGGAGCCGCCCTCGTCCTGGCGGTCACCACGGCCTTGGTCAGCGGTCACGGCCAGGCCGCCGGCACCGTCAGCGCCCAAGCCATGCTGGAACAGTACCGGCCGGGGCTGATCCTCAGTGCCGCCGTCGCGATCGCCGCCCTGCTGGTCGCGGCTGCGCCGAAACGGCGCCGCGTGCATTCCTGACTCCGCCTATTGCGCCGGTGTATTCCTGCTCTGTACACCGGCTCTAGACACCGGCTCTGTACACCGGCGCAATTGCGGGGTCGAATGGGATGCATGAGGAATTACCTCACCGAGTACAGGCACGAGCTGCAGCGCACCTTCACAGGGACGTCGGGCACGCCTCCGGAGTGGGTGCCGCGCTTGGCAGACGGGAACGACGCCGGATATCACCTTCCGGGGTCGGCCGTCTGGGCGGTGCACGGGCACGTTGCCACCATCGTGGCCGGGATCAGGGTGCTGCTGATGCAGGCCCTGCATCCCGGTGCGCTGGCTGGTGTGTACGAGCACTCCGGATTCCAGAAAGACCCTTTGGGCCGGCTCGCCAACACCGTCCGCTGGATCTTCACCGTGACCTACGGCTCCACGGAAGCCGCCGAAGCCGCGACCGCCCGGGTCCGGAAAATCCACGAACGCGTCCGGGGAAGCTACCTTGACGGCAACGGCGTGAAGCATGACTATGCCGCCAACGACCCCGAACTCCTGCGCTGGGTCCACGTCACCTACGCGGACTCGTTCCTTACCGCCAACCGCATCTGGGGCAGGCCGATCCCCGGGGGCGCGGACTCCTATGTCCGGGAATGGGCCGCAGCGGGACGACTCATGGGAGTTCTGGATCCGCCGCTGACCGAAGCCCAGGTCCGCGCCGAACTGGAGCAGTGGTACGCCTCAGGGGTCCTGCGGGCCGACGAACGCCTGGCCGAGACGGTTTCCTTCATCCGCAACCCGCCCCTGAGCCCGTTGCTGGCGCCTGGCTACCGCATCCTGTTCGCGGCCGCCGTCGCAAGCCTTGAGCCCAAGTATCGGGACTTACTAGGCCTGCGCGCCCCGCGGGTCGGGCCAGTTCCTTTGCCGGTGGTCACCGCTGCCAGGGCCGTGTTGGGCATGGTCCGGTTTGCCTTGGGCTCCCACGGACCGAGCGAGCAAGCCGCCCGCCGAAGATTGCAAAGGCTGGGGTACGCAGAAGCTTAAGTGCCTTTTCGCTCTCCCCCACCTCCGCCGAGGGGTCAGCTCTCAACCCTTTGAAGCCCACTTACTCCCGAAAGCTCACCCCTCGGCAGAACCCCCTAAACCCTTTGAAGCCCACTTACTCCCGAAAGCTCACCCCTCGGCAGAACCCCTAAACCCCCGGGAGCTCACCCCTTAAAGCCGAAAGCCAACCCCTCGACGCAAACCCACGTGGTGTGGACCTCGCCGAGGGGTCAGCTCTCAACCCTTTGACACGCACTTACTGCCGAGAACTCATCCCTCGGCGGACGCCCTTGTGAACCCTAGATCAGGTGATCCGACAGGTGGTTCGGGGTGCCGAAGCGGTGGGCCGTGATGGACACAGCCTGCTCGCGGAGGAACGGCAGCATCTCGATCCGGCCGGCCTGGGTCACAGCACCGTGGTAGACGGCCACATCCGGCCGGCCACCCATGGCTGCGCTCAGCGCGGCGAAGTCGCCACCGATCAGGCGGATCCGGCCGGCGTCGAAGTTGGCCGCACGGGCCAGCCACGCGGCGTCGTCCTCGATCCTGACGCTGACGCCCAGGTTCGCGAACACGGTCACCACAGCGTCGGGAAGTACGACGGCGGAGCTCACGGTGAGCTTCGAGCCCGCCACTGCGCCGGCTGCTGCCACGCGGAGCAGTTCGGCGAGCGGCTCGCCTTCGGAGAGCCGGATGGTGACAGGAAGGGAGCGGTAGCGGAAGACGTTGCGCTCTGCGGACAAAGCGGAGACGTCCTTGCGGGTGCCGAACTCGGATTCCCAGGCGGCGGCATCGCTGAAGAGCGACTGCTCGAGGGTCTGCAGCTCAACACCAGTAACCCCGGCGGACTTCGCAGCAGCGAGAACCTGCGCCGCCGCACCCTGGAGCACGGTGCCGCGCTTGGCCTTGGCTTCGGCGGGGAGCCAGCTGCCGAGTCCCATCAGGTAGTTCGGTCCACCGGCCTTGGTGCCGGCGCCGACGGCCGACTTCTTCCATCCACCGAACGGCTGACGCTGGACAATAGCACCGGTGATGCCACGGTTGACGTACAGGTTTCCGGCCTGGATGGTGTCCAGCCAGACACCCATTTCAGTGGAGTCCAGGGAGTGCAGGCCGGCGGTGAGGCCATACTCGATCTCGTTCTGGATGGCGATGGCTTCCTCAAGGGTCTCAGCGGTCATGACACCCAGGACCGGGCCGAAGAACTCGGTGAGGTGGAAGTAGGAGCCGCGCTTGACGCCGGAGCGGATGCCCGGGGACCAGAGGCGGCCGGTCTCGTCGAGGCGTTCGGGCTTGATGGCCCAGGTCTCGCCGTCGCCCAGGGTGGTGAGGGCGTTGAGGAGCTTGCCGTTGGCCGGTTCGATGATCGGCCCCATCTGCGTGGTGGCGTCCTCCGGGTAACCAACAGTGAGGGAGCGTGCGGCGTCGATCAGCTGGTTGTGGAAGCGGGCGCTCTTGGCCACCGAGCCCACCAGGATCACCAGTGAGGCAGCAGAGCACTTCTGGCCGGCGTGCCCGAATGCCGAGTAAACAACATCCTTGGCAGCAAGGTCCAGGTCAGCACTCGGGGTGACGATGATGGCGTTCTTGCCGGAGGTCTCCGCGAGCAGCGGCAGGTCCTGGCGGAAGGAACGGAACAGCTCAGCCGTTTCGTAGCCGCCGGTGAGGATGACCCGGTCAACGCTGGGGTGCGAGACCAACTGGGTGCCAAGCTCGCGCTCTTCAAGCTGGACGAGGGCCAGCACTTCACGCGGCACGCCGGCTTCCCAGAGCGCATCCACCATGACCGAACCGGAGCGGCGGGCCTGCTTTGCAGGCTTGATCACGACGGCGGAGCCTGAGGCGAGCGCTGCAAGCGTCGAGCCTGCGGGGATCGCCACCGGGAAGTTCCACGGCGGGGTCACCACGGTGAGGTTGGCTGGGACGAACGTGGCGCCGTCGACCGTTTCCAGGTCCTTGGCGCGCTCGGCGTAGTAGTGCGCGAAGTCGATTGCTTCACTCACTTCGGGATCGCCCTGGTCAATGGTCTTGCCGGTTTCGGAGGCCATGACCTCAAGGAGCTCGGCGCGGCGGGATTCGAGGACCTCGCCGGCGCGGTGCAGGATCGCTGCACGCTCGGCGGCCGGACGTGCACCCCAGGCCTTGCCGTGGTCCACGGCGGTGGCGATGATGCGGTCAAGTTCAGCGGCGTCGGAAACCTTGGTGGCTTCGACGATCTTGTTGCCGGCGGTAGAGCCGGGGATGCGGCTGAGGATGTCGCGGCCCCATGCCCGGTTGGCAGGGAGTGCGGGGTCCGTGTCGGGGGTGTTGCTGAAGCCCTCGAGCAGTGCCGGCTCCGCGGGGAGACGGCGGTCCTGCTTGCGGTTGGGGCCTGGGACCTCGTCCTTCATGTTGGCCAGGGAGTCCAGGAAGCGCTTCTGCTCGCGCTTGAACAGGGCTTCATTTTCGCTCAGCTCGAAGACGGCGCTCATGAAGTTTTCCTGGCTGGCGCCCTCTTCGAGGCGGCGGATCAGGTAGGCGATGGCGACGTCGAACTCGCCCGGGTGAACCACGGGTGTGTACAGCAGGAGGCTGCCGACGTCCTTGCGGACTGCGGTGGCCTGACCGGTCGCCATGCCCAGGAGCATCTCGAACTCAATGGCCTTAGGCCCCTGCTGGGCGATCCCACGCTGCTTGGCGAGGAGCCAGGCGAAGGCGACATCAAACAGGTTGTGCCCGGCGACGCCGATGCGGACGGCGTCGATGCGCTCGGGGGTGAGGGCGTAGTTGATGACGTTCTTGTAGCTGGTGTCGGAGTCCTGCTTGCTACCCCAGGTGGCCAGCGGCCAGTCGTGGAGGGAGGCCTCGACCTGCTCCATGGGCAGGTTTGCGCCCTTGACCACACGGACCTTGATGGGAGCGCCGCCCTGGGCGCGGCGGGCGGCGGCCCATTCCTGCAGTTCCTGCATGGCACCGAGTGCGTCCGGAAGGTAGGCCTGGAGGACGATGCCGGCCTCGAGGTTCTTAAACTCGGGCATGTCCAGGATGCGCTTGAACACCGCGATGGTCATGCTGAGGTCCTTGTATTCCTCCATGTCCAGGTTGATGAACTTGGGCTTGGGGAAGGATGCAGCAAGGCGGTACAGCGGGGTGAGCTTCTCCACCACGTGGTCCACGGCTTCATCGAAGGCCCATGGGGAGTGCGGTGCCACGGTGGAGGATTCCTTGATGGAAACGTAGTCCACGTCGTCGCGGGCCAGGAGTTTCAGGGTGCCTTCGAGTCGACGCTGGGCCTCGTGTTCGCCCAGGACTGCTTCGCCAAGGAGGTTCACGTTCAGATGGACGCCGTCCTGGCGGATCTTAGCGATGGCGGGGCCAAGCTTGGCATCGGTGGCATCCACGATCAGGTGGCCCACCATTTCGCGGAGAACCCGGCGGGCGATCGGGATGACTACCTGCGGGAGGATCGGAGCCATGACGCCACCCACGCGGACAGCGCTGCGCATGTACCACGGGAGGAACTTGGGCACCTTGGGCGCAAGCTCGGCGAGTTTGCGGCCGGCGACCGACAGGTCTTCAGGGCGGATGACGCCGTCGACGAATCCGACAGTGAAGTCAAGGCCGTTGGGGTCCTTCAAGACGCCGGCGAGGCGCTGTGCGGAGACGTCCACGGGGATCTTGCCGGCTTCTGTCAGCCAGTGCCGGACCAAGGCGATGGCCTCTTGCGCCAAGGCGTCGAACTGTCCGGAATCCTGGGTGCTCGGGGCGGTGGCATCCGGGATGGTGCTGGTCATGGGGGCTCCTTCTGAGGCGGAGAAGTTTGTTTGTTTCCATCAGTATGGATCTACAATCACGTTAGGAAAAGCGATCTTTTCTGACGAATATTGATTACCCATCCCGACCTTTTGGAGGCCGCCGTGCTGGACGTCCGCAGGCTGCGTTTGCTGCACGAACTAAAAATCCGCGGGACCCTCGCGGAAGTGGCCGACGCTATGCAGTACAGCCCTTCTTCGGTGTCCCAGCAACTGACCCTGCTGGAGAAGGAAGCGGGGGTTGAACTGCTGCGAAAAGCCGGGCGCCGGGTGCAACTGACACCCCAGGCTGAGATCCTCGTGGCGCATACCGCAGCACTGCTGGAGACCCTTGAGCGCGCCGAAACCGAGCTCGCAGCGTCGCTGTCCATGGTGACCGGAACCGTTCGCCTGGCAGTCTTCCAATCCGCCGCCTTGGCGCTGCTGCCCGATTTCCTCACCATCATGCGCCAGGAGTATCCCGAAGTGCGGGTGGAAATGACCCAGCGCGAACCCGAAACCGCACTCTACGAAACGTGGGCGCGGGACTTCGACCTGGTGGTGGCCGAGCAGTATCCCGGCCATGCTGCCCCGCACCACAGCGGGCTGGATCGAGTCACTCTCACCAGCGACGCCATCCGGCTGGCCACTCCCCCGGTTGGGCTGGGTGGCGAAACCGTATCCTCCCTTGCCGACACCGCCTCGATGCCGTGGGTCATGGAACCCCGCGGCGCAGCGTCGCGGCACTGGGCTGAGCAAGCCTGCCGGTCTGCAGGCTTCGAGCCGGACGTGCGCTACGAAACGGCCGACCTCCAGGCACAGATCCGGCTCATCGAATCCGGCAACGCCGTGGCACTCATGCCGGACCTTGTGTGGACCGGGCGCAACCTGACCGTCCAACTGCTGGACCTTCCGAGCCTGCCGAAACGGACCGTCTTCACGTCCACCAGGACAGCCGGCCGCATTCACCCCGCAACCGCGGCATGCCGCGAAGTACTGGAACGGGTGGCGGCAGCACAACAGCAGGATGCCGAGCAGCAGGCAGACGCCGGATAGCTTCCGGGAACGCAAAAGGCCCCAGTCCAAGAACTGGGGCCAACCGCGGAGAATGGGGGATTTGAACCCCCGAGGGCGTTAACCCAACACGCGTTCCAGGCGTGCGCCATAGGCCGCTAGGCGAATTCTCCTTGCTTCCGATTCGAAAGCAGATACTACTGTACCTGAGAATTTCAGCATCGTGTAATCGGGCTAAGCGACCACCCCTGCGAAGCCTCGGAAACTCCCCAGCTGCCGCCTCAAACACCCCCGTTAACGGAAAAATGGACGCCCCCAACGCGCCCATTCTTGCGGTACATCGTTGAGCTACCGGGTCCGGCCCCTCGCCCCCAGGCCCCGCAGCTCACAATCTTGAGATTGCCCCAATCGGTGTACATACCCATGGTCCGCTGTGGCTCCGGCTTTTGCAATGGTTGAGACCTGTTTGTAGCCGAACTTTATTGACACGATGTCTCCATGACGCAGCTGCACACCCTGGTTGTTTACGTTCCCGAGACACATATCGAGGAGGTTCTTCTGGCCATCGGCGACGCCGGCGCCGGCCGGATCGGCAACTACTCCCACTGTGGTTTCACCTCGCCCGGCACCGGCCGTTTTACGCCTTTGCCCGGTGCGCGTCCCGCTGTTGGCCAGGTGGGGATTGAGGAGCAAGTGCCCGAAACCCGGGTTGAGTGCGTGGTGGAGGAGGACAAGCTCGACGCCGTCGTGCGGGCTCTGCGGTCCGCCCACCCTTACGAGGAGCCGGCTTTCATGACGTGGCCGGTGAATGGTTGGCGATGATTCGGCGCAACCAAGCCACCCGCCGTCGAGCCTTATCCACAGCCCTCCGGGCCGATTCGAACCCCAACCCAAGTTCGGGTAAGCTTGTCGACGGCCCCTCATGTGGCGTCATCCTGTTGAACTCCCCCAGGACCGGAAGGTAGCAAGGGTAGATGGGCTCTGGCGGGTGCATGAGGGGTCACTTATTTAAATGTCAGTCTCTATAGGTAGGTTTCACTTGTGACTGTTACAACTGCCCTGTATCGAAGGTATCGCCCGGACTCTTTCGCGGACGTTATCGGGCAGGAACACGTCACGGAGCCGCTGATGACAGCGCTCCGCAAGAACCGCGTGAACCACGCCTACCTCTTCTCCGGCCCCCGCGGTTGCGGCAAGACCACGTCCGCGCGCATCCTTGCACGCTGCCTGAACTGCGCCGAGGGCCCCACTGACACTCCCTGCGGCAAATGCCCCAGCTGCATCGAACTCGCTCGAGGCGGGTCCGGCTCCCTGGACGTCATCGAGATTGACGCGGCCAGCCACGGTGGCGTCGACGACGCCCGCGACCTCCGCGAACGGGCAACCTTCGCCCCTGTCCGGGACCGCTACAAGATCTTCATCATCGACGAAGCCCACATGGTCACGTCGGCCGGCTTCAATGCGCTCCTGAAGATCGTCGAAGAGCCGCCGGAACACATCAAGTTCATCTTTGCCACCACGGAGCCGGACAAGGTCATCGGCACCATCCGGTCCCGCACGCACCACTACCCCTTCCGGTTGGTGCCGCCGGAGCCGCTGATGCAGTACCTCGAGCTCCTCTGCCAGCAGGAGAACGTTCCCGTGGCACCCGGCGTGCTCTCGCTCGTCATCCGGGCAGGTGGGGGTTCCGTTCGCGATACTCTGTCCGTCCTGGACCAGCTCATGGCAGGCGCGGGCCCCAATGGCCTGGACTATGAACTCGCTGTTGCGCTGCTCGGTTACACGCACGCTTCACTGTTGGATGACATCGTGGACGCCGTTGCAGCCTCCGACGCCGCGGTGGTCTTCAAGGCCGTGGACCGCGTCATCCAGACCGGTCATGACCCCCGGCGGTTCGTTGAGGACCTGTTGGAACGCTTCCGCGACCTCATCATTGTCCAGGCGATGCCCGAGAGCGCCCAGGCGATCCTTCGCGGCATGCCGGCGGACCAGATCGCCCGGATGCGCAACCAGGCAACCAACCTCGGTGCGGCCGAGCTGTCCCGCGCAGCCGACGTCACCAACACCGCGCTGACGGAGATGACAGGCGCAACCTCGCCCCGGCTGCACCTCGAGCTGCTGTGCGCGCGGATCCTGCTCCCCAGCGCCGAACAAACCGAGCGCGGTATCGCTGCCCGGATCGATCGCGTCGAACGCCGCCTCAATTACGGGGCCGACGGCGGCACCCCGGCTGTTGCTGCTGCCCCACCGGCTGCTGCGGCTGCTGCGGCACCGGTAGCTGCGACTGCGGCGGCTGCCCCACCGGCTGCTGCCCCGGCCGGTCAGCCGGTTCAGGCAACACCGGCCAGCCAGCCGGCACCCGCGGTTCAGCCTGCCCCAGCGCCTGCGGGTGCTCCCCCGCACAGCACCCCAGCCCCGCGTTCCGAAAGCGAACCCAACGAGGCAGGGTCCCGTGGCGCCCTGACAGCTCCGCGGGTCTCGACCAACGATTGGCCTGTTGAGGACCGGCCCGCAGCTGGTCGTCCTACGCAGGGTCCTTCAGCGGAAACTGTCACGCAGGCCCCGCCCGCTTCGACGCCAGCGCAGCGGCCACAATCCGCACAGGCTCCAACAGCTCCACCGCAAACTGCCCAGCAAGCACAGCCTGCGGCAGCCCCGGAGCAGTCCGCACCCGCGCAAGCGCCGGCACGCCAGGCATCAGCACCCCAGGCGCCAGCACCCCAAGCACCGGCAGCGCAGGCGCCAGCACCCCATGCACCGGCAGCGCAGCCGAACGCGGCCGCGCAGCCGAACGCGACCGGAGGAGCGCCTGCTCCCGCCCACGCTGGCGGCGGCGGAGACGTGGAGGCCCTGCGTCGTGCATGGCCCGATGTCCTGCAGACGCTGACCAAGATCAAGCGCAGCACTTGGGCACTGGTGGAACCCAACGCGCAGGTTGCGCAGTTCGACGGCCAGGTTCTGACTCTTGCCTTCACTACTGGCGGCTTGGCGGGTGCTTTCGGCCGTGCTGATCACTCCGAGAACCTTCGCCAGGCTATTCACAAGACCCTTGGCATCGACTGCCAGATCATGGCAGTCGCTGGCGGCAACAGCTCAGCGAGCTCTGAGCCAAACCCAAAAGCGCCTACTAGCCGGCCGACGCCGGCTGCTGCACCTGCGGGCGCCCCTCCGTCGGTTGGTGAGGAATCGCCCGCGGCAACAGCAGCAGGTGTAACGTCAGCGCCCGCTGAAACAGCAGTAACACCGGCACCGGTGTCAGCTGTCGACTCCGCGTGGGGCCTCGCACCGGCTTCCCCGCCTGCAGTAACTCCGCATGGCCCCGTCACAGGAGCAGCAGCCCCGCATGCCCCCCTCGCAGGAGCAGCCGCGCCAACAGGAGCAGCCGAGCCAGCTGCGTCCACCCCTGCACGGGAAGAGCCCAGCGCTTCGGTAGCTCCCACCGCCACCGCGGAACCGAAAGCACCGGTGCAGGCTCATGCTGCCTCCGCTCCCACGGCTCCCCCGGCTCCCCCGGCTCCCCCGGCTCCCGAGCCGTCGCAGCCGGCCCCCGAGCCGTCGCAGCCGTCCGGCGATTACTCGTACCCTGACGACGATTGGGGTCCACCGCTCGACGAGGATGCGCCGCCTCTGGATGAAGAGCCGCCAGCGGACTGGGAGCCGCCATCGGGCTATGGCCGTATGGGCTCACAACCGGCGACATCCCCAGCGGCGAGCCCCGTGAACACAGCTTCCCCGTCCACACCTCCGGCCTCAGCACCGGCCTCAGCGCCGGACAAAAACCCGGCCGCAAACACGACTCCGAGCGCAACCACGACTCCGCGCGCCTCGAGCAGCACGTCCGACGACCCCTGGTCGCGCGCAGTCGAGCAGACGCCGGGCACATGGGTTGTGACCACGGAATCCAACGTGGGCAAGAACCCCGCCCAAACGGTCGAAGAGCCCTCACCGGCAACGGACACCCCTGACTACGCACCCGCGGCAGCCCAGGTCCCGGAGCAGGAGCGGACGCCGGAGCAGGAGCGGACCCCGGAGCCGGCCTCCGGAACTTACGGCCATCCGACCACTGCGGAGCAGAACCCAAGCTCCAGCTGGGACGTCGCACCGGCGTCGAGCTGGCCCGGCACGCAATCCATGCCCGCGGCGGCAACCACCAGCGTTTCCGGGGCGAGCCCCAGCGTCGCCCCTGCACCGTGGCCGTCCCTCGCCGCCCAACCCGAGGAAGCGCACGGTTCGGTTGCCACGCTCGAGGAGGACGCGCCGTCGGGCAGTCCGAATGGCCGCCAAAGCTTGTATCAGCGGCTGACCAACAGCCCCGAGGCCCAAGCCGGACGTGTCCAGGCGCCCGCGCGGACCCCGGCAGCACCCACCGCCGTGACTGAGGACATCCCCAGTCCGGAGGACGAAACCATTGAGGAATCGAGGGTCTTTGGGCGTGCTGCGGTGGAGCGTATTCTGGGCGGAAAGCTGATCGAAGAGCGCGCCTTGGACGGTTCTCCCCTGCAAACCCGCTGACTCCAGCATTGATTTCAAACGAACGAGGACATTGTGTACGAAGGTGCAGTTCAAGAGCTGATTGATGAGCTTGGCCGGCTTCCCGGTGTGGGCCCTAAATCGGCACAGCGCCTGGCGTTCCATATCCTTGAGGCCGATCCGGAGGATATGAAGCGTCTGGTCACCGCGATCACCACGGTTAAGGAACGCGTGAAGTTCTGCTCCGTTTGCTTCAACGTTACTGAGCAGGAAACCTGCAATATTTGCCGTGATCCGCGCAGGGACCCCTCGGTTATCTGCGTCGTGGAGGAGTCCAAGGATGTCCTTGCCGTCGAGCGCACCCGGTCCTTTCGCGGCCGCTACCACGTGCTGGGCGGGGCCATTAATCCCATTGCGGGCATCGGGCCCGAGCAGTTGCGGATCCGTGAGCTGCTGACGCGCCTGAATGACGGCGCCATCCAGGAAATCATCATCGCCACGGACCCCAACCTTGAGGGTGAAGCCACAGCTACCTACCTGGCCCGCATGCTCAAGTCGATCGGCATCGCTGTGACCCGGTTGGCTTCCGGTTTGCCCGTGGGCGGAGACCTTGAGTACGCCGATGAAGTGACCCTCGGCAGGGCCTTCGAGGGCAGGCGCAACGCACTGCTCTAAAGGACGGAAGCGTCAGCTGGTTCGGGCCTTCCTTGCCCTCCGCCAGCGGGCTGGAACGAGCACCGCTGCAGCCACCAGGGCTTGAAGCATAAGGCCGGTGATGGCCACCGGGACTGTCGGCGCAAGCCCTTCGCTGGACTCTCCGCCGAGGCAGGGCACGTCGCGGGAGGGGCCGTCGGCGGTCCATTGCAGTCCGGACAGCACCCAGCCCAGTTCGTTATCGGCCGGGACCATATCGGCGGCCACACTTCCCAGGAGCAGCCCGGGGTTGGATGCGGCCAGCCATGCGACCCGCTCAGTGTGGGCAACCTCCACCGGGCGAAGATCGCCGACGCACTCGTAGGCATTGATCCTGCCGGAATCGTCGCGTTCCACGTTGACCGGCACGGAGGCCTGGTCAATGACTGTGGTTCCAGGCAGCAGCAGGATAGTCAGAACCACATTGCCTGCGCACAGGAAGGCGACCACCACCACAGCCAAGGCAGCGCCTGGCCCCACGGCGGCAAAGCAGCCCCTGGCGCCCGAACCGATCAGCCCGAACAGCACCACTTCCAGAACAATGACGACGACGGCGGCACCGGCCAGCGCGATCGGGCCACCAACGCTGAGGCCCACCACGAGCAACGCAGCGCATGCCAGGAAGGCCAACGCCACGCCGCGCATGGCTCCGGAGAGCGCCAGGACAAGAATGCTTCCGTGGAAACGACGGAAACCCCAGAGGGTTCCCAGGATTGCGGCTGCCATGGCCAGGAACACCGCCATGATCAGGTGGACGGCGCTTCCGATCCTTACCTCGAACCAGCCGTTCGATTGCCCCAGGGCAACCACTGCCAATGCCGCGCCCCAAGCGAGGGCAATCCCCAGCACGCAAGCCAGCCAAAACCACCACGAGGCGAAGGACTTCCGGGTGTTCCCCCACGCCTCACGGACAGCAACAATGAAGGGACCCGGAGTTCCCGGCGGACCGGGACCGCCCTTTGGGCTTGATCGGCCGGACGGTTGATCGTCGATAACGCCGCCGATCAGCTCGTATTCGGGCTCGTTCCGTCCCGGGCCGGAGCCGCCCGTTTGTTCAGGTACGCCGGCCATCGCCGCTCGCTAACCTCATGAAGTGGATGGTACGCCCGGCGCGTCATCACCGATACGCCGGCAGGTTGAGGTTTCACGGGAAGATCCCAGCCGGGGGTGCCACCATAAGCCCATGGTCTCCAGCAATGGTCTGTTCAGGCGTCCCCGTCCCATCAAGCCCGCCCCGGGTCAGGAATCGGTGTGGGATTACCCGAGGCCGCCCAGGGTGGAGCCTCGGTCCGAACGGGTTGTGGTGCGGCTTGGAGGACAGGTCATTGTTGATACCACCGATGCCGTGCGGGTCCTCGAAACCAGCCACCCTCCCGTCTACTACGTGCCCTTGGATGCTTTCCCTGCCGGGGTGCTCATCCCTGTTGAAGGCACCACTTTCTGCGAGTTCAAGGGGCAAGCCAGCTATTTCACCCTCACTGCCGGCGGCACCGTTGTTGAGCGTGGAGGCTGGACGTATCCGAGTCCCACCCGCGGCTTCGAAGCGCTGGCCGGCAAGGTGGCGCTTTACCCCGAACATATGGACTCGTGCGAGGTGGACGGAGAGCGGGTGACGTTCCAGGAGGGCAGCTTCTATGGAGGGTGGATTACCCGGGGAATCGTTGGTCCATTCAAGGGCGGTCCGGGCACTGCCGGATGGTAGTGATGGCAGGTGGCCGCCATGTGGTCACAATTCCTGCCGGGGCAGTGCGCGGCGATAAACTGGGCAAATAAGCTACGCAGGCGTGCCTGAATTGGAGCATGCCGCGTTCGAACCCTATTGATGCAGTGAGGGTGCGCGCATGACTATGCCCACTACCGAAGTGAAGATCGAAGAGCTCTCCAACGAGGCTGCCATTACCAAGCAGCTGATCGTTCAGAAGTTCGGCGGCTCCTCGGTTGCCGATGCTGATGGCATCAAGCGGGTCGCACAGCGCGTCGTGGATGCGCAGAAGGCCGGCAACGAGGTTGTGGTTGTTGTCTCCGCAATGGGTGACACCACAGATGAACTCCTGGACCTCGCGGGGCAAGTCACCGACTCTGCTCCCGCCCGCGAAATGGACATGCTGTTGTCCGCCGGCGAACGAATTTCCATGGCCCTGCTCGCCATGGCCATCAACAAGTTTGGCGCCTCGGCCCAGTCCTTCACGGGCTCCCAGGCCGGCATGATTACCGACGGTATCCACGGCAAGGCGCGGATTATCGACGTCGACCCCCACCGCATCCGCACCGCGCTGGACAAGGGCCACATTGCCATCGTGGCCGGTTTCCAGGGCATGAGCCGCAGCACCAATGAGATCACCACCCTGGGCCGCGGCGGCTCGGACACCACCGCTGTTGCTTTGGCCGCAGCGCTGGAAGCCGATGTCTGCGAGATCTACACGGACGTGGACGGCATCTACACCGCTGACCCCCGCGTGGTTGCCAGCGCCCAGAAGATCGACCGTATCTCCAGCGAGGAAATGCTGGAGCTGGCCGCTTCCGGAGCCAAGATCCTGCACTTGCGGTGCGTCGAGTACGCACGCCGCTTCGGGGTTCCCCTGCATGTCCGTTCGTCATTCAGCCAGCACGAAGGCACCTGGGTCATCCCGGGTGCCGAGGAAAAGTTCACCATTGAAGAGGGAGTTGCTTTGGAGCAGCCAATCATCTCCGGCGTTGCACACGACCGGTCCGAAGCCAAGGTCACCGTTGTGGGCGTACCGGATATCCCGGGCAAGGCTGCCGCGATCTTCCAGGTGATCGCGGATGCACACTCGAACATCGACATGATTGTCCAGAACGTTTCCACCCACGGCACGGGCCGCACGGATATCTCGTTCACCCTGCCGATCGTTGAAGGCGCAGATGCCCTGGCTGCCCTTCGCGCTGCCGAGGGCCAGATTGGCTTCGAGAGCATCGAGTACAACGAGAATGTTGGCAAGCTGTCCCTGATCGGCGCGGGCATGCGGTCGCACCCGGGCGTTTCTGCCACGTTCTTCAAAGCCCTCTCCGACGCCGGGATCAACATCGACATGATCTCCACCTCGGAAATCCGCATCTCCGTGGTGACCAGCGCCGACGCCTTGGATGACGCCGTCCGGGCCATCCACAATGCGTTCGAGCTCGACGGCGATGCCGAGGCTACCGTTTACGGCGGCACCGGCCGCTAAGCCAACCGCGGGCAACCGCCCCCCAAAGTACGTACCAGTTAAGGCCGTTCCGAGCTCTCGGAACGGCCTTACCTTTTTACTTACTTGGGTGCTCAGTTGGGTGGGCGGGGGCCAGCAGGACGTCGATGAGTTGCCGGAGCCCGTCAGCCATGTCCACGTTCTTGTCATAGAGCCATTGCAGCTGAAGCCCGTCGAAAGCCGCCACTGTCAGCCGTGCCAGCATGACGGCGTCGACGTCGGTGCGCACCGCGCCGGAAGCCTGCCGCTGTGCGATGTCCTCGGCGATGTCGCTGACCACCGTCTGGTATCGCTCTTTGAAGTACCCGTGTGAGGCGTGTTCGGGATCGTTCGCGGTAGCTGAGGCTACTGCGTAAAGGGTTGTCAGTCCGGGTTCACGCACGTTCCGCTCCGCGATGGGCGGCATCAGCCCAAGGCCCACCCCGGCGTCGCCACCTACGGCCAGTGACCGGCGGTCCCGTTCGGCGAGGACGGCGGTGAGCAGTTCCTGCTTGCCCTTGAAGTAGTGGAACAGGGTTGCTTCCTTGACACCCACCAATTCGGCAACGCGCTTGAGGGCGGTGCCCTCAAAGCCCTCGGTGGCGAAAACATCGGTTGCCGTTTGGATGATCTGTTCGCGGCGTTCGGCTCCCTTGGCATACGGGCCACGGGCCTTGGACGTAGACATTCGTTCAGTCTATTTCACGGTTTGAATATCGAGGCTCACTCGACTTTTTCGACAAAAACCTAGTCACACTAGGTTTTTGTCGCTAGAGTCATTGCAGCGGCCCAACGGTGGGCCACCCGATTTATCAGGAGGCAATGTGGCCCTCAATCTCGATCAGCACACGGCCGGCAAGGAAGCCGCCGGGGCTGGAAACACCCCGCCAAAATCCGCTTCGCGCGCTTACGTCATCGGCATGCCCATCGCGAGCGCCGGCTTGTGGATGGCCGTCCTTGCACCAGCCTTGGTAGTTCTCGCCATCAAGGTTTCAGAGATAACCACCCCGGACACCCGCGCCGGGGCACTGAGCCTGGTGGCCGGCGTAGGCGCGGCAGTCGCTTTGCTCGCGAATCCCTTCGTCGGCCGCCTCAGTGACCGCACTACCTCCCGTTTCGGCATGCGTAAACCGTGGATTGTGGGCGGTGCCCTGGTGGGCTTGGCCGCCCTGTTCCTCCTGGGCTCGGCGACGAACGTGGGCACGGTCCTCATCGCCTGGGTAATAGCACAGCTGGGCTTCAACGCGGCACTGGCTGCCCTGGTCGCCACCCTTCCGGACCAAGCTGCCCCTGCCGAGCGCGGGCTGCTCTCCGGCCTGATAGGCATGACGCTGCCCATCGGCATGGTGGCGGCGGCTTTCTTCGCGCAGATGTTCGATAACGCGCTGCAGATGGCAGTAGTCCCCGGCATCGTGGGCACGGCCGTTGCCATCGTGTTCGCCTTTACGTTCAAGGACCGCGTCCTTGCCGAGAAACCTGCACCGCTGAATTTCAGGGAAATCGTGGGGTCCTTCTACTTTAATCCCAAGGCCCACCCGGGCCTGGGCTGGGCCTGGGTCACCAAGTTCCTGATCTACGTCGGCTACTGTGCCGGCCTGCTCTACCTGCCGTACTTCTTCACGGACCACCTTCATGTCCCCGAAACCCAGGTGACCACCTTGGTGTTCCAAGCAACTTTGGTGAGCTCCGCAGGCACAGTGGTCACCAGCCTTGCCGCCGGATGGATCAGCGACAAGCTCGGCAAGCGCAAAGCCATGGTCATCCTCTCTGCCTTGATCATGATGGGCGGCCTGATTGTCATCGCCACCAGCACCACCACCGGTCAAGTACTGGTGGGCCAGGGCATCCTCGGGCTTGGGGTCGGTGTCTTCAGCGCCGTCGACGTTGCCCTCATCACGGACCTCTTGCCCAAGGACCAGTCTGAGAACGCCAAGACCTTTGGGGTCTTCAACATCGCCCAAGCCCTCCCCCAGTCCTTGGTGCCCGCCATCGCCTTCCCTGTCATCGCTCTGGGCGGCTACCCCGCATTGTTCCTCGGTGGTGCAGTTGTGGGCATCATCGGAGCCCTCCTCGTCACACGTATCAAAGGAGTCAAGTAAATGAATCTATCGGCAGCAGTCACAGCACCGGAAACAGGAGCACCGGATGCTGAGGCCAGGATCCAGGAACTCGCCCGGAGCCTGACCCTCGAGCAGCAGGTGCAACTCCTGACCGGCGCAGATGTGTGGTCCACACACGCCATCCCTGGGATCGGCCTGTCCCGCGTGGTCCTGTCCGACGGACCGGCAGGCGTCCGGGGCGAAGACTTCGATGAGCGCCATGACTCCGTCTCCTTGCCGTCGTCGTCGGCCTTGTCCGCCACCTGGAGCGTCGAAACAGCTCACCGCTACGGGCAGGTCCTGGGCCAGGAGGCCCGCCGTAAAGGCGTACATGCCGTGCTGGGCCCCACCATCAACTTGCACCGCTCCCCGTTGGGCGGCCGCCATTTTGAGTGCATGAGCGAGGACCCCCGGCTCACTGCCACCATGGCCGCCGGGTACGTTGCCGGCGTGCAGTCCATGGGTGTTGGCGCCACGCCCAAGCACTACCTCGCCAACGAGGCCGAAACCGAGCGTTTCACCGCCGACTCCGTAGTGGACGAGCGTCCGCTCCGCGAGCTCTACCTGGCAGCCTTCGAGGACGCCATTACAGAAGCCCGCGCCTGGCTGGTGATGAGCTCCTACAACTCCATCAACGGCACCACCGCGAGCGAGAACAAACTGCTGGAGACCCCGCTGTCCACTGAGTGGGGCTTCGACGGCGTCGTAGTGTCCGACTGGACCGGCGTACGCTCCGTGGAGGCCGCAAACGCTCACCAGGACCTGGAAATGCCCGGCCCCGTGGGCCACTGGGGTCCCAAACTCCTGGCAGCGGTCAATGATGGCCGCGTCAGCCGGGAGGCGATCCTTGAGAAGGTCACCCGGATCCTGCGCCTCGCAGCCCGCGTGGGCTCCCTCGAAGGCTTCGAACCTGCAGTAACCCAGCTCCCGACGCAACTGGACGGGGCCGCCGTCGCGCGTGAAGTTGCCGTCCGCGGCGCCGTACTGGTCCGCAACAAGGGCATCCTGCCAATGGATGCCAGGACGCTCGGCAGCGTCGCCGTGATCGGCCACAACGCCGACGAAGCCCGTACCCAGGGCGGCGGCAGCGCTACCGTCATGCCCAAGTACACCGTCTCGCCCTTGGAAGGCCTGCGGAAAGCACTGCCCGACGACGTCACGGTCACCTATGCGCGCGGCGCAAAGGTAGCCGAGGGCATCCAGCCCTTCCCCCGCACGTCCCTCCACAACCCGGTTACCGACGTGCCCGGGCTTCGCGTGACATTCCTCGCCGACGACGGCACCGAAATCTCCGGTGAGGACCGTTTGGCCTCGCACCTGATCTGGTTCGGCATTGGAATTCCCGACGGCGCCGCCTCCATCCGCATGGAAGCGGACTGGACAGCCGAAACAGCAGGGGTCCATCACCTGGGCGTCGGCACGGTGGGCCACATCCGTTTTGTCCTGGACGGGACGGAAGTGTTCAACGACGAGATCAAGGACGATACCGAAGTTTTGGGCGCCGCCCTGTTCGATCCGCCCAAGACCGTCCATGCCGTGGAAACCACCGCCGGTCAGAAGGTCAGGATCGAGGCCGAGTACCAGTTGCCCAAGGAGCAGGTCATTCCGTTCACGGCCATCCTCCTGGGCGAGGAAACAGTGGTAGCGGATCCGCAGGCCGGGATCGATGCCGCCGTGGAGGCTGCCCGGAACTCCGACGTAGCAGTGGTGGTTGTCGGCACCAACGCAGCCATCGAATCCGAGGGCTTCGACCGCAAGGACCTGGACCTGCCGGGGTACCAAAACCGCCTCGTTGAAGCTGTGGTTGCGGCCAACCCGCGCACAGTAGTGGTGGTCAACTCCGGTTCGCCGGTGCTGATGCCGTGGCTGGACACTGTGGAAGCAGTCCTGCTGGGCTGGTTCGGCGGCCAGGAGTTCGGCAATGCCATCGCTGAGATCCTGCTGGGCATCGAAGAGCCCGGTGGCCGTCTTCCCACCACCTGGCCTGCCGCCCTGGAAAACGTTCCGGTCCTGAACACCACCCCCGTTGACGGCAAGGTGGTTTACAGCGAAGGAATCCACATCGGCTACCGCGCGTGGCTCAAGCAGCAAGCCGCAGGCGGCGCCGCTCCGGCCGTGCCGTTCGGTTATGGACTGGGCTACACCACCTTTGAACTCGGCACGCCCCACGCCTCCCGGGTGGTCACTGCCGGCAACGGCGTGGTGGTACACGTTCCGGTCAAGAACACCGGGACCCGTACCGGGCGGGAAGTCGTCCAGGTCTATCTGGAGCGCCCGGAATCGGACGTGGAACGCCCTGTCCGCTGGCTTGCCGGCTACGCCGGAACGCACCTCGCCGCCAATGGCACCGAGAGCGTGGAAATACATATCCCCGCCAAGGCGTTTGGACACTACGACGGCGGCTGGCAGTTTGAGCAGGGCACGTTCCGGCTGTTGGTGGGTCGCCATGCGGCCGACCAATTCCAGTCCTTGGACATCGAACTCCGGTAATACATGAGTAAAATCACGCCGGGTGGCGGGCTTTTTTGGCCGTCACCCACGTGGTTTTCGCCACAAGCGATGGAACTGGGGTATGGTATGGAATTTTCGTGGCATGCTGTACGTTGCATACCCGGTAACCCCCTAACACGAAGAGGCATTAAAAAGTGGCAGCCGATTACGACGAACTCCGTACCGATGTAAAAGAGAACCAGGAGCAGTCCCTCCAGGCTCTCCAGTCCGCCAGCGCTCCCACGGCCAAGAGTGTCGTGCTTGAACTGGACGAAACCGATGGCCTCGACGCCAACGGCCCCGGCGGCGAAATCGTCGCCGAAGAATTGGTGATCCAGGTTATTCCGCAGGCCAGTGACGAATTCACTTGTCATTCCTGCTTCCTGGTCCGCCACCGCTCGCAGATCGCACGCGAAAAAGATGGCGTCGCCTACTGCACCGACTGCGAAGGCTAAGACAGCCCACCCACCCCGGCGGAATCAACATCGTCAGGGAGTGCCGCCGTCGGGATTAATTGCGGAAGGACCGGAGCAAACGCTCCGGTCCTTCCGCAATTAACGGCCCCTAAGGCCCAACTCCGGGACCGCCCATTGCCTTCTTACGGCGGTGGTTGGCGATCCTGAGTTGCAGGATCCTGGCCCCGCCCGCCAAGGCCACCAGCACGCCGCCGCCCACAGCCGCTATGAACAAGGTGGTGCCAAGGGCAAGTGTGCCTTCCAGGCCAAAGAACCGGACCGTGATCATGTCCTGGTTCTGGACGAAGAACACGATCAGCATCACCAGGACCACCAAGCCAACGGCCACGGCAACCCACAATGCGGCGGTACGTGTTGGCCTGTCGTGTCCCGTTGCCGGTGGCGGTATAGGGTGGCCCCGGTGCTCGGAACTACCTGGATCCGGGCGGGCGGAACTGCCCGGAACCCGTGCTGCATCTTCTTGGAAACTCATTGCGGCCCCCTCTGGACATCAGCATTTACCGTTCTTCCAACATAATAAGCATGCTGATTAGTTGCTCAACAGTGGCACGGTGGATTGACCGGGTCAAGGCGGCGGTCCCTCAGCACAAGAGGAAGGGCCGGAGTTCGCGGTCCGGCCCTTCGGCATCTCACGCCCTGCTAGACGCTGTAATCGGTACTGGTGGGCCCGGGATCATTGTTCCGGACTGCATAGTGATGACCCTCGGAATCTGTCTCGACGTCGAAGTTCTTCAGGTCCGCCTCGGAAGCGGTCTCGAAATCATCGTGCTTGTGCACCACGGGGCTGCCCGTGTCGCCGTGGGTCGCCGGTCCAAAAACAGACTGCAGCCGCTCGGTAACGTGGACGAAGCCTTCCATTCTGCGTCCCATGTTTCCACCTCCCTTCTTACCGGAGAGCGAAAAGCGGCAGGGCTGGCGCGTGCCGTTCAGTGAGGCAATATTACGCCCAAAACGAGGCTCCGAGGAGGGGTAATGCGGGGCCTACCGGAGGGACTTGTCGTCCGGATTGCGGGGCACAACGTAGGTGCTGCCATCGGGGCGCCGGAGGGTTTCCCACTGCTGGGTCTCGGCCTGGCGCTGGGCGAGCAGTTTCCGGTTGGCCTCGGTCATCTCATGGTCAAGGGAACTGCTGTGCGCGGGGCCGAAGACAACCCTGAACTTCCCCGTGGCACGCATGAACTTCCGGGTAAGAGATTCCTTGGCCACTGAAGATCGACTCCTTTTTAGACGGGTTCAATGAGTCCATAGTACGCTAATGATTAGTACACTAACTAATCAAGCAATCGTTCGGCGTAAGCTGATGGGTCCGCAAAAACAGGAGGCAGCCGTGACGGCCGTAGACGAGACCATCCAGGAAACAGACGACCTCCTGCTGGAGCGCCAACTGTGCTTCGCCCTGACTGTGGCGTCCCGGAGCGTGGTGGGGGTCTACAAGCCCGTGCTGGAACGGCTTGGCCTGACGCACCCCCAGTACTTGGTGATGCTGGCTCTGTGGGAGCGCAGCCCCCGGACGTTGAAGGACATCAGCGACAGCCTCCTCCACGAGCCCGCAACGCTCTCCCCGCTGCTCAAACGCCTGGAGGAAGCCGAGCTCATCACCCGCGAGCGCGTTCCGGGGAACGAACGCGCCCTGGCCATCACCCTGACGGAAAAGGGCGCCGCCCTCCGGGGACAAGCAACCGCCGTGCCGGGTGAAATCCGCGAGCGCCTGCAGCTCAGCAGGGCGGAAGTGGCCGAACTGCACCAAGCCATGACGGGCCTGATCGCGGCGACCCAGCGGCACGATCGACCCTAACGGCGGCAGGCCGCCCGCGTGGCCCCTAGCCAAGCACCCCGCGCCGGTGGTCTTCTTGAAGCGAACACAGACGCGGGCATCACAAGGGCCCCGTAAAATGGACGCAACCTAGGAGATTCCATGCGCATGCGATTTGTTCGGCCCCTGTTGGCAGTCCTGGCCGTCGCCGGCCTGGCCGCATGCTCCGGTTCCCCCACGCCTGGTTCCACCAGCAGCGCAAGCCAAGCGCCGTCGTCGTCCGCCCCTTCAAGCGCGACCCAAAGCGCCACCCCAAGCGCAACCCCATCCAGCAGCGCAACCGCAGCACCGGGGGCCGGCAACGCCGAACTTTCCATCACCCTGGTCGAGTCCACGGAAGCTGCGCCGCAGACTTTCACGCTCGTCTGCAAGGACGGCGTCCCCGCCGCTGAAAGCAACCACCCATCGGCCGCAGAAGCCTGCACCACCATCAAGAACAGCCCGGCCGTCCTCAGCCCCGCCCCCACCAAAACGGATCAGGCCTGCACCATGCAGTACGGCGGTCCGGCCACAGCCAAGGTGACCGGCGCAGTGGATGGCAAGGAAGTTACAGCAGCCTTCAACCGCACCGACGGCTGCCAGATCGCGCTGTGGGACGCCGCGAAGAGTGTCCTCGGATCAGATGGCGGCCTCTAGGCTGCGACACCTCCCCCAGGAGCAATGGCTCGGGCTGGAGGCAGCCCATCACGCCCGGGTGGCGCGTTACGCGGACCCCTACCTGGCCAGGCGTTCGGCCGGCAAAAAGCACCCCGTTGAGGACTTCCTGTTCACCTACTACACCCAGAAACCGGGGCAGTTGCTGCGCTGGCATCCCGGCGACGGTACCGTCCTCATCGGTCCGCGGGCCCTTGAGCGGGCGTCGTGGAAGTTCTACAGGACCCTCGACGACGCCGAACTCGCCTCACTGGGGCTGCCGGCAGGAACGCCGGCGGTCACCTTTGATCGCGGCAGCTTCCTGGCTGACCGCGCCGAAGCTGTCCGCTTCGCGGGAATCATCCTTGCGGGCACGGCGAAGCGCCCAGCCCAGTTTGGCTGCTTCGGCCTGCACGAGTGGGCCATGGTGTACCGGCAGGAGAAGTTCGAACTCCGCCATGAATACCTGAAGCTGCGGCTTGGTGGTGAGGGCACGGATACCGTGGTGGAAGAGAACCGTATCCGGTGCTCGCACTTTGACGCGTTCCGCTTCTACACGCCGGACGCTACGCCACTGAATGAGCTCACCCCCACGCGCGAAAACCAACGGACCATGGAGCAGCCGGGCTGCCTGCATGCCAACATGGACCTTTACAAGTGGGCCTACAAGCTGACCCCTGCGCTGCCCAGCGAGCTGGTGATGGACTGCTTTGAGCTCTCGTGGCGGATCCGCGCCATGGATATGAAGGCCTCGCCGTACGATCTCGAAGAATGGGGCTACCCGCCCATCAGGATCGAGACACCGCAGGGCAAGGCCGAGTACGTTGAATACCAGCGGGCTTTCGCGGCCGAATCCCAGGAGCTGCGGGCCCGCGTGCTGCAGGCAGTAGATCCGCTCCTCACCGAGCTGGCCGGATTGGCCGCCTGAGCACCCGACGCCACCAGCGAAAGGTCACCATGGTTTCCCCCACGAGCGAGTCACCCAACAGCGAGTACGACGTCGACCTCACCGTCACGCTGACGGAGGCACCTGGCGCAGAACCGCGTGAGTTCCGCCTCCGTTCCGCCGCCGGCGTCCTGTCACCGGACCCTGACTCCCTGGACTCAAACTTGCCGGACGCAGCCGCGGCGCTGGCCGCCGTCGAGCAATTCGGTGAGGAAATCTTCTTCCCCGAGCCCCGCCCGGACCGGATCTGCACCCAGCAGTATGGCGGCCCGCAGGTAGCGGTGGTGACGGGCCGGTTCCGTGGGCGAAAAGTCAACAGCCGGTTCAGCAGGACTGACGGTTGCGAAATCGCCCGCTGGAAGGCCCTGGCGTCCCTGCTGGGGAACACCGGAGGCTCCACAGGCAACATCTGATACAAGCAACAGTGGCCGGCGGGAATCCCGCCGGCCACTGTTGTTAAGGCGTCAGTTACTGGATCAAGCGAACACTACCCGGCGTTGTTGCTCTGTGCCGGCTCGTCACCACGGATCTTGCCGTGGTTCTTTTTGTCCTTCTTGTCCTTCTTCGGGTCTTCCTCGTCCGGAACCACTACGGCCCCGCCCGGGTTGACCAGGACGGTGACGAAGCTCGGCTCGCTGGTACCGGCGAAGGTGAGGCGGCCGATGTAGGAACCGGGCTCCAGGTTCTTCCAGTTCAGCGAAATCTGGCCCGTCTTGCCGTTGGCGAGGCGGATCGGATTCGGCGTCACGGTGGCGTTGCCCTGGTTGGCGCCGAGGACTGCGGCATCAACGGTGGCCTTGGTGGCCTGGTTGTTGGGGCTCGCATAGAGGTTGGCGAAGATGTAGTAATCCCCTGCTGCAGGGTTGGGAACAGACAGCGTTTCACTGGCCGATGCCGTGGCTGCCGGCAGCTGCTGGCCGGAAGGCGTGAGCACCAGCATGTCGAAGTCCGCGGCATCGTTGGAGGAGATGACCGAGAACTTGGCCAGGGCACTGCCCTCGCCAACTGTCACCTTCTTGACGTAGTTCGATGCGTTGGTCTCACCAGCGAACGGGCCGGGAACCAGCTCGACAGCCGAGGAATCGGCCTTGGACAGGCCATCAACGGTGACGCCGACCGGCAGGTTGGTGCCGGAGGTGATGTTGATGGCAGCGGAGCCGTTGGGACCCGTTCCCGTGAAGGCCAGTGCCTTGTCCGCAATGACGGACTGCGGCCGGACGGCGATCGGCGAGGTCACGGTCTTGTTGGCACCCTGCCAGCTCAGCGAACCCATGGCGAACTTGCCCAGGGCTGCACTGTTGTTTTCGAACTGGACCTTGAACGTCTTCTTCTCTCCCGCTGCCCCAAAGTTCAGGACGGACGGGGTGACCTTGACGTTGACGCCGGGTACGTTGGCCGTGGCCCGGTAGAGGCCCGGAGTAAGGGCTGTGACCGTACGGGTGACCTCAATCTTGCCTGCGAGGTTGCCCAGGGCGAACGAAGGAACGTTCATGTCACGCGGCGCCGTGGTGCCGAGCCCTTCCATGCCCAGGTCCATGCCCGTGCCCTGGATGAACTTCAGGTAGTCCTCGGTGGTGGCGTCATAGACGAGGCCCGGCGAGAGGACCTTGGCCGGATCAACCTGACCGGCACCTGTGGCGAAGACGTCCTTGTTGACTGAACCGTTGGCCAGCTTGACCGGGCCGGCGGTGGTCATCATGGCGGACTTCACCGTGGCCGGGGACCACTTCGGGTTCTTGCCCAGGATCAGCGCGCCGAAACCAGCGACGTGCGGTGAAGCCATGGACGTTCCGGACAGGAAGCCGAAGTTGTCTCCACCGGTTCCGATCGGCGAAACACCGGCGAGGATTGCGACGCCCGGAGCGGACACATCAGGCTTCAACAGGTCCGAGTCGGTGGCCAGCAGCGGGCCACGGGAAGAGAAGCCGGCGATCTGCGGCTGCGCTTCGGCAGGCAGGCCCGTGGTGTCGCGGTTCAGCAGGGAAACGGTGATGGCCGGGTTGGCCGTGACCTTGTCCTTGATGGTCTGCGTTGCCGGCGGGTTCACGTGGACCGTGGGGATGACGTGCTTGTCCGTGTCCAGCGACGAATCGGTGAGGTTGACCAGGATCATGCCGACGCCACCGCCGCGCAGGACCTCAGCACTCTTGGCGGTGCGGTCAACCACGCCACGGTCGCAGACAACAACCTTGCCGGCTACCTTGGCCGGGTCCAACGAACCCGGGGCGCACAGTGCCGCGTTTCCTTCACCGCTTGCAGCGTTGGTGGACAGCACGACGCCGGCCCCGCTCACCTCACGGTTCATGATGGACGCTCCGCGGAATTTGCTGCCATCGGAGAACTCAACGGTGCCCTGGAGCTCCTGCGAGAACGAGGTCGCCGCAACCGTGGTCAGCCATGGGGCTCCGTGGTTGACGGTGCTTGCGGTCGGGCCGGAGTTGCCGGCCGAGGTAGCCACGAAGATACCTGCGGACGCTGCGGAGAGGAATGCCAGGGAGACCGGGTCGGTGGTGCTCGTTGTGGAACCGGAGATGGAGTAGTTCAGGACGTCCACACCGTCCAGGATGGCTTGCTCGATCGCGTCCACCGAGGCGGAGCCGTAGCAACCGCCCGTAGCAGGATCGGTGTCTTCCCAGCAGACCTTGTAGATGGAGAGCTTGGCGGCGGGTGCGATCCCGCTGGTGGTCCCGAAGCTGCGACCGTCCACTACGGCGTCCACGTTGGCGTTGCCGGCCGCGGTGCTGGCGGTGTGGGTGCCGTGGCTGTCCACGTCCACGGGGGAAATAACTTCCTCGGGAGCGCGGTTTTCCGGGGCGACGGTTTCGAGGAAGGCGTCTGCGAAGTAGTGGGTGCTGAGGACCTTGGAGTTGCAGGCGCTGCCATCGTAATCGGCACCGGTGTCCTTGCCGGGCTGGCATTCACCGATGAAGGTGTCGCCGTCGGCCTTGAGCATGGCGATCTTGCCGTCGGCGGTGCGGTAGGGCACGCCGACTTGCGGATTGCCCACCAGCGGACCTACAGGCTCACCGGCGAAGAAGGGGTTGGAGGGGGTGTAGCCGGTGTCGATCACACCAACAACGGTTCCCTTGCCGGCGTTGTCCTGGCCACCGTACTGGGTGGCCCAGGTGCCGTTGGGGCCGCTGAGCTTGAGGAAGTCGGTGGTGGAGTAGTCCGGCGCATACTGGGTGTCCGGTGCCACCATGAGGACTTTGGGGTCCTTGGCCAGGTTGATGGCCTGGTCTGCCGAGAGGTTGGCGCTGAAGCCGTTGACGGCGGTGGTGAAGTCACGCTCAATGGTGATGTTTTCCTGGCTGGCAATTTCCTGCTGCTGCGTCTGCAGGTGCTGCTGGTATTCCTTCACCGGGGCGCTGTCGGCGTCGAGCTTCTTGCCTTCTTCCGGCTTGGTGGGCGCAAGGCCTGCCGTTCCGCCGTCGTAGGTTGCTGCAGGTTTCTCCGCCAGGACAACCATGTAGCGGCCATCCTTGTAGGCGCTGGGGTCAAGGTTCTTCTTGGCCACGCCTGCAACGTTCCCGGGCGTCTCCGGCGTGGGAGCGGCCTGGGCCGGCATCGCCATTGAAGAGAGAAGCAACGGCAAGCCCACGGCCAGTGCCGCGGCCTTCCGAAGCCCCCCGCTTCTGACGAAGCTCTTTCCTTGTGATTTCACGAGTGGTTGCACCTTTCACTGAGGGAGGACCAGGCTCCATCGCCTGGGCCTGTCAACTTTTAGTTGGTTGAACCTTTGACAGTTCTTGTCAAAGCCGCGCAACCAGCCGAGTCACAGAGTACCTAGTGAGAGACGAATATGACATAGAGCACATTTTGGGAAATTTGTCTTGTCACAATCACCTGGTCCTCCCCCGGAAAAGTGCTAGCCCTTTGGCGTCACCTGCAGCCTGTCAAAGGAGGCCTGGACACCGTCCTTGTCCAGGACCACAACGTCGTCGCGCCCGTTCTTCACGTCGGCGGGAAGGATGAACTCCAAGGTGTTCTCCGTGGTCGGGAAGACCCAGCCGAGGCGGTACCCGGTGTTGTTCAGGTAGAGGTAGTACCAGTTCCCGTAGTCAAGCCCCTGCAACACCACTTTCTGGCCAGTGCGGTACTTCGCGGCCGTGCCCAGGTCGGTGGGCGGCGTGCCAAGCTCCTGCACGGCCGGCGTCGGCGCGGATTCAGGCCGCGCCGGCTGCACAGCAAGCATCAACGGATCACCTTCGGCAGCCACGGCAACCTCACGGGAACCATTGCTTGCCTTTGCCGTAAACGAGGCCCTGTCCACGGTGCCTGCAGCAACGTCCGTAGCAGTGAGCACATGCTTGCCTGTGGCCGTCACCGTTGATCCGGCGGCAAGCACGGCTTCGGAAATACCGGCATCCGGAGCCTCCAGCCCCGTCACCGCCACGTTGCCGGCGTTACCCACGGTGTAGGTGTAGACGACGGGATCGCCCGGGCTGGCGAAACGGTCGCCGTCGGCGTCTTCCCATATGGACGTGACGGTCGCTTCCAACTTGGGTTCGCGGACCTTGAGATCCACTTCGCCCCCATCCACGGTGATGGTCTTGGTGCTTTGGCCCGCCGAGCTGACCTCCCACATGGTCTTCGGGATGAAGAAGCCCTGCGCTGCCTCGTCTGCGGTCACTGTGTGGCGCGGGGTGGTGCACTGGTAGCTTTGTCCGGCCGGCAGCGCACTGTAGCGGCAGTTACCCGGCCCTTCCGGAAGGAATGGGCTGAAGTTTCCGGCAGTCGGGACTACCTTTTCCATCAGGGGGCCCGTGTTCTTGACCGTGAAGGTATAGGGGACCAGCTGTCCCGCCGCGTACGGTTGGCCCGCAAGATCACGCCCGACGTCGGCACGCGCCCCGCTGATGTCCGCCGTCAGGAGACCGTCGCGCAAGGCAACCGCGGCACCGGTAAAGGGGACCGTCCTGGTGAGCGACGGCGTCGAACTTGCCGTGATGCTGAAGCTTGCTTCGGGAACGAAGAAGCCGCGCTCAATGTCCGCTGCAGTAATCGTGTGCTTGGCGGTGGTGCAGGTGTAGGAGGCCCCTGCGGCAAGGTTGTTATACCGGCAGTTGGGGGCTGACGGCGGCAGAAAACCGGAGTCGAACGTCCCGGAAACCGGCACGGAGTTGGCTGTGACGTTGGCGGTGCTCTTGACGGTCAGTGGGTAGCTGAGGACCTCACCCACTTGGTAAGGGCTGGCAACGACGTCGCGGGTGGGCGCTGTTCCGGTGATGGTGAGGCCTACCTGCGGGGCCACCGGCACTGTTGCGGTGAAGGTGAACTGCGAAACCCGGCCGTCCGTCGTCGTGAAGGCTGCATTCAGGTTCTGCGGACCGCCGGCATTCGCCGGTGCCGTCAGGGCGACGTTCACGCTCACCGAAGCACCGGGAGCTACGGCGGGAACCGGCACCGTGGTGGCGGACCAGCCGGCAGGGGTGTAAATCGTGGCGGTGGCGCCGGTCAGCGTGGTGGCTTCCTGGTTGGTGACCGTCACGGGCACCTCCCGGGTAGCTCCGGGGGCAGTGGTCACGGCGGGGACTGACAAGGGTGCGCAGGCGTAGTTCAACCAGGCGTCGTCGAACGTCGCGAACGGCATGTTGTCGGTGTAATTGCCCTCGTAGAGCACTCCGAACATGCCATCCTGCAAGCGGGTCACCGTGGAGTAGGCGGAGAAACCCGGGCGGATGGTGCGGACACCCGGCCAAGTGGCGCCGTCGTCGCAGGAGACGCGGGCCGAGACGTTTTCGCGGCCCGTCTTGGAGTTGGCGTTGGTGAAAATGAGCTTCTTCGCATCCACCGTGCCTTGCGGCGCGTTGGGGAACATGCGCGCTATGGCACCGTTGTTGGCCGGATCCGGCAATTCGGTGTCCTGGGTGACGGGACCATACGTGGCACCCCCGTCCGTGGAAACCGCCACCTTCCGGTAACCCTGGTTGGCGTTGTCCCTGGAGTTCAGGAGTACGCGGCCATCGGAAAGCTCAACTGTCTTGTTTTCGTCCATGCGGTCGCCGACGTTGGCCCCCTTCTTCCAGGTAACGCCGTGGTCATCGGAGTAGACGCTGTACGCCTGGATTTTGTTGGTGCCGTCCACCTGGCGGATGTCGCCTGCGTACTGCTGGATGAGCCGGCCCTTGTACTGGCCGTACTTCAACTGGATGCCCTCGCCGGAGGAGGCAAAGTTGGAGCGGACGTCTCCCGCGGCCGGGCTGGCCTTGCTGCTCCCTGGCTTGGTCACGTTGGTGATGAGCCTGGGCTGGGACCAGGTCACGCCGTTGTCCGTGGATTCGATGACCGCCGAAGAGATCACAGTACGGTCGGCGTCGTCGTTGCCGAACTGGCTGCCGCCGAATCCTTGGTCCTTGGAGTAGACGAAGAAGGCGAACACCTGGCCCGCCTCGGAGTCGTAAACATAAGACGGATCGCTGTAGCCGTACTTGGGTCCGGAGGCGTCACCGACGTGACCTGCTGCGATGACCGTCACCGGCCCCCAGGTTTTTCCTCCGTCGGTGCTGCGGCGCTGGACGATCGAGTTCGGGTTCGGGGCGTCAGCGGCAGAACCCGGGCGTCCATCCCAGGCAGCAAGCACCACGTTGTTGCCGAGGTACGTCAAGGCGGGGATCCGGTAGAAGAAGTTCGCAGCTGTCCGGTCTGCGGCGATGTTGGCTTCCGTGAACGTGCCCGGTGCGGCTGCGGGGCTGTTGGGAGGAACCGGCGCTGCGATGGCGGGGAGGCCCAAGCCGGCCAGGAGGCCAATGCTTAGGGCGCCGGCGGCGGCGGTGCGGGCGAGGGGTGAAGAGGGGGATCTCAAATCCGGTGTCCTTTCGAAACTGCTTCAGGAGGAGTCCGACGCCCTGCTTGTGTTACGTGCCACGTCGAACGTCCTACAACCATAGGGTGTCCGCGGTCACATTGCCAGAGATGACTTTTGGTTCAATGCCACCTGCCACCAGCCGGTAACCTCAAAGACAAACCGCCCTCGCCCTGCGATCACAGGAGTTGCCGTGAAAATCCTCGTCCCCGACACCATCGAGTTGGACCTCGCCGACCTCACCGCGTCAGGGGATGAGGTTGCGGTTTACCAGGTAGACAAGCCCATTCCCGGCGAACTCCGGGACGCCGAGGTTCTGGTGGCGTGGCGCAACACTCCGGAGAACCTGGCCGACGCTGCACAGCAGATGGCATCGCTCAGGCTGGTCCAGACCCTCGCGGCCGGGCCGGACTCCGTCCTGGCGGCGGGCTTCGCAGAAAACGTGGCCATCACTTCAGGCCGCTCACTGCACGATGGCCCCGTGGCCGAACACGCGCTCGCCTTGGTCCTGGCTGCCGTCCGACGGCTGGACGTCCTGTTCGAATCCCAGAAGGACGCCACATGGAACGCACCGTACAACGCGGCGCAGTCCAGCCCGGAGACTGAACAGCTCTACACGCTCGACGGCGCCAACGTCACCATCTGGGGCTTTGGTTCGATCGCCGGACGCCTCGCTCCCCTGCTGGCGGCTCTGGGAGCAAAGGTCACCGGGGTGGCCCATTCAAAGGGCGAACGTTACGGCTTCCCGATGGTTTCAACGGACGAGCTTCCGCACATCCTAGGCTCCACCGACGTCCTGATTTCCATCCTGCCGGCCACTGCGGAAACGGCCGACGCCCTGGACGCACAAGTCCTGGCCGGCCTGCCCGCAAGCGCCGTCTTTGTAAACGTGGGCCGTGGGGCAACGGTGGATGAGGACGCTCTCCTGGCAGCGCTGCAGGAAGGCAGGCTGCGTGCGGCAGCACTGGATGTGACCAAGGAAGAGCCCCTGCCCGAAGACTCCGCGCTATGGAACGCCCCCAACCTGATCGTCACGCCCCATGTGGCAGGCAATCGGCCCAAGGGTTCGGCCAAGCTCGTCACCGCCAACATTGCGGCGCTCAAAGAAGGAGCAGCCCTGACTAACCAAGTGGCGTGAGAGTAGGGGTGGCCTGAGACGCAGCGGTGGCCTGAGACGCAAAAGGCGGGCCGGTCCCCCACGGGAGACCGGCCCGCCTCAGCGGAAGAGTCAGGGCATCAGGCGTGCTCGTACGTCAGGCAGTCGGCAGCCTCGCGGCCCGGACCAACCCGCACGTTGTGGGCCTCGCACATGAGGTTGTTGTTGTGGACGCATTCGGACCGCTGGCAAGCGCCCACGTGGGCGAGGACCTTGGGAAGGCCGCCCATGGCATTGGTGTCAATAAAGGTCGCGCAGGAAGCGTGGTCCTGGGTTCCACCAATGGTGATTCCGAAGGCGGTGCAGCCATCGTGGTTGAAACCACAGCTGCCAACGCTACAGGCGGATACTTCGGCAATGTGTTCGGTCATTGTTCCTCCTGGTTGGATCCTGGAAAGTACTGGGGCTGAACCCCGCGTGTAATTTCCAAGCTACGCCGGAATGTGGCCATTTAACCGCTTTGAATAGCGCATTTGTATGTGCCGTAATCCGCGCCATTGCACCAAAAAACGGCCCTTGCCAGGTAAGCCTCTACTTACTTGGTGTCCGCAAAGCGTCGCTGATTTTGGCCCGCGTCTCCGCGTCCAGGGGCGCAGTCACGCGGCTGTTCCGGGCCGACCGGTCCGCCTTGATTTTCTGGATGACCATGCGGCCCAAACCAGCAAAAACTGCCGCGGCCACAACGCCCAGCACCATCGATTTCGGTTTCTCAGCCATTCCGCAATCCTAGTGACGCCGGCCACCCCCTGCCAGTACCTCCAGCGGCCGGGGACCAGCGCCGCCGTCGAGCCTTCACTTGGGTCTTTTTGCCCCGCCGCGGCGGGGTGTCCTCGCACAATCCGGCTGAATAGGGTATGCGCGCTGCTCCCGGTAGAATAGGTGTGCAAGCTCGCGGAGCGCCCCCCATGCCGTTCAAACAATGCAGTTCACATCGTGGTCAGCCCTGTGCTGACCCGCTGTTTGAATGCGGCTGAACGGCGTGAGACGGCACCTCCGCGGCAGCCTTATTTAAGGTTCACCCAACTCACGCACAGGAGTTACCGGATGCCCCGGATCGTCGTTGACGTCATGCCCAAGCCCGAGATTCTGGACCCCCAGGGGAAGGCCATCGTGGGTGCACTGCCCCGCCTCGGCTTCAACAGCTTCAGCGCAGTCCGCCAAGGCAAGCGCTTCGAACTGACCGTCGACGGCGAGGTGACCGACGCTATCCTGGCCCAGGCCCGCGAAGCTGCCGAGACTCTCCTGTCCAACCCGGTGATCGAGGATGTTGTCAACGTCGAGGTCGTCGAGGCCTGATATGACGTCGATCCCCCTGATTGGCGAGGCTGTAGCCGTCGCCGCAGAACCCCGCCTCGCCGGCGCGAAGATCGGCGTCGTGACCTTCCCCGGCACCCTTGACGACCGCGACGCCGCCCGTGCAGTGCGGCTTGCAGGTGGCACGGCGGTGCCGCTGTGGCACGGAGATTCCGAACTCGGCGATGTTGACGCCGTCATCATCCCCGGCGGGTTCTCCTACGGTGACTACCTCCGCGCAGGCGCCATTTCGCGTTTCGCTCCGCTGATGTCCAAGATCATCGACGCCGCAAACTCCGAGGCGAAGCTCCCCGTGCTGGGTATTTGCAACGGCTTCCAGATCCTGACCGAATCGCACTTGCTGCCCGGTTCCATGATCAAGAACGACCACCTGAAGTTCATCTGCCGCGACCAGACGCTTCGCGTGGAGAACGCCAACACTGCCTGGACCGTGGACTACACGGACGGCCAGGAAATCATCGTGCCGTTGAAGAACCAGGACGGCCAGTACATCGCCGACGAGAAGACCCTGGATGCCCTTGAGGCTGAGGGCCGCGTGGTGTTCCGCTACGTGGGCTTCAACCCGAACGGCTCCCGCCGCGACATCGCCGGCATCTCCAACGCCGCCGGCAACGTGGTGGGCCTCATGCCGCACCCCGAGCACGCAGTGGAGGCCGGCTTCGGCCCCGAGGCTGGTTTGTCCGGCTCCGAGGGTGCGCCCCGCGACACCGACGGCCTCGGCTTCTTCACCTCCGTACTGACCAAGATTGTGGGAGGCGACAAGTGACCACGGAAACCACCAAGAAGTTCAACATCGACACCGTTGAGCACGCTGCGAAGACCCCGGACACGGAACTCCCGTGGGCCGAGCTGGGCCTGAAGCAGAACGAATTCGACGAGATCGTCAAGGTCCTTGGCCGCCGCCCCACCGGCGCCGAGCTGGCCATGTACTCCGTCATGTGGAGCGAGCACTGCTCCTACAAGTCCTCCAAGAACCACCTCCGCCAGTTCGGCGAGAAGGTCACCGAGGAAATGAAGAAGGACATGCTGGTTGGCATCGGCGAGAACGCCGGCGTCACCAACCTCGGCGACGGCTGGGCCGTGACGTTCAAGATCGAGTCCCACAACTCGCCGTCGTTCGTTGAGCCTTACCAGGGTGCCGCTACCGGCATCGGCGGCATCGTCCGCGACATCATCTCCATGGGCGCCCGCCCGGTCGCCGTGATGGACCCGTTGCGTTTCGGCGCGATCGACCACCCGGACACCGCCCGCGTCATGCACGGTGCCGTTGCCGGCATCGGCGGCTATGGCAACTGCCTGGGCCTGCCGAACATCGGTGGCGAAATGGTCTTCGACTCCGTCTACCAGGGCAACCCGCTGGTCAACGCACTGGCAGTGGGCGTCATGCGCCACGAGGATATTCGCCTCGCCAACGCCTCCGGCAAGGGCAACAAGGTTGTCCTGTTCGGTGCCCGCACCGGCGGCGACGGCATTGGCGGCGCTTCGGTGCTGGCCTCGGAGTCCTTCGATGACACCAAGCCCTCCAAGCGTCCTGCCGTCCAGGTGGGCGACCCCTTCGCTGAAAAGGTCCTCATTGAGTGCTGCCTGGAGCTCTTCAAGGGCTCGCTGGTTGAAGGCATCCAGGACCTCGGCGCTGCAGGCATTTCCTGCGCCACGTCCGAGCTCGCTTCCAACGGCGACGGCGGCATGGAGGTGGAGCTGACCTCGGTCCTGCTGCGCGACCCCACGCTGACCCCGGGCGAGATCCTCATGTCCGAGTCGCAGGAACGCATGATGGCCGTGGTCACCCCGGAGAACATCGCAGCGTTCGAAGCTGTGATGGACAAGTGGGCCGTGGAGTACTCCTGGTTGGGTGAGGTCACCGACACCGGCCGCCTCATCATCACCTGGGAAGGCGAAGTAATCGTCGACGTCGATCCCCGCACCGTTGCGCACGACGGTCCGGTCTACGACCGTCCGTTCGCCCGCCCGGAGTGGCAGGACTCGGTGCAGGCCAACACGTTCAGCGGTTCCGTTGAGGACGCCGGCCGCCCGTCGGCTCCTTCCGAGCTGGCCGCAGCCGTCACCGAACTCGTGGCATCGCCGAACATGTGCTCCAAAGCCTGGATCACCAACCAGTACGACCGCTACGTTGGCGGCAACACCGCCATGGCGTTCCCGGACGACTCCGGTGTGGTCCGCGTTGACGAGGAAACCGGCTTGGGCGTTGCCTTGGCCACCGACGCCAACGGCCGCTACACCTACCTTGAGCCGTACCAGGGCGCACAGCTGGCTTTGGCTGAGGCCTACCGCAACGTGGCCACGTCCGGCGCTGTTCCGATGGCCGTCAGTGACTGCCTGAACTTCGGTTCCCCCGAGGACCCGGACGTCATGTGGCAGCTCGCCGAGGCCATCCGCGGCCTGTCCGACGCCTGCATGGAGCTCGGAATCCCGGTCACCGGCGGCAACGTCTCCCTGTACAACCAGACCGGCACCACGCCCATCCACCCCTCCCCTGTGGTGGCAGTCCTGGGCAAGCTCGACGACGTCGCCCGCCGCACGCCGTCGGGTTGGCGCGAGGACGGCCAGGCCATCTACCTGCTGGGCACCACCGCAGCAGAGCTGGACGGTTCGGAATGGTCCAACCTCCGCGGACACCTTGGTGGCTTGCCGCCGAAGGTTGACCTTGCGGCAGAGCGCGCATTGGGCGAGATCCTGATCAACGCTTCACGTGACGGCATGGTTGACGCAGCACACGACCTCTCCGAGGGTGGCCTCGCGGCTGCGCTGGTGGAGTCCTCGCTGCGTTACGGCGTGGGCGCCCGCATCGCCCTTGAGGAACTCATGGAGCGCGACGGCGTGGACCTGTTCACGGCCCTCTTCTCCGAGTCCCAGGCCCGTGCGATCGTCTCCGTTCCGCGTTCGGAGGAAGTCCGTTTCAAGGACATGTGCACTGCCCGCGGCTTCGCCCACCTCCGGATCGGCGTCGTTGACGCTGCCGGCGGAAAGCTGGAGATCAACGGCGTGGACGAGCTCTCTCTGGACGCCCTCCGCGAAGCACACGAAGGAACCCTGCCGAAGTACTTCGGCTAAGGACAGCTGACATCGCAAGGCCCCGGCGCTCGTAGAGTGCCGGGGCCTTCGCGTGTCTGCGGGGGTTTCAGGCCGGCCAAACAGTCTGCCGCACCAGCTGCTCCGTGAACTCCGCCTCGGGCAGTGGCCTGCCGAAGTAGTACCCCTGCCCGCTGGCGCAGCCGATGCTGCGGAGCGCTTCTGCTTCTTCAGCGGTTTCGATGCCCTCCCAAACCCCTTCCAGCCCACAGGATCGGATGACTTCCTGGATGGCTGCCAGGAACTTGAGCTGGGAAGGGTCCTTCCCCAGGTCCTTGACGAATTGCCGGTCCACTTTCACCCGGTCGACGGGCAGCTTGCGCAGGTATCCCATGGAGGAGTAGCCGGCACCGAAGTCATCGATTTCCAGTCCCACACCCAGTTTGTGCAGGCTCGCCAAGGTATAGCGGTCCAGCTCGTTGTTCTGGATGATGGCGCTCTCCGTCAATTCCAGGACCAGCGCCTCCGGGGGCAGGCTTTCCTCGGCAAGGGCCTCGCTGACATCGTCCACGAATTCCAGGCTTTGCAGGTCCGCGGCGGAAACATTGATCCGCATGGAGAAAAGGTGCTGTGCGGTGGCCGGGTTGTTCCGCCAGTGCCGCAACTGTCCCACGGCAGTGCGCAGGACCCATCGTCCCAGCTCGGCAATGAGCCCGGTAGCCTCGGCAACGGGGATGAACTGGTCCGGCATGATCAGGCCATGCACGGGGTGGTTCCAGCGGACCAAAGCCTCGCAGCCCTCGATTTTTCCGGTGGCCAGCTCCACAATCGGCTGATAGTTCAGGACCAGCTGGTCCGATCTGATGGCCTCGCGGAGTTCACCAACAATCTGCCGCTGAAGTTGGCGGGCATGCACCGTGGCAGGATCGAACATCTTGAGCTTGTTCCGGCCTTCGCTCTTGGATTCCTCCACGGCGAAATCGGCCTCCTGGAGCAGGTCCTCAAGGGTGTGGTGCGGCTCTGCGGTCCGCAGGCCCATGCTGGCGCCGCAACGGACGCTGTTGTTTCCCACGTCGATGTTCGGTTCAAGCGCGGCCAGGATCCGGTTCCCGACGGCGGTGGCCCGGGTTGGCGGCGTGGCGGGCAACAGCACTGCGAATTCGTCGGCACCCAGGCGGGTGACGACGTCGTCCTCCCGGACGGCGGACTGGATGCGCATGGCCACGGCGACCAAAACCTGGTCTGCTGCGGCGTGGCCAGCCGAATTCTTCAGTGCCTTGAACCCGTCAAGGTTGATCAGGAGAAGCGCAGGCTGGGCGGATCCTGTTGCCGCGGCGTTCCGGGCTGCGGTGAAAGCGTCCATCAAGGCGTGGCGGTTGCCAAGTCCGGTGAGGGAATCGGTAAGGGCGTCCCGCCGTTGCTCGTTCCGGACGTGGTGAAGCTCTTCCATCAGGGCGCGGACGCGCTCCTCCAGTTGTTCAACACGGGAGTCGCTGGAAGCGAGCATCCTCCGGGGCTTCGTGCTGGTCACGACTCTTCCAGGCGTCGCAGCGTTGTGTCAGCGACTGCCTGGGGCATGGCGACCGGATTGCGCCGCTCGTCCAGGAACAAGCGGTAGGAGGCAACGTCCAACCGTCCGTTGGGCTCCACCTTCTTGCCGGCGCGGTAGACGTGCGTGATCCAGGAGCCTCCCATGATGGCCTCGATCCAGGCATCGCATTCGGCCAGCGGGAGGTGGACCCGGGTGCCGGTGTTCCTGCGGTGCCCTGCGATGGAGACTGTGATGCAGCTGCCCAAAAGGCCTTTGTCGGCCGTGAACCAGGCGAGTCCTTCGACGTCGGCCACGATGGTGAGGTTGGCGTTCGCATCCTCTACCGACTGGACCGGACCCATCCGGACCGACCGGCGGTCTGCATTGAGCAAGGTGGGCGTTCCCGCCATATAGGGCGCACTGGTGATGTTCTGCCGGAAAGCGGACAGCTCCTGGGTGTGCTGGATCTGGATCCTGGTGGTGAGTTCGTTGAAGGTCATGATCGTGCCTCATCCGCAATAATGGCCGCCTGGGGACGGTCCGCTCCTACAATCCGGTTTCTTCCTTGTGCTTTGGCGCTGTACAGGGCGGCGTCGGCCACCTCAATCATGAAAGTCAGGTCCGAGCCGGCGGGGATGCTGGAGGTAACCCCGTAGCTGATGGTCGGGAAGGCGACGCCCTCCGGTGCCGGGGCGGCTGCCATTCGGCGGCTGATTTCGGCCGCGATGTCCTCTGCCCGTTCCTGGGTGGCCCCTGGCAGGAAGAGGATGAATTCTTCGCCGCCATAACGCCCGATCAGGTCGGTGGACCGCACCGAGTCGCCGCAGGCTTCCGCGAAGGCCTGCAGGGCCAAGTCCCCTGCTCCATGGCCGAATTCGTCATTGACTGCTTTGAAATGGTCCAGGTCGGCCAGGACTATGGCGGCTCCGGAACCAGTGGAGTGGAGCCGGTGGAGTTCGGTGGTAGCCATGTCCAGGAAAGTCCCACGGTTGAGCAGGCCCGTCAGGTGGTCGCGGTCGGCCCGTTCCTTGAGGCCCTTGATGAGCTGGTCACTGGTCAGGGCGGTCATGCTGAAGGACACGGTCACCAGGAGGACCATGGAAATCAGGGCAGAGGGAGCCGGCCCAAAGTAGGTAGTGAAGCTCTGGCTGTAAGGACCCTCAAGGGCGTAGACCATCCACCGGCCCAGGTAATAGGCGGCCAGGAGACCGGCGGCAAGGGAGAGTGCCTTGTGGACCTGGGAGTGCGAGGACTTGATGAACCAGAGGTCGTAGGCGGCCAAGGCGATGCCCGCAGTCATCATGGCCAGATAAACAAAGCCACCGGACCACACGTTGCTTGCCGGACTTTCCAGGACTGAGGCCACAGCCGTAACTGCCGGGCCTACTGCCAGTTGCCAGGGAGCGGCTTTCCTGTCCCGGAGGGTTTTTGCTCCAGCCCAGACGCTGAAAGCTCCGGCCACCACCAGGACGTTGCCCAACGGATTGGCCCACTGCTGGTGGGGGCTGCCATTGAGCAGGAAGGCAGTGTTGCCCACCATGAATTCGAGGAGGGCCAGGCTCCACCAGCCGGCATACGGCGAGCGCGTGCGGTGGAAAGAGGCGCAGAACAGGATCAGGAGGGTCACGGTTATCACGCCTAGAGCAACCCGTACCGAGAAAGCATCGAGCACTGTGTCCAACCCCCTCAGCTGGTCATCCTGCAGCTTTGAGTTCAGTGTGGCGAGGCTTAATCAACCTCACTGCGGCATTTGCTCAAGATTTCATCAAGATCCGCTGTGGAACCCGGGCCGGGTCCCGCTTCAGCAGGCCTGCCTCACCCAACCCAGTGGCCGTCGTCGTGGTATTCGGCCTCAAGGCCGTGCGGCGTCTTCTCCCACTTGTGGGGGCTGGTGAGCATCTGCCATGCCGCCCGCCAGGCCGCTATGGAGTGCAGCACCCAGTAGAACGGATTGAGCAGGGCGAAGATGGCAATCCGCCAGCCATGCCGGCGGAGTGTGGCCACGCCGGAGACGATGATCATCATGGCGTTGCCGAACAGCATGGACACCACGCCGCCCACCAGCAGCCATGTGGGCAGGACCAGTCCAACAATGTCGTAGCCGATGTACGTGACTACTGTGAAGCCCACCACCAGCGGGTAGGCCAGGAATGCCAGGGGTGTCCCCAGGATCAGGCCAAGGAACCCGACGGCGCCTGCAACGCCGGTGCTCTTGATGTAGCGCACCGTGTTCCGGGTGTTGACGGCCGAGGTCACCATATAGCCCTTGATCCAGCGGGTGCGCTGCTTGATCCATGCCGGAACCTGCGAGCACGCTTCTTCCCAGGTGGTGGAGTCGATCACACCCACGCGGTATCCCTCCACGGCAGCCCGGAGCCCCAGGTCGGCGTCCTCCGTGACGTTCCATGGATCCCAGGCGCCCACTTCCTTGAGCAGCGAGGTGACAAAGTGGTTGGAGGTGCCGCCCAGGGGCAGCGGTATGCCTGAGTTGTCCAAACCGGGGAGCATCGAGTCGAACCAATGTGTGTATTCGATGGTGAACATCCGGGTCAGGACGTTCTGGTCCGCGTTGAAGTAATTCAGCGCAGCCTGGACGCAGATCAGGGGCTTACGGTCCGGGTTGAGGTGTTCGCGCTCGAAGGCGTCCTGCTTGAACGCGGCGATGGATGCACGCAGCTGGCCAGGTTCGGGCCGGTCCTCGGCGTCGTAGATGACCACATACTCACCGCGGGCGAACGTCAGTCCGTAGTTGCAGGCCCTGGGCTTGGTCTGCGGTTCACCCTTGGGCACGATCAGGATCCGGACGTACTCCGGTGGCCGTGACGCTTTCGCGGCGGCAATGGTCTCGGCGTCGTCCTCTTCGAGGAGTACCAGGACGTCCAGCTTGGACCGGGGGTAGTCCAACTGGCCCAGGTTGGTCAGGAGATTGTCGATGATGTTCGCTTCCCGGAACACCGGTACCAGGATGGTGTAGACGGGCAGTTCGCCGTCGGGAACCCGTTCCGCCGCCAAAGCCGGCAGGCCGCGGCTTACTCTTTCCTTGTCCCTGGCTTTGGCCACGGCTGCTTCATGCCTCCGGTCAAAGGGACTGCGAAGACTGGCCAGTGTCTTGAACCCGATGCTCACCAGGAACACGATGTTTGCTGCTGCCAACAGCACAATGACCGCCGTCAGCGGGGACAGCACGAATCCCGCGGCAATTCCCAGGACCAGGACCACCGGAAGGACGCGCTGCCACCGGGTCAGGGCGGTGCGGGCAGATTCTCCCGGCCGCTCTTCGGCCAGTCGCTCGGCGGATTCGTAGAGGAGATGGCGGCGGAAGGAACGCTGGATTGACTGGTGGATGTCCCAATCGGTGGTGGTTCGGAAAACGACCTCCCGGGCACCGAACGTCAGGGCCGCTTCCTCTGCGATGGCCGCGGAAGGAGCCACGGCAGTAGCCACCGTCAGCACTCCTGCGTCCATCTGCCAGGGCAACCATTGCGGCTCGCCCACGGCGCTGTAGCCGAGCAACTCCATCAGCCGGTCATCCACGGGTTCGGCCACCAGGTCCACCAGCGGCGCGTCCCAGTGCTGGGCCAGGACTTCATAAATCCGACGGCGGTCCAGCCCGGCTTCCAGGATCAGGTGCCGGCCCAGCAATCCACCTTCGCTGGCGGCACGGTCCAACGCACGCTGGAGCTGTTCCGGGGTGACGAGTCCGGCTGCGAGCAGTGCCTGGCCGATGGATTGCCGGTTGAGTGTGCCGTCCGCAACGGGCGAAGAAGGCGTCATCAGTAGGAGGACCTTTCATAGATCCGGTGGGTGGGAGTCGAGAAAACCACGGAGTAGCGGACAGGGAACGATTTGTTCGCAGCGATTGCCTGGTACACCAAGTCCGTTGGCCCCGAATCCCGTGCCCCTGTTCCGGCTTCAACGTTGACGAAAACCCAGCGGGCGAATTTTGCGGGGTCCTCCAGCGCCGGGGAAAAGTAGTCTCCGGAGGCCCGGTTATAGATTTCCTTGAGCGGAATTCCCATGACGGGGAGCACGGCGTTGCCCCTGGCGCTCTCATCCATGAGGATTCCGCCGGACTGGTAATGCTCTTTGAGCCAGCGTGCGGCGGCGGTGGAGTTCGCGGTGGATTCTGCGGACATCCGGCCCTCTGCCAACACGGCAAGCCGGCCTGCCGGGTCCGCACCCCACCACGCGTTTTGCATCACCAGCCCGGCCAGCAAAGCGCCGATCACAACGGCCCTGAGCCGCAACGGCCGGGTCACCTCCTCCACCAGGACACCCACCAGGATGGTCACCAGGGGCAAGGCCGTCAGGGCGAACCGGTTGTTCCACCACGTCGAGGGCAGGGAGTGATCGTTGTTGATGGCGGTCTGGCCCAGGAACAGGCTCAGCAGCGCAAAGGCGTACGCGCTGCCGGTCACCGCCACCAGCAGGGTGCTGTTGGAGAAGCCGCGCCGGAAGACCAGTACGATCGCGCCACAAGCCGCCAGGGCAAGGACGACGACGCCGGATGTCTCCAGCAGCGACCAATGGAAAGTAGACAACGTGAGCCCCAGGTTGCCCTTGGTAGGCAACAAGCCGCCGTCGGTGATGTTTTTCTGCTGGGCGTAAGCGGAGTATTGCCCGAACATGAACTCCAGCGGGTTTCCATAGATGGCCCAGTTGTAGGAAATCCACCAGAGAACTGCCGCAGCCGGGATCATCACATAGCCGCCGGCCATGATCAACGCTTCCCGCCAAGCCCGGGTACGGCGCATGGACACGATCAGGACAAAGATGGTCCCTGTCATCACCAGCGCCCAGCCCTCGTACCGTGACAGCACTGCCGCGGCCGACGGAATACCGGCGAAGACGGCCAGCTCTCCGGCACTCATTCGACGCCGGCTGGTTGCCCAATGCGCCAGGCCGGCCATGCCGCCCACCATGCACATGATCAGCACCGGTTCGGTCAACGCCGTGGTGTAGACGTACAGGATTGCGGGGTTCGCGAGCACCACCAGAGTGGTGGACAGTCGTCCGGCCCGGCCCAATCCGAGCCGGGCCGCGATCAAGTAGAGGCCGGTGGTAGTGGCGGACAGTGCCAGCATTCCCAGGATTCCCGCGGCCCAGCCTGTGCTGAACAACCACATGTTCAGCACGAACGGGGCCAGCAGCAGGTGTGGCATGGGCAGCCAAACGGTGCCCAGCTGTTCAAAGCCGGGCGCCTTGCTGTCAAAGATGCGCCGGGCGATGGTCAGGTGGCTTTGCGCGTCCGAATAGTCCAGGTTGGTGCCGTGGCCGATCGTGTACAGACAAGCGAGGTAGCCCACCAGCAGCGACACCACCGCGACGATGCGAGTGCCGGGAACCTTGCGGCCCGTCACAGGAGCACCGAGCCGAACCCAGCCCTGCCGAAGCCAGCCCTGCTGGACAAACTCTGCCAGCGATCCAAGCGGCGCCGGCGATCCCAGCAGAGCCGCCGGGGGCTGCCGGTGGGCTGCTCCCGGCCGGGTGGCGACGCTAGTTGCCATGATCCGGATTGCCCGCCGCCTGTTCAGCATCCACGTAGGCCCGCGCCGCCCGGGCACGCCGCCTCAAGAGCACGGTCCGTGCAGCATACGCCAGGCCGAGCACCACCACTGCCCCGGCGATCCACCAGGCATAGGGACGGTAATCGTCGGTAACGGCCTTCTGGGGAACCACCACATTGCTCTCCAGCAGGACGGGCGTTCCGGACGGCTGGGTGACCAGGAGGTTCCGGGACAACGATGCCCAGCCGCCTTCAACGCCACCCACGTGCGAGGCCAGAGAGGCCTGGAGCGTGCCGGCCGCAGCCGTGTCGCCCTCAGGTGCCCAGGCGCCGAGCAGCAGCAGGTCACGCCCACCCTGTTCAAAAGCTTCGAGCACGCCGTACGGAGCAGAAGCACCCACGCCGAATTCGACGTCGTCGGGCGAGATGGTGCGGAACTCCGCCAACCGCAGGGGTGCGGAGAGCTTGTTGGCATCCTCCGCGGTGGCACCCACCACGATCCCGGACTCGGTGGAGCCAGCCAGGGAGTCGATGCCCACCACCTTGGTCTCCAGCAGGGAAGCACTTCCACGTTGCAGGGAGGCTACCAACGTGGCCGCATTGATGGTGTTGGCTTGGGCGTTGCCATCGCCGAAGGCCACCGGAACGCTCTGGCCGAGGACCTGGGGGAACCGGGCGAAGCCGGCTTTGGTGGAACCGCCACGGACAGCAGTGAGGGTGGATCCCGAGGTGTCCACGGTGACTTCCATGGGCATGACGCCGGCGGGTCCGTTGCAGTCGCCGCCGGCGGGAAGTGCCGCGAGCCGGATCCGGAGTCCGTTCCTGGCCTGGAGCTGTCCAGCTGGAACGTCGGCTTCCACCGTGAAGGTGTCACCGCCGTCGAGGTTCCTGGAGCTGAGCAGGTAGTCGTTCCAGAAAACCGAGAGCTGCGCCTGGGCGTTGTCCGGAACTGCGGTGTGTGTGCCTTTGAGCTGGACTTTTACGGAGGAAACGGGCCCACCGAACTGCGACTGGGTGACGCCGACATAGGATTGGGGCGTGCCGTAGCCGGACAGTTTGAGGGTGGTGCTGCCCAGGTCCTTGAGGCTCTGGGTCAGCCCGGCAGCGGCTGGCAGCGCAGATGTCAGCCCGGTCACCGATGACGTCACGGCGAGCGCCGTCTTGTCACTGGCCAGGGCCCTGGCGGCGGTGCGGAGTTCGTCGTCGTGGCCGCTGAGGACCAGCTGCGGGAGGCCGGCCGCGGTGGCCAGTTTGGTGGCGGTTCCACCTTGGTCGGCGACGACGCTGAGGATGCGGCTGCCCGCCGGAAGGCCGGCTGTGCGCATCTCAAGTTCGGCTTCGGGAACGGTGGTGATGGCAGCATCCGGGTAGCGCTGGGCCATGGCGGCCGACGCCGTCATGATCGCTGCGGAGACATCCGCGCCGGGATCCGCCGGCACAGGAAGTACGACGGCGGGCACGGAGGCCGGGAAGAACTCGCCAACTGTGGTGGGAGCCTTGGCTGTTCCGCTGAAGTCCACTTGGAGGTTGTTCAGGGTGGCGGTGGCGTTGGAGACGACGCACATGGTATGGGTCACCGGGACGAACTGCAGCCCCACCGTGAGCTGCTGGCCCACGACGTCGGCGTTGCTGACCGCCTGGTCCAAGGCAATGGTGGCAGCTGCGTTGCTTTCAAGGACAACCCTGCCGTTGACTGTTGCCCGGACGGTGCCCTCGGGCTTCCCCGACACCGCGATGGTCCCCTTCACCCTGGTGGGTTCCAGCCCTGCCGTGACAGGCACCACGATGGTCTGCTCGGCCTGGCCCGCCAGGGCGGAGACGCTCGATGATGCCCGTACAGCTGCTCCATCAGCCGGTGCGCCGGGTGCCGGCAAGGCGGTGGCGGGTGAAGCGGCAATCCCCAACGCGCTGACGGTGGCCAGCGTGAGCGTTGCGGCGCAGGCGAGCAGGATCCTGACCGGGTGGGGTCGGGACAGACGGTGGAGGTGTGGTCCGGCGGGCGTTTGGGGCACGATTGCAGTCCTGGGTAGCTAGCAGCGAATGAGTCCGTCAGCCGTTGTGGGGCCAACCTCATAGACACTGCCGAACGGAACTCAAGGCCCCTTGCTGCATTGGCTCAAGATTCCCTCAAGAACGCATTCCTCCCGCCCTGACCTGCGGTGATAATGAATTATGTGGATCGGCTGGGTTGAATTCGATGTCCTTTTGGGAGATATCCATAGCCTCAAGGAGAAGCGCTCCCTGGTGAGGCCGCTGCTCGCTGAGTTGAAACGGCGCTTCGAGGTCTCAGCTGCCGAAACCGGGCTTCAGGACCAGCATCGACGGGCGTTGATCGGGGTTGCGCTGGTAGCCCCGGATCACGCCCACCTTCAGCAAATGCTCGACGCCGTCGAACGGTTCGTGGCTGCCCGGCCGGAGTTTGAGCTGCTCAGCGCACGGCAACGGGAGATCCACAGCGAGGACTAGTTATTCGATGGTCAACTCGCCCATGCGGTCCCAGCCGCTGCCTTCGAGCTGGCGGCTGATGATGTGCGGAGTCTCCGCGAGGGCTTGGGGCATGTCCGCCATGGCCTTCTTGAAATGATCGCTGTTGACGTGGGCCTCCGCGGCGTCGTCCTGGAACGCTTCGAGCAGGACGAATTCGTGGGGGTTGTCCACACTGCGGGACCAGTCGAACCACAGGTTGCCGGGTTCAGCCCTGGTTGCCTCGGTGAAGTCGGCCACCAGGTCCAGCCAGCGCTCGGACCAGTCGGGCTTGACGTTGAATTTGACCACAATGAAGATCACGGGCTGCTGCCTTTCGTTGCACTACAGATTCCGTTCCATCCTGACAGAGTTTTTGTACAGGAAATGCCCTTAAACGGCCTTCTAAAGGGCGGGAGCTGTACAAAAACTCGACGGCGGCCCCCACCAAAAGGTGGGGACCGCCGTCGAACGCTGCTTGTTAGCTTGGGTGCAGTACTTAGGAACTACTTGGACGTGCCCTGCGAAACGGAACCCTGCAGCTGGCGCTGGAAGATCACGTAGACAATGAGCACCGGAATGACGGTGACGCTGACGGCTGCAAACAGCGCGCCGTAGTCCACCGCGTAGCCCATCTGGCCGGCGAAGGCTGCGAGTTCCTGGGAGAGGACACGCGGGCCGGCGGCGTTGATGGACACCGGAATCAGGAACTGGTTCCACAAACCCAGGAAGTTGAAGATGGCAACCGAGGCCAGGCCCGGCTTTGCCATCGGCAGCATGACCTGGAAGAACGTCCGCCACTCCCCCGCGCCGTCAAGGGCTGCTGCTTCGGTAATTTCGTGCGGCAGCGACTTGAAGAAGGAGAACAGGAAGAACACGGTGAACGGGAGCGCGAAGCCCACGTACACCAGGATCAGGCCGGGCAGGGTGTTCAGGAGTCCCATGTTCTTCAGGACGAAGAACAAAGGCACCATGGCCAGGAAGATCGGGAACGTCAGGCCTGCCAGCATCAGGTAGTAGATGGCCCTGCTGCCCCGGAAGGTGTACCGCGCCAGGACATAGGCACACATCGCGCCCAGGACCATGACGATCACCAGCGCTGCTGCCACAACAATGATCGAGTTCAGGAAGGCGCTGCCGATGCCGGCTTCGCTCCAGGCCTTGACGTAGTTGTCCAGCTTCCATTCACCGGGCAGGGCGAACGGCGAAGCGAAAATCTCGCTGGAGGTCTTGAAGGAGGACATGAACGTCCACAGGAGCGGCAGGATAACGATCAGCGTCCAGATGGTCAGCGCAGTGTGGGACACCGCTCCCACCACTTTGTCACCCTTTGTGGTTGCCGGGGTCCGGGGCTGGAAGTGCAGTGACTTCATTTCCGGAGTTGAGACTTTGGTACTCATTACAGGCTCACATCCTTATCGCCGCCGGTGAGCCGGTTGACCAGGAACACCAATCCGGAGAAGATCAGCGTGGCAATGGCCAGCACAACGCCCATGGCGCTGGCGAGACCGAACTGTCCCTTGCTGAAAGCCGTGAAGAACAACTGCTGTGCCATGACCAGCGTGGAATTGTCCGGACCACCGCCGGAGTTCAGCGCGGCCATGTAAACGAACGCGTCCAAAGCCAGGATGCCCATGTAGATGTAGGCGGTCTGGATGTTGTCGCGGATCAGCGGGATGGTGATGGACATTGCGGTACGGAAGCGGCCCGCGCCGTCGATCCTGGCGGCCTCGAAAAGCTCCGCAGGAATGCCCTTGATGCCGGCGACGAACAGGACCATATAGAAGCCTACGAAGCCCCACACAATCACGAACATCGTGGCGATCATGGCGGTGTTCTTGTCACCCAGCCAAGCGAAGTCCTTGAACTGGTCCAGGCCCATTCCGGTGAGGATGCCGTTCAGCAGCCCGCCGGAGGGATCGTAGATCTGCCCCCACATGATGCCGATGGCCACTGCGGGAATGGTGTACGGGAAGAACGAGACCACGCGGTAGAAGCCGGAATTGCGCAAACCCTTGATCTGGCCTTTGCTGCTTCCGCCGACCGTTACCAGCGAGGCAAGGACCAAACTGAGGATGATGGTGATGATCGGGAGGAAGATCACCAGGACGATGTTGTTGGACATCGCCTTCATGAAGATGTCGTCGGTAAAGATCTTCACGTAGTTTTCAAGGCCGATGAAGTTCTGGTTCGGCGAAAAACCGGACCAGTCCGTCAACGAATATCCGAACGCCTGGATGAACGGCCAAATGACGAACAAGAGGTAGATCGCCAACGGCAGTCCGAGGAAGACGGCAAAGAAACTGACCTTGTCCCACGTCAACGGCTTCCGCCGCCGCTTAATCACTTGCGGTGGAGCCGGCGCCGGAACGACGGCGGCCAGGCCGTCGTCGTTCCGGCTCTGCTGAGTTTTCACTGAAGTCACTTCACTTCGATCTTCTTGACCGAGCTGTCATTGCGGACCTTGTCGGTGATGTTCTGGAGTGCCGAGGTGAGGGTTGCAACGTCGGACTTGCCGTCCAGGAAGGTGTTCCAAACCACCAGCTGGTCCTTGTTGGTGCCGTACAGGTCGATGAAGTTCCAGGTGTAGATGTTCTCGCCGGCGTCGCTGAGCATCTTCGTCTGCGAAACCAGGGCCGTGGACCCGAAACCATCGGCCGGGACGGTGTCCTTGACGATCGTGGGTGCGAGCTTGGTTTTGGCGAAGTTGGTGGCAGCTTCCTTGGAGAGCATGATCCGGAGCAGCTCCTTGCCACCGGCGGCGTTCTTGCCCTGGCTCGGAACAATGAACGGCTCGCCTGCAGCGCTGTGAAGTGCTGTCTGCGGCATCTTGGGGCTGGCGCTCACGGACGGGGCCGGGGCACCCATCATGTTGAAGCCGGCCTTGGTCTGGTCCTTCATTTCGTTCTCGATCCAGGAACCCGAGGGGTAGAACACGGCCTCCTGGGCGTTGCTCCACTGTGCCTGGGCGGCCGTGAACTGGGTGCCGGAACCACCGGGCTTGAAGAAGCCGGCCTTGACGATCTTGTCCAGGGCCGTGAAGACGGACTGGATAGCCGGGTGCGACCAGCAATCGGCCTTGAGGTTCTCCAAGGCGAGGCGAACGTCGTCGCCACCTTCCTTGATGGCGGAGGCAATGGCCAGTTCCTGGTAGTACGTGGCAGCTTCCTTGCCCCAGACAAAGAGGTACTTGCCCTTGGCTTTGGCCTGCTCGCCGAGTGCGTACATCTCATCCCAGGTCTTCGGAACGGTCCAGCCGTTTTCCTTGAGCAGGGAGTCCGAGTACCAAACAGCAAAGACGGTCAGGACGTAGTTCAGTGCAGCAAGCTTGCCGTCGAAGGTGCCCGGAGCCAGTACGCCTGTGTACAGGGTGTCCTTGATGACCTTGCCTTCAAGGTTCTTGGCCTCCACAACGCTGGTGAGGTCCTCTAGCTGGGCAAGGATGGTGCTGAAGCCAATGGCCTTGGCGCCGGAGTTGTCGATCAGGTCCGGCGGGTTGCCACCGACGAAGCGGGGCTGGAGTTCCTGGGCGATGTCCGTTGACGGGGAAATCTTGGCTGTGGAGCCCTCATGTGTCTTTTCGAAGATCTTGCCGGCGAACTCGACGTAGTCGATCCCGTAGCCACCCTTGAAGATCACGGCGTCGAGGGCGGCCTTGTCAGCCATGCCGAACGGGTTGGTGTCGGAGACGGTGCCCGTGGGGCCGGCGGTGGTGGTGCCGCCACCCGCGGCGCATGAAGCAATGGTTCCCCCCATGGGCACGAGCACGGCTGCAGCGAGTGCTCCACGCAGGAATCCACGGCGACCGACGGACTGGTGCTGAACGTTCATTTCTAAACCCTCCAGTGACTCGTAGTGTCGACTGTTGCGGCAGGAAGGCCGTTCAGTCAGACAGTCTGGGTTGGCGCTCTGGCAGCACCAACCTTCTGTGACATAATTCACCACGAATGATCGAAAATCAATATTTCGCGGCAGTTTCGATCAACATTTGTCAAAGCGTGATCTTTCTACGGGCCTTCGGCGAGGGCCTTTCCGCACTCAGTGATGGCTTCCCGGGCCAACGCCCCATGGGCCTCGGATCCCAGTCGTTCCGCCCATTGTTCGGCTAATTGGAACTCCGCCAAGGCCTCCGTGAGCCGGTTTTTACCCCGCAGAAACGTCCCAAGGGCAACGTGCAAAACAATCATCCAGTGCCTGGTTCGCTCATCGTAGGCCGTGGAGGCATATTCCAAGGCACTTCGCATCCACACCTCGGCGTGTGCGGTGTCCGCAAGCGCGAGCATATGGAGTGCATCCACGGCCAGGAATTCCTCACCAAGGTGGTCCGCCAACTCGGCAGCCTGTTCCAACAACGGAACGGCCATGGCAGAGCGGCCACCGGCATTCAAAACCCGGCCACGCTCCAAAAGGATGCGTACGCCCACGGTGGGTTCGTCGTCGTCGATCCCGTCCAGGAGCGCGTCGGCTTCCTCGAAGCGGCCTTGCAGACTGATGGCCCGCCCAAGCTGGGTTGCGAGCTCGGCGCGTTCGTCGGCGTCGTACTTTTCCCCGGTCATCGCGGCCCTGAATGCGGCTTCCGAGGCTGCCGGATCGCGGAAATTCCATAGGTGGTCCAGTGTCTTCTGATCCAGCATCAAACCGCTCCTGACCAGCGCTTGGCTGAGGTCCTTAGGTATGCAGTATCAATCTAGCCCCATGTCAGCGCCGTGGGGAGGGTGCGCGCGGGTGTGTCAGCTGCCCTGCGGTTTTGCCAGCCGCGCCCAGCCCAGTTGCTCCTGCTGTTTGCGGCTGAGGGTAGCCACCACCAGGTCATAGGAGTCCTCCACCATGTCCCGCACCATGGCATCGGACAGCGCCCCATCCAGCCGCACGCCGTTCCAGTGGGTCTTGTTCATGTGCCAGGCGCCGGTGATCTCAGGATTTGCTGCCCTGAGTTGCTCTGCCAGCGCCGGCTCGCACTTGAGGCTCACGGACCAGTTGTCCGGATCCATGGTGGAGAGTGCGAACATCTTGGCTTCGTGGCGTGCACCACCGGCGACGGCGGCACGGACCTTGAAGACGGACGTTTCGGGTCCGAACGGAAAGTCTTCAAAGGCGCCGGGAAAGCCGAGGCAGATCGCACGGAGGGTGGAAACGTCCATGGAGCGAGCCTACTCAACCCCCAGGAAGTCCTCCAGCAGCACCACTTCAAGTCCTGCAGCCAATTGGGCGGCACGGAAAGCGGCGAGGTCTGCGGCAAACTCAGCACGGAAATGCATGAGCACAATGTCGCCGGGGCGCAAGGAGTTGCCCACTTGGTAGTCCATCTTCCCGGCGTTCGCCTTCGCTTCCCAGGTGATGATCGCTTTCATGCCCGACGCCGCAACGGCCTGGCGCATCACGGTGGAGTAGGCACCTCCCGGCGGCCTGAACAACGTGGGCCGGCGGCCATAGTGCGCGAAGGCGTACTCCTGCATTCCCACCATGTCGTTCACCTGCTGCTGGTAACCCCACTGCCGGACCATGTTGATGTTGTGGCTGACCGTGTGGTTCTCAACCAGGCTGCCCTGGGCCTTGAACGCGTTGAAGAAGGCCGGGTTGTCGGCCACCGTGTCCCTGGTGAGGAAGAGTGAGGCCGGGTAGTCGTACTCCGCCATCAGCTTCACCGACTCCGGCGACTTGATGTTGCCATCATCGATGGTCAGGAACACCACCGGGTGCTTGGTCTCGATCTTGGTAATCACGGGCGCCAATCCGCCCACGATCGGCGGCAGCTGGTAGTCCGGGATGAAGGTGCGCCGGATGCGCTTGGCCGGGGTCGGGCTTGGTGTGGGAGTAGCGGACGACGTCGGAATCTCGCCTCCGACGGCCAGCGCACCATTCGGACCCGGCGCTTCGGGCGAGGCGGCAGCGCCACTGGGCGTCAGCACCGGCGTCGAACTTTCAGGTGGGGCGCTTTCAGGTGGCGTGCAGGCAGCCAGGCCGGCCACCATGGACGCACCCAGGAGTCCGAAGGCCGCCCGTCTGCTGGGAGTGGAAAGTGGCACCGCAGAATGGCCGCCCGGCATGGCTGTCCCCCAAGACTCAAGAAATGATTCAGGTGCAATCTAACAGAGGAACAAGGCGCGGAATCACAAGCCGTAGTGCCAGCCTTCGCGTGCCGGACAGGAGTTCACTACCACGTCCAGGCCCGCGTCCTTGGCGCGCTGGGTGGCTTCGTCGTCGAATACGCCCAACTGGAGCCACACCGCCTTGGCCCCGATCGCAATGGCTTGGTCGATCACCGCGCCAACCCGCTGGGAATTGACGAAGCAGTCCACAACGTCAATCGGGTGCCTTGACTCCGGGATGTCGGCAAGGGTCTTGTACCCCTTCTCTCCGTGGACGTCCTCCCCTTTGAGGTTGACGGGGATGATCTCCATGCCCATCTTGTCCCGGACGTAGAGGGAGACGTCGTAAGCGGAGCGCCATTGGTTGGTGCTGAGGCCAACGATGGCCCAGGTACCTTTTGTTCGCATCAAGCGTTCCACTACCGCCGGATCGTTGACATGCATCATGACCCAAGCCTACTCCCGCCCGCCAGTGAGCGGCTTTGCCGAATAATCTGCATCTTTTTGCACCCAAGCTGCTTAGCCGCTGAATATTACGCATCGAGACCGGCCAATTAGGAGCGAAATGATCGATCCGGTTGAGTGGACTTCGACCATCCCGGCGGACCCAAGGGCGACCATCCCTTGACCCGCCCTGCGCCAATTCCAGGCATGGAGATTACGCATGACTTCTGCCGTACCCAAAATTTCACAATCCACTTCGGACGCGACGGCCTCCGGAGCAGGGCTGCTTGACGCGCCCGGTTCCTCTCTTGGCTCTTCGGGATGGTCCTCGACTGAGCCTGCGGACGGCGCTGTGCACGGCGCCGGTTCCGGCGGGCGGGCGCGTCACGGCAGTTTCGACCAAGCCGGGTCCGCAGTGGATTTCTGGGAAGAGCAGGCCCGGCGATTGCACTGGGCGGCGCCTTGGCACACAGCGCATAGCTGGAAGCCGGTGGACGTCGAGGCGGGCCACGGCCCGGAGATCCGCTGGTTCGACGGCGGCAAGCTGAACGTTGCGTACAACTGCGTGGACCGGCATGTACTGGCCGGACGCGGTGGCAAGGTGGCTTTGTACTTCGAGGGCGAACCCGGTGACCGCCGCGCCATCACCTACGCCGAACTGCAGCGTGAAGTTTGCAAAGCGGCCAATGCCCTCCTGGATTTGGGCATTACCAAGGGTGACCGCGTGGTCATCTACCTCCCCGTGATTCCTGAAACCGTGATCATCACCCTGGCTGTGGCCCGCATCGGCGCGATCCATTCACTGGTCTTCGGCGGATTCTCCGCAGAGGCGCTGCGCTTCCGGGTGGAGGACACGGGGGCAAAACTCCTGGTCACCACGGATGGGCAGTACCGTCGCGGGGTTGCCGTGCCCGTCAAGGACAACGCAGATGCCGCCGTCGCCGGTGACAACGCGATCGAACACGTCCTGGTCATCAACCGGACCACCCCTGCCGGGGATCTCGCTTCCGTCCCTATGAAAGGAGGCCGTGATGTCTGGTGGCACGACGTCGTAGACACCGCCTCCGACGTTCACGAGCCGGAAGCCTTCGACGCCGAGACTCCCCTGTTCATCATGTACACCTCCGGGACCACCGGAAAGCCGAAAGGCCTGGTCCATACCTCCGGCGGCTACCTGACCCAGGCGTCCTGGAGCTTCGAGTACCTTTTCAGCAACCCGGATCCGGCCCTGCGGGACAGTGACGTCCATTGGTGCACCGCTGACCTCGCCTGGGTCACGGCGCACACGTACGAGATCTACGGGCCGCTCTCCAACGGCGTGACGCAGGTGATCTTCGAGGGCACACCCAACACCCCGCACCCGGGCCGTCACTTCGAGATCATCGAGCGCTACAAGGTCACCCAGTATTACACCGCTCCCACCTTGGTACGGTCCCTCATGGGCTGGTTTCCCGACGGCGTCCCTGACAGCTACGATTTCTCGTCCATCCGTGTCCTGGGAACCGTGGGCGAAGCGGTCAATCCCGAAGCCTGGCGCTGGCTCCGCGACAACATCGGCGGCGGCACCGCTCCCATGGTTGATACGTGGTGGCAGTCCGAGACCGGCGCCTGCATCATGTCGCCCTCGCCCACGGACACGGACTTCAAGCCTGGTTGCGCCGCGCGTTCATTGCCGGGTGTGAGCACGCGGGTAGTGGACCAGGCCGGGGTACTTTCAGCACCGGGCGTCCAGGGCTTCATCGTGGTGGACCGCCCCGGCCCCGCTATCGCCCGGACCGTGTGGGGCAACCCGCGCCGCTACTTCGATTCCTACTGGAGCCAGTACCCGGAGCAGGGTTGGTTCCTTGCCGGTGACGGTGCAAAATACGACACCGACGGCGACATCTGGATCCTCGGGCGCGTGGACGACACCCTCAATGTTTCGGGCCACTTGCTGTCCACCATCGAGATCGAGTCCGCACTGGTCTCCCACCCGGACGTGGTGGAGGCCGGAGTCTGTCCCGTCGCCGATCCCACAACCGGGCACGCAGTGGTGGCGTTCGTAGTCCTCCGCAGCGATGCCGTGGCTGCCGCGAACGGCGACGCCTCCGGCGGGCCGGCTGCGGACGTCACCAACGACCTCCGCAACCACGTTGCCAAGGAGATCGGCCCGATCGCCAAGCCGCGCGACGTCGTCGTGGTTGCCGACGTACCCAAGACCCGCAGCGGCAAGATCATGCGCCGGCTGTTGACCCAACTGTTCGAGGGAACCGCCCTGGGCGATACCACCTCGCTCCAGAACGAACCGGCGATTGCCGGCATCCAGGACGTCCTGCGCGAGCGGGCATTAGTAAAGGAAAATTCATGACCGAGATCAGCAACGTCGCCCGACTCTCCGAGCCGCTCAAATTCGCCTACTGGGTTCCCAACGTCTCCGGCGGCCTGGTGGTGTCCACCATCGAGCAGCGCACCGGCTGGGACTTCGACTACAACAAAAAGCTCGCACGGATCGCCGAGAACTCCGGCTTTGAATACGCGCTCACGCAGACCCGTTACGCGGCTTCCTACGGTGCGGACAAGCAGCACGAAGCTACGTCCTTCAGCCTTGCGCTGCTGGCTGCGACGGAGCGACTCAAGGTCATAGCCGCCGTCCACCCGGGCATGTGGCACCCCGGTGTGCTGGCCAAGTACATCATCACCGCGGACCACATCTCCAATGGTCGAGCCGCCGTCAATATCGTCTCGGGCTGGCTCAAGAGCGAGTTCATCAACTTCGGCCTCGAATGGCTGGAGCACGACGAACGCTACGTCCGCACCGAGGAATTCATCAACGTCCTCCGGGGCCTGTGGACCGAACAGGGCTACAGCCAAGGCGGCAAGTACTACAACATCACCGACTTCACCCTGAACCCGGCACCCGTTGACGTTCCCGGCCGGACGCACCCGGAAATCTTCTTCGGCGGAAACTCGACGGCGGCACAGGCCACCGCGGGTCGAGTAGCGGACTGGTACTTCTCCAACGGCAAGGACCTTGAGGGTTTCAAGGACAACATTGCCGGCGTCGTTGCAGCGTCCGGCGAGACGAAGCGCGGCACCGAAGGGGCCCTTGCTGCCCCGCGCTTTGGGCTCAACGGCTTCGTGATTGCCCGCGACTCGGAGAAGGAAGCCCGCGATACCCTCCGCGAGATCGTGGAGAAAGCACACAAGCCCGCAGTCCAGGGGTTCCGCGATGCCGTGCAGGAAGCCGGCGCGTCCACCAAGGACGGCAAGGGCATGTGGGCCGACTCCACGTTCGAGGACCTGGTCCAGTACAACGATGGCTTCAAGACCCAGCTGATCGGCACGCCGGAGCAGATCGCCGAGAGGATCGTGGAATACAAGAAGATCGGCGTGAACCTGTTCCTCACCGGCTACCTGCACTTCCAGGAAGAGATCGCCGCGTTCGGGCAGGACATCCTCCCGATCGTCCGCGAACTCGAAGCCGACCTCGCACGCAGGAACGGCACCGAGCTGGACCTCTCCTCCACACCCGTCGCCTCCACACCTGTCGCAGAGTCGGTGGCCGTCTGATGGCTGACCGTACCTTTGGCTTCCGCACCCGCGCCCTGCACGCCGGCGGCACTCCCGACGCCGAGCACGGCGCCCGCGCGGTACCCATCTACCAGACCACGTCGTTTGTCTTCAAGGACACCAACGACGCCGCCAACCTCTTCGCGCTGCAGAAGTACGGCAACATCTACTCACGCATCGGCAACCCCACCGTCGCGGCTTTCGAAGAACGCATCGCATCCCTTGAGGGCGGAATCGGGGCGGTAGCAACGGCGTCGGGCATGGCCGCTGAATTCATCACCTTTGCCGCCTTGACCCAATCCGGTGACCACATTGTGGCCGCTTCGCAGCTCTACGGCGGCACCGTGACGCAGTTGGACGTTTCGCTGCGCCGTTTCGGCGTGGACACCACGTTTGTGCCCGGAACCGACCCCGCGGACTACGCTGCGGCCATCCAGGAAAACACCAAGGCACTGTTCGTCGAAGTGGTGGCCAACCCGTCCTCGGAAGTCCAGGACCTCGCGGGGCTGGCCAAGGTAGCGCACGACGCCGGTATCCCCTTGGTGGTTGACGCCACCTTGAGCACGCCTTACCTCGTGCGGCCGTTTGAGCACGGCGCCGACATTGTGATCCACTCGGCCACGAAGTTCCTCGGCGGCCATGGCACCACCCTGGGCGGTGTCATTGTGGAGAGCGGCCGCTTCAACTGGGGCAACGGTAAATTCCCCATGATGACCGAGCCCGTGGCATCCTATGGGAACGTCTCGTGGTGGGGCAACTTCGGTGAGTATGGTTTCCTCACCAAACTCCGCTGCGAGCACCTGCGTGACATCGGTCCGGCGCTCTCTCCCTTATCCGCATTCCAGCTCCTGCAGGGCGTTGAGACACTCCCCCAGCGACTGGACGAGCACCTGAAGAACGCCCAGGCCGTGGCGGAGTGGCTGGACGCAGATCCCCGCGTGGCCTACGTGAACTACTCCGGTCTGCCGTCCCACCCGCACTTTGAACGGGCCCGCAAATACCTGCCCAAGGGGCCGGGATCGGTGTTCTCGTTCGGTGTTGCGGGTGGCCGTGCTGCCGGGCAAAAGTTCATTGAGTCCTTGCAACTGGCCTCCCACCTGGCCAACGTTGGCGACTCACGAACCCTCGTAATCCACCCTGGCTCCACCACGCACCAGCAACTCAGCGCCGAACAGCTGGAGTCTGCAGGCGTTCCGGAGGATCTGGTCCGTATTTCAGTTGGCTTGGAGGACCTGGAGGACATCCTTTGGGACCTTGACCAGGCGCTGACTGAGGCCCAATCTGCGGGCGATTCTGCAGATGATGAGGCCCTTGAAACCCGCAGTGCCCTCGAAGCCCAGGGTGCCCCTGAATCCCAGGGTGCCGGCATTCACGCTGCGGGCGATTCAACAGTAGGAGTGAAGGCATGAGCACCGCTGCACGCACTTGGGAAGGCCCCTCCGCTCCGGAACGCCTGGCGCTCCTCCGACAGGCGAAGTCCATCGCGATCGTTGGAGCCTCGGACAAACCGTCGCGGGCCAGCTACTTCGTGGCAACCTACCTTCAGTCGTCCACCCGGTACAAGGTGTACTTTGTGAACCCGGTAGTCAAGGGAATCCTGGGCCAGCCGACGTACGCCTCCCTGGCCGACCTCCCCGAATCCCCGGATATTGTGGATGTCTTCCGCAAGCACGACGACCTCCCCGGCGTCCTCGACGAAGCCATCGCGGCGGGAGCGAAGACCCTGTGGCTGCAACTCGGTTCGTGGCATGAAGAGGTTGCCCGTGATGCCGAAGCAGCGGGCCTGAATGTGGTGATGGACCGGTGCGTGAAGATCGAGCACGCCCGTTTCCACGGCGGCCTCCACTTGGCCGGCTTCGACACCGGGGTTATTTCTTCCAAGCGCCAGGTTCTGGCGTAGGGCTGGAGCCACGCACCGGGTTCTGGCCTACCGCTGGAGCCACCCGCCAAGTTCTGGCCTACGGCCGGAGCCACGCGCCAAGTTCTGGCCTACCGCTGGAGCCACCCGCCAAGTTCTGGCCTACGGCCGGAGCCACGCGCCAAGGCGCCTAGCGGTGACCCTGCTTCAGCCGCTTCTTCCACTCGTCTATCGCGGCCTGAAACTGTTCCTCGGTACTTTTTTGGGACACCGGAGGAAGCTGCGGCCCTTGCTTGACGTTGGTCCCGGGCTTGGCTGGCTTCCCGGCGTCGGTTTTTGGTGTTTCCGCCTTAGTGGCCTCCGCGCCTCGGCGAGTGACCTGGTTCAATCGTGGCTGGGGCTCGGGGGCTGGGCCTTGAAGTAGTTGGTGTGGCGGGACAGGGTTGGGGTTGGCATTGTTTGGCAGGCCAGGCTTCGGCACGGCACGGTTCGCTGCCTCCTGCGAGGGATCTGCCGGCACGGGTGCCTGTGCCTGTGCCTGTGCCTGTGCCTGTGCCTGTGCCTGTGCCTGATTATCAGCGGGCGCCGCCGTGGGCACGGGAATTGACTGTGTCTTTGAGTCCGACGGAACTGATGTGGGATCTGAAGCAGACGCAGGATCCGAGGCGGGGGCCGGTTCCGTACTGACCCTGGGAGCGTCGGGCAGGGGCATTTCCGGGGCCGCTGCTGGTGACCGAGGTTGGAAGTTGCTGATGAGCTGGTCAATGAAGGACGGGTTCCGGGTGAAACCAGAGCTGGCGGCGGCAACGCCACTGACCCCAAGCCCCATGGCAGCCACAACAGCAATACTGACCACCGCGGTCCGGTGTTGGTGACGCCAACGGCGCTTGGACAATTCATCGTGTGGGCCTGCGATCATCGCAGCAAGCTCAGGACTGGGGGCAGGAGCAGGAAATGTTGCAAAGGCGCCCAGCGAAACCAGTGCCCGCCGCACGTCTGAGTCGTCGGCAAGATCGGCGTCGAGCAGGAGCTCGTCCACGATCTCTTCGCGTTCAGTATCCCTGGATGTCATGGCGACACGTATTCCTTTACTGCCGAATGCTCACGGAGCGTTATGAGGGCCCGGCGCTGTAATTGCTTGACTGCGCCAGATGACTTCCCCATGATGTCGGCCACCTGTTCAACCGTTAGGCCGGCCACGATGCGGAGATTCAGGACCTCCCGTTGGTCGTCACCCAGGTTGTCCAGAAGTGCGGCGACCTCAGACGGCGCCAGCCTGGACAGCGCTTCGGCCTCTGCGGAGCTCGATTCGCGGGTGTCCCGCTCAGGCTCGAACTCGTGCTGGATTGGTGCTCGACTTTGCTTCCTGTGCTCATCCACCATGCGTGCAGGGGCCACCGAGAAGATGAAGGTCCGCAGGCCGTTGAGCCCACCATCCAAGTCATCAAGCCTGGGCAACACCGCCAGGAACACGTCCTGTGTAGTTGCCTCAGGATCAGGCACGCCTTTGGCCGTCAGGTATCCGAGGACCTGGCCCGCGTAGGCCTGGTAAACGGCGCTGAACAATTCCGCGGTATTGCCCTTGAGCGCATGCAGCGCTTCGTCGGTCAACGCGTCAGTCACAGTTGTGGGACTTTCGATCGGCGGCAGGTCCGTGGCTTTCCAGCCAGGTCACCCGACGTGTACGACGGACGACCCCACCAAGGGTAACTGCTTTGACGGGTCATCCCCAGGGAAGACCCGCTTGTCCGGAAAAACTGCTGTGGACAAGGAAGAGCCGAGCTGGAACATGATGGGGGACAAATTCCAGCTCGGCCCTTTCACAGACGTAATCGACGGGACAACCCAAAGGGTTACGGCGGTGACGAACTTTTTTTGAAAACTTTTGCCGGGTGCTTCACGGCAGCCCGCCGGCACCCCGTGCGGTGTTTTCACAGAGAGGCGTAAGGCCGCGAAACGTGTCCCGGCGCATCGGCATGAGGGCAGCCGCGAGTAGCACTTCAAAAGCGCGAACTGCGCTTCATCATGTTCTGGAGGGTCGGTGTCCGGGTAGTGGTGGTGCTTTGGATTGGTAGGTGTGTCCGGTGGGGGTGCTGATGCTCAGGGTGTGGGTGTCTTCGGGCAGGGGTGTGGCGGCCCAGCCAGGGTTTTCTTTGGTGTGGTTGCATGCTTCGCAGAGCCCTGCTGCGTTGTCCAGGGTGGTGGCCCCGCCGGAGCGCCACGGCACGACGTGATCGATATGCCGGATGGGCGCGTCGCAGTACGGTGTCCTGCAGGTATGGTCGCGGGCTTCGATGAATCGCCGGTGCCGGTGCGGGAAGAGCCTGGCTTTGGAGTCCATGGCCAGCAGCTCACCGCTTTCGGGCGCGGTGTAGAGCCGCCGGAGCCAGACCTTGAACTCCTGGTCCGGTTCGGGTGCCGGCTGCAGGCCCTGTGCGGGGGCACCTCGTGCTGGTTGCCGGCCCTGACCGGATGTTGACCGGATGCCCGGCGGTGATCCGTGGCCTGTCGGGCTGTCTGGGGCTGGTGTTGGTGTCTCCGCCCACCGTGATCGGTAGCTTGTCGGCTGAACCGGCTGTTCGGGGTGGGTTGCTGCGGCACCTCGTGCTGGTTGCCGGCCCTGTTCGGGTGGTTGTTTTCCTCGTGCTGGCGTCTCTTCTGCTGCGCCGATCAGGGTTCTTGCCCAGGGTGCGGGGACGATGCCGTAGCCGTGGAGCCGGGCGGGTTCGGAATCGCTTTGGAACAGGGTGCGGTCGGTCATGACGACTTGGAGTTCAACCCCGGAGATCCCGCCGGGGGTGCCGGTGGTCCGTTCAACGAGGGTGTCGGCCATGACTTGGCCGCGGGTCCTGGGGTCACCGCTGGACCGGGCAGAGTCAGCGGTCCGGGTCAGTGCCGCGTACACGGCCACGCCTTGGGCGACCGGAAGCAGCGCGGTCAGGTACGTCATGGTGTCCGGCGCCGGTCTGAGGCTGACGGTTCGTTCGGTGGCGGCGTGGCTGGCGCGTTGGGCCACGGACCGTGGGTCACGGCGGTACGCGGCAGCTTTCGCGGCGGCGATGATGGCTTTGTCTCCGGCACCGTCGAAGGTTCCGGTGTCGGGGCGAGTTCGGCGTCCACCGCGGCCCGGTCTTCCACGGACAGGCAGGCTGTTTCCTTGACCAGCAGCGTGGCCCGCCACTCGTTGAGCAGGCCTTTGTTCAACGCCGCCAGAGTTCGAGGCATCTCCGTGACCAGGGCTTTGGCGAGGCCCAACAACCGTGAGCCGCGGTTCGGTGATTCCCGACGCGCCAACGCCACCTGCGCACCAACACCCTTGCCACGCTCGGCCGCAGGTACTCCCGCTTCGGCCTGTTCAGCGCGTTGGGCCAGATCAAACGCCACAGCAATCTGCGCCTGCAAACCGGAGATGGCCGACTTCATTTCCTCCAGCATCCGCAACTGAGCAATAAGGTCACCGCTGATGGTCCCGGCCTGCGCCACACCACGGGCCGAGGAAACAACGGGCGCAGCAGACACCGTTGCCTGTGCTTGCCTTGCCCCGATCTGCTTCATGCTCCAACTCTCGCAAGAGGCACTGACATTATTAGACCGGCCGCCCGGGACTTTCCTCGCACCATCCGGAGAAGCCCCTGGGCCACAATGGTCCCTGGCTGAGCGACACCCCGGGCCGAGGAAACAACAGGCACAGCAGACACCGCTGCCCTTGCCCGCCCGTCCCCAAGATGCTTCATGCCTCAACTCTCGCAAGAGGCACCGACATTATTAGACCGGCCGCCCGGGACTTTCCTCGCACCATCCGGAGAAGCCCCTGGGCCGCAATGGTCCCGGGCTGAGCGACACCCCGGGCCGATGAAAATGCCGGGCGCAGCGCGGGCACCGTTGGGTCGCCCCGCCAGCACAACAGGCACCCCAACCGGGTACCCCAACGTGCACCCACCCCAGCACCAACGGGTACTCCACACCCGCGAACCTTCCAAAGGGCGGGAACGCTAGTCCGGCGCGTCCGTGGGGGCCTCGTATCCTTCGGGGATCGTGGGCACTCCAGCATCCAGGGCTCCGGTGTAGACGCGCGCCGACTTAAGCCTTCCCCCGCCGCCCGTGCCCCCGCCCGGAACATTGCGGGCAACACCGCTGGCAAGACCGCCATCAGCTCCGGTATCGCCCGCTCCGGAAAGTTTCACGTGCAACCTATTTGCGGTGACAACGGGCAGTTGGTGGATGCGCCGGTTGCCTACCGTCTTCCCCTCAACAAGGACACCCCCATCACCAACATCACCAACAAGGACGCCCCCATCACCAACGCCACCAGCAAACACCTCGTGCCGTGTGATCCGCTGCCCGGAACCCAGGTCTTCCACCAGCTCGAGGTGATTGAACGTCACCGCAGCGGGAAAGGTCAGGGTCGCTCCGCCGTCGTAATGTTCCACGGTTGCCTCTACAGCGCCGGAAAGGCGACGGTCCAGCTCGACTTTCCACTCCCGGAGCCTGGCCACATCCTGCTCAGGAATGAGCCCACGGGTGTCGGGCGTCAGGTTCAGCAGGAGGTTCGCACCCATTCCCACCGATTGGTAGTAGATGGCGAGTAAGTGTTCCGTGGATTTGGGTTCATCGTCCGGGTGCCAGAACCAGCCGCGACGGAGTGAAACATCGCACTCCGGCGGCAAATAGTGTTCGGCCCGCAGCCCCGAAGTGGAATCGGTGTACTGGGTATCGGACGTTCGGTCCACCACATAGTTCACGGGATCCGACGCCAGGCCGTTCTCGTTGCCCACCCAGCGGATGGTGGGTTGGCCCATGTTGAAGACCATGGCGTCGGGCTGATGCTCCTTAACGACGCCGATGATCCGGTCCCAGTCGTACTCCCGTCCCACGGACCCGGCACCGTCGAACCACAACTCCATGAGGGGCCCATAGCCGGTGCAGAGCTCCGTAAGTTGCTGGACGTAGAAGTCGTCATACGCTGCCGGGTCGCTGTAGCAGTCCGCGTTCCGGTCCCAAGGCGACAGGTAGAGGCCCAGTCCTACGCCCTGTTCTGCACAGGCCTCGGCAACCTCGCGGACGACATCGCCGGAACCACCGCGCCACGGGGACGACTCCACCGAGTAGTCAGTGGTGGCAGTGGGCCAGAGGCAGAATCCGTCGTGGTGCTTGGCTGTGAGGATCAAGTACCTCGCGCCGGCATCCTTTGCCGTGCGGACCCAGCTGCCGGCGTCGAGCCCTTGAGGGTTAAACAAAGACGCCGGAAGGGTTCCGTCGCTCCACTCCTTGCCGGCAAAGGTGTTAATGCCGAAATGGATGAAGGCGCCGAATTCGAGTTGTTGCCAACGGAGCTGTGCGGGAGTGGGCGTCAGGAGGGTCACTGGGCGGTTTCCTGTCCGTGGATCAACCACTGCGCGGTTCGGATGATGGCTTCGTCACCGGAGGCAGTCCGCAACCCGGCGATCTCGGATCGGGTGACGGCTGCTCCCTCAAAGAGGCTGACGATCGCGGCCGCCACCCCAGTGGGTGAGGACTCCGGCAGCTCCGGCCTTCCGCGCCTGACCACGCCTTCTACGTGCCCGGTGTACTGGGCGTAAAACGAACGCAAAGCACCGGCCGCGTGCTCATCCGAGGCCGCCAGCGCCCAGATCTCAAGATGCATCCTCACCTCGGCCAACGCGGAATGCTCCTGAAGCAACGCAGTGAGCAGACGATGGGAATCCTCGCGGGAGATGCTGCCTGTCGCATCGGAGCTGAGCTCGAATCCGGCCGTCTCCTCCAGCCGCCGCAGTGAGCGTTCCAAGGCCCGCTCAAGGACAGCCCGGAGGAGGTCGGACCGGGTTGGGAAGTAGTGCTGCAAATGTCCGATCCGCACCCCCGCGGCAGCGGCAAAGTCCCGCATTGCAGCGTTTGCGTTGCCCTTGCTGACCAGCACTTCTTCAGCGGCGTCAAGGAGCGCCGCCTTTCTCAGGGCGCCCTTGCTTTCGGTCATGACCTCAATATTGTCACACCGTGCGTTTCAAGCTTTGCGAGGGAAGCGCCCGGATCCTTATCCGATTCCGGGAACGAAACTCCCGGTGTGGCCCCGGCCGCCAGGACGTTGTGCAGCCCCAGCAATCCGCCCAAGGCGGTCAGATGTGCCTGGCCCTGCGGATCTGAAATGACGGCCGTTCGCAGCCCATTTGGCCCACTCACATCGACTCGGATGTGGGCGGTTCCGCCCGCACCGGGCGAGTACAAAAGGGAACGCCGCAGCGGCGCCCACCGCTCACCGCTCCCCCAACGGAACAGTCCCACCGCGCCGGCGGCGAGCAGCGCCGTCGTGGATGTCTTTGAACTGAAACCGATCCGGGTGGCCACCGAACCGGCGCCGAGGGTGAGCGGGAGGGTGAACTGTTCGGGGGTATCGAGCCGGGCCACTTTGGTGCGGTGCCCGGCGATGTCCACCCAGCGGGTATCGCCCAGAGGACGCACGACGGCGGCCTTACCGCCTTTTCGTACTTCGAAGTCCAGTCCCAGCCTGTCCATGAAGTCGACGGAATCGACTCCAGCGGTGTCGTTGATGTCGTAGCGGATGGCGACGTCGATCTGGTCCCCACCGCCGGCGTCCTGGGCCAGAGCTGCTGCCACGATGTTGACCACCCCGCCCATCCAGCCCGAGCTCAGCAGGACCGGAGCAGTGGGACGCATAAGTGTTGCCTGCGCGGTGGCCCTGGTGACGCGGCTGGTCCATCGGGTGACGTCAACATAGGGAATTCCGGCACTGACGGCTGCGCGGAGCACTCTGTCGTCAGGGTCGTTGACGGTGCTGATGACGGCCCTGGCTTTTGCTGCGAAGGGTTCCGGCTGGCCGAGGTCCCACCTTTCAACCGTCACGTTTCCGCCCGCAAGGTGGCTGCCCCGGCCCGGGTTCCTGCCGGTGAGGAGCAGCGGCCACTGCGTCCCGGCGAGATGCGTGAGTGCCGTGCCAACTGTGCCGTAGCCGCCCACGATCAGCACTGGACCGAGGGGATCAAGTTCTAGGAGATCATTCATGATGTTGATTCTAGGTCATATGACCTAGAAATATGCATTCAGCCAGACCTACAGCTGACGAGCCGCCCGGAGTAGGCTGCCGGTATCTGCCCGAAGCAAGACACCTGAGTGCGCCAAGGAGAGATCATGACCCTTCCGCCAACACATGAGCCCGAGCCGTTTCCCCCGGATCCCGGGCCGGTGCCACCGCCGCCTGACCCCACCACACCGTTCCCGCCCAGCCCCATTCCGGATCCAAACCCCACTCCCGGGCCGTCCCCCGCTCCGGACCCCGGGCCGATGCCGCCGCACCCGGACCCAACGCACTAGGCGGGGCGTCTAGGCGCAACGCACAAGGCGCGACCCGCTGCAAGCCCGCTACCCCACGGCCCTCTTGATCAGCTCCACGATCTTCGCTTCAACCTCCGGCGTGATCTCCTTGACGGCAAACGAGGTGGGCCACATGTCGCCGTCGTCGAGTGTGGCGTTCTCTTCGAAGCCGAGCGTGGCGTAACGGCTCTTGAATTTGTCGGCGCTCTTGAAGAAGACGATGTTCTTCCCGTCCTTGGCGTAGGCCGGCATTCCGTACCAGGTCTTGGGCGTGAGTTCCGGTGCGTGCTCGCTGACAATCGCGTGGAGTCGCTCCGCCATGACCTTGTCCGCCTCCGGCATCTCCGCGATCTTGGCCAGGACGTCAGCTTCTCCGTCCGCCGCGGATGCCTTCTTGCGCGGGGCTTTCTTCAGTTCCTGCGCGCGCTCCTTCATTGCGGCGCGCTCTTCCTCCGAAAAACCGTCGTAGGACTTGGTCTTGTTGGTGGTTCCTGTTTCAGCCATGGCGGGCTCCTCTTCGCGTACTGCTCGATAGTGATTGGATACTCCAAAACTACGGCGCCCCGGAGCTGCGGGCTTCTCCAAAACTGCTCATTTGGGGCGGTGCGGGAGTCTTGAGTTTTTCCTGAGGAAGTGTTGCGGGTTTGCAGGATTTGTTCTTGATCCTGCCCCGGCACAGTAGTTCTTGTCAGCCAGTCAGGCAGACACCAAAGAACAGGCCGGCCGGTCCCACGGTGGCCCACCGAAAGGACACTGATTCCCATGGCCATCAGCCTCAAGACCACCTCCGGCAAGATCCTCGCTTCCGTCGCACTGGTCGGCACCGCAGCCGCCGTCGCCGGAATGGGCACCTACGGCGCATTCACCTCCTCGACCTCCGCCTCCCAGGCCGTCACCGCCGGCACCGTCACCATCGCCCTGGGCACCGGAGCCG